>NZ_VLKO01000007.1 GCF_007830355.1 Flavobacterium tiangeerense | reverse complement strand
GAACACTACGATCGAATGCACCAAAAACTGACTCAAAACGCACGCTATTCCAAGCAAATGGTGCGAGTGAGAAGTAAAACCGTAGAACCAGTAATAGGAACGTTGGTCAATTTTACCAATATGAAGCGCGTAAACACAAGAGGAATCAAGCAAGCCAACAAACACGTTTTGATGGCAGCGTTAACCTATAATCTTAAGAAATACTTGAAGTTTATCACCAAAAAAACAAAAACAAAGTCCGGAGTTGTAAGTGAAATACAAGCAAAAGTACCAACTTCTCTAAAAACAGCTTTCATTGACTTGAAAACCGACTTTTTAAGGCTTTTTATTTTTACAAACTACAACCTAAAACCAAAAATAAACCTCGCTTAAAAATCCTTAAACGAGGTTGTTTTTTATGCTTATCTTGAAATTTTACTTTTTTAAGAGAGTTGCGCAACAGCTACGTGTGTTAGCGGTAGTTCTAATTGTTCGGTAAGAATTTTTCAATTAGCGAAACATTTAAAGTCGCCACAAATGCATTTGTAAATTGTTCAATTGAAATCAAATGGTTTAAATTTAATTCAATCTTTTCGCCTTCTACGAATGGAAATTCATTTACTTTGTCAATATTTGATATTTCAGCAAGTTCTTTAGGTATAGTAGGACTTCCATGAATTAAACAATTTCTTAAAACTGAAATACTTTTAAGTGTTGTAGCTATATTTTCAACAGTGTATTCTTCTTTATCTTTTGGAACTTTTAATTTTGCCGATGAATAATAGGAAATAAATGTTTTTCCTATTCCATCATAAATTTTATTTCTCTGCCACTTATCGAGTCTTTCGTTCCATGCATTTTCCCATGCATCAGGATTAACATTTCTATCTCTATAAAGTATTCTTAAACTTCGATTATCTTTACCTACTAACATACTTTCTGGATTATAAAACCAATATGTCTTAAATAACTTTAGTATTAATTCTTCAAGTAATGCATACATATCAATTATTGCATATGAAGCTAACATGTTAACTGTGTCCAAATGATTTTGAGAAGCAGTTGGTCCATCCCATGCCATTATATTTACTTTTGTAATATCACCATTAACAAATCTTGCAGAGGTTATAGCAAAAGCTTTCCCTTTAAAATCTTCGCTTTTATATTTTTCATGACCAAGGTTTAAACCATTAATTGCTAATGCCCACCTTATATAAGTACTTTTGATAATATCACCAAATTCACGAAGGTCAATTGTACTTTGTTCAATCCATTTATATTTAGTATTTGCACCACCATCATATATTAAACCACCAAGTTCTTTAAATATTAGATTATCTATCGCAGGCGAGGTCACTTTGTAATTTTCAAAAAATTTTAATTCTCTTTTTAAGGACATTTATGTTATTTGTTGGTTATATAATTGAATTAGATTCTCCGATTCTGCGGGCGAATTACCGCTAACGTCCCTGCGCTACAAGCAGTTTGGGACTAAATCAGCGTTATCTTTCGGATTTGCCAAATCTTCCAAATACAAGACCAATTTCAAATTAAGCCTAATACCCAAATTGCTTGTAGCGTGTGTTATGCCTTCGGTTTTATTTTTCGGCTTCAATTTGCGGTTTCACTTCTACACCGCTTTAAGTCAGAAGTAAATTTTAAAAATTATCTAACATGTTATTTATAAAACTCATAAATCTCTTACCGTTTAATATTGCAGCTAATAAAGCTAATGAAATTCCAATAAACCAAGGATTTGACAATATAGTTTTAAGTCGTGATTTTATTACCGGATTATTGCTTGGAGCTGCCTTTGTTTTTATATTATTAGGACTTTCAAAAAAATTAGAATCTTGATTAAATTGTCCGATTGTTGAATTATTAAAGCTATTCATTATGATTTTATCGCTAGCAGATTCCGCATCTTCAAATGAAGAAAACACTATTCCCTTTTTTGTCAGACGATACGTTTCTTTTGTCGGAGATGTAATAAATTCAAGTTTGTATTTTAAAATTTCAATAACTGTCTTTAACTCGTTTTCGTTATTAACAATTCTGTTGAATTCTGTTTTATACAAACTGTACGAATCACTTTTCTTAAATTCGGAAATTAGGTCAATTATTAAACGTTTTCTTGATTCTGTCAATTCCATATATTATCGTTTCGTTTTCGGTTCGGTTCGGTAAACTGAGGCATAACTTGTATATAGGTCTGACAAAATCAGACATATCGCACCTAAATTGGGTGACTTTATCTGACAAGAGTCAGGTTTTATTTAATTTCAAATATAGAAATAAATAGTTATAAATCATCAAACGGACTTTTAATTTGTTGTGTACTTTTCTGATGTATTTACTTGGATGTGAAAGCCATTTCGATTTTTTGAGGATTAGTTTGCTTTTGGATGATTCTTTTTTCTTTTTGGTTAGTTTTAGGGTATAGCCCTGACAGTAGCGTAAAGCCTATGCGGGTTGAAAACCACTTTTTATGGTGCTGGCAGAGCGACCGCAGGAAGCTCCTGAAAGTGCCTAGAAAAAGGGTTTGAAACCAAATAGCTTGCAGCGTATGGCAGGAATAGCTCCCGAAAAAATAGCATAAAAAAACTCCACTACTTGCGCAGTGGAGTTTTATGAATCTTGAAATAAAAGGTTTTAGTTCACTAATACCCATTGTCCTGAGGCGATTAGGCTTTCAGCTTTTTTGAATTTCATTTCTTGTGTTTGACCGTTGGCCACGTTTTGAATGGTTACGTTGTCATTGCGATTGATTTTTGGCATGTCGCGAGTGATGGTCTCTGTAACTTGACGTTGCTGTGTTTGCATGGCTTCTTGATTTGCACTTTCGCTGCTTACAATTTCATCTTTTGAAGTGGTGTAATCCTCAACGGGAGTTACATCAATAGCTTCTTGAATGCGTTGGTTTTCTTGTGCTGGCAAATCTCCTTTGAACAAGAAAGAAATTACTTCTTTGTTTACATTATCAATCATGGCTCTAAACAAGTTGAAGGCCTCTAGTTTGTAAATTAGCAACGGATCTTTTTGTTCGTGCACGGCTAGTTGAACAGATTGTTTTAGCTCGTCCATTTTGCGCAAGTGTTTTTTCCAAGCTTCGTCTACAATGGCTAGTGTGATGTTTTTCTCAAAATCAGCAACTAGTTGTGTTCCTTGAGAATCGTAAGCCATTTTTAAGTCGGTAACTACATTCAAAGATTTAATTCCATCCGTAAATGGAACTACGATGCGCTCAAACTGGTTGTTTTGATCTTCATAAACGCTTTTGATAATCGGTAATGCTTCACGGGCGCTACGTGCTGTTTTTTCGGTATAATAATCTAATGTTGCTTTGTATACTTTTCCGGTAAGATCCATTGGGTTCATTTTAGCGAACTCACTTTCGGTTACTGGAGACGTGATCAAGAAATAACGTATTAATTCGAACTCAAAGTTCTTGAAATCATTTATTGCTTTGTTTTGCTCAATAATTAACTCGCAGGTGTCATAAAGCATGTTTGCAATATCAAGCTTTAAGCGTTCGCCAAACAAGGCGTGACGACGACGCTTGTAGACTACTTCACGCTGCGCATTCATTACATCATCATATTCTAACAAACGCTTACGTACTCCAAAGTTGTTTTCTTCTACTTTCTTTTGAGCGCGTTCTATAGATTTGGTCATCATAGAGTGCTGAATCACTTCGCCTTCTTGTAATCCCATACGGTCCATTACTTTGGCTACACGTTCAGAACCAAACAAACGCATTAAGTTGTCCTCAAGCGAAACATAAAACTGAGAACTTCCAGGATCACCTTGACGTCCTGCACGACCACGTAATTGACGGTCTACACGACGGGAGTCATGACGCTCTGTACCTACAATGGCAAGTCCGCCAGCAGCTTTAACCTCTGGTGATAATTTGATATCGGTACCACGACCAGCCATGTTTGTAGCAATGGTTACTACGCCTGGTTTTCCAGCTTCCTCCACAATTTGTGCTTCTTGTTTGTGCATTTTGGCATTCAACACATTGTGTGCTACGCCACGCATTTTCAACATTCGGCTTAGTAATTCTGAAATTTCAACCGATGTTGTTCCAATAAGAACTGGTCTTCCGGCTTTAGACAATTCGGTTACATCTTCAATAACAGCGTTGAATTTTTCACGAGTTGTTTTGTAGATGAAATCTTCTTTGTCTTTTCTTGAAATGCCTCTGTTAGTAGGGATTTCTACTACATCAAGCTTGTATATTTGCCATAACTCACCCGCTTCTGTAACTGCAGTTCCAGTCATTCCGCCTAGCTTGTTGTACATTCTGAAATAGTTTTGCAAAGTAACCGTTGCAAAAGTTTGTGTAGCAGCCTCGATTTTTACATTTTCTTTGGCTTCAATGGCTTGGTGCAATCCGTCAGAATAACGTCGACCGTCCATAATACGACCTGTTTGCTCGTCTACAATCATGATTTTGTTGTCCATGATTACATACTCTACATCTTTTTCGAATAAAGCGTAGGCTTTTAAAAGCTGTGTTAATGTATGGATACGCTCACTTTTGATTCCGAAGTCTTGAAATAATTTTTCTTTTTCTTCGGCTTCAAGGTCTTTCTCTAATTTTTTCTTTTCGATATTGGCAATTTCAGTTCCAATGTCTGGTAGGATAAAAAAGTCAGCATCTGTATCGCCAGATAGGTACTGGATTCCATTATCTGTTAATTCTACTTGATTGTTTTTTTCTTCGATAACAAAGTACAATGCCTCATCAATTTTGTGCATTTCTCTTTTGTTGTCCTGCATGTATTGATTTTCGGTTTTTTGAAGCAGTTGTTTGATACCTTCTTCACTCAAAAATTTAATCAATGCTTTATTCTTAGGCAAACTTCTGTAAGCTCTTAGCAATTGAAATCCACCATCTTTAGTGTTTCCTTCTTTGATTAGTTTTTTAGCTTCAGATAAGAAACCGTTTGCTAATTGACGTTGAAGACTTACTAGGTTTTCAATTTTTGGTTTTAATTCATTGAATTCGTGACGATCTCCTTGTGGAACTGGTCCAGAGATAATTAAAGGAGTTCTAGCATCATCAATTAATACTGAATCGACCTCATCTACAATAGCGTAATTGTGTTTTCTTTGTACAAGGTCATCAGGAGAATGAGCCATGTTATCTCTTAAATAATCAAAACCAAATTCATTATTGGTACCATACGTGATATCTGCATCGTAGGCTTTTTTACGACCTTCAGAGCTTGGTTGGTAGTTGTCAATACACTCCACAGTCATGCCGTGAAACTCAAACAAAGGTGCTTTCCAGGTACTATCTCTTTTTGCAAGATAATCATTTACCGTTACAAGGTGAACTCCGTTTCCAGTCAAGGCATTTAAGTAAAGTGGCAATGTAGCTACTAATGTTTTTCCTTCACCGGTTTGCATTTCGGCAACTTTACCTTCATGTAGTACCATTCCGCCTATTAACTGAACGTCATAGTGAATCATGTCCCAGGTGATTTCTTTACCTGCAGCACTCCAAGAATTAGCCCAAATGGCTTTGTCTCCATCTAAGGTAATGTATGTTTTTGTGGCAGATAGTTCACGGTCTTTTGGGGTTGCTGTTACCTCAATTTGGGTGTTGTCTTTGAAACGTCTTGCTGTTTCTTTTACCACTGCAAAAGCCTCAGGAAGGATTTGCATTAATGTTTTTTCTGAAATTTCGTAAGCTTCTTTTTCAAGGGCATCGATGGCCACGTAAATATCCTCTCTCTTGTCAATATCTACAATGTTTTCAACTTCCAGTTTTAGCGCTGCTATTTTAGCATCTTTGTCAGCTCGTTCTTGTTTGATTTTGTCCTCAAAAAAAAGAGTTCTGCCTCTTAGCTCATCATGAGACAAAGCTTTAAGGGGTTCCTCGAATGTTTTTATTTTAGTGAGATAGGGTTGTAGCGCTTTGACGTCTTTTTGTGACTTGTCGCCCACAAAAACCTTGATAATGCTGTTTATGAAACTCATAATATTTTTATATTTCTAATTGTGTATTTGCGTAAATTTAAACCAAAAAAAAGCCTCTTTTGAGACTTTTTAATTGGTTTGTTTTTTAATATTCATCCTCATTCCAAAGATAATCTTCGTCTGTGGGATAATCTGGCCATATTTCTTCCATTGATTCATATATTTCGCCTTCATCCTCAATAGATTGAAGGTTTTCTACTACTTCTAATGGAGCTCCAGCTCTAATAGCGTAGTCAATAAGTTCATCTTTGTTAGCAGGCCATGGTGCATCACTTAAATAGGATGCTAATTCTAATGTCCAATACATCTGTTGTCGATTTAGTTTTGTGCAAAAATAAATTTTTTACTGAAAAATACAAGTAAAAAACGATTTATTTTTAGTTAAAGTTAAGAACGTTTATTTTTAGTCTTCAGTGATCAGTCTTCAGTGATCAGTATAAAACTGCAAACTGAGACTGCACACTGCTAGCTGAATACTATTTTCTAGGAATCCATTGAACTTCATCCGCTTTTAAGTCGTAGGACAACTTTCGTGCCAACACAAAAAGGTAGTCAGAAAGTCGGTTTAAGTACTTAATTGCGATTTCAACGACGGGTTCGTCATGACTTAAATGTACGGCTAGGCGCTCTGCTCTTCGGCATACACAGCGTGCGATATGACAATATGACACAGTGGTATGACCACCGGGCAATACAAAATGTGTCATTGGCGGTAGCGCTTCTTCCATCGCGTCTATTTCATTTTCTAATAATTCAATGTCGGTTTCAATGATGCCTAAGTTTTGCAAACGCAGTTCCCCGTTTTTCTTTACCTCTTTTTCTGGAGGCGTGGCAAGAATGGCGCCTACCGTAAAAAGGCGGTCTTGAATTTCAATTAAAATATCTTTGTAATGGGCATTCATGTCTTGGTCCCGAATAAGACCAATATGAGAGTTCAACTCGTCAACGGTTCCGTAACTTTCTATGCGAGCATGGTCTTTGGCTACTCGTGTACCGCCAAAAAGGGCTGTAGTGCCTTTATCGCCAGTTTTTGTATATACTTTCATTAATGAGATCTTAGTTTTATAAAAAAAACAAATTTAAGCTATTAATTTTATTAATGCTGCAACAAATTGGTCTAATGAATTAGCACTTAAGTTAAAATACAAATCTGGTTCAATGCATTCTATTTCCATCAAATAAAGTTCGTCTTCAATGACAATTCCATCTACACGAGCGTACAACAAATCCTCTTGAAAAGTATTGACCACTTTTTGTGCTTTTTGGATGAGTTCAGCTGATGGTTCGACCAGCGTATATTTTCCTCCGTAGAGTGATTGGACTCTAAAATCACCAGAAACGGGTTTTTTATTCACAGCATGAGAGAATTTCTTATCAAAAAAAATGAATGATGTTTCACCCAATGTTTGAATTTCTGGCATGAATTCCTGAAGGAGTAATTCTTTATCTGCAGCTATAGATTCATATTGATTGTTTATCGCTTGAATTTGTGTTCTGTCAAACACTTCGGTGAGATAAGATCCTGCCGAAAAAGCGGGTTTTATGACTGCTTTATTCCAGTGATTTGGTATTAGTTTGTTTAAATCCAGCTGTTGGGTTTTGTCAATAAATAGGGTTTTAATGATGGGAATTCCCTTTTGCTCTAGCTCTTTTAAATAAAATTTATGGATGTTATTTTTTACCGTATCAATGTGGTTTAGTGTTTTAACGCCTAATTTTTTGATGTGGTCAAGCCAAAGGGTAAATGCTTGTTCTTTTTCAAAATAGTCCCAGGTATTTCTAAAAACCAAACAGTCAAATTGTGACCAATTGATGCTAGCATCATCCCAAATTGCAGCTACAGCCTGAATGTTATATTTTGCCAGTGCTGGAATTAGTTTTTGATCTTCAGGATTTAAATCAGGAAGTTTTTCGCAGGTAAGTAAAGCGATTTTCATGTATGGAAAAGTTTATACGGTGCTTTAGAAAAGAGATCGAAATTATATTTTTCTACTCTAGAATAGCTCTCGTCGGGGTAGTTTTAATTCGTTTTACTTAGTTGTATTTAAGTTTTTTTTCTAAAAAACAAAGTCATTATAATACTTCAACATTATTTGGTATAGACCTTCTTTTTAATGAATAAAACTGTAAACTGCTACAGAACACTGATTACTTTGAAATATCACTTTCTATGAGGCCGTCACGCAAACGAATGACACGGTGCGCATAAGCAGCAATTTCCTCTTCATGCGTTACTAATATTACGGTGTTTCCTTGTGCGTGAATATCGCCAAAGAGTTTCATGATTTCTACAGAGGTTTTACTATCTAAGTTTCCTGTAGGTTCATCAGCAAGGATAATAGAAGGTTTGTTTACCAATGCTCTAGCAATGGCAACACGCTGTCTTTGACCTCCAGAGAGTTGGTTGGGTTGGTGGTCCATTCTATCTGATAGGTTCACTTGATCTAATACTTCGGTGGCACGCTTGTTTCTTTCTGATTTTGAAAAACCAGCATAAATCATAGGCAAGGCCACATTGTCTAAGGCAGTCGTTCTTGGTAATAGATTAAAGGTTTGAAACACAAAACCTATTTCTTTATTTCTAATTTCTGCCAACTCATCATCGCGCATTTGGCTCACGTCTTTTCCATTAAGAATATAATTTCCAGATGTAGGAGTGTCAAGACAGCCTAATAAATTCATTAAGGTAGATTTACCTGATCCTGAAGGTCCCATTAATGCTACATATTCCCCTTTATTGATCTCTAAATTAATTCCTTTAAGGACATATACGATTTCATTTCCTAGAACAAAGTTTCGCTTAATATCGGTTATCTGTATCAGTGGGTTTGCCATTCTTTAATAAATTTTATTCTTTCGTTTCTTGAAAGATGCTGTTAAGTTATGATATAAAGGTATAAAAGTTTTATTTGAATAATAAGTAGCACTTTTTTTTATTTGTTACACGAATTGACATAGTAATTTGGTTTGATGTTCGTTTTCATAAATTATGAAGTATCAATACGGGAGTCAGTATCCTATTCATAAACATGAAATCCTGAGGTACCGCTGTAATAGCCAATCTTCTATTCCGACTGTTTGTGTAGTATTCTAATGGTTTTAGTCGGTTTTGCACAATTATAGTAATTAGTTGTATAATTTTTTGTTTTAAATTGAAAATGAAAGCTTTGCCTATACATTTGTCACGTATTAACCAATAAAAGATAAAAACATGAAAAATACAAAACTAGTATTAGGACTTGCCTTAATTGCAATAGGATTTACAGCTTGTAAAGATGAAAAAACAGAACAAGCTAAAATTAAAGTAGACAATTACGTAATGTATGTGGATTCATTAAGTAATGTAGCTGCTGAGGACACTAAGGATAACTGGATGGAAATAGAATCTGAGTTTAAATTGAAAAGCGCAGAGGCTGAGGTTGCTCTTGCGGATATGGCAGATGATGCTGAAGCAAAAGCTCGTTTAGAAGCAAGTAGAGCTAAGTACGAAACGATGAGAGCTAATCTTGAAAAAATGAGAGCAGAGGAACTTGCGGTATTGCCTGCAAATCCAAAACAACAAATGCGTAATGCACTTTTTGGAGAAGGAAAAGTAGGTGAGGACATGAGTTTTGTATGGGTTAATAAAAACAATATTTTGAGTGTTTACCAACAATTTGTGGATACTGTTGAAAACAATAAAGATGCTTACACACGTGAGGATTGGGACGAAATTAAATTGATGTATGAAGCACTTGACAGTCGTAAAAACACCGTAGAAAAAGAAGGTCTTACAAGTGATGACAACAGAAAAATTGCAGGTTTGAAATTGAAATTTGCACCAATGTATACCGTTAATCGTATGGGTGCAAAATCAGGGGAAATGAAAAGAGCTAAAGAATAAGGAATAATTAATTCAATGTTGAAAATGACAGTCAGTAATGGCTGTCATTTTTTTTGCTTTATACTCTAATAATAAAATGCTCTTTCGGTTGCTCTCTTCTAAAAAACACCAATCCCCATTGAAAAGTATCAATTGTTACCGTCACTTTTGGATGGTTTTTTATGATTTG
This sequence comes from Flavobacterium tiangeerense, assembly GCF_007830355.1. GTDB lineage: Bacteria > Bacteroidota > Bacteroidia > Flavobacteriales > Flavobacteriaceae > Flavobacterium > Flavobacterium tiangeerense. Next base: position 263,386 of record NZ_VLKO01000007.1, on the reverse strand, counting down.
CCAAGCCTCTTCCATTTCTGGCGACCAATGAATATCATCGAATATCCAAAGCGTATCATTTGTCACAGTTGGAAGCAAGGCTTCAAAATAATCTAAAGTTGCTTTCTTAGAGTGATTGCCGTCGAAATAAATGAGTTTAAAATCGAAATTCGAAGGTTTAAAGTCACTTAAATAATTACTAAATTCTGAAACGATTGGATTTACATTGTCAAAATGGAATGCTTGAAATTGACTTTTTGCAAGTGCCATTGTATTTGGACAACCTTCCAGCGTTGTGATTTTTGCTTTAAAATTTCCTAAAGAAAGTGCTGAAGTTGCTAATCCTAATGAAGTTCCAATTTCTAGAATAGTATCCGGTTGAAAATAAGCGGTTATACGAAATAATAATTCGGCTCGATTTGAAGAAATACCCGCCGTTTTTGCAATCTTAGTAATCTCTCTTGTATTCGATTTGAATACTTTCGAACCTGCACCAAAATCAGTTACTTCTATCGAATTACTATTTGCTAAAAGCGTGTTTCTGTATTTTCTTAAAACAGCATATTCTGGTTTTAATTTTTTGTCATAAAAACATTTGGTCAGTAAACTAAATACAAATGGAGAATGCACTGCATGCTCATTTTTGGAGTGCCAAAGGAATTGTAAATATGATTTGATTTGAAACAGCATAGTACTTTTCTGTTATATATTGATTCTCAAAGATAAAACGCAAAGGGGCACAGTTTTTTCTAAAATTTTGTGTCTTTTTGCGGTGCTTCACACATCTTTGTGAAAGAACATCGTAGGTGCGAAGATAGTAAGATAATAGTCGAAAGTCAAAATGCAAAACTATCATCTTCGCGCTAAGATTTTCGACGGTATAACCTTAAAATTTTCCGACGTTAAAAAGTCTATATTTGCGGCCTTGGATTTTACACTAAATTGAGATCCTTTTTTATGATAATGATGGAACAAATAAAACATAAAACTGCCATAAGCTCAGAAGAAATTGACCGATGTATCGCTATTTTAGCGCAATTAAATACTGATACCGACCAAATATTTGACATTCCAAAAGAACAACGAACGGCTTTAATTAAAGCTGCAGGTCAATTTTCTCGCCCAGATCGTGATGAGTTTTCCCGACGTAAAAAAGATGGAAAATTAGTAGCCAAACGTAAAAAAGAAAAGCAAGATAGAACCGCAAGGAAAGAGACCGGAATCCGTCATGCTCGAGAAGCCAGTGTGTTTATGGCGCCCAAATTATTGGCGTACAATGATCTCGTAAACAAAGAACAATTGGAACTGGAAACGCCAAGAAATTGTTACGTATGTAAAACGGAGTTTACTAAAATGCACCATTTTTATGATACCATGTGTACGGATTGTGGAGATTTTAATTATGCTAAACGTTTCCAAACCGCCGATGTAAAGGGGCAAGTTGCTGTAATTACTGGTTCTCGCTTAAAAATAGGCTATCACATTACGTTGATGCTTTTACGAGGAGGTGCAACCGTTATCGCTACCACTCGTTTTCCAGTTGATTCGGCTTTGCGTTTTTCTAAGGAAGACGATTTCATGGAGTGGGGACATCGTTTGAAAATTCACGGATTGGATTTACGACATATTCCGAGTGTGGAAATTTTCTGTAATTTCATAGAGCAAAAGTACGAGCGTTTGGATATTTTAATTAATAATGCAGCCCAAACCGTGAGACGTCCTGCAGGATTCTATGCGCATTTAATGGAAAACGAGGAGCGTTCCATCGCCTCTTTACCGCAACAAGCACAAGAATTATTACTGGATCATATCAATTGTTTGGATGAATTGAAAGTGTTGACTACTGGTTTTTCAACTAATGAAAATATGCCCGTAACTTGGCACGGACCAGAACCAGGAATTGGGTTGCGTGCTTCCGCCAAATTATCGCAGATTCCGTATTCGTTTGATAATGCTCTCGTGGCAAATGAAGTTTTTCCGGAAGGAGAACTCGATGCCGATTTACAGCAAGTAGATTTAAGAAAAACCAATAGTTGGCGCTTGCGCTTGGGACAAATAGAAACTACTGAAATGATTGAAGTGCAGTTGGTGAATTCCGTAGCGCCTTTTGTGTTATGTAACCGCCTCTCGGAAGTGATGAAGAAAGACAACACTGGAAAAAAACACATCATCAATGTTTCGGCTATGGAAGGGAAGTTCCATCGCTTTTTCAAGGAAGACAGACATCCGCATACAAACATGGCAAAAGCCGCTTTGAATATGCTGACACACACATCTTCTGGAACTTTGGCAAAAGCCGGAATTTTTATGAATGCAGTAGATACCGGTTGGGTCACCGATGAAGATCCGGCAGAATTAGCCAAAAGAAAACAGGAAGAAGAAGATTTTCAACCACCATTAGATATTGTGGATGGTGCTGCGCGGGTAATGGATCCGTTGTTTGACGGAATCAATACGGGAAAACATTGGTGTGGTAAGTTTTTGAAAGATTACAATCCGATTCCTTGGTAGATAGTGGTTTATGTATTTTTTTTTGAATGGTCTATAGAAATAGACCATTCATCGATAGTTACTCCATCCTATATCTAAATATTTATTTTCCTGTAGCATATTGAATTAATTTTACAATGTTGATTATTTAAAAGGAAATAGATATGATTAAAATTTTACATTGTCAAGGACCAAGAGCATTTTTGTTTTTTTTACTATTTTTAACCACTACATCAGGTGCACAAGACATACCCTTTAATTGTGATTTCAATGCGTATTTGATCCAAAATAATGATGTGTTTGCTATTGATTTGGCTTCGGGAAATTCTATTTCAGTTGCTCAAAATATCACAGCTGGAAATATCAATGGTGCAGGTTATAATGCTAAAGATGGATATATTTGGGGTTATTTAACTTCTCCATCTAAATCTATTGTAAGAATAGGGAAGAATTTCAATACTACTATTTATACCATTCCTGCTTTGCCTGACGGGAGTAGATATGTGGGTGATGTGAGTGCTGAAGGAATTTATTTTTTTAAATCAGGAGGTAGCACGTATTACAAAATAGATTTAGATCCAGCCTCACCATCTTATTTACAGTATTTAGGTTCTTTTGAATTGTCACAAAGTATTAATGTTCACGATTGGGCTTTTAATGCAGCAGATGGAAATTTGTACACCGTTGAACAAGCTACTAATATTCTCTACAGAGTTAATCCATTAAATGGAGTAGTTACTAATCTAGGAGTTGTGCCTGTATTGTTAGGTAATAACTATACTTATGGGGCCGTGTATTTTGATTTAGCAGGTAGTTTTTACGTATCTGCCAATCAAACAGGAACTGTTTATGTGGTTCGTGATGTGAAGGATTTGAATGGTTTAATTGGGATGAACTCAAATTTATTTGCCTTTGGTCCGTCAAGTTCTAGCAATGATGGAGCACGTTGTCCTACAGCGCCTGTTCCTCAAGAAATTTGTGATAATGGGATTGATGATGATGGCGATAATTTAATTGATTGTGATGATCCATCTTGTTCAGGATATGCTACTTGTCCTGTGTTTGAAGCTTCTATCTCAGGAGCTAATGAGGGCGGTCTAGAGAGTAACAATAGATTATCAGAACAAATTAACAAACGAAATTTTAATAGAGTAAAAACAGCGTACAAGTTTGATGTTGCCACAGCAAGAAAAGTAACAAAACCAAGTTTATATTCTAGAAAAGCATCGGGTACAGTACTTAAAGATTTTATTCCATTTGGAATCATTAACGAGCAATCAGTTGTAGAATCTACACCTACAGATTTACTTTCTATTACCAATGCATCCGAAGTATACTCAGTAGATTATATAAAAAACAATAAAACAATTGCTTCTATTTTGGCTTTGAAAACAGATAATGGCGTTTATGAGCATACTAAATTTATTTGTGATCGTTTATTAGGTGCGCAAATTATATCAGTTTCAACTATTGAAATTAACGAGCAGCCTTTTATCAAAACCATCATAAAAAATGCAGATAATAGTATTGAATATGTATTGAGTTTCTCTGCTAAGAAAGTAAATGCAGATGCGAATTATGCGCTAGAAAGTCATTGGAATCTTGATAAATATCAAAAAAATATTAGTTTCTATAATTTTCAAATTTGGACAAACTCAATAGATGATTTGTTCAAAATAGGGCAAGAGGTTGTGAGTTTAATTCAAAAGCAAAAACCAATTTCTGGATATAGTTTGTCTGAGCCACCAACAGTTTTTGTTAAAAAAGGAAGATATGTTAATGGAAACTTAGAATTGCAAATTATAAATACAAATGCTACAAGCACCGTAACTTTTGACGGAGGTTTGAGAAAAACAGAAACTAGTACTGAGCAAAAAATGAACAGTACAATTGATTTGAATAAAAAATATGTAACGGATATTGTGGTGCCAACGGGTAATTTGTTTGACATTGGATTTAGAATAGGAGATGGAGTTGCCACTCCAGATGATTTATTCTTATCTGATGGGCCTTGGGGAATTGACGCTCCAGCTAGTACAACAACTGTTACTAATTATAATGTAGGCGTAAATACACGAGAGTATGATGCTGGAAGTTTTCCTGTAGAGCGCAATATAAGCCTTATAGCTACCACAACAGATTATGTGGCTGCATACAGAGCCCTAACACCAAGGTTTAAAGCAGTAGATTTGTCAACCTACAAAAGTTTACATTTGCGTGGCAAAGGGACAGGTATTCTAGAAATAGTTTTTATTAAAAATAGTATTTCAAACTGGGAACAACAGTACAAAGCAACAATTACTCTTACAGGAGATTTACAGGATTTTGCCATACCATTTACAGCATTTGTTTCTAGTACAGGAAATCCGTTAGTGTTGAATGACATAAAAACAATTGTGTTTAAGATGACTGCTATTGATGGAAAACCAACAGTAAAAGAGATGGATTTACAAACCATTCAATTTTCTAAGAATCTCACATTAGACACAGCAGAATTTGATTTGGCATCACAAGGAACTAAAGTTTCAATATCGCCAAACCCAATAGATGATAATTCAAAACTGCGTTTTACAGCAACGGATGCAGAAAGAGTTGCAATTGAAATTTATAATATAAATGGAAAGTTAGTTTCCACCATTTACCACGATACTCAAGTAGGAAATAATGAAGTTCAGATTGCTAAATCAATGTTGACTTCAGGTATCTATTTTAGTAAAATAATCAGCTCTACTTCAACCTACGAAGTTGTAAAAATAATTGTTAAGTGATTTTGTTAAATAGTTTTTAGTTAATTGTTTTTTTTTTAGTTAGTTAGTAAAATGGCTGTATTGTTGTACAGCCATTTTATTTTTAAAATTATTTTTGTTAGAGCATAATAACAAAAAGTTGCATGATGTAAATTAATCTTTTACTCTGAATCGCTTTAATTCTGCTAATGGTTCTATAGCGTTGTATCCTTTCCATATTTTAGGATCATATGATTTTATAGCTATAAGTTTGAATTCATTTTCAACAACTTTAGTAACATCAATATCTGTTACAAGGGAATGCGATAGATTTAAAAATTCAGTTTTAGTAGTAGCGTTTCCTTCAAATTTTATGTCTAATGATAGAATATCTTTGTCTTCTTTTGTGATTTCAATAAATTTCAAAGGTCGGTTTACATAAAAATAATTGCCATTTTCTTCAGAGGCATAGTGTAGGTAATAGTTCTTTTCATCTGATTTTTTTCGGTACATTAAAATTCCTTTGTTATTATTTTGGGCTACTTTAATACCTAAAAGCCATTTTAAATTTACATTGTTTAGTTTTTCTCCTTCATCAAGTTGGTATTCAGCTCTAAGAACGGCATAGTCAGACTCATTAATATAGAGTTTACCGGTGTATTTAGCTTTGCTTTTTTTTGGTGAAAATGTTAGTACAAATGCATAATCGTTATCTTCAGTAAAAATAGTTCCTTCAAATTTGTAACGGTACAAATCTGGATTATTTATAAAATCATGCTCAGAAGATGTGCCTAAATTATTGTTCTGGATGAATTGAGTTAAATTGTATTTGGTGGTTGTTAAGAGCGTACTTTTATCTGCTGATTTAGATTTTATTTTCTTTTTGTTGAAATCTTTTCTTAAAGAAATGGTATCTCGAGAACCGATGAGTCCACTTTTAATGCGGTAATACTTTGTAGAATCTAAGTGTTTTAGCATTGTTTTGATGCCTATTTGTTTCAACTCTTCTGATGAGGTTGCACTTCCTTCATTTTTGAGAACCGTTGCTTTGAGAACGTTCATTTTATGTGATTCAAATGACTTATTGTCTTTTTTAATAGTATTGGTATACAAATTACATAGCATGTCAGTATACTCTTTTGGAGGTGATGCAATTAAAGTGTTTGTAAAAGATTGAATATCATTGTTTACTTTTTTTAGTGCTTGTTTTGAAAAACCTGTGGATTGGTTTACATCAATTACAATTTCATTAGGATATGTCGCAGTTGATTTTCTCACAAATAACATGTCTCTTGTTGGACTGTTTTTACTACCGTAATTCACAGCTAAGTTAGCTTTTACTGTAGCCATGATTGCATAAGGATTGGGTTTTTCACCATTTACTTGTACATCATTTAATTCAAAAATTGTAGGAGTGAGTGCTATGATATAATCTAGTTTTGATAATTGACTTACTTTAACTTCAAGATTTTTATATCCTAGATAGGTAATGATTAATGTATTGTCATCTTGAAGGGTAGTTTCTGGAAGATTGAAAAAACCTTCAGCATTTGAGATTAAATGTTCTTTTTTGTCAATATTGATTGTGGCGTAGGGGATAACCTCTTTAGTTGTTGCATCAATTATTTTTACTGAAATATTTTGTGACCAAGAATATTGAAAAAACAAAATCGTACTCAATAAGAGCAGGTATGGTATAAATTTAGATTTTTTTTTGATGGGTGCGTTTGTAGATTTTACGTTCATTTGAGTTGATTTACAGATTGATGATTGAAATTGATTGTCAAATGTATACGTTATTTCAATACTCAAGTAGTGTAATTGTGCTAATTTTCTGTTAATGTATTCAAACGAAAAACCCCATCCCAAGTTACGATTATGAACTTGAGGTGGGGTTTGTTGTATTTTTTTGTGAGTATGATTGAAGGCGAAAAGTTGGATATTTGCGTAGTCTGAGGAAGAACTATTTCGTCTCCGAATTGAGGATGCTCCTTGTTGTGGGTAACGAATATAATGTTGCGCTATGCGTGTATTAGATCATTTTTAAATCCGCAACATCAGGTTTTAACTGCTAGTAGATGTGTTTATTATTTTGATAGGTGGTACATAATTCTATTGGCGGAATAATTTGTTAAAATCGTATTTTTTATTGTATAGCTTTAATAAATTTTTTCATTTCGTCCATTTTACCCACTGTAATTCTTGTCCATTTACCTTGCTCTTCATATATTCTTCCTCCTTCAATATTATTATCTTCTAATTGCTTGAAATAATCCTTGTTGTATTTTGCAAGTGAAAAATAGATAAAATTTGTGTTAGAGGAAATGCACTCACAGTTTAATTTTTGGAGTTCGTTAATGGTATATTGTCTTACATTTTCATTTAACGAGTAACAATTTGAAACAAATTTATCATCTTTCAACGAAGCTATAGCAGCAAGTTTTGATAAAACACTAACGCTATTATTTGTATTGGATTGCGAATTTGCCAGATTATCAATTATCGTTTTGTTCGCAATTGCATACCCAATTCGTGCTCCAGCCAAACCATAGATTTTGGAAAATGTTTTGACTATAATAATATTTTTGTGGTCATTTATGAGATTGCTAAGGGATTGCTGTTTAGTAAAGTCCAAATAGGCCTCATCAATTAATACAATTGTATTTTGTGAAATCTTGGTTACACATTCTACTAATGCTTCTCTTTCACAAATTGTTCCTGTTGGGTTATTTGGATTACAAATATAAACAAGTTTAGTATCTTGGTTTACGGCTTCCAACATAGCTTGTAAATTAATTTTCTTATCGGTTGTAAGTGGTACTTTGTTTTTAGTTAAACCTAAAGTATCTAAAGTAACTGTCCAATAATCATAGCTTGGGTCTGCAATTACATAATTACCTTTCTTTACTGACACAAATTTTGCAACCAAATCTAAAATTTCAGTTGAACCAGCACCCAACATTATGTTTTCGTCTTTAACAATATTCTTTTTTGCAAGATCAGAAATTATTTGTACTTCTATATCCCAATTATATCGATTACTAATATTCGAATTATCAACAAATGCTTTCCTTGCTAATGGAGATGGACCATAAGGGTTTTCATTTGAGCGTAAAAAAATTAAATTAGCATCATTCTCAAAACTATCAATTAAATTTTCAGATACAAGGGGAGAAGCAAATGAATTGAAGTTTGTAAGTCCAATACCAGCTATTCCAATTCCAATTTTTTTCAGCCAAAGTCTTCTGTCCGTTTCCATATTTCTTTTTCTTTAATTAGACATTTAAAAAATATTTTGTTACAATCGCAGATTTATAAAATTGCTACCAAAGTTGTTGTATTACAGTGGATTTGTCTCTCCAGCTATAGCGATCAGTCGAAGCAAGTCATCCAAGATACAAAAACACTTTTTCATCAAGTCTAATGCCCAGATCCTTAGTAGCGAATGTAGTTTCCGGGTTTTTCTTTTGAAATAATCATTAAGCCCGAAATTTTTCGCGTTCTGTCGGCAAAATCTAGCTTTCACGGTTCTACTGTCATGTGCAAGTTTCGGTTTTTGGTAATCTAAATAGATGCAAATTTAATTGTTGACTTGCGAATTATAACTCACATTTCAAAAGCTTTTTTTGATGCATGAAACCTGCAATATAGGCATCTGTAAACCCAGTTCCCATTTTTTTTGGTAATCTTGTTTCAAACTCAGCCAAATTACTCATGATGTTTTTACAGTTTGAAAAATGCTTTTTAACAACTTCTATAGCACTTTTTTGAACTTTTATTTTTTTTCTTATCCCACTTTCGCAAAACATACCAGCCTCGACAATAGTGCTAGTATTCTTGTCTACTATCCTATACTGATACCATAAATAGTATTCTGGAGCGTACGAAGGTTGAATAGCAGGTGGATAAAAGGCTAATAACAATATTTTATCGTCAGATTCTGCAACAACTTTGTATAGCATTAAGTCTTTATTTCTTTTTTCACTTTCTTTAAATGGTATGTAAGTTATGTCGCCTGTAACTAATTTTTCTATTTCATCTAATTCAATTCCTTTTTCAAACTGTATACCCTTTATGTCTGAAAAGTAGCAACGTAGTTTTCCAAAAGTAGAATGATGGTAGACTTCATTTCTTATTAGAATTTTAGTCCCGTCTTTTTTTATGACATAGTCATCTTGAGCTGACGCACACATTGAACACAAAAGAATGCTGGCAATAAATAATTTTTTCATTTTTTTATTTTAGTTTTTATAATTTTCTAAGCGTTGCAATTAATGCGATTACACTAATTATTAAGGTAAAAATATTTAGTAAATCAATTTGAGTATTCAAAATGCATAGCATAGAAATTTCTATATGGTCAATTTTTGCGCATTATGCCTAATTTATATTTAGATCTAATGAAATCAATGTAATCTTCTATAATGTGGTATCTTAGTCTGACAAAAATCAAAAAATAAATTTCTCAAAAATATATAAAATAAACTACAAAACACCGATCGGGCTTTTAATTCAATGTAATTTTTCTTACCAGTCAAAAATTGGTTTTATGCAAAAAAAATCCTCAACAAAATCAAAATTTAGTTGAGGATCTAATCCTAAATAGTAATAATGTTCCAAGTTGCAAAATGCAACTGAGTCCTAATTTTATCCTTCCATTTTGGCGCTTAATTCAAACCAACGTTCTTCTTTAAGTTCCATCTTTTGGATGAGGTTTTGCAATTCATTTCCTTTTTTCTCAATATCAGCATCAGTAATTTTTCCATCCGAAAAAAGTTGCTCAATAGCTACTTTTTGAATCTCTAAATCTTTGATTTCTCGTTCTATTTTCTGGAATTCTTTTTGCTCATTAAAAGTTAAATTTCCAGTTGGATTGTTTTGTTTCCAGTCTTTCTTTTCGGCTTTGTTTTCCTCTTTTTGAGCAACATCAGCACTGTCTTCATAGGCTCTAAAATCAGAGTAGTTTCCTGGAAAATCTTCCACAACACCGTTCCCTCTAAAAATGAATAAATGATCCACAATTTTGTCCATAAAGTATCTATCGTGAGAAACCACTAAAAGACATCCTGGATAATCTAGTAAAAAACTCTCTAATACATTAAGTGTTACAATATCCAAATCATTGGTAGGCTCATCCAGAATCAAGAAGTTTGGATTCTGAATCAAAACGGTACACAGATACAAACGTTTCAACTCACCACCGCTCAATCGGTCTACAAAGTCATATTGTTTTTTGGCATCAAATAAGAATCGTTCTAACAACTGTGATGCCGAAATCAATTTTCCTTTCATCAACGGAATAAATTCTCCGTATTCCTTAATGACATCTATAACGCGCTGTCCCGGTTTTGGGTTGATTCCGCTTTGCGTATAGTACCCTACTTTTATGGTTTCACCTACCACTACTTTTCCGCCATCAAGAGGCAAAGTACCGGTCAACAAATTCAAGAAAGTCGACTTTCCTGTTCCGTTTTTACCAATGATACCAATTCGTTCCCCACGTTGAAAATCAAAACTAAAGTTGTCCATAATCACATGGTCCTTGAATTTTTTAGAAATTTTGTGAAGCTCAATGATCTTGCTTCCCATGCGTTCCATGTTAATTTCAAGTTCTACTTTGTTTTCACGGCGTCTGCTTTGTGCTTTTTCCTTGATTTCATAAAAATCATCCTGACGCGATTTTGATTTGGTTGTTCTCGCTTTTGGCTGACGGCGCATCCATTCTAATTCTTTTACAAAAAGATTCTGTGCCTTATCAACACTTGAATTTTCAGAGGCAATGCGTTCCTCTTTTTTCTCTAAATAATACGAGTAATTTCCTTTGTATTGGTATAATTTCCCGTTGTCTAATTCTATGATTTCATTACACACACGCTCTAAGAAAAAACGGTCGTGTGTCACCATGAAAAGGGTAATATTTTCTTTGGCAAAGTAACTTTCGAGCCATTCAATCATTTCTAAATCCAAGTGATTCGTAGGTTCATCAAGAATTAACAAATCAGGACGATTAATCAAAATGATGGCCAGTGATAGACGCTTTTTTTGTCCACCCGAAAGGTTTTTTACTTTAAGCTTGAAATTTTCTAATTTCAATTTAAACAAAATTTGCTTGTATTGTGTTTCAAAATCCCAAGCATTATGCTGATCCATACCATCAAAAGCTTTTTGGTATGCCTCTTCGTCTTCGGGGTTTTCCAATGCTTTTTCGTAGGCTTCAATAACTTTTAAAGTTTCATTATCAGAAGCAAAAATGCTTTCTTCAATTGTCAATTCGTCTTGCAAATTATTGTTTTGGGACAAAAACGCCATTTTGATCCCTTTTCTAAGCACAACTTGGCCAGAATCTGCTTCTTCAAGACCATTGATAATGCTCATAATAGTGGTTTTTCCAGAACCGTTTTTGGCAATGAAAGCTATTTTTTGGTCTTTATTTATCCCGAAAGAAATGTCTTTAAACAAGGTTCTTTCTCCAAATGATTTCGATATGTTTTCTACTGAAAGGTAATTCACAAGTGTATTTTTTTGCAAAAGTACATTTTTAAATGCCCATTTACCAATTGTTTAATGCAATCCTATGGCTTAATGAAGTAATATTCTTTAATTAGATTGGTATTGTTGTCTCCTAAGTTTAGGAAGTGGCTGTTTCAATAGGAATTGTTTTTGAGAATGCTAATTGATCTAAACTTAATTATTGCTTGGTCATACAGTTATATTCTAAAATTAAAATAGTTTGTCGTTATTAAAAACCTTGGTAAAGAAACTCTTTTTGTGGAAAGAAATTTTTGCGAACAATTGTACTTGACAATTTACTAGAGGTTGAGGTACTCTAAAATATCTTTGTATATTTGAAATCAAACAGTCAATACATTACAATGAACATACCACATTCATCCTTACCCAGAGTGGTCATCATAGGTGGCGGATTTGCGGGAATAGCCTTGGCAAAAAAATTAAAGAATAAAAAAGTGCAAGTAGTATTACTGGACAAGCACAATTATCATACGTTTCAGCCCTTACTGTATCAAGTGGCTACTGGCGGATTAGAGGCAGGATCTATTGCTTACCCCATTCGAAAAGTGATTCAGGAATATGATGATTTTTATTTTAGATTGACCAATGTTCAGGAAATTGACACTAAAAATCAAAAAGTAATTGCCGAAATTGGGGAGTTAAACTATGATTATCTGGTTATTGCTACGGGTTCCAAAACGAATTATTTTGGAAATAAAGAAATAGAACGCAACAGTATGGCCATGAAAACCATACCGCAGTCACTCAATATTAGAAGTCTCATCTTAGAGAATTTTGAACAAGCGGTGCTTACTAAAGATGTTTCGGAACAAAACAGTCTCATCAATTTTGTTTTGGTAGGAGGAGGGCCAACAGGAGTAGAGCTTGCTGGTGCTCTTGCCGAAATGAAAAAAGCCATTCTCCAAAAAGATTATCCGGATTTGGATATTGCTAAAATGGAAATAAATTTAATTCAAAGCGGTGATCGAATTTTAAATACCATGAGCGAAGCATCATCGCAAGCTGCTGAGAAATTTCTAACAAGTTTAGGTGTTAAAATTTGGAAAAACGTTCGTGTGACCAATTATGATGGACGTACCATTACAACCAATTCTGATTTGACTTTTGATACCGCTACCGTAATATGGACCGCTGGTGTTCAAGGTGCATTAGTTGCCGGTTTAGATGGAAAATCATTGGTTGAAAAAGTAGCGCGTATAAAAGTCAATGAATACAGTCAGGTTCATGGCTACCAAAATATATTTGCTATTGGCGATATTGCTTCCATGGTATCAGTTGCCTATCCAGAAGGGCATCCCATGATGGCTCAACCTGCTTTGCAGCAAGGTGAAGTATTAGGTACTAATTTAATACAATTACTTAAAAAGGAACCCTTGGAAGCATTTGAATACAATGACAAAGGTTCTATGGCTACCATTGGCAGGAATAAAGCGGTGGTCGATTTGCCTAAATATCATTTTAATGGTGTCTTTGCATGGTTTGTTTGGATGTTTGTCCATTTGTTTTCGCTCATTGGTTTCAAGAACAAAGCCGTTGTATTCCTAAATTGGGTGTACAATTACATTCGTTTTGATCGTGAGGGAAGGCTCATTATTAGACCGTATAAAAAGAAAAGCTTTACTACGTTTACTAGTGACGAGGTGTAGGCTCATTTTTGACTTCAAAATATCTATAATAATTTAAAAATTCAAAAATGGGTTTTTATATCTTGTACTTGTTTGGCTATATTGGTAAGCAAGTCTAGACCTTGTTTTGCGAGATTCTGTAGGCAAATTTTTTTTGAATTCGAATAGAAAAGCTATTCATTAGACTCAAATTTTGTGGCTTCTATTGATGATAATTTAGTAGAATATTTAGCGGACAAATTTAGAAAATTTACTAGTCTGAATACTAGTAATGGCACTAGTTGTTGGGTTGAAGGCAGTGTTTAAAATTATTTATTACCGGTATATCTTGGACTGTCTTTAAAGACGGTCTTTTTTTTGATCAATTTTAATTTCTATTTATTTGTTAAGTAATGATAAAATATAATTCTACAAATTTGGAATCTCTATTGTTTAAAACAATTTCACCTTAGTTTTTTAGATTGTTATTAGCATTTATATTTAAGAATTTGGCTTTCGTATACAGTTTTTTTCATCGAAACTTTTGCGATTTTCATCAATTTGAAATAATATTTTAGTTTAATAAAAGTTTTTATGCTTTTTTTCAAGAATATAGAATTATTTTCATTTGAATAGTTATGCTTCATGTTTATGGTGTTTTTTATAATAATTCTAGTATTTTGAGCTGTATTTTTTATTGATCAGTGTTGATTATCTATTAGAATTGCTTTTAATCTACTTTTTATCATCTGATTAGTTAAATTTTAAAATATATTTTAGTTTTACAGTTTTAAATAAAATCGGTAACAAGATTTTAACGTAAATATAAAATACAAAGAGAAGTAATTGATATCTAGTTATGTTTTTTAGGACATTCGCAGCTTTATTGATGATTGAAATTAAACTCATGATTGTTTTCTATATCAAAAAATTATTATCATTTTTTTATAATTAAAAATTACTCTCAAAATTTGAATATACATTGTTAAAACAGCCGTATTCAATGACGAAAATGGAGATGGTTTTGCACAGGCAGGAGAGACTATTACCTACAGTTTTGCGGTAAGCAATACAGGAAACACGCCATTAAACAATGTAACGGTTACCGATGTTTTACCAGGTTTGATACTATCGGGTAATAGCATACCTTTATTGACAGTAGGAGTGACAAACAATACAGCCTATCAAGGAGTATATCGCTTGAAACAAGCCGACATCAACTTAGGAAGCGTAACCAACCAAGCAACTGCAACAGGAGTTACCCCTCTAGGAGTAGTAGTAAGTGATTTATCGGATGATTCTAGCGCTTTAAGTGATAGACCAACTGTACTTGCTATTCAAGGATGCGTGATCGAAGTGTTTAATGCAGTAGCGCCAAATGGAAATGGAGACAACAAAGTGTTCCTCATTAGAGGACTTGAATGTTACAGCGACAATACGGTAGAGATATACAACCGTTGGGGAGTTTTAGTATTTGAAAGAACAGGATACAACAATGATGATAGAGCCTTTAGAGGCGTTTCAGAAGGAAGAGTAACCATCAAACAATCCGAAGAGTTACCAGAAGGAACGTATTATTACATCTTGAGATATAAGGACAGTGCAGCCACTAGTTTTGAGAAAGCAGGATACTTATATATTAACCGATAATTGATAAATAAAGCTCATAAGTTTAAAAATGGAAGCAATATGAAGACAAAATTAGTAGTAGTAATGGTACTCTTACTCTCGGGTATAGTAAATGCCCAGCAAGATGCTCAGTTTACACAGTACATGTACAATTCGATCAATATAAATCCAGCCTATGCAGGTTCGCGTCAGTCCATGAACATCTTTGCCCTACACCGCACCCAGTGGGTAGGGCTAGATGGGGCACCAGTAACGAATACTGCCTCTATTAATACTCCTATCAATGATACTAAAGTAGGTTTAGGAGTGTCGATCATAAATGATAGGATAGGGCCATCTGATGAGAGCAATCTAGCAGTTGATTTTTCATACTACATCAATACCTCAGAAGACTTCAAACTCTCCTTTGGATTGAAAGCCTCAGCAAATCTTTTGAATGTCAATTTTGATAAATTGAATCAGTATGATCCTAATGATTATAGTTTTGAGAACAACATAGACAATAAGTTTTCACCTAATATTGGAGTGGGTCTTTATTTGTATTCTGATAAAAGCTATATCGGGCTTTCTGTGCCTAATTTACTTGAGACCCAGCATTTTGATAAATATGCAGGAGTAGGAGCCAATTCCTATATTGCACGAGAGCGCGTAAACTATTACTTAACAGCAGGTCACGTATTTGATTTAGATTATAATTTAAAGTTCAAACCCGCCATGATGACTAAGTTGGTTCAAGGTGCGCCCTTACAGGTAGATTTATCGGCTAACTTCTTGTTTAATGACAAGTTTACAGTAGGAGCTGCCTACCGCTGGAGTGCTGCATTGAGTGCCATGGTAGGCTTTCAGGTATCAGATTCTTGGTTTATTGGGTATGCATACGATATGGAAACCACACGATTGGCTAATTACAATTCTGGATCACATGAAATATTTCTTCGTTACGAAATATTCAACAGTTATAATAGAATTACATCACCTAGATTCTTTTAATTTAATATAATGTTATGAAATTAAGCGCCAAACATTTCGGATGCTGTGTATTTTTTTTAGTATCAACAGTAATGGGGTATACACAAAAAAAAGGAGTGGCAACCGCAGATAAAAACTTCGAAAATTATTCTTACGTTGATGCTATAGCTACTTATGAGAAAGTAGCAGATAAAGGGTATAAGGACGAGAAAATGTTTCAAAAGCTAGGAGACTCCTATTTTTTTATTGCTGATTTGATCAAGGCAGAGAAGTGGTACACTGCACTTTTTGATATGAATCCCACTCAAGAGCCAGAGTACTATTACAGATATTCTCAATCATTAAAAGCCGTAGGGAATTATGCTAAGGCCGATAAAATGTTAGAGCAATTCATAGCAAAATCAGCCACAGACCAGCGCGGGAAACTCTTTGCGAGTCAGCGCGATTACTTAAATGACATCAAGGAAAACTCAGGAAAATATGAAATTTTTGATGCCGGTATCAACTCCCCTTATTCTGATTACGGTAGTGCTTATTACAACAATACCTTACTTTTTGCCTCAGCACGAGATACAGGTGGAGTAGCAAAGAAAGTGTTCAAGTGGAACAATGAATCTTTTACCAACTTGTACAGTTCCCAGATCAGTACAGATGGTAGTGCGGGCAAGCCAGAGGTATTCAATAAAAACATCAACAGTAGATTTCATGAGTCAACTCCCGTTTTTACCAAAGATGGCCAAACGATGTACTTCACGCGTAATAATTATCTCAACGGGAAAAAGCAAAAAGACAGCAGACGAGTTATATTATTAAAACTTTACAAGGCCACAAACGAAAACGGAAAATGGGTCAATGTACAAGAGCTACCTTTTAATAGTAACGAATATAGTGTAGCGCATCCAGCGCTGAGTGTAGATGAGAAAACCTTGTATTTTGCATCAGACATGCCCGGTACCAAGGGATTATCAGATCTTTTTAAAGTAAGCATCAATGCTAATGATACTTACGGGACACCAGAGAATCTAGGATTGCCTATTAACACAGAGTCACGAGAAACCTTTCCGTATATCTCACCAGATAACAAGATGTATTTTGCCAGTGATGGACATCCTGGACTTGGAGGTTTAGATGTGTTTGTGATGGATTTGTCGTCAACAACTCCCGGCAGTACTATAAAAAACTTAGGAACACCTATAAACAGTACCCAAGATGATTTTTCATTTGTGATAGATGCAGAGAATAAAAAAGGATTTGTGACTTCCAATAGAGAGGGAGGATTAGGATCGGATGATATTTATAGATTCAATAAATTTCCTGTTCCTGTTTGTAATCAAGTACTTCAAGGAGTCATCAAGGATCAAGATACAGGTTTAGTCTTGTCCAATGCTAAGGTAAGTTTGTTTGACGCGAATTTTAATTTGATCCAAGAAATTACCACTCCATTATCAGGAGCCTACAGCTTTGAGGTAGAATGTGGTAAGGCGTATTATTTACGTGGAGAAAAGCCAGAGTATGAAACCAAAGAGAATAAAATTGTAATAGCAAAAGTATCTGGAGTAACGCAAGGCCCATTGGCCTTAGAGCCTCGAAAAAAAGTTGTTGATGTGGGTACAGATTTAGCTAAGACCTTGGATATTCCAATGCTTTATTTTGATTTAGACAAGTCATTTATTCGTAAGGATGCGGCTTTTGAGCTTGAAAAAGTATTAGCAGTGATGCAACAATACCCAAAGATGACCATCGACATTAGATCCCATACAGATTGCAGACAAACCGCAGCATACAACCAGGCACTATCTGACAGAAGAGCTAAATCAACTAAGGCATGGTTGGTAAAAAACGGTATAGCTGCTAGTAGATTAACCGCTAAAGGATACGGTGAATCACAACTTGTAAACGATTGTGGATGTGAACCTACGAACAAATCAAACTGTACAGAGGAGCAACACCAAGCCAATAGAAGAAGTGAGTTTATTATTGTATCTATGCAATAAATCTTCTCAAAATAATAAAAATCTAAAAAGGCTATCCAAGTTATATATGGATAGCCTTTTTTGTTATATCGTATTAGATAAATGAATGATGGAATAGGAGTCAATTCAATATAATACTAGTTGTTTCTGTCATATTTTATAGGGTATGTGTTTTACTGTAATTCACCATCAAATTCACAAACTTACTATAGCTTTCCATGCCGTCTTTTTGTTGATTGATCTTCAAGAATTGGTCATAGAAAGCATGAAAACCTTTGTCAATAAAGGTGTCGTATTGCTTCCAGAATTGCTCGCTTTCTTTGTAGTTTTTTAAAACACCGGGATGTATGGTTTTTATTAATTGTTTGTAAATGCCTTCATCTCGTATTTGCCAATTTCCCAGACAATAGCGTAAAGCCATACTGTAGCCAGAATATTGGATGTACGTATCTTCATTTTCAACAGAAGCGAGGAATCCAATAAAGTTACATTCACTTTCGCTAGCATAACCCATCTGGTGAGCCATCTCGTGATTTACAGTCATAGGAAAACCATACAGCGGTACGAGATCATTTACCTGAGCCTCATTTGTAAAAGGATTTAAATAACCTCCAAATCCCATGTAGGTCAAGGGTAGACTAAATAATGATTTTTTGGTACTTAGAGTGTTGAATTTAAAAAAAGAATGCTTTTTTGCAATGGCATGATAACCGTTCAAGCTCTTTTTAAAAATTTGTTCTTGTGTGTATGGAATGGAAACTTTTAAAGCTTTATTCGTAGTAATGGTATATTGAAGGGCATTTGTTTTTGAAATAATCATTTTTGTAAAAACAAGTAAGTCAGCATCCGTGTACTCATTTTTAATATTCATTTTTTCAAAAAGTGGTTCACGGTAGTAGTTGAGTGCCCAGAGTGCATGAAATAAAAAGTAAAGAACAGATGTAAAACTTAGGATCCTTAAAAGTGTGTTTTTCCATTGGGATCTCCAAGTTTTTCGGTTGTTCCAAAACCATCTCAAAACGCAAAGAATCAAAATAAAATAAAGACAATCACCAATTGAAAAAGGAATCCTTCCTAAAATTGTACGCAAGAACTGAGATAATACAGGAAACATGCCATTACTGTACCAGCGCTCTATTTGTTCTGGATAAAAAGGAGCAATTTGGAGCAATATAATTTGGATGAAGAAAAAAATCGGGAGAAAATATTTTGTTTTCAAGATAAAAAATTTGAGTTGTAAATATAATTACAATATTAATTAGTGCCTATTGGAATTTAAACTTTGTAACTTTGTATTGTAAAATTAAAACATCAATTACTAATATGAGTCAAGAAATAAGAAATCTAGAGCCAAAAGCACTTTGGAATAAGTTTGCGGATTTAAATGCGGTGCCAAGGCCTTCTAAGAAAGAGGATCGCGTGATTGCTTTCATGAAAAATTTTAGCGAAAGCCTAGGACTTGAAACTTTTGAAGATGAAATTCGAAATGTAATCATAAGAAAACCGGCTACTCCAGGTATGGAAAACCGTAAAGCAATTGTGCTTCAGGGACATTTAGACATGGTGCATCAAAAAAATGGAGAAACTGTTTTTGATTTTGATACACAAGGAATAGACATGTATGTTGATGGTGACTGGGTTCGTGCGCAAGGTACAACTTTAGGTGCTGACAACGGTTTAGGAGTTGCAGCTATCATGGCTGTTCTAGAAAGTAAAGACATTCCTCATCCTGCTATTGAGGCCTTGTTTACTATAGATGAAGAAACCGGAATGACTGGAGCTCTTAACTTAAAAGGTGGTGTTTTACAGGGTCAAATATTACTGAATTTAGATACGGAAGAAGACGATGAAATTGATATCGGTTGTGCTGGTGGAATAGATGTTACAGCTACTGCAGAATATGATGAAGAGGAAACTCCTGAAGGTTCTGTGGGGTATACCATTACCGTGAAAGGCTTGCAAGGAGGTCATTCTGGGATGGATATTCATAAAGGTTTGGGCAATGCCAATAAAATAATGAACCGTTTATTGTTTGATGGTTTTGATAATTTTGGGTTGCAAATCTCCGAAATAAAAGGAGGAAGTTTACGCAATGCAATTCCAAGAGAAAGTGTAGCGAAAGTAATCATTGCCGAGGTGTATGATGAAGCATTTGTGTTTGACATGCAGCAAATTGTAAACGAAATAAAAACCGAACTAAAAACTACGGAGCCTAATCTAGAAGTTGTTTTTGAAAAATTAGAAACAACACCTGCTAAGGTTATGCCGTCAATTGCTCAGTTTTATTTTGTGAGAGCCATGTATACCGCTCATAACGGAGTGTACAGCATGAGCGCTGATTTTGAAAATCTAGTTGAAACTTCAAATAATATTGCAAAAGTAGTTTTAGGAGATGGGCAACTTTCGGTACAATGTTTAACACGATCTTCTGTAGAGACTTCAAAATTTGATTTGGCAAATGGGTTGCGATCAGCTTTTGAATTAATGGGTTGCGAAGTTGAATTTTCAGGTTCCTATCCTGGATGGACTCCAAATTCTAAATCGGAAATTTTAGATGTTTTAGTTCCTCTTTATGAAAAGCAAAACGGTGAAAAACCTAGAGTGGTTGCTTGTCATGCGGGACTTGAATGCGGTATTTTAGGAACAAATTATCCTGAGATGGATATGATATCTTTTGGCCCAACTATTCATGGTGCTCATTCACCTGATGAGAGAGCTAGTATTTCGTCATCACAAAAATTCTGGAAATTTTTTGTAGAAATTTTAGCAAATATTCCAGTTAAATAATCTTAGTATTCAGGAACAGTCTCAGTATTCAGTTTAAAAGAACTGCAAACTGAGACTGTAAACTGAGTATTAATCTCTTTTAGGAGCATTTTTCTTTTCTCTTTTTTCTTCTTTCTTTTCTTTAGCGGTTTTTAAAGGCTCTTTTTTCGCAGTCTTTTTCGCATCCTGACTTTTTGCCATGATAATATATTTAGTGGTTAATATACAATTTAGTAAATGTATGTATTATTTTGATTTATTACCTATTTAATTAAAAAATCCCCAATTTTTTTGAATTGAGGATTGATTTGTATTATTTAAGAAATGTTGAAATTTATTTTTTCTTCAAGATCTTATATTCTTCATAACAGCCACTAATAGCATCCATTATTTGTAGATCGTTAGCCGTTTTAATAAATGATTCAGAGTAATTACAACGTTGTAAAATTTCAGGGATTTCATCTTTGTCAATGCCTAAAAGTACAGCAATAGTTTCTCTATCATATTTTGATTCTAATAATTTTCGTACCGTGTCATCCTTTTTCATTTCTTTTAACTTCTTCAACTCTTTTGGATTTTTACCAAAAAAATTATAGAGCATATCAGCTGGATTGAATATGGAACCCAAAACTTTTCCAAAAGCATTTGGAGAGTACTGTCCTGCTTCATATCCTTGTGTTAATCCAGAAATACTATAGCGGTAATTCTCTCTTACGGGGATAATTTTTGTATCTACTTCAAGATAGCCTGTTAGGTTAAAGGGTCTAATGATAACCTCTTCAAGCGCAATGGCTTTCTCTGTAAGTTGAATTTTTGTACTTCGGTTTTTGATCCAGTCATTTGTGACGCGCACACGCAAGGATTGGAAACCTAAACTCGTTATGTGCAATGTATCATTAACTTGAACATCAATCTCAAAATGTCCGCTTTCATCAGTTGTGGCACCACGCACTTTGTTGATGTTGATGATATTTACACTTGATAAAGGTTGTTTAGTTGTATTACTAAGAATAATTCCATCTACTTTTTGAGAAGGTTCTTTGACTTGAGATTGTGCTGTAATTGAGAATACAGTAAATAAAAAAACTACAAAATATTTCATACTCTAATTTAAGACTTTAAAAGTAATAAATCAGGATTAAATATTTTGTAGTTCCAGTATAATTATAAGAATATTAACTAAACTTTAGTCTCTTCTTGGTCTTCTTGGTCTTGGTGCATCACCAAAGCTTTCAGAACGTCTAGGTGCTCTATCAGATGATCCTTCAGTTCTAGGTCGGTCAGATGAAAAACCACCTTCTCTTCTTGGAGCTGCTCCTCTGTCGCTTCTAAAACCACCTTCTCTTGGCGCTGAACTTCTATCGCTTCTAAATCCGCCAGAACCTTCTCTTCTTGGAGCAAAACTTCCTTCTCTTCTAGGAGCTGAACTTCTTCCGCCACCAAAACCTCCACCAGAACTTCTTCCGTTGTGGTCACGTCTTCCGCCACCGTCATTTTTAGAAATCTCAACATTGATTCTGCGTCCTTCTAATTGAACGTTATTCAATATTTCCATTACTTTATCAGTATGCTCAGGATCAGTATTAAAGAAAGAGAAACCTTCTTTTACGTCTACTTTGAAAACGTCATCACGACCTAAGTCTAATGTCTCTTTCAAGTAATCTTTAAGTGACATCCAATCAAAGTTGTCTCTAGAACCAATGTTTACAAAATAACGAGTTGCTCCGCCATTATTGTTTTCTCTTGGAGCACCATCTCTATCATCACTTCTTTCACGTCTTTCACCTGATTGAGTTGAAATGTCTCTGTTTTTCTTGTAGTAATTGATAAAACGGTTGAATTCTACCGATACCATTTTCTTGATTAATTCTTCTTTCGATAAATCTTCAAGAACGCTATTAATTGCAGGAAGGTATGTATCAATTTCGTGATCAACCTCTGTATCTTTAATTTTGTTGGCTAAGTGCAGTAATTGAATCTCGCAAATTTCGATTCCAGATGGAATTGATTTTTCTTCAAATTTTTGCTTGATGATTCTTTCAATAGATGAAATTTTACGCAATTCGCTTTTAGTAACAATTACAATCGAAGTTCCTAAACGACCTGCACGACCAGTACGACCAGAACGGTGGTTGTATGTTTCAATTTCGTCAGGTAATTGGTAGTTTACTACGTGAGTAATGTTATCCACATCAATACCACGAGCAGCTACATCAGTAGCAACAAGCATTTGTATTTGACGACCACGGAATGATTTCATAACTCCATCACGTTGTGCTTGTGATAAATCACCGTGTAATGCAGCAGCACTGTATCCGTCTTCAATTAATTTTTCGGCTACAGCTTGTGTATCTCTTTTGGTACGACAAAAAACTACAGAGAAAATATCTGGGTTTGAATCTGCCAAACGTTTCAAAGCTTCGTAACGGTCACGTGCATTTACCAGGTAAAATTCGTGAGAAACGGTAGCAGAACCTGAGTTTTTAGCTCCAACTGTAATTTCAATAGGATCAGTCATGAATTGTTTTCCAATACGTGCTACTTCAGCAGGCATTGTTGCAGAAAACAACCATGTGTTTTTGTCGTCTGGTGTAGTTGAAAGGATGTTTACGATATCTTCGTAGAAACCCATATTCAACATTTCGTCAGCTTCGTCAAGAATACAATAGTTAATTCCAGTAATGTTTACTAGACCTCTATTAATCATATCTTGCATTCTTCCTGGAGTTGCTACAATAATTTGTGCTCCTCTTTTAATGTCTCTCGCTTGTTCTGTGATGCTAGCTCCTCCGTAAACGGCTACTACATTAATACCTTTTTCGTATTTAGAGTAGTTTTTAAGTTCGTTGGTAATCTGCAAACACAATTCGCGTGTTGGAGATAAAATTAATGCTTGTGTGTTTCTGTTGTTAGCATCAATTTTTTGGATAACTGGAAAACCAAAAGCTGCCGTTTTCCCTGTCCCTGTCTGAGCCAACGCCACCATATCTGTATCTTTTTCCAATAATAGGGGAATCGCTTTCTCCTGTACTTCGCTCGGATTTTCAAATCCTAGATCTAAAACCGCCTTCAGTAACGATTCACTCAATCCTAATTGTTCAAATTTGTTCATATGTATTTTTAAAATAGGGTGCAAAATTACTCTAAATTATTCATATAAACTAATGCTATTTCAAGATTTAATGATTTATTATAATTTGATTATCAGAAAGTTATGATTTGTTGTTCAATTTTGGATTATTTTTGATACAAAAAATATAGCTTTGCAACTATGTTTTTCAAGTAAATTTTTATTGTTTTTGCTTAACTTTTGTTTTTTAGATGCGCTAATAGTTGTTTTGTTGCCTTACCTCTATGGCTAATTTCATTTTTTAGTTCTAATGGTAGTTGAGCAAAAGTTTCAATATATCCCTCTGGTTGGAATATGGGATCGTAACCAAAACCTTGATTGCCAATTTTTTCTAACGTAATTTCACCTTTGGCAATACCAGTAAATAAATGTTGTTCGCCGTTTAAATTTAAAGCTATTACGGTTTTAAATTGTGCTGCTCTAGTTTCTTTATCTGTTAAATTTTTTAATAAGAGATTCATATTGTCTTCAGGATTACGTTGCTCACCGGCATATCTGGCGCTGTAAACTCCGGGCGCTCCATCAAGTGCTAGTACCTCAAGACCTGTATCATCTGCAAAACAGTCGTAGCCGTATTTTTGAGTTACATAATTTGCTTTTAAAATGGCATTTCCTTCAATTGTTGATGCTGTTTCTGGAATTTCTTCATGGCATCCTATGCTTTCAAGGCTCAATATTGTTACGCTTTCTGGAAGCATGCTTTGAAGTTCTATAATTTTATTTTTGTTGTTAGAAGCGAAAACTATTTTCATGATTTTAGTTAAGAATTTTAAATGTACTTTTTTAATTAAAAACTCGAGTCAAATTATCCGGGAAATACAAATCAGATAATTTGGTAAACTCATCACCACGCATAAAAATGCTACTGTCAACATCTTGAAAACTAGATTTTCCTGACGCTGCCAAAAGTTCGTTTGCAGCATGTAACGTATTGTGATGAAAATGATAAACCCTTTCAGACTTATCGGTTACCACTAATCCTTTCATGAGCATTTTATCCTGAGTGGCTACTCCTGTTGGACAAGTATTATTGTTGCATTTCAAGGCTTGAATACATCCTAGTGAGAACATAAATCCTCTAGCTGTATTGCAAATGTCTGCTCCCATGGCAATGGCTCTTAAAATGGCATGACCAGTTATTATTTTACCGCTAGAGATAATTTTTATTTTATCTTTTATGTTGAACTGGGTCAATGTTTTGTTTACAAAAATAAGCGCTGGTTCTAATGGCATGCCTACTCCGTCAGAAAATTCTAGTGGTGCAGCACCCGTTCCGCCTTCTGCACCATCAACCGTTATAAAGTCTGGAAAACAATTTTGTGCTATCATTTTTTGACAAATAGCTTCAAATTCTTCGGTTATTCCAATGCACAGTTTAAATCCAATGGGTTTTCCATTTGATGCCGTTCTCAGTGTTTGTATGAATTGTATCAAACCACTAGCATCATGAAAAGCAGAGTGGCTCGGTGGTGATAGAATAGTAGTATGCGGTTCTACGCCTCGTATCTTAGCTATTAATGGGGTGTTTTTACTTGCAGGAAGTACTCCGCCATGACCGGGCTTAGCACCTTGTGATAGTTTGATTTCTATCATTTTTACAGATGGGAGATTTGCTTTTTCTGTAAATTTTTGAACATCAAATGCTCCATGCTTATCTCTACATCCAAAATATCCAGTTCCTATTTGCCAAACAATTGCTCCGCCTTGAAGATGGAATTCCGTTAAACCTCCTTCGCCTGTGTTATGATAAAAGTCGCCTTTCTTTGCGCCATTATTAAGTGCAATGATTGCGTTCTCGCTTAAAGAACCAAAACTCATCGCGGATATATTGAGTAAAGAAGCTGAGTATGGTTGTTTGCAATCTGGTCCTCCTACAACTACTCGGGGTAGCTCTTCATTGACTTTTACAGGAAATATGGAGTGCTTGATGCCTTCGTAATCGGGTTGGTTAAGATGTAATTGTGTTCCAAAAGCCGTTGTAGCGCTTAAGTTTTTTGCTCTTTGGTAGACTAATGACCTTTCATTTCTTGAAAAAGGCTTGCCATCTGTATTTCTTTCTATGAAATATTGTTGGATTTCGGGAGCTATGTTTTCAAATAAATATCTAAAGTATCCTAAAACAGGAAAGTTTCTTAATATGGTATGCTTGGTTTGTACGCTGTTGTAAACTCCAATAATTAGTATTAATAATAAAATGAAACTAAGGAAGTATGCTTTTTGAAAATAGATGTTTATGATCACGCTTACTAACAAAGAAAGGAAACCAAAAAGGAAAAATTTTGTTCTCATATATTAAATTTCAATTTGAAAATGGCTTTGTATTCAAAATGGATAAGTTCTTGTTAAAAATGTTTTTAATTTTGGAAACCAAAAGTAGAAGAGATGTTAGCTAAATCGCAATCGTACATAAACGTGTTTGATTCCTTTTTTATCTGAGTCGCGCTCATCTATTTCAAGAATATCTGTCAAGGATTTCAACATCGGAGTTAGTTTTGAAAAACCATAATTCCTTGGGTCAAACTCGGGTTTCTTTTTTACAATTAAATTTCCAACATCACCTAGAAACGCCCATCCGCTATCATCACCAATATCTTCAATGGTAGATTCAATTAATTCTATAGTTTGCAGGTCTACTTTATTTAAGCTTTTAGGAGATGGTTTTTTAGGATCTGTTGCTGTTCTTTTTGGTTCTTTCTTTTTGATTGCTCCGTCCAAGACTTCAATGTATACAAATCGGTCACAAGCTACAATGAATGAATTGGGTGTTTTTTGTTCGCCTATTCCTATGACCTTCATTCCAGATTCTCGCAATCGAATGGCAAGTCTTGTGAAATCAGAGTCGCTGGATACAATACAAAAACCATCTACTTTATCAGAATAGAGTAAATCCATGGCATCAATAATCATGGCTGAATCTGAGGAATTTTTGCCTACTGTATAACTGTATTGTTGTATAGGAGTAATGGCATGTTCTAATAATACACTTTTCCAACCGCTAGCATTTGGTTTTGTCCAATCGGCATAGATGCGTTTTGTAGTAGGCGTACCAAACTTAGCAATCTCTTCCATCATTCCTTTTACATTACTGTAGGGAACGTTGTCAGCATCAATAAGTACCGCTAGTTTTAATTCCTTTGTATTGTTAGACATAAATTTAAATTTATTTTAGTAAGTCAAATATACAAAGTTTATTGTGTTATGGTTGGAATGTTTAGTATTTGATTTGTTTAAAAATGCACTATAAAAAGGGATTCCTAGAATTTTAGTATCATTATGTTTGAATTTTGGCGTTTGAAATATCTTAATTTTCGTAGGATTAGATTGCTTGAAAAATAAATTTACTTTCAAGTCCTTTATAAAATTTAAATAATTATTTTTGCAACTTCTTAAAATTAAAATTATTACTTTACATATTATGGTAAAAGATTTATTCGAAAGAATTCAAAACAATAAAGGTCCTTTAGGGAAATGGGCTTCACAAGCTGAAGGGTATTTTGTTTTTCCAAAATTAGAAGGTGAGTTGGGACCAAGAATGCAGTTTGGAGGTAAAAATATTTTGAATTGGAGTTTGAATGACTATTTAGGTCTAGCCAATCATCCTGAAGTTCGTCAGGCTGATACAGATGCCGCTGCACAGTATGGAGCCGCATATCCTATGGGAGCTAGAATGATGAGTGGTCACACTAAATATCATGAGCAATTAGAGAATGAGTTAGCCGCTTTTGTTATGAAAGAATCAGCTTACTTGTTGAATTTTGGATACCAAGGAATTATGTCCACTATTGATGCTTTAGTGACACGTAACGACATTATTGTATATGACGTAGACGCACATGCATGTATTATAGATGGAGTACGTTTGCACAGTGGGAAAAGATATACTTACAAGCACAATGATCTTGAAAGTATGGAGAAAAACCTGCAACGTGCAACTAAAATGGCTACTGAAACAGGTGGTGGGATTTTGTTTATTACCGAAGGTGTTTTTGGTATGCGTGGTCAACAAGGTAAATTGAAAGAAATTGTTGCTTTAAAAGAAAAGTACAATTTCCGTTTGCTAGTTGATGATGCACACGGTTTTGGAACCTTAGGTAAAACAGGAGCTGGAGCAGGTGAGGAGCAAGGTTGTCAAGATGGTATCGATGTTTACTTCTCGACATTTGCAAAATCGATGGCTAATATTGGTGCTTTTGTAGCCGCTGATAAAGATATTATTGATTATTTAAAATACAATTTACGTTCTCAAATGTTTGCCAAAGCATTGCCAATGATTCAAACTATTGGTTCTTTAAAAAGATTGGAATTGTTGCGTAACAACCCAGGATTGAAAGATAAACTTTGGGAAAATGTAAACGCATTACAAAACGGATTAAAAGAGAGAAACTTTAATATTGGTGATACTAATACGTGTGTTACTCCAGTTTATCTTGAAGGAAGTGTTCCAGAAGCTATGGTGATGGTAAATGATTTAAGAGAAAATTATGGTATCTTTTTAAGTATTGTAATCTATCCTGTAATTCCAAAAGGAATTATTTTATTGCGTATGATACCTACAACTTCACATACTATTGATGATGTTAATGAAACATTGACAGCATTTGAAGCTATACGTGAAAAACTAGAAAATGGTACTTATAAGGAGATTGCAAGTAGAACTACAGTTGATTTAGACGCTTAAGATCTTATTCTAAAATTATAAAAACCATCTGTTACTTTTAAACAGATGGTTTTTTTATGGGTTAATGTTTACAATTCAGCTCTAAAAGTACAACGCTTTTTATGTACTTGAGGGTCAAAATGTTTCCACAGATTTTGAATAGCAACATTATCTGCAAGTTCAGGAGTTCTAAAACAGTTTAAGATCCCTTTTTCTTTAAATGTTTCATAACATTCCTTGAATAGAATGGCGGTTACGGCTTTGTTTTGGTATTCGGGTAGTACACCTATTAGATAAAAAATCACATTTTTACTTTGTTTTCTAGCCTTGAGCATGTGTAAGAACCCAAACGGAAACAATTTTCCTTTGGATTTTTGTAAAGCTTCAGCAAAATCAGGCATTACAATACTAAAAGCGACAATGTTATGGTCTTTATCTTCAACAAACTTTATAAATTCAGGATTGATAAAGCTGATGTACTTTTTCTTAAAATACTCTTTTTGTGTATCAGAAATAGCTACAAAAGAGGATAAGGAAGCGTAGGATTTATTGAATAAATCAAACATTTTATCCACGTGCGGGATTACTTCTTTTGTGGTTTTAAAGTTCAGCGGACTCAATTGATATCTTTTTTTAACCAAATCATTTGCCTTTTCAAAAAACTCAAGTTTTACATTTTCAAAAGGGAATTTACTCTCTAAATATTCTTTCTCAACTTTAAATCCTAGTTCTCTAAAATGGTTTGCATAATAAGGATGGTTGTACCAAGTGATCATTGTGCTAATTTCATTAAAACCCTCAGTCATGACCCCAACTTTGTCAAGATTTGAAAATCCCATAGGTCCCTCTACATGATCTAGATTGTTTTTTTTGCCAAGTTCGTAAACCTTTTCTAATAGAGCTTTTGTCACTTCGATGTCATCAATTACATCAAACCAACCAAAACGTACTTTTAATTTCTGTTGGTTTTTTACCTCACTCCAATTAATTATTGCTGTAATTCGGCCAACGATTTCATTGTTTTTTTTGGCTACATAAAAATAGGCTTCTGCATTTTCAAAAGCTGGATTTTTTGTTTTATCAAATGTTTCGAGCTCATCCGCAATAAGCGGCGGAACCCAGTAGGGATTATTTTTGTAAAGGGAAAAAGGAAATTTAATGAACGCTGTTAATTCTTTTTTTGATACGGCTTCGTGTATTGTAATCATGTTGTGTTTTAGAATGTTTTTATTATCCTTTTTTAATTTTTTTAGCTACTTTTTTTGCTTTAGCTTCTTTTTTATTAGGTTCTACATCAATGCGAACTTCTTTATATTTGCCATCATATCGCCATGAAAAACCGATTCCACCAAATAAAGCGGATGGAGTCTCTTTTAAACTAGTGCCTATTGAAGCGTCTACTTGCATGTTTTTGTTGAGTAAATAAGCTGCTCCACCTCTCACAATGGCATCTGCATATAATTCACTTTTTATGCCTTGATTTTCTACAAAACCAGACCATTTATTATTAAAACCACGTGTTAAGGTAACGGCATAGCTATAATTAGGAAATTCAGTACCTATATAATCAGCAATGATGTTTGAAACTAAAACCCATCTTCCGTCACCCAGATTGTTTTGCGTAATCAACATTGCTTTTGGCGAGAATTGAGCAGGGTATCTACTTTCGGTTGGGTTTCTGTTTGAAAACGCATACGGATTATTCTCTGCCGAATAATTTACACCTACAAAACCTGAAACAGCTGGGATTAATTGACGCCAGTGAAACGCCTTGTTTGCTTTCCAGCTATATAGGTTTACTTTTTTCTTATAATTTTTATTAGGGTCGTAAATTAAATATTTTGCTCCTAATACAAGTTGTTTAAAATCAGCAATAGCGGTTTTGCTGAATAAAGAAGTATAGGTCTCATTTTGATATTGAATATCAGCTATCAACTCTAAACGTTCCAGAAACAAACCCCAGCGCAATGTGGCATCAAGACCAAAACCATTTGCTTCATACCCCAATAAATTGTGTTTTTGATTGATTCCGTAAACTCCTGTTTCAACCTGAATAACTGATTTACCCACGGCAAATGCAGACATGGTTTCTCCGGGTCTATTAGAGTTTATTTCATCGGTGTACTGTGCATATTGAATACTTGGAATTGCAAAAAGAGCCGCTACAAGGAATGATTTAAATTTTCGCATAATTGTTTTTTTTGTTTTTGGTGTAACATAGCTTTTCAAAAGTACTATAATTTATCATTTAATTAAGAATGATATCTTAATTTTGTCCCCAAATATAGTTCTGAATTTATTATTTTTGGAAAAAATTACCTTTATGCAAACAGCTTCTTTTAAAAGTGTTTTAAATACAATTTTATTTATCATTGCATTTTACTACATATTCAAATTTTTAGCAAAACTTTTTTTGCCATTAATTATAAAAAAGGTAGTAGAAAAAGCAGGTCAAAACATGCAACAACAGCAATATCAGCAAAAATCTTGGAACAATTCGCAGCAACAGCAGCAACAAGATGAAATAATTTATAGCACAGAAAACGTAAAAAAACCTCGCGAAACTAAAAAAGTAGGGGATTACGTGGACTATGAAGAAATAGATTAAATCGTTTTGCTTGAACCACATCAATACATTTATTAAATCCAATACATTATAAATTGAAAATAATTAATAAGTTTTACCCACACGCTCTTGCCATTTTTGGTTTTGTTCTTGTTTCCTTGATTTACTTTTATCCAGTTTTGCAAGGCAAACAAATTTTTCAATCGGATATTGTTCAATATACAGGTATGGCCAAGGAGCAAAACGATTTTAGAGCCACAAATGATGTAGAACCGTATTGGACTAATTCAGCCTTTGGCGGTATGCCTACGTATCAATTAGGAGCCAAGTATTCGCATGATTATATAGGTGTTCTTGATGATGCGTTGCGATTTTTACCACGTCCTGCGGACTATTTATTTCTTTACTTCTTAGGTTTTTATGCATTATTATTAGTGCTGAAAATAGATCCTCTAAAGGCCTTCTTCGGAGCCTTGGCTTTTGGATTTTCCACTTATTTGATTGTTATTTTGGGTGTAGGTCATAATGCAAAAGCACATGCAATTGGGTACATGCCACTTGTTGTGGCGGGATTTATTTTGGTTTTCCAAAAGAAATACGTGTTGGGTGGTTTGATTACACTTTTTGCGACAGCATTAGAGATCAATGCAAATCACTTTCAAATGACGTACTACCTCTTGATTTTCCTTTTAATACTTTCTGCGTATTTTATATATAAACACCTAAAAGATAAAGAATATAAGGCGTTACTATATTCTTTTGGAGCTCTGGCAGTTGCTGGTGTTTTTGCGCTTGGTGCCAATGCAACTAACTTGTTGGCTACTTCTGAGTATACTAATTTCAGTATTAGAGGGAAAAGTGAGCTTACCTTTAACCCTGATGGGACTAAAAACCAGACTACTTCATCTATGTCTAAAGATTATATTACCGAATATAGTTATGGTGTAATGGAAAGCTTTAACCTTATTGCTCCTCGTCTTTTTGGAGGTTCAAATAATGAAAAAGTAGGCAAGGATAGCCACATGTTTGAGTTCATGATAGGACAAGGGGTTCCAGAGGATCAAGCAACTGATTTTGTCTCAGGAATGCCTACTTATTGGGGAGATCAACCAATTGTGGCGGCACCAGCTTACATAGGAATTGTAGTTTTCTTTTTGGCAGTGATGGCTTTGTTTTTAGATCAAAGAAAAATTAAATACGTTTTTTTAGCAGGCGTATTTGTTTCCTTATTGCTTTCTTGGGGAAAAAATTTCCCTTTATTAACTGATTTTTTTATTGAGTACATACCGTTGTATGATAAGTTTAGAGCGGTTTCCTCTATTCAGGTAGTTTTAGAAATGTGCTTCCCAGTACTTGCAATAATGGGATTACAATCGTATTTCAAATCAGATAAAAAATTGCAATGGAAATCGTTGTATGAAACAACAATTCTTTCGCTAGGTATACTTCTTATTTTGTTTTTAAGTAAAAGCATGTTTAGTTTTTCAGGTGGAAGTGATTCGTATTTTCAAGAAAGCTACGGTCCTGATTTTGTAAACGCTTTGAAGGAAGATCGAATGAGTTTGTTTAGTGCAGATTTGCTTCGCTCTGCTTTCTTTATAATATTGGTAGCTGGAGTTTTGTGGCTGGCTTTAAAGGAGAGATTTGCTCAAAATACTGCTATCATAATTGTAGGTTTATTGATGGTTTCTGACTTGTTTTTTGTTGCTAAAAATTATGTTTCAGGGAAAGATTTTGTGAGCAAGTACCAAGTAGAAGCACCTTTCCAAGAATCTCCATCAGATGCGGAAATTTTAAAAGATACTTCAAATTATAGAGTATTTGAGGTAGGAGATATTATGGGTGCTAGAGCCTCTTATTTTCATAAATCTATTGGTGGTTACAGTGCTGTGAGACCAAGAAGGATACAGCAGTTACTGGATTACCAAATTGTAAAAAACAATATCGAAGTGCTGAACATGCTTAATGTGAAGTATTTGATACAGAAAGATAAGGAAGGGAAAGAATTTCCGGTTGCTAACCCTGATGCTAATGGAAATGCTTGGTTTATCAGTCAGGTCAAACAAGTAAATTCTCCCGATGCCGAAATGAAAGCTTTGGATAAATTAGATTCTAAAAATACGGTTGTCATTAATACAAAGGAGTTTCAAGTTAAAAATACGGCTTTCGCCAAAGATAGCGCGGCTACAATAGCTGTAGTTACGTATAAACCAAATTACATCAAGTATACTGCTACTAATAAAAATGAAGGCTTCGCTGTGTTCTCTGAGGCTTATTATGGCAATGGGTGGAATGCTTACATTGACGATAAAAAAGTAGATCATTTGAGAGTTGATTATCTTTTAAGAGGATTACCAGTACCAGCAGGAAAACATAAAATCGAATTTAAGTTTGAGCCTCAAGTAGTAAAAACGGGTAGTATGATTACGCTGATAAGTGCAGTTGGAATATTGTTACTACTGATTGGGGGAATTTATTACGAAAAAAAGAAGAACCCGAAGAACGTGATTAATTAATGTTGTTTTATATTTTCGGAGTAGTTGTCAGGAATATTTTAATTCAACAGGAATAAATTGAAAAATAATAAAATTTTAATAATTACCTATTATTGGCCACCAGCGGGAGGACCAGGAGTACAGCGTTGGCTTAAGTTCGTAAAGTATTTGCCAGATTTTGGCGTTCAGCCTATAGTTTATATTCCGGAGAATCCTACCTATCCTATTGTGGATCAAAATCTTGTAAGTGAGGTGTCAGATCAAGCAATTATTGTCAAGCATAGGATTTTTGAGCCTTATCAATTGGCCTCTTTTTTATCCAAGAATAAAACTCAAAAAATGAATTCGGGGATTATTCCCAATCAAAAAAAGCAATCTTTTCTTGATAAAACTTTTCTTTGGATTAGAGGCAATCTTTTTATTCCTGATGCCCGCGTTTTTTGGGTAAAACCATCAGTATCATTTTTAGAAAAATACATTTTAGAAAATGATATTGATACCATTATAACTTCGGGTCCGCCACACAGTTTGCATCTTATTGGATTAGAATTAAAACAAAAATTAAATCTAAAATGGTTTGCTGATTTTAGAGATCCTTGGACCACAATAGGGTATCATAAATCCTTACGTTTATCAAGTTTTGCCGCCAAGAAACATAAAGCTTTAGAGCATCAGGTTTTGAATACTGCTGATACGGTTATTGTAACGAGTAAAACTACTAAAACGGAATTTCAAGCGATTACAAATAAACCAATTTCGGTAATTACCAATGGTTATGATACAGAGCAAATTGAAAAACAAACTTTAGATGTCAAATTTAGCTTAGCACACATTGGTTCTTTTCTTTCTGAGAGAAATCCAAAGATGTTATGGGAAGTGCTGCTGGAACTGCTAGAGGAAATCCCTAGTTTTAAATTGAATTTAGAAATAAAACTAATAGGCGCGGTCAGTCAAGAAGTTTTAGAAACTATTTCTCAATTCGGGTTAAATGCATATTTGAATAATCTGGGTTATGTTTCACATGCAGAAGCTATTGCGCACCAAAGAAAGTCACAGGTTTTGTTGCTAATCGAAATCAACTCTGAAGATACTAAAAGCATTATCCCGGGAAAACTTTTTGAATACATGGTTTCTAATAGGCCTATTATAGCAATTGGGCCTCAAGATTCTGATTTTGCTGAAATTATTACCAATACCAACACAGGTGTATTTTTTGACTATTCTGAGAAAATGAAACTTAAAAGAGTAATTTTGGACTTTTATGATCAATTTTTAGAAGGAACGTTGCAATCCAATGGAGTTGGTTTACAAAACTATTCTAGAAAAAACCTCACGAAAGATTTGGTTCAATTGCTTAACAAAATATAATAAAGTAAAGCCTGTTTGTGTTTTACAATCATAAAATAATGGGAATAGTATTAAATCAATCATTAAAGAATACCATAATTACCTACGCCGGTTTTGGAATTGGAGCAGTGAATACACTTTATTTATATCCTATTTTTTTAGGTGCTACGTATTACGCTCTAGCTAATTATATTTTATCTGTTGCCAATGTGATTATGCCTTTGTTTGCAATAGGGATGCAAAATACATTAGTCAAGTTTTATTCTCAATACAAAACAGATGAGGAGAAAGCTCAGTTTTTATCCTTTACGGTTTTGTTTCCGCTATTATTATCGATTCCCTTAATCTTTATTGGGTTTTTATTTTTTGATGACATTTTGTTTTTTGTTTCTAAGAAAAATCCAATTGTAAAAGATTTTATTTGGTTGATACCCTTTATTGGGATGTCAATGGCTTATTTCGAAATATTTTATGCTTGGGCACGAGTGCATATGCACTCCGTTTTTGGTAATTTTATTAAAGAGGTTGGACTTAGATTGTTGTCATTACTAGCATTAGTAGGAGTCTATTATAAGTGGATTACCATTGTTGATTTTATATATATTACAGCTGGGATTTACTTTTTGGCACTTGTAGTCACTATGGCTTATGCTTTTTATATCAAGATGCCTAGTTTTCAAATCGCAGTACCTAAAAACGTTAAAGACATTTTAGAGTATACTTTTTATATCATTTTATCAGGTAGTGTTGCCAATTTACTTTTGGATGGAGATAAAATTATGCTTAACCAATACATGGTTATTGATAATATTGCGTATTACTCTATTGCAACCTTTATAGCGTTAGTGATATCCGTTCCTAGTCGAGCCATGCATCAAATTGTTTATCCGATTACTGCAAAATTAATGCACGATAACAAACTCACGGAGTTGAATGTATTGTATAAAAAAACATCTATAAATCTGCAAGTTGTTGGTGGTTTTGTAATGCTAGGTATTTTTGTTAATATTAATCAGTTGTATGAAATTGTTCCGAAGGAATATAGTGGTGGAATATTAGTGGTTTTTATGATTGGAATTTCTAAGTACTTTGATTTGATTCTGGGTAATAATAATGCGATCATTTTCAATACAAAATACTATCGTGCCGTTTTATTTTTAGGTGTATTTCTTGTAGTGGTAGCCATTGGTTTAAATGCTATTTTTATTCCACTTTACGGGATTATGGGTTCTGCATTTGCTACATTGGTTTCTATAACATTGTACAGTATCGCTAAATTGCTTTTTGTTGTCAAAAGATTGCACTTATATCCTTTTACAAAGCAAACTTTACATTCACTAGCAATTACATTTTTGTTGTTTCTTATATTTTATTTTTGGGATTTTCCTTTTAATCCTATTTTAAATATTTTACTGAAATCAATCTTGATTACAGTATTGTATGTTTATGTTAATTACAAATTTGTTGTATCAAATGAGATCAATGATGCTATAAATGTGGTTCTTAAAAAAATAAAGTTTTTGTAAAGAATTATCGCAACTGTAAACCCTAATTTTAAAGGTATATTAGTCTATTTCTTGTTATTAAATTCTCTTGGATTTCTAGTTTGAATTTTTTATTAAAAATAATTAAAATATCACTAAAAGTGGGTATTGTTGGTGTGTGATTAAGATGGTAATTTTGTGGTGCATTATAAAATAATATAAAGTACAAAAGGACTCATTTAAATGGTACATACAACGTCACAAGCAGAAAGCATAAATGCTAACTTGGTTAAATTTTCAACTCTTTTGAAAGGAAAAACTAAAGAAGGATTTGTAGTCGTGGAACGCAATGATAAACTTCCTTATGCGGTATTATTGAAAAAGAAAAAGAAAGTAAACCACATCTATAATTTTGCAATTTTTTGTGCAACTTTAGGGTTATGGTCTTTTGTATGGATTTACATTACGCAAGTTTCATCAAAAGCTAAAAAAATTCTAATAGCTATAGATGAGGATGGAAATCCATTTGAGGAAAAATGCTACATGGGATAATTTTTCTTATTTTTGAAATCAATATTCAAATATTTTAATAGACTCATTATGAAATGTAAATTACTTATCCTTGCAGCTGTGCTGTTTAACATTAGTATTGCTGTTGCACAATCTCCTGGAGAAATTGATAGTAAAGAACGTATCACTATCAGTGATGATGTAGATTCTCCAAAAAAGAACAACTTTAAAATCAGTTTAACCAGCTTAATTTTTGGAAACTATCAGTTGCAATACGAAAGAAGTCTTACTAAGCGCATTGGACTTGTTGTAGGGTATAGTTTTATTCCAAAAGGAGCTGTGCCATTTAGAACACAACTAAATGACTTAACAGCTGATAATGCAGATACACAAGGTATATTTGAAAATGCAGAATTGGGTTACAAAGCTTTTACTCCAGAGATTAGATTTTACTTGGGAAAAGGGTATGGAAAAGGATTTTATGTAGCTCCTTTTTATAGAAATGTACAGTATGATATTAACAATGTAAATTTTACTTTTAGCAGTGACGTTGCAGGTGTAACAGAGCAAAATCTAGCTATGGGTGGTAAGCTTTCGGCTAATTCTTTTGGGTTGCAATTAGGTGCTCAATTTAATTTAGGCAAACATATCATACTTGATTGGTGGATTGTAGGTCCTCATTATGGTACTTCAAAAGGTGATTTTGTGGGAATAACTGATAGAAACTTAACTACTTTTGAACAACAAGAGTTGAAAAAAGAACTGGATAATATTGAACTTCCATTATCGGATATAAAAACAGAGGTTAATGCTCGAGGTGCTAAGATTAATGTGAGTGGTCCTTGGGGTGGTGTAAGAAGCGGAATTAGCTTAGGATACCGATTCTAAATAACTTATTACAAATATTAAAAGCCGATATACTTGAAAAAGTATATCGGCTTTTTTATTATTTTAGAACTGCTTTTAAATAGGTTCCAGTAATAGATTCTTTATTTTTCACCACCTGCTCTGGAGTACCAACCGCTAATAATTTCCCTCCATTTTCTCCACCTTCAGGACCAAGATCAATTAACCAGTCGGCACATTTTATTAAGTCAAGATTGTGTTCAATTACTATTATAGAATGTCCTTTCTCAATTAAAGCATCAAAAGACGCCAATAATTTCTTGATGTCATGAAAATGAAGTCCTGTTGTAGGTTCATCAAAAACAAATAAAGCTTTGTCTTTTGTGGCTCCTTTTACTAAAAATGATGCCAGTTTTATACGTTGTGCTTCTCCGCCAGAAAGGGTTGAGGATGATTGTCCTAGTTGTGCATAACCCAAACCTACATCTTGCAGCGGTTGCAATTTTTGAGTTATTTTAGTTTGTTTTTGAGCTGTAAAAAAAGCAATTGCATCATCAATGGTCAAGGTTAGAATTTCATGAATGTTTTTCCCTTCAAAAGCTACCTCTAATACTTCTTTTTTAAATCGTTTTCCGTGGCAGGTTTCACATGGTAATTGCACATCAGCCATAAACACCATCTCTACGTTGATAGATCCCTCGCCTTTACAGGTTTCGCAGCGCCCACCATCAACATTAAATGAAAAATGTTTGGCTTGGTATCCTCTTACTTTTGAAAGTTTTTCTTTGGCATACAAATCCCTAATGTCATCATATGCTTTGATATACGTTACCGGATTTGAACGTGAACTTCTACCTATTGGGTTTTGATCTACATATTCGATATGTTTTATTTGCGAAAACGAACCTGATATTTCTGAGAATTGACCTGCTTTTTCACCAATATTTTCTAGCTTTTTTTGCATAGCTGGAAAAAGAATTTTCTTTACCAGTGTACTTTTTCCACTACCTGAAACACCTGTAATGACCGTTAAAACATCTAACGGAAATGTAACATCAATATTTTGTAAGTTGTTTTCGCGAGCTCCTTTAATTTCAATGAAGTTCTTAAACTGTCGGCGTTTTTTTGGTACCGAAATTTCTAAATCACCATTCAGATATTTTGCTGTAAGAGAAGTAGATTTTAATATTTCGTCAAATGTTCCTTGGGCCACTAAATTTCCACCAAGACTACCAGCTTCGGGGCCAATGTCAATGATCATATCTGCTGCTTTCATGATATCCTCGTCATGCTCTACAACAATTACAGTATTACCTAAATCTCTTAAAGACAGTAGTACTTTTATTAGTCTTTCAGTATCTTTAGGGTGTAACCCGATGCTTGGCTCATCCAAGATATACATAGATCCTACCAAGCTACTGCCAAGTGAAGTAGCTAAGTTAATACGTTGTGATTCACCACCAGACAATGTCGCTGAATTTCTATTGAGTGTTAAGTAATCAAGACCTACTTCAGTTAAAAAAGACAGTCTGTTGTTGATTTCAATTAGCAATCTATTGGCTATTTGTTTTTCATAAGAATTTAATTCTAAGTTTTTGAAAAAAGTATCCAAATGCTTGATAGGCAAATCAACCAAATCAGAAACTGTTTTTTGATTAATCTTAACATAAGAAGCTTCTACACGCAGCCTTTTTCCTTTACATGAGGTACACTTTGTCTTGCCTCGATAGCGAGAAAGCATTACTCTGTTTTGGATTTTATAGTTTTTTTCTTCAAGCTCTTTAAAAAAAACATTCAATCCCTGAAAATAGCTATTTCCTGTCCAAATAAGTTCTTTTTGAGTCTCAGTAAGTTGATAAAAAGGTTTGTGAATGGGAAAATCAAATTTATAAGCTTTGTTAACTAACTCGTCACGATACCAACTCATACTATCACCACGCCATGGAAAAATAGCATTTTCAAAAATAGATAAAGTAGTATTTGGAACAACTAGTTCAGCATCGATACCAATAATGTTTCCGTAGCCTTCGCACACTGGGCAGGCGCCATAAGGATTGTTAAAACTAAATAAATGAACATTTGGTTCTAAAAAAGTGATGCCATCCAGTTCAAAATTATTTGAAAAAGTATGTTTAATATGGGTGTTTAATTCTTGTAAGTAGCAAACGCCTTTCCCTTCAAAAAAAGCAGTTTGAACCGCATCTGCTAGGCGGTTGTAAAATTCTTCTTCAACTTCGGGATCTTGGTTAACCACAATACGGTCAACTATTAAATAAACTTCCTTTTCATTTATTTCATCTGGAATGGTATCCAGCCTAATCATTTCATTGTTTACAAGGATTCTAGCAAAACCTTGTTGCAAAAGAACATTGAGTTTGTCTTGTAGTTTGCGTCCGGGTTCTAAATGAATGGGAGCTAATAACAACCATTTGCTGTTTTGTTCTAGCTTTTTGACCGCATTTACAACATCAGTTACTGTATTTTTTTTGACTTCAACACCAGAAACTGGGGAATAAGTGCGTCCTATTCTT
The DNA here is from genome assembly GCF_007830355.1 of Flavobacterium tiangeerense. Lineage (GTDB taxonomy): Bacteria > Bacteroidota > Bacteroidia > Flavobacteriales > Flavobacteriaceae > Flavobacterium > Flavobacterium tiangeerense. The sequence continues at coordinate 223,153 of NZ_VLKO01000007.1, read as the reverse complement.
GCAAAAAGTAATTTTATATAATCATAAATTTCTGTAGAAGTACCCACAGTTGAACGTGCATTTGTAGTATTTACCTTTTGTTCAATGGCAATAGCTGGAGCAATACCTTTAATATATTCTACCTTTGGTTTATCGAGTCTGCCAAGAAATTGGCGGGCATAAGAGGATAAGCTTTCAACATACCTGCGCTGTCCCTCGGCGTACAAAGTATCAAATGCTAAGCTTGATTTTCCAGATCCTGAAAGACCTGTAATAACCACTAGTTTATTTCTAGGTATAGCAACATCCACGTTTTTTAAATTGTGTACTTGCGCTCCTTTTATAATGATATTTTTTTTTGGGTCTAATTTAGAAAGGTCAACTTGCATAAAAATGATAATTTTTACAAAAGTAATCAATTTTGAACAGAGATTTCAGGATGAACAACTCACAAATAATGATTAAAACTGAGGTTTAAAAGTCAATTTTGGCCTTGTATGGTATTTATGTTTTCCATCCGATAAATAAGTACTATTTTTAGGTTTATTTTTGACAAAACAAACGAACGCTACCATTGAAAACAAAGTTATACCTTATTCTTTTTTTATGCTGTTTTTGTGGCTTTTCACAAGAGCTCCCCCCTATTGTAAAATATAGTTCTGCAACGTATGGCGCAGGAAATCAAAACTGGATGATTTCACAGGATAAAAAGCAATTTATTTATCTAGCAAATAATGAAGGACTACTAGAATTTAATGGTGCTAATTGGGAACTGTACCCGTCTCCAAACGAAACCATTATACGATCTGTAAAGGTTATAGGTAATAAAATTTATTCGGGTGCCTACATGGAATTTGGTTTTTGGAAACGAATATCCAACGGGAAACTTAAATACTATTCCTTAAGTAAAAAAATAAAAAACAAAATTCTTGATGATGAACAGTTTTGGAATGTTTTAGATTTTGAACAATGGGTTGTTTTTCAGTCTTTAAATAGAATGTATATTTATGATACTAAGACGGATACTTTTAACATCATTAGTCCAAAAAATAACATTACTAAATCTTTTCGTACTAAAGATGCAATTTATTTTCAAATAGCAAATGAAGGTCTTTTTGAAATAGAAAGTGGTACGTATCGTCTTGTAACCAATGATCAAATTGTATTGCAAAATAAGTTGGTAAATATTTTTGCTGATGATGATGGACTCCTTTTACAAACGCAACAAAATGGTTTTTTTAAACTTATTGATAAACGTTTGAAAAAAATTAAAACAGATGTAGACGATGAATTTGCAACAGGAAATGTGTATTGCAGTCAAAGGTTAAGTGATGGAAGTTTTGCCTTGGGAACTATTTCAAATGGTGTTTTTATACTTGATACAGCAGGTAAATTGAAATTTCATATCACTCAAAATAAAGGTTTGAGTAATAATACTGTTTTATCACTCTATGAAGATGTTGATCAAAATGTATGGTTGGGCCTTGACAATGGTATCAATTGTATCAATTTGCGTTCGCCCATTCAAAATTATAGTGATGATACAGGAATATTGGGGACTGTTTACACCTCTTTAAAATGTAACGGGAACTTATATGTAGGAACAAATCAAGGATTGTTTTTTAAAAAGGATTCTGTACAGGAGGAATTTCGTTTTGTGAGTGGTACTAAAGGTCAAGTATGGTCTTTATTTGAACATGATGGTACGCTTTTTTGTGGTCATGATTCAGGGACATTTATTGTTGAGAATGGGATGGCTAAGAATATTTTTTCTGCATCTGGAACTTGGAAATTTGAAAAGGTAAAAAATAAGAAAACAGTACTATTACAGGGCAATTATTTCGGTATTTCAGTTTTAGAAAAAAGAAATAATCAATGGATTTTTAGAAATAAAATAACAGGTTTTGATTATTCGTCTAAGTATTTTGAGATTTCAAAAAATTCAGATGTATACGTAAGTCATGAATATAAAGGGATTTATAGACTGGAACTTGATAAAGATCTATTGAAAGTACAACGAGTTCAGGCTTATAAAACACCTCAAAAAGGGAAAAATGCAAGCTTAACTACCTTTAATAATGAAATTTATTATGCTAATAAAGCAGGTATTTTTAAACTGAATCAAAAATCTAAACAGTTTGTAAAAGACAAAGTATTGAGTACTGTTTTTGAAAAAGATGAATACACATCTGGAAAATTAATTGTTGACAATTCTAATAAGATTTGGTTGTTTTCAAAGAATTACATTCATTATTTTTCTCTTAGTAAATTTAGTAATCAACTAGTTCAAAATTTAATTCCCATACCAGCAGCTTTGACAAACTCTATGTTGGGATATGAAAATATAACTCAAATTTCTCACTCCAATTATTTAATAGGAACAACTGATGGATATTATATTTTAAATTTAAATGAATTAGGTTTAAAGAATTACAACGTTTCATTATCAGGAATAACTACAAATAAACAAAACGAATCGTTTCAAAATCAAAGTATTCTAAGTGAGGGAAGTTTTGATCATGATGAAAATAACATTTCAGTTTTTTATGCTGTACCCGAGTTCAATAAGTATATAAATGTAGAGTTTCAGTACTTACTCGAAGGGTTTCAAGAGGAATGGAGTGAATGGAGTGCAAAGTCATCCGTTAATTTTAAGAATCTACCTCCTGGGTATTACACCTTAAAAGTTAGAGCAAAATATGCTAATTCCACTTTAGATAGTACGATATCCTATTCGTTTAGAATAAACAAACCTTGGTACTTTACTCATGTCGCGCTTTTGATTTATTTAATTGTGCTAGTCTTTGCAGCAAGATTTATACACAAGGCTTACAAACGCTATTATGAACAATTAGAAAAAAAATTAATAGAGGAGAACAATCTGTTATTAGAAATAAAAGAGTTGGAGAACGAGCAAGAGGTTATGCGAATTAAAAACGAACAACTTTCTCAAGTGGTTGATTCAAAAAATAAAGAATTGGCTGCATCTACAATGAGTTTGAATAGTAAAAATGAGTTGTTGGCCTTTATCAAAGAAGATTTGAAAAAAACAACTGAGGATGGCAATAAAAGTATAAAATCTGTAATTTCTACCATAAATAAAAATATCAATCAAGGAGACAGTTGGAGTATTTTTAAAGAGGCATTTGATAGTACAGATAAAGATTTCTTGAAAAAAATGAAGGCGGCGCATCCTACATTAACTCCTAATGATTTAAGATTGTGTGCTTATTTAAGACTTAATCTATCCTCCAAAGAAGTAGCACCTTTATTGAACATATCTGTACGAAGTGTTGAGATAAAACGATATCGTTTGCGTAAAAAAATGGAATTATCGCATGAACAAGGACTTGTAGAGTACATTTTAGCTGTATAGGTCATCACTTTTTAGGTCTAAAAAACTATACATTACCACAACATTAACGTTATTGTTGTGTATTTCTTGAGATTTAAGATTTTATTAAGAGTTAAGTTTCACTGTAAATTATGAAGTAATTTGAGAAATATTCAGTGATATTAGTTTTTTTTTGCTTTGTATGTTTTTTGTTGTGGTTCTAATTTACAAATTAGCAGTCTTTAGGTGTTAATTTTATAATTCACAAAAAACATAAATTATGAAGTCAAACTATCTATTAATCTTTTTTCTATTCATAACCACTTTGGGTTTTTCTCAAGGGTATGATGTAGGAGGTGTTGTCAAAGAGGCAAGTTCTGGTTTACCAATACCAGGGGTAAATATCCAAGTAAAAAATTCTTCATCAGGAACCACAACAGATTTTGATGGTCGTTTTTATGTAAAAGGTGTTTCGCCTAATTCCGTTTTAATATTCTCTTTCGTAGGTTTTAAAAGTGTAGAATATAAGGTTACACAAGCCACACAAAACCTATCAATCGTTTTAAAAGAAGACGCAAATACATTAGACGAGATTGTTGTCATTGGGTATGGAACTCAAAAAAAGAGAGAAGTAACAGGAGCAGTTTCTGTTGTAGATAGCAAAACGCTTGAGGTTTTAAAACCAGTTAGAGTAGAACAAGCATTGCAAGGAACCGTGTCTGGAGTAAATGTTACCTCTACATCTGGAGCGCCAGGTGCATCGCTAGATATTAGAATTAGAGGTATTGCTACAAATGGAGAAAATAGACCTACTACTATTATAGATGGTTATGTAGGGGAGTTAGGCTTACTAAATCCTAATGATATAGAAACGATTACGGTATTAAAAGATGCTCAAGCTGCCATTTATGGTACTATTGGTGCCAATGGTATTATCTTGATTACAACCAAATCAGGTAAAAAGAATACCAAATCTAAAATTAGTTACAATGCCTATACTGGCTTTCAAGAAACTTCAAGAAAATTACCGACTCTTAATGCCACTGAATATGCATTATTACTAAATGAAAGTTATGCTAATGGTGGTAACGCAATTCCTTTTCCAAATGTTTCTGGATTGGGTAAAGGTACCGACTGGCAGAATGAAATTTTTAGTACTTCAGTTCCAATAATCAATCATGATATTTCTTTCTCTGGAGGATCTGATAAAATAACTTATGCAGTGAGTGGGTCTCACATTGATCAAGAAGGGATCATTGGAGAAAAAAAATCAGGCTTTTTAAGAAATACTGCAAGAATTGCGCTAGGGGCAGATGTAACTGATAAATTGAAATTAAAAACGAATGTTATTTACACTTATTTTACTAGAAACACACTTAATGAAGGTGGATTAGGTTCTGTGTTATTTAATGCGTTGAATATGCCGTCTACACTAAAACCGTATGATGCTAATGGTGACTTTACACTTGCAGGTACGGGTCTTGGTAACGAAATAATAAATCCTTTAGCTCAAATTGCAAATACCTATAACGATTATAACTTCAAGAAGTTAAATGGTAATTTTGGGTTAGATTATAAACTATTTAAAGATTTTGTGATTACGAGTTCTATTGGATTTAATACGTCTAATAGCGAGTCGAAAACATTTTCTAAACAAATCAGTTATGGAGGAAAAGTTTTTGATGTACAAAGAAGTTCTGTAACTCAAGGTGCTATAAACGACAATAATTATTCATTTGATATTTATGGTACGTATACTAAGAAAATTGCCGATGCGCATAATATCACAGCAACTATAGGTAACACTATTTTTAAAGAGTATGGTAATGGTTTGTTTGCCACAGGTTTTGACGTTCCTTATAATTCTTGGGAATTTGCTGATATTGCTTTAACTAGAGGAATAGCAACGGTTGTAACAAACAGTTCGTATAATTATGATGAACGTAGACTTTCTTATTTTGCAAGAGGTCAGTATGATTATAAAGGGAAGTATCTTTTCTCGGCAATGATTCGTCGTGATGCTTCTACAAAATTTGGACCTGGCAACAAAGTGGGATACTTCCCTTCATTTACAGCTGGTTGGGTAGTATCTGATGAGAGTTTCTTTGGTCAAGATAAGTTTATTAATTTCATGAAATTTAGAGGAAGTTACGGAACTTTAGGAAACGATCAAATCCCTAACAATGGATATATTTCTCAATTAAATGGCGAGGCTACTTACGTTTTTAATGATGTGTTAGTAAATGGTTTTGCTGTAGGCCAAATTCCAAATTCTAATTTAAAATGGGAAGAAGCCCGCAAGTTTGATGTAGGATTGGATTTACGATTTCTTCAAAACAAAATATCATTTGTTGCAGATTATTTTATTGACACAAGAGCTGATTTGTTAATTCCATTTATTCCTGTTTCTGGAATTAACGGTGCTGCTGCACCTGGATCTAATGCACCTACAATTAATGCAGGTACGGTAAGAAATACAGGTTTAGAGCTAGCCTTGGATTATAAAAATAAGTTTTCGGATTCCTTTTCTTTAAGCGTAGGATACAATGTTACTTTCTTGAAAAACGAAGTGCTAGAGGTAAACAATGGTATTGGGTATCTTGAGGGAGGATCCTTTGGAGTTGGTCAACAACCACCTTCAAGAATGGAAGTAGGTAGACCAATTGGTTATTTCTACGGCTATAAAACAGATGGTATTTTTCAGAATCAAGCCGAAGTAAGTGCGCATCCATCTCAATTATCATTAGGAGCAGAGGCAAGTCCAGGTGATTTAAGATTTGTTGATGTAAATGGTGATGGTATTTTAAATGCCAGTGATAGAACTAATATTGGTGATCCAATTCCTGCAGCTACAATGGGTTTCAATGTCCAAATGAACTACAAAAACTTTGATTTTGCCATGTATACTTTTGCCTCTGTAGGCAATGATATGGTTCGAAATTATGAACGAAATCTAACAGATGTTAACAGACTGAATTATGTTTTAGACCGTTGGACAGGTGAAGGAAGTACAAATTCAACTCCGAGAGTAACAACAGGCGCTACAGGAAATTCAAACTTTTCAAGTTTTTTTGTTGAAGATGCTTCGTATGCAAGAATTCAAAACATACAGTTAGGATACGCACTTGAAAATAAGTTTATTGAAAAAGCAGGTCTTTCAAAAGTACGTTTGTTTGCCGGTGTAAACAACTTATACACTTTTACAAAATACAAAGGTTTTGATCCCGGAGCATCAAGTGGAGCTCCATTGGGTGGAGGTATTGACAATGGTTTTTACCCTATTCCAAGAACTTACTTGTTAGGTTTGAACATTAATTTTTAATCTGAATTAAAATGAAAAAATATCTTTTTAGTACCGTAATGATAGCAGCTATAGCCATGACTATCATTTCATGTAGTGATGAATTTGTGGATAGACCAGTGGAATATTCTATTGATTCTGAAAATTATTTCAACTCAAAAGAGGATTATGATAATGCCTTGATTGCTGCTTATGATTTGTTGCAAACCACGTATCTTAATTCACTTTTAGGAGAAATTGCCTCTGATAATACCTTGGCTGGTGGCGAGAGTCAATCAGACACTCCAGGTTTTCAGCAAATTGATGATATGATTCACACCCCTGTGAATAGCAATTTAAAAAATCTCTGGGATTGGATGTTTGCAGGTGTTCAAAGAGCCAACTATATCTTAGAATTTAAAAATAAAACAGATTTTCAAGGCAAAAACCAAATTATTGCCGAAACTCGATTTCTAAGAGCTTACTATCATTTTGAACTAGTAAAATGGTTTGGTGGTATCCCGATGAAAGGAGACGCAAGATTTGTTCCAGGAGATGAGAAAAAAATCCCTCGTTCTTCAAAATCAGAAGTTTATGCATCTATAGAAGCCGATCTAATTTTTGCCTCCGAAAATTTACCTGTAACAACAACTCAAAAAGGGAGAGCAACTCGTGGAGCAGCACTTGCTTTGTTAGGAAAAGCCTATTTGTACCAAAACAAATTTGCACCAGCTGCTACAACTTTTGATAAGTTGATAACGTCAGGGGCGTATTCATTAGTTCCAAATTATAATTCAATTTTTGAAAATGAAGGCGAAAATGGAGCAGAATCTGTTTTTGAGGTACAATATACTGATGTTGAAGGTGCCGGTTTTGGATGTCTCCAATGTAGTGAAGGGAATGTAGCGGTAGGTTTTAGTGGACCACGCAGTTATAGTGGTACTTTGTTTTCATCTGGATTTAGTTTTAATGTGCCTACGCAAAAAATTGTAAACGCTTTTGAGGCTGGTGACAATCGTAAAGCAGTGGCCATCCTAGATATTGAAGCTTGGGCTACTAGCACAGGAGCAACTTTTGGAAAAGGATACGAGCATACTGGGTTTTTTAACAGAAAGTACATTCCTAGAAAAAGAAGCACAACTGCTCAAGGTGATTTAAACTTGACAAATCCTAACAACTACCGCGCTATTCGATATGCTGATGTATTATTAATGGCAGCAGAGGCTTTCAACCGTGGTGGAATAGACGATGTAAAAGCAAGAGGATACCTAAATTTAGTTCGCAGACGTGCTTTTGGGGACTTGAACCATGATATTTCAACATCGGGAGCGGCATTAACTGACTTTATTTTGGCAGAAAGAAGGGTAGAATTAGTAGGAGAAGGACATCGTTTCTTTGATTTAGTTCGAACTGGTAAAGCTGCACAAGAAATCCCAGGATTTACAGCTAACAAACACGAATTATTTCCTATTCCTATCGAGGAAATTCAATTTGCAAATGGGAATTGGAAACAAAATCAAGGATATTAAAAAACTAACATAATTTAGATATGAAAAAGTTACAATTAATTCTAAGTATTTTCATTCTGACCCTTTCTTTTGGGTGTACGGAGGAAAATAATGATGTAGATTTAGAAACTATAGGTGCGCCAAAAAACGTTTCCGCACTCACAACCATTACACAAGATAATTCAGGTAATGTTACTTTTTTGCCAAAAGGTGAAGGAGTAACTCAATTTGAAATCTTCTTTGGAGATGCTACAACAAAGTCTATTATTGTGAATCCTGGCGGGACATACACCCACAAATACCGAGAGGGAGTATTTAAAGCAAAAATCATTGGGATAACCCTAAATGGCAAAAAAACTGAAACTATTCAAGATGTAACAGTTTCGTTTTTAGCACCTAAGAACTTAGTGTCGACTGTGGCAATTGGTAGTAATTTAAGCGTAAATGTTTCTGCAGAAGCAGAATTAGAGACTTTTTTTCAAGTTTATTTTGGTGATGTCCCTAACGAAGTTCCAGTAGATTTCATGCAAGGTCAAGTAATTACGCACACCTACAAAACCCCTGGAACCTACAATGTACGTGTTGTAGCATTGAGCGGTGGTGCAGCAACTACCCAAAAAATAACTCCAGTTACTGTTACAAATTTATTTGCTGCACCAGTACCAACGGTTCCAGCTGCTAATGTTATATCGATGTTTAGTGATAGCTACACTAATGTTGCAGTTGATACCTGGAGAACTTCTTGGTCACAAGCAACTTTAGAGGACATTGATATCAGTGGAAACAAAGCAAAAAAATACAGCGCATTAAATTTTGTGGGTATAGAGGCTACTTCTTCTCCTATAAACGCATCGGCTATGACATTTTTTCATATTGATATTTGGTCATCAGATGTAACCGAATTCAAAGTAAAACTAGTTGACTTTGGTGCAAACGGAACTTTTGACGGTGGTGATGATAGAGAACACGAAATAACCATTGCCAATCCTAAAAAAGAGGAATGGGTAAGTTTAGACATTCCTTTAAGTGATTTTACAGGATTAACTACACGTTCTCACATTGCGCAATTAATTTTAGTAGGAGCTCCAGCAGGAAGTAATACGGTTTATGTAGACAATGTGTTTTTTTACAACACTGCAGGCTCTGTTACTGCAGCGCCAACACCTACACGTCCTGCATCAAGTGTGATTTCTATGTTTAGTGATGCATATACAAATGTAGCCGTTGATACCTGGAGAACATCTTGGTCTAGTGCGACATTAACTGATTTGAGTATAAGCGGAAATGCAACTAAAAAATATAGCGCTCTAAATTTTGTGGGTATTGAGGCTACTTCAACTCCTATAAATGCAACGGCTATGACTCATTTTCATACTGATGTTTGGTCTTCTGATTTTACACAATTCAAGATTAAATTAGTTGATTTTGGTGCCGATGGAGCTTTTAGTGGAGGCGATGATGTAGAACATGAAATAACAGTAAATTCTCCAGCCCAAGGATCATGGGTTAGTCTTGATATTCCATTGAGTCAATTTACAGGATTAACTACAAGAGCGCATATAGCACAATTAATTTATGTTGGAGCACCTTCTGGTAATACAACTGTTTATGTAGACAACGTATATTTTCACAATTAACCTTTATAAGGATAACAGTAGGTTGAAAAGTAAACATACACTAAAAATTAAAAAATAATAAAATGAAAAAAATACTAATCAAAATAGTTTCCGTTTTTATCCTGCTATTGATGGTCAATTGTCAAGAGGATAATTTAGGATTTGGAGCCATTGATGCCCCCTCAAATCTAAAAGTAACTGCTGAAATTATTGGAAAATCAGCTGCATTTCCAAATGGAGATGGATCAGGAAAAGTAAAATTTATAAGTACCGCCGAAAATGCAATTTCATACAAATACGTTTTTAGTGATGGCACAAGCAAAAATCAACCAAGCGGAATTCTTGAATATCCATTCGCTACTCCTGGTACTAATACATATACTGTAACCATCATAGCATCGGGTGCAGGAGGAGTGACTTCTAGCACTACAATAGAGGTTACTGTGTTTAGTAACTTTAAAGATGAAGCTGCAGTTCAATTTTTAACTGGCGGATCTAGTAAAAAATGGTATTGGGCACAAAGTGAACCAGAACATTTGGGTGTAGGTCCTAATGTGGCTTGGTCTGATCCTACCTTTGGAACACAAAATTATTACCCCTCTTTTTATAGGGCTGCTGCCAATGAAAAAGCTGCAACTTGTTTGTATAAAAGTGTAATGACCTTCTCGTTAGTGGGACAACAAATGAAATTTGAATTGGATAACAAAGGACAAACGTATTATAACGCTGCTCTCAAGGGCGTTAATGAAGATGCATGTTTTGACTTGGTTACTACAGGATTAAAAATAGTTACTCTTAGTAAATCAGATTCTTTTGTTTCTAAAAATCCAGGAGCTGCCACTCAAACTAGGGGAACTGTTTTAAATATTGCCGATGGAGGTTTTATGGGGTATTTTGTTGGTTCAAGTTCTTATGAAATACTTTCTTTAACGGATAACAGAATGAGAGTAAGAGTAATTCAAGCAGGAAATCCATTTCTAGCTTGGTACCACACCTTTACTACTACAGCACCTGGAGCAGCAGTTACACCACCATCTGCGAATTATAATGTATTGAAATTTAGCGATGAATTCAATACTGACGGAGCACCAGATCCTACTAAATGGGGTTATGACTTAGGTGCAGGAGGTTGGGGTAATAATGAATCTCAGTCTTATACAAGCGCTAGTGATAATGTAGTTGTAGCCGGTGGGAACCTAAAAATTACTGCTAAAAAAGTAGGTTCAGGTTATACTTCTGCTCGATTGAAGTCTGAAAACAAGTTTGAATTTACCTATGGAAGGGTTGAGGTGAGAGCTAAATTGACAACTGGGGCGGGTACTTGGCCAGCAATATGGATGCTAGGCGAGAATTATGCCACTAATGCTTGGCCTGCCTGCGGAGAAATTGATATCATGGAATTCAAAGGCAGTCAACCTACTACTATATATGGCACCTTACATTATCCCGGAAATTCAGGAGGTAATGGTAATGGAAGTTCAACTACAATAGCTAATGCTGCTTCTGAATTTCATATTTACAAAACCATTTGGAGCCCAGAATCAGTAAAAATATATGTTGATGATGTATTGTTTCACACGGTTGCAAATACAAGTGCGTTGCCATTTAACAAAGATTTCTTTTTGATTTTAAATGTTGCAATGGGAGGAACCTTTGGAGGTGCTATTGATACAGCCTTTAGTCAGTCCTCAATGGAGATTGATTATGTAAGAGTATATCAATAAGCACATTTAAATTAGCAATAATAGTAAAAGGTAGGTTTTTTTTACCTGCCTTTTGCTTTAATAAACATACCACAAATGAAGTATTCATTTCTATTTATACTTGGCAGCCTATTTTTTGTAGTTGCTTGTAGTAAAAAAATCACACAACCATCAACTCCTTTGGTGCAAAAAAACGCATTAGATAGAAAGGTTGATTCGGTTCTTCAATTGATGACTTTAGAGGAAAAAGTTGGACAACTCAATCAATACAATGGTTTTTGGGATATTACGGGACCCACTCCAAAAGAAGGCCAAGCCGCAAAAAAATACGAAGACCTTAAAAAAGGCTTAGTTGGATCTATGCTTAACGTAAAAGGGGTAAAGGATGTTCGCGCTTTGCAAAAAATAGCTGTGGAACAAACCCGTCTCAAAATTCCTTTGCTTTTTGGCTTTGATGTAATTCACGGGTATAAAACAATTAGCCCTATTCCACTTGCCGAAGCTGCAAGTTGGGATTTACAAGCCATACAAAAATCTGCGGCTATTGCTGCCGAAGAAGCTTCGGCAGAGGGATTAAATTGGACTTTTGCTCCCATGGTTGATGTGGCTCGTGATGCACGCTGGGGTCGTGTTATGGAAGGAGCTGGCGAAGATCCATACCTTGGAAGTAAAATTGCGGTGGCTCGCGTACAAGGTTTTCAAGGAAATGATTTGGCTGCGACCAATACTATTTTGGCTTGTGCCAAACATTTTGCAGGTTATGGTTTTGCTGAATCAGGTAGAGATTATAACACGGTAGATGTAAGCGAAAATACGTTGCAAAACACCATTTTCCCTCCTTTTAAGGCAGCGGTTGATGCTGGCGTGCGTACTTTTATGAATTCCTTCAATGAATTGAATGGCATACCTGCTACTGGTAATGCGTATTTACAGAGGGATATTTTAAAGAAAGAGTGGAATTTTGATGGTTTTGTAGTTTCAGATTGGGGTTCTATAAACGAAATGATAGCTCACGGATATGCCAAAGATAGCAAACATGCTGCCGAGATTGCCATCAATGCAGGATCAGATATGGATATGGAATCAAGCGCTTATGTAGATCATTTAGTGGTATTAGTAAAAGAGGGTAAAGTAAAAGAGAGCTTTATTGATGATGCTGCAAGACGTATATTGAAAGTGAAATTTGAATTGGGACTTTTTGATGATCCCTATAAATATTGTGATGAAAAAAGAGAGCAAGCCACAGTAGGTAAACCCGAGTTTCATGAAGGTGTTTTAGACATGGCAAAAAAATCAATTGTGCTTTTAAAAAATGACAATAATATTTTACCATTAAAAAAAACGGGTCAAAAAATAGCATTAATTGGTGCTTTGGCAAATGATAAAACAAGTCCATTAGGCAGTTGGCGAATTGCAGCTGAAGACAATACGGCGGTTTCTGTTTTAGAAGGATTGCAAAAATACTCTGGAAATCAACTGACTTTTTCAAAAGGTGCTGATGTTTCAGTGGGACGCACTCAATTTATTTGGGAAACTAAAATCAACTCCACAGATAAAACGGGATTTGATGAAGCGATTGCAAATGCAAAACAAGCAGATGTTGTGGTAATGGTTTTAGGAGAACACGGTTTGCAATCTGGAGAAGGTAGAAGCAGAACCGAGATAGATTTACCAGGTGTACAGCAAGAATTACTAGAGGCAGTGTATAAAGTGAATCCTAATATTGTTTTGGTTTTAAACAATGGTAGGCCTCTTGCTATTCCGTGGGCTGCAGAAAAAATTCCTGCAATTTTAGTGGGATGGCAGTTAGGCACACAAAGTGGTAACGCTATAGCGCAAGTACTATATGGAGACTACAATCCAAGCGGAAAACTACCAATGTCTTTCCCGCGTAACGTGGGGCAATTGCCTTTGTATTACAATTATAAAAATACCGGAAGACCTATAATGAATGAACCTGAAAGTGTTTTTTGGTCTCATTATATTGACGAGAAAAACACGCCTCAATTTCCTTTCGGACATGGTTTAAGTTATTCTAAATTTGAATATTCAGGTTTTGAATTGTCTTCTAATGCTTTCGCAAAAGGTGGATCTATTCAAGTATCGGTCAATATTAAAAACACAAGTAATGTAATAGGTAAAGAGGTAGTTCAGTTGTATATTAGAGATTTGATTGCCAGCGTTACGCGCCCTGTAAAAGAACTTAAAGGTTTTGAATTAATAGAGTTACAACCTAATGAAACAAAGAAAGTAGTGTTTACAATCAATGAAAAAACGATTGAATTTTTTACCGCCAATAGAAAATGGGAAGCCGAAGCGGGAGATTTTAAAGTCTTTGTTGGAGGCAGTTCTGTAACACAATTCGAAAAAGATTTTCAATTTAAAAACTAAGCATTCATGAAATATATATTGGTTTGTTTCCTAATTTTCACTTGTTCATTCGCACAAGTGGGTACTCGCAAATTAGTTTGGGAAGAACACTTTAATGGAAAATCATTAAATGAAAAAACTTGGAATATCGAGTTGGGTGATGGTTGCCCAAATTGTGGATGGGGTAATAATGAAAGACAGTTATATACAAATGATAATCATAAAATTGAAAAAAGTTGCTTAGTAATTACTGCAAAAAAAGAAGCAGACAATAAATACACATCAACAAGAATTACTACCAAAGGGAAAAAAGAATTTCAATACGGTAGATTTGAAGCAAGAGCAAAACTTCCCGTAGGGCATGGGATTTGGCCCGCTTTTTGGATGTTAGGCTCTAATATTGATCAAGTTGGGTGGCCCATGTGTGGAGAAATTGATATCCTTGAATATGTGGGTAAAGAACCCAATATGGTATTTACATCGTTACATACTCAAGACAGTCATGGAAATACTATTAACACTAAAAAAACAAAAATAGAGTCTATTGAAGAGGGTTTTCACCTGTATGCCATAGAGTGGACACCAGATAAAATAGAATTTTTTGTAGATGCTAAGTTAGTGTATACTTTTCAGCCTGAATTAAAAACCCAAGCTGTTTGGCCATACAACCAGCCATTTTATTTTATTATAAACATGGCTATAGGAGGTAATTTTGGAGGGCCCAAAGTTGATGATGCAATTTTTCCTCAAAAATTTTATATTGATTACATAAAAGTGTTTCAATAATGAGCAAATTATTTTCAACTCTAGACACTAAAAAAGCCAGGTTTTAGCTCTTTTTAGTGTTTTTTGTTGAAAGTTTATAATTTCATTGACAATTTCACCACATTATAAATTTATTTATATAATTTTTATTATTTTTTTTTGCATTTAAATGCAATATTTTGTTAAATTTGAATTAAAATTAACCACGAAAACCAAAAGCCTATTACATAAAATTACTTTTTTGAGAAATCATACCCCAATTAATTAAATTAAAAAAGTACTATTATGGTTAATATACAACTCAACGATGCACTTTTAGTTAAAGAATATGTATCTGGAAACGAGGATGCATTAGCAAAACTAATTAAAAGGCACGAGTCTAAAATCTACGGTTTTATTTATTCTAAAATACCGGATAGAGACATCACTAATGATATTTTTCAAGACACCTTTATTAAAGTAATCAATACTTTAAAATCTAATTCTTATAACGAAGAGGGTAAATTTCTACCATGGGTCATGCGAATTGCTCACAATTTGATTGTAGATCATTTTAGAAAGTCCAAAAAAATGCCTTTATATAGAGAAACCGAAGAGTTTTCTATTTTTTCAATCATGTCTGATGATTCACTATCTATTGAAAATAAAATTATTGCCGACCAAGTTCAAATAGATATTAAGAAAATTATTGAAGAGCTTCCTGCTGATCAAAAAGAAGTTTTGATCATGCGCATGTATCAAGACATGAGTTTCAAGGAAATATCTGAGATAACTGGTGTTAGCATCAATACTGCCCTTGGAAGAATGCGTTATGCGTTACTCAATTTGAGAAAAGTTATTGATAAACATCAAATTGTTTTGACTACTTAATACTATCCCTTTAATTCTTACGTTATAATTTAAAATAAAAGCGTAGGATTTATGGCAAAATTATACTCAAAAAGGGCAAGTGCCTTACCTTTAATGAAACCAAAAAAGGAAATCGTTTCCTTTTTATTGAGCTATTCAAAAGCACTAACAGTATTAAAAATAGACAATAGATGTTATGAAATAGTATCTAATTAAAATTTTAATTTAAGTTTTAAAAAGTAAAACCACTAATTTATAGTGGTTTTACTTTTTTTTGATATTCGTTGATTACCTTTTTTCTGCCAATAGTTTTGGTGATAATATCTTTTTCTAAATCCCAACCTCTCGCTGGTGAATATTCTCTTCCGTACCAAATAATTTGAAGGTGCAGGTCGTTCCATGTTTCTTCAGGAAAGATACGTTTAGCATCTTTTTCCGTTTGAACAACATTTTTACCATTCGTTAAATTCCAGCGGTACATTAACCTATGAATGTGCGTATCAACAGGAAATGCAGGTACTCCAAAAGCTTGAGACATGACCACACTAGCCGTTTTATGGCCCACAGCAGGAAGTTCTTCTAGAAACTCAAAACTTTGCGGAACTTCGCCGTTATGTTTTTCAATTAGGATTTGTGATAATCCGTGAATTCCTTTAGATTTCATTGGCGATAAGCCGCAGGGTCTAATGATTTCTTTTATTTCTTCTACAGTCATTTTTACCATATCATACGGATTATCTGCTTTTGCAAAAAGTATTGGGGTTATTTGATTGACCCGCACATCAGTACATTGAGCAGATAATAACACAGCTATCAATAAGGTATAAGGATCTTTATGATCTAGCGGTATGGGAATTGTAGGGTACAATTCTTTTAACGTATTTATAACAAAAGTTACGCGTTCCTGTTTGGTCATTATTCCTAAATTTGATTTGTAAAGAAAATCATTTCTAATTTCAAATGCAACTAACAAGCCATTTCACTATTAAATATTATTACAATGACAACATTAACTAAAGGAGATAAAGCTCCAGATTTTATAGGTTTAGATCAAGACGGTAAAAAACATCAATTAGCAGATTATGCGGGTAAAAAGCTAGTTGTTTTTTTCTATCCAAAAGCAAATACTCCTGGATGTACGGCTGAAGCTTGTGATTTGAGAGATAATTTTGAACGCTTTCAGGCTAATAATTATGCATTATTAGGCGTGAGTGCTGATAGTTCAAAGGCTCAAGCCAAATTTAAAGACAAATATGAATTTCCTTTCCCTTTACTTGCTGATGAAGATAAATCTGTAATTCAAGCTTTTGGAGTTTGGGGACCAAAAAAGTTTATGGGTAAAGAATACGATGGAATTCACAGAACTACTTTTGTAATTAACGAAGAAGGTTTTATTGATGAGGTTATATCTGATGTGAAAACCAAAGTACACGCCGCTCAAATCTTAAAATAATACAATTTAGGATTTACATAATTTCAACAAAATAAAAAATCCAGTATTCAAGATTGTATTCTTGTGTACTGGATTTTTATATATAGCTAAAAGTTAATTGCTTTCGTTTAAGACTTTTTGAGGAGCATAACCAAACAGTTGATGCTCTTTAATGATTTCAGCTATACCTGATGGCAACATACTTTCCCATCCTGGTTTACCGTGATTAATCATGTTGAGTACTTCTCGAGAAAACACATTTAATATAGTAGGATCATAATCATCAATATCAACTACTTTTCCATTGAATTTAAAGAATTTGTAGAGCTCTTTCATTCGTGGATGTACTTTCAAGTTATCAGAGTTGATAATTTCACCGTTTTCTCCTATCATTGGGTACAAGAAAACTTTCATATCGCGATAGAATAATTTTCCAAAAGCTTCAAGAATTCCTCCACTTAAATGTCGGTAGTATTTTTCGTCAAAAATATCAATTAAGTTATTAACTCCTAATGCTAGTCCCATTCGAGCCTTAGTATAATTAGCAAAGTATTCTACAACTTTATAATATTCTTGAAAATTAGATATCATAACGGTTTGCCCTAGTGAACATAAAAGCTCAGCACGATCCATGAAATCCCTTTCGTTGATCTCTCCATCAGAACGTAAATTAGATAAAGTAATTTCAAAAACAACTAGTGTATTGTCCTTATCTACTTTATTTTCATTCAAAAACATTTTTAAAGACTTTTCATACATGTCCATATTTACCTTGGTCACAGGACGAAAACTTCCTCTAAAAGCAAGTATGTTTTTCTTGTAAAGAATGGCTGCAGGAAGAATGTTTTTACCATCAGGGTTAAACATCACGGCATCTGTCATGCCATTTTTCACAAGTTGCAAACTCATTAATCTGTTGTCTACATCTGCAAATCGAGGTCCAGAGAAATTTATGGTATCAATTTCTAGTTGGTCTTTATCTAAGTGATCATATAAATAACGAAGTAATCTTTTAGGATCATTGTATTTATAAAAAGCTCCGTAAATTAAGTTTACACCTAGAATCCCTAAGGTTTCTTGTTGTAATCTTACATCTGTTTCTTTAAAACGAATGTGAAGTATAATTTCATTGTAATCTTCATCAGGTTCAATTTGGTAGCTAATTCCTACCCATCCGTGGCCTTTAAATTGTTTAGCAAAATCTATAGTGGCAACTGTGTTTGCATAACTAAAAAACATTTTATTAGGATGTTTTTCACGGCTCAATCTTTGTTCTATAAGATTTACTTCATGCGAAAGCATTTTTTTTAACCTACTCTCTGTAACGTATCTACCATCCGATTCTACTCCGTAAACGGCATCACTAAAGTCTTTATCATAAGCAGACATGGCTTTTGCAATTGTTCCAGATGAACCACCAGATCTAAAAAAATGTCTTACAGTTTCCTGTCCAGCTCCAATTTCAGCAAAGGTCCCATAAATATTTTCGTTCAAATTTATTCGAAGCGCTTTGTCTTTTATTGATGGGATTTGTTCGATGATTTTATCACCTTTTAATTTTATCTCTGTATCCATTTTTTTTAATTCCTAATATGTTACAAAGTTAATGAAATAGGTTATTAAAGAAAGATAATTAACCCTATTTTTGCAAATAAAATCTATTGAATTGAAAGTATATTTTTTAGGAACGGGCACCTCTCAAGGCATACCTGTTATAGGGAGTAATCATCCCGTGTGTAAGAGCACTGATTTTAAAGATAAAAGGTTGCGAGTATCAGTTTGGATATCGTGGGATGACTATTCTTTCGTTATTGATTGTGGTCCTGACTTTAGGCAGCAAATGCTAGTGTCTAATTGTCAAAAAGTAGATGCTATTTTGT
This sequence comes from Flavobacterium tiangeerense, assembly GCF_007830355.1. Taxonomy (GTDB): domain Bacteria; phylum Bacteroidota; class Bacteroidia; order Flavobacteriales; family Flavobacteriaceae; genus Flavobacterium; species Flavobacterium tiangeerense. The sequence continues at coordinate 204,437 of NZ_VLKO01000007.1, read as the reverse complement.
TTACTCACGAGCATGCAGATCATACCTCAGGACTGGATGATATTAGACCTTTTAATTTTAAACAAGGAGAGATTCCTATTTATGCTCATACACGAGTGATTAATAATCTTAAGGAGCGTTTTGCTTATGTTTTTGAAACCATCAATAAATATCCAGGAGCACCTTCTGTAAAAACAATAGAGGTCATCAATAATCATCCCTTTGTACTGGGTGAAAAAAGAATTGTTCCTATTGATGTACTTCATGGTAGTTTGCAGGTTTTTGGGTATCGAATGGATGATTTTGCGTACTTAACAGATGTGAAAACAATCAGTAACGAGGAGATTTTAAAATTGAAAAATTTAAAGGTTTTAGTGATCAATGCCTTGCGGGAAGAGCCGCATGATACACATTTCAATTTGAAAGAAGCTTTAGATTTCATAAATTTGGTGCAACCAGAAAAAGCATATCTCACACACATTAGTCATGTATTGGGCTTTCATGAAGAGGTCGAAAAACAACTTCCTGAGAACGTGTATCTTGCTTATGACAATTTGGAAATTATAATTTAATTAAACTAAAAATGAAAAAATCATTCTTATTGTATTTGACTATTCTCGCAGTTTTGTCTACTATTTTTACGTACATGTTCTTAAGTAAAGAGGTTGCATTTGAACAAAAGCGTTACGATAAAACCACTAAAAAATTGAGAGATAGCATTGCATTATTATCAAATGAGTTGCAAAGTGCTAATTACTTTTCATTAGAAAAAAATGAAAATGCACAAAATTATTTTGAATCTGGGTCGAATGATAAAATGATTCAATATGAAAAATTAATTCCATTTGTCACTGAAAAACTTTTGGATTTTAATGCCAACCCAAAAGGGAATCCTTATACAGGTCAAGATCAAATAGGAGCGAATAAGTTTATCATTAACAAAGTGAAAATTTTAAATCACAGATGGATTATTGCTGATTATAGCGATGGAGAAATTTGGGGAGAAGTTTTACTGAAATACTTTGTGAATGATGATGAAAGCATTTCATTTGAAGTAAATCAATCATTCTTGTATCAGAAATAAAAAAAAAGTCGCAGTTGAAATTAAATTTAACTGCGACTTTTTTATTTAATTTTCAAGTAACCAATTCTTGAAATCATAAAAGTTTTGTGGTGCTACACCGTGTCCCACCGGATATTCTTTGTAGGTAGTGTTAATGCCTAAAGTTTCCATCACTGATGGTGTTTTTCTTGCCCAATCAATAGGTATTACTTGATCAACGGTTCCATGTGATGCAAATATTTTTAAAGTATCAAAATTGTTTTTTTGATAACCGTCTTTAATAATCTCTGCATTGAAATACCCGCTCATAGCAACGATTTTCTGCACTTTTTCAGGGTAAGATAAAGCAACAGCATAGCTTAAAATTGCTCCTTGGCTAAAGCCAATCAAAGCAATATTTTGCGCATCAATGGGATAAGTTGCGGTTAATTCGTCTATAAATTGAACAATAACATCTCTAGATATCCTGGCTTGATCGTGATCTGAAAATTTATTCTCATCAGCATCAAAATTGATGGCGTACCAAGCGTAGCTTCCGTATTGCATGTCATACGGAGCTCTGGCTGAAACTACATAATACTGCTCCGGAAGTTCTTCGGCAAATGAAAATAAATCAGCTTCATTACTTCCATAACCATGTAGGAGTAACAAAAGTGGGTTTTTGTCTAAAATTATTTTGGGTTCTCTTATTTTGTATTCAAGTGATAATGCCATTGTTTTTAAGATATATTTGAAAGCCATTTTTGATAATACGTACCTAACAGAGGTACCGGTCTTGTTTCTCCTTTTATTGCGCTTGTAATTCCGTATGACCACAATACAAATGTAAAGATCCACATGGGCGCTGAGATCATTAAACTATCAAAGTTACTTATGATCAAACCGAGTGAAATAAAAGTTAGTGTGATTCCTAATCCTTGCCTGATGTGAAATGACGCAAATTCATTTTTATCTTCGGAATTCATGGACATGGCTATAAAAACGCCAATTCCTAAAATGTAGCTTGTTATAGCGGCTGTTTTACCAGATTCGGTTTGGTTTGAATTCATTTTTTTAAGCTAAAATTAATTGGTTTTGATTGATAATTCCGTAGACTTTTCCATTCAGTTCAGTCCCCAGAAATGCGGAGTTTTTTGATTTTGATAAAATGGATGATTTGCTAAAAACACTTTTAAAATTAGGGTTGAACAGTGTAAGATTTGCTTTTGCACCTTTTGCAATAATTTCTTCGGGTATACCAAAGGTTTTTTTACCAGAAGTTAATTTCTCAATAACTACTTCAAGTGGTAAAACGGTCATTAGGGCACCAAAACAACTTTCAAGGCCGATAGTACCATTTTTTGCTCCATCAAATTCCATTTTTTTATGTTCAATATCTATCGGATTATGATCGGTAGTAATCATATCTATTGTTCCATCAAGGACTCCATTGAGCAAAGCTTGACGGTCACTTTCGTTTCGTAATGGTGGTGAAACTTTAAATCGAGTGTCAAATTCTTGTAGTTTTTCGTCAGTGAGTACTAAGTGGTGTACAGCAACACTACAACTGACCTGAAGGCCTTTTGATTTAGCGGCCTTAACTAATGCTATAGATTTTTCAGTAGATAAAGTAGGTAGGTGTAATTTTCCTCCTGTGTACTCTAGTAAATATAAATTTCTAGCAGTGTGGATTTCTTCAGCTAAATTTGGAATTCCTTTTAACCCAAGTTGAGTTGATATAATTCCTTCATTTGCAACTCCATTACCTTTAATATGTTCATCTTGTGAAAAAGCAATTATCAAACCATCAAAATCTTGAACATATTGCAATGCAATTTTTAGTAAATTGGCATTTTCTGTACTTTTATTATAATCACCAAAGGCTACTGCACCAGCATTTTTCATGTCATATAATTCGGCAATATCTTTTCCTGCGCTTTCTTTTGTCATAGCACCTATGGGATAGAGTTGCGTTGCAGTCTGCGTTGCTTTGCTTTTTACAAAATGTATTTGGGATTGATTGTCAATTACAGGATAGGAGTTAGGTTGTAATGCAAGGCTTGTAAATCCGCTTTTTGACGCTACTTGCAGCCCGTTAAGTATGGTTTCTCGATCCTCAAAACCGGGTTCTCCAAGAGATACGCTACTGTCAAACCAGCCTTGGGAGAGATGTAAATTATCTAGTTTAATTTCTTGAATTTTATCTGGATTTTCAAGATTAGTTCCTATTTCTTGAATGTATCCATCTACTATTAAAAGATCTGAAATGGTGTTATGAAATGAACTTTTAGGGTCAATAATTTTTGCATCTCGGATAATTAATTTCATATTTAAGGAACTTTTTTTATGATTTGACAAATTTGAGAATTGCCATTTCTAAGAGTAGAAATAGTAGTGCAAATATAACAAACCATTTCCAAATTTGGTTATCGGTTCGGTTTGTTTGTAAAGCATTAAAGAATGATGTAATAGATGATTCTTGGTTCAAATCAGCTAGTACGTTATCATTGTTTTTAATTAAATCACTCTCTGATCTTGCGTAGTTGAAACTGAGATTTTCGATCCAATTTTTTTTGGAGAAAACACTAAAATTTCCAGCTTGTTTTGGGTAACCATTAAAAGTCATTTTAACCTTAGTACTCAAGATTTGTTGAATGGGAATAAATTGCTCCTCGGTTCCTTTAATGGTTACAATAGCGTCTTTTTGTAAAGCTGCATCTGTAATGTGAGGTAAATTACTTCCTATGGTATATGCAATAACTCCGTTATTTTGATTGTTAATCACCATTTTATAAAACGTAGGTACAATCAATGGCGACTGCTGAAAATTAGAATTTTCAAGATTTAAAGGTGATGCAAATACGGCTACTGTAGCTACCGAGTTTGTTAAGGATGTGAGAAATGGACTCTGGTCTTCATAAGATAATGCTGCGGGACTCGAACTACTTAAAGGATAGGATATTTTGGTCTTTGGATATTGAAAATTGGTTATTTTCGACTCGAATACATTATTGAAAATGGGATGATTAAAGTTGATTTTAGTAATTTGCTTTTCGGTTTGTTCTAATGGACTGTATGAAAGTGTACCAAAATTTTTGAAAAATGCGTTGTACGTTTCGATTGAACTTTCTAATGACGGAATTACAACAACGTGTCCGCCCTTTGACACAAACGATTTTAAAGTAGTTGCTAAGGCTTGAGGTATTTCATTCAATTCATTTAAAACAATAGCATCCTGCTGCTCTATACTGTTGTAATTCAGTGTGCTTAAAGAATAGTTTTTATACACAAATTCATCAGGAGTGTAAATTCGGGTTAAGAAATTACTTTTTGATGGCTCTCCTACACTAATTACATTTGCTTTTTTATTTTTCGAAATGCTAAAATAAAGGATGTTATCATAAGCAAGACCATTGTCTTGAATAGATATATATCCATGAAATGATTTTTTCGGGATGGTAAAAGTGATATTTTTTTTCTTGCTATCTAGGTCAACAGTAGTTTTTGCAATTAATTTATTATTGTCAAAAATGGAAATTGGAACATCAGGAAATTTATCGCCATAGCCAGTGACTTGAACCGTAATTTCATAGAAACTTTCGACCGTTTTACTGATGTACACGCTATCTACAGATGCGTTGTTTTTTTGTTCCGCTTCTGAAAGTATTAATAGAGGATTCATATTTTGATCGCTAGTTTTTACCTGTTTTTCTGTTATAGATAATCCATCTGTAAGGACTACAACATCTTTGTTATACGGGGATTTATGAGCTTTTACCTTAGCTAGAATATTATCTAAATTGAATGCCTCAGAACTGTATTTTAAATTTTGTAAATTACTTCGAACTGATTTTATATCGGTGTTCCAAAAGTTTTCAGAATTTGTTAATAATGAAAATGTAATATTTTCTGGTGTTTCTTCAAGCAGTTCTTGAACAGCTCTTTTTAATAGTTCGCCTTTCTTTCCTTTAGCCTGCATGCTATAGGAATTATCTAAAATAATAAACAGTTCATTGTTTTTATTTTTACTGTCTTTTGAGGAAAAAAAAGGCTGAGCAAAAGCAATGATAATACATGTCAATAGTAACAATCTGCATGTTAAAAGAAGCCATTTTTTTATTTTAGAGCTTTTTCTAGTTTGAATGGTGAGTGCCTTTAAAAACCGAACATTTGTAAAAAGTTCCGTTTTAAACTTTCGCAATTGAAAAAGATGAACCAATATTGGTATGAGCAAAAGGAATAAAAAATATAAAACTTCAGGGTGCTTAAAATGCATACTGTGATGGTATTGACTAGAATGTGTTAAAACTCCAATGGATTTCATTGTTGATAATGGAATCAAAAATACAAATTTGTTGACAGTTTATCAGCACGTTTGGTAAATTTTGAATAATAAATAATTTTACATTTGCGTGCATTTAATCTTTATTTTAGCCTTATTGCAAATTTTTACACAATGAAAAAATCTTTAGTTTTCTTGATACTCCTTGTTTTTAGTGTTACGGTCAAAGCGCAGAATAAGAAATTCAATTTATTAATTGGAACCTATACTCAAAATTGCGACAGTAAAGGTATTTATGTTTATGACTTTGATACTTCAAATGGAGATTTCAGTTACAAAAACGCAACTGATAAGACAGTTAATCCAAGTTTTTTAACCGTATCCAGTCAAAATAATTTCGTGTATTCTGTTAATGAATTTGGAAAAGAAAGTACAATTAGTGCTTTTAATTACAATACTTCTAGCGGCGCTATTCAGTTATTAAATAAGCAAAGTGCTATGGGTGCTGATCCTTGTTATATTATTAATGATGACAAAAACGTCATTGTAGCAAATTATTCTGGAGGTTCAATCAGTGTTTTGGAAAAAAATAGTGACGGTACGCTCCAAGAAGCCAAACAAGTCATTCAACATTACGGAAAAGGATTGAATCCCAAACGCCAAGAAGCGCCTCACGTGCACATGGTCTCTTTTTCACCTGATAAAAAATTTGTTTTGGCGAATGATATGGGAAATGACAAGATTTATACCTATTGTTACGATCCACTTGCAAAAACCGATGTACTGCAAATAAAAGATAGCATCTCCGTAACAGCAGGAAGTGGACCACGGCATTTAACTTTTAGTAAAAATGGCAAATTAGTTTACGTTCTGCAAGAGCTTAGTGGTATGATTACAGTGTACAGTTATAAAGAGGGTAAACTAGTTAAAAGAGATGAAACGTCTATATTAGCAGGAGGTTTCAAAGGAAATTTTACAGCTGCAGATATTCATTTTTCTCCTGATGGAAAGTTTTTATATGCTACTAATCGTGGCGATGCCAATACCATTTCAATATTTAAAGCCAATCTTAATGGTAATCTCAAATTAGTGGAGCATGTTTCAACATTAGGAAAAGGACCGCGTAATTTTGCAATAGATCCTACTGGAGCTTTTTTACTTATTGCGCATCAATATTCAAATGATGTAATTATTTTTAAAAGAAATAAAAAAACGGGCACGCTAACCAATACGGGCAAAAAAATAGAATTGTGTGCGCCTGTTTGTCTTGTTTTTACAGATAATAAGTAAATGTATTATACTAAAAAGGGCTGTTGTAGTAGCCCTTTTTAAGTAATTTATTTTTTATCTTTTCGTTTTTTATCTCTGGTCTTCAACATGTTTCTATTAACAGATCCGTGTGTTTTTTTCTTAGTAATTCCAGGTCCTCCAAGATTTACCTTTTTATTTTTCTTGCTTTTTTCCTGAAAAGCACCATCACCGGCTAGTTTTTGTTTTTTCATCAAAAACTTAATAGGTTGTCTTTCTTTCTCAGGCTCAATTAATTTTGAGGATACTTCAACAGTTTCTGGGAATGCTTCAATAGTAAGTTCCATATCCATCAGGAGTTCTATCTCAATTTTAAACTCCTCTTCGCGCGGAGCAACTAAACTGATTGCAGTACCTGTAGCATCTGCACGACCAGTTCTACCTATTCTGTGCATGTACAATTCCGGTAATTCGGGTATTTCAAAATTGACAACATGTGTTATATTAGAGATATCTAAACCTCTTGCCATAATATCTGTTGTAATCAAACCTCTTAAGTTTCCTTCTTGAAAAGAGGCCATGGTGCTCAAACGATAGTTTTGTGATTTATTAGAGTGAATGACACCAAACTGTCCATCAAAATCTTCTTCTATGCGATCGTGTAGTAAATCGGATATTTTTTTGTTGTTCACAAAAACAAGAACGCGACTCATATCTGGTGTGGTAGATAATAAGTGTTTTAATAAATTAACTTTCGTGTTAAAATTAGGAACGTTGTAGGTGATTTGTGTAATGTTTTCTAACGGAGTTCCTGACGCAGATAATGTAACTTCTTCTGGATAATCAAAGAAATCATTCAAAATAGCATCTACTTCATCAGTCATGGTGGCTGAAAAAAGAATGTTCTGACGTTTTTTTGGCATCATTGCCAAAATTGCAGTAAGTTGGGTTCTAAAACCTAGATTAAGCATTTCATCAAACTCATCAATTACGAGTTTTTGCATTTCCTCAAATCGGATTACGTTATCCAATGTTAAGTCCATTATTCGGCCGGGTGTTCCAACTAATATGTCGCAACCTTGGTAAACGGTAGTTTTTTGTGTATTAATGTTTACACCACCAAAAATACCAATAGTACGAACCGACATGTATTTTGTCAATTTCTCAACCTCTTCCACCACTTGCACTACAAGTTCGCGCGTAGGTACTAGGATCACTATTTTAGGAGTATGGCCAGGAGTAAATTTGTATAATTTGAGTAAAGGAAGTAGGTAAGCAAATGTTTTACCAGTTCCCGTTTGCGCAATTCCCATCATATCTCTACCAGACATGATTACTGAGAACGTTTTTGCTTGAATAGGGGTAGGTGTTGTAAATCCTAAATCATCGATCGCTTTCTGTACGGATTTAGGAAGATTGAATTGCTCAAAAGTAGTCATTTGCTTTAATTTTTTGCAAAGATAGTCTTTTTGAAAGTAATCAAGCAAATGTGCTAATTTACAGTCTTTTTGTTACCGGTGAAGGTATACATGCGTTTTGGTAAACGTTTCAAAAACCTTCAAAAACTCCTAATCCAAACAAGGCAAAATCATACTTTACAGGATCTTGTGCATCAAATTCGCGAAGTTTAGCGTCTAATTCTGCTAAAGCTTTTCCATCATTTTGTTTTCGAGTAAGCAACCCCAGTTTTCTAGCCACATTACCAGAGTGTACATCAAGCGGGCAAGATAGGGAAGCCGTTGAGATGTTTTTCCAGATACCCAGATCAACGCCAGTTTTATCATTTCGAACCATCCACCTTAAATACATGTTGATTCTTTTTGCTGCCGAATTGTTCAAAGGATCTGAAACGTGTTTTTGAGTTCGAGCGAGATGAGGGATGGAAAAAAAGATTTTTTTAAATTCGGAAATGCTATTTTGCATCGAATGAGGTTCTTGATTTTTGGCAAAAACCGTTTCTAGTCCACCGTGATGGGAATAGATGTTTTGTAAAGATTGGATGAATCCAATGAAATCTTGACCATTAAAAGTACGATGAACAAATGTATTTAACCGTTCTAAATCAGCTGGAGTGTGTGACATCACAAAATCATAAGGTGCATTGCCCATTAAGTCCAGCATGCGATGCGAATTTTGTATTATCATTTTACGATTCCCCCACGCAATGGTAGCACTTAGAAAACCAGCAATTTCAACATCTTCTTTTTGTGAATAAAGATGCGGAATTTGAACGGGATCACTTTCTATGAAATCTAAGGTATTGTATTGTAAAACTTTGTCGTCTAGAAATTCTTTTAATTCTGTTGTAGTCATTATAAGGTAGGAAAGGTATAATAAGAAAGAGTGTGTTTGTAACGGCTGTTCATTGCCCAGATAGGAACGGCATCTCCCGATTTTAAAAAACAAGGCTTTTTCGGCCGTAGTTTTTTTGATCGGGAATACAGTGGATAGCTGGACATCGAAGATTCAGCTGAGCTAAAAAGCTCCTAATTACTAATCAAACCATCCACCATGACTAGTTTTCTGTCGGCCATATTAGCGAGTTCTTCATTATGAGTTACAATCACAAATGTTTGTCCGAATTCGTCTCTTAGTTTAAAGAAAAGCTGATGTAAATTCTCTGCCGATGTGGTGTCAAGGTTTCCTGAAGGCTCATCTGCAAAAATAACCGCTGGTTTGTTGATTAGTGCTCGTGCCACGGCTACGCGTTGCTGCTCTCCACCCGAAAGTTCATTTGGTTTATGATTTATGCGGTGTGAAAGACCCAAATAGTCTAATAATTTTTTTGCCTCTTGCTCTGTTTCACCTTTTGGTTTGTTGGCAATAAAGGCTGGAATGCAAACATTTTCAAGTGCAGTAAATTCAGGAAGTAGTTGGTGAAACTGAAATATGAATCCTAAATTTAAATTTCTGAAAGTAGATAAAACTTTGTCATTCATGGTCAAAATGTCTTGACCATTGATGAATAAGGAGGTAGTTGTTTTTTGAATATCTGTGTTGGGTATAGTATTGGGTTTGTCTAAGGTGCCTAAAATTTGCAAGAGTGTTGTTTTTCCTGCTCCCGATGACCCTACAATAGATACAATTTCTCCTTTTTTAATATGCAAATCTACTCCTTTAAGTACATGTAGTTTATCGTAGTATTTATGTATATTTTTGACTTCTATCATTTTATTCTGTTTTTACAAAGAAACAAAGATTTTAAGTATTATGAATTGGAAGTCATTAATTTTTCAGTTTGACAAACGATAAACTTTAGTTAAGAATAGGTCTAAGGTGTTTGATAATAAATAACTTTGATTAAAATTTGAAATATGAAAAAAATAATTGGATTGATGATCGCCCTTTTGCCCTTTTCATTTTGTGCCAAAGAAAAAAACGTAATTGTACCTAAAAGTTTAGAATCAAAAAATATGGAAAAACAAGGAAATTTAGAGATTGCAACATTTGCAGGAGGTTGTTTTTGGTGTACCGAGGCAGTATTTTTACAGCTTGACGGAGTGAGTAAAGTAGTTTCAGGTTACATTGGTGGAAATACCGTAAATCCTAGCTATAAAGACATTTCTACTGGAGAAACGGGACATGCCGAAGCTATTGAAATAACTTTTGATCCTAAGAAAATAAGTTTTGGAGAGCTACTTGAGATATTTTTTGCCACTCATGATCCTACCACGCTCAACCGTCAAGGTGCTGATGTAGGGACGCAATACCGAAGCGAAATTTTTTATCACAATGATACTCAAAAACAGTTGTCACAGGATTACATTGCCTTGATGACGCAAGAAAATACTTTTGGTAAACCTATTGTTACTAAAATATCAGCTGCCACAAAATTTTATGTTGCTGAAGACTACCATCAAAATTACTACAACCAAAACAAAACGCAAGGGTATTGTAGTTATGTAATTACTCCAAAAATTGATAAGTTGAAGAAAATGTATCAAGGAAAGCTTAAGAAATAATTGGCATTAGATTTGTATATTGTTCAATAAATATAAATTGAATACTTATGATACAACCTGTTGCTAATGATGAAGCAAATAACAAAACAAGAAATTTTTTGTTGGGAATATTGTTTGATGCTATTGGGATGCTTTCTTTTACCATTCCTCTTTTGGGAGAATTTTCAGATGTAGTTTGGGCGCCATTAGCAGTTTTTTTAATGACTTGGATGTATAAAGGTAAAATAGGTAAAGTAGGAGGAGTGGTAACTTTTCTTGAAGAAATTATACCGTTTACTGATTTTATTCCCACATTTACCTTAACGTGGATATACACGTATTTAATAAAAAATAAAAATGCCTCTTAACGAGGCATTTTTTTATGGTACTACTTATGATTTAAAAAGAAATCCGAGTCCTAATCTTTTCAGCATTTTTTTCTCAAATGCCCAAAAAAATTTGAATTGCCCAAATATAAAACCAATACAAACTAGCAGTACTTGGTATATAGGAAATATTAATATCAAGCGAACAGGAATTATCAAATATCCCAAAGAATCTTTTGTTATACCTAGCCACGTACAAAACGGTTTAGATAACCAAGCTGATGCTGATCCCGTAATAGCAAAAACAATTAGAATTATTATGAATTGGAAATTTGTTTCAATTCCCCAACGTTGTTTGAGTTTGTTCATTTTTATTTATAATGAATACAAATGTAGTGAGATTATCTCAGGGGTACAAAACCAAAAAGTTTTTGTTTGTACGTGTTTTGGAAAAAAATCATGTAGTTGTATATCAAATAATTTACTTCATACCCATAATTAATAGTGGGGTCATAATTTATCGTCATTTCATATAAATTGGGATTAAAACGCTGTGGTTGCAAAACACGGTTGTTCCACTCGGTTATATAAAACCTATTTTTAGTTTCTAAGAAAGCCTGAGAGTAATAATTTCTAGGCAAAGCTGTAGCATTGAGCCAAGAATTAAAGCCAGGTTCTATTATAATTACCTCGTATTCGAGTTCTTCATTTGCTATTCTTACGGTATCATTAGTAGAATTATTTGACGGATTTTTTACAGCTGTAAATGGAGTAGTTGTAGCACAACTGTACATGATGAGCGCGACTATTCCTAATATATATAAACTACGTTTCATAATCGAAATTTTACTTTAAATTTACAACTATATTCTCTTTTTTTAAAACCATTTAACAAAAAAAAATCACCTAAGTAGGTGATTTTTAATGTTTTTTATTTCCCGAATAGTTTGCCTAGAATTCCGCCTAGTCCACCACCTTTACCAGATACGGCTGCCATTGCATCGCTAATGTCTACTTTTCCATCAGCATTTTGATCTAAACCAAATTGTCCTCCATATTTTGAAATAGCATCCATGATTCCAGATCCTTGAGCTCCACCTCCAGATATAGCTGCAATGATATCAGAGATTTGAAAACTACTATCGTTAGGATCTTTTGCTTTATTTACCAATGAGCCAAGGATTTTAGGAATCAAACTTCCAGCAACACCTGATGCGGTATCTGCATTGATACCAAATTTTTCTCCAAGGTTACCAGTAAGTTGTTCAGTAAGTTTTTGAACTACAGGATTTGAAGCGTTTTGAGCATTGTCTCCTTGAAACAAAGAAGCCAATTGTTCTACTCCTCCTTCAGAAGCAATTTTCTGTAAACCAGAAAAAATGGAGCTACTTGCTTCTTCAATAACTGCCTCGTTTTGTTCGTTTGGTATGGCATCGTTTTTAACAACTGACTCGACTCCAAACTGTTGTGCTAATTGTGTTAATTGTTCTAACATAGGTTTTGGTTTTGTTTAGATATCAAATCTAATGAAAAAAAAGGATTTATTACTTAAAATAAATCCCTTTTATGCATTTCATTTATAATGAAACTTATCCCAAAATACTTATAATTTGTTGGGCTAGTTCAGTTCCTATTCTATCTTGTGCCTCACCTGTAGCTGCACCTATGTGTGGTGTTAGTGAGATTTTGTGGTGCATTAATATTGCCATCTCAGGCGTTGGTTCACTCTCAAAAACGTCCAATCCTGCAAACAATATTTTTCCGCTATCCAGTCCTTTAAGTAAAGCAACCTCGTCAATTACACCACCACGGGCACAATTTACAATTCCCACACCATCTTTCATGCTAGCAATTTCTTTATCACTAATAATGTAACCGTTTTGCGCAGGCACATGCAGCGTAATAAAATCAGCCTCTTTAAAAACTGATTCTAAAGATTGCGAAACAATAGTTGTGGTAATAGATTGACCGTCAAAAAAAGATACCGTGACATCTACTTGAGGAATAAAACTATCTGCAGCAATAACTTTCATTCCAAGTCCAAGCGCCATTTTTGCCGTAGCCTGACCAATACGGCCAATGCCCACAATTCCAAGCGTTTTGCCTCTAAGTTCAATACCATTTGCGTATGCTTTTTTAAGCCCGTCAAAGTTGGTATCGCCCTCAAGGGGCATGTTTCTATTCGAGTCGTGCAAAAAACGAACACCCGAAAATAAATGTGCAAAAACCAACTCTGCCACAGATTCTGATGATGAAGCAGGCGTATTAATCACTGCAATTCCTTTGCTTTTAGCATAATCCACATCAATATTATCCATTCCTACGCCTCCACGACCTATAATTTTCAAGCCAGGGCAAGCATCAATAATGTCTTTACGAACCTTAGTAGCGCTTCTTACTAAAACTACACTAACATTGTTTTCATTAACAAAATTAGCCACTTGTTCCTGCGCTACTTTTGTTGTTATAACTTCAAAACCACCTTTTTCTAAAGCTTGAATTCCACTTTTTGAAATTCCATCGTTGGCTAATACTTTCATTTTTATTTTATTTTTAAGGATTGAAAAATTTAAAGATTCAATCTATATTGTGTATTGTAGTGATTGATTAAAAATTGATTTTTTAAATCTTTAAATCATTCAATATTTTAATTTTTAAATTGCCTTTTCCAAAGCCTGCATTACATCCACCAGTACTTGAACGCTCTCTAATGGTAATGCATTGTACATAGAAGCTCTGTAACCACCTGCTGAACGATGACCTGGTAATCCTGAAATTCCTGCAGCTTTCCACAAAGCGTCAAAGGTTGCGGCATGTGCTTCATCATTCAACAAGAACGTAGCATTCATATTAGAACGATCTTCAACCGCAGCAGCTCCTTTAAATAATGGATTTCTATCAATTTCGGCATACAATAAAGCCGCTTTAGCATTGTTTATTTTTTCAATGGCTGCAATTCCACCCAAGTTTTTTAACCATTGTAAAGTCAATAAAGAAGCGTAAACAGGGAAAACAGGAGGTGTGTTGTACATACTTTCTGCTTTAATATGTTTGGTATAATCCAGCATACTAGGAATAGTTCTACCAGTTTTACCTAGAATTTCTTCTTTTACAACAATCAATGTGGTTCCTGCAGGTCCCATGTTTTTTTGAGCTCCAGCATAGATCAAGTCAAATTTTGAAAAATCCAATACTCTTGAAAAAATATCAGAACTCATATCGCACACAAGAGGGATGTTAGTTTCTGGAAACTTCTTCATTTGGGTACCAAAGATGGTATTATTACTTGTGCAGTGAAAATAATCAGCATCTTCTGGTATATTGTATCCTTTTGGAATATGATTGTAATTTTGCTCCTTAGAAGAACCTATGATGCTAGTTTCTCCAAAAAGTTGTGCCTCTTTTATCGCAGCTGCAGCCCACGTTCCTGTATCCAGGTAAGCGGCTTTTCCATTTTCTTTCATCAAGTTGTAAGGAACCATCAAAAATTCTAGACTAGCACCACCTGCAAGAAATAATGCTTGGTAGCCTTTGCCTTCAAGGCCTAATAATTCTAAAACAAGTGCTCGAGCTTCATCCATAACGGCCACAAAATCTTTGCTTCTGTGAGACATTTCTAGAAGAGATAATCCAGAATCATTGAAATTTAATATCGCTTGTGCTGATTTTTCAAAAACTTCTTGGGGTAAAATGCAAGGTCCTGCGCTGTAGTTGTGTTTTTTCATGTGTGTAGTTATTTCCAAAAAAAATTAAAATGCAAATTTCGACAATAGGAGCTTAAAAATAGCTAATTAATCAAGAATAATTGCCCCCTATTTTAGGCTATATTTAGTAAAAATGAAATTGTATCTATGTTATCTGCATAATCCCATAATTGCGGATTTTGAGTTTGTCCAAACGAAATACTATTTTCAATGCAACCACCAGAAACGATACATTGAAGTAGTTCATTTTCAGAATCTAACTTTGTTTGTAGTGCAGGTAAGTCTTCGTAATATTCATAAAAAACACTAGAAATAGGTGAGGCATGGCTTTGATCTTCTTTTATAGTCAAAAAGCCATTGTCAAGCAACTTGAAATTACTCATCAAGAAAACCGCTTTGTTGTAATCATAATTATTAGCGTATTTTTCATAATGAATGACATCTTGATATTCAAAAATGGCTTCAAAAAAGGTGTCGAAATTATATCCCTTTGGTACAAAAAGTTTAGATACATTACGACATCCTAAACCAAAATACCTAAAAATATCTTCTCCCAAAGCAGTTAGTTCCTCCTTATTTTCAGTACCAGTCAAAACCGCTACTGAATTTCTACTTTTTCTAATAATAGACGGTTTGTCTTTAAAATAATACTCAAAATACCTTGCTGTATTGTTGCTGCCCGTGGCGATAACTGCATCAAAGTTTTCTAATTTACCCTCAACAAAACGAATAGTATTCGCTAATGGAGGAGCGACTGCAATCAAATATTTAGCTAAAAAAGGCAGTAAATGTTGGTCGTTTGATGATGTTTTTACAATGACATTGTTCCCAGTTATTACAACCGATAAAAAATCATGAAACCCAACTAGAGGAATGTTTCCTGCTAGTACTAATGCAATATTTTTTGGATTTTGATTCTCTAGAGTGTAGGCAGAAAGCCATTGATCAAGGTTTTCTGCTGTTAATGCTTTAGACCAAGATTGAATTGAAAAATATACATTTTCAGGAGTGTACCAGCCATTGTGTGATTGAGATAGGATAATAAGTTCTTGAAAAGCATCAAAAAATGTTTCGTTGTGCAAAACATTTGGGCTTTTTATAGTATTGTTTTCAGAAAATTGGCTTAAAAATTTCCCTAATTCAACAAAAACATTTTTTTTTGTTTCTAATGTCATAATGTTTGCTTATGAATAGTTTTGATTGTAATTTTGCACAAAAATAAGCTATAAAAAGTATAGTAAAAAGATTAAAAGACGAAAGATCATAGATTCTTATACTCGAAAATCTTATTTGCTTAATTCCTAAATTAAAAAGATGGCAATTATTATAACAGACGAATGTATCAATTGTGGAGCTTGCGAACCTGAGTGCCCAAATACTGCAATATATGAAGGAGCTGATGATTGGAGATACAAGGACGGAACAAAACTGAAAGGTAAAGTAATTTTGCCAGACGGTACTGAAATTGATTCTGACGAGGCACAAACACCAATCTCTGACGAAGTGTATTATATCGTTCCTGGTAAATGTACGGAGTGTAAAGGATTTCATGACGAACCGCAATGTGCTGCAGTATGTCCTGTAGATTGTTGTATTCCAGATGAAGCACATGTAGAAAGTGATGAAACATTGCTAAACAGGCAAGCATTTTTACACAACGAATAAGTATTGATTTTAAATAAAAAAAACCTGAGATATCTCAGGTTTTTTTATGCAATACTATTTTTGTTATTCTTTGATCATTTCAAAAATTTCAGATGTAATTTTATCTGTTGCTGGATCATAAGATTCTAAAACTAAGTTTCCATCAGCATTAAAGTATCCAAAAGAGGTTTTGCTTTTAGTACTGTAAATATAATTGTTATTTGAAGTTTTTCTTAATACAGCCGCCTTTTCCTTATTAGGCAGGTACATGTTATAACCTGTTTCTGCTAGACTAACTTGGTATTTTTGTCCGTTGTAGTTGTAATAAGCAGATCTGTCTACGTCTACAATATTTGTAACTCCATTTGCTGTTACTGCAGTAATGGCTGTAACCTGTACAGGAGTTTGTTTTATTTCTTTATTCAAAGCATTAGACTCAGCATCTTTCAATTCAATATTTTGAGTTTCTTTTACCTCTTGAGTTTTAACCAATTGTTTTTCTCCTTTTGAATCTTTTATTGTTGTAACCGTTGTTTTTACCTCGGATTTTACATTTTTGATTTGCGCTTGACTATTCACTGAAAATAATAGTGCAATAGCACCAATAAGTATCGTTTTCATAATTATTTATTTATAATATTAATATGAGGTAAAATTACAATGATAACAGAGATAAGTTGTTATGAAATTTCCAGGATAAATTGTATAATTTACACTAGTTACTATTTTCCTTTATGAAAATTTATTAATCGTTAATAGTATGTTTTGAAAATCAAAAAAGAAAATGATTCTTTCGAAACAATTTCGAATAAGTTTTAATTATGATGAGGTACGTAGGTAAGAGTTTTTGCCAAAAAAAAAGGACCATCTTTCGATAGTCCTTTATGAATTTATATTTGAAAATTAGAATTTATAGTTCAAAGATAAATTGAACATAGTTCCTAATTGACTGAAATGGTATCCATCATACGTCATTTGAGAATAACGTCCATTGAAAGTAACCAAATTGAATTGTTTTCTAGTTTGCGCTGGATCATTCAAAATTGCTGTTCCAGCTGCGTTTTCAGCTTTAAATTGCCATTCTGGTAAAACATTTAATATGTTATTTACATTAAGTGCTAATGTAAGTTTATCTGTTGCAGAGAATGTAACTCCTAAATCAGTAACCATTTTTGTCAAAAACTCTACTCTTAAGTCATTTGACATACCAGCATTTTTAAACTTTGTAGGCCCAAACAAGGTATTGTTTACTGTTAATCCAAATTTTCCAATTTCGTATTCTGCACCACCTATTACTTTGAATTCAGGTCTAGAAGTAAATAAAAGTGCTTCTTGGGTTGCATCTATTACAGATTGATTAACAGCTACAACACTTGCAGGATTTTTAACTGGGCCGTCAATTTTATTTGTAATGGTATAGTTACCAGATAAGTTAAAGCCCATTTTTCCAGATCCCACTATTAAATTTTTGTAGCCCGCTACAAGGTCAATCCCAGATGTTCTTGAATCAATTCCGTTAACAAAAAACGCTGATGTATTAGTAGGGGAAAATGTGATAGGATTTCCAAGTACAATTCGGTCTTCTACCTTAATATCATAATAATCTATGGTAAGGTTGAAATTTTTGTTTGGTTTTAAACCTATTCCTGCTGTAAAGTTTGTTGAATTTTCAGAATCTAATTTTGGAACACCACTTGCTCTTGCTGCAGATGATACATTGTTAATTAAACCTTGTACAACGATTCCTTGTCCTGGAACAAAAGAGGATTGTGATTTTTGAGTGTATATTTGATGTAATGATGGTGCTCTGAATCCTGTTGATAAAGAAGCTCTTAGTGTTATTTTATCGTCAGAAAACTTATATCTAGTACTTGCTTTCCATACAGTTGCACTACCAAAATCGCTGTAGTCTTCATATCTAACTGTCCCATTTATTAAAAAATCTTCTGTCACATCGTATGCTAAATCTAAATAGACACCCAAGTTATATCTATTAAATTTACCTGAGTTTTCTGGAGTATTACCTTGAAATGAATCAGCACCACTTCTATTTCCAGTGTATGATGCAAGATCTCCTTCGAAAATTTCAAAATTTTCAGTTCTAAATTCAGATCCAAATCCTAAACTTAATTGATCATTTAAATTTTTAGAGATATCTATATTTCCAACATAGTGATTAAATGATGTTCCTCCTGGTTTGAAAGTGATTGGAGTGTTAATTCCATATAAAAAGTTTTCCCCAGGGTCTTTCGTGTCATTACCATTAGAGTCAATAAATGATCTGTTTTGTGAATTTGAAACGGTGTATATTTGAGTATTACCTCCTGTTGTTAAACTTACATCTGTATTCCATCCATTTTTGGTTGATTTGTAACCTATTGTTGCATTGTAATCGTTAAGATCACCTTCAAATGTTGGTACATAACCTTGGTAAGAAGCAGCAGTTCCATTACCGAACAATGTTGCTAGATATGGCATGTCAGCTACTGATCTCCAATACGGTGTTCTATAATTTGCAAATGAATTCACTTTTTTATACACATAAGCGGCATTGTAATACATTTGATTATTTTCGTTGTAATCAACTCCACCATTCACTAAAAATTTTGCAGAGGCAGTTTCTGGTGATCCATTAACATTTCCAGCATCTGGTTTAAGAGCTAGGAAAGCATTTACGTCAGCAAGGTTAGCGCCAAAATCAGCAACTTCTCCATCTGCATTTACTTTTCCTGGTCTATTTGCTAATGCAACTTTTGAAAAATCTACAGTGTAATTGATAAATCCTTTTTCGCCAATAGTAGATCCATTGTTTAAACTTACTCCATACATTTCACCATCTCCTTCAGATGTTATTCCTGTTCTTAATGTAACTGATCCCAAAGAGGAATTCTTTTTTAAGATGATGTTCATTACACCAGCAATGGCGTCAGAACCGTATTGTGCTGAAGCCCCATCACGAAGTATTTCAACTCTTTCGATAGCATCAGTCGGTATAGCCGAGATATCTGATCCTGTTTCACCACGTCCCGGAGATGTTTGTGTGTACACTAGTGAACTCATGTTTTTTCTCTTTCCATTGATCAAAATTAACGTTCTACTAGGTCCCATATTTCTTATTTCGTAAGGATCTAGTAGGGAAGTAGCGTCATTTACAGGAGTTTGTACCGTGTTAAAAGACGGTATTTTGTACTGTAATGCTTTGTCAAAAGTTGCTTGTCCTGTTGAGGTAAGATCTTTTGAAGATAGTACATCAATAGGAAGTGCTGATGTAGTGTTACTTCTAGGTGCAGTTCTTGTTCCTGTTACTACAACTTCATTTAAATTTTGTCCACCTTCTTCTGATAAAACTACATTGATTACAGCGTCTGTTGCTGCTCTTTCTACTTTGTTGAATCCAACATAACTAAATACTAATGTAGCTCCTTCATTTACTTTAATTTTGTAAGAACCATCACTGTCAGTAGAAACTCCATTTTTTGTTCCTTTTTCTACGATGTTTACTCCTGGCAACGAATTTCCAGAATTGTCTTTAACTACACCTGATATTTGCTTTTGCGCAAATACAAACGAGACGTTTAAGAGGATTAATAATAATGCGATTTTTTTCATAATAAGTTGTGTTTTATTTTTTTTTTGATTTTAAATAGACCGCAATATAATTTTTTTTTAACAAAATATTAGTACTATTTATATTTTTTTTGAAAAAATAGCAGGTTCTCAGTAATGCTATCTTTTAATTATTGAAAACAGTATTAAAATGGTATATTTGCAAACTTTTAAAGCTAAATGTCTTTATCTAATAAGATTTAATGCTTGATAGCTCAAAATTTAAAACTCAAAAGAATCTTGTTTGTCATAAAATGACTCACAGGTTTCTGTTAAAAAATAAAATAGTATTTACAGATGAAAGCAGGAATTGTAGGGTTACCTAATGTTGGAAAATCAACTTTGTTCAATTGTTTGTCAAACGCAAAAGCGCAAAGTGCTAACTTTCCTTTTTGTACCATAGAGCCAAATATTGGTGTTGTTAATGTACCTGATCCAAGAATTAATAAATTAGAGGAATTGGTAAAACCGGAGCGTGTGCAAATGGCTACGGTTGATATTGTAGATATTGCAGGCTTAGTAAAAGGAGCTAGTAAAGGAGAAGGTTTAGGAAATCAATTTCTTGGAAACATTAGAGAGTGTAACGCTATTATTCACGTTTTGCGTTGTTTTGATAACGATAATATTGTGCACGTTGATGGTAATGTAAATCCCATTCGCGACAAAGAAACTATCGATATCGAGTTGCAGTTAAAAGATTTAGAAACGGTTGAAAAACGTTTAGAAAAAGTAAATCGTGCTGCAAAAACGGGTAACAAAGAGGCGCAGACTGAAAAAGCGCTTTTGGATCGAATTAAAGATACTTTATTGCAAGCAAAATCAGCAAGAACTATAACTCCGCAAGGAAATGACGAGGAAGTTTTGATGGAATCGTTTCAATTGATTACCGCAAAACCAGTTTTGTATGTGTGTAATGTAGACGAAAACTCTGCCGTAAATGGAAACAAATACGTAGATCAAGTTCGCGAGTTAGTAAAAGATGAAGATGCAGAAGTAATTATTTTGTCTGTAGGTGCCGAAGCTGATATTACAGAGCTTGAAAGCTACGAAGAGCGCCAAGTGTTCCTTGAAGATATGGGATTGTCAGAGCCAGGAGCATCCGTTTTAATTCGTGCAGCTTATAAATTATTAAAACAACAAACCTATTTCACGGCAGGTGTAAAAGAAGTTCGTGCTTGGACCATCAATATCGGTTCTACCGCGCCACAAGCTGCTGGTGTAATTCATACTGATTTTGAAAAAGGGTTTATCCGTGCCGAAGTAATTGCTTATGAAGACTATGTGCAATACGGTTCTGAAGCTAAATGTAAAGAAGCAGGAAAATTTAAAGTAGAAGGTAAAGAATACGTTGTGAAAGATGGTGATGTAATGCACTTTAGATTCAACGTGTAATTTTTAAATGTAAAAAGTGAAAAGTCGAAAGTTAGAAATAGCTTTCGACTTTTTTTATGGACCTAATCCAGCTTTACGCTTCAAGATTTTTCTATAAAGCCGTTTTTTCTAAGCCCTCAAAGGAGCTTCCTGCGGTCGCTCTTTTAGGTCAAGAAAAAATGTAGCTTTATAAAAAAATGCTTTCCGCTACAATCTGGGGTATTTGTATAGGTGTTTAACGTTTGATTAAAATTATCAGAAGGCGCCTTGATAATTAACTTTGTCATAAAATCTATTTGTTGTACATTTAGAAAAACAATCTTATGAAAATAGTAACCTTTGGCGCAAGCAACAGTAAAAATTCTATCAATAAAAAACTGGCAATTTATGCAGCGCATCTTTTTGAAAATGCAAACGTAGAAGTTCTGGATTTAAACGATTTTCAAATGCCTTTGTTTACAGTTGATTTGGAGGCCGAAATCGGTCAGCATGAGGTAGCGAAAGCATTTTTAGCTGCAATTGCAACAGCTGATGTACTAGTAATTTCTATGACGGAACACAACGGTAATTATAGTGCTGCTTTCAAGAATATTTTCGATTGGAGTTCTAGAATCAACGGAAAAGTTTTTCAGGACAAACCCATGTTGCTTCTAGCTACTTCGCCAGGAGCAAGAGGTGGTGCTAGTGTTTTAGAAATTGCAAAAACTGCTTTCCCGCGTTATGGCGCCAACGTAAAAGCAACTTTTTCGTTACCTAGTTTTGATGCTAATTTTGATATCCAAAAAGGAATTATAACAAACGGTGAATATGATATTAAGCTAAAGTCATTGATTGGTAATTTTAAATCGTAAAGCAAAAAGAGCTTGTCAATATTAT
The DNA here is from genome assembly GCF_007830355.1 of Flavobacterium tiangeerense. Classification (GTDB taxonomy): domain Bacteria; phylum Bacteroidota; class Bacteroidia; order Flavobacteriales; family Flavobacteriaceae; genus Flavobacterium; species Flavobacterium tiangeerense. Next base: position 182,418 of record NZ_VLKO01000007.1, on the reverse strand, counting down.
TCTTGATAACTTTGAGGCTTTGAATTTTTAAAATTTATCATATTACACTACATTAGCACATTCGAGAGCTTTGCGTAAAGTAAAGCCCAAACTGAACGAAGTTAAAATCCACAAATTTTAAAATGTCCGATCAAAATCAATATACCGAAGACAATATTCGGTCCTTAGACTGGAAAGAGCATATTCGCATGCGCCCCGGAATGTACATCGGGAAACTGGGTGACGGTTCTTCGCCAGATGATGGTATTTATATCCTGTTAAAAGAGGTTTTAGACAACTGTATCGATGAATTCGTTATGGGCTCTGGTAAAACCATCGAAGTGACCATCAAAGACAAAACGGTTTCGGTACGTGATTACGGGCGAGGTATTCCGTTGGGTAAAGTCGTTGATGTAGTTTCGAAAATGAATACGGGTGGTAAATACGACTCCAAAGCGTTTCAGAAATCAGTAGGTTTGAACGGTGTGGGTACCAAAGCTGTGAATGCACTTTCAAACTATTTCCGAGTAGAATCGGTGAGAGAGGAAAAGCAAAAAGCCGCTGAGTTTTCCGCTGGAAATTTAGTCCTTGAAGAAGATATAATTGAAACTACCAAGCGTAAAGGAACAAAAGTAACTTTTACGCCTGATGAAACCATTTTCAAAAATTACAAGTTCCGAATGGAATATGTGATTAAAATGGTAAAGAATTATTGTTACTTAAACAATGGTTTGACGATTATTTTTAACGGTGAAAAGTACATTTCAGAGAACGGACTTCGTGATTTACTAGAAGAAACAATAAGTGCTGATGATTTGGAATATCCAATTATTCACTTGAAAGAACATGATATAGAAATTGCGCTTACCCACAGTAAAACCCAGTACAGTGAGGAGTATCACTCTTTTGTAAACGGACAAAATACCACACAAGGAGGGACGCACTTAGCAGCTTACAGAGAAGCTATTGTAAAAACCATTCGTGAGTTTTACAATAAAAACTTCGAAGCTTCAGATGTACGAAAATCTATTGTGAGTGCTATTAGTATCAAGGTGATGGAACCTGTTTTTGAGTCGCAGACTAAAACTAAATTAGGTTCCACAGATATGGGTTCGGATGATGGAAGTACACCAGTCTCTGTTCGTACGTTTGTAAACGATTTTATCAAGAACAAATTAGATAACTATTTACATAAAAACCCACCAACAGCAGAGGCGTTATTGCGCAAAATTTTGCAGGCAGAGCGGGAGCGTAAAGAATTATCTGGAATTAGAAAACTAGCCACAGATCGTGCTAAAAAAGCCAACCTACATAACAAAAAATTAAGAGATTGCCGTGCGCACTTACCCGATACAAAAAACCCTAGAAACTTAGAGAGTACACTTTTTATTACCGAGGGAGATTCGGCTTCGGGATCCATTACTAAGTCGCGTGATGTGAATACGCAAGCCGTGTTTAGTTTGCGTGGAAAGCCGTTGAACTCGTATGGAATGAGTAAAAAAATTGTGTACGAAAACGAAGAATTCAACTTGCTTCAAGCTGCTTTGGATATTGAGGACGGTCTCGAAAAGTTACGTTACAACAACATTGTAATCGCTACCGATGCCGATGTCGATGGAATGCACATTCGATTGTTATTGATTACCTTCTTCTTGCAATTTTTCCCTGAACTAATCAAAGAAGGACATTTGTATATTTTGCAAACGCCACTTTTTAGGGTTCGAAACAAGAAAGAAACCATTTATTGTTACTCTGAAGAAGAAAGAAGAGAAGCAATCGAAAAACTAAAACCAAAACCAGAAATCACCCGATTTAAAGGATTAGGAGAGATTTCACCAGATGAGTTCAAGAATTTCATTGGAGAAACGATCCGCTTAGATCCAATTATGATGGATAAAAATACCTCGATTGAGCAGTTATTGTCTTTCTACATGGGTAAGAATACGCCAGACCGACAAGAATTTATTATCAAGAACTTGAAGGTGGAGTTGGATGCTTTGGTTGAGGAGTGATATAGGTTTAAAGTAAGATTTAGAATTACTATTTTATACAACTATTTTAATTGTGAGAACTTTTAAATTTGAAATTGTGGAACATATTTCTGAGGAAAACTATTCTTTTTAGACATACACGATAAGAAAAATATACAAAACTATTATTCAATAGAATATATTTAATGAAAGACGAAGAAGACGAAAATACAATTCCTGAGGGAGACGAAAATGAAGATGTAAGCAACGACACTGGTTTTGATGATATAAAAACCTCTAGTGGCATGCAGCATTTTTACGAAAATAATAACGAAGAAGGCGATACCATAACCAAGGTTACGGGCATGTACAAAGACTGGTTTCTGGATTATGCTTCGTATGTAATATTGGAACGTGCTGTTCCGGCTATTGAGGACGGATTTAAACCTGTTCAACGCCGTATCATGCACTCGCTTAAAGAGTTGGATGATGGTCGTTACAACAAGGTGGCGAACGTTGTGGGACACACGATGCAATACCATCCGCACGGAGATCAAAGTATTGGTGATGCTATGGTGCAAATTGGTCAGAAAGAATTATTGATAGATTGCCAAGGAAACTGGGGAAATATCCTAACAGGTGATGGTGCTGCGGCTTCGCGTTACATTGAGGCGCGTTTGTCCAAGTTTGCTTTGGAAGTCTTGTATTCTCCAAAAATTACCGATTGGGGTGTTTCGTACGATGGTCGTCGTGCTGAGCCAAACAATCTGCCGGTAAAGTTTCCATTGCTTTTAGCACAAGGAGCAGAAGGAATTGCTGTAGGACTTTCCACGAAAGTGTTGCCGCACAATTTTAATGAGCTAATTGACGCTTCGATCAAAATATTAAAAGGAAAAGCGTTTACGTTGTATCCTGATTTCATGACGCAAGGTATTGCTGATGTATCAAATTACAATGACGGATTGCGTGGTGGTCGTGTACGCGTACGTGCCAAAATTGCCCAATTGGATAAAAACACGTTAGTCATCACTCAAATTCCGTTTTCGACTAATACGACCACTTTAATTGATAGTATTTTGAAAGCCAATGAAAAAGGCAAAATCAAAATCAAAAAAATTGAAGACAATACCGCTGCTGAGGTAGAGATATTGATTCACTTATTTCCAGGAGTTTCTCCAGACAAAACCATTGATGCTTTGTTTGCTTTTACAGCTTGCGAAACATCAGTTGCGCCTTTGGGTTGTGTGATTGAAGATAACAAACCTTTGTTTATTGGGGTTTCTGAAATGTTGCGCATTTCAACTGCAAGAACAGTTGATTTATTAAAACAAGAACTCGAAATTCAACTCGAAGAATTAAAAAACAAGTGGCACTTTTCAACGCTAGAGAAAATTTTCATTCGCGAAGAAATGTACATTGATTTTAAATTGTATGGTGATAGAGAAGCGCTGTATACCTATTTGTACAACCGATTTGAGCCTTTTACGAAATCTTTTGTTAGAGCCATTAATGATGACGATTTGCAGAAGCTCACGCAAATTCAAATGATTCGAATTACCCGTTTTGACTCGGATAAGGCTGATGACATGATTGCCAAGTTAGAGGACGAGATGAAGGAAGTAGAACATCATTTAGCTCATTTAACAGACTTTGCAATAGCGTACTTTACGAAATTAAAAGAGAAATACGGTAAAGGTCGCGAACGCCAAACCGAATTGCGTATTTTTGATGATATCGAAGCAACAAAAGTAGTCTTGCGCAACACCAAACTGTATGTAAATAGAGAAGAAGGTTTTGTAGGTACAAGTCTTAAAAAAGACGAGTATGTTACGGATTGCTCTGATATTGATGATGTTATTGTTTTTCTAAGAGATGGAAAAATGATGATTACAAAAGTGGATGCAAAAACCTTTGTGGGTAAAGATATTATTCACGTGGCTATTTTTGACAAAAGTGATAAGCGCACCATTTACAACTTGATTTATCGCGATGGAAAATCGGGTCCATCATACATCAAACGCTTTAACGTATCGGGAGTTACACGTGATAAACCTTATGATTTAACAAATGAAACTGCGGGATCTCAAATCGTATACTTTTCATGTAATCCAAACGGTGAAGCTGAGGTAATTACCATTTTGTTGCGCCAAGTGGGAACTATCAAAAAATTGAAATTTGATATTGATTTTTCAAATCTTGCCATAAAAGGAAGAAGTTCTAAGGGGAATTTGGTAACGAAATATCCAATCAAGAAAATAGAATTAAAAGAGAAAGGGATTTCTACACTATTGCCTCGTAAAGTGTGGTTTGATGATACGGTACAACGATTAAATGTAGATGGACGTGGAGAATTGCTGGGTGAATTTAGACCAAGTGATAAAATTTTAATCATTGCACAATCTGGCAAGCTCAAAGTGATAACGCCGGAGTTGACAACACATTTCGACCAAGACATGGTCGTTTTAGAGAAATGGAATCCTAAAAAACCTATTTCGGCCATTTATTTTGATGGAGAAAAAGAGCGCTATTACATCAAACGCTTTTTGGTAGAAACCGAAAACAAAGAGGAAGCCTTTATCTCAGAACATGCTAATTCGCATCTAGAAATTGTTTCAACAGATTATAGACCTGTTGCCGAATTAGTTTTTGCAAAAGCAAAAGGAGTACAAAAAGAAAACCAAGTGGTAGATGTTGAGGCTTTTATAGCCGTAAAAGGATTCAAAGCCCAAGGTAATCAATTGACTGCAGATAAGTTAAAGCAGGTCAATCTGCTGGAATCACTTCCGTACGAGGAGCCTGTAGAGGAAATTCCAGAACCGATTGTTTTAAATGAAGAAGAGACTGGACCAGTGCAATTAGATGACGATGGTCAAATAACCATGAGTTTAGATTAACAAAAAAGCTTCCAATTTCTTGGAAGCTTTTTTATTATTTACTAGTTATTCATAATTTATTTTTTACTCTTATTCATTTTCATATTCAGTACTTCTACTAATAATGAGAACGAAATAGCAAAGTACAAATAGCCCTTTGGTACTGGTGTTACGTGACTTCCAAAGATCAAAGCGTTAGATAGATGAGCACTTTCAGTAAGCAACATCATACCTATTAAAATCAAAAATGAAAGGCCAAGGATTTGAATAGAAGGGTGTTTGTTTACAAAATTCCCAACAGGAACCGCAAACTGCATCATGATGAGTACAGAAATTATTACTGCTGTAATCATAATGTATAAGGCACCTTCAACACCATTTGTCATTCCTACCGCTGTCAAAATACTATCAAAAGAAAAAACCAAATCAATCAAGATAATTTGAAAAATAACGTTTTGAAATGATTTTGTAGCCGCTTTTCCAAGTTCTTTTTCCTCATGTCCTTTCTCATCCACTTTTTCCCGAATTTCATTGGTACTTTTGTAAATCAAAAATAACCCACCACCCAGTAAAATTAGGCTTTGACCTGTAATTCCAGCCGAAAACCAACTCAACTCAATTTTGAACCATGGTTCTTTCATTTGAATTAATAAATTAATACCAAACAAAAGTGCTATTCTCATGAACATCGCCAAGAACATTCCTATTTTAGTGGCTCTTTTGCGTTGTTCGATCGGTAATTTTCCAGTAGCAATAGAGATGAAAATGATATTGTCAATTCCTAAAACAATTTCAAGAAAAGTCAAGGTTAAAAGGGCTATCCACGCATCAGGGTTTAAAAATACTTCCATTATATTTAGTTAGGGTTGATATCTATTAATTGGTAAGCTTCGTCACGGTTCCGCGCTGTTTGGCATCAGATCCAACCATTCCAAATTCAAAGGTATACGAATTTTTTGATGTCGTCAAGATTTTCATGCCAATAGCTTTTTCTTCAGCCATGTTTTTTGGATGTAATTTTTGCAAAATATATTCACAGTCATTTACCCAACGAATACTTGCGGTATCTGTTTTTCCTTCAAAAGTCTCAATTTCAATACTATCATTGCGTTCAAAGAAAGTGGTTTTTTTAACTCCATTCACTTCATATTCAAACTTGAATTTACCAATTTTAAAATCCTTACAATTTCTATCCGCATCATAACAGGACACGAGGAGCAGTAAGGCCATGAGTAGTACAATTTTTTTCATTTGTTGTTTTTTATAGTTTTTTTGAACCTAATCCAGCTGTTTGTTGCAACTCATAAGAATGTAAATCTTTTTTTCTAGTGCCATAAAAGGAGCTTCCGTTGGTCGCTCTTTTAAGTCAAGAAAAAAATAGCTTTCCAGTCTCATGGGTTTTAACTTCCATCTGGGGTAAAATTAGTGTATTTTAATGTCATATTTGTCTAATAAACCACCAATTCCTTGCGTTGAAAACTTTGCTTTTTTCATCGGATTGTATTCTGGATCTATGATGTAATCTATGGCTTTAGTAAAGTCACTTCCTGCTAATTGCGTGTTGTTAAATAGCGCTCCTTGTAGCGAACTCCCATCAAAAATGGAACCCGTTAAATTGGTTTCAGAAAAATTGACTTCTCGTAACGAACACGAAATAAACTTGGTTTTGGGCATCTTTTTATTGGTAAAAGAGGCATAATCCAAAACACATTCTTCAAACTCCACTTGGAATAAGAAATCATCACATTCATCAAACAAAATCCCTAATAGTTTACAGTTTTTAAATTGTACTCCTTTTAAACTAGCACTAGCTAATCTAGTCATAGAAAGATTACAGTCTTTAAATACACAATCCATAAAGGTAGCATTGGACAAAACCGCATTTGATATATCACAATTTAAAAAAATACATTCTTCAAATTCTTGATTGCTTATCGAGTTGTCAAACGGATTTGTTTTTTCAAATGTTTTTTGAAGTTGAATATTGTTTTTCATTAGTCGTTAAATAAGCTTTTCATAATTGTTTTTAACCCTACATACATTAGGTACATAGCAATAAAACAAACAATCACCCCAACGCTTAATACTAGATAATGCCAAATGTTTTGCTTGTTCATAAAAGCATTATGAATTATTGTTGGTCCTAAAAATAATAGCGGTAAGGCCCCTGCTAAATACCTTATTCCTTTTGATAATAATTCTTTGTTAGTCGCCATTGTTTCTTTTAAAATTTAAGGTTTGAAGCTTTTGAAAATGCAAAGTAGGTACAAGTACTATCTTTATTGCGCTAGATAAAAATCAACAGCTTTTCTCACGCTTCCGTATTCTGTAAGTAATGCAGCACCTTCTTCGTAGGTAACTGGAATTTCTTCCATAATCATCTTTACACCGCGGTCAACAAGTTTACTATTGCTGAGTTGCATATCGACCATTTTGTTTCCTTTCACTTTCCCAAGTTGGATCATGGTAGCAGTTGAAATCATGTTGAGTACTAGTTTTTGTGCCGTTCCTGCTTTCATGCGGGAACTTCCGGTTACAAATTCAGGTCCTACAATTACTTCAATTGGGAATTTCGCTGTTTGTGACAACGGACTTCCAGCATTACAAGAAATACTTCCTGTGGTTATGCTCATCTCATTGCACGCCTCTAAACCAGCAATAACATAAGGTGTGGTTCCCGAAGCTGCAATTCCTATAACAACATCATTTTTATTCACTTCAAAGGCTTGCAAGTCAATCCAGGCTTGAGTTGTGTTGTCTTCGGCATTTTCAACAGCTTTACGAATGGCTGTATCACCACCAGCAATAATCCCAACAACTAAATCAAAAGGAACACCGAAAGTAGGCGGACATTCGGAGGCATCAACAATTCCTAATCTTCCTGAGGTTCCCGCTCCTATGTAAAATAGACGACCGCCTAATTTCATTTTAGTGACAATTTCGGTTACTAAATTTTCAATTTGTGGCAATGCCTTTTCAACAGCAAGAGGAACTGTTTTGTCTTCTTGATTAATATTTGACAACAATTCCTGAACCGACATTTTTTCTAAATGTTCGTATTTTGAGGCTTGTTCGGTAGTTTTAGTGAAAGTCATTTTTAGTATAATTGGACAAGTCCAAAATTAACCTTTTTTATCACATTCCCGAAATTTTCTATTTTTTGTTTCAAGTTTTAAAAGTTTCAGATTTGCTTGCTTTTTGTACTAATTTACTAATTTTTATAATTTAATTTCTTCTAAATCGAAAGGAATTCAAATTGTTGAGACTTGATCTAAAATACTATATTTGTTTAAATATTATAAGTTAAATGGATAAATTAAGCTTACTGCAGGGCATTGGTCGGATCTCCGTTTTTGTTTCTTTATTGCTTGCATTTTTTTTAGTAACGGTTAAAACCAAAAATAAATTAGCAAATCGTTTATTTGCGTGTTTTTTTATTTTTTCAGCGATTGATCTTTCTGGTTTTTTTATTGATGCGGTTACTCGTATTGAGTTAAATTTAGAGATTTTTAGATCTACTGCCTGTTTGTTTGGAATGCCTTTATTTTATCTTTCTGTACTGGCAGTCTGTTATTCTGATTTTAGATTAAAGTGGAAGCACGCATTGCATTCAATTCCTTTTTTATTGGTCAATTTGGTTTTTATTCCAAGGATTTATCTTAGCAACTACATAGAAAGAGACACATTTGTTACAATACTTAATCAAATGCCAGAGATATACCTCATTCAGATTTTAATTGAATTTCAATATGTATTTTATATCGTCGGTGTTTTTATAATTTTAAAAAAGTATAGAGAAATCTATCTAGAAAATTACGCTGATTCGAGTACTGCTACTTATAAATGGTTATTTCAAATTACTTGTGTTTTTCTCATTGCACATTCAATTGTTGCATTAAAAAATATATTACGTTATACTGGGTTTAGAGAGATGTTTCTTTGGATAAATGTACTTGTAGGTGCTGTTGCTTTGCTTATAACATGCTGGTTTATCATGAAAGCGCTAAACCATCCCGAACTTTTTAGAGGTGTTAATTCTAAATTGAAATTAGCAAAAGATATTCTGCCTGAAGTTGAAGAAAAAACAGAATGTAAAGATGTTCATAACAATGCTATTTCCAGTAAAATTTCGAAATTGAAACAGTATATGGACGATAAAGAGCCTTATCTTGATCAATCGCTTACAATTCAGGAGCTTGCCAATCAAATTAATATTCCGGTTCGCGATTTATCTGTTTTAATAAATCATCATATGAATCAACATTTTTTTGATTTTGTTAATGAATATCGCATCAAAAAAGCGATGGGTATTTTAAAAGATCACTCTAAAAGTCAGCTTACTGTTTTGGAAATTTTGTACGAAGTGGGTTTTAATTCGAAATCTTCCTTTAATACTTCTTTCAAAAAATATACAAATTTAACTCCTACTGCATACCGAAAAGCTTTGTAATAAGCACTTTGTAAAAAGTCGTACACTATGTCTAATAAAGTCGAACTGATTTCTTCACGAGAAATTGGTTCGACTTTTTTTTGTCGGTCGCATAAGTAAAGTTTCTAAGGCAACTTTGCTTCATAGTAATCGAAACAAGTTTTTAAAAAATAGAAATCATGAAAAAAGCAAATTACCTTATCTTTTTATTAGTACCATTCTTTTGTTTAGCACAAGCATCATTTAAACTGAAAGGAAAAATCTCAAGTGAAACAACTCCGTTAGAATGGGCAGATATTTCGGTATCCAATTCAGAAGGAAAAATTATTTACGGGACAACCTCAATGAAAGATGGTAGTTTTGAAATCAATCTTAAAAAGGGGTTTTATAAAATTGGGGTTACCCTTATAAGATTTAATGAATTTGAAAAGGAAATTTTGATAGAAAAAGATATTGATTTAGGAACAATCCTTTTAAAAGAAAGCGCAACCGGTTTGAAGGAGGTTATCATTCAATCTAACAAGAAAACAATCGAACAGAAAACGGATCGTCTAGTTTATAATCTTGAAAATAATGTTACAACGGTTGGTGGAGACGCTTTAAGTGCTATAAATACAGCACCTGGAGTTGTGGTACAAAATAATACAATCAATATTTTAGGAAAAGGAACTTCTCGCGTTATGATAGATGGACGAATGATTGAATTGGTAGGAGAGGAACTGAATAATTATTTAAAATCGATCTCGGCAAGTGACATTAAAAATATTGAAATTATCAGTAATCCCCCATCAAAATATGAGGCGGAAGGAACTGGTGGATTAATTAATATTATTATGAAAAAAGGAGTTCGTGATTCTTGGAAAAATACAACTACACTTTCTTATGATCAAAATAAATATGGTATTACAACTTTAAGAGATAACTTTTTTTACCATAAAAACAAGTTCAGATTTGCTGCTAGTATGAATGTAAAATCAGGTTATTTAAATGATAAAGATGATTTTAAAATGTATTTTCCTGATGGACTGTCGCATTTAAAAAGTGAAACAAAGGTAAAAACCGAAAATCTTTCAGGTAAGGCAGCCCTAGATTATGATCTTTCAGAACGCATAACTATAGGATTTCAATTTTTACGTGATAGAAATAATCCGGATTTTAAATCGGATATTAGAATTGAGAATTACAATACCCAAAATGATTTGGATAATATTACACTGAATAAAAGTTTCACTGATAAAGGATCTCGAAATCAAACTTATAACGCACATATGATTACCAAGCTGGATGACTTAAAACGAAAACTATCTTTTGATATTGATTATTTTGATTATAGTTCCAATTTTAACCGAAATTTTGTGGCTAAAAATTATATGCCAGACATGACATTTATTGATGTGAATCAGTCAGGAAGAAATGTTTCAAATCAAGATATTAAAAACTGGAGTTTTAAGGCCGATATGGAACATCCACTTCAGGCAGTCAATTTATCTTACGGTGCGAAAATAAGTTTTACAAATAGCGAGAGTGATGTACTATACTACAATACAATTACAGGATTTCAAGAATTAGATCCGAACCAATCCAACCGATTTAGATACACCGAAAATAATCATGCGCTGTATGTTAATGCCAATAAAAATCTGGGAGAAAGTTGGAGTTTTCAAATGGGTGTTCGATTAGAAAATACTCATACAACTGGTTTTTCTGAAACTTTGAATCAGGAAAAAGTTAATGATTATTTGAAATTATTTCCAACTTTTTATGCTTCTTACAAGAAAAACGAAAGCAATACTTTTAGTTTAAATTATGGTAAAAGAATTAACAGACCACGTTTTGACTTATTGAATCCGTTCAGGATTTACATCAACAGCAATAGTTATTCCGAAGGAAATCCGTTTTTAATACCGTCATTTAGTGATAATTTTGAGTTTTCACATTCTTATAAAGAAATTTTGAGAACAAGTGTTTTTGTCAATTCAATTACAGATGGCTATGGTGTTTTGTTTACCTCAAATCCAGAGACCAATACACAGATTATAACCCGTGAAAATTATTTTAAAAGCTTAAATTATGGAATAGGTGAAAGTTACTCAGCAAGTTTTACAAATTGGTGGTCTAGTGAAAATTCATTGTACTTTTTGGGAGCAAAAACTGAATTTATTAAAGACATCAATGCTAAACCATCAAACAGTTTACAAATTGATTTTTCGACAAATAACACTTTTTTATTAGGCAAAACAACAAAATTGCAAATCGATTTTATGTATACAACACCATTCAAAGAGGGTTTGTATAAAGTAGGGTATGCCTCGAGTTTTGATATTGGTTTCAAACAGGATTTGTTTAATAAAACCATGCAGATTGCTTTTTTAGCAAATGATATTTTTAACACCTCATATTTAAAAGATTTTACTTCGGTTGTTAACGGTGTAAAACAAGTGTATAGTCAAAACAGCAGTAGTAGATTCGTGCGATTATCTTTAGTTTATAATTTTGGAAACAAAAAGATAAATGTACAACAGCGTGATTTTGGAAATAAGGAGGAAAATAAAAGAACAGGAAGTAATTAGAAAGTTTAAAGTTAAGAAACAGAATCTAACCTATTTCTGTTTCTTAACTTAAAAAATTATATAAAATATGCCAATGCAATTCCTATCACAATCATTGAAACCTTAGCGATATTGAACTTGTGTCCTTCGCTGCTTTCAAAAATAATGGTAGATGAAATATGGAATAAGATTCCTATCACTATTGCTGTAATTTGGGTGGTGTATTGGCTAATAAATGGCAAATAATCAGATGCGAGTGTGCCTAGTGGCGTCATGATGGCAAAGGTAATCATGAAGGCAAAAATTGCTTTTGGATTGAGATGTGAATTGATGAAAAACGTAGTCAAGATGATAGCAATAGGCAAGTGATGTATTGCAATACCAATGGCTAAATTATCATGTTGATGACCCACAGGAAAACCTTCTAAAAAAGCATGAATGCATAAGCTGATGAACAATAACCAAGGAATGTGATTCATGTTTTCATGTCCGTGTACGTGTCCATGCTCTGCGCCTTTGGAGAAAAACTCTAGTATGATTTGGAATAGAATTCCTAACATGATAAAGATTCCAATACTGCTTTGATTGCTTTCATAAACCTCAGGAAGCAGATGCATTACCGTCAACGACAATAAAAACGAACCACTAAAAGCTAAGAGTAGCTTTAAGTTGGTCTTGTTTTTTGGCTTTAATATTGAGGCAATGATATACCCTAAAAGTACAGAAAGTAAAGGTAAAAGGTAATTCATTGTTATTTAAAAATCATTATTAGTCGTTCACTATCTGTTTTATGGAATTTTTTCAGTTTGTAATCTCCAAAGATGTCCAAAAGATAAATTCCTGCTTGATCCATTAATACTTCAAAATCTTTTAGCGTTAGTGCTTTTACTTTTTCGGTGAAATGAAATTTTTGACCTTTGTCCTCGAAGCTAATATCTTTATAAATATGACCTTCTTTTTCATACCTCGTGATGTGAAAATCAATTTCATCAACCGTTTTAGTTTCTTCTGGTACCAAAGTTTCGAGTACATGATTTACATTCATGAAATCAATCACTGCAAAACCATATTCTGACAAGCTTTCTTTGATGGCTATAAGCGTTGTAAGGTTGTCTTTGTCATTTTCAAAATAGCCAAAACTGGTGAATAAATTAAATATAGCATCAAATTTTTCTTTAAAAGGCTCACGCATGTCATGAACTTTGAATTGTAATTTTTCATTAGCATTTTTATTCGCTTCGGCGATACTATTTTCAGATAAATCGGCACCAAGTACGGTAAAACCCAATTGATTTAAATATATAGAATGACGGCCTTTGCCACACGCTAAATCAAGGACTTTAGCATTTTCTGGTAAATTCAGATAATGGGTAAGATTGTCCATAAAAACTTGAGCTTCCCTGTAATTTCTATCCTTATATAAAATGTGATAATAAGGAGTATCAAACCAAGAGGTGTACCAGTTTTCTGTTGATTTGGGTTGATTTTCAAGGGATGTATTTTGAGATGCAGACATTTATTCTTTTTCAATTAATTCGATTGATGCAAATTTAGTGTATTTTTGCAACGAATACTTGATTTTACAATGGAAAATAATTATAAAATGATTGCCAAAACCTTTTTTGGTTTTGAAGAAATACTAGCAAAAGAATTGCAAAACCTAGGCGCACAAAATGTAGAGCAAGGGGTAAGAATGGTTAGTTTTAAAGGTGATAAAGGGTTTATGTACAAGGCTAATTTATCGTTGCGTACCGCTTTAAAAATTTTAAAACCCATTTATTTTTTTAAGGCCAATAATGAACAAGGATTATACAAAGGTATTGCGGGAGTAAACTGGTCTAAATTATTGAATGCGAACCAGACTTTTGTTATAGATACCACAGTACATTCAGAATATTTTAATCACTCTGAATTTGTTTCTCAAAAATGTAAAGATGCCATTGTAGATCAGTTTAGAGAAAGAACAGGTCAACGACCTAGTATTGATAAGGTTCACCCTGATTTAAGAATTAATATTCATATTGATAAAGACCAAGTTTCGGTAGCGCTAGATACATCTGGGAATGCATTGAACCAGCGTGGGTATAGAACTGCAACAAATATTGCACCTATAAACGAGGTTTTGGCCGCTGGAATTTTATTACTTTCAGGTTGGGATGGTCAAACAGATTTTTTAGATCCAATGTGTGGATCAGGTACTTTTTTAGCCGAAGCAGCCATGATTGCGTGTAATATTCCAGCTAATATCAACCGAAAAGAATTTGCTTTCGAAAAATGGAATGATTGGGATAATGATTTGTTTGATGCTATTACGGATAGTTTATTAAAACGTGTTCGCGAGTTTCATTATACCATAAAAGGATATGACAAAGCTCCAAGTGCGGTTCAAAAAGCGAAAGACAATATTAAAAATGCCAATCTTGACGAATACATTTCAATAGAAGATCAAAACTTTTTTGATTCAGAAAAAACTTCTGAAGGCAAATTGCATATCGTATTTAATCCACCTTATGACGAGCGTTTGGATATTCACATGGAGGAATTTTATAAGAATGTTGGCGATACTTTAAAGAAAAATTATCCAGGTACAAACGCTTGGATGATCACTGCAAACCTAGAAGCATTAAAACATGTAGGTTTAAAGCCTTCAAGAAAAATTAAACTTTTTAATGCAGGTCTTGAGGCGCGATTAGTAAAATATGAGATGTATGAAGGCAGTAAAAGAACAAAATTTGCTTCGTCCGTTAGATCAGAGGATTCAGATCAAGACACAACTGGTGCTGAATAAGTAATATCGAATTTTTTACTTTAAAACTTTAAGACTTATAAAAAATGACAAAAAAGCAAATACAAGCATTTGTATATCAACTAGCAAGCTTTGCGGTTTTATTTATCGCTGCAAGATATGCTATTGCTATGTACACTAATTTAACTGGTTTTTGGATTCCAATAACTGCATTTGTAATAGGAACTTTAGTAGCTCCAAAATTTCAAGCCGTACAAACAAAAGACGGTGAAAAATTATATATGAAATGGATTTTCATTAAAGGATTCAAGGAAATAGGGTAGTATAAAATCCTATAAGTTTTATTTTTAAATATAAAATGCACATTCACTTATTACTTTTTTAAGTTCTAATAATGAATGTGCATTTTTTTATACTACTTTTTTGGTACTACAGCTGGCTTTATTTTCTTTTTATAAATAGGAACAAAGTACGTTACTGTATAATTGAATCCTACTCCAAAACTCCCATCGTACGTTCTATTAAATCCCGGAATGTATAAGTTAGAGAAATTCTCGGGCTCTTTATTAGTTACCAATCGATTCAAACGAAGGCTGAAGCCCATAAAAACATTGTTAAATACTTTTGCTTTTATACCCGCAACAACTTCAATCCAACTAGCTGACAAACCATTAAATTTTTGTCCTGAGTTTATAATCGGTGTTTCTTGAAAGTACGGATTGGCATTATATATGCGGTAATTGTTTAACTGCTGATTGAACGTGCTAAAACCATAACGAAGACCAATTGAAATGATGTTTTCCATATCCAGCCAGTTTTCATATGCATTGTAATCAAAACCTGCTTTTATGTAACTTCCTTTTGTGGTAAAGTTGACGCGATCATCAGCTGTGGTTTTATTTTCGTTTCCAAGTTCGGCAGCTAAAAAGTACCTTTTTGTCAGTCTGTAATCACCCACAAGTTCTAATCCCTTATAATCTTTGTCATAAAGTGCACGAGTTACTTTATACAAATCTAAACCTACACGAATTCCATATCGATCAGTTTTAGCTGCAACTGAATTTTTTTTTTCGGTCTTAACATCAGTCGGGACTAGTTGTAAAGGCTCCTTTTTTGTTTGTTTTTCGAGTGTAGTTTTTTGCGGGGCAATAGGTTTTGGTACTGCTCCTTTGGGTGTTGTTTCTTGAGCTTGCATTACAGCAAACGATAAAACGAGAAAAAAACTAAAAAAAGATCTTAATATGTGTTTCATTTTCGTTTTCGATGTTATTTTTTTCAACTGATATGAACTTGATCCATTTTTGATTTGCAGCTGATGCATCAGTATGGGTATAAGGTGTTGTTGGGTCTAATGTAAAAATGCTTTTGTACCCGCATGCTCTTGAAACAAAAAGTTCCTGTGTTGTATAATTGAAACGGATAATATCTTCATCAACTAATGCTAGATTTGGATTTCCCGAGTTTAGTGTAAAACTAAAACTCGTTGAGTTTCCTACCGTTTTTAGTGGAATTGCAATACTAGTACCGTTTGTGGTTTGGCTACCGTTAAATAAAATTCCATCAGTCTTGCCTTCACCTAACACTTTCAAATTAGTTACATTTTTCTTTATTGATGGGTTTTCAAAATCGAAAAATTCAATTATTAATCTTGGGGTTGTAGGGGTTTTTGGATCGCAGATATCGTCTTTTTCACAGCTTGAGAAAGAGAGTGCTAGAGCAAATACGAATAAAATTATTTTTTTCATTTACATTGTAATATTTTCCCTAATAGGATTAAAGTGTCTATCTTCTTTCTAATAAAACCACATTTTCTACATGATGCGTTTGCGGAAACATATCCACAGGACGTACACGAGTTACCTTGTATTTCTCATCCATTAAGGCTAAATCGCGTGCTTGAGTAGCCGAGTTACAACTTACATAAACCACTTTTTCTGGAGCAATTTTTAAGATTTGTTCAATAACATCTTTGTGCATACCATCTCTAGGTGGATCGGTAATAATGACATCTGGGTGACCATGTTGTGCTATAAACGCATCATTAAACACCACTTTCATGTCTCCAACAAAGAACTCACAATTCGTGATCTCATTTCGAACGGCATTAGCTTTTGCATCTTTTATAGCATCTGGGACACTTTCTACACCAATTACTTTTTTAGCTTTTTTAGAAACAAATTGGGCGATAGTTCCTGTTCCAGTATACAAGTCATACACTACTTCATTTCCTGTTAAACCTGCAAAATCTCTTGTGATTTTGTACAATTCGTAAGCTTGGTCTGAGTTGGTTTGGTAAAAAGATTTGGCATTAATGCTAAATTTCAACCCTTCCATTTCTTCTAGAATGTAATCTCTTCCTTTGTATAACTTGATATCCGTATCGTACAAAGTATCATTTGCTTTATTGTTAACTACGTATTGTAACGATGTAATTTGCGGAAACTTTTCGTAAAGATGATCTAAAATCAACTCTCTGTTGGCCTTGTCATTTTCGAAAAATTGAATCAATACCATAATCTCACCCGTTGAAGCGGTACGTAACATTAAGGTACGTAACAAACCCTCGTGTGCTCTGGGGTTAAAGAAAGTTAATCCATTTGCATTTGCAAAATCTCTAACTTCATTACGAATAGCGTTTGAAGGATCTTCTTGTAAATGACATTTATTGATGTCTAGAATTTTATCCCACATTTTAGGGATGTGAAATCCAAGTGCATTTCTATTTCCTAAATTTTCGTCGCTTCCAATTTCAGCTTCGGTTAACCAACGGCTATTTGAAAACGAAAATTCCATTTTATTTCTGTAAAAAAACTTTTTCTCAGAACCTAAAATTGATTCAAATTCTGGAAGTTCTATTTTTCCAATACGTTGCAAGTGGTTTTTGACTTCGTTTTGTTTGAAAACCAATTGTTGATTGTAGTTCATGTTTTGCCATTTACACCCTCCACAAACACCAAAGTGCTCACAGATAGGATCTACACGATGCTCTGAAAACTCATGAAAATGAACTGCTTTACCCTCATAATACGCTTTGCGTTTCTTGAAAGTTTGCACATCTACTACATCTCCCGGAACTACATTCGGGATAAAAACTACTTTACCATCCGGTGCTTTTGCTACCGAAACGCCTTTTGCACCAGCATCAAGGACTTTTATTTGATGAAAGACAACTTTGTCTGTATTTTTCTTAGCCATAGCGCAAAAATAAGTGATTGAAAGGTTTTATAAATTCAATTTTACAAATATTTTTCAATTTTAGTCAATTAAAGCCAATGAATAAGAAAAGAGATGCCACTGTTGTGGTTTTTTTTCAATATTTTTTTTAAAAATGATACAAGTTTTTATAAATATTTATAGAAAAGAACAGCTCAGTTTTTAATTTATTTACCGAATTTTGCACTATCGATTACTTAAAATAGACGCCTATGAAGCTTTATGAAAAATTGAATGCGATTCCTTTTTTGAGAAAAAAATATGCGAGTAAATTTCTTTTTGTTGCTTTTTTAGGAATTCACATTCCACTAATAGGAGTTTCACTTTTTCTTCTTTTTGGAAACCAAGAATTGCAATCTATAATGATTCTAGTAGTTACTTTAATATTCACATTACTTGCAACATTAATAACTTTGCTAGTGCTCAAAAAATTAATAAAGCCTATTGAGCTTGCCTCTAGCGCATTAGTAGAGTATAGAAACAATAGAATCATACCTAATTTACCAACTCATTTTCAAGATGAAACAGGATTGTTATTGGCCAATATTCAATCCTCTATAGCAGATTATGAAGCTTATATTAATGATAAACAAGATTTAATCTATTTGTTATCACATGACTTACGAGGTTTTGCTGCTAATTCTCAGGGGCTTTCTACATTAATTTTAAATGAAAATCCCTCTGAATTAATAGCAGAGTATTCCAATTTAATCACAGATTCGACTAATCAGCAACTTGCATTCATTGAAACTTTAATTACACTGATACGTGATGAAGACGAAATATCAAAAAAAGAATATTTTGTAAACCAAATAGATTTCAATACTGTTTTAAGTAAAGTTTCAGGCCAGTTAGCCGCAAAATTGATTTCTAAAAATTGTACTTTAGAATATGCAACACAGTTGCCTACTACCTTAATTCATTTAGATGAGGATTTATTAGTGCGTGTTTTAATTAACCTTACTGATAATGCTATTAAGTTTTCGTTTCCAGACAGTATTATCAGAATAAATTTGATACAAGACAATAAAACTATTCTTATTCAAGTCACAGATACTGGTTTGGGATTTAAAAGCCAAGATATTGAGCATTTATTTGATAAGTTCACATCAAAAAGCCGTTTAGGGACAAATAATGAAGCCTCAACAGGAATAGGGTTGTATTTGTGTAAAAAAATCATAGAAAAATATAAAGGTCACATTTATGCAGAAAGCAATGGCATGAATCAAGGTTCTACTTTTTCTGTGAGGTTAAATCTTAAGTAATTTTTTTTAGAAAAAGGCAATTTTAAGTTTCTCAAGTTTTTACAAAAGATATTAATTATTACTCTTTATTTTCTTTGAATTCAACCAGGTATTCTTCTTTTTTCTCCTTAGTTTTTACGACTTTTAAACCGTATTGAGATTCTAGCTGCTGGATTATCTTATCTAAACTATCTGAGTTTAGAGTAATGTTGTACTTGTTTTTTGTGTTAGGAGTTTGATCGTTAAATAATATGTTTTTGTGGTTGCTAATGGAAGATGCTAGAGCAGCTAACGTTCCATTTTCGATACGAATTTCTTTAGGAGAGATTGTTGTAGAAGTTGTGATTTTTGGGTCGGTTGCCAAACTTTTTGCTAACAAAGCCGGATTTACAATGCTCATATTCCAACTTTCTTTTTCAATATTTTTTTTGATAATGGTGAAACCCAAATGTTTTTTGAGTTGCTCAAGAGCTAGTTTTCTTGTTTGTAGCGTGTCTTTTGTTTTATTTTTAAAATGAAAATTATAACTTTTTGTTGTTTCCAGAGAATCGTTCACATCTATTAATTGTTCACTAGTTTGTAACACCGGCGCTAGCAAAGTTTTAATGGTTGTATTAGTGTACGCTAAACTGTCCACATAGTTTTTATAAGATGCGTCAGAAAAAGCATCCTTGTTTTGCTCTATTTTAATGCTGTATTTAGGGGTGTTTTCATCAACATTAATCATCATACTATTCATCCCAAGGATTGAAATTCCTATAAAAATAGCATTATGAATGGCATGCATCATGTATCCTGCTAAAAAACCTTGTTTTACTCTCAAGAAACCGGTTATAAGTCCCATCATAATTTGTGGAGCTACTAAAAGTGGTGATAACAATAATACATTTACGGTTATTTCGAAATTGAAAATGTGAAAGAAACCAAACAACAAGGCCGAGAAAAAGAAAACTGTAGCATAGTATTTTGTCCAAATGGTTTGCAGTTTGTCGTTTGTTTTTTGTCGCGCTGCTGTACCACCAAAAGAGGCAAATCCTAGGATAATTTGAATAACACTATTGTACTGATATCGTAAATACAACCTGAAAATTAATTCTTCAAAAAGTGGAATTATAAATACAGCTAAAATAAAAAACAATGGAATTGGTATTGTTTTCATCATTTCTTGAATCGAATGATTTTCAGTATCAATCCATTCAAGCTTCTCTAGTCCGCTAATGATGCCTATCATCAGTAGTAAAACAGGCATCTCAAGTATAATAAAAGCAAGTACGTTTTTAAGTCGTTCTAAAAAAGTTAGTTCAACTCCTTTTTGATCTGTTGGGTTTTTTAAAAAAGAAATGAAATTTTTTAAATTTTCATTAATATTCTCGGAGAAAGAGTGGCTCATAGTTTTTTGGTTAACGGGTATTACCTGATCGATTTTAAACAAATCGTAAGATATTTATCAAACAAACATAATCAAATTATATTATTTTAGGATGTCTTTCACAAATTTTATCCAAGACATTTTTCAGGAAGTTTTTTTGAACTATAGGTACATGCCTAAAGTTACGTTAATTAATATTTTATTAGCAGTTACGTTTGTTTTGGTTTTGTAAATTTGGTAAAACACTAAAAAAAGCATTATGAAAAGATACGCAACAGCACACTGGGAAGGTTCACTTAAAGAAGGAAATGGAACGCTTACTACTCAAACAACTACTCTTGATAAAACGCAATATTCTTTTAAATCACGTTTTGAAGAAGGTGTGGGCACAAACCCCGAAGAGTTAATAGCAGCTGCACATGCTGGTTGTTTTACGATGCAACTATCGGCATATATTGGTGAGGAAGGATTTGCTATTGAAAATATTGAAACAAAATGTGACATTGATTTTGTAGATGGTGTCATTGCCACATCTCACCTTACGGTTAATGCAAAAATTGCAGACATAACAGCAGATGCTTTTCAAGAATTAGTTCAAAAAGCCGAAAAGAACTGTCCAGTTTCTAAGGTTCTGAACGCAACAATTTCTAGTACCGCAACACTATTGTAAACTAAAAATAGTTTCACAAAAAACTCGAGTTGTACACTCGAGTTTTTTTTATGGATTAAATTTCTAAAACTTTTTGAATTGCTTCTTCAACTAAAGGACCCATTACTTGATATCCTGCTAAGTTGGGATGTACTCCGTCTGGGCCATATTCTTTTTTGAGTCCATTTTTCTCATCTTTCATTTCGTCAAAATAATCAAGATAATATATACCGTTCTCTAATGCGTACTTTTTTATCAAAAGATTCAAGGCTATAATTTTTTCAGCAGGAAATTGATTGGGTCTCCAAGAAAAATCATAAGCAGGCAAAACAGAACATAAAATGACTTTTATTTTATTGGCTTGAGCCAAAGCTTCCATTTCAAAAATAGTTGAAGCAATCCTTTGGATCGTAGTTGGGCCAGTATTTCCAGCAATATCATTTACACCACCCAGTATGACAACAACAGCAGGGTTTAAATCTAAAACATCAGCTTTAAACCTTTTGAGCATTTGAGGTGTTGTTTGGCCACTAATTCCGCGGTTGATGTACGGTTTTAATTCAAAAAAACTCGGATTTATTCTGCTCCAAAACTCAGTAATGGAGTCACCCATAAATACAACTCTTTTTTCTCCAGCTGGGGATGGTTTAAGTTGTAAATTTTGTTCTTGGTACTTTTTTAAATTGGCCCAGTCTTGAGCTTGTGTTTTTTGCCCCATGATATATGTTGCTTCTATTAAACCAATTGAAAAGCTATCTTTTATTCAAAATAATAATAATTTTGAGGCTATATTTTTTTCATTGGATTGTATTGATTTTTAGAATTAATCAAATAAATCCGAAGATAAATAACGGTCACCACGATCGCAAATGATTGCTACAATAACACCAGATTCTATCTTTTCGGCAATTTTTATCGCAGCGGCCACTGATCCGCCGCTACTCATTCCTGCAAAAATTCCTTCTTCAAGCGCTAAACGTTTGGTCATGGCTCTGGCTTCTTGCTCTGAAACTTCAATAACTGTGTCTACTTTTTTGGCATCAAAAATTTTAGGCAAATATTCCTGTGGCCATTTTCTAATACCAGGTATTTGAGAACCATCACTAGGTTGTGCTCCCACAATTTGAATGGCAGAATTTTTTTCTTTTAAAAAAGTAGATGTACCAATTATAGTTCCTGTAGTACCCATTGCAGATACAAAGTGGGTTACCGTTCCATCAGTATCATTCCATACTTCGGGACCTGTAGTATTGTAATGAGCTTTCCAGTTGTCATCATTTGCAAACTGATTGAGCATGATATAGCCACCTTCAGCAACTTTTTTATCAGCATAATCTCTTGATCCTATAATTCCGGTTGCCGCTGGAGTTAAAATAACCGTTGCTCCATAAGCACGCATGGTTTGTGTGCGCTCTATGGTAGAATCTTCGGGCAGTATGAGCTCAATTTCAATATTAAATAACTGTGCAATCATCGCTAGTGCTATTCCAGTATTTCCACTAGTTGCCTCTATTAGTTTGTCGCCTTTTTTTATGTCTCCTCGTTCTAATGCCGATTTGATCATGTTGTATGCGGCTCTATCTTTAACACTTCCTCCAGGATTGTTACCCTCAAGTTTCAATAATAGTTTTATATTTTTATTGGCAATTAAGTTTGTAGATTCAACTAACGGCGTGTTACCTATTAAATCTAGTATTTTGTATGATTTCATGAGCTTATTGGATTATTAAAAAAGAAAGTTCCTGCACCAAAAGAGGAGCCTTCGATAAAATTTATTTCTTTTGTTCAAAAAAGTGGTGCAAAGATATTGAACTAAATTAAAATTATGCATTGGATTCAAGTAAACCTATTGTTGCAATTAGGAAACTTTGTTATAGAAGTAATGTTTTTTGACGGAGAAATTTAGTAATATTAAATTTTACTTCAATTCTATTTTACATCAAAAAGATACTTTCAAAATGTTTGAAATAATAACCTACAATCATAAAAACACCATTTATAATTCCCGTTGTTATAATTAGGTTACTATATTTTCTTTTTTTGTCCAAAAAACCTAGGGTACAGCAGGCAATAAAAAGTATGGAGGAATACACTGCGGGATACATTTTAAAAGCTTCTGTAAGATCACCTTGAATCAATAAAAGTAAAGCCCGCTGAAAGCCACAGCCCAAGCATTCAATTCCAAAGATTGTTTTACTTAAACAAGGGAGCATGTGTTTTTCTAAATTCAATTTTTTTCTTTTTACAACTTTACAAATAAACAATAAACTTTTTACAAATTAAAAAGAGCAATTTAAAAATGATTACTTTTGAATATTAATATTAGAAAATGAAAAAATTTATAATTCCTATTATGATAGTAGCCATTGTAGTGGCTCTGTACGAGCAAGTAAGTGCTGATAAAAATATTTACATTATGGCTGTTGCTATAGTTATTTTTATGATGGGAATGATGCAGTTGAGCGCTAAAACACCAAGTAAGAATCAGGAAAATAAGGATGATAATGTTGAATAAAGGAGATAAAGTTTCGGTTCTTGATGACGCCATAAATGGTGTCGTTCTTTCTGTACAAGAGAATCGTGTTACAATAGAAACAGAAGATGGTTTTACAATGGCATTTCTTGCCAATGAATTGATTAAAGTAAGTGACAGTAGTAATTTATTGGATTCTATTAGAAGGATAGATGTTGCTGAAATTAAAAAAGAAAAAGAGATTCCTAAGCCACGTAGTTTTGTAAAAGAAAAAAAATCTAAACATGAAATTTCTGCACCAGAGTTTGATTTACATATTGAAAAATTAGTGCCTAATAAAAGAGGAATGTCTAATTATGATATTTTGACCTTACAAACCGAAACAGCCAAAAGACACATTGAATTTGCCATTAAAAACAGAATTCCAAAAATAGTTTTTATTCATGGAGTAGGAGAGGGAATCTTAAAAGCAGAACTTGATTTTCTACTTGGTCGTTACGATAATATTGCTTTTCAGGATGGTAATTATCAAAAATATGGTTTGGGCGCCACCGAAGTGTATATCAAGCAAAGTGCCATGTAAAATGATAAGTTGGTCATAAAAAGTAAAACCCAATTCTAAAAGTAATTTTATATACTGCTAGAATTGGGTTTTTTGTATCAAATAATATCTGCCTTATTTTGAAAACTAATTTGTAGTCTGTAACTCGCCGTAAATGTAATTGTCACCTAGACTAAAATCATTTGTTCCTTTTTTTAGTTTCACCTTTTTTAGAACAATTGTATGCTTAAACCCCGTTCCGAAAGTTGTTGTGGTAACTTCAATAGTACCGCTAGTATTAGCAACACCTGGAATTGCTATCCATTCTTCGGTTACACTAGGAGTAGCAGGATAAGTGGTGTTGCAAAAATAACTGTCAGTTAATAAACCTCCAAACAGTCTGTAAGTGAGTTTGTTTACAGTGTTGCCAATGAGTGCTATGCGAGGAGTATTTAATGGTGTAGTTTCATTTTTAATCAAAGCTGGATCAATATCAAGTATCAAAGCTTCACTACTGTTTTTATCATATAATTGCTTGGTGTTTGGACATTGTTTCAATACTTTAGTAAATGAAAAAGGGAGAGGTGTAGTGTTTAAAATATAATCACCAAAAGTAAAGGTATCATATACCTGAGTGCCATTTCCCTTATCAAACGTTATATTTTTAAATGTAATGTTGTGGCTGTATCCAGTTATTCTGGTACTGTTATCAGTTTGGTTTAATGGTTTAACGGCTTTAGTTGTAATCACTATTTTTCCACCCGTTGCTATCCATTCATCTACAACAATAGGATTTGCAGGCGGTATTGTTTCACATAACGTTGCAGAGGTTACCGTTCCATTATAAAAACGATAAATTACACGATTTGTAGTATTAATATCTATTTCTTGAGTGCTTTCCTCAGTAGGAAATTGAATTCCTGATGCATCAATAAGTAAGGCTTCGTTTTCTTTTACTTTATAGATAATGTTGGTTTTAGTACATTTTTGAGCTGTTACCGACTCAAAGTTGATGTTCTCTTGTGTTAAATCACCATCATCACAACTGTTTAAAATAACCGCTAAAAATAATATGCTTAAAATTTTTTTCATCATCAATAATTTGAAACAAAAATAGAATTTTTTAATGGGTTCTTGTTGTATTGTAATTTAAAAAACACATTTTTAACATGATATTAAGGGAGTTTTTTTTGAAAGGTGACACTTTGATTACCCAACTTGATTGGTTTTTAAGGCTGTATTACTTTGAGAAATGAGTATCTTTGTACCTCATTTTTTTATCAATGAGATTAAATAAATATTATTCGGCGGCCTTCCTTGCTTTTTTTATGTGGGGTTTTTTCAGTTTCGCACTTAAACCGTTACATCTTTATCCATCACTAGATATCTTGTTTTATCGTGTTTTCTTTAGTGTAATTACGATGGTGTTAATTAATGTTTTTTTTCGAAAAAAAATAATCTCTGAAAATTGGAGTCGTTTTAAGCAATTAGCACCTAAGGAGCAAAAAAAAGTAGTTTGGCTTACTCTAGGCGGAGGCTTTTTTTTATCATCAAACTGGTTTGTTTATATTTTTGTAATGAATCATGTAAGCGTAAATGCTGCTTCTTTAGCCTATTTAATATGTCCTATTGTGACCACAGTTTTAGCCTTTTTTATGCTCAAAGAAAAACTAAGTTATTGGCAATGGGTTGCAGTTGGAATTAGTTTTTTGAGTTGTATTTTGTTATCGTTTGATCATTTCCAAGATATTTTTTTTAGTTTAGTTACTGCTGCAACGTATGCCTTGTATTTAGTAAGCCAGCGAAAAAATAACGAAATTGATAAGTTTTTAGGATTAACCATTCAGTTGATTTTTACTGCGGTTATTTTACTGCCTTTTTATCCAGCATACAGCGGTCCAGTTCCTTCAGAGCCTATTTTTTATACATGCATGTTTATGATTGTAGTTTTTTTTACAATCATTCCACTTTTCTTAAATCTATATGCCTTAAAAGGAATAAACTCTTCAGCGGTGGGAATTATGATTTATATTAATCCGATAATTAATTTTTTATTAGCTGTTTTTTACTACGAGGAACAAGTACGAAATATTCAATTATTTTCCTATTTCTTAATTTTATTGTCTATCGTAGTATTCAACAAAGAAGTATTATTTAAGAAAAACAAAAAATTATTTTCAACTACCAAAGGCGCCAAGTAACCTTTCAAATATATCAACTACAATGCAAAAAGTATATCTTGACAATGCTTCAACTACTGCACTTCGTCCCGAGGTGATTCAGGAAATGACACACGTTCTGGAACAAGAATACGGTAATCCGTCTTCTACGCACAGCTTTGGAAGAAGTTCCAAAAATGTTTTAGAATTGTCTCGAAAAGTTATTGCTAAAAATTTGAATGCTACTGCACAAGAAATCATCTTTACATCTTGTGGTACCGAGGCTAACAATTGGATTTTACAATCAGCAGTAAAAGATTTAAAGGTAGAACGAATTATTACCAGTAAAATTGAGCATCACGCGGTTTTATATACAGTATTAGCGCTACAGCAACAGTACGGAATTCAAGTAGATTATGTAGCTATAAAACCAGATGGCGCTATAGATTTAACCCATTTAGTTACTCTTTTAGCAGATGATAAAAAGACTTTAGTTAGTTTAATGCATGTGAATAATGAAATAGGAACTGTACTAGATTTGAACCGTGTGGGTATCATTTGTAAAGAGCATAATGTGTTGTTTCACTCTGATACCGTACAATCCATTGGAAAAATGAATCTTGATTTACAAAATATCCCGGTTGATTTTATTGTGGCTAGTGCACATAAATTTCACGGTCCAAAAGGAGTAGGATTTGCTTTTATTCGAAAAAATTCAGGATTACAACCTTTATTCTTTGGTGGAGAACAAGAAAAGGGATTGCGCGCAGGAACCGAAGCCTTACATCAAATAGCGGGTATGGCAAAGGCTTTAGAACTTTCGTATTTAAATTTAGAAAAAGAGCAAAAGGACATTGAAGCTTTAAAAAAATATTTGTGGGATCAATTACAAGTATATATTCCAGGTGTAAAATGTAACGGTGATCTTTCGGGTTTTTATAATGTTATAAATATTCTTTTACCTTTTGATAAAGAAAAAACAGCAATGATTTTGTTTCATTTAGATATGAAAGGTATTGCAGTTTCAAGAGGAAGTGCTTGTCAATCAGGAAGTATTAAACCTTCCCATGTTTTGGCAGAGCTTTTAAGTGAATCTGATTTAGTGTTACCAAGTTTGAGAGTTTCTTTTAGTCATTTTAACACTACACAAGATGTTGATACTTTTGTAGAAGCTCTTGTAGCCATTCAAAATAGTTAATCGCATTAAAAATAAACTTACACAATCAGTTGTTTTAGTTCGTCAAGAGATATAGGCTTAACAATATAATTTGAGATTTCGTTATATTTTTTTGCTTTTTCAATATCAGTGGGGTCAATTGAACTGGTCATGATATAGATAGTAATTGTTTGTTTGATTGGAATTTTGATAAACTCATCCAGAAATTGCCAACCATTCCAAATAGGCATATTTATATCTAATAAAATTAAATCAGGGAGTTTTCCATCCGTATTTATTATTGTTTTTAGTTTGTCAAATGCTTCTTTGCCGTCTCTAAAAATCATAAAACTATTGCAAAAATCTGCAATTTCCATAATTCTTTTAGCACCAAAAACAAAGATTGGGTCGTTATCAATTATACAAGCAATATCTATCTTAGGCATTTTGAAAATATAATTTAAAAGTGGTTCCTTTATCAACTTCACTAGTTACGGTAATTTTACCGCCTATAGCTTCTATTTGGTTTTTTGTAATAAATAACCCAATCCCTCGAGCATCATCATTCATGTGAAAAGTTTTATACATTCCAAAAAGCTTATCTCCGTTTTGTTTTAAATCTATCCCTAGACCATTGTCTTCAATACTTAATACAATTTTATCATTCTCAACAGTAGCATTCAACTTAATATAGGCCTTCCTTTTATCTGATTTGTATTTTATAGAATTCGATAAAAAATTCAATAAAATACTTTCTACATAAGCAGGAATGCCTAAAATAAACACATCACTTTTTACTTCATTTTGAATATTTACTTGTGCATTTTTAGCTAAAATTTGTATGTTGTTTATGCTGTTTTCAATTGCGTCACTTAAATTAACGGGTGCTATGTTCTCTGTTATAGTGGTATTCATAATTACCACTTCATTGAGGTGTCCAATAGTATCTTTTAAGTTTTTTGAAGCTAAATCTAGTAGTTGAATGATTTCATTATCGGCATAAGAA
Source organism: Flavobacterium tiangeerense (assembly GCF_007830355.1). GTDB lineage: Bacteria > Bacteroidota > Bacteroidia > Flavobacteriales > Flavobacteriaceae > Flavobacterium > Flavobacterium tiangeerense. Next base: position 154,062 of record NZ_VLKO01000007.1, on the reverse strand, counting down.
GGATTTTCATACAAAAGCAAATCTAACATCATAGCAATATTGCCGGAGTGAGATCTTAAGTTATGAGAAACAATATGTGCGAAATTTTTCAATCGTTCGTTTTGATCCTTTGTGACAAATAATAGCGACTGTATTTCATTTTCTACTTTTTTGATGCTACTAATGTCTACAGCGATCATTAAATAACCTGTAATTTCATTATTCCTTTTTACTGCTGTAACTGTAAGTTGTACCGGAAATTGAGTTCCGTCTTTTTTTACATACGTCCATTCGCTGGTTTCAAATTTTCCTTTATGTAGCACGTGGGTAAAAACTTCAAAACCTTTGCAGTTAATATTTTTTTCAATTAATATTTTTTCTTCTTGTGCTTCAATTTCTTCTTGTAAATGAATAGTTTCAGGAGTTTTTAAATGTATAACTTCCTCTTTCGGGTATCCTAAAAGATTTTCGGCACCAGTATTAAAGGTTGTTATTAGTCCATCAATATTAGTCTCAATAATAGCAACTTGAGTGCTAGCATCTAGTATTCCTTGAAGTTTTGATACAGCCTGTTCTAGTTTATTTTCAGCATTTTTTTGGGATGTAATATCTATGATTTGGGATATGATGTACAAAGGGTTATTATCAGAATCCCTAACAATAGATGCTGCTAGAATAACATAAACAATTGTTTCGTCTTTACAAATGTATTTTTTTTCAAGGTGATAAAAATTTATTTTACCCTCTACAAGTTCTTTTAGTAAAGCAAGATCTTCATCTAAATCATCTGGATGAGTAATGTCTTGAAAAGTGAGTTGCATTAACTCTTCATTAGTGTATCCTGTAATTTCGCATAAGTTTTTATTCACTTTTAGCCATTGCCCGTGTACATTGAGTAATGCCATACCTATAGCGGCACTCTCAAAATTCCCTCGAAAAGCCTCTTCACTTACTAACAGTTGTTCTTGAATTTTTTTTCTTTCAGTGATGTCTTCTGTGAGCATAATTAATCCTCCTATCTTTTCTGAATCGGTGTACCAAGGTTTAACTACCCACCTTATCCACTGTGTTGAACCATCTAGTCGAACAAATTTTTCTTCATCTCTTTTGTGAGTGTCACCAGTTAAGCATTGTTGGTGTATTTTTTTCCATTCCTCACCTATCTCGGGGAAAACATCGTAATGTGATTGGCCAATTATCTTTTGACCTTCTAAACGATAATCAGTAATCCATTTTTCAGACGAAGCAATGTATTTCACCTGTGTGTCAAACATTGCAATAGCGGTAGGGGTTTGTTCTATAAATAATTTATTTCTCTCAAATGTTTTTTTAGTTTCGGTAATATCAGTATGAGTACCATACATCATTAAGGGTAGTCCTTCATCAGTCCAGTTTATTATTCTTCCGTGATCTAAAACCCAAACCCATTCCCCATTTTTATGTTTCATTCTACATTCACAATGATAAAAATCGCGCTCTTTATTATAGCATTCTTCAAGAATTTTTTGTGATTGGAGTAAATCATCAGGATGTGCGAAGTCAATCCAAGTTTGGATACTAATGGGTTGTAATTCTTCAAGTGTGTAACCTATAATTTCTGCCCAACGATTATTAAAAATTGCTTCCCCAGTTTGAATATTCCATTCCCATGTCCCTAAGTTGGTTCCTTCAAGTACACTTTGTAGCTTTTCTTTCTCTTTTATTAATTCAATTTTGGCATTCTTTTCAATAGTTATATCTTGAAAAGTTCCATAGACTTTGGTACATCTACCTTTTGTAAATACTGTTTGGCCAATAGTTCTAATCCAGCGGTGATTTCCTTTTGCAGTAATTATTTGTAAGCGATAATCAAATGGTTCGTTATTTTTTATCGCATTAGATATTGCTATGTTAATTATATCTCTGTTATCACCCTCTTTATAAAAATGAATTGCCGTTTCTAGATTAGGGATATAGTTTTCACAAACTTCATGGATTTCCTTTGTGATTTTACTCCAATGGATTTGTTGAGCTAAAATGTCAAATTCCCAATACCCAATTCTCGCTGCTGAATTGCAGTTTTCAAGTAAAAGCTCTTGTTCTTTTTGGTATGTAATGTCAATATGAGCTCCCAGTAACCGTAAACCATTGCCATCTGGGCTTTGAATGATTTTACCATTGCATTTCATCCAAACTGTAAATCCGTTTTCATGGGTAAACCTACAAATTTGCTCGTAAGTAAAATCAATAGAATTTGTACGTATTACTTCTTGAAGTAATTCCAAATCTTCTTTGTTAATCAGATCTTTCCATGATTTGATTTTGCTTGGTAATTCGTTATAATTATAACCTAGTGTTGACCAGAACTTAGGGCTCATGTAGTTATGATTGGGATTTTCAATATCCCAGTATGTCAGGCCGTCAAGAGCTGTTTCTTGTATAAAATCAAATACAGAGTTATCTTTTTTGATTAATTCGTATAATTCGGTTTTCAAATAACTCATACGTATTTTATTATTTGTAAACAAAATTAATTTATTTTTTTATTCGATATGTATTTATTTCGAATAATTATGCCAAATTGAAATAGATAAGGATCAAAAATTTTAATCATTCATAAATTGATTTACTAAAAAAAAACCGTCACAAAAATAACATTGCAACGGTTTTTAAATTTTAATTGAATCAATTATTTTGGCATTACCACAGAGTCAATTGCATGAATTACACCATTTGAAGCAGCCACATCAGCAAGAACAACAGTAGATGTTGCTCCATTTGCATCCGTTAAAATTACTTTTCCATCTTTTAAGCTCAATTCGATTTTACCACCTTGAACAGTTGTAACGGTAAATTTACCATTATTTTTGTTGATTGCCTCAGTTACTGCTGCTGCGTCAAATTTTCCCGAAACTACATGATACGTTAAAACTGCTTTCAGTTTGTCAAGACTTTCTGGTTTCAATAGCCCATCAACTGTACCAGCAGGCAATTTGTCAAAGGCTGCATTGTTTGGTGCAAAAACTGTAAATGGTCCTTCGCTACTTAATGTTTCTACTAATCCTGCCGCTTTTACAGCAGTTACTAATGTAGAAAAATCAGCATTTCCAGCTGCTACACCTACAATGTTTGGTGTTTCAACAACTGCTGCAGAGTCAACTGCAACTGTTGTTGTGTCAGCGGTTTCTGCTGTTTCAGCAGTTTTCTTTTCTCCACATGAAGTTGTAATAACTCCTAATAGTGCCATAGCACCGATTACTTTTACTAATTTCATTTTAAATATTTTAGTTTAATTAAATTAAGATATTCAAATATAGGCATTTAATGCATTTGTTTAATATATTTAACAAAAAATTAAACAAAATTAAAAGCAGATGGTTTTCAAGAGTTTAGCCAATCAGTTTTGAATTTAAAGTAATAATTTTTGAAATTGTAAAACACTTTTATTTTCTGTAATAATAATTCTATTTATTTGATAACAGCATTTATTTTACTCCAAAGGGCATTGTCAAAACCAGAAACTGCAAAGTTAGGGTTTGATGGGTCAGAAGCATTTCCCATTCTAACAATTACCATTTTCTTACTCGGGATAACATAAATTCTTTGATCGCTGGCTCCCATTGCTGCATACATATCAGCAGGTGCATTAGGCACAAGTGAGCCTTGAAATACGGTTTGCTCACCTGGTATCATTGCACTCGATTTACCGTTCAACCACCATAGGTAGCCGTAAGATGGATTAATATTTTGAGACGTATTTACACTCTCGTTAAAAAAGGATTCGTTTACAATTGTTTCATTATTCCATTTTCCTTTATTTAATGCTAATAGTCCAAATCGCGCCATGCTTTTTGTTGTACTATGGTATATTGTGAAAATAGCTCCAAAATTCCAAAAGCCATCCATGCCAATTTTATTTTTTAATTTTTCATTAAAATAATTTTCAAATGGTTTATTGCTAGCTTTTGCAATCACATCAGTTAATTTCTGAAAAACATTACTATAAGCCCATCGAGTATTGGCATCAGCAATGTAGGTTATATTTGATTTTATCATGAATTGTTTACTGTCATCATTTCCTGCAGTCATGGTCAATAAATTACGAACTTGGATAAGATCTTCTTTAGGTAATGGCATACTAGTCCATTCTGTACCCAGGTAATTAGATACTTTTGTGTTCAAGTTTACTAGTCCTTCTTGCACTGCTATTCCGGTTGTAGTTGCTACAAGTGTTTTACCTGCGCTATTCCATTCCCATGTATCTGTTGCTGTGTGTCCGTTAAAATATTCCTCCATTACTATTCTGCCGTTAACAAGAATTAGAAAGGATTTTGTATTTTTTTGGATTAAAAAATCTTTTAATGGTTGTATTGCACTTTGATTCCAACCTAAACTTGCACTTGATGTGGTTTCCCAGTTGCTATTTGAATTTGATGGGAAATACATTTCAGTTGTGGGATTTAGTTCTACTTCCTCATTATTATTGCTACAGCTGCTTACTAATACAATACATAGTATTAAAATAAAATTTTTCATAATAGTTTTTTTTCTATGACTTCATATTTTTAAAAAGGTTTAATTATTTCTTGTTTTGTCAGTTTAAAATCTTTTAAAATTCGAATTTAGGTATGAAATAAGCGTATTTAATGTTAATTTTAACAATTTAATTTTATAAACTAGAATAAAAAAACCGACTTACAATTGTAAATCGGTTTCTAGAAATTTATTTAAACAAATAAGCCTTCAATGCTTAAGTAATGTTCTCCTGTGTCGTAACAAAAAGTTAATACATTTGCATTTTCAGGAATTTCAGGAAGTTTTTTGGCTACTGCCGCCAGTGATGCTCCTGATGATATTCCTATAAACATTCCTTCTTCTTTTGCGGCTCTTTGTGCATATAAAAATGCTTCATCTTTACTAACTTGAATTGTACCATCCAATAAATCAGTATGAAGATTTTTAGGGATAAATCCAGCACCTATCCCTTGAATAGGGTGAGGAGCAGGAGCGCCACCACTAATTACAGGAGAAGCTTCTGGCTCTACTGCATAAACTTTAAGGTTTGGGAAATGCTGTTTTAGTATTTCGGCACAACCTGTAATATGACCACCCGTTCCTACTCCGGTAATTAAGTAATCCAAGCCTTCTGGGAATGCTTTTATAATTTCTTGTGCAGTAGTTTTTTTATGAATTTCAATATTAGCCGGATTTTCAAACTGAAGTGGAGACCAAGCATTAGGAGATTCAGCAACTAGTTCTTGTGCTTTTTCTAGTGCTCCTTTCATTCCTTTTTCTCGGGGTGTAAGTACAAACTCAGCACCGTACAAGCTCATGAGTCTGCGTCTTTCAATTGACATCGATTCTGGCATTACCAATACTAATTTGTACCCTTTTACAGCTGCAACCATGGCAAGACCAATTCCAGTATTACCAGATGTGGCCTCAATAATGGTTCCACCTGCTTTGAGTAACCCTTTTTCTTCGGCATCTTCAATCATGGCAAGTGCAATTCTATCCTTGATGCTTGCACCAGGATTAGCGCGTTCTAGTTTAATGTAAATATTATGGTTGTTGCCAAACAAACGATTGATTTTTACATGTGGTGTATTGCCAATTGTGTCGAGTATGTTGTTGAATTTTGTCATAACTTATATAGAGAAAAAATTAATATCTTTTGTTTCTAGTTGATTTAAAACTGTGTTTTTATTAGACTGCATGACAAATGAATACGGATTAACACTTTTGGTTATAAACGTATTTCCACCAATAATACTGTGATTACCAATTATTGTACTACCACCTAAAATGGTGGCATTAGCATAAATGATAACATGATCTTCAACAGTAGGGTGTCGTTTTTTTTCTTGCATGCTTTTTTCTACTTGCAAAGCTCCTAGAGTTACACCTTGGTAAACACTCACATGTTTTCCTATCACTGTGGTTTCACCAATTACTATTCCTGTTCCATGATCAATTATAAACGGAACTCCAATTGTAGCATTGGGATGGATATCTACTCCTGTTTTACTGTGTGCATACTCCGTTAAAATTCGGGGCAGTAGGCAAGGGGTTCTTGTTGCGATGGCATTCGCTATACGATATACTTCAATTGCAAAAAAACCTGGGTAGGAATTAATGATTTCCTGAATGCAATCAGCAGCTGGATCTGTGTCAAGAATGGCTTGAGCATCTTGCTGCATGTTAGCGTATAAATGTGGTAAAGAAGTATAAAACGCTTCGGCATCATCAAGTATCACCTCTGTTGGTTTGTTCTTTACAATTTCGGATAAAATACTAATAAAATCGGCTTTGTTTTGATTTAAAAGTACTTCTATTTGAATGGTCTCTAAGGCTTTTTCAGGGAATAAAATTTTGAATAAGTCATCAATCCAATTGACAATTTTAGAGGAATCAATTGCTCGTACCCAATTATTATTTTGGTTTTCGCTTAAAAGTGAAGAAAATCGTTTGTTTTCAGGTGTCATTTTTATAAAATAAGTTCTAAATAATGTGGTCCTGCCCACGTTTTACAAAGATATAGGAGATTTGTTTAGAAAGTAGGGTACGTTTTGTAAATAATTGTTAATGTACAAAAAATATACAAATTAGTGTATTTCTGTGTGCATTGAAGCAAAAAAAATCCGATTGGCAAACGAGCCAATCGGATTTTATGAATTCAAAGAGTTTTATCTTACAAGTGAATAACCTCACCGTAAGCATCAGCAACAGCTTCCATTACTGCCTCACTCATAGTAGGGTGTGGGTGAATGGCTTTTAATATTTCATGTCCAGTAGTTTCTAGTTTACGAGCTACAACTGCCTCAGCAATCATATCAGTAACACCAGCACCAATCATGTGGCATCCTAACCATTCGCCGTATTTAGCATCAAAAATTACTTTTACAAAACCATCTGGTGTTCCAGAAGCTTTTGCTTTACCTGATGCTGAGAATGGAAATTTACCAATTTTTAATTCGTATCCTTTTTCTTTAGCTTGTTTTTCTGTTAATCCAACAGATGCAATTTCTGGAGTTGCATAGGTACAACCTGGTACGTTTCCGTAATCAATAGGCTCTACGTGAAGTCCTGCAATTTTTTCTACACAGTTAATTCCTTCAGCAGATGCAACGTGCGCCAATGCTTGACCAGGAGTTACATCACCAATGGCGTAGTAACCTGGAATATTGGTTGCATTGAAAGCGTCAACTAAAATTTTATCTCTATCAGTTGCAATTCCTACTTCTTCTAGTCCAATGTTTTCAATGTTGGTTTTGATTCCAACTGCTGAAAGTAAAATATCAGCTTCAAGAACTTCTTCTCCTTTAGCTGTTTTCACAAATGCTTTTACACCAGTACCAGTGGTATCAATGCGTTCTACAGAAGAGTTTGTCATGATTTTTACACCTGCTTTTTTCATAGAACGTTCCATTTGTTTAGAAATGTCTTCGTCTTCAACAGGAACAATGTTTGGCATAAATTCAACAATAGTTACATCTGTTCCCATTGCGTTATAGAAATGAGCAAACTCAACTCCAATTGCTCCAGAACCTACAATGATCATCGATTTAGGTTGTGTTGGCAATGTCATGGCTTGTCTGTAACCAATTACTTTTACACCATCTTGAGGCAAGTTAGGTAATTCACGAGAGCGAGCTCCAGTAGCGATAATAATATGATCTGCACTGTATTCTGTAACTTTATTTTCTTTGTCAGTAACATCAACTTTTTTGCCTGGTTTTAGTTTTCCAAAACCATCAATAACGTCAATTTTATTTTTCTTCATTAAGAATTGAACACCTTTGCTCATTCCATCTGCTACTGATCGGCTGCGTTGTACAACAGCTGGGAAATCTTTATCAAATGAGGATACCGTTAATCCGTAATCCGAAGCATGTTTTAAATAATCAAAAACTTGAGCCGATTTAAGTAAGGCTTTTGTTGGGATACATCCCCAGTTCAAGCATACACCACCTAAGTTCTCTTTTTCTATTACGGCTACTTTAAAGCCCAATTGAGATGCTCTAATTGCAGTAACATAACCACCAGGACCACTTCCTAAAACTATAATATCGTATTTCATTGTAAAGTTTTTTTGTTTTTTTATTGATAAGAAAGCAGTATTTCTACTATTTTCATTTACGACTTGTTTGAATCGCTTTTCGGATAGCAAAATTAAGGATTTATTTTAAAAAAAATTAACCGTTTTATAAGTTTATTAGCAATGGTGTTTGCACCAGCTGAATCATTTCATTTTTAAATAGGCTTCAACATAATTTGTGGTCGAAAAATACTCATCTCTAAGCTTTTTTAAATGGTTGGTAACAATTGCTAGTTCGGGATAATTTGGGTCGAGACAGTCCTTGATTTCTTTATCCCTAACCGAAATAATGATGTACCAAAAACCATTTCTAGAAGTATAATTGTCCTCGAAGATCGGATCATTCCCTTTGCTTTGTATACCGGTATCAACGGCAATTGGAATTAAATTCAGCGTTTTTGTCACTCTTTCTCTTTCAAAAAAAGACATATAAAAAGTCTTGTTGTCAATAATAATGGGAACGTTTGAATCTACATTGCTGTGTTTTAAATTGTATTTGGTATTGATAAAGTTGTAAAATTCATCAGCCTTTTTTTTGTCTTCAAAGACAAATCCGTAGCAATTTGGAAGGTCTTTTTTGAATTTTTTGGCTTGTACAATTTTATCACCCTCAATATTTGGCGCAATTCGCAATGGGATGCACGAATAGAATAATAGCATCATGAAACCAAGTCCAAGTTTTTTCAATGGGTTATTGGGTTAAGTGGAACAATAACTGCAAGTAAATGTAAGTTTTTTATTTGAATCAATTCGCCACTGAAAACTGAGAGTCATACAAATTCTTATAAAAACCACTTTCACGATTAATTAGTTCTTGATGTGTACCTTGTTCAACGATTAGTCCTTTATCCATAACTACGATTTTGTCTGCGTTTACAATCGTGGCTAATCGGTGTGCAATAACAATAGAGGTTCGGCCTTTAGTAATGGTTTCGGTAGCACGTTGAATCAATTCTTCAGAGTAGGTATCTATAGAAGACGTGGCTTCGTCAAGAATTAAAATACTTGGGTTACTCACATAAGCTCTCAAGAATGCAATTAATTGGCGCTGACCAGAGGATAGCATTACTCCGCGTTCCTTGACATCAAAGTTATAATTATCAGGCAAGCTCATTATAAATTCATGCACTCCAATTTTTTTGGCTGCAGCCAATACTTGGTCGCGATCAATTTCAGGATTATTTAAGGTGATATTATTAAAAATAGTATCAGCAAAAAGGAAAACATCCTGCAATACTACCGCAATTTGCTTTCGTAAAGAACCTAAAGTATAATTTTCAATATTTTGATTATCAATATATATGGAGCCGCTATTGATTTCGTAAAAACGATTCAGTAAATTGATAATAGTAGATTTTCCTGCACCTGTAGAACCTACAATGGCAATTGTTTGTCCAGCGTTTACTTCTAAATCAATTCCTTTTATTACTTCTTCATCAAGAATATAACCAAAACGAACTTTATTAAATTCAATATTTCCTTTAAAAATTGGTGCCTCAAGAGTACCTGTATCTTGTATTTGATCTTGGGTGTCCAAAATATCAAAAACACGATTAGCCGCAATCATTCCCAGTTGCATCTCATTGAATTTATCAGCTATTTGTCTTAGTGGATTGAACAACATTCCAATAAACATGGTGTATGAAAATAAATCTCCAAAAGTAGTGAAATTGTCTCCGTTTAATATTTTGATTCCGCCGTAAAGCACAATAAAACTAAGTGTCAATGACGAAATAATATCTGCAATAGGGAAGAAGATAGAGTTGTATAAAATGGTTTTTATCCACGCTTTCTTGTGCTTGTCATTTATCTCTTTGAACTTTTCTGACTCAATATTTTCCCTATTAAAGAGTTGAACAATCTTCATGCCCGTGACACGCTCTTGTACAAAGGAATTCATATTGGCAATTTGAGTACGCACTTCCTCAAAAGCAACTTGCATTTTCTTTTGGAATATCCTCGTAACAAAAACCAGGATAGGCATGGCGACAATAACAATCCAAGTTAGGGTCCAGTTCATGTAAAACATAAAACCGAGCACCACAACCATTTTCATCAAGTCACTAATTATCATGAACAAACCTTGACTAAAAATTCTAGCAATAGATTCGATATCAGAAACCGAACGAGTCACCAATTGCCCCACAGGAACGTGGTCAAAATATTTCATTCTAAAACTCAAAATGTGCTGAAACAGTTTGGTACGAATGTCTTTTACAATGTCTTGACCCAACCAGTTGGCCCAAAAGACAAAGTAAAATTGTGAAAACACTTCTAATAAAAGCACAATCCCCATTAAGATTACATACATCAATAATCCTTTTTGATCTTGTGTAGCAATATAACCATCAACGGTTTGTTTCAATAAATACGGGCGTAACGCTGCAAATATTGACAATGAAATGGCAAAAATAACCACTCCATTAAAACGCCATTGATAGGGTTTTGTAAATTTTAATATACGCTTGAATAATCTAGTATCAAATGCTTTTGCTTTCATATTATTTTTTGGAGCTGTTTACTTCGTCAATTCGCTTTGCTCTTGTCTGCTATTCGTTACAAATGTAATTCACTGAACTCCTACGAAAATAAAAGTTGAGTGAAGTAATCAGGGCTATTGTGTAATGTAATCGTATTCTATTTTGGTTAAATACAAACCATGTGCTGGAACCGAAATCCCGGCCTTATCTCTGTTTTTACTAGCAATAATGGCTGTAAAATCATCGAGTGTAATTTTATGCAACCCTACATTGATCAACGTTCCTACAATGGCACGCACCATATTGCGTAAAAACCTATTTGCCGAAACGGTAAAAACCAACGAATTGTTGTCTTTTTGTGCCCAATGCGCTTCATAAATCGTACAATCAAATGTGTTTACATCAGTGTTTACTTTAGAAAAACATTGAAAATCAGTGTGTTCAAACAGTATTTGTGCTGCTTGATTCATGAGTTCAATATCCAACGTTTGATGAAAGTACCAACTCTTATCTTGTAAAAATACATCTTTAAAAGTATGAATGTGATATTCGTAAGTTCTTTTAGTAGCATCAAACCTAGTGTGAGCATCATCATGAACTGCTATCAGGTCATAAATTACAATATCTTTGGGTAAATAAGAGTTGAGTTTGTGAATCAAACTTGTATTATCAAATGATTTTTCTATGTCAAAATGAGCATACATTTCTCTTGCGTGAACTCCTGTATCAGTCCTTCCGGCACCCATAAGATTTAGGGGTGTATTTAGCAATACCGAAAAGGCTTTGTTCATGGTTTCTTGAACAGAGGCTGCGTTAGGCTGGAATTGCCATCCGTGGTAATGCGTGCCATTATATGCAAATTTAACGAAATATCTCAACAGTTTTTTTTTGATGCGACAAAGATACTTATTAATTTTTGTGCAAGGAAATGACAAACTGCCAAAGTTTGTTAAGAATGAATTCGATTTCATTATTGAACCAAGAATGGCTATTTTTACAAAAATTTCTAGCCCAGATAGTAGCGGTATCTCCCGATTTTAAAAAACAAGGCTTTTTAGCCGTAGTTTTTTTGATCGGGAATAAAGCGTATAGCTGGAAAAAGCTCCTAAAAAAACTTACATTGAAAAAAATCCTTTTACTTTCGGATACGCACAGTCATATAGACGATACCATTTTAAAATATGTGGACCAAGCCGATGAAGTGTGGCATGCGGGCGATATAGGTAATCTGATTGTTACTGATGCGCTACAAAAAGTAAAACCTTTGCGTGCTGTTTATGGTAATATAGATGATGCAAAGGCTCGAATGGAATTTCCATTACACAACCGATTTATGTGTGAAGGAGTTGATGTGTGGATCACACATATTGGTGGTTATCCTGGGAAGTACAATGCTAGTATTAGAGAAGAACTACTTGTAAATCCTCCGAAAATATTTATTTGCGGACACTCTCATATCCTAAAAGTTATGTTTGATAAGAAATTGAATCTTTTGCACCTTAATCCTGGAGCCGCTGGTATAAGTGGTTTTCATCAAGTACGCACTATGCTGCGATTTGTAATAGAAGGAGATAAAATTAAGGATATGGAAATTATTGAGTTGGGTAAACGGGGTTAGAATTCTTTTTATGGTAGTGTATGGGAACTTCAATACTTACAGTTGTACCCCAATTGAGTTTTGAATCAATATAAAATGTCCCTTTCAAGTTATTGATTCTAGATTTGATTTGGTTAATTCCAAAACCCTCAAGAATATGAAAATTAGAAGAATCAAAACCTTTTCCGTTATCAATAATTTTTATTTGCAACGTGTTATTATTTTCGTCCAATGAAACTATAGATTGGCAGGCTGTACTGTGTTTTATAGTATTGTTAATGAGTTCCATAATGATGAAATAGATTTTCATTTCAAAGTCTTCGTCATAACGGGTGTTTCGATCTACTGAATTGTTAAAGACAAAGTTCAGTAATGAGTTTGTGTTTTTTTCGCATAGATCTTCCAGAGCATCAAATAATCCAAAACGAACCAGTAACGAAGGCATTAATTCATGGGATAAATCCCGAACTTGGTCGTGTGCATTTTCAAGGATTTGTTTTGTTTTAGTAATTTCAGTGGGGAAATTTTGTGTTTGATTGGTAAAAGCTTGTAATTGCATTCCAGCAGATGACAATAGAGCACTTATGTTATCATGTAAAAAAGAAGCAATTTTTTTCCGTTCTAATTCTTGACCATTAATGGAGGCATTTAGTATGTTTTCTTGAACCTTGCTTTGTAAGTCTTTAATTTTGTTTTTGTGTTTTAACTTTGCGTTTAAAGTTAAAATATAAAAGACCAAAGAGAGTAATAGTAAGATTACAGCTACAACAATTACAATTTTTTTATTGCGGTATTGTTCTTCTAATAGTTCTATTTGTTTGGTTTTGAACTCACTCTCAATTTTGTCGATTTCACGTTTATATTCGTCGATTTCAAGATTTATTCCTGCAACATTTGCTTTTTTTATTTTTTCCTCGTCTTTTAATTCTTCGGTCAATCTAATGTAGGAGTCGAGGTAAGAGTATGCTTTTTTGTAATCTCCAGTTTTTGTTAAAAATTTAGAATACTCAAGATAAGAAAATGATAAATCTGATTTTTCATCTCCTTGAATCCCTAGTCTGATGGCATTCTCAAAATGTAAGGTAGCTTTTTTAGTATCATTAATACTCGAATAATACATTCCGTTAAGCATGTGCAGCGCTACAATTGTAGATGCATCACCGTCCTTTTTATGATTTTTATTGATGTAATCTAAATAGGGACACCCATTTTTAAAATCACCAATATCAAAGTACGCCCAGGTAATATTTAGTTTTGTAAATAAAATTTGTGCAACATCATTAATATTAGTGCTGTATTCTAATGATTTTTTATAGTAATAAATTCCTTCTTTGTATTGTTTTTTATCAAAGCAATAAATGTTTCCAATATTGTTGTATAGCCAGTTTTTTAATACATCATTATTGGTTTTTTTGGCATAAATTAATCCTTTGTTGTAATAATAAAATGCTTTGTCAGGTTCTGAAAGTTGATCAAAATTAGCTGCAATAGTGTTGTAGCAGCTAGCAATGATATTATTGTCTTTAATTTGAATAGCTTTGCTGAGTGCTAGTCTAGATTGTATCAAAGATTTCTCATAGCTGCCCTCTCGCATGAGTTCAATAGATTTGTTAGAAAGCAGTATGATATCCTTCATTGTTTGGGTTTTGTCTTCGGCCAATAACAAAACAGGGAAAAAGCCAAAAATAAATAAAAACAGAATTGTAATTTGCTTGTTTAACATGCTGCTGTAATTAATTCTTGTATTTAAAAGCCAATACAATGGATGTATTAATAGTGATATATTGATATTTAGGTTTTTATAAGCTTGTTTTTAAGGGCATATTTAACCAAACTAATGGAGTTTTTTGCGTCTAATTTTTTCATAATATTTTTACGATGCGTTTCTACAGTATTCATACTGATAAAGAGTTGATCGCTTATCTCTTTTCCGCTAAATTCAAGAGCAATTAATGTTATAATCTCAAGTTCTCTATCTGTTAAGATAAAATCTCCATTTTGATCGAGTTTGTTTAATTTTGGATTTTCTTTGGTAGCAGAATTAAATATTTTCTCTCTAACAGATCTACAAAAATATTCTTCCCCATTGTGCACAGCTTGAATGGCTTCAACAATATTTTCACCTGCACATTTCTTGGTCAAATAGCCACTTGAACCTAATTTCATAACTTCTTTAATGATTCGTAAATCATCGTGACTGGATAAAATTATAATCTTACAAGGAAATCCTTTTGATGCAAACTCTTTTATGACTTGTATGCCATCTTTTTCGGGCATGTTGATGTCTAGTACTAATATGTCAGAATTATTTTGAACAACTTCCTGATACAAATTAGATCCATTTACAGAAAAACCAACGACTTCAAAGTGAGGGTTTGTGTGGAGAAGCGTTTTAATACCATCGATTAATATTTGATGGTCATCTGCAAGGTGAATTCGGATTTTATCAGACATAAAGTTTTAATATAATCAAATATATAAAAAATAACAGACACTAATTTGATTTTGTATTTATTATTTCTTACAAAATTTTTAAATTTAATGTAATTGAAATATTTATCAAATGGCAACAACGTATTGTATTAATTTATCTTATCATTTTCAATAAATAACAAAAAAACCCGAAAATTAATTCGGGTTTTCTTCGCACTAATAAATAAAAAATTATAGTATTATCTCAATCTGTCCACAGATTTTACGAGATCTTCATCTTTCTTGATCGCCTTATTAGCCAAAACTAAAAACACGATAGCAAGAACAGGTAGAAACATCCCAATACCTTTCTTAGAAACAGCAGGTGTTTCTCCAGATAAATTTAGCGAACGATAGACAAACAATGCTAATAAAATCATATTTAATATGATATTCAATCTGCCCATAACAAATTGATTTTGTCTCTTTTTGAATGAAATGATACTCACTAGTGTCAGCATAGTACTTAGTCCAAGAATGATGGTATAGATTTGATTTTGCATAAAATAATATGCTTTTCCATCATTTAAGGTCCAAAGTGGCAAGAAAAACAACAAAACACCAGTCATAATGAATACTAATGCTAGGTATACGGTTTGAATTCGTTGTATCATTTTTTATATTTGTTTTACAAAAATATATTTTCTTTTTTAAAAATACTATTGTATGCTAATTTTTTATTCGTATTATTGCATCATAATACCGTAATAACTTCATACTGCGGTCAGTTGATTTAAAAAATTACCACCTATCTTTTATAACATCTCCAACAAAATTAATTAAATTCCTAGAACATTCATGTTTGATATTTCTGCATTAAAAGAAATGAAGCTTTCTGAGCTTCAAGAAATTGCTAAATTAGCAAAAACCATAAAGTTTAACGGTGTAAAAAAAGAAACATTAATTGGGCTAATACTAGAGCAACAAGCACTTAGTAAAGCACCGGAGAATGTTGCAAAACCTAGTGAGAATCTTGAAGAGGAAAAAACAAAAAGAACAAGAATACTTCCTGTAAAAAAAGCACCCATTCAAAAAAACGAAAAAAGTACGCTTTTTGAAAATGATATATCCGTTACTCCAGAGGCAATTACTACTGTATCTCCTGATAACGAAACTGCAACAGATACAAAAACAGAGGACATTCCAGCAGTGTCCACGAATATTGAGGAAGATGGTGTTAAAAGGGGTAAAGCTATAAAATTTAATAAATCAGCATACGAGAAAAAGATAGCTTTAAAGAAAAATAAGGAAGAAGTTAAAACAGTAGAATCAGAGCCAGAAACGATAGTTGAAGATGCTCCTGCTGTAAAAAATGAATTACCACTTGCTATAAAAAAAATAAACCCGAATCAGCTCAATAAGCAAAACACTAACGGGAACGTAAATCAAAATCCGAATTTTAAGAACAAAAAAAGCAATTTTGCTGCTGCCGATTTTGAATTTGATGGAATCATTGAAAGTGAAGGAGTGTTAGAAATGATGCCTGATGGATATGGTTTTTTACGATCTTCAGATTACAATTACTTAGCATCACCAGATGATATTTATTTATCTACTTCACAAATTAGACTTTTTGGATTAAAAACAGGAGACACGGTAAAAGGAGTCGTACGTCCACCAAAAGAAGGTGAGAAGTTTTTCCCATTAGTGCGCGTTTTAAAAATCAACGGACATGATCCACAAGTTGTTCGAGATAGAGTTTCATTTGAGCACTTAACACCAGTTTTTCCATCAGAGAAATTCAAATTGGCCGAAAAACAAAGCACTGTTTCTACTCGCATCATCGATTTGTTTTCACCAATAGGAAAAGGACAGCGTGGTATGATTGTAGCACAACCAAAAACGGGTAAAACCATGTTGCTTAAAGAAATTGCAAATGCTATTGCCGCCAATCATCCTGAAGTTTATTTGATCGTTCTATTAATTGACGAGCGTCCAGAGGAAGTTACTGATATGCAACGCAGTGTGCGTGGTGAAGTAATTGCTTCTACCTTTGATAGAGAACCACAAGAACACGTTAAAATAGCTAACATTGTTCTTGAAAAAGCAAAACGATTGGTAGAATGTGGTCATGATGTTGTTATTTTATTAGATTCCATTACCCGTTTGGCAAGAGCTTACAATACCGTTCAGCCTGCATCTGGTAAAGTATTAAGTGGTGGTGTTGATGCGAATGCGCTACAAAAACCAAAACGTTTTTTTGGAGCTGCTCGTAATGTAGAAAATGGAGGATCTCTAAGTATCATTGCAACTGCATTAACTGAAACAGGATCTAAAATGGATGAAGTAATTTTTGAAGAATTTAAAGGTACAGGAAATATGGAGTTGCAATTAGATAGAAAAATTGCTAATAAACGTATTTTTCCAGCTATTGATTTAACTTCTTCTAGCACAAGACGTGATGACTTATTGTTAGATCAAAAAACATTACAAAGAATGTGGATTATGAGAAAATACCTTTCTGATATGAATCCTATTGAAGCCATGGACTTTGTAAATGATCGATTTAAGAAAACTAAAAATAACGAGGAGTTTTTAATTTCTATGAATGATTAAATTTCATTTAAACATTTAATTCGTACTAAATACCAAACCCAAAAGAATTTCTTTTGGGTTTTTTTATGTTTTTCTAATACTCTAAAACCAATATAGAAATGCAAAACTTAGTTTTAAAAACATCAAACCACGCCATTTGTTCGTTGTTAATTAATTGTTAAATGGTGTAATATAATTTAGTAAAGCTTGATTTACATTTATTTTTATAGCAAATAACCAATAAAACCTACTAAATGAAGAAATTTTTCATTTTTACTGCTATTGCTCTTACCAGTCTTGTACCTTTAGAAAATCAGGCCCAATCTAAAAAGGAAAAAGACAAAAATGCCGTTGTAGTAACAGCTCCTGAAAAGAAACCAGAGACAACTATTAAGGAGTATAGCAAAGTAATTACAAAAGATGCTATAACCGATGAGGGTTTGTTTACAGTCCACAAAGTAGACAAAAAGTATTTTTTTGAAATCCCCAATAAGCTCTTAGATAAAGACATGTTACTGGTGAGTAGATTGTCAAAACTACCTTCAAATTTAGGTGGAGGATATGTAAATGCAGGTTCGGAAACGAATGAACAACTCATTGTTTGGCAGCGTTTTCAAGATAAAATTTTAATAAAACTTAAATCGTTTAATGCGGTTGCTGCCGATAGTTTACCAATAAGCATTTCGGTTAAAGCTAATAATTACGAGCCTACTTTATTCGCTTTTGATATTGTGGCTTTTAGTAAAGACTCTTTGAATACGGTGATTGATGTAACTAAGTTTTACAATACTGATGTTCGTTCTATAAGCGGATTATCAGCAGAAATGAGAGATACTTACAAGGTGAGAAACCTTGATGAATCCCGCAGTTTTATCAATACCATGAAAAGTTTCCCTATGAACATTGAGGTGATTCAAGATTTTACCTATAATGCTTCAAAACCACCCGTGCAAGTTGATTCTGAAACAATCAGCATTCAAATGAATCAATCGATGATTTTATTGCCAGAAAAGCCCATGCAACCCAGACTGGCCGATGATCGGGTAGGATGGTTTACGATGGATCAAATTGACTATGGCAGCGAAGCCTTAAAATCAGATAGTAAAAGATACATTCGCCGCTGGAGATTAGAGCCTAAAGATCCAGTTGCGTACGCCAAAGGAGAGCTTGTAGAGCCTATAAAACCAATAGTTTATTATCTTGATCCTGCTACTCCTGTTAAGCTTAGAAAGTACATCAAGCAAGGCATTGAAGATTGGCAAAAACCATTTGAAACAGCAGGTTTTAAAAATGCTATTATTGCCAAGGATGCTCCGAGCAAAGAAGAAGATCCTGATTTTAGCCCAGAAGATATTCGCTATTCTGTGATACGTTATGTTGCAAGTACAACAAGAAATGCTGTTGGACCTAGTGTTTCTGATCCTCGCACTGGAGAAATTATTGAGAGTGATGTAATTTGGTATCACAACCATTTGCGTTCGTATAGAAATCGTTATTTACTAGAAACAGGCGCAGCAAATCCTTCAGCTCGAACATTGAACACTAGTGATGAAGAAATGGGCGAAATGATGCGAATGGTTATTGCACATGAGGTAGGGCATGCACTTGGTTTTCCTCACAATATGGGTGCAAGTTGTGCATATAATACAGAGAGCTATAGAGACGGAGCTTTTACTCAAAAAAACGGAATCGCAGCAAGTTTAATGGATTATGCTCGATATAATTATATTGCCCAGCCAGGAGATAAAAACATTCGTTTCATTCGACAAATGGGACCTTACGATCATTATGCCACAAATTGGGGGTATCGATACATACCAAATGCAAATTCTCCAGAGGCTGAAGTTCCAACTTTGGATAAGTGGATTATGGAAAAAGCAGGAGATATAACCTATAAGTTTGGAAGTCAAAGTAGTAGTTTTGATCCTACTTCACAAACAGAAGACATCGGTAATGATGCTATGAAAGCAAGTACTTATGGATTGAAAAATTTACAGTATGTTGCAACTCATTTACCTGAGTGGACAAGCGATGTGACTAATAATTACGAAGACCTTGATGAGTTATACAAAGAAATGCTAGATGTGTGGGGCAGGTATGTAGGGCATGTTGTTACTAATATAGGTGGAGTGTACGAAAGTTATAAAAAACCCAATCAAAAAGGAAGTGTATATAATGTTGTGCCAAAAGAAAAACAAATTGAAGCCATGCAGTGGTTGCAGGCTAATGCATTTGCTTCTCCTACATGGATTGTTAATGTAAATACCTTAAAAAATCTTGACTATGCTGGATATACAGAGCGTTTTAGAAACATACAAGCCCGTTTTTTAAATAGTGTTTTAAGTTTTGAACGTTTAGGCAGGTTACTAGATGCAGAAATCGTAGGTTCTACAAATTATAAGGCGTTAGATGCTTTGGCAGACATGCGCAAAGGAATTTGGAAAGAAGCTTCGGCTGGAGCCAATGTTACCATCTACAGACGAAACCTGCAAAGAGCTTATATAGAAAGAATGAGTTATTTGATGAAAGAAGAAATAAAATCAGGACGCCCATCTGATTTTTATAATGTAGCACAATCAGATGTACGTGGCCTGGTTCGTGGGGAATTGAATGTATTAAAAGTACTTTTGACAACTGCTCGATCTGCTGCTGTCAATATTGAAACAAAATATCATTATGAAGATGCTATAAAAAGAATAGATCTAATTTTGAATCCAACATAAGAATAGGTGTCCAGTAATAATTTTATAATTTGCCTCCAGATGTATTTTATTCATTTGGAGGCATTTTTTTAGATACTTACTCTTTAGAATCTTAGTTTAAATTCTCTTATGTTAATTTTAATTTTGGATTTGAGTCGTGTCTTGAAATTAGTTTTATACAGTCTTTTAAGAAAAAAATAAATAATTATTAGACAACAGTGTTAGAAATGATTTTTTTTCTTTGTAAATTTCCAAGTAAATCAAAATCTTTTCAAATGAAAGTTTACCCTACGCCTGAAAATGAAATTGAACGCCTTAAAGTACTCCAGGAATACGCAATTTTAGATACTATTTCAGAGAAAGAATATGAGGCTATTACGCAACTTGCTTCTTATATATGTGGAGTTCCAATAGCTCTGGTGAGTTTAATTGATAAAGACAGACAATGGTTTAAAGCTAGTGTAGGGCTGGATGCAAGTGAAACATCACGTGAAGATTCTTTTTGTCAATATACCATCATGAACAATCATGTTTTTGAGGTAGAAAATGCAACTGAGCATGAGCTTTTCTTTGACAATCCATTAGTGTTAGGTGATCCTAACATAAGGTTTTATGCGGGTGCTCCATTACTCAATAAAAACGGTTTTGTGATGGGGTCACTTTGTGTTATTGATACAGAACCTAAAAAATTAAATGAAGAACAAAAAAATGCTTTACAACTTTTAGCAAATCAAGTGGTAGCATTATTAGATTCTAGAAAGACAAATTTAGAATATCTAGATTCTCAAAAAGAATTGCAAAACTTTATAGATCTATCAAAGGATTTGGTTTGTATAGCAAATCTAAACGGGCTTTTTTATAAAGTAAACCCGGCCTTTACAAAAGTTTTAGGATTTGAAAAACAAGAGCTAGAAGGAAAACCTTTTATAGATTTTGTTCATCCTGAGGATGTGCAATCAACACTTGATGAGGTAGGAAAACTTGCTGATTTAAAGCAGACAGTGAGTTTTGAAAATAGGTTTAGAACTAAAGATGGATCATATATAAATTTGAGTTGGAACACTTCACCAGATCCAGAAACAGGAAATTTATACGCAATTGCTAGAAATGTTCAAAAAGAAAAGCTTGCAGAACAGCATTTAAAAGAAGTGAACTATTTGCTGGAGGAGTCACAACAAATTGCTAAAATTGGCAGTTATAATTATAATTTTGTTACAAAAAATTTGATTTGGTCTGATGAGTATTATCGTATTTTTGAAATGGATAAGATGCCTACAGATGAGTTAGTTGCAAAAATTAGAACTTTAATCCATCAAGATGATTTAATAGTTTTGGATAATATTATGGGAGAGGTGTCCAAAACCGGTAAAAGGTTCAAAACAAATTATAGAATAGTTTTTCCAGACGGAAGAGTTAAATATATTTTAGCTATTGGTGAACCTGTAATGGATGCTCAAGGTTCCATAATTGCACTTAACGGTGTTGTACAAGACGTTACAGACATTACGGTTGCCGAACAAAATCTTTCCGAAAAATCTAAAGAAATCAAAGATATCAGAGCTGCACTCGATGAGGCTGCTATTGTATCAATATCTAATAGAAAAAGAAAACTAACGTATGTTAATGATAATTTTTGTACTGTTTCAAAATTTGATAGAGAAGAGTTAATAGGAAATGAACAACCAAATATGGCTGCTTTTTTCGAAACTGAAATAGGAAAGCAAATTTTAGAAAATATTAACAGCGGCATAATCTGGAAAGGTGAAGTACGACATAAAGCCAAAGACGGAACCTATTATTGGGAAAATAAAACAATAGTTCCATTTTTAGATAATAAAGGAATTCCATACCAATATATTTCAATAGGGACTGATATTACCGATAGAAAAAATGCTGAAGAAAATTTAATAGCTGCTCTTGATAGTTTAGAAAAGAAGAATAGAGAGCTAGATGAATATGCTCATGTAGTGTCTCATGATTTAAAGTCACCTTTAAGAGCTATTTATAACCTCTCTGAATGGATTGTTGAGGACATGCCTGACATGCCACAAAAAGTAAAAGGAAATTTTGATTTACTGCGTCGTAGAGTATCTAGGATGGAAAATTTAATTAATGGCGTTCTTGAATATTCAAAAATTGGTCGTTTGGAAATTGAAAAAGAAAGTATTGATATTAATGAGCTTTTAGAACAATTAATAGACTCAATAGTGCCAGATAATTTTGAAGTTACCATGGGGACAAACTTTCCTATTGTACTTGCTGAAAGGATTTTATTGCAACAAGTATTTACGAACTTAATTAGTAATGCTGTGAAATACAATGATAAACCAAAAGGGAAAATTCATTGCTCCTACAAATCTTTGAAGGATTATCATCAATTTACTGTAAAGGATAACGGACCTGGAATTGCAGAAGCTTATCAGCAAAAAGTATTCAAGGTGTTTCAAACTATAGAAGCCCGTGACGTAAAGGAAAGCACAGGAATAGGATTAGCAATTGTTAAAAAAATTGTGGAAGAAAAAGGCGGTGTCATATATATTGACAGCAAAGAAGGTGAGGGATGTAGCTTTATATTAACCATTCCTAAATGCCAACATGTTAGTTAAAACCAATTCAAGTTATCAATAAACACGAATTTTTTACAGTTTTGAAAATTGATTTTCAAAATGTGCAAAGCGTTTGTCAAGATCCATAAGCAATTGTTTTTTTACAGCCTCTTCTTTAATAAAACTAAAGTTAATGCTGTTGTAAACGTATTGCTTGATGTCTTTGTACGTAACTTGATTGTATCTTTTGGCTAATAAAACATATTGCTCAGTCATATTTGTACGCAAAATACCAGCATCATCTGTGCTAATTACTATTGGAACACCAAATTTTTTATATAAAATAAACGGATGACGCTCTTCTTTAACTTTTAAAATAAATTCATTACTCACTAAATTGATTTCTATAGGAATATTTTTAGAAGCCATGTATTGTAATAATTTATAAGAGTCTTTTTCATAAGCTATATCCACTCCGTGACCTATTCTTTGGGCGCCAGCAGTTTTAATTGCTGCTTCAATATGCCATGTTAATTCTTCGGGTTGTACAAGCCCAAGAGTAAGTTCACCGGCGTGCATGGTATATTTTACATTGGGAAAACGAGAACTACAATATTTAAACATCATCATGTGCAAGCCATAATCTTTCATAGAGGTTTCTCCGTCTTCCGGAGAGACAATATTTACACCTGCCATCAATTTGCTCTCGTTTGCAGAGATAAATGCAATCACTATGTTTTTAAATAAATCAACAGGTTCCATAAAACGCAACACAAAATTTTGATAGCGCATGGTAAACTGTGCATCGTCAATTTTTAATTCGTTGTGTAATTTAGCAACAAAATTAGTATTGAAGTTTTTAGCATATAGTTCAGCATCTCTTTTTTGGTAAATGATAAAAAGAGAATCTAATGTTTTAAGTATTGCCTTTTCATCTTTGGCTGCAGCCAATTGTCTTAATCTTGAATCGAATTTTACTAAATCATCGGTTTGTAGCGTATTTGGAATTGTGGACAATTGCGTTTCAATATAACTTACATTTTCAGCTATAGCTCTTTTTTTAAGCTCTAATAATCCTGCAGCAAAATTACCTTGAATTGCCGGTTCGAATTTCATAAATGATTCAAAAAATAATTTATCCGAAGGATAATCTACATAGTTATAATCTTTAATAGACCATTTTTGCATTATTTTTTGTTTGTATGCATCCAGAGTACCATTTGCCTTGAGCGCAGAAAATAAGGACCAGTTTCCTGAATTTTCTTTTACTTTTCTCACGTCCATGGTTTCTGTGTTGAGGTAGAAATCCTCTTTTATAGCATGTTGCAATAAAGGCTCTGCATAAATTGATCCTGAAAAATGGTGGTGTAAATCTCCTCCTTTAGGCATTTGCGAAAAAAAAGCAGTGAGTTCTATTTCATTGTTTCTTATTTTTTCAAAGTAAGTATCAGCGTTTTGTGCGTAAACAGTGTTTAAGAGAAATGCAACTAATAGAGTATATACTAATTTCATATTTTTTAATTAAAGCTTAGGTAATGTCCTGACTTCCTGAAAAAGAAAATGGTTGAAGAAAGCCGTTCTTAAAAATGTTTCTATTTTTAAGGGAATATAATAGTTTGCAAAAATAAGCATTTTCATTATCTGTTTTGGCTACTGATAAAAAAGATTATTTTGAGCGCTTTATTGCAATTCAAAAACTAATTTTTCTAAAAAAGTATTGTTTAAATTTTTAGTCATTTTGCTTTTTTTCTTGTTGCAATTTTTAAAATAGTTTTTGTTAGATAAATAAGTTTCAATTCCACTTTTGAACTCATAAAGAGAAAATGAATACCCATTTATTTCATTTTTTTCAATGGTGTAATTTTTAGTTGTTTTGTCAAATGGAATAGTGTTTTTATAAATAACATTGTTTTTATAAATTGGTATTTCACCTTCATTTCCAGCACCTAGAATTACCATTTTTCTATTTTGGTTTAGTGAAAAGAAAAATACTTCTTCTTGACCAATCCTATACTCGGCCCATCTTGAAGCACAAGTCCAGTCTTTAAACTTTTGGATTCTAAAAATTTTGTATTTGGAGTTACCTTTATAAAACATCGAAAATTGAACAACGATATTATTTTTTTCAACGTTAATGATTGTACCATTACCAATAAATTCTGCATTATCAATTAATTCAGATAAAATTAACGGTCTATATTTTGCTTGGCAAACGGTGTTTAAAAACACAAGTAATAAAATAATTGTTGCTTTTTTCAAGGAGTAGTTTATTTAGATTTCATCATGGCTTCGGCTGCGAGTCTACCTGTTTTCATGGCAGCATTTATAGAGCCATTGAGTAAGTTATCTCCACAAATAAATACATTTTCGGATAATGTAAGTTCTTGACTAGATATATCATTTCGAACCGATTCTTGGTTGGGCAATGCATATTCTATTTGGTATGATTTAATCATCTTCCAAGATTTAACTTGATCACCATACCATTGTTTCAATTCTTGTTTCATGTTTTCCGCCAGTGTATTTTCGTTAATAGTTGGGATGCCATTGTAAGAAACAGAAATTAATATTTTGCCTTGTGGGGCATAGGCCTTAGACACATTGGTCATCACGGTCATGTTATTGACCCATTTTTTAAGAGTAGAAGCATTAAGAACAACAACTGCCTTGTTTGTGGGAGCTTTTTCAGCCACAAAGTACACATTGGTTACTTGCTGTGATTGCATTTTTTGATTAGGACAATGCGTTTGAGTTAGCGCATTTGCATTTGTAGCCAATAAAATTTGGTTGGCTTCAAATACTTTTCCATCATCAGTTATTACTGTATTGCTATCTATTTTTATTACTTTAGTATTAAATATTATACTGCCTTCAGGGAGCATTTTCACTAATTGTTTCGGAATTTCTTCCATTCCTAATTCAGGTACGGCAACATCACCATCAGAAAACATTTTCATCACAAAATCAAACATTCTGCTAGAAGTTTTTAATTCGTTTTCAAGAAAAATCCCGGATAGGAAGGGAGAATAAAATCGATTTATCATTTTTGAACTAAAACCATACTCTTTTAATTGTTGTAAAGTGGTTTGTTCTTTTTGTTCAAAAATTGCTTCAATACTTTGTTTTTGTAGTTTGTTTTTAAGCCACAATGTATTCAGCTTATCTTTTATAGTTCCCACGGGAGCAAATAATGTTGCTAGTGTTGCTGATGGTCTTCTAAAAGGATCAGCAATTTCAAAGCTTCCCTTGTCATAGATTACGGTGGTACCCGGAAGCATTTTTTTGAGATTTAAAGCTTTGTAATCCAGTAAAGCTCTCGTTTCTGGATAAGCAGTTAATAAAACCTGAAAACCTCGATCAAAAAGGAAACCGTCTTTTGAATCTGTTTTTATTCTTCCTCCTGCGCGTTCACTACTTTCTAAAATTAGTACTTTTCTACCTTGGCGGTGCAAATATACTGCTGCTGTTAATCCAGATAATCCAGCTCCTACAATAATAACGTCCTGTTTCATAGTATAAATTTAGACAAAAATAAATCATTTTTGCTGTTTTTTTGGCACTTCAATTTTGATGTTTTTTATTCGGAATAATCTAGGTCAGTGTCAAAAGTTTCTTTAAGTTTCCAAAGTGCTGTTAATGCAATAATTGAGAGTAATGTGCCAACAATCATTGCTGATTTTAAAATTTCACCATCAAATACGCTATCTCTAAATAAACTATAAATAAGTAATATAAGGGGTAGTGATCCTCTAACAAAGTTGGGTACTGTTGTAGTTACTGTTGCCCGAATATTAGTGCCAAACTGTTCTGCAGCAATTGTGACAAACAATACCCAGTATCCTACAGAGAAACCCATCAAAAAGCATAATGTGTAAAAAGTAATTGTTGTGATATTAAAAGCATTTAAGAAAATGAATACCATGATTAAATTTAAAAGTAAAAAAAGAGCCATTACTTTTTTTCTGCTTTTTAGCCATTGGCTTATTAATCCGCTGGCAATATCACCAAAAACGAGTCCGCCATAACACCAAGCAATAGCTTTACCAGCTGCAATAGTTTCGTATCCTTGTACTCCAAGTGCTTTTGCAAATTCTGGCGAAAAAGTAATTAGTACTCCGACCAAAAACCACAGCGGAACTCCAATAAGAATGCATTTCAGGTATTTATAAAATCTAGTTTTATTCGAAAACAAAGACAGGAAATCACCTTTTTTCTCGGTACTTTTATGTGCATCCTGAAACATTTTTGATTCTGAAATTTTAATTCTTAAAAAAAGAAGTAACAATCCTAAAATTCCACCTGCATAATAGCACAAGCGCCAATCTTGAAAAACTTGGTACACTAAATATGCAGCTACAGCTCCAGAAACTCCCACGGCTGCTACAATCATAGTACCATATCCTCTTTTTTCTTTAGGCAAACTTTCAGTAACTAAGGTAATCCCAGCGCCTAGTTCACCTGCAAGACCTATTCCTGCTATTAATCTCCAAAAAGCATATCCATCTACTGTGGTGACCATACCATTAGCAATATTTGCAACAGAATACATGATTATAGAGCCAAATAAAACAGAAATCCGACCTTTTTTATCACCAAGAATGCCCCAAAGGATTCCTCCAAAAAGCATCCCAAACATTTGCATGCTTATCAAATATTCACCTTGGTTACGAATGGCATCTCCTGTAATTCCTAGATCAATAAGGCTATCTGTACGAACAATTCCAAAAAGTAATAAGTCATAAATGTCTACAAAATAACCTAGGGCAGCCACGATAACAGCTGCATTTAGTATTCGGGTTGGTTTTTCTGCTGCCATCATAATTATTTTAATTTCAATTGCATTAATAAGTCAGTTTGTTGTTCTTCACCCATTAAAAATAGGTGTTTGTCAAATTCAATAAATCCATTTTTTCTATAGAATTGCAATGCTCTATGATTTTCCTCCCAAACGCCTAACCAAATGTAATTGACTTGCTTTTCATGACCCATTTGTAATGCAAAATCAAATAATTGTTGGCCAATATTTTTTCCGTGATAGGATTGTAATACATAAATTCTGTGTATTTCAATCGCATCCGTATCTTGTGGCTCTGTTTGAGCCTCGCCAGTGTTTAACTTGAGATAACCCACAACTTCATTATTCAAAATAGCGATGAAAAATTCCGATGAGGGATGTTTTAACTCTTTTGCTAATTGTTCAACATTTAATTTTTCTGTAATGTAAGAATTAATATTTTCGGGGGTATTGACAGCTGCGAATGTTTCAGTAAAGGTTTGTATGCTTATCTTTTGTAACAGCGAAAGGTCTTGTAATGTGGCTTTTTTTATTTGGATATTGTGCATAGAAATGGTTCTGGTTTTTACCAAAAATAAATAAAATAACCATTGATTTTTATAATCTATGACACTATTCGACAAATCAATTTAAAGATTCATGAAATCTAAATTTCAATTAGTACTTTTGGGATTACTAATATAAAAGCGTTCGAGAAGAATATTGTGTATGAAAATTGTGATATCGCCAGCTAAATCCTTAGATTTTGAGAAGAAATTGCCCGTTGAAACGTTTACCAAGTCTATTTTCTTAAAAGAGTCAGCTGAAATTCATTCAGTTTTAAAAGAAAAAAAACCAGCTGATTTATCAGTATTAATGAGCATATCAGATAAACTTGCAGATCTCAATTGGAAACGAAATCAAGAATGGAAAACTCCATTTACTCCTAAGAATGCTCGTCCAGCAGTATACACTTTTGATGGAGATGTGTACGTAGGATTGGATGTATTTACTCTTTCACCTTCAAAAATTGAAATTTTACAAGACAAATTACGCATACTATCTGGACTTTATGGCATATTAAAACCATTAGACTTAATGCAGGCGTATCGATTAGAAATGGGTACAAAATTACCTATTGGCGAAAGTAAAAATCTTTATGAGTTTTGGAAACCTTCCATTACTAAAGCTTTAAATAAGGAGCTAAAAGAAGGGGAGTTGTTTGTTAACTTAGCGAGTACCGAATACTTTTCGGCTGTTGATGTTAAGTCATTAAAAGTTCCGGTTATTACACCTGAGTTCAAAGATTATAAAAACGGCAAACTCAAGATTATTAGTTTTTTTGCTAAAAAAGCCCGCGGAATGATGGTTCGTTATATCATAGATACCAATGCAGAAACTATTGAGGATTTAAAAGGCTTTAATTATGATGGATATCAATTTGATGCCACAGAGTCAAAAGGAAATAACTTGGTTTTTACCAGATAGAAAATAAAAAAACCGTTAATATCGATTAACGGTTTTTTTTATGTTAATGCATAGCATCAGCAGGATTTATTTTATTTTTTCCCTTTTTAATCAAAAGGATAAATGGAATACATAACAAGAACAAAGCTCCTAAGTACAAGAAAATATCCATGTAAGATAGCACTGAACTTTGAACCATGACTTTATATTCTATTGCTTTATAGGCTTTTGCCAATGCTTCATTTTCGGGATAACCTTTTGACATGAAACCCAGTTTAAGCTGCTGTACTGTTTTTTGTACTTCAAAAGATGTTTTGTCTAAGTGTGCTATTAAATTTACTCGATGTTCTTGATTGAATCGAGCAATAAACGTGGTTATAATTGCAATACCAAAAGATCCTCCTAGCTGGCGCATCATTCCTGTAAAAGCGGCCCCTTCACCAATGCTTTTTCCTTTTAAAGTAGATAGAGAAAGTGTAGATATGGGTACAAATAATAATCCTAAACCTATTCCTCTAAGAATTAGTGGCCAATACAGGTGTTCTTCCCCAGAGTCTGGAGTGATCACACTTTGCATCCAAAAAGTAAAAAAGAAAAACATTAAAAATCCGACAGCTACCATATAAGCTTGTGGAACTCCCCGCTGAATCATTTTACCAATGAACGGCATCATAATTCCTGTAGTTATAGAGCTTGGAATTAGTAATAGGCCCGCATCTAAAGCACTCCACCCTAAAACGGATTGTGTATAAATAGGGATTATAAAGGTAGAACCATACAAACCAAATCCTAAAATAAAGCACATAATTGTTCCCACCCTAAGATTAGTGTCTTTTAAAACTCTCAGGTTTACTATGGGGTGTTCATAAGTAAGCTCCCTCCATATAAAAAGAACTAACCCAAAAACAGTAACTACACTAAGGGTTATAATTGTAATATTATTGAACCAGTCATCTTGCTGCCCATGTTCAAGAACGTACTGTAAGGAACCTATAAAAGCGGTTAATAAAAAGATGCCCCACCAGTCTACCTGGCTTGCTTTTAATTTTTTACCGTATTTAGGACTTTTTACAAATGATAGTGTCAATAATGTAGCAATAATTCCTATCGGTATATTGATGTAAAAAATATACGGCCAAGAAAAATGATCAACAATATATCCACCAAGCGGCGGTCCTAGTGTAGGTCCTACAATGACGCCCATACCGTATATCGCTTGAGCCATTCCACGTTTTGCAACAGGATAACTTTCTGTAATGATGGTTTGTGCTGTAACTAATAAGGCACCTCCACCCAATCCTTGAATGAATCTAAAAGCAACGAGTTCCCATATATTACTGGCATTTCCACATAAAAAGGATGAAACCGTAAATATAATTATAGAAACTGCAAAATAATTTCTACGACCAAATTGCTGTGACAACCAGCTCGTCATCGGGATCACAATAACATTTGCAATTGCATAAGCCGTTATTACCCAAGCCACATCTGTAAGTGATGCACCTAAGCTTCCACGCATGTTGTTTAAAGCTACATTTACAATTGTGGTATCTACAATTTCCAGCATGGCACAAAGTACTGCTGTAATTGTTATAATGACACGCCTAAAACCGTATTCTACTAAATCATCTTCTCCCGATTCAACCATTTTATTACTAAGTGTAAACTATCATTAGAGTTAAAGTTTTTCGTTTTATAAGTTCAGATTAAGCATTTTAAGATGCTTAATCTATTCTAACATCAACATCTACATTCATACCAGGTCGTAATAATTTTATTTTCTCGGCATCATTTGTTGGGTCTAAACTGATTTTAACTGGTAATCTTTGAATTGTTTTTACAAAATTCCCTGTTGCATTATCTGGCGGAAGCAAAGAAAATCGTGAACCTGTAGCAGGTGAAAAGGAAGTTAAAGTCCCTTGGAAATCATAATCGGGATAAGCATCAACTTTTACAGTAACTTTTTGTCCCACTACCATTTTGTTAAGCTGAGTTTCTTTAAAATTTGCAACTACCCATGCTTCATTATTATTGATGATGTAAAATAAAGATTGTCCAGGTTGTACTAGTTGTCCTGGTTGAATGTCAATTTTTGATACTTGTCCATCAATTGCTGCCGTGATAACAGTGTAAGATAAGTTTAGCTTAGCTGCATCAACCAATGCTCTTGCGCGCTTAATATTGGCAGCGGCTACTTCAGTTTGTTTATTAGATACTTTTGATTTTGCTACAATTACTGATTTTTGAAAAGCACTAGCTCTTTCTTGTTGTTGTAAAACGCGTACTTGATTTTCGGCTTCAAGTTTTGCAGCAAGCGCTTGCTCATATTGTTGCTTAGTTATTGAGTGGCTTTTATATAAGTTTTCATAACGAATGTAGTCACTGTTAACTCTTCCTAATCTAATTTTCGCCGTTTCTATATTTCCACCTGCAAACAATACATTGGCATCTGATACAGATATACTTGCTAATGCACTACCAATATCTGCTTTAGAAACTTCAAAGTTGCCCTCTGCACCTATAAGTGCCGCTGTTGCTTCATCGATTTTTAATAAATAATCTCTTTTATCAATTGTAAAAAGGGTGTCTCCTTTTTTGACAAAATCGTTGTCTTTGATGTACACTTTATCCACATATCCTGAAACTCTAGGAATAATAGGATTCATCTTTTTCTCAATTTGGGCATCATCTGTTTCTTCATGTGCTAGGGAATGCATGTACTTGAAGGTACCGTATGTACCACCCAAAACTACCAATGCTACTAGGATAATTATAAATTTTGTATTTGTTTTTTTCTTTTCCATGGTAGTATTTTATTTATGAGCGAGATTGAATGATTGTGATAATTGACCTGTAACCGAGAGTAACTCGTAATATTTTTGAATACTATTGGCTTTCGCCAAAGCTTTATTAATTTTTGAATTGAGTTGCTCTACATCAGCTTCAAGCAAATCATTTGTGTCAGATAGTCCGTTGTCATACTTATCTTTGACAATCCGATAATTTTCTGTAGCTTGCTCTTGTGCTTCCTCATAAACTACAGTTTGTTTTAAAGCAAGATCATAGTCCTCTATTGCTTTTTTGACTTGTGTCCGAATGTAATCGGTTAAAATTGCTTCGTTATTTTGCACTTCTATAACTTTATTTTCAGCAATTTTCACCAAGGTTCCGTTTTTCAAAAGCATACTTAAATCATACGAAATTCCTACGCCTACATTCATAGCATTTTGAACTGTTATGACATTGCTTAAGTCTAGTGCGGTATATCCACCTACAAGCGCTATGGTAGGGTAGTAGGAGCCTTTGGATATTTTTACACTTGTTTCACTAGCTTTACCTTGATGCTGTAACGCTTTTAAATCTTTTCTGTTTTCTAAGGCTGGTAATTCATTAGTAGGCACATTTGTCATTTGAAAATCAGCAAAATCAGCTTCTCTAATTTCAAGTTGTGTTTCGGGATTTAATTTTAACAGCGTAGTTAAATAAAAATTGATTGTTTTTAAGTTGTTTGTGGTCTCATCGAGTGATAACTGAATTTTTGAAACTTGTAATTTTGATTTCAGTAAGTCATTTCGAGGAATTATACCGTTTTTTTCAAGTTCAATAAAATCTTTAACTCTTTGTTTGGCACTTTTTTGATTTTCCTTTAAAATTTCAATTGTTTTTTGTGCTTTGTATAAATTTGCATAATACTCAATAACACGCAAAGCAATTTCCTCTTTGGTTTGTTCTGCATTTGCCATTTCTGCCTGGTACAAATAGTCCTGAGCTTTAATGCTATTTTGGAGTTTAAAGCCTGCAAAAACCGGAACAGTAGCATTCAATTGTCCTACCATCAATTGATTGACAACGGGCATTTGTTGTGGATCACTACTTTGATTTAACTTAAAATTGATACCGGCATTTGCCAAGCGTTGGTATTGTCCTGAAAGTTTTAAATCTGGATATTGATTGTTTTTAGTAGCTTGTAACTCGAGTTTTTTTGTTTTGATTTTAGTGTTAGCTAAAGTAATCTCATTACTTTTACTCCAAGCCATGTCTATTGCTTCCGTAAGCGTAAGACTTGTTTTCTGTTGTGCTTCTACAGCTGAAATTCCAATGAAGAAAATCCCAAAGAGCATGAATTTACTAGCTTTCATATATTAGCAAGGCTTTTATTGTTTGTTGAATGTGATTAGTCAAATTGGTCTTTATGTAATTGTTATATAAATCCTCTGTTTTTAAATTCAATAAATTCTCAAAAAAAGGTTTGTTCATGTGGAAATGAAAAAAAGTTCCTAAAATAGTTGGAGTTATAAGAGGTATAATAACATCTTTCCTAAAAATTCCTTTTTTTTGTCCTTCTTCAATAATCAATTCTAGGGATTTTAAATTTCCTTTTCTAAGTTCAGAGAATGCTTGAATGTTTTGTTCTCTTTTTTTAGATGTAAATTCAAAATGTAAAATGCGATAAATTCCCTTATTTAGGTTAATCCTATCAATGTAAAGGGCTATTAATTTGTTTATTTTTTCCAGAGGTTCTATTTCTTCTTGAAGGAGTTTCTCCAATTGGAGTTTTAAATCTGAAGTGCGATAGACAATTAATGATTCAAGCAAACGTTCTTTGGAACCAAAATAATAGGAAACCATAGCCACATTGATCTGGGCTAGTTTAGCAATGTTCCGTATTGAGGTACCGTCAAATCCTTTTTCTGAGAATAGAGTTTCTGCAACTTCTAGGATTTGAATTTGTTTGTCATTAAAATTACTTTTCAAACGAATCTTTTTTTTGATTTAGCAAAATTAAACATGTGTTTAATTTAAACAGTTGTTTAATTATTTTTTAACTTTTATTTAACAATATTTTTAAATCTGTAAATTAACTATTAACTTAAATTTATGAACGTTCATTCTTTTTTTTGAATACTTTTGTACAATATTATAGTTCGAGTTGGTTTGAACAAGAAATAGAATATGGCACAGCTACAAAAAAGTATAGATAAACGTACGGCATTATTAAAAGCTACCTTGCAGCTTGTCAACAGTGGTGGTATTCAAGGAGCATCAATGGCTAAAATTGCGAAAGCTGCTTCCATATCTCCTGCAACCATTTATCTTTTTTTTAGTAGTAAACAGGAATTGTTAAACCAGTTGTATCTTTCTGTTAAGTCAAGTTTTACTCAAGCCGCTTTTGTCAATTATGCCGAGGATATCTCTTTAGAAAAAAGATTCAAAACGATTTGGCACCAAATGGTACATTATAAATTAAAACATCCAGAGGAAGCATCATTTTTGTCACAATGTGATAATACCCCTATGATTGATGATCAAACAAGGCAAGAGGGGTTGCTCTTTTTGGCTCCACTTTTTGATTTATGGAAAGAAGGAATAAGTAAGGGAGTCATCAAGAATAGTTCGCCATACTTATTGTATGCCCATTCCATATATCCTATGGCGTTCTTAATGAATATAAATAGTAAAGATTTGTGTACTGCGGATGAAAATATTTTAAACGAAAGTTTCCAGATGGCCTGGGATAGCATCAAAGCTTAAAAAATAAATAAATTTAATATACTAAATATAACATGGAATTAATAGACAAATTAAAATGGAGATATGCTGCAAAAGCAATGAATGGTGAAAAGGTTTCACAAGAAAAATTAGATACTATTCTTGAAGCCGCAATTCTAGCACCTACATCAAGTGGTTTACAGCCTTTTGAGATTATGGTAGTTACTAATCAAGAGATTAAAGAAAAGATAAGAGTTATAGGATGGAACCAATCGGTGATTACAGATTGTTCACATTTGCTTGTTTTTGCTGCTTGGGACACATATACTGCAGAGCGTATCAATACCATGTTTGATCTTACAAATGAGATTCGTGGTTTTAAAAATGAAGGATTTGAAAATTACAGACAAATGCTTTTAAGCAGTTATCCGCAAAAAGATCCAGAAGTTAACTTTCAACATGCAGCTAGACAAGCGTATATTGCTTTTTCTATGGCCATTGCAGCGGCTGCTTTTGAAGGGGTAGATACCACACCAATTGAAGGTTTTGATCCTGATGCTCTTGATGAAATTTTAGGTTTAAGAGAAAAAGGCTTAAGAAGTTGTGTTATACTTCCTGTAGGATACCGCGATGCTAAAAACGATTGGTTATCAGACTTAGTAAAAGTTAGAAAGAGTAAATCAGATTTAGTTACTTTTATTGACTAGTTCTAAGAAAATAATCTTTTAAAAAATCTCTCCTACTTGGAGAGATTTTTTTGTTTAGGATGTAAAATGATTTTTCAATTAGAATGTAATTTGTGAATATCTATTTGAAAAAAAAGGTTGTTTTTTTTCTTTAAAATTTATCTTTGGCATCCTAAAAAATAATTGAAATGAGTAATATTTGGTACGAATGCAAAGTAAAATATAGAAAAACAGACGAGACTGGTGGTCAAAAAATTACTACCGAGCCTTATCTTGTAGATGCTCTATCGTATACAGAAGCCGAAAGTAGAATCAATGAAGAAATGGCAGCATATATTAGTGAAGAATTTAAAATCACCAATATTAAAGTAGCCAATTATGCTGAAATTCACCCTTTTGAAAATGCAGACAGGTGGTTCCGTTCTAAAATTTCACTAATTGCTTATGATGAAGAAAGCGGAAAGGAACGCAAAACAAATATGTATGTCTTAGTGCAAGCCAATGATGTAAGAGAAGCGTACGATAATACGATAACGATCATGAAAGGAACCATGGGTGATTACACCATTCCTGCTGTATCTGAGTCAGCTATTATGGATGTTTTTCCTTATTTCAGTGGTGATGAAGGTGAACTTGAGCAATTAGAACGATTTAATGCCTTAAAAGCTTCAAAACCAGATATCACTCCAGAAATAGAAGATCACATGGAATTTGTAGACGAAGTAGAGGAAGAAACTATAGCATAATTGGAAGCTTAGTTTATTAATTATAGCTATACTTTTTAAACACGGTTCTCAAATCTCTTCTTTTGCTATCAGCAGCAGCATAAGGGATTTGTAAACCGTTTTTATTTTGGTAACGGATTAAGGTTTAAGTGTTTTTTCAAAAGCTTTTCGAGGACTTCCTCTAAAAAAAACTTCGCCGCAATATTGATATCCCAAACTTTCAAAAATACGCAACATAGGCAGGTTATCAAAGTTGGTATCTGCTTTTATGCTATAAATGTTTTTTTCAAGTGCTAGTTCTTCAACATATTTTAAAATCATTTTTGCAAGTCCTTTTCCTGTTTGGCTTTCGCCAATGGCAATTCGGTGTACCACCAGGAAGTCGTTATTTGTCAGCCATTTTCCTTGAATATTTTCATAAGCAGGCTCATAGTTGAAATAAACAGCTGTATATCCTATGATAGTTTGATCTTGTACTAAAACATATCCAGCGCCTTTTAAAATATCGTTGTTTATAATTTCTGGATTTGGATAACCATCTTGCCATTGTGTGCTTCCGTCATTTTTTCTTCGCAAAATAGCGTTCTGTAAAATGGTCCAAATTGCAGCAGCATCTGTTTGATTTGCTTGTCTAAAATGAATGTCCATAGTAAATGTATTTTTGTTGGTTGCTTTTATTAATCGATATTAAAATAAATCTTTGAACTATAATTCATTTACCCTTTTGTGTAAAAAACAGAAATGTATTTCAATAAAACTAAAGCATTAATTTTTAGAATTGTTGTTTCGCTCAATGTATTCAATCCAATTTTTGATTCTTTCAACATACATTTTGAGATAGTTTTCAGTAATTAAGTTATTGGACCAATCAAATCTTTGCGCTTGTATTCCTAAAAAAATATAAATAGATGCTCCCGCTTCTGGAATTCCATTAATTTCTTGAATGAAATTCTCTTTTTTATCTAAAATTGGAATTGATACCGAAAAAGAATTTTCTCTAAAAATTCAAAAGTTCTAATTCTTGCTCAATTTCTAATTTAGTTCGCCAATTATAGCAGTATACTCTTAAAACAAATTTAGTTTCATTTTTCGAAATAAAGTAGGTGTGATTTACACCTGTCCGGTACAATTTACAATTATAATCGTCTGTCAGTTCGTACCTTTTTTTGATAAAATCTCCTAATTCTTTTTCTGACAATGTTGAGGCTATTACTGGAAAAGTGGTCATCTAACGTTTTTTTAATAAATGAAATCAAATTAGGAGTCTAAACGTACTATTTTTAAACTAAAAATAGTTGGTTTTAATTCATTGTTGCGGATAAAATTATTAAAAATTACTCTTTATTTAATCGAATTATTGCTATCATTTTAATTTTAAAAAAGGGCGTTTTCAAGAACGTAAAAATCGTCTGTATCTATTTTAAAATATTTCTCAAATCCTCATACGTTTCAATTTTAACGCTCACTTTTTCTTTACCTAAAACATTTTCTATCTGGATTGGTATGGGTAATGTAATATTTAATGTTGGTTCCACTGTATCCAAAAACTTAATGGGATGTGCCGTTTCTAAGAAAACACCTATTGCATTTGGATAATTTTCTAATTCTTTTTTTAATCCAAGATAGCCCACAGCTCCATGAGGTTCTGCAATATAACCGTTCGTGTCATAAATGGTTTTCATGGCTGTTAAAGTTTCTGCATCAGAGAACGTAAACGAAGAAAAATCTTTTTTAAATTGCTTCAAATCATTTTGGTACATTTCCTGAATTCGGATGAAATTACTTGGGTTTCCTACGTCCATCGCATTTGAAATGGTCGCTTTGGAAGGTTTTGGATCGTAAATTCCATTTTCTAAAAATCTCGGAACCGTATCGTTTACATTCGTTGCAGCTACAAAATGTTCAATGGGTAATCCCATTTTTTTAGCAATAATCCCTGCGCAAATATTCCCAAAATTCCCACTTGGACAAGAGAAAATTAAAGGTTTATTATGTTTATTTAATACCTTGTAAGCAAAGAAGAAATAAAACATTTGCGGCAACCAGCGCGCAATATTGATGGAGTTTGCTGATGTTAAGTTTTTATGTTGTAGACTTTCTTCCAAAAACGCTCTTTTAACCATATCCTGACAATCATCAAAAACGCCATCCACTTCAAGTGCTTTAATATTTTGTCCCAAAGTGGTCAATTGTCGTTCTTGAATATCGCTCACTTTACCCGATGGATATAGTATAATGACTTCAACGCCTTTTACACCAAGGAAACCACTGGCTACAGCACCACCTGTATCGCCAGAGGTGGCAACTAAAACCGTATTTTTACTATCGGCCTTATCTTTGTTGAAATACCCCAAACAACGAGACATGAATCGCGCACCTACGTCTTTGAAAGCCATTGTTGGGCCATGAAACAATTCAAGAGAGTAAATGTTTTTTTCAATTTCGACAATAGGAAAATCAAAGCATAATGTTTCGGCGATGATTTTTTTTAAAGTATCTGCTGGGATTTCGTCACCTACAAATTGTTGGATCGCTTCAAAAGCAATTTCTTCATTGCTTAAATTTTCGATGTTGTCAAAAAAAGACTCTGGAAGCGGAGTAATTGTTTCAGGGAAATACAAGCCTTTATCAGTTGCTAATCCTTGTATTACGGCTTCTTTGAAAGAAACATTGGGTGCGTTATGGTTTAAACTGTAGTATTCCATTATGTTTTGTAATTATATAATCCCCACCCCAACCCACCCCAGAGGGAAGGCAGACGAAACGGGATTCAGAATGTGTTTATAATAATTTTAAAATCACTATATTTTTCCTTTATTCCCCCTCCGGGGGTTAGGGGGCTATTATTTTAATTCCTTCCTCATTTACTTTTGAAACGTGAATTTCATACGGTAAATTCATTTCATCGTATACAACGCTCATGGCTTTTGCGATTTTATTAGCGGTTTCCTTTCCTTTGCTTAAAGCAAAAATAGAAGGACCTGAACCCGATATACCTGAACCTAAAGCTCCGTTTTCGTAGGCTGTTTTTTTGATAAAATCAAATCCAGGAATTAAAACACTACGCAAGGGTTCTATGATTTCGTCATGCAAGGACCTACCTATTAATTCATAATCTTGAGTGTACAAACCTGCAACTAATCCGCCTACATTTCCCCATTGTACAATGGCACTTTTTAAGGAAATAGTTTGTTTTAATACGGAACGAGCATCTGATGTTTTCAATTCAATTTGAGGATGAACCACGGTGGCATACAATTCA
Organism: Flavobacterium tiangeerense; assembly: GCF_007830355.1. Classification (GTDB taxonomy): domain Bacteria; phylum Bacteroidota; class Bacteroidia; order Flavobacteriales; family Flavobacteriaceae; genus Flavobacterium; species Flavobacterium tiangeerense. The sequence goes on along the minus strand of NZ_VLKO01000007.1, from coordinate 115,270 downwards.
GATGGACTTTCTATTTTTATAATATCCAGTGGATTATAACTTCTTACCAATGTAAATCCTCCCAAGAGGGCAGGAGCAACATTATCAGCATGGGCATTTCCACTGGCTAATTTTTCGCCTTGCATCGCAAATACAACCAATTCTTTTCGAGTAAATGGACGTCCCAATAATTCATTAATTCCAAAAACTGCACCCGCTGCACTCGCGGCACTGCTCCCAATTCCGCTTCCGGCTTTGATATTTTTGTAAATTTCGATTTCAAAACCAAATTCGGTTTCTACTTCTTCTAACATTGCCAAAGCGGAGACTCCAGCAACATTTTTTTCGGTTTCCAAAGGCAGGTCGGCACCCACAATTTTAGTAATTCGAATTCCTTTTATATTTGATTTCCGAATAATCATTTCGTCACCCGCAGTTTCTAAACAAAGTCCTAGGACATCAAAACCACAGGAAAGATTAGCAATTGTAGCTGGGCAAAATATTTTTATTTCATTCATAATAGTAGTCTTAAAGTCTAATGTCTTAAAGTGATAAAGTCATTGAAATGTACATAAAATGAAGTCGGTAACTTGTAGACTTTATGACATTCGACTTTATGACTTATTTATATATTTCCAATCCTAATTACATCTGCAAAAATTCCTGAAGCTGTAACTGCAGCTCCGGCACCAGCTCCTTTTATCAATAGCGGTTGATGTACATAACGGTTTGTGAAAAACAATACAATATTGTCTTTTCCTTCTAGATTATAAAAAGGATGGTCCTTAGGAATGAATCGCAATCCTACATTAGCTTTTCCGTCTTCAAATTGCGCCACATATTTTAATCGTGATTCTTTGATTAATGCTTCTTTGTAAATGGATTCAAAATGTGCCGCATGTGTTTGTAAGGATTTGAAAAAGGCTTCATTATTAGTTGTATCCAAACATTCAGCTGGCATGAACGATTCGTTTGTAATTTCGTCAATTTCCATTTTGTAACCGCTTTCGCGAATCAAGATTAATATCTTTCTGGCAACGTCAATTCCGCTCAAATCTATCTTTGGATCTGGCTCTGTAAATCCCTGTACACCAGCTTCTTTTACAACATCATGAAAAGTGTTATTTTCATCGAAATTATTAAAAATAAAGTTCAAACTACCAGATAAAACGGCTTGAATTTTATTGACTTTATCGCCCGAAGCAACTAGATTTTTTACCGTATCAATAATTGGTAATCCAGCTCCAACATTAGTTTCAAACAGAAAAGGAGCATTAAATTGTCTGGATAGTTTTTTTAGCTTTTTATAATTGTCGTACTCTGATGCGCATGCAATTTTATTACAAGTCACTACGGCAATATTGTGTTTTAAATACTGTTCGTATGTTTTAGAAACACTTTCATTTGCCGTGATATCTACAAAAATACTGTTGCGTAAATTGAGTTCTTTAACTTGTGTGATAAACTGCTCTTGGTTACAAGGTTCTCCTGTTTCTAAAGCAAATTGCCAATCTTTTAAGGAGATTCCATCTTCATCAAAATACATTTTTCTAGAATTTGACAAGGCTATTACGCGCAGGTTTATCTTCAATTTTTCTTTAAGGAATTTCTTTTGATGTTGAATTTGTTCTATGAATTTTTCTCCCACATTTCCTACTCCCATCACGAACAAGTTGAGTTGCTTGGTGTTTTCTTCAAAAAAGTTTTCATGCAGCGAATTCAATGCTTTTTTTACATCTCTTTCGTTAATTACCGCCGAAATATTTCTTTCTGAAGCTCCTTGAGCAATGGCGCGAATATTGACATTGTTTTTTCCCAAAGTGCTAAACATTCTACCGCTTAAACCTTGATGGTTTTTCATATTCTCGCCCACTATGGCTATGATGCATAAATTTTGTTCAACAATACATGGATTAACTTTATTTTGTATAATTTCCACTTCAAATGCGGCGTTGATTGCATCCTCGGCTACAGCGGCATCTGAATTTAAAATCCCAATACAAATAGAATGCTCAGATGAAGCTTGAGTAATAAAAATCACGTTTATTTTATGATGTGATAATACTTCAAAAAGTCTTTTAGAAGACCCAGAAACACCAATCATTCCAGAACCTTCAAGTGTAATCAATGTGATTTTATCAATATGTGTGATTCCTTTTACGGGATTAGATGTTGTTATAAATTGGTTCGAAATATAAGTTCCTTCGGCTTCTGGTTCAAAAGTGTTTTTGATTAAAATAGGAATATTTTTTCTTAAAACAGGCTGTATAGTTGGCGGATACAGTACTTTAGCTCCAAAATGAGACAACTCCATCGCTTCCTGATAGGAAATGAATGCAATAGGTTTCGCTTGTTTTACAATTTTTGGATTGGCAGTAAACATTCCGTTGACATCAGTCCAAATTTCAAGTTCCTGTACATCAAGTGCCCCCGCAAGAATAGCTGCCGTATAGTCAGATCCTCCGCGTCCTAAGGTAGTATTGATTCCGTCTAATGAAGCAGCAATAAAACCCGGCATTACAACTACCTGTTTTTCATTAGATTCGAAAAATAGATTGATCTGTTTATTTGTTACTTCAAAATTTACCGTTGCTTTTCCAAAATCAGCATTGGTTTTAATTAATTCTCTACTGTCTTTGTAGCCACTATTTGGGATTATTTGCTGCATTCCTTCGGATATGATAAATGAAGAAAGCAACTCACCAAAACTTAAAATAGTATCTGAAGTTCTTGCGGATAATTCACCCAAAAGATAGCAGCCATCCAGTAAGGTTTCAAGATGATTGATAATTCTCTTAATTTGGCTAAGCAAACCGCTTTGATTTTGTACTGGTATAAGCTCTCTTAAAACTTCTAAGTGGTTTTTCTCAATTTCGGCAAGAATTGTTTTGTAATTTTCATCTCCAGCAGCCGCTTTTTGTGAAGCAAGTTGGAGCATATCAGTAACTTTACTAAAAGCAGATACCACTACAATTAATTGTTGGTTTAGGGATTGGTTCATGACAATTGACATTACCAATTTTATATTTTGTGCATTGGCCACAGAAGTGCCTCCAAATTTGAGTACTTTCATTTTGTTGTTGTTTAGTTTTTTATTAACAAGAGACCATGGTCGCTAGGTAAAATTATTGTGAAAAGAGAATTATTTGAGTTTTACTCAAGTTAAGTTAACTTTAAATAAAGTATACGTATAGGATGATATGTAATTGTAGTACCCCTAAGGGGTTGTAGTAGTTGTAGTAGAGTAAGCAACAAAAGTTACCTCCCATAATAGGGTGGTGCTTGTAGTATTATATGTTGCTTTATTGTTCTTCATCTGTTTTTCAAAAATACGTTATTTAGTTTAAAATAAGCATGTTTGTTTCATTTTTGTGAAATATGAATTTTGTAAAGCGTAAATTGTATATTTCTAAATTTGATTTGATGAAATGCATTGAAAATCATGATATTCATATTTTTTAAAGTTTTTTTGACTTTAAAAAAGATAAGACTTTAGTTTTTTATTTGATATATCTTTTTTTTGAATCTATAAAAGGCATTTTGATTTTCAGGGTTCTATTATTTTTTGAAATGGAAAAAAAAGAACTTTTAAGCGGATGTTTTATTTATTTAAAATACAGTTATGTTTCAAAATTAAATTTTGTTTAACCTAAAAATAGAAATTAGTATTAATTTATGTTGTGTACTAATAAAGAATTGATCAAATTTACTTTTCAAATAAGATACTGATGGATAATACACATTATATTAGCACTGAGTTGCTTACGCTTGAATCTGTAGATAAGATTATTAAAGAGAATAAATATTTAGCCCTGTCAGATGAGGCGAAAATTAACATACAAAATTGCAGAGCGTATTTAGACAAAAAAATGGTGTCTCAAATAGAACCTATTTATGGGATAAACACGGGGTTTGGTTCGTTATGTAATGTGAAAATTTCTAATGAAAATTTATCTAAGCTTCAAGAAAACTTAGTGCAATCTCATGCTTGTGGAACAGGAGATGAAGTTCCAAAAGAAATTGTTAAACTGATGCTATTATTAAAAATACAATCACTGAGTTATGGGAACTCTGGAATTCAACTAGAAACAGTGGAGAGATTAGTGTCATTTTATAATAATAATATTTTACCCGTAATTTATACGCAAGGGTCACTTGGAGCCAGTGGTGACTTGGCGCCATTAGCGCATTTATCTTTACCAATCATTGGTCATGGTGAGGTTTATTACAAAGATCAAAAGGTTGAAGCAGCGGTAGTTTTAAAAGAATTTGACTGGGAACCTATTGTATTAAAATCAAAAGAAGGATTAGCATTATTGAATGGTACTCAATTTATGAGTGCTTATGGAGTTTATGTTTTACTTAAATCCAATACCTTATCTTATTTTGCAGATTTCATAAGTGCTGTATCTCTAGAGGGTTTTGATGGAAGGATAGAGCCTTTTAATGAGCTCATTCATTTTGTTAGACCTCATAAAGGGCAGATTATTACAGCGCAAAATATGGTTCATTTTCTGTCAGGCAGTGAAATTATAAAACAACCCAAAAATCACGTACAAGATCCTTACTCATTTAGATGTATTCCTCAAGTGCATGGAGCTTCTAAAGATGTTTTTGAGTATGTAAAAAAAATATTTACTACCGAGATTAATTCGGTAACCGATAATCCTAATATATTTATTGATGAAGATCAAATAATTTCTGGAGGGAATTTTCATGGCCAACCCCTTGCAATGGCACTTGATTTTATGGCAATTGCCCTTTCAGAATTAGGCAGTATCTCTGAGCGTAGAACCTATCAATTAATTTCAGGTAATAGGGAATTGCCAGCTTTTTTGGTTGATAATCCAGGACTTAACTCAGGACTAATGATACCGCAATATGCGGCAGCTAGTATTGCAAGTCAAAACAAACAATTGGCTACTCCAGCCAGTGTAGATAATATTGTTTCGAGTAACGGTCAAGAAGATCATGTAAGTATGGGTGCTAATGCAGCTACAAAAGCACTTCGTGTTGTTGATAATGTAGAACGCATTTTGGCTATTGAACTCCTCAATGCATCACAAGCACTTGTATACCGAAAACCTTTAAAGTCAAGTGTTTTAATCGAAAATTTTATAGATTCATATCGCTCTGCAGTGCCTTTGATCACTGAGGATAGGATTCTTCATTACGATATTTTAAAGACAGTAGCTTTTTTGAATACTTATCCAGTTGAGAATAATTTGTTAACAATGGCTTAACGTTAGCAATTAATAATGAAGTAATTTTGCCTGACTAAAATTAAATCAAATGAATATTAATAATTTTTTCCAATTTTTGGTTCCTAAAGACAAAAAATTTTTTCCACTTTTTGAAGAAGCATCTAGTAATTTAATTGAAATTGCAATTAATTTACATGAAGCAGTAAATTTACCTTTTAAAGAGCGTGAAATTCTTTTTCAAAAAATTGATGTTTTAGAACAAAAAGGGGAGGATATCACTCGTCAAACCAACCTTGAGTTGAGTAGAAATTTCATAACACCATTTGATAGAGAAGATATTCATTCCTTGATTACTTCAATTGATAATGTTGCCGATAACCTTCATGGAGCTGCAAGCAGAATACGCTTGTATCAAGTGGATAAAATTACAAAATCAATCCGAAAATTAACGGAGATTAACCTTGAGGCTTGTCAAAATATTGATGTTGCTATAAGAGAGTTAAGAGATTTAAAGAAAATGAAAAATATTACTGATGCTTGTGTTCGCATCAATAAATTAGAAAATAAATCTGATAATGTTTACGATAAAGCCGTTCTTGACTTATTCGAAAATGAAACAGATGCTAAAAATATTATCAAATATAAGGAAGTGCTTTCTGTACTGGAAACAGCAACAGATAAGTGTAAAAGTGTAGCTGCAGTTTTAGAATCTATTTCTGTAAAACATTCTTAATTAATTCCTTTTTATCTGAAATAACTCTTATGGATTTCACCTTACTTATAGTTATCATTGTCTTAGCTTTAATCTTTGATTACATCAATGGTTTTCATGATGCTGCCAATGCAATAGCTACAGTTGTTGCAACAAAAGTCTTGTCGCCATTTCAAGCTGTAGTTTGGGCTGCTTTTTTTAACTTTTTGGCCTATTGGGTTTTTGGTTTTGGTGTGGCTGATACAGTTGCAAAAACAGCCAATACTCTCGAGATTGATCTTGTTGTAATTTTAGCAGGTGTTATAGCCGCAATTATTTGGAATTTATTTACGTGGTGGCAAGGTATTCCATCGAGTTCATCACACACACTTATTGGTGGTTTTGCTGGTGCAGCCATTGCTCACGCGCTAGCAGTTCATGGTTTCTCAGGATATTCAGTAGGATCAGGTGCTGAGTTACATACCGCTTATTGGTATGATACTGTAAACTGGTACACAGCTGGTAAAGACGGAGGTTTTCCATCTGGAGTATTGGTAATCATTGCTTTTATTGTACTAGCGCCACTTTTGGGAGCTTTTATGTCTTATTTGATATCTATTTGGCTTTTAAATGCTTCTAAAAGAAGTATATATCCCAAGATTTTTACAGTTTGTTTGATGTTATTAACAATTTGGTTTGTAGAGTCTCAAATGGTTTATTTTGTGGATATTAAAAAACCGCGTTTCGATTCGCATTTTTGGAGTGTAGTTTTTGAATCTCATAATATTAAATGGTTTTTAGTTGCATTTATAATTTTGACCATTAGTGGTTTTAGTTTAATATTTAGCTCTTTAAACTTACATCAATCAACTGCTTGGTTGAAAAAGATGCAATTGTTATCATCAGCAGCATTTAGTCTTGGTCATGGAGGTAATGATTCACAAAAAGTTATGGGAATTATTGCAGCAGCAGTTACAGTTTATATCCAAACGAGCGGATTAAGTCAAGAAAGTCTTCCAGATTGGTTAGATGTAGTATTACCAAATGAAGAAGGCATTTTTAAAATGCCAGAATGGATTCCTCTAGCATGTTATTCTGCAATAGCAGCAGGGACATTGAGTGGCGGTTGGAAAATTGTAAAAACGATGGGTTCAAAAATCACAAAAGTTACTTCTTTTGAAGGAGTTGCCGCAGAAACCGCAGGTGCACTTACTTTGTATTTTACAGAGCATTTTAAAGTTCCAGTAAGCACAACGCATACCATTACAGGTTCTATAATAGGTGTTGGATTAACAAAAAGAGTATCAGCTGTGCGATGGGGAATGACTGTAAGTCTTATTTGGGCTTGGGTACTAACTATTCCTATTTCTGCAATTTTAGCAGCTATCATATATTATATGTTTCGTATTTTTATATAAATTAAAACATTAAAATATCGAATATAAAAAAACCATTCTTAACGGAATGGTTTTTTTATATTCGATATTTCCTACTTCTCAATATTATATTGATTTAAAAAATATAAACTGATTGCGATTTTGTCTTAAAAAAAACAGAAAAAATTGATTTTCTTTAATGTGATTAAAAGTTGATAATTCAAACAGTAACTAGACTTCTTTTTATCCGTTAAGATTTTTATGGTTATATTTTCGTTTGTGATAGGTCTGTTTTAATTGAATATTACCCGAAATAATACTAATGTTACCATCAATCTCTAACATGGCCAGTTTTACTTCATTAAAATGTTCTATACCATGTTCCCGCATTGATTCTTTTAATTCGTCTGAAGTGATGTTCAATTTACTTAGAGTTTTAAAGTCTAAATGGCCATTATGAATTAAGATTTCTGGCTTTTCTTGCATGAAATCACTAAATTTCGGAAATCTGAACATCAGTTTTTTTAAAATAAAATTAATGATAAAAAGGACTGATGCTGCAGCTAGGCCTCCCCATAGACTAGTATTGTTTCCTACCATTGCATTTTGAACGGAGTTGCTAATGAGTAAGATTAGAATAACATCAGCAGTATTCAATTGGGATAATTCTTTTTTGCCAAAAAGGCGCAGCGCAATTACCATAAAAAAATATACAGCACTACTTCGAACAATTATAATTAGATATTCGTTCATTTGTACTGTATATTTATTTAAGAGGTTCGTTAGACTCTGGCATCTTTCTATCTGTTGCTAAAGTCTATTTAAAAATTGGTTATTTCAAATCTGCTTTTTGATGAAAGTGTTTCTCAATAGCTTTAATCATTTCTCCTGCAATATCTTTGTTAGTCGCACCTTCTATTCCTTCTAGCCCTGGAGATGAGTTAACTTCTAATAGTAAAGGACCTTTAGAAGAACGTATTATGTCAACACCTGCTACTTTTAGATCCATTGCTTTTGTTGCCTTAATAGCTATTCGTTTTTCCTCTGCTGTAACTTTAATTACAGAGGCTGTTCCTCCTAGATGTATATTTGCTCTAAATTCTCCTGGCATTGCCTCTCGCTGAATAGCAGCAACCACTTTTCCGTCGATGACAAAGCAACGAATATCTTTTCCATTAGCTTCTTTTATAAATTCCTGTACTAAAATATTTACATTTAGACTCTTAAAAGCATTAATTACGCTTTCGGCAGCTTTTTTTGTCTCAGCTAGAACAACTCCTTTACCTTGTGTACCTTCAAGTAACTTTACAATTAGTGGAGATCCACCTACCATCTTAATTAAATCGTCAGTGTCAAGTGGAGAGTTTGCAAAACCAGTTGTAGGAATTTCAACTCCATGATTCAATAGTAATTGTAAAGAGTATAATTTATCTCTTGACTGTGTAATTGCGTTTGAAGAGTTCAAGCAATACACTTTTAAAGCTTCAAATTGTCTTGTCAATGCACAACCATAAAAGGTAATACTAGGTCTAATTCTTGGGATAATAGCATCAAATTGGTTTAGGATTTTTCCTCCTCGATAATGAATTTCTGGGGTTTTTGCATCCAGTTTCATATAGCATTCCTTGATATTTAAAAAATGCATTTCATGACCACGCATTTCACCAGCTTCCATGATTCTTTTATTGCTGTACAATTCGGGATTACTGGCTAAAAGACCTATTCGCAATCCTGATGTTGCTTTTTCAGAGTTTTTATAAAGCTCTTTTAAAGTATCTGTTGTCGGTTGACCTAAAAGATATTTTTCTTCAGGATCAACAAGTACACGTCCACTCATTGCTTCACGTCCTAGAAGCATTCTAAAGCCCATTGAATCTCGATTTGTCAATGTCATCTCAATTGGCCATTGTGAACTTCCTATTTGTAAATTAGTTTGAATCACATAGCGTTGTTCTCTAAATCCGCTAGAACTTTTCACAATACGTTTATCAATCAAAGGAGCTTCGCAGTGAATCACTGTCATTTGATTGTTTTGTATGGGATTAATGTCAAATTTTACCCAGTTACTTTCATTTTTTATGAACGGAGCAATATTTATAGCGTGTAAAGCTGATGTTTTTGCTCCCGAATCTACGCGTGCTTTTATGGTAGGAATTCCTAGTTCTGGAAAAGAACACCATTCCTCACTACCTAAAATTACTTTATTATCTGACATACCTATTTTTTGATTAACCTTAATTTAAAGTCCAAATGTATATATTTGTTTTTAAAATTAAGGATGTTTTTTTGTAAACAATAAACCCGTTATGTTATGAAAACGTAACGGGTTTAAGCATACGAATCTATATGAGTTTATAAGTTTGAAGCTTCACCTGCTTTATGAACTTTTACTGTTAATTCCTGAGCACCTTCTTCAATATCCATGAAGATCTCATCGCCCATGCTTATTTTTGAAGTAATGATTTCTTCGGCAAGTGTGTCTTCTACGTATTTTTGAATGGCTCTTTTTAGCGGTCGAGCACCAAATTGTTTATCAAAACCTTTATCAGCAATAAACGCCTTTGCTTTATCAGAAAGATTTAATTTGTAACCTAATTCTGCAACACGTGCAAATAACTTTTTCAATTCAATTTCAATAATCAAATCAATATCATGTTTTTCTAAAGCATTAAAGACAATTACATCATCAATTCGGTTAAGGAATTCAGGAGCAAACGTTTTTTTCAATGCATTTTCAATAATACTTTTCGAATTATCATCTGCCTGTGATACTTTTGCAGCTGTACCGAAGCCTACTCCTTGTCCAAAATCTTTTAACTGTCTGGCACCCACATTTGATGTCATGATAATTATAGTGTTTTTGAAATCAATTTTTCGACCTAAACTGTCTGTCAAATACCCATCATCTAAGACTTGAAGTAACATATTGAAAACATCAGGATGTGCTTTTTCTATTTCATCTAACAGTACAACACAATACGGTTTTCTTCTTACTTTTTCAGTAAGCTGACCACCTTCTTCATAACCTACGTAGCCTGGAGGCGCACCAACTAAGCGCGAGATTGCAAATTTCTCCATGTATTCGCTCATGTCTATGCGTATCAAAGCATCCTCTGAGTCGAAAAGTTCTTTAGCTATAACTTTTGCTAATTGTGTTTTTCCAACTCCAGTTTGTCCCAAGAAAATAAAGGAACCAATAGGTCTATTAGGATCTTTCAATCCTGCACGATTTCTTTGAATAGAGCGTGCAATCTTCATTACAGCTTCTTTTTGACCTATAACTTTACCTTCAATAAGTTCTGGTAATTTAGCCAGTTTATTACTTTCGGTTTGAGCAATACGGTTTACGGGAATACCACTCATCATTGAAACAACATCGGCCACATTGTCCTCTGTAACTTCTATGCGATTGTTTTTAGCATCTTCTTCCCATTGTTCTTGGGCTATTGCCAAATCTTTTTCGATGCGTTTTTCATCATCTCTAAGTTTTGCTGCTTCTTCGTATTTTTGTTTTTTTACCACAACATTTTTTAGTTCTCTAACTTCTTCAAGTTGTCTTTCTAGATCTAAAATTTGCTTTGGGACCTCAATATTTGTGATGTGCACTCTAGATCCGGCTTCGTCTAAAGCATCAATGGCTTTGTCTGGTAAAAAACGGTCAGACATGTAACGATCTGTAAGTTTTACACAAGCTTCAATTGCTTCCTGAGTGAAAGTTACATTGTGGTGGTCTTCATATTTATTCTTGATGTTGTTCAAAATTGTAATTGTTTCAGATACCGATGTTGGTTCTACAATTATTTTTTGAAAACGTCTTTCTAAAGCACCGTCTTTTTCTATATACTGGCGGTATTCGTCAAGAGTTGTAGCGCCAATACATTGAATTTCTCCTCTAGCTAGAGCAGGTTTAAACATATTTGACGCATCTAGAGAACCTGTAGCTCCACCAGCTCCTACAATGGTATGAATTTCATCAATGAATAAGATTATATCATCGTTTTTTTCTAATTCATTCATAACCGCTTTCATACGTTCCTCAAATTGTCCGCGGTATTTGGTACCGGCAACAAGGCTTGCAAGATCAAGTGTTACTACGCGTTTGTTGAACAATGTTCTAGAAACTTTTTTCTGAATGATGCGTAACGCTAAACCTTCAGCAATTGCTGATTTTCCAACCCCAGGTTCCCCTATTAATAAGGGATTGTTTTTTTTACGACGGCTCAAAATTTGAGAAACACGTTCAATCTCTTTTTCACGTCCTACTACTGGATCTAGTTTTCCTTCTTCGGCCATTTCTGTTAAATCTCTACCAAAATTATCTAAAACAGGAGTCTTTGACTTCTTGTTAGACTTATTGGCTGGATTGTTGAAAGTTCCTTCTTTAAAACTGTCATCTTGTCCTGAATCGTCATTGTATGATTCGTTTCGGGGTAAATTTTCTGTAAAATCGTCTTCGCTTGGAGTCATATTTAAATACTGTTCTTTAGCTATATCGTAATCAATTTTAAGTTTATTCAATAGCTTAGTTGTGGGATCGTTTTCGTTTCTTAGAATGCATAATAAAAGATGCGCTGTACTAATAGATATACTTTGAAAAACCTTAGCTTCTAGAAAAGTAGTTTTTAGTGCACGTTCAGCTTGTCGCGTTAAATGCAAGTTTTTCTTTTCAGTATTTGTGTCTACTCCCGGAATTGCTGGGCTTAGTATTTCTACTTTTCTTCGTAAATGGTCTAAGTCTATATCTAGACTGTTTAAAATCTGGATTGCTTTTCCATTTCCGTCTCTTAGTATTCCTAGCATTAAGTGTTCTGTGCCTATAAAATCGTGACCTAGTCGTAAAGCTTCTTCTTTACTGTAGGTGATAACGTCTTTTACTCTTGGTGAAAAATTATCATCCATAATATATATTTGATATCGTAAATTTAGTGAATTAAGTATTGAAAAACAAAAACCATTCCTATTCCAATCCCATGTCAGCTAAGTGACAAAATTTATCATGATTTTAAAGTTAAATTCCCCTTAAATTATTAACTAATTCGACACTGGATATTGTTAATAAATCTTGTAAATAACTCCTATAAAATTAGTGAAAAAAATTCAGAAAGCCGTATATTAGCACGTTTTGAATTTAATATAATTATTTAATATAACAACTTATGTCTGAAGGAGAAAAGTTAATTCCTATTAACATAGAAGATGAAATGAAATCAGCTTACATTGATTATTCGATGTCAGTAATTGTATCAAGAGCGCTTCCAGATGTTAGAGATGGTTTAAAACCTGTACATCGAAGAGTTCTTTATGGAATGTATGATTTAGGAGTTTTTTCAAATAAAGCCCATAAAAAATCCGCAAGAATTGTTGGAGAAGTTTTAGGTAAGTATCACCCACACGGTGATACATCTGTATATGATGCTATGGTACGTATGGCTCAAGAATGGAGTATGCGTTACTTATTAATTGATGGTCAAGGTAACTTTGGTTCTGTAGATGGAGATAGTCCAGCTGCAATGCGTTATACTGAGGCTAGAATGCGTAAAATTTCAGAAGAAATAATGGCTGATATCGAAAAGGAAACAGTTGATTTTCAATTGAACTTTGATGATACCTTGTATGAGCCAAAAGTAATGCCTACTCGTGTTCCAACTTTGTTAATAAACGGTGCTACTGGTATTGCTGTTGGTATGGCTACTAATATGCCACCACACAACTTAACCGAAGTTATCAATGGTACACTTGCTTTTATTGATAACAATGAAATTGAGATTGATGAGTTGATGAATCATATTAAGGCACCAGATTTCCCTACTGGTGGTATTATTTATGGTTACGAAGGTGTTCGCGAAGCCTTTAAAACAGGTAGAGGTCGTATTGTTATGCGTGCCAAAGTAGGTTTTGAAGAGGTTGACGGTAGAGAATCTATTATTGTTACCGAAATTCCGTATCAAGTTAATAAAGCAGACATGATCAAGCGTACTGCTGACTTGGTAAATGATAAAAAAATAGAGGGAATTGCAAATATTCGTGACGAATCGGATCGAAATGGTATGCGTATCGTTTATATCTTAAAACGTGATGCAACTCCTAATGTAGTTTTGAACACTTTATATAAGTACACACAACTGCAATCTTCTTTCAGTGTAAATAATATTGCATTGGTAAAAGGACGTCCGCAAATGTTGAATCTAAAAGATATGATTCACTATTTTGTAGAGCACCGACATGATGTAGTGATTCGTAGAACGCAATTTGATTTAAGAAAAGCTGAAGAAAGAGCGCATATTTTAGAAGGATTAATTATAGCCTCTGATAATATTGATGAGGTTATTGCGTTAATCAAAGCATCTAAAAATACTGAAGAAGCAAGAACTAAATTAATAGAACGATTTAATCTATCCGATATTCAGTCTAGGGCTATCGTAGAAATGCGATTGAGACAATTAACAGGTCTTGAACAAGATAAGCTAAGAGCGGAATATGAAGAAATCATGAAATTGATTGATCACTTGAGAGCTTTACTTGCTGATGTAAATTTAAGAACTGCATTAATCAAAGAGGAACTTGAAGAAATAAGAGATAAATATGGTGATGCTCGTCGTTCTACCATTGAATACTCAGGAGGTGATGTAAGTATTGAGGATTTAATTGCTGATGAAAATGTGGTTATAACCATTTCTCATGCGGGTTATATCAAACGTACAAACTTAACAGAGTATAAAACTCAAAATAGAGGTGGAGTTGGTCAAAAAAGTGCCGGTACAAGAGATCAAGATTTCTTAGAACACATGTTTGTTGCTACAAATCACCAATATATGATGTTCTTTACTCAAAAAGGGAAGTGTTTCTGGATGCGTGTTTATGAAATTCCAGAGGGTAGTAAAACAGCAAAAGGAAGAGCAATACAAAACTTGGTAAACATAGAAAGCGATGATAAAGTAAAAGCTTTCATTTGTACTCAAGATCTAAAAGATAAGGATTATATCAACAGTCATAACCTTGTTATGGTTACTAAACAAGGTCAGGTTAAGAAAACATCTCTTGAAAAATATTCTAAACCAAGAGTTAATGGTGTTGCAGCTATTACTATTAAAGAAGGTGACGAATTACTTGAAGCTAAATTGACAAATGGGGAAAGCCAAATTATATTAGCTGTTAAATCAGGTAAATTGGTTCGTTTTGAAGAAACTAAAACAAGGCCAATGGGTAGAACCGCTTCAGGAGTCCGAGGAATTACTTTAAAAGACGATACTGATGAAGTAATTGGCATGGTTACTGTGGATAAAAATGATATAAACGATTCTCAAATTCTTGTTGTAACCGAAAATGGTTATGGTAAACGTACGAAACTTGTTGATGATGATGGTGAGGATGTATACAGAATTACAAATCGTGGTGGAAAAGGAGTTAAAACATTAAACATCACTGAAAAAACAGGTCAATTAATCTCGATCAATGCCGTTACTGATGCTGATGATTTGATGATTATTAACAAATCTGGTTTAACGATTAGAATGGCTATTGAAGATTTAAGAGTAATGGGAAGAGCAACTCAAGGAGTTCGACTTATAAATCTTAAAGGAAAAGACTCCATTGCAGCAGTTACTAAAGTCATGAAAGATGATGTAAATGAAGTTGTTGTTGATGAAGATGGTAATGTAATTGAAACAGCGGTAATTGAACGAGTAAAACCTGATCTTGAAATTCTTGAAGATGATGGAGTTGTCGAGGATGATGAAGAAGACGACGAGGTAGTTGAAGACGACGAAGATGTGAACGAAGAATCTGATGAAGACGAATCGGAAGAATAATAATGCAAGCCCAATTAAGAATAATTATTAAACAAACAATGAATATTATGAATAGTAAATATGTAATACTAGCATCAACTTTATTGATATCGGTAACTACTTTTGCTCAAAAAGATCAAATAAAAGCTGCCGAAAAGGCATTAAAAAGTGGTAAAAGTCAGGAAGCAGTAACGTTACTTGCTGAGGCTGAGTCGTTGATATCAAATGCTCCAGACGCAGAAAAAGCACAATTTTATTTTGTAAAAGGAAATACATTTTTAGATCTAGCAAATAAAAGTGTAGACACAGATAAGAACTTGTCACAAGCAGCTACTGCTTATCAAGATTTAATTGCAGTTGAAAAAGCTTCGGGTAAATTAAAATTTACTACTCAAGCTGCAGCCTCAATTACAGATATTAAATACAAATTTATAAACAGTGCCATAGCTGATTCTAAAGCGGAGAAGCATGCTGATGGTGCAAGGAAATTGTATGACGCTTATAAATTAGATAAAAAAGATACTATTAACTTGTATTACGCTGCGTCAACTTATGTAAATGCAAAAGATTATGACAAAGCTTTAGAGTTGTATAGTAACTTAAAAACTTTAAATTACTCTGGTAAAGGAACTAGTTATTATGCTGTAAATAAACTTACTTCTCAAGAAGATTATTTTACTTCTCTTCAAGAAAGAGATAAGATGGTAAAAATGGGAACGCATGAAAAACCAAGAACAGAAGTTGTTCCATCAAAAAGAGGTGAAATTTATAAAAACATGGCCTTAATTCTAGTTGAAAAAGGTAAAATTGACGAAGCAAAAAAAGCAATTGCTGATGCGAGAGTTGCAAATCCTGAAGATGGTTCTCTTTTATTGACTGAGGCTAACTTGTACCTTGAAACAAAAGATTTCGATACATACAAAAAATTAATAGCTGAGGTTTTAGAAAAAAATCCAAATGATGCGGATTTAATTTTTAACCTAGGTGTAATTAGTGCAAATGCTAAGAATTTTGTGGATGCTGAAAAGTATTACAAGAGAGTTATTGAGATTAATCCCAAATATCTTAATGGTTATATTAATTTAGCAGCAATGAAACTGGATAATGAGAAAGAAATCATTGACGAAATGAACAAACTTGGTACAACACCAAAAGAACAAAAACGTTATGATGAATTGAAAAAGAAAAGAGAAGATATTTTCCGTTCAGCAATACCATTCTTAGAAAAAGGAGTGGAGTTAGATCCGAAAAATACAGATGTTTCTAAAACTTTATTAGGAGTTTACAACGCTCTTGAAATGACTGCAGAAGCTAAAGCATTGAAGGCTAAAATGTAAAATATGTTTTAGTTTAAAAAAAGCCTGTCTATTTAGACAGGCTTTTTTTATATTATCTTTTTGATAACTCTCAACTTGTGTGTGTGTTTATTTGTTTCGGTATTAAATATACCTAAATGGTCAATCCTATCAATTCGAACTTTGCCGCTGGCATGAATAATATAATTGTCATCCATGATTATTCCTACGTGAATGATAGATCCTTCATCATTATCAAAAAACGCTAAGTCCCCAGGCTCGCTCTCTTCAATAAAACTTAAAGCTTCACCTTGAGTAGCTTGTTGTGAGGCATCACGTAATAAATGATATCCGTTAAGTTTATAAACCATTTGAGTAAAACCCGAACAATCAATACCAAAAGGTGTTTTTCCGCCCCATAAATAAGGAGCATTCAGATACATGAATGAGGTTTTGATAAGGTTGTCTTTGTTTTTTTTACCACTAGTCTTAGTTCCTTCAAATTCAAAATTATCTTTGTTAATATCAAGGTGATTTAAAAAAGATAATGAGGCACCAAGTGGTATCGGAAGCATCAAGTTATTTGTTCCCGTTATGTATTCTAGTAAATCAGCGTTTAAAATAATAGTGTCATCAGTAAGATTTTGATAGCTGTTTTCAGAGATTAGTTGCATTTGTTTGCTATCAATCCAGCCCTCGTAATTATCGTACTGTAATTTTATTTTAAACCATTGATTGTTTTTTTCTAAAATTTCAAAATGTTCTCCAAATAAAACTTGAGAAACTATTTCGCTTTTATCACTTGCCTCATGACGAAGCGGAATGACTGCAAGATTACAAATTCCGAACATTTAGATTGTTTTAAGAGTTAAAAAGAGCAAATTATTTCAAATAATTTGCTCTTTTTTTTTGAATTAGATTCTTTCTATTACAATTGCAGATGCACCACCGCCGCCATTGCAAATAGCAGCAGCACCTATTTTTGCGTTATTTTGCTCCAGAACATTTAATAAAGTAACAATAATACGCACTCCAGAACATCCTAGCGGGTGTCCTAGTGATACAGCACCACCGTTTACGTTAACTTTCGTATTGTCTAGTCCTAGTATTTTAGAATTGGCTAATCCTACTACAGAGAAGGCTTCGTTAAATTCAAAGTATTCAACAGCATCAAGTGCTATTCCAGCTTTGTCTAGTGCTTTTGGCAAAGCCTTAGCGGGGCTAGTAGTAAACCATTTTGGTTCTTGGGCAGCATCAGCATAGCCTTTAATGTATGCTAACGGTTTTAAACCTAATGCAAGTGCTTTTTCTTCACTCATCATGATTACCGCAGCAGCACCGTCATTGATAGTTGATGCGTTAGCAGCTGTTACAGTTCCGTCTTTAGTGAAAACAGGACTTAATGAAGGTATTTTGTCTAGTTTTACATTAGTGTATTCTTCATCTTTGATTACCATGATCGGGTCTCCTTTGCGTTGTGGTACAGCAACAGGTACTACTTCATTGTCAAATTTTCCGGTATTCCATGCGGTAGCACTTCTTTCATAGGATTGAATAGCATACGCATCTTGATCTTCACGAGAAAAATTATATTCGCTCGCACACAAATCAGCGCAAACTCCCATTGCACTGTTGTCATAAGCGTCTGTAAGGCCATCTTTTTGCATTCCGTCAAGCATGGTTGATGGACCAAATTTTGTTCCGTTTCTTAGGTTCATGTAATGTGGAATCAAACTCATGTTTTCCATACCACCTGCTACTACAATTTCAGCGTCTCCGCACTGAATTGCTTGAGCAGCCATCATTACTGCCTTCATTCCTGAGGCGCATACTTTGTTTATAGTTGTACAAGCTACTGTTGTAGGCAATCCTGCAAACAAAGCCGCTTGTCTAGCAGGAGCTTGGCCTACGCCTGCTTGTACTACGTTACCCATATATACTTCGTCAATTAAGTTTGGGTCTAAATTTATTTTGTCTAAAGCACCTTTTATAGCAGCAGCACCCAATTTTGGTGCAGTTACTGTAGATAATGCTCCCATAAAACTTCCGATAGGTGTTCTTACGGCAGAAACGATAACAACTCTTTTGTTCATGTCTTTCATAATGTTAGTTTATGAAGCAAATTTAATCTTTTTTAAGTAAATTTATATTTCGAATAGGATTTAATAATTCCGATAAATTTTTAATCTTCTATGTGTTTGACTGTGAAGTATTTTTAAAGTTTTTTAAAAAAAATATTAAAAAAACATCAAAAAAAGTTGTGAGAAGTCTAAAGAAGTAGTAAGTTTGCAACCGCAAAACAGAACACGTTTCTTGAGCTTGGAGGGGTGCCAGAGTGGTAATGGAGCAGTTTGCTAAACTGTCATCGAGTGATCGGTGCCAGGGTTCGAGTCCCTGTCCCTCCGCTTTAAGTTTTTGTTTTCGGGGTGTAGCGTAGCTCGGTTATCGCGCCTGCTTTGGGAGCAGGAGGCCGCAGGTTCGAATCCTGCCACCCCGACTAGATTTTTTTACATGAGCAATGGAGGCATAGCTCAGCTGGATAGAGCACCTGCCTTCTAAGCAGGCGGTCGAAGGTTCGAATCCTTCTGCCTTCACATTGAAAATCAAGCCCTTACAAATTTGTAAGGGCTTTTTTTGTGCCTTGTAACGAACATTTGACGAACATTATAGTCAAATTAAGTAAATCATACTCTGATTATTTTTTCCTATTTTTGATAAAGTTAAAAATTAAAATATGGAAACTGTTCAAATTACTGCGGGATGTTGGGGTATACTTTTTCTATTTTACCTTTTAATAGTAGGGCGATTGTCTTATATTATCACTCCTGTTTTGTCTACTTATTATTTTGATGAAAAATTAGAATGGAATGAGAAAATAAACTCTGTAAAGTTGAAAATATATTTAATTTTATTTTTGCTCGCTTCCTCTTTAATTTGGTTCAGTTACCAATCGTTTATTGAACCTAAACCTTTGTTTGATATTACGATTACTTTCATTGTCGATTCTGTCGCGTTTGCTGGGATATATTTTTTTTTGGAAAATAAAATAAGAACTCCTTCAAAAGAAAATCTTAATAATTGTTCTTACGAAATCAACGATATTATATTAGTTTCAAATGTAATCAATGATCAAAATAATATTTTGTTAGAAGATGTAAAGAAAATAGACAACTCTTTTTCTTTTACTAATGAAGAAATTAAACGAAAGCATGTGGAAGCTTTGGAAAACAAATTGTTTGATTGTGAATTATCAGTTTTTAAAACTTTCGTTTTGTTAGAAGAACCTATTGAAAAATTAATTTGGAAACCAGTTGCGGATAGTGGTCATAAAAACAGACAATTACTTTTTGATTATATTAATGATTTGTTTCCTAATCAGATATTGACTAAAGATAGAAACGAAAGTGTAACCATGATAAACAAATATTTTGAGTTTAACGAGATTGGACACCCTAAAAAGGAGAAAGAGGTATATCCTAAGTTAATTGGAGATTGGATGAAAAAAAAATAAGAGAGT
This sequence comes from Flavobacterium tiangeerense, assembly GCF_007830355.1. GTDB lineage: Bacteria > Bacteroidota > Bacteroidia > Flavobacteriales > Flavobacteriaceae > Flavobacterium > Flavobacterium tiangeerense. The sequence continues at coordinate 95,421 of NZ_VLKO01000007.1, read as the reverse complement.
TTCTTTTGAGAGTTAGGACAGTTATAATAGATTAACTGTCTTTTTTTCTTTTTATCCTTTCTATTCCTTTGCTTCATGGTTCTCACAAAGAGAATTTAAAATCTTAAAAAAGAAAACGATGAGCAATCTACAAATCGAAGAGAAACTATTCCATATTGAGAATAGTATTCAAAAGTTAAGTCTAGCAGTTAAGACTATTTTATCTCATGAAGAAGCAGCAGAGTTTTTAAATATGAAACCTTCATATTTATATAAGCTTACAGCGAGAAAGGAAATAAGATTTTTCTGTCCATTAGGGAAGTTGAATTATTTTCAAAAATCTGATTTAGAGGATTTTTTACTTCGTAATGAAATCCCTGCAATCTATAAGGAACATACAATTGAGAATCATTGGAAAAAATAAACACAATCATAATAGCTTCCGACTATAATGATTGTGCTCTATTTTGTTTTTAATCCATTCGTATCTCACAAAGATACAATAAAATTCATATTGTATAATGAAAAACATGTATTTAAGAATAGGAACTACCTATTTTAAGAAATCCTTATATCCTTTACCATCAGGTGATTTTATTGAAATTTTAGTTATTTGGTCTGCCGAGTTAATCAGACAAGATCATGGCAAAAATGTCCTTTCAGAAATTGAACGATTTGATGGGTTCATATGCATCCCTGAGAATCGCCCCGAGTTCTTCAAAAAAAGAGTTCAGGATTATTACAACACCTATCATCAAATAAGTAAATCGCCTTTAGAAGGCGAAATTATTAATACTCTGGAGTTTCTATCTCACATTTTTGGTGAGCAACTTGAACTTGGGCTTGATTATTTGCAATTAATTTATTTAAAGCCGACTCAAATTTTACCAATTCTTTGTTTAGTTAGTAAGGAACGTTCTACAGGTAAATCAACATTCCTAAAGTGGTTAAAAGAAATTTTTGAATACAATCTGACTTTCTTAACTAACAGTGACTTTACTTCAAATTTCAACTCCGATTGGAGTTCAAAACTATTGATTTGCATTGATGAAGTTTTATTTAAAACTGATGAACTCACAGAACGGATAAAATACCTCTCTACTACTAATACACATAAAACGGAAGCCAAAGGAAAAGACAAAAAAGAAGCCTCTTTTTTTGGAAAATTTATTCTTTGTTCCAATAATGAAACATCGTTTATTAAAATTGATGCAGATGAAATTCGCTTTTGGATCATAAAAGTGAATCGTTACAAAAAAGAGGATGTTAATTTTCTAAAAAAACTAACTGACGAAATTCCTGCATTTCTACATTTTCTAACAACAAGAAAATTATCTACCGAAAATCAATCCCGAATGTGGTTTACTCCAGAACAGATTAAAACTGCAGCATTGCAAAAACTGGTACGTTATAATTCGAGTAAAATTGAAAATGAATTAGCAAACGTTTTATTGAATACAATGGAAAGTTTAGATACTGAACTTTTAGAATTTTGTTTTTCAGATTTATTAAATATTTTGAACAAATTCAGGATAAAGTATGATGCTGCTGAAATAAAAAAAATCATTCGTGAAAATTGGCAATTAGTCCCAGCATCTAACTCTAATAAATACCAAAAAATAACACTCACCATGGATTTAGATTTTTATCAAAATCAATCCAAAGGAAGACATTATTCAGTTTCTAGAAATTTTTTAGCTGAAAAATTGATGAATTGATGACAGACTAGTCTCAGCCCAATATTTACAAGGCTTCGTCTTGTCATCATTTTGTCATCAAAAATAAAAGTGATGACAGAAAAATGATGACGAGCATAAAAAAGAAATCAAAACTGATGACGTGATGACAAAATGATGACAACGTAATCCCTTTACCGCATTGACCTAAGGAAGCTTTGTCATCAAATCATCATTTTTTTGCAATTTTTTAACCCACTAAACAAATTGAGATGAATACAACCCAAGCAAGAGAAATATTAATTGAAAAAGTACTCCAGAATTTAGGCTGTGAACCCACAAAATCTTCTGAAAATGAAAGTTGGTATTTATCCCCTTTTAGAATTGAAAAAACAGCCTCTTTTAAGCTCAATAGAAAGATTAATCGATGGTTTGACCATGGAGAACAAAAAGGTGGAAACGTTATAGACTTGGTAATTGAAAAGTTTGGATTTACTGTTAATGAAGCTTTGAGTTACCTAGAAAAATTCGACACTTTTTTTTCTTTTCAAAAGCAAATTTTCGAAACAGTAACTAAGGAACTGAATAGTAAAAATCAAGTTGAAAAAATACTACCGGTTCAACATGTTGCTTTAGTTCAGTATTTAAAAACTAGAAAAATAAATAATTCGAATAATATTGAACAGCTAAAAGAAATTCATTACTCAATAAATGACAAAAATTACTTCGCCTTAGGATTTCAAAATAAAAGTCAAGGCTGGGAAATCAGATCTAAATATGCAAAAATATGCCTAGGAAAGAAAGACATATCATTAATCAATAATGGATCAAAAACGCTAAGGATATACGAAGGTTTTTTTGACTATTTATCTTTTATACAGATTCGGGGAAATTTAAAAATGGAGGAATCGGATTATTTGATTTTAAATTCTGTGGCATTGTTAGTGAAGAATATTTCGGTTTTGAGTGATTATGATTTTATAGAATTGTACTTAGACAATGACACCACAGGAGATAAATATACTTCATTGGTAATAGGGAAATTTAAAAATGCGAAAGATTGTAGAGTGCTATTTGATGGATTTAAAGACTTTAATGAATGCTTGGTAGGTAGCAGTGCAATTAAAGATAGAATTTGAAGATATGAGGGAGCAAGAGGGGATTGCGCTATGCGACAATCCAAACCATAACTGACTGAATTTTAATGTTTTAATTTATTGTGGTTTTAATAAATGCGTGCAATCTTTATCCTTTTTTACTAAAAAAGACAAAAATAAACTAATAATCAACACTTTACGATGGATAATAGTAAACATAATTACATGCAGAAGGATGTAAACATCAGAATTAGCAACGAATGTAAAAGCCAGCTTGATTGGTTGAAAAAAACTTATTCTTTCACAACTTTTAACGAGTGCATTTCTCAAATCCATTATTTTTTTAAGGTAAATAATATAGCTCCGAACGAACAAATCTCAAACATGTTTTTAAAAAATTTCGAAGAATTAAAATTTGAAATCAATAATTTAAAAAAGGTAATGAAAGACGATTTTAAAGCGAACGAGAAAATTTTAAAAATAAGCGAGAGAGATATTTTGACTCCTATGAGCCGAAAAATAAATGCCCTTTTTGAAAATAAAAACATTCAATCTGTTGATAAAAGAAACGAATCTTTGATTGAAAAAGCGGAAGAACCTAATAAGATTTGGGAACTAGATAAAAAAATAATTAGCCTCACACGGGACTTATCATCGAAAAATCAACTGCTTATTTCCATGGAAAAAACTATAGAAGGAATAAATGAAGATTTAGGATTTTACAGAAGATTACACCAAATCTTAAAGGAAAATACAAAAATAGAAAAGCAGCTTATCAGTAAGGATAAAGTAGTAATTGAATGGGATATTGACGATTGGAAAGATATTCTAGAATATAGAGAAGTATTTAAACGAAAACGATAAAATCATGAATATAAAATTTATCACGCACGATGCCAAATCAAGTTCCAGTTGTTCAGGGCTTGTAGAATATCTGAATAAGGAAAACGAAATTGACACTGACAAGGTCAGACTACAGGAGAATTTTTTCAATCAAGAATATTCAGAGACACAACCTTTGCAAAACATAAAAATGGATGATGTCAAAGATACTATCGATTCGAATAAAGGGTCTCGGAAACTAAGCGAATCTAATTTTTACATGCTAAATATTTCGCCGAGTAAAGATGAATTAAAACACCTAGAAAAAATTGCAGTTGCCGAATTAACCCAAAGGGGATACGATAAAGACAGTCCTGTTTATGAAGAAAGCAAAAAAGAACTTATCAAAATGCAATTGAAGCTTTACACCAAAAATCTAATGTCTGAATATGCTTCAAATTTCGAAAGGGAGGTCTTTATTAACCCCCAAAAGATTCCGAACAATGAGGAAAAGAAAGCTCTAGAAATGGAAACTAATAAAATTTACAAAGATTACTTGAAAGAAAGAGGATTAGAGATCAAAGAAAATACAAATCCCAAAGAATGGAAGGAATTAAAAGATTTGAAAATTATTTCGGAAAATAAAAAATCTTTGAAAGTTGAACTGAGTTTGGAAGGTTTTGGAAGCAAAGAGGTTTCTATTCCAAAAACACTTTTACATGAACAAAAAAATGGAACCTATAAAATTCCTCAAACATTGTATGATCACAAAGTAAATGAAGCAATTGAGAAAGAATACGGAACCAAAAAAGAAAGTATTTACAAAGACCTCGCCCATCAAAAAGGGTTCGATTTGAGCAAAAGACAGCTTACAGGCGATGATTTACTTTGGTATGGAAAAGTAGAGACACAAAGGCATTACAACCACAAAGACAGGGAAGTTATAAGAAATAAGGAGCTGTTACGAGAAATTAAAATCGAAAAAAATAATCCTGAAAAAATAAAGGAATTGGAAGCCAAACTAAACAGAGATCCATTTACCAAGGAAGTAATCAAACACGACACTTTGAAAGGTGGAGACAACTTTCACGTACATGTTTTAGTTTCTAGGCATGATAAAACCAACCATAACGCACGAGATAAAATTTCACTATCTCCTTTGTCAGCCGCAAGGGACAAAATGCTTTTAGCTGGAAAAAATCAAGTTGGTTTTAATCGTAGTGCTTTTTTCAAAACGGCAGAGCAAACTTTCGATAAAAAATTCGAGTATGCCAGACCCATTCACCAATCGTACGAATATTTTAATGATAAAAAGAAAAATTATAATATTGAAAAGTCCGAAAAAGAATTAGGAAATAAAGTATCTAGTGGGGTAAAAAACGAGGCTAAAAATTTCATATTTAAGCACACTGGCTTAAATGAGGTAAAGCAACAATTGAACCCAATTCAAAGTATAAAAGAGCAAATCCCATTTGCTAAGATACCGACTAGTTTCCCAAAAACCATAACGGATTTGTCAATAAAAGTTATGAGGAAAATTCTTGATAGTGGTAAGGATTTGGGCTACTAATCGCTTCGCTAAGTTTACAGAAATAATAACCGTTTAAATTTTAAAACATGCCGAAAATTATATTAATAACACACCAAAAAGGAGGAGTTGGTAAAAGCACTCTTACTTTTAATCTTGCACAAAATATTGCTACAAATTCCAGAGTTGCCGTATTAGATTTTGATTTACAAGGAAGTTTGAGCCAATTAGAAGAATTGGTTACTGATTTTAATATAATTCCCTATCAAGATAAATTGGAAAGTATTTCGGAGCTGCAATATGATTTTATATTCATAGACACTCCCCCTTATTTAACTAATCATTTAGCTAAACTGATTTCAATATCAGATTTAATTATTGTGCCAACTAAAGCCGGTATTCTAGATCTGCTTGCCATAAAAAGCACCCTTGCCATTATTGAACAAGAGAAAAGAACTATGGATACCTTGGTTGTTTTCAATATGATAAAACCAAACACTACTTTAACTCTAGATATTTTAATTGGCTTAGAAGAATATAACGTTAAAATTGCTTCTACGCATATTAGTGATTTGGTCGCTTTTACACGCTCAGTTCTATTAAAAGGGGTTTCAAATGACAAAAATGCACAAAAACAGATTGACCAACTTACAGAAGAAATTTTAACTAAGCTAATATGATTATAGGAAAATATAGATCTACAAGTCTATAAATCTATAAGTCTATAAATCTATAAAAATACAAATCTATCATTATGGAAAAACAAAACATCAATGACCTAATTAATAAGGCGAAATCAAGCAATCAGCAAAAAGCAATTCAAAAAATTGTTCCTATTGTTACCAAAGAAATAGAAGAAGTCCAATTTTCTTTTTATCTCGAAAAAGAACTACTTAAAAAGTTAAAGCTTAAAGCCCTACAAGAAGATACCAGTATGAAGCAAATTGTCAACGATGCTGTAAAATCATTTCTTATTTAAACTCGACCTTTGATAGATTAATTATTTTAAAATAGATATCGCTCTTTAAAAACTTTGACTAAATTTGAAACCAATATAAGATGTAGCAAAATACAGTTTTAGAAATAAAAATATAAAGTGTTTAGCTTTTGAATTAGTACTATAAAATCTCCAAAATTAATAGCACGCTAATATCAAAACTAAGACGCCCATGCCTAGCGTGGGCTGTTCTTGTTTGGTGTGCTGGTGTTTGGAGATACCTATAGTGCTAACAAGAAACAGTTCCACGCTTTTTTTAAAAACGTCATGGGAAATATAAACGAAAAAGTCTCTAATATTCGAGTTCAAGTTTCAGAAAAATGTACTGAAAGAGAGAAATCAATCATTGAACTGTACTGGAGGTTTAATGGTTTTGAATTTTTAAATACAGCCAAAAGTATCATGGAAACTTTTGAAATTTCTCAAAGTCAGCTAAACAAACTTATTTCTTCACGTGGGTTACTAATGTTTTCTATTCCTTGTGGGTCTTGTCCTAAATTTGATGATTTTCAAGTATCTAGTAGATTGAATTTTAAATCAACTATAAATCAAGCATTGACAAGTAATCTTATTTCAACATATAAGTGCAGTTTTTGCATCAGTAAAGAACAAGAAGAAGCTTATTTGAAAAATGTTCAAGAACAAAAAAAAATAAATGAAAATTTAGAAAAAGCCATTGAAACTGAAAATTGGCTACACCTTTCTAATTTTCAAAAAGGAATGCTATGTAATTGCTTCAAAATGAATTTTGTTGAATTAAAAAAACATTATCGCCCCATATTAGGTTCAGATAATTGGATTCTATTTATTGACTCATTGGAATCTATTGAGTCACATAATCTTTTGAGTTTACAAAGAGACTCAACCACGAAAGAGATCATAAATTATCGTTATTTAGATGAACTAACTAGTTTTAAAAATGAAATTTCAATAAAAGAAACGATTACTAAAAGCTCATTTGATATGGATATTGAAACAAATGAACTAAAATTTAGATTAACTACTAATAAAGACCAACATTACCCTGACCGTCCTTCACATTCAGGAACTGTAATCTTTAATCAAAAAATAGTCATTGAACCTGGAGTAGAATATATTTATGGACTATGGCCAAGAGCCAATAAACATCTATATTTAACTTTGATACCACAAGAGAATTTAGAGAGGTTGCCAACCTATGGAAGTTCGCGTAAAAGGAAATAATTACAAAAAATTGAGTTTCCTTTTGATTGGTGAAAAAAAATACATTTCTATAAAACTAGATTTATAGAATTATATAATTCTAGTTTTATAGAAAATATCAAAAGTACTAATCAAAATGGACAAAAGTTATTTCCATAAAATTCTTGTGAGCTTTTAAAGTAGCTCGATAATTTTATGGAATAACTTTTCTGAAGACATTGATTGTTGTAAATCAAATTTGCTAACATCCTAAAACATGAGTAAAAGACAATAAAAGAAATCAACAGAAAATAAAAGCATGATTTTTTTTATCGCTTTTCGGTTTTACGTACCGCTTAAAATTAATTTTTTAATATCTTAGCAAAGTGAATTTCTTACATAATTAAATTTCCAAAAACACTTTTGGTTGTAGTACCACAATACCACAAATTGCAATCAAAAAAATACCACACACCAAAAGCTTAAAGCAAAGAAATTAATTAACTAATTAATTAAATAGAAATATTCACATTAACATAAACAATACGATTATATATCATTAATGGCAGCCGAACAAAAACAAAAATTAGAACAACAACTCTGGAACATCGCAAATACCCTTCGTGGGAAAATGGATGCCGATGATTTTAGAGATTACATTTTAGGTTTCATTTTCTACAAGTACCTGAGTACTAAAATGGATTTGTATGCCAACACCATACTTCAACCCGACGGTTTGACTTTTCAAGAAGTAGTAGGACATCCTGACGAAGCCCTCTTGATGCAAGAAATAAAACAACTCGCTATTGACAAATTAGGCTTTTTCTTAGAGCCAGCTGATTTATTCTCAGAACTAGCACGCAGAGGCAACGCAGGTGGAAAAAATAATTTCATTCTGGGCGATTTAGCCAAAGTACTCACGCACATTGAGCAAAGTACCATGGGGTCAGAAAGCGAAGAAGATTTTGGAAACTTATTCTCAGATTTAGATTTAACATCTCACAAACTAGGAAAGTCCGAAGCCGATAAAAACGAATTGATCGTAAAAGTATTAATTCACTTGGACGAGATTGATTTTGATTTAGAAAACACCGATAGTGATGTATTAGGCGATGCCTACGAATATTTAATAGGGCAGTTTGCCAGTGGTGCCGGCAAAAAAGCAGGAGAATTTTACACGCCACAACAAGTCAGCAGCATCTTGGCACAACTAGTAACCGTGGGTAAAGACAAACTCAAAAGTGTGTACGACCCAACTTGTGGTTCGGGTTCTTTGCTTTTGCGTGTAGCCAAAGAAGTAAATGGCGTAAGTGCTTTTTACGGTCAGGAAATGAATCCTACCACCTACAACTTGTGCCGCATGAACATGATCATGCACGATGTACACTACAAACGTTTTGACATTAAAAACGAAGATACCCTAGAACGCCCACAACATTACGATTTGCGTTTTGAAGCCATCGTGGCCAATCCGCCATTCTCGGCCAACTGGTCTGCGAGTCCGCTGCACATGACCGATGATCGTTTCTCGGCCTACGGCAAACTCGCCCCAAGCTCTAAAGCTGATTTTGCTTTTGTACAACACATGGTGCACCAGCTAGAGGATAACGGAACCATGGCTATTGTTTTGCCACACGGCGTTTTGTTTCGTGGTGGTGCTGAAGGACACATTCGCAAGTATTTGATACAAGAGAAAAACTACCTCGATGCCGTAATAGGCTTACCCGCCAATATTTTTTACGGAACCAGTATCCCAACCTGTATTTTGGTCCTAAAGAAAAAACGCGACAATCCAGATAACGTATTGTTTATTGATGCCAGCCAGCACTACGAGAAAGTGAAAACCCAAAACGTACTGCGTACCGAGGGTATTGACAAAATAATTAGTACCTACGAAAACCGTTTGCCCGAAGACAAATACAGCCATTTGGCGCAGCTAAGCGAATTAGAAACCAACGATTACAACCTGAACATTCCGCGCTACGTAGACACTTTTGAAGAGGAAGATGCAATAGATTTACAAGCCTTAAGTAAAGAATTACGGGAACTAGCTTCGCAATCTAAAACTACCGATGCTACCATTGCTGATTTTTGCATTGAATTAGGAATTGAAACACCATTTTAATGAGTACAACAACTTTACAAATCGAAAAGAAAAAAATGCTTGTACCTCATTTGCGCTTTCCTGGGTTTGATCAACAGTGGGAGCAAAATAAACTTGGCAGTTTAGGCGAATTTAAAGGAGGTGGAACTCCTAGTACGACAAACGAAGATCATTGGAACGGTAATATTCCTTGGATTTCTAGTTCCGATATTTATGATGGTAATCTACATGAAATTAATATTCACCGATTTCTTAACGAAGCTGCCATTAAAGAAAGTGCAACTAAAATAATTCCAGCCAATAGTATATTATTGGTTTCAAGAGTCGGAGTTGGAAAATTAGCTATTAATAAAATTGAATTATGTACTAGTCAAGATTTCTGTAATTTTATTCCAAATAAGTGTAGCAGTTATTTTGTCGGTTATTTTTTAATATCTAGGAAACAAATATTAATAAATTTTTCTCAAGGAACTTCTATTAAAGGTTTTACTACTGGCGATATTAAAACATTACCAATAACACTTCCGACTCTTCTCGAACAACAAAAAATAGCTTCTTTTTTATGTGCGATCGATGAAAAAATACAGCAATTGTCCCGCAAAAAGGAATTATTAGAACAATACAAAAAAGGCGTCATGCAACAATTGTTCTCAGGCAAATTGAGGTTTAAAGACGAAAATGGAAAGGATTATCCGGATTGGGAGGAGAAAAAGTTGGGAGATTTTTGCACTTTTTTTTCAGGAGGAACACCAACAAGTACAAATCAAAAATTTTATTCAGGCACAATACCTTTTATTGGTTCAGGAAATATTTATGATTCTGAAGTTTACAATTTTATATCAGAAGAAGCTTTAAATAGTTCATCGGCCAAAATGGTTGAAAAAGGCGATTTACTTTATGCTCTTTACGGTGCAAATAGTGGTGAACTTGCAATATCAAAAATGAATGGAGCAATAAATCAAGCGATACTTTGTATTAGAAATGAAGAATGTATAGAATACTTATACTATATATTATTGCTAAATAAAGACAATATTGTTGCAAAATATTTACAAGGTGGACAAGGAAATTTGTCTGCACAAATAATTAAAAGATTAAAATATAAATTTCCATCCCTACCCGAACAACAAAAAATCGCCAATTTTTTATCGGGGATTGATGGAAAAATAGAACAGGTGAATGGGGAATTGGTAAAAACGCAAGAATTTAAAAAAGGATTGTTGCAGCAAATGTTTGTATAAAAATTTTAACTATGAATAAAACATTCAACATCTATTGTGATGAAAGTTGTCACATCGAGAATGACCATAAAAAATATATGTTTTTAGGGTCAACAAGTGTTGCTTACAATCAAGTTAAATTGCACACTGAAAAAATAAATGAATTAAAAAAGAAACACCATTTTTATGCCGAAATAAAATGGTCAAATGTTTCTAAATCTAAAATACGTTTCTATCTGGAATTGGTCGATTATTTTTTTGCAACGGACTTGCAGTTTAGAACAGTAGGTATAGAAAAAGCTAAAATTAACAACGCTAATTTTAATCAAACTTTCGATGATTTTTACTATAAAATGTACTACTACCTTTTAAATCATAATTTAAACAGTTTGTACAATTACAACGTTTATTTAGATATAAAAGATACGCTGAGTGCTTACAAGGTAAACAAATTAAAAGAGGTTCTAAATGCCAAATTTGGTGTTTTTAGAAACGTGCAAAACATACGTTCTCATGAAAGTATAATTATGCAAGTAACTGACTTTATGATGGGTGCTATATCTTACTTACACAATGAAGAGGATAAAAAAAATATTGCAAAAATTCAGATAATTGACAAAATTACAAATCATTGTAATGATGCGTTACTGAAGACTAATTACTCTAATAAGTTAAATTTGTTTTTCATTGAGTTAAGATAAAATTATGCCATTAAATACACTAAAAAATTACAACGACCATCTTGATTTAGCTTCACTAAATGAACCAAAAAGATTAGCTTCACTAAAAGGTGTTTTTGATAAAGACTTTACTAATAAGCAACCTGTGTATTTTAACCAAAAACAGCTTATCCCTTGCCCTAGTGACGGTAAAATAGAAATGGACACCTTATTCAGACACTTAACAACAGTTATAACAGATAGGGCGACAAATAAAAGAGAGTTTGAAATGAGTCGGTCAAAAAGACTACATTGGGTACGCTATCATATTGATGGAAAAAAGAAAAACAATATGTTATTGTTTACTGTCAAAGAGCCCGAAGGGCTTAGAACCTATTTGTATGATGATGATGAGAAATATGTTATAGTGTTAGAGCCTAAATTAAAACAAAATGTTTATTTTTTACTTACAGCATATTATCTGGAAGGGAAGGATGCACAGAGAGATAAGATAAAAAAGAAATATAAAAGACGAATCACAGAGGTGTTATAAAAGCAAAAAACGCAGAGCATCTAGGCTTGCGTTTCTCGATTTCCTTTTCTCGGGTGAGAAATGAACTCGGTGCAAATATAAGAAATAAAACTTGGTTTTATCAACAATGAGCAATACTTATTAACAAATTTGTTAATAATGAACTTATAGTCTTAATGGTATTGATTTATTTACTAAAGAGAAAATCGGTTAAATGAAAATCAAAAAAGTTGCCAAATTGCAAACAATTAATTACAAATCCTACGTTGCTATTTTGTTTTGAAAATAAATAAAATGATCTAGTTTTAGATAAATAAAGAGTATTAAAATGAGTCATCAATCCGAAGCTACATTAGAAAACAACTTAATCAAGCAATTGATTGGTTTGAACTATGCGTCTGTTAAAATTCAGGATGGAGACGCTTTAGTTTCTAACTTCAAAAATCAGTTGGAAATTTTTAACGAAACCACTTTTACTCCCAAAGAATTTGATGCCGTTTTGAATCATTTGGCCAAAGGCAATGTGTTTGAAAAAGCCAAAACACTCAGGGATCACTTTCAATTGACCAAGGAAGATGGGACTTCGTTCTATGTTCGGTTTTTTAATGCGGAGGATAACGGCAAGAATTTATATCAAGTTACCAATCAAATATCATTAGAAGGCAGTTATAAGAACCGTTTTGATGTCACCCTTTTGGTCAACGGTTTACCATTGGTACAAATAGAATTGAAGCGTTCCGGTATTGAAATCAAAGAAGCTTTTAACCAAATCAATCGCTACCAGATGCACTCGTTTTGGAGCAACCACGGTTTGTTTCAATACGTGCAATTGTTTGTGATAAGCAATGGTGTTAATACCAAATATTTGGCCAACAATAAATTGCAATCGGTCAAACAAACTTTCTTTTGGGCTAATGCCAATAATAAAAACATCACGGAGTTACCCGAGTTTACGGCTGCTTTCTTAAACCCAAATCAATTGGGTAAAATGATTGCGCATTACATAGTGATCAACGAAACACATAAGGTAATGATGGTTTTGCGTCCATATCAATTTTTTGCTACCGAAGCGATTATTCATCAAGTCAAAAACTCGAATGACAACGCCTATATTTGGCACACTACAGGATCGGGTAAAACCTTAACTTCCTTTAAGGCCAGCCAAATTTTGATGGAATTGCCCGAAGTCTATAAAGTCGTTTTTGTAGTAGATAGGAAAGATTTGGATTACCAAACCATGAATGAGTTCAACGCGTTCAAAAAAGACAGTGTTGATGTCACTAATAATACCCAATCGTTAGTAAGACAATTGACTGACAATACAAAGTTGGTCTTAACTACCATTCAAAAATTAAACAATGCCATTTCAGAACGGTTTTCGGGCAAAATAGAAGCTTTACGACACAAGAAAATCGTTTTTATATTTGATGAGTGCCACCGTTCACAATTTGGAGAAACACACGACCGCATTACCAAATTCTTTGAGAAAAGTCAGTTAATAGGATTTACAGGAACACCCATTTTTGCCGAAAATGCTTCTAAGAATGATTTAGGAAAACGAACCACGAAAGATTTGTTTGGCAACTGCTTGCACAAATATGTCATTACAGATGCTATTCGGGATCAAAATGTTTTGCGTTTTGGGATTGAATATGTGGGGAAATACAAGAACAAGAGCAACGCTTTTATCGACATAGAAGTAGAAGACATTGACAAGCAAGAAGTACTGGATTCTGAAAAGAGAATCAATAAAATTGTAGATTACATCATTGCCTATCATGATCAAAAAACATTTAATAAAGACTATGCAGCGCTGTTAGCAGTCAGTAGTATTGATAATGTGATTCAGTATTATGACCTTTTTCAACAAAAGAAAGAAGCTGGAGCACACGATTTGCGCATTGCTACTATTTTTACCTACGGCACCAATGAAGATTCAGAAGAAGCACAAGATTTCTTGCCTAGTGATGATGATTTTGATATGGCGGCAGAACCAAAAGCCATTTATCAATCTAAACATACCCGGGACAAGCTAGAAAAATACATTGGTGATTACAACAAAATGTACAATACCAGTTTTTCGACTAAGGACAGCCAACAATTTGAGAATTACTTCAAAAACATAAGCCAACGTTTGAAAGACCGAGAAAAAGAAAACTTCAATCATGAGAAAGATCGATTGGATATTGTCATCGTGGTCAATATGATGCTTACGGGTTTTGATGCTAAAAAAGTAAATACGTTGTATGTAGATAAAAACTTGAAGCAACACGGCTTGATTCAGGCGTATTCCAGAACCAACAGGATATTGGGAGAACAGAAGTCACAAGGAAATATTTTGGCTTTTAGAAACCTTAAAAAAGCGACTGATGATGCCATTACTTTGTTTTCGAACAAAGAAGCTATTGAAGTTGTAACTATGCCCGATTATGAGGCCATTGCGGAGAAATTTGATGAAGCTTTAAAGCTTTTAAGAGAAATTACACCCACGTATCAAAGCGTAAATGATTTAAAAAACGAAGAAGAGGATGCGCAATTTGTGCAAGCGTTTAGAAAGTTGATGCGAGCCACGAATGTATTGCAATCCTATACTGATTTTGATTGGGAGGATTTAGGTATTGATGAGCAAGAATACGAGGACTACAAAGCCAAATATCTTGACATCTACCAAAGGGTAAAGCAGGATAATGAAAAGAAAAAAACATCAATTCTGGATGACATTGATTTTGAATTAGAATTAATTCATACCGATCAAATCAACGTAGCGTACATCCTGAAATTGTTAGCGCAGCTAAAAGGCGAAAAAACACCAACGGCAGCTGCAGCACAAAAGAAAGCCATCATTGATTTGTTGGGAGGGGACATTCATTTGCGAAGCAAAAGAGATTTGATTCAGAAATTCATTGATGAGAACTTGCCCAATATCAAAGACGGTGATTCTATTCAAGATGAATTTGAAAAATACTGGCAAGATCAAAAAGTCTTGGCATTAGGCAAACTATGCGAGGAAGAACACCTAGACAAAGCACAATTCAAATCCTTAATCGACGCTTACATCTACAGTGGTCGAGAACCCATAAAAGATGAAGTCTTTCAATGCTTAGACAACAGACCCAGCATCCTGCAAGCCAGAACCATCGGTGACCGAATTATAGCAAAAATGAAGGAGTTTGTGGAGATTTTTGTGAAGGGGATGATGGCGTAATTTGTGTAGGACTATAAATATAAAATATTTTTATTTGTAATAATTTAATTATAAATTAGCAAAAAAAACAATCTTTACAAGATAAATCATTCTAATGTAAGTAGCTACGTCTGATTTTGTCAAACATATTATAGTAGTTAGGCGCATGCAAACCGAAAATACGAATAAACTTAAAGTTTATTAAAGATGAATAATTTCTAAACATTGAATTAACCAATATGACTGCAAAAAAGGCTAAAGAAGAAATACTTGAAAAATGGTATGAAGACCCAGTTAAAAAGTGGTTTTCAGTTTTTATGGGATTTCTTAGTGTTGCTTCAATAGGTTATGCGTTTGCAAGAATTCAAATGACATTAGAATTCCGAATGGAAAAATATGAAATTAGACAAGATTTTAATGAAAAGTTGAGAGGTCAAATCGATGATTGTAGAACTCAAAAGCAAGAATTAGAAAACAGTAGAGTCAATGAAATTGAAGAAGTAGTTAAAAATTTAGAAAAAAAATTCGATGGAAAAAAATAAAAACTATAAGATAATTGTCTTTATTTTATCTATTGGATTGATTCTATCAATATCATTATTATTGATGTTTTATATTGATAACCAAAATTTAGAAAGACAGATTGTAAAAAGAGAAAAGCTTATTAAAAAAGCTGTTGTAAAAGACGTTGAATTATCAAAGCAGAAAACTAAAAATGACAGTATAATTGAACATTATATAGATGATTGTGGAATTAGAGTTAACAATAAAAAAGTATCTTCAGATGAACTTTTAAAATTGATTTATTCTAAAATAAAAGAGGTTGAAGAATTGACTGCAAAAAATTCACAATTGAATGATTCCTTACAAATTTGCCAGTCTTTTGTTTCATTAACAAAAAAAAGTATTGATGTAAAGTACAATGTTAAAAAGGAGGATAATAAAATAATATCTAGCATAAATATAAAACAAGATTCTTTAAATATTTATAAAAAACTCTATCAGCTTATGAGAAGAGATTATGGAATATTTTATACTATAGAAGAAAATAAAGATTCAAGAACCTACATAAAAATATATTCTAAATTAGATTCTGCACTTTTTGTTTACAAACATTATAAGCACGTTTTAAGTACAGATTCTAACGGAAGCTTATTAATTGATCTACCTACAAAAAAAGAAATTAGAAATAGTACAAGCAATCGGGGAAAAAAATAGCCAGCACCTAATAGCCGTTTGTCAAGATTGGGGTTTTAGATTTAATTTAAAGATGGTTTTGTTTTCGGAAAATTTGTGTTTAACCGAAAAATATAGAAGCTTTAATACCCAACCTCGCCAAGCGGCAAAACTTTGTATGCTAGCTTCCACGACCACAGAAACTTAACACGACCAAGAACAATGAACGAAATTTACAGAGGCTCAGAATGGAGAAAATGGGACTTACATTTTCACACTCCTTCTTCTTATGACTACCAAGACTTAAGTGTAACTAACCAAGATATAATTGACGGATTATTTGCAAACAATATATCAGTTGTTGCTGTGACTGACCACCACATAATTGATATTACTAGAATTAAAGAACTTCAAAAACTTGGAAAAGAAAAAGGGATAACTGTTTTGCCAGGAATTGAATTTCTTGCAGAATTGAGAGATAGAGAGCCTATTCATTATATTGGAATTTTTTCAGAAGAAGCTAATTTAGAAGCTATTTGGGGACAACTAGAAAATAAAACAGCACTTTTTGGTATAAAAAGTGAAAGTAAAAAAATTAATGAAGTTTATTGTGTCCTTAAAGACACTGTTGAATTAATTAAAAAGTTGGGCGGTATTGTGACAATTCACGCAGGAAGCAAAACAAATTCCGTTGAAAATATTACAAATTCATTATCCCATTCAATTGCTCAAAAAATAGATATTGCAAAACTTGTTGACTTCTACGAGTTAGGTAAGATTGAAGATAAAAAAGGCTATTTAGAAATTGTTTTTCCTGCAATCAAAAAGCATATTCCATTGATTATGGCGTCTGATAATCACAATATCAGAAAATATGCTTTAAAAGAAACTTGTTGGATTAAAGCTGATAAAACATTTGAAGGGTTGCAACAAGTTATATATGAGCCAAAGGAACGAGTACGTATTCAAGCTAACAAACCTCAAGAAAAAGCTGGATATCAGGCAATAGATAATATAACAATTTCACACACTGATTTCTCTCCAATTAAAATCCAGCTTAACCAAAATTTAAATACAATTATTGGTGGTCGCTCTACTGGCAAATCTATATTACTTGGTTCAATTGCAAAAAAACTAAATAGCGATAAGGAAGTAAAATTTGAAAATGAAGACTACTCAAACTATGTATTTCAAATAGTTTCAAATCTGAAAGTAACTTGGAAAGACGGTATTGAAAATAATGACCGGAACATTGAATATTTCCCTCAAAGTTATATGCATCGACTTGCTAAAAATATAAATAACGACCTAGACAATTTAATTGAGGAAATAATTATTCAAGACGAAGAGAAAAAAAACGAAATTGATAATTACCAAAACTTTAGCAAAAACAATAACACTGAAATTGTTGGAAAAATAAATAAATTATTTCAGACTCTAAGTGATTTCCAGAAATTAAAACTAAGTATAAAAGACCTTGGTGATGAAGATGGCATTAATAACGAAAAGGCAAAATTAACAATAATACTAGATGAATTAAGAAGTAAAATTCAAATTTCAGAAGATGAAATAAAGATTTACAATTCTTTAGTACAGCAGTATAATGAAAATTTAAATAAAATTAGTACTATAGAAAATCAAATTCTAAAACTGAATAGCCTTAAAGGAAAAAGCATTACTAATGACAATTTAGAATTTGATTTTGTTAATCTTATTGATCCTGCAAAAACAGCAATTTCTGACATTTATAAAGATTTGAAAACGCAATTTCAAACTGCTTGGTCTGCAAAAATTGATGGTTTGGTTGTGGCATTACATCAGCAAATTCTACAATTAAATTTACTTAACAATCAAATTATTGAAAATCCTATTTACACTAAAGGAATTAGCGTTTTTAATAATAATGAACAGTATAAAGAGATTGAAGAAAAACTAAAAATTCAGACTAATAAATTATTCGAAATTGGAACTTTCAAAACACAAGAAAAGGCTCTTATTGAACAATATAATCAAATTAAAGATACTGTTAAAATTGACTTTCGTGAGTATTATAACAGAATCATTTTAATAAAAGATAAACTTAGTTTGAAATCAGATAAACTTGAAATTAAAGCTAAACCAACATTAAGTGTTAGTAAGTATCTTGAAATTTTAAATTCAAGTATTAATCAACAGAGTTACAAAGGGCAAGAAATAGTAAATAAACCTATTAAATCTTACGAAGATTTTTTTACTGCTGTATTTGAACTTTTTGAATTATTACTCAACAATAAAGTAACATTAAAAGGAGGATTTACTAATACTTCACTTGCGCAGAAAATCTTATCAACGAACTTATTTAAAATCACTTACGAAATATTCTATGAAGACATTTTTAAACAAATGTCAGAGGGTAAAAAAGCATTTGTTGTGTTAATGTTATTGTTAGATTTTAGTAATAAAGACTGCCCCATTCTTATAGACCAACCAGAAGACGACTTAGATAATAGAGCAATTTACAACGAATTGGTAACTTACATTAAAAGGAAGAAAAAAGAACGACAAATTATTATAGTTACCCATAATCCTAATATTGTCGTTGGTGCAGATAGTGAATTAGTAATCGTATCTAACCAACACGGTGTAAATTCACCAAATAAAGGAGATTTTAAATTTGATTATATACAAGGTAGTCTAGAAATGACAAAAGAGAAAGATGAAAAGATAAATGAAACTTTATATTCACAAGGTATAAGACAACACGTTTGTGAAATTTTGGAGGGGGGATTTGAAGCGTTTAAAAAAAGAGAACTAAGATACAGTATACATTAAAAGCCAGCATATAACGCACGTTACAAGCAATTTGGAGATTTTGCCTAATTTAAATATGGTTATATTTTCGGAAGATAAGGCAAATCCGAAAAAAGGGCTTAATTTAAGCCCTAACATCATGTAGCACGGGAACGTCAGGCTGTGAAAAAACCTCTTCAAATCTAGAAAGTATTTGGAGGGCTACCAAAGAGTAATCTCAAATATAGAATTCTCAAGAGGTTGATTTTAGTTTTTTCACAGACTGACGATGGCAGAAATCCCAAATCTGAGACGAGAATCTAATACAATTTAAATATATAAATTTATGGCACACAAATGTTTCATTTCCTTTAAAACTCAAGACCACGAATTTAAAAAATATATTCATGACGAACTTGATATTGATATGATAGATAAATCATTGCACGAACCAATCAATTCCGATGATGAAGATTATATTATGAGAAAAATACGTGAAAATTATTTATCTGATTCCACCGTTACAATTTTCTTAATTGGCACAAAGTCAGCTGAGAATGCATTTTTAGAAAATCAAACATTTATTAAAAGAGAACTACAAGCATCATTATATCATGGTGCAAATAATACTAAAAATGGAATTTTAGGTGTTGTTCTTCCTGATATGAATAATTCAATATTTTTAGGAAGTGATAATTGCTCAACTTGCGGTAATTCTCACACCATTGTTAAAATCAACGATGATACTTCAATCACAGAGTTTTCATATAACTATTACATTCCCAATAATAAATGTTCTTGGACAGAAGATGATAGATATTGTATTTTAACCAGTTGGGAAAAATTCTGTGAAAATCCAAATTATTATATAGACCAAGCTTTCGACAAAAGAACACGTGCAATTTCTGCATACACTAAAGTTAGACCGTAATGAAAGACAAAGATTTTCCTAATTATTTTCGTGCAGGCGATAAAGCTTCAATTGTTGCTCAATCAACATATGTAAATTATGTAAAATGGGACTTAATATTTATGGTTTGTGGATCCACATTAACAATTTTTAACTATCAAGACGAAAATAGCAAAACAATTATTTATGTTATTTCGGGTGTACTACTTTTAATTGCTACAATTCTTTCCCTTGTTATAAAAAATAAACAATTTGAAGATACATGGTATCGTGGAAGAGCTTTAGCTGAATCTTGTAAAACTTTAACATGGAGATATATAACTTGTTCCGAATATTTTGAAAACTATTTAACCGTACATGAAGCTAAAAAAAGATTTATCGAAAGAATTACAGAAATAAAGGATGAATTTAATGACTTAAATAAAGAATTAAGCGCAAACCTAATCGCTCTACCTATTATTACCGATGAAATGAAACTCGTTAGAGAGTTTTCTTTAGATATTAGAAAACAATATTACTTGCAACATAGAATTGATAATCAAATTAATTGGTACAAAAATAACGCAGATAAAAATAAAAGTAAATATGAGGGTTGGTTTTGGGCAGTAATAATTGCGCAAATATTAGCAATAATTTCTATTGGTTTTTTAATAAAATTTCCAAATTGTAATTTTAATTTTGTTGGTCTTTTTTCAACATTATCAGCCTGTTTCTTTAGCTGGTTACAGCTAAAAAAATATCAAGAAAATAAGGAAGCATATACAACCGCTACTTCCGAATTAAATTTGATTAAACAAGAAGCCGAAGAAATAAACTCAGAAGGATCATTTTGTAAATTTGTTCTTGATTCAGAAAATGCAATGTCAAGAGAACATACAATGTGGTTAGCTCAAAAAAGAAAATGACCTCTGCCAACAGACACTAAAAGTAAATTTGTTTTTGGCTTAATTTGAAATTAGCTATGTACTTGGAAGATTAGGAAAACCCAAATAATGGGCTTAATTTAGTCCCAAACTGCTTGTAGCACGGTAACGTCAGGCGGTGAAAAAATCTCTTTTTTCTAATATAATCTTCAAATTTCAAGACGCTACAATTCAAATAAGGTCTTTTAAGAAGTCGCTTTTTTTAGGCTGCAAATTTAGTTTGATAAAAAATGGAGTCTAATTGCTGCTTTATATACTTCGTTTTTAGCAAAAGCAAGACTTTTGCATTGTAAGGTGAGTTCCATTTTATGAGTTTGGCAATCAGATCGAGAACGCCCAGGATATTGATACTGCGTTTGATATTATACACCAGCATAATCAGGCTGTGTTCTCCATTTACTTTTTCGAGTCCCGTTAAATTGGTGTGATTATAATCCCATTGTCGTTTAATGGTGCCAAGCATTACTTTTCTAGATCTCGACTACTTCTGACTCCACTGAGATACCCGTATAAATAGATCTTTAGAAACACTTTACTATTAAAACTCGGACGAACTTCGGTATTCAGGGTTTTTAAAGCAAAATCAAGGTTAGAGAGATGAATATACTCGACAAAGGCATCTATAAAGCGCACCTGATTATCAGGACTTACTATGTCTTCTAAACTTGAAAAACGTAGTTACTGATGAGAAATAACTGTGATATGTTAAATCTTAAAAAAATACGAAAAATCTTCTTTTTATATCAGTTTTTTATTATATTTGAGCATAATAAAACGTAAGTTTTTTCACAGACTTAAATTGGCAGAAGAGGAAATGCGACACTCAGCTTAAACTTGAAAGTCAAACAAAATTTAAGAAATTTGAAGCTAAATTGATAACAACGAAACTTAAAAATCTATGACAACACATAACAGTCACTCTGCTGCTAGTATCACTTAAGAAATATGCGTTTTGAAGTGTAATTGCAAACAATTTATAAAAAATAAAAAGGAAGTAGGCCGAAAATTCCAACTAGAGTAGGCAAAAAAATAAAATTTAATATATGACTAGTTCAGCAAACATTGAAATGAATGATGTAAAAGCAGCCTTTAAAAAGATCCTGCCTATTGGTAATCGTGTATTTTATGAAAGTTATCATAATTATCCCACTTCTTCTGATGGATTAATTAAGTCTCACTTTAAGGGTATTGCATCCTATAATAACAAACTAATTTTCACTCATACCAATTTAGGTGCCCCAGTAGTTGGTGTAAATGGTCCTGGAAAAATTATAATTGCTGGTAAACAAACAGCAGGAGATCAGGCTAGTATTAGTGCGATTTATGATACAACTCCATATCATGCAGGTTGGTCACATCCATGCTCTGCACAAGCTTGTGGAAGTTTTATGGCGATGGGTATTCAAATTACAGATGATAGTAGTTGTAATGCTGAAATTCATATTTTGGATCTTACCCCTGTTGATAATGATGCCCAACCCCAAAATATAGGAACTATTATATGTGTAAATAAAACAGGAGGACAATCTTTACTCTCTGCAGTTAATGGAGTAGCCATGACAAAAGAATCCGGTAATGATGGCAAATATATTGTTGCAGGACTTCAGGGCAATGCATTAACATTATACAGATCAGTAAATTCATTTTTGACATCTAATCCAGCGGATAATATTTTTAATGTAATTGGAGATACCATTCAAAACTTTCCAAGATCAGGTGCTGGAATAGCTCTTATTACTCAAACGAATGGTGATATTTATATAATTGCATTAGATACAGATGATGATGAGGGTTCAAATAACAGTATATACCTGTGCCAATTAACAATAACTGAATCATCTGTTACATGTAGTGATGTTTTAGATTCAAAGTACATGCCTGTACCTGGATTATCAGAAGCAGTTAGATATGCCACTAACGGATGGGTTATAACAGATATCGGTACGCTGGGTGGGGATCCAGTTTTGGCTACCTTTCTGACTACATTTTCTACTGGTATTCAAAATATCAATATTCTCAACACTTCATTCAGATGGGGAAAGGGACTTGCAATAACATCTCCAGATACTTTTGAAATCTATGCTACAGACCGTAATGATTTAACAACTTCCCAATTCAGTAGGCCAGTTAATACTCAGAAAGACTTTTCATTGGTGACATGGTTTTCTGCTCCAGCCTCGCCACTTTTCTTAACAACACAAGGAAATGATGGCATCTTTATATTTGATACCAAGAATACGGGTCAGAGTCCATCGCAAATACCATCAACTGCTAGATATGGCTTTCAGAACGTTATAGCAATAGGTAATCTTCTATATCTAACTACTCAAGGCAGTGATGGCATCTTTACATTCGATACACAGAATTTAGACCAGAGTCCATCGCAAATACCATCAACTGCTGGATATGGCTTTCGGGACGTGATAGCAATAGGTAATATTTTATATCTAACTACTCAAGGCAGTGATGGCATCTTTACCTTCGATACACAGAATACAGGCCAGAGTCCATCGCAAATACCATCAACTGTTGGATTAGGCTTTCAGAATGTGATAATAATAGGTAATCTACTATATCTAACTACTCAAGGCAGTGATGGCATCTTTATATTCGATACACAGAATACAAGCCAGAGTCCATCGCAAATACCCTCAACTGCTGGATATGGCTTTCGGGACCTCAAAACTTTCGGTAATCTTCTATATTTAACTACTCAAGGTAGTGATGGCATTTTTACATTCGATACACAGAATACAGGCCAGAGTCCATCGCAAATACCATCAACTGCTGGATATGGTTTTCGGGACATGATAGCAATAGATAATATTTTATATCTAACTACTCAAGGTAGCGATGGCATATTTACATTCGATACACAGAATACAGGTCAGAGTCCATCGCAAATACCATCAACTGTTGAACTTGGATTTAGGGGAATCATTCTTTAGGTTAGAGATTAATGGAATTCTCCAAACACGCTGTGATTCTCATTTATAGTCAAAGCGTGTGGTGGGGAAGACCAAAACGTTAAAAATTATGAGAACACAAAACAGTTCCATTGCTGCTAAAAGATATGGTTTCGTCGCGGCAGCAAGCCGAACAATGAAACCTGTGTTAAACTGAACTGGTCACTGGCAGGTACTATGGAGTTATCGCAAAATTTAGATAGATAATGACTAGTGGGCTTTCAGTCTTCAACGCCTTTACGGCAAAACGGAGCTTAGAGAGGTCTATAGAATCGACAAAGGCATCTATAAATCGCACCTGGTTATTTGGAGCTATAGCGTCTTCTAAACTTGAAATACGCATTTGTTCACGGGAAATTCCTGTGATGTGTTGCATGCTTAAAAATACGAAAAATCTTCTTTTTACACCTGTTTTTTGTTATATTTGGTGATAATAAACCAAAGCTTTTTCACAGACTGACGTTACTTGCCATTTTTTGAACTCGCAACCAATAACAGACAATCATATGGCACATAAGCTATCAGATTTTAAAGTAGAAAATTTTAAATCAATTGTATCTCAAACATTTGAACTTTCCGACTATACTCCATTAATTGGATACAACAATGCTGGAAAATCAAATATTCTTAGTGGCATAAAATGGCTATTAAGAAGAAGCAGTTTAAGTGCTGATTCATTTAATCAAATTGGAATACCAGTAAGTATGGAAGGAACAATTGATGGAATAGATGAGGATTTGTTAGATTTATTACCTCAAAATCACAGAAATAGCATCGAGCCATACATTGTAGCAAATCAATTAAAAATTAAACGTGTTCAAAATAATCCGAATGATACAGCTGCAAACATTCGCTTATTTGTACATAATCCAAATGCTGCCGATCCCAATAATCCTTGGATTGCAAATCCAAACGGAATAGATAACGCCTTAAATGTTTTATTTCCAGAACCAATTCATATTGGCGCAATGGAAAATTCTGAAGATGATGTAAGCAAGTCGAGAGCAGGAACAACAATTGGAAAGCTTTTAGGAGAAATTATTGAGCCAATTGAAAATCAATATGGAGAAGATATCAGACAGATGTTAGATGGACTAAAAGGTTTATTAGACGCCGACGGCGTTGACCGAGCGGTTGAACTAACCGAGTTCGATACTGCAGTTAATGAAAAAATTGATATTTTTTTTCCAGATGTAAACATAAAATTACATATACCAACTCCCGAACTTAAAGAAGTGTTCAATAAAGGAACAATAAAAGTTTATGAGCCGCATTCGCAATTAGGACGCGACGTTTCGTCATTAGGTCATGGCGCACAACGTTCAGTCCAAATGGCATTGGTACGACATTTAGCAGAATTAAAAAGAGCTGCACAAAATCATGTTACAACAACACTTCTATTAATCGATGAACCTGAACTTTATCTTCATCCGCAAGCAATCGAAGTAATTAGAGACGCATTGAAAAGACTTTCGACTCAAGGATATCAAGTTGTTTTTTCAACTCATTCCGCAATGATGGTTACTCATGAAGATGTTGCGAATGCAATTTTAATCAGAAAAAATCTTCCTTTGGGAACTTACAAAAGACAAACTTTAAAAGCTGCAATTCCTCAAGTAACAATTGATGCACCAAGCCAATTACAACTTATGTTTTCATTGAGTAATTCTACAAACATTTTATTTTCAGAAAAAATAATTTTAACCGAAGGCAAAACTGAACTTAGGATTTTACCAGCTATTTTTGAAAAAGTAACTGGTAGTACATTAGGAATTCACAAATATGCAGTTGTTAGGCAAGGCGGTGTTGCAAGTACACGAAAATCAATGATGGTTTTAAATACAATGGATTTACCAACAAAAGCCATTGTAGATCTAGATTATGCGTTTAGAAATGCGGTTGGAGACGGTTATCTTTTAGCAGCTGATTCAGATTTATTAGCTTGCCAACAGCATTTAGCACAAATTGCACTTGCTAATGGAATTGCTCTCGAAGCAGACGGTTATCCCACAAACAGAAATAGTTCTATGTCGGCATCAGATGCATTTGCCTTTTTAGCCAACCAACCTGTAATACAACCAAATATAAATAACCTTCATATTAAACTTTTAGGAGAGAATATTTGGCTTTGGAAACGTGGTGCAATCGAACAACATTTGGGAATACATGGAAAAGCTGAACATGTATGGGCAAATTTTGTTTCTCATTTGAAAGCGAACCCATTAAATGTGGCAGTTGCTGATCATGCTGAAATTACCGCTTGTGTCAATTGGCTATTAATTTAAACTATAAACCTTAATGAATGATTATAATTTTTTGAATTTATCATCCTTTGAATTTGAAAATTTTTCAAGAGATATCTTGCAAGAAAAGTTAGGTGTCTTTTTTGAAAGTTTTACAAGCGGTCAAGATGGAGGAATAGATTTACGAGCAACAATAAACAAAGATGAAAACATAATTGTTCAAGCAAAAAGGTATACAAGTTATAGTGATTTGAAATCTACTCTAAAATCAGAATTAAAGAATGTGAAAATTCTTAAACCTGACCGATATATAATAACTACTTCAGTTGGATTAACACCACCAAATAAACAAGAAATATTAAAAATATTCCATCCCTACATTAAATCTACAGAAGATATACTTGGGAGGACGGATTTGAATAATTTAATAGGTTTACATCCGAAAGTTGAAGAAAGATACTATAAATTGTGGCTATCAAGCACAAATATTCTTAATAGACTGATTCATAGCACAGTTTACAATCAAAGTAAATTTGAGCTTGATGAAATAAAAGAGACTTTGAAAATTTATGTTCAAAACAATAGTTTTAAAGAAGCTTTGGACATATTACAAGACCATCATTATATAATAATTTCTGGAATCCCTGGAATTGGTAAAACTACTTTATCCAGAATGTTGGTCTACCGTCTATTAGCTAAAGAATTTGATGATTTTGTATATGTTTCTGAAAGTATAAACGATGCTTATTCTTTTTATGAAGATGGAAAAAAACAAATTTTCTTTTTTGATGACTTCCTAGGTAGAAACTTTTTGGAAACAGGTTTATCAATGAATGAAGATAGTAAACTCATAAAATTTATTGATAGAATAAAAAAATCCAAAAATAAAATATTCATTCTCGCTACTCGAGAATATATATTAAAACAAGCAAAAAACACATTTGAGGCATTAAATAATCCTTCACTAGAATTAGTAAAGTGTACTCTAGACTTATCAAAATACACAAAAATAATAAAAGCAGAAATCCTTTATAATCATCTATTTTTTGCCAATATGCCAAAAGCACATTTAAAAAACCTAGTCGAAAATAAAGGCTATTTAAAGTTAATTGAACACAAAAGTTACAACCCAAGGATTATTGAAACCTTTGTCCAAAATCAATTTTGGAATGATTGCGAACCTAAAGAATTCTCAAAGAAAATTTTATCATTCTTTAACAATCCCACAAGTGTTTGGTTACACGCATTTGAAAACACAATTTCTAAAGGTTCACAAATTGCTCTTTTAATTTTATCAACTATTGGAACACCAGTTCTTTTAGAAGATTTAAGAATAGCTATTAACTCATTTATTATAGCAAATAATAAAAAGTATCCACTTACAATTGATTCAATAGAATTTAATAAGATAATAAAGGAATTAGAAAGTACTTTTATAAGTACAAGAATGGATTCATTCAATAAAATAGCTATCGAATTTCAAAACCCATCAATTCAAGATTTTTTAATTAACTATATAAAAGATAAAAATGATTTAATAAGTGATTTAATAAAATCATTTTCTTTTGTAAGTCAATTTTTTAGAATATTTACTTTTGACAAATCCATCAGCGAATTTAATCTCAGAATAGGACTAAATAATGAACTATTGGAAGAATATGTCAATAAAATAATTTCAGATTTCAGTTTGTTTAAATCTTCATATATTCTTCGTTTAAACTTTGAAAATAGTAGATTTAGCTGGCATAAAAACGAAAATTTTATATACTCCTTTTTAAATCAAATTTTAATTGAATTAGATAATTCAGCTAATCAGAAACTATATGATTTTGTGATAGAAGAATTTCAACGAAATATTGAACCTAAATTGACTAGTTATGATGAACGAAAATCTTATATCAAATTACTAAACAGAATTGACAAAGAAAACATAACTATTGGAAGTGAGGGTTTAATTAATAGTTTTGCAAAACAAGTAAACTCTATAGATTCTTTAAAGGACTTTTCTAAACTTCAAAGCTTATTTTCGTTTGAATATCAAGAATTTGTTACAAACCCTAAATTTGAAAGCAAGATAGAAGAAGTGATTGAAAGTGAAATTAATGGAACAGAAATAAATAAATACGAAAATCTAATTGATGAACTAAAAGAAATAGAGAAAGAGTTTGGATTTCATCTAGATGATAAAATAAGTACTTTAACTGAAAAGCACGCTGAACTTATGGACGAAATCGACAGAAACATGGAAAAGAAGACAACGATTATTCATTCGAAGCTAAAGAATATGAGGAGCAGATGGAGAGAGAAGAACAGTTTATTTCAAACTTATTCGATGGATTAACAGAAGAATAATAAGTAGGTAACACTTGCTACAAGCAATCTGCGCATTTGGCTTAATTTGAAGATGGTTTTGTATTTGAAAAATTAGTATTTAATCGAAAGATTACGCATTTTAATCCCAGCCTACACTTAGCGCGAGGAAGTCACGCTGTGAAAAAACTACTTAAAATTTATAATGTATTCGGATGGATACCAAATAAAAATTTCAAATATGAGATTCTTAAGAGGTTGATTTTAGTTTTTTCACAGTCTGACGTTAGCGGAAATTTAAAAAAAAGCAGATGAAACAAGAACTAATTAATAATAAAGTATTCTGCGAAAACATAAAATCGCTTATAAAACTTTCCGAAGATTCATTAAATTTAATTGAAAAGCAAAATTCAGAATTTCACTATAAACTAACTAAAGGAGAAACTGATGAAACTTGGTTAGACGAAAGTGCTCATCTTGCAAATTCTGATTGGATAATATTAAATTCAATATTTATAAGTATGTTTTCTCATTTTGAATTCAGATTGTTTCGTTTGTGTAAAATTCTTGAAAAAGAATCAGTTAGCCAAATAAAAATTGAACATTTAAGTGGTTCAGGAATTACGAAGTTTTATAATTATTTGAGTTTAGTCTCTAATATAAAATCTGCTAACAAAAATGCAACTTACTATAATGAAATACAGAAGTTTCAAAAAATTAGGAATCTTCTAACTCATAATGGAGGAATACTTTTGACTGATAGAAATAAAGATATTACTAAAGAGGATAATTACAAATTCTTAAAAGAACATAAAGTGGTAGTTGCCGGAAGTTTGGGAATTATAAGAATAACAAAGACTAATTTTCTCGAATATTTTGCCAATTTGATTTTTAAAATTATTAATGAGATAACAGAAGATATTAATATAAACTTCCCCTAATACACACTACAAGCAATTTGGGTATTAGGCTTAGTTTGAAGTTGGTTTTTTATATTTGGAAGTTTTGGCTTATCCACAAATGGCTTAATTCTATATCAAAATCATTGTAGCTACTTTAAAAAATGCGGTGAAAAAGAAATTTTATCACCGCATTTTTGCGACGTATTATACATATTTACACCGCAAAATTACTTATGTGTGGTAATTAAAAACTATAAATTCGATTATTACATGGTTTTATTTTAGAAATATTTTGAATTTTCAAAAACATCATCAATAATTTTGTCAAGCTTTTTGTTGGGTAGCTTGTTTAAATAAGCCTGAGTGGTTCTAATATCGGTATGACCTAACATTTCGCTAATAGCATCGATAGGAATGTTTTCAAACTTTAAAAACGTAGCAAATGTATGGCGAGCAGTATAAAAAGTGATGTGTTTGCTAATTTTTAAAATTGCCATCATTTCTTTCAGAGCTGGATTTATTTGTCCAAGTAATTTATGACTTCGGTTTTTAATTTTTTTTATGGTCATGTTTTCATCTAGTAAAAGAGGAAATAGATAAGAATTCATGGATTTTTGGTTGTACACTTTTAATATCTCGAGCGAGTGATCACGCAGCTTAAAATCCAAATGTACTCCAGTTTTAGTTCTTATATAGGATTGTCTTTCATCGTATAAATTTGAATTGTTTAATTTTAGTAAGTCAATAAAATTCATTCCTCTACAGTAGAAACTAAATAGATACATATCTTTTGCAAATTGATGTTTTTTATTTGAGCTGAAATCTTTGGCAATTAGTTTTTGTAACTCTTCATCAGTCAAATATTCTCGTTTTGCTTCTTTCTTCAGCGCTGATATTTTATAGTGCTTAAAAGGGTAGGTGTTGGAAGAGATTATTTCTCTTTTTATAGCATTATTAAATACCGCTCTAATCGTTCTCATCTTGATGCTTATTCCACTATCAGACCCATTGTTACTTCTTAGAAAAGAATCATATTTTTCTAAGAACTCAAAATTTAAATCTTGAAATTTTAGTTCAGTCTTTGTATAGAATTTCTTGAGGGAACTCAGAGTTTCTTTATAGATTTTTGCAGTTCCAATTTTATTAGAATTTAGAAACTCATCTGTGATTTCTTGATGAAATTTGTAATAATCTAATGCTGGTGCTTTGGTTATATCATCTGCTTTAATTTCATTTGCAATATCCTTGATTGTAAAATCTACATTCAAGCGACGTTTCTCTCTTATAAAATCTTCAATCTTAAGATTTGTTTTACTAATGAAATTATTTATTTCAGTTATCCTTTTTAGTTCTTGACCTTTTTTATTTGTCTTTAATGTATTGCTCTCAAAGCTCCACGCATCAAAATCACATGCGTAGTTGGTGGCCATTGAGGTATTGCGTCTGTTCTTTATTAAGACCAAAACGATAGAATGTTTCCCATCCTTATTTGCATTCCTTTTTATTGTAAATTTGATTGAAGCCATATTTTGATTTTTTTTGACGAACATTTGACGAACATCTGTGTGACAAAAGTATAAAATAATCAATAATAAGAATAATCTATTAAATATAATATGTTAAAAATCAACAAAGTAAACAAAAAGAATAAAAAAGAAAAAATAAAACACCTGCCTTCTAAGCAGGCGGTCGAAGGTTCGAATCCTTCTGCCTTCACAAGACCCACCAATTTGGTGGGTTTTTTGTTTTTAATCCAATTCATTTAGGATGATTTTAAAAAAATATAAAATTTAAATAGTCTTAATCTCAAAATGACTAGTTAAAGAAATAGAGCATCCCGATTTTTAATCGGGGCGGTCGAAGGTTCGAATCCTTCTGCCTTCACAAAACCCACTGTTTACGGTGTTTTTTTTGTTTTATATACTTGTTATGTACTATTATTCCCTATATTTACTACCATTAAACACCACTTTTCACAAAATTTTCACGAACAAATCACGAACATGAAAATAGAATTTAAACTTTTTCTTAATTTAAAGAGTGTAATTAGTAGTTCATGATATTCAACAATAATTTCCTATTTTTTTAATAAAAGTATGGATTATTAAAAGCTCTTTCGAAATCACATATTTTATTGTTATATATTTTTCACCCTTTTTTTAGAACTCAATTTTTTTAGAGTCATTTATTATTAATTGAATGTACTAATTTTATAGAGTTAGGCTAGTAGTGCAATTTGTTAAAGAAAATAATCAGGATAAAATATTTAAAAACCTTATTTTTCTTTTGGCTAAATACTGTTTGTTTCTTTATATACAAATGTATTTATATTAATTATTTTTATAACTATCATATAAAGTATAAATAAAAATTTATGAATTAAAAGTTTCAATTTTGTATCGTTAAATTTTAAAACTCAAAAAATGATACAACAAGTAATCAAAACTGCGACATTTGTGATTTTATTGCATACAATAGCAAGCTGCAATTCAGGTTCTAAAAACGAAAGTTCTCAAATAAGTCTAGATTTGCAAAAGAGGGATTTAGTTATAGATCATGTTTTAACAAAAACAGAACGCGATGCACTTACACCAGAGCAGGTTTTAAAAGAGTTTATTACTGGAAACGATCGTTTCAATTCAGGGAATATTACCCAACGTAAACATTCGGAAGAAATTAGGAAAGCTGCAACTGATGGTCAATATCCAAAAGCAATGGTTTTAAGTTGTTTAGATAGTAGAGTGCCAGTGGAAGATGTTTTTAATCAAGGTATAGGAGATGTATTTGTAGGCAGAGTAGCTGGAAATTTTGTAAATACGGATTTATTAGGAAGTATGGAGTTTGCCTGTAAAGTTGCCGGTGCTAAATTGATTGTTGTTATGGGGCATCAACACTGTGGAGCTATTAAGGGAGCTATAGATGATGTGCATTTAGGTAATATAACCTCAATGCTCACTAATATTAAACCTGCTGTACAAATTAGCGAAGATTTTAAAGGAGAAAAGTCTTCTAAGAATGAAGCATTTGTTAAATTTGTAGCTAAAAACAATATAAAAAATACAATATCTCAAATTAGGTTAAAAAGTAAAATTTTGAAAAAGATGGAAAGTAAAGGCGAAATTAAAATTGTAGGTGTATTTTATACGTTACGAACAGGTAAATTAGAGTTTGTTGAATGAATACGGATATTCGATTTATTAACCTTAATAATATAGAAGTTTAAGTTTAATTATATAGTATTTACCACATAAACTTTACACCCTTTTCGGGTCATTTTAATAAATTAATACTAAAAAAATAAACATCATAATAATGAAATTGTTCTTACCCCTATTACTATTTTCCTTTTTAACTTCTACTGTGGCACAATCCTCGTTGGCTACTTCATATAATGCTAAAAATGACAAAGTGAATGACACAACTTTTGTGAATTTAAAAAGTTATAGTGATGCGTTTATATACGACATGAAGTATGCTACTGATGATAATTTTTTAAAAGCTAAGGTATATGATTGCTCAGAGTGTTTTTTACGTTTAAAAACGGTTAAAGGATTGATTAAGGCCAATACTAAATTAACTCAAAAAGGGTATACAATAAAGATTTACGACTGCTACAGACCTTTGGATATCCAAAAAAAAATGTGGGAAATAGTTCCTAATCCTAAATATGTGGCTAACCCTAAAACGGGTTCTATTCACAATAGGGGTGGAGCCGTAGATATTTCTCTTGTAACGCTTCAAGGAGAAGCAGTTGATATGGGTACTGATTTTGATTTTTTTGGCGAGAAAGCAAGCCATTTATATCAGGATTTACCTAAAAATGTATTGCAAAACCGAAAACTATTAAAATCAGTAATGATTAGTGCTGGTTTTAATTCATTTGATTCAGAGTGGTGGCATTACAATTTGAAAGCGGGCTTGAAAAATCCCGTTTCTAATGTAAAATGGGAATGTGAATAATAGCTATTCTACACATTTTAAGTAATTGATAAAATAGTTTTCTGGATTGTAGGTTTCGTTATTGAGTTCTGATATGAATTCTTTTTTTACTATATGGTCTTCAGTGTCAGTTAAGTATTTAATTCGCATTAAAGTAATTGGCACAGTTTTAAGATCTTCAAAATTTTCTTTGGCAAACATAAAAATGCCTGAGTTAATTCTGTTGTCAAATTGTTTATCATCTCTTAATATAGTACCACAATTTTCTTGTTCAACA
Source organism: Flavobacterium tiangeerense (assembly GCF_007830355.1). Lineage (GTDB taxonomy): Bacteria > Bacteroidota > Bacteroidia > Flavobacteriales > Flavobacteriaceae > Flavobacterium > Flavobacterium tiangeerense. Next base: position 62,047 of record NZ_VLKO01000007.1, on the reverse strand, counting down.
TGAATTAGCGTTACAATTTTACCGTTGTTTAATTGTAAGTAAATTCTAGAATTTTTATCGAAACAATTTGCTCTAATAAAATCTTTGCTTTTTTGTATGGTTTGAACGTTTAAGGTAGGTAACCCATCTGTAACAGCAAGAGAGAAAAAGATGTAACTTTTATTTGTTCCAAAATTTTTCTCACTAATCATATATTCCTTTGTTATTTTATATGAACCAATAGAATCTGTAATATTCTCAGTGAAGTCACAAGGTTTTTGGCTGAATACGGCAGTAGTAATTAGTACAAAAAAGAGTAGTGTTAGGTATTTCATTTCAATTATATTTTGTCGCAAAGTAAAACAATTTTGTCATTATTTTCATCAATTGTAAAAAAACAATAAGCGTCACCACCATCTTTAATGTTCCATTTTTTTCTTATTTTTTCTACTGTATCTGGAAAGTTTCGTGTTGTTATGTTTGCTTTTTTATTTTCAAGTTGTATTTTCATTTCGTTTTTTGAGTATGGAAATGATTTTCTTATGTGAAACGTTCTCCCTGGAAAAGGAATTTGTTCTGTTGATGTGTATAAATGAGAGTGCTTGTGTAATTTGTTCACTTTATAAAAAGCACTTACGGCATCAAACCCTCCAGATTTCATTATGGAACTATTTGCTTCATACAGGTATTTTTGAGGTTCACTGTAAGTTGCAATTTGGCTATTATCGTTCCAAATAAAATCAAATTTTTCGATTTCATTTTTTGTTAAGTTGACTGATTTTATCGTGGTAGCTCCAGAGTATTCTTTATGCAATTCCCATAGGAGTTCTTTTACCTCATTTTCTAAAGCAATGATATGAATATTTTTAACGCATTTAAGTTCTGAAAGTCCAGCGGTAATATCCAGTAAAGGTGCTGTTTTTATCAAAATTGAATTTGATTTTTGAAAGTAAAAATCTAAGTTTTCAGGAACATTTGGTAAACAATCCTTTAGCATAAAAACTTTGCCTTTAGCATCATTTCTTCTGGAGGGGTCAATGTATATCCAGTCCCATTCTTTATTTATGTTTTTAAGCGTATCATTACTATCTCCGGGATAACATGTGATTGAATTGCAATTGAGTTGACTAAAGTTGTGTTTAGCTATTTGAGATAATTCAATATTAATTTCGCAATGAGCTACATCTTTAATTTTTTTAGAGAAATGATAGTCATCAACCCCAAAACCTCCTGTTAAATCTATTAGTGATGACCCATGTATTAGCGATGTCTTGTAGGCTGCCGTTTTTTCTGAAGACGTTTGTTCTACAGAAATTTTGGTAGGATATATAATTAATGCTGTAGAAAACCAAGTTGGAAGTTTTTCTTTAGCCTTTGTTTTTGCTTCAATTTGGTTCAAAATTGTTATCCATTCAATATTTTCAAAAGGATTTTTTTGTAACGCTAGTTGTGATATATTTTTGCCAATGTTGTTGTTTATAAACAACTGTATGTCATGATCTAATAATTTTGATTCCAACTTTAAATATCTTTTGTTAGTAGCATGATTACTTTATTCTCTGGAAAAAATTCTTTCCCAATCACTTTTATAATGGTGTAAATAGGCACAGCGATTACCATTCCTAAAATCCCAAAAAGAAAACCTGCAATAAGGATAACTAGAAAAATTTCAAGGGGATGAGAGCTTACACTTTTTGAAAAAATTAGCGGTTGTGATACATTGTTGTCTATTACTTGTACGATCCAAAAACCTATAAGTACATATATAGTTACTGGTAAAATTTCAGATTGAAAGTTGCTTCCTAAATTACTTAACATAGTCAAAATTGCTGCTAAAACCGATGCAATAAGTGGTCCTATGTATGGTATAATATTAAGTACTGCACAAAGAAATGCGATAACCACAGCATTTGGGACTCTAAAGATCAAGAGGGCAATAACGTACAATATAAAAACAATAAAAAGCTGTAAAAGCAATCCAATAAAATATCGAGATAATAAGCCGTTTATTTTTTCAAATGAGTTTAAAACTTGTTCTTCATGGCTAAAAGGTATTAATTTTTTGACGCTAAGTATAAAAATTAGTCGGTCTTTTAAAAAGAAAAAAGTTATAAATAAAACAGAGCCTAGTCCCACGCCAAAGCTACTGATTGTGTTTAAAATTGAATTTAAAAAATTGGGTAGAAAATTCAAATTCAGTTTAGAAGTAATATTTGAATCTTTTAATAGTTTTGCCGAATCAATATTGTGATCATTTAAAAACACACTAATTTGATCTATTAATTGAATAATGTCTTTCTCAATTTGTGCAGTATTAAGCAAGGAAAGATTCTCGCCTTGAGAAAGAATTAAAGGTATAAATAGCATAATCAAACCAAATAAAATTCCAATAAAAAAAAGCAAAGTTACAATTGTCGCAACAAGATGATTAAACTTTAGTTTATGTTTGAAAAAATTTAAAATAGGATTACCAATAAGTGTCAATATCAATGAAATAATGATATAAATTATAATAGACTGAATTTGGTAAATAAAAAAGAGAAGCAAACTACAACAGATTATAGTGAAAAGTGCTCTTAAAATACCGTTTGAAATAATTTTTGAGGTAATCATAATTTACATTTAGATTGTAAATATAAAAAAACTCGCTAACAAGTAGCGAGTTTTCAATATTAATTAAGGCTGAAATTATATTCCAAAACTTGCTCTTGCTCCACCTGAAACAAAAACTGCATTCATTCTAGATTTTTGTCCGTTAGAGAACATATACATTCCTCTATCGTCGGTATAATCCATATAGTTCATTGTCATTTCTACTGGAGTACCAGTACAAGTACTGTAATGTGGATAAGCTGGAACTCCAGAATTTGCTGCATTGTGTGTAGGTGTATCAGATACTAAATCACTTCCACAAGTTGCATCACCCCAAATGTGACGTAAGTTCATCCAGTGTCCAACTTCATGTGTCGCTGTTCTTCCTAAGTTGAAAGGGTATACAGCTGTACCCGTATTTCCTAAATATTTAGAATCTATTACAACACCATCAGTAGAAGAAGATCCACCAGGAAATTGAGCATAACCTAAAATTCCACCACCAATAGTACAAGCCCATAGGTTCATTTTTGTAGTTGGTGAAGTAGGAGCAATTCCACCTTGTGAAGCAATTTTCATTGCATCGTTAGTTCCCCATGATGTTTTCGTAGTAGATTTTCTATAAACAGCATCAAGAACGAAAGATATACCAACATTAGCTTTAACTCCAGCAAATAAAGTAGGAACTTGATTAAAATCAGAATTCGTTGCATTGAAATCTTTGTTTAGAATATCAATTTGTGACTGAATTTGTGCTAGAGATATATTTTCTGCAGTTGTTCTGTAAAGAACATTTACTACAACAGGAATTTGAACTTTACCATTTACTAATCTTCCATTAGCCATGGCATTTTTTGTGAATTCCTCAATTTTGTTCATTCTTAGTGCAAGAGTAGGATCTGCTTTCATTTGAGCATCAAGAACTTCTTGAGAAGCACAACCTCTTTTAAGTGCTGCAGAGGCTTCTGGAGCGTTAGTTTCTGTGGTGTCATTTTGACAAGAAAATAGCATCATGAATGCTAAAGCAGATAAAAGAATTTTTTTCATAATAAAGTATATATAAATTAATAGGTTTTGGTTAATTATCTTACGATTTTTTTAAAGTTTATTCAATGTATTGATTTCAAATTATTTTTTTTAGTAAAAAATAATTTTAAAAATGGGTAATTCTAATATTTTAGAATTGAGTCAAAATTTTTAGATAAAAAGAGGTGATTTTTTAGGACGCCTCTTTTTATTTGGTTTGATAGAAAATTATATTCCGAAACTTGCTCTTGCTCCACCTGCAACAAAAATTGCAGCTATTCTAGATTTTTGACCATTAGAGAACATGTACATTCCTCTATCATCTGTGTAATCCATGTAGTTCATTGTCATTTCTACCGGAGTACCTGTACAAGTACTGTAGTGAGGATATGCAGGAACACCGTAATTAGCATCATTGTGAGTAGGAGTATCAGAAACTAAATCGCTTCCACAAGTTGCATCACCCCAAATGTGGCGTAAGTTCATCCAGTGACCAACTTCGTGAGTTGCAGTTCTTCCTAAGTTATAAGGATAAGCACCTGAACCAGATAAACCAAAATATTTAGAATCGATTACAACGCCATCAGTAGTAGAAGCTCCCCCAGGAAATTGAGCATATCCTAAGATTCCACCACCAATTGTACAAGCCCACATGTTAAGTTTTGTTGTAGGTGAAGTAGGATCTAAACCTCCTTGTTTTGTTTTTTTCATTGCATCTCTAGTTCCCCAAGATGTTTTAGAAGTAGATTTTCTGTTTACTGTTTCTAAAACGAAAGTGATTCCAACATTAGCTGCAACTCCAGAAAATAAAGCAGGGGTACTGCTGAAATCTGCATTAGTTGCATTAAAATCTGCATTTAATACATCAATTTGAGATTGAATTTGTGCCAATGAAATATTTTCGGCTGCAGAATTATACAATACATTCACTACAACAGGAATTTCAATTTTACCATTAACTAATCTTCCGTTTGTCATTGCATTTTTTGTAAACTCTTCAATTTTGTTCATTCTTAGTGCAAGAGAAGGATCTGCTTTCATTTGGGCTTCTAAGACTTCTTGAGATGCACAACCTCTTTTTAGTACTGCAGAGGCTTCTGGAGCATTAGTTTCTGTGGTGTCATTTTGACAAGAAAATAGCATCATAAATGCTAACGCAGGTAACATAAACTTTTTCATAGGACGGTTGTTAAATATTGATTATTTTGGTTAATTATTTAACAATTTTATAACATTATTTTGTAAAAAAAAATTAATTTAAAAAATTAATTCAAAAAAAATCTTAATCCTTTGTTTTACAAGGGTTCGTATATTTTAATTTTTTTTTAAATCATGAATTTTCTGATATTGCATCCTTTAAAAAATGCGAAAAATCATTGTCAATCTAAGAATACCAAAGCAATTTAGGAAGTAAAATATCATATTGGTTAAATATTCATTAATTTAATAAGAAATATCTAATTCTGTTATTTAGAAGGTATGAAATTAGGGGAGCTTTTTTACACAAAAAAGTTCTTGTTGTCTTGTAGACTGTGCAGCAAGTATATATAGGAGTGTTTTTTATTTATAAATTCAAAATAGGCATCTAAATTAAGATAGATACTTAATTTAGATGCCTATTGTGAATTTCATATAATTTACCCTAATTAATAAAAATAGGATTAATTGTTAAAAATGTAATGAATGATATTTGCACCCATTTTTAGTGCTTTATCACGTACTTCTTTAGGATCGTTGTTTACTTCTGGGTCTTCCCAACCGTCACCTAAGTCGCTTTCATAGGTGTAGAGTAAAACTAGTTTATTTTCTACAAAAATTCCAAAAGCTTGCGGTCTTTTGCCGTCATGCTCATGAATTTTTGGTAATCCATTTGGGAAAGCAAATGGTTTTTGAAAAATGAGATGTGTGGCAGGTATTTCTACCAAATTTGTATTTGGGAAAATTTTCTTTATTTCTTTTTTAATGTATTGATCCATTCCGTAGTTGTCATCAATGTGCAAAAAACCACCTGCTACTAAATAATTTCTAAGATTACTGACTTCGGTATCATTAAAAACTACATTTCCATGCCCTGTTAAATGAATATAAGGATATGACAATAAATCAGGGCTTGATGTTTCAACAGTAGCTGGTTTTTGTTTAATGCGGGTATTGATATTGCTGTTACAAAATTTAATTAAATTAGGCAATGAAGTTGGATTTGCATACCAATCTCCACCGCCGCTGTATTTTACTAATGCAATTTCCTGCGCAAACAAGCTTGAGCTAAAAAGGATTATGAAATAAAAAAAATGTTTCATGGAATTGATCTTAGTTTTCATTTGAGAAAATAACACTGTGACAGGCAACAATGGCAGCAGTTTCGGTTCTCAATCGTGTTTCGCCTAGCATCACAGGAGCGTATTCGTTTTCGAGTGCTAGTTGAATTTCTTTTTCTGAAAAATCTCCCTCTGGACCTATTAAAATAGTGTAATCTACGTTTTTTTGTAAAATACTTTTTAATGATTTTTTTTCAGTTTCCTCGCAATGTGCTATGATTTTTACACCTGAAGGATTGAGTTTTATAAAATCTTTAAAAGATATAGCATCATTGATTTTTGGTAAAAAAACGGCGTTTGATTGTTTCATAGCGGTTAATACTATTTTTTCAAAACGTTCTTTATTAATGTTTTTTCGTTCTGATCGATCACAAAACACAGGTGTGATTTCATGAACTCCAATTTCGGTTGCTTTTTCAAGAAACCACTCGTAACGGTCGTTCATTTTGGTAGGAGCAACTGCAAGATGAAGTTTGAAAGTTGAGGGCGCTATTTGTATAAACGAAATAATATCAACAGTGCATTTATTATCTGATGCTAATGTTATTTGGGTTGTAAATAATAAACCATTACCATTTGTAACATGAAGAATATCCGCATCTTTCTTACGTAAAACTTTTATTATGTGTTTGCTTTCTTCTTTGTCAAATGAAAAATTTTGAGTGTTTTCATCTATTGTAGGGTTGTAAAATAATTGCATAGTTTTTTTAAAATTGTATTCTAGCTTTTGAAACTACATTAGAGTTTTCAAATGTTTGTGATAAATATTTTTGATATCCTACAATTCCTATCATTGCAGCGTTATCGGTTGTGTATTCAAATTTTGGTATATAGGTTTTCCAACCGTATTTTTTTTCGGTTTCCTTTAAAGTAGTCCTTATGCCGGAGTTTGCAGATACGCCGCCTCCAATTGCAATTTGTTTAATACCTGTTTCTTTTACAGAAAGCTTTATTTTATTCATTAAAATTTCAATAATGGTATGTTGTATTGAGGCGCAAATATCGTTTAGGTTTTCAGTTACAAAATTTGGATTTTCGGATGTTTTCTTTTGAATAAAATAGAGAATTGCCGTCTTTAATCCCGAAAAACTAAAATCTAATCCTGCCACCTTAGGTTTGGTAAATGGAAATGCTTTTGGATTTCCTAGTTGAGCATATTTATCTATTAAAGGACCGCCAGGATAGGGAAGTCCAAGGATTTTGGCACTTTTATCAAATGCTTCGCCTACAGCATCATCAGTGGTTTCGCCAATTATGGTCATGGTAAAATAATCTTCTACTTTGATAATTTGGGTATGCCCACCACTTATAGTTAGTGCTAGAAATGGAAAGCTTGGTTTTTCAAATCCTTCTTCATCAATAAAATGCGCTAAAACATGAGCTTGCATGTGATTTATTGCAAGAAGCGGAATGTTTAAGGCTAGAGCCAATGATTTTGCAAAAGAACTTCCTACCAGCAAGGAGCCCATAAGGCCAGGACCTTGTGTAAATGCAATTGCAGATAGCTGTTCTTTTTGTATATTTGCTTTTTTAAGTGCAGCATCTACTACAGGAACAATGTTTTGTTGATGAGCCCTAGAGGCAAGTTCAGGAACAACACCCCCGTATTGATTGTGAATAAGTTGGTTTGCTACAACATTTGATAGTACTTTGTCGTTTTTTAAAACTGCAGCGGCGGTATCATCGCAGGAACTTTCTATTGCAAGTATAAAAACCTCAGGATTTTGCATAAATGGGTATGAATTTTGAGTTACAATTTGTACACGTCGTACGGATCACATTTGTAATTTTCAAAATTAGAGAATTTTTAGCAAAGGAAGTTGTGTTTGCAAAAGCAAAATTAAATTTTAAATGAATAAATTCAATTAAGTATCAAAAAAGTAATTAAAATAGTTTTTAGAGTTTTGCTTGGGCTACTAGTTCTGCTGCTTGTTGCGGGTATTGCTCTAACTATGCCTGCTGTACAAACTAGGATAGCACGTTATTTTACGGATACTGTGAATAAAGATTATGCTACAAATATAAGTGTTGAAGGTGTTTCAATTTCAGTTTTTGGAGGTGTTAAATTTAAAAATGTATTAATAAGAGACCACCGAAAGGATACTTTGATATATTCGGAGCGTATTGCTACCACTATTCTTGAAGGCAAAAAAATGCTGAATGGAGATCTTATTTTTGATAATCTGGATGTTTACGGATTACTTTTTAACCTAAAAACATACAAGGGTGAAAAAGAGACGAACATGGATAAGTTTATTAAATCATTTGAGACTGGAAAACGTTCCAATCGAAAATTTTTAATGAAAGCCAATACCTTACAAATTTACGATGGAAGATTTATATTAATTGATGAAAACAGAGAAACACCAAAAAATGTAGATTTCACAAAATTGAATGCATCGGTTACTGATTTTTTAATTTTTGGTCCAGAAGTTTCTACCAGTATCAATAAGATGTCCTTTCTAGATTTTAGAGGATTGTATGTTAAAAATCTGAAATCGAAATTTTCATATTCCAAAAAAAATATCAAACTTGAAAAACTAGATTTGCAAACCAAGGAATCCTCACTCAAAGGAGAAGTTATTCTTAAATACAAAATTGAAGATTTTTCTAATTTTAATGATAAAGTAGTATTTGATATTCAATTAGATGCAGCTACAATTGCATCAAATGATATTCGATATTTTTATAAAGAATTAGGTAAAAACCAGCGATTTACTTTAAAATCAAAGATCAAGGGAACGCTAAATGATTTACAGTTTTCGAAGTTAAATTTAATTGATGAGCGAAAAACACAGTTATTAGGTGATATCAATTTCAAGAATTTATTTGCTAGAAAAGGACAACAATTTTCAATGTTTTCTAAGTTTGATAAATTGACTTCTACTTATGATGATTTAGTTGTAATTCTGCCCAACATTTTAGGCAATAAACTGCCTACTTCTCTGCAAAAATTAGGACGTTTTACAACTGAGGGTACAGCATCTGTTACAACTACAGCCGTTGAAGCTGATTTTTCTATGATAACAGCATTAGGGAAAGTAACTTCAAATTTGTACATCAATAACATTAACGAAATTGATAAAGCATCCTACATTGGTACTGTAATCTTAGATAATTTTGATCTAGGTACCATGATTGATCAGAAAGATTTAGGAAAAGTTTCTCTTGATATTGATGTGGATGGTCAAGGGTTTAATCAAAAGTATTTGAACACTGCGGTGAATGGTCAAGTAAGCCAAATAGAATTTAAAGGTTATAATTATACAAATATTACTTTAAACGGTAATCTTGCGAGTCCAAATTACATTGGAGACATCCAGATTGATGATCCAAATTTGAAAATGACTTTTGATGGCGCTTTAGATTTAAGTAAAAAAGATAGTAAATATGATTTTCAAATTAATGTTCTCAATGCCGATTTGAAAAAATTGAAGTTGATGAATGATCCTGTTTCTGTTTTCAAAGGAGATGTTGAAGTACAAGCATCAGGGAATTCAATAGAAAATTTTGAGGGAACTGTTTTTATCAATAAAACATCTTATAAAAATGCAAAAGACACCTATGTTTTTAATGATTTTACGATAAATTCAACCTTTGATGCGAATAGAGTAAGGACCATAACGGTGAATTCCCCAGACATTGTTCAGGGAGAAATTGTAGGTAGGTATGAATTCAATCAATTGCAAAATTTAGTAAAGAATTCGTTAGGAAGTTTATATACTAATTTTAAACCCATAAAGGTTAAAAAAGGTCAGTTCTTAAATTTTAATTTTTCTATCTACAATAAAATAATTGAGATTTTTTACCCAGATATTGCCATCGGAGCCAATACAATTGTTAAGGGGAATATCAGTTCAGATGATCATGAATTTAAATTAGATTTTAATTCCCCGCAAATAACAGCTTCAAACATAACATTTGATAATATAAGAGTAACTGTTGATAATAAAAATCCGCTTTATAATGCTTATGTTGAGCTTGATAGTATAAAAACCAAGTATTATAAAATAAGAGATTTCAGTTTGATCAATGTGACACACAAGGATACGTTGTTTTTTAGATCTGAATTTAAAGGTGGTCCCAAAGCCGAAGATTATTACAATCTCAACTTGTATCATACTATCAATAAGGACAATAATAATGTTGTAGGTATCAGTAAATCTGAAGTCAAGTTTAAAGATTATTTGTGGTTTTTAAATGAAAATGAAACGCCTGATAATCAAATTGTTTTTGATAAATCTTTGGAGAATTTTGACATTGATAGGCTGGTGCTTTCTCATGAAAATCAGTCCATAGCGTTGGATGGAAATCTAAAAGGGAGTGATTTTAAGGATTTGAAATTAAGCTTTAAAGATGTTAACTTAAATCAAATTACCCCCACAAACAATAAACTAGTTGTACAAGGAAATATAAATGGTGAAATAGATTTTAAACAAAATAAAAATGTTTACCAGCCTACGGCCGCAATAGTCATTGATAAATTAAACGTCAACAAAACAGATTTGGGTGTTTTGAAATTTGATGTTGAGGGTGATGAAACTTTTAAAAAATTCACCATAAACTCAAACTTAGAAAACGAAAATTTAGAATCATTTAATGCCGACGGGAATTTTGAAATTGTCAATAAAGAAACCATTTTAGACTTAAAATTAAAATTTGATAAGTTTAATATTGCAACACTTAACTCTCTTGGTGGTGATGTTTTATCCAATATAAGAGGTTTTGTAGGTGGTAATGCAACTATTGAGGGTAACTTGCAAAATCCTACTATTAACGGAAGATTATTTTTGGACAAAGCAGGTTTGACAATTCCATATCTTAACGTGGACTATGGTTTAAGTGACAAAACGATAATAGATTTGACAAATGAGAAGTTTCTATTTAGAAACAATACCTTGAAAGATACTAAATATGGTACCATAGGAAATCTAAATGGGTATATAGGACACAATAATTTCTCAGATTGGAAATTAGACTTGGCCATAAATTCAAAAAGATTGGTAGCATTAGATACAAAGGACAGTGAAGATGCGGCGTATTACGGAACTGCTTTTATTGATGGTAACGCAACAATTAAAGGGCCTACCAATAGTTTATTTATAAAAGTTGAAGCCAAATCAGAAAAAGGTACAGCGGTAAAAATCCCTATTAATAATGCCGAAAGTGTAAGTGATAATGTATTTATTCATTTTGTTACAGAAAAAGAAAAATACAACATTAAAAACGGGATTGTTGAAAACACACGAAATTACAACGGTTTAGAACTTGAATTTGATTTTGACATTACTCCAGATGCTGAGGTTGAAGTTATTCTGGATCGAAATACAGGGCATGGTATGAAAGGTAAAGGTTTTGGGTCTTTACTATTTAAAATTAATACCCTTGGTAAATTTAACATGTGGGGAGATTTCCAGGCTTACGAAGGGACTTATAATTTTAAATATGGTGGACTTATTGATAAAAAGTTTGCAGTAAAAAAAGGTGGATCAATAACATGGGAAGGGAATCCTATGAAAGCACAACTTAACCTCGAAGCTATTTACAAAACAACAGCAAATCCAGCAGTTTTATTAGATAATGCTTCTTTTAATTCTAAAGTTCCAGTGGAGGTTGTAATAGGTGTGCGAGGAGATTTAACGAGTCCTGAGCCAGATTTTAATATCGAATTCCCTACGGTAAGTACTGTTTTGAAATCTGAAATTCAATATAAATTAAATGATAAAGATGTAAGACAAACTCAAGCTTTGTACTTGTTGTCCTCAGGTGGATTTTTAAGTCCTGAAGGTGTAAATCAATCTGATTTTTCAGGAAGTTTGTTTGAAACGGCTTCTAGTATTTTGGGCGGAATCATTCGTTCTGATGATGAAAAGTTTAAGGTTGGTCTTAACTTTATTGGAGCCGATAGGCGATTAGGTAAAGAAACTGATGGTAGATTTGTTGCTACTATATCATCTAAAATAAACGATCGTATTACAATAAATGGCAAGTTAGGAGTTCCTTTTGGAGGAATTAATGAGTCTGCAATTGTAGGCGATGTTGAGGTGTTGTACCGTGTAAACGAAGATGGTACATTAAATTTGAGAATTTTTAATAAAGAGAATGACATCAATTATGTAGGTCAAGGAATTGGTTATACCCAAGGTTTAGGGGTGTCTTATGAAGTAGATTTTGATACTTTTAAAGAGTTTGTAAACAAAATCTTTAAAAACCTTAAAATAGAAAAAGTAGGAGCATTTCAGTCTGAGGATCAAGATTCTGAAATGGCTCCAGATTATATTAATTTTTCTAAATCCAAGAAAAAAACACCAGAACCTATTAAGAAAAATCAAGAAGGCCTTCTGCCAGAGGAGTATTAAACAAGAATCATACTTGTAAATTATACTTTGCTACAACTGCTTATTTTTTATGAACAGGAGTCCAAATTATTTGAATTTCATTAGAAATATCTGAATTACAATCCTTTATTTTATTTAGTATTAAAACGTTAATATTTTACTAAAAGTGAATAAATTTTCACTTTTAGTAATTAATAGCGTAATTTAATAGTGTTTTAAAAAAACTTATCAACGAAAACGTTTGAATTCAAGACAGCCTTTTAATTAATAAAAAACACTGTCTCATAAGTGGTTAATGTTTGTTAGTTTTACACTTTAATATTATAAAAATGCCAAAAACAATTAAAAAAGTAGGTGTTCTTACGTCTGGTGGAGACTCCCCAGGAATGAATGCAGCAATTCGATCTGTAGTTAGAACTTGTGCTTACCATAACATAGAATGTATAGGGATTTATAGAGGGTACCAAGGTATGATTGAAGGAGACTTTAAAGATATGGGACCTCGTAGTGTAAACAATATTGTTAATAAAGGAGGAACCATATTAAAATCTGCGCGTTCCCTAGAATTTAAAACCCCAGAAGGTAGAAAAAAGGCACATGAAAATTTAACCAAAGCAGGTATAGATGCACTGGTTGTAATAGGAGGTGATGGAACTTTTACGGGTGGATTATTATTTAATTCAGAATTTAATTTTCCAGTAATGGGAATCCCAGGAACTATAGATAATGACATATTTGGTACCAGCCATACCCTTGGTTATGATACAGCATTAAATACAGTTGTAGATGTTATTGATAAAATAAGAGATACAGCAAGTTCACACAACCGCTTGTTTTTTGTTGAGGTAATGGGTAGAGATGCGGGACATATTGCCTTAAATGCAGGTATAGGTGCTGGTGCAGAAGAGATATTGATTCCTGAAGAAGATTTAGGACTAGATAGATTACTCGAATCTTTACAGAAAAGTAAGGCTTCTGGAAAATCATCAAGTATAGTAGTCATTGCCGAAGGTGATAAAATTGGTAAAAATGTATTTGAACTTAAGGATTACGTAGAGGCTAATTTACCAGAATATGATGTTCGAGTTTCTGTTTTAGGTCATATGCAGCGTGGAGGATCCCCTTCTTGTTTTGATAGAGTTCTAGCAAGTAGGTTAGGTGTAAAAGCAGTTGAATCGTTACTAGAAGGTAAATCGAGTTATATGGTAGGGTTGCAAAATGATCAAGTAACATTGACGCCTTTGGAACAAGCTATTAAAGGAGAATCCATGATTGATAGAGAATTATTAAGAGTATCAGACATCATGTCGACATAGTTAATTAAAGTTTATTGTGAGGAAATTAGACTTTAGGTAGAAAAGAAAAATAAACAAAAAAATTAAATTAAAATGTCAAAAGTAAAATTAGGAATTAACGGATTTGGTAGAATTGGAAGAATCGTTTTTAGAGAAACTTTTAATAGAAATAATGTAGAGGTAGTAGCAATAAACGATTTATTAGATGTAGATCACCTAGCTTATTTATTGAAATATGATTCAGTTCACGGTCGTTTTGACGGTACTGTTGAAGTTAAAGAAGGTAAATTATATGTAAATGGAAGAAACATCCGTATCACTGCCGAAAGAAATCCAGCTGATTTGAAATGGAATGAAGTAGATGTTGATGTAGTTGCTGAATGTACAGGTATTTTTACAACTATAGAAACTGCTAGTGAGCATATTAAAGGAGGTGCTAAAAAAGTTATTATTTCTGCTCCATCTGCAGATGCACCAATGTTTGTTATGGGAGTAAATCATGAAACTGCAAAAGCAACAGATTTAGTGGTTTCTAATGCATCTTGTACTACTAATTGCTTAGCACCATTAGCTAAAGTGATTCATGATAATTTTGGAATTGTAGAGGCGTTAATGACAACGGTTCATGCTACCACTTCAACTCAAATGACAGCAGATGGTCCATCAAAAAAAGACTGGAGAGGCGGACGTGCTGCAAGTGTTAACATTATACCATCTTCTACAGGCGCTGCAAAAGCAGTAGGAAAAGTTATTCCTGAATTGAATGGAAAATTAACTGGTATGGCTTTCCGTGTTCCTACTGTTGATGTATCTGCAGTAGATTTAACGGTAAAAGTTGCTAAAGAAACTTCTTACGAAGAGATTATGGCAGTTTTAAAAAATGCTTCTGAGACCACTATGAAAGGAATATTAGGCTACACTGAAGATGCTGTAGTATCTCAAGATTTTATTTCTGATAAAAGAACTTCAATCGTTGATGCCACTGCAGGAATTGGGTTAAATTCTACTTTTTTCAAAATAGTTTCTTGGTATGATAATGAGTATGGTTATTCTAGTAAGTTAATTGATTTATCTGTGCACATTGCAGGGTTAAAATAATTCTTTATATATTTACAAATCCCGTTATCATGCTGTAACGGGATTTTATTTTTTGTTGCTTTGGTATAGAAATTAAATGGTTATGACTTTATATTAAATGGGCAACACACACCAATAAACTAAAAAAAAATGAGACTAATAGTTGATAGCGGATCTACTAAAGCCGATTGGATTGCGATAGATGACAATGGTAAAATTTTATTTACAACACAAACACTTGGGTTAAACCCCGAAGTGCTAGAACCAGATGAAATTATTGAAAGATTGAACGATCGTTTTGATATTTTACACAATAAAAAAAATGCTACTCATTTATTCTTTTACGGTGCAGGTTGTGGTACTGAAAGGATGAAAATAGCACTTTCTCAAGTTTTTCAAAACTATTTTGTTAACGCAATCATTGATGTTAAAGAAGATACCTATGCAGCTGTTTATGCTACTACTCCAAAAGGAGAAAAAGCAATAGTATCTATACTAGGAACAGGATCAAATTGTAGTTACTTTGATGGTAAAGAGTTGCATCAAAAAGTACAATCTCTAGGTTATATTGCTATGGATGATTGCAGTGGAAATGTTTTTGGGAAAGAATTAATTAGAAAGTATTACTTTAACAAAATGCCAAAAGAATTGGCTGTTGAATTTGAAAAAGAGTATGACTTAGATCCAGATGCTATAAAAAGCAAGTTGTATAAGGAGCCTAATCCTAACGCTTATCTAGCTACTTTTGCAAAGTTTTTAATTCAGCATAAAGAGACAGAGTTTTGCAGGAAAATAATTTTTAAGGGAATGAAATCTTTTGTTAAAAATTATATCAAGCAATTTGATAATTGTAAAGAGGTAAAAGTTCATTTTGTAGGTTCTATTGCTTTTTACTTAAAAGAAGAATTACAGGAAACTTTTGATAAATATGAATTGCAATTGGGGAATGTTTTAAGAAGACCTATTGATGGCTTAATCGCTTACCACAATTTAAATAAATAGAGTCACAAAATAAAAAAGTCCTTACTAATTCTAAAAAAGCATAGCTTGATTAGAATTAGTAAGGACTTTTTTATGTTTAATTTGCAGTGTAAAACGCTGTAAATTGATATTACAATATGGAAATCATAGAGATTTCTACATTAACATTTTTTGGTAAACAAGCTACCTGGACAGTTTCACGAGCAGGAGCTGATTTTTCGTCAAAATAGGAACCGTAAACCGTATTTATTTGAGCAAAATCATTCATGTCCATGATGAAAATAGTTGTTTTAACAACATTTTCAAATGTCATTTCTGCTGCTTCAAGAACTGCTTTCATGTTTTGCATTACTTGCTCGGTTTCAGCCTCAATTGACGATGTTATTAGTTCTCCAGTTGATGGATCTAAAGCTATTTGACCAGATGTATAAAGTGTATTCCCTTTTAGTACAGCTTGGCTATAAGGACCTATTGGAGCAGGAGCATTTTTAGTAAAAATTATTTTTTTCATGTGGCATTAATTTGAATTAGTTTTAAAGTTACCTGTTTATGGTACTACGTTTATCCCATTTGATATCACTTAATACACCAGATTTTATACCGATAAAGAAACCCCAGTTTGCATTTGTACCAAAAGGGGACCAGTTAAAATCCATTCGCCAGCTTAACAAATCACGCTCAAAACGCAACTGAGTGAACGTAACTCCTTTTTGAACAAAATCATATCCTGTTGATACACCAGCTTTCCATTTGGGCGTTATGTCAGCATTGGCAGATATCATAATTGAGTTTCCTATGATTTCATTTTCTCGATTATTGTTTCCATACGTTAGGGAATAAGCAAATGTCATGTCCCAAGGTAATTTAGAATTAAAAAACTCAGATTCTGTATCTTCTTCTTCATTTTCTTCATCCTCATTAAATAAACTTCTTCGGCTATCACCAAGATCAACATTGGTTCCAAATAAATCGTCTTCTCGACCACCATTTCGTTTGCTTAATGAATTTTTATCTTTCTCATTTTTATCTTTTCCTTTGCTTGAAATGGCATAATTTATGGTCATATTTGAACTTGTCATTCTAAAAAGACTTCCGCCGTTATTGATGTTAAACACATTTATTCGGTTACCCGAATTATCAATAGCGTAAGGATCAAGAGTGGCTCCAAAATTTACATTCATTTTATTATCTAGTAAATTTGTACCACCACTTACTCGAATTGGTGCTAATGCTAATGTTGTTTTACCATCGGCATTCATGTTGTATGATGTAGAAAAGTTAAGGTTGTTAAGTAGCATTATTTTTTTGGACTCCACTTTAGTACTGTCCTTGTCTGTTACCTTTGCTTCCAGCGTATTGCTTAAATTAAAACCTAAAATATTAGAATTGTTTAATCCTGGTGCACCGTAAATTCCGTTTTCAAATCGGGTATATTTTTGCATTTTTCCTGAACCATCGGCAGCATAAGTATCGTAATATTTTTCAAAACTTGGTGTGTACCCATAAGAAATGGAGGGTCTCATTACGTGACGTATTGATTTTATTTTTTTGTTTTCACCAAAATTGAACGTTCCATATATTGTTGTTCCTACACTTGATGAGAAAGAATAGGTTCTAAAAGCGTCAAAACCATTAACGGTTCTATCAACTACTCGGTTTTGTTCTATATCAAAGCTTTTGTTAATCGTTTTTGTATACCAAATTTCTTCATAATTCATTGATGTAGTAGCACTAAAATATTTGAATAATTTAAAATTTGTACTCAACGGGATGCTATGCTGAAAACCTATTTTTGCATCACGAAACATCTGGGGTTTAAAAAATAAAGAGTCATTAGTTACGATACTATTTCTACCGTTTAGGTTGTATTGTAAATTGATATTCTTAAAAAAACCTTTTCTCACGCCGTCTTTACCTACAAAAGGATACATTCTGTCTACGCTTAATTGTAGCGTAGGTAAGGTCATGTTGATTTCCTCTGTTTGTGTGTTTTGAGAATGTGTAGCTGTCAATGACATACGCACTTGTGGCACTGAAGTAAATGTTTTGGAATAAGATACTGAAGAGCTAAGTGTATTGTTTAGGTTTGAGCCAATGTTAACTTGATTAATGGACTGCTGGAAATATTTGCTGCTTCCTAAATTCACAGAAGCTGAAAAAGTGGAATTTGGACTGGATTTTGTATCCTTTGAATGAGACCATTGGATGTTGTAAATGTTCTGTTTAGAATAGTCAGGATACCCTCTTTCACTATTGATTAAATTTTCAAAACGCACATTGATGTTACCACGGTAATTGTATCTTTTGGCATAGCTTGACTCAAAACGCATCCCATAGCTACCATTGGTATAATAATCTCCTAATACGGTTAAGTCATAGTTATCGCTTAAGGCAAAATAGTAACCTAAGTTTTGCAAAGAAAAACCACGGTTGTTAGAGTCGTTGTAACTAGGTAATATTAAACCCGAAATACTGGTTTCCTTGCTCATAGGGAAAAACGCAAAAGGCAGCGCAATAGGAGTAGGCACATTTGCAATAACCATATTAGTTAATCCTGTAACTACTTTTTTGCCGGGAATAAATTTCACTTTATTGGTTTGGAAATAATATTCAGGATTGTCTACATCTTTTGAAGTTGTAAAACGGGCGCCTTTTAAAAAATATACGGAGTCATTTTCTTTTTTAGTAACTGCAGCTTTGATTTTGAATTCGCCTTGATCTGAACGAGAATTCCAAATTAGCGCTTTTTTTGTTTTGAAATTAAACCGAATAGAATCGGGTTCTACTACATTGGCACCTTGCTTAAAATTAGGATATTGAATGTAAGTACCTGTGGAGTCTTTTAATCTTCCTGCATAGACTTCATTTTTTTCATAATCAAGTACAATTATACCAGATTTAAGTTCTACATCTTCATAATATAATTCCGCTTGATCGTTTAGTGTGATTAATTTTCTCTTTTGATCAATTTTGACATACTTACTTGCTTTGTAACGTACTTTTCCATTCAAAAATACTTTCTTGCTTTTTACAGTATCAATCTTAATAGTGTCTACTTTTTTTACAGCAAGATTATCATCCTTTTTAATTGTAGAAGATGCTTTGGGTTCGGAATCAATTTTATTTTGAGCTTTTACATTCGGCTTCTTTTTATTGATATCTTGCGCGTATGTTGTACCTGAACCTATTGATAGGATAATAGATATTAAAACGATATTAAATAAGTTTGTATGCAAAGGTTTAAATGCTATTTTTGTAAAATGATGGCCTATTTTTTGAGGAGTCAAACTTACAGATTATTTTTGGTCAAAAATAGTCAAATTAATAATTTTATAACTGTAGTCTTTTAATTAAATTAACGTATCACAACATGTCTTTTTCAAGTAATAATAAATTATTGGTAACTTTTATTTTGTTGATGAATTCCGTTTTAGGTTTTAGTCAATCAAGTAATTTTAAGGTAACGCTGGATGCGGGTCATGGTGCACATGATTTTGGGGCAGTTTATGAAGGTAGGATCGAAAAAAATATTGCATTAGCGGTTGTTTTAAAAGTAGGTAAAATTTTAGAGTCAACTCCTTATATGGAGGTCAATTATACTCGAAAAACAGATGTGTTTATTGATTTGATTGAAAGAGCCAATATTGCAAATCGATTTAACGCAAACATATTTGTATCCATACATTGTAATGCAAATAGAAACACTCTTGCTGACGGAACTGAAACCTATGTGATGGGTTTGAGTAAAGTTTCATCAAACTTAGAGGCAGCCAAGAAAGAGAACTCTGTAATTACTTTGGAAAAGGACTATAAACAAAAATATGAAGGTTTTGACCCTAACTCTCCTGAGACTATGATAGGCATGACTTTAATGCAAGAAGAATACTTAGATAACAGTATTTCATTAGCCAGTAAAGTGGAGGATGCATTTGAAAATTTAGGAAAAAAAATACGTGGAGAAGGGGTAAAACAGGCTCCTTTTATGGTATTGCATAAAGCCTATATGCCTAGAGTTTTAATTGAAATGGGGTTTATTTCAAACACTATTGAAGGTAATATTCTAAACTCTGAAGAAGGTCAAAACCAGATTGCAAAAGCTATTTCGGATGCAATTATTAGCTATAAAGCGGAATATTATGGGACTAATGAAATTGAAAATACACAAGAAGTATTACCCCAAGACAAAATAGAAAAACCTATTAATGAAATTATCGAAACGCCAACTACACCAAATATACAATCTGGAGTTAATCCTGCAGCTGTTTTACCCGCGGTTAATGGTAATGCATCAACAGTTTATAAAGTCCAATTGATGGCTAGTTTGACAAACTTAGATACAAGTTCAAAAACTTTTAGAGGGCTAGATGCTATTTCTGTAATTACCGAAAATAAATATTTTAAATATTTGTATGGAAATACAACGGATTATGAAGCAGCTAAGAAAGATTTGAAAATCGCAAAAGATAAAGGTTTCAGCTCTGCTTTTTTAATTGCTTACAAAAATGGTGAGAAAGTCAGTATTAAAGATGCCCTTAAATAAATCCTCCAAAAAAGGATCCTAATAATTTTACACCTATATATTTTGCATAGCGTTTTAAAAATAAAAACAAAATGTGTCGTTTTTTTTCTAATGGCAAGCATAGCTGTTTTTTCTCAATCTAAAAATAAATTTATTGTTATCCTTGATGCTGGCCACGGAGGTAAAGATCCTGGAAATTCCTACCATGGATTTATAGAAAAAGAAATTGCACTAAAAACGACTTTGCAACTCGAAAAGCAGTTGAATGAAGATCCAGATATTAAGGTAATTCATACTCGCAAATCAGATGTTTTTATTGAACTCAAAGACCGACCTCACAAAGCAAATAGTCTGCATGCAGATTTGTTTATTTCCATTCATTGTAATTCAGTAAATAATCCAGTTCCATATGGGACAGAGACATTCGTCATGGGTTTGACCCGAAGCAAAGGAAATTTAGAAATTGCAAAACAAGAAAATTCTGTTATTTTATTAGAGAAAGATTATAAAAGAAGCTATAAAGGATTTGATCCTAAAAATCCAGAAACATTAATAGGTTTAAAAATTTTACAAGAAGATTACTTAGATAGAAGTATTCGATTGGCATCAAAAATAGAGGGTAATTTTATACACAAACTCAACAGAAAATCTCGAGGTATTAAACAAACTCCATTATGGGTGTTGGATGCTGCATACATGCCAAGTGTTTTAATTGAGCTTGGTTTTTTAAGCAATAAAAATGAGGGGACTTATCTCAACTCTGCAGAAGGACAAAAAAACATGGCCCAAGCAATTGCATCGGCTATAATTGCTTACAAAAAAGAATACTTTGATACAAGTTCTTCAAATGACAATGATGATTTGAAAGAAGTTTCAAAAACGAAATCCTCCTCTGTAAATAAAAAAATAACAGTTAAGGCGCCTTTGTCAGATATAAATTCGAAACCATCTAAAACTAATGTTGTTTTTAAAATACAATTTGCATCTGGCAATAAAAAGTTGGATTTAAAGCCTCAAAATTTTAAAGGTTTGAAAGACGTTTCAGTTCAATCAAGTTCTGGATCTTTGTTCACTTATTTCTATGGAGAAGCAAATACGTATGCAATAGCAAAAGAAAATTTAAAAAAGGTTCAATTAAAAGGATATACAACTGCTTATATTGTAGCGTTTCAGAACGGAAAAAATATTAGTATTAAAGAAGCGCTTAAATTATTATAACAAGTCAAATATTTTATATTAAATTTGTAAAAAATACTTGAATTTTGAAAATAACACGAGAAATTAAAACTGCAATTTTAGTAATTGCATCTATATCACTTTTTATTTGGGGTTACAGTTTTTTAAAAGGAAAAGACTTGTTTACAGATTACAAAACCTTTTTTGTTGAATATAATAGTGTTGAAGGTCTTACATCATCGGCTCCAGTAACTCTTAATGGCTTGATTATAGGTAAAGTAAACAGTATTACTATTAATGCGAATACAGGTAAATTGCTTGTAGAGTTACAGTTGAAAACTGATTTTCCTATTACAAAAAGTAGTGTTGCATCATTGTATGAGCCAAGTTTTATTGGCGGAAAGCAAATAGCGATTATGCCTAATTTTAATGATAAAGAATTAGCTGTTGAAGGTCAGTTTTTTCAAAGTGGAATTAAGCTTGGTTTAACCGATAAAGTAGGGGATCAATTAGCGCCTTTGCAAGATAAACTTGAAAAATTATTAGGTAATACAGATAAACTAATTTCTGGATTGAATAATGTTTTAGATCAAAAAGGTCAAGCTGATATCAAATTGACTCTTGCTGAATTGAGTCAAACAGTGGCTGAGTTTCATAAACTTTCAACTAGTGTGAATGATTTATTAGCTACAAACAAAACACAAATAAACGGTGTTGTTACTAACTTGAATAAAGTTTCAGTCAACTTTTCAAAAATTTCAGATTCTTTAAACAAAGCTGATTTAGGTAAAACAGTGAAGAACCTAAATACTACTCTAGGACGTGTAGATGGAATTATGCGTAATTTAGAGTCTGGAAATGGTACAATAGGGAAATTATTAAAAGACGAATCTTTTTATCAAAATATTAAAACTTCTACCAAAGAGTTGGAATTACTTCTTCAAGATATTAGATTGTATCCTACTAGATATGTAAATATATCAGTGTTTGGAAAGAAAAACAAGCCATACGTAGGAGCACAAAAAGATTCTATTCAAATAAAGTAAATATATTAAAATGAGCTACTTAGACAATATTTTATTTGCCATAATATTGGCAATAGGTTTCGGATATTTTTTTGTAAGTATCAAAAAAATAAGAAGGAATATCAATTTAGGAACTGATGTTAATCGTACGGATAATCCCAAAGCAAGATGGACTAATATGGCCATGATAGCACTAGGACAATCAAAAATGGTAAGGAGACCAGTAGCAGGGATTTTACACATTATAGTCTACATTGGTTTTGTAATCATTAACATTGAGTTGTTAGAAATTATTATTGATGGACTTTTTGGTACACATAGAGTTTTTGCTTTCTTGGGAACTACTTATAATGTATTAATTGCTTCATTTGAGATACTTGCTGTTTTAGTTTTAGTGGCTGTTTTTGCTTTTTGGAGCCGAAGAAATATTATTAAATTAAAGCGATTTGTAAGTTCAGATTTAAAAGGCTGGCCTAAAAGTGATGCTAATTACATTTTGTATTTTGAAGTGGTGTTGATGACATTATTTTTATTAATGAACGCTTCTGATTTGCATTTACAAAACGTTCCAGGGGGTTATGGTCATTTTATAAAAGCAGGATCTTTTCCAGTGAGTCAGTTTATTGAGCCTATTTTTAATGGACTTTCAAATGAATTAGTAATGTTATTATCCGAAGGTTTCTGGTGGGTGCATATCATTGGGATTTTGATTTTCATGAATTATCTTTATTTTTCAAAGCACCTTCATATTTTATTGGCTTTTCCAAATACGTATTTTGCTAACTTGAATGCACAAGGTCAATTTGATAATTTACAATCGGTTACCAATGAAGTTAAATTAATGATGGATCCAAATGCTGATCCTTTTGCAGCAGCACCAGTAGATCCAAATGCGGTTCCAAGTAAATTTGGTGCTAGTGATGTGCAAGATTTAAACTGGGTTCAGTTGTTAAATGCTTATACCTGCACGGAATGTGGAAGATGTACTTCGTCATGTCCTGCAAACAATACGGGTAAAAAATTATCTCCTAGAAAAATCATGATGGATACTAGAGATCGTCTTGAAGAAGTAGGAAAAAATATTGATGCGAATAAAGGTGTTTTCATACCAGATAATAAATCGTTGTTGAATGATTATATTACTGCTGAAGAACTATGGGCCTGTACTTCATGCAACGCTTGTGTTGAAGAATGTCCTGTAAACATTAGTCCTTTATCTATTATTATGGATATGAGACGTTATTTAGTAATGGAACAGAGTGCTGCACCAATGCCATTAAATGCTATGATGACCAATATTGAAAACAATGGTGCGCCATGGCAATACAACCAACAAGATAGATTAAATTGGAAAAATGAATAATCCATTGTAACGGATTTCATTATTGTATTTTTTTAATACAAACACAAATTATCATATAACCGAATCAATAAAAAAGTATGTCAGAAAATTTAATAGTGCCAACCATGGCCGAAATGTTAGCTCAAGGAAAGCAGCCAGAAGTTTTATTTTGGGTGGGCTGTGCAGGAAGTTTTGACGATAGAGCAAAAAAAATTACGAAAGCTTTTGTTCGAATTTTAAATAGATCTAATGTTTCTTTTGCTGTTTTAGGAACCGAAGAGAGCTGTACAGGAGATCCGGCAAAAAGAGCAGGAAACGAGTTTTTGTTTCAAATGCAAGCCATGATGAACATTGAAGTTTTGAATGGGTATGAAGCAAAAAAAATAGTTACTGCTTGTCCGCATTGTTTTAATACTCTTAAAAATGAGTATCCAGAACTAGGAGGACAATATGAAGTAATACATCATACAGAATTTTTGAAATCGCTACTTGATGATGGTAGACTTACTATTGAAGGTGGTCAATTTAAAGGAAAGCGTATTACTTTTCACGACCCTTGTTATTTGGGTAGAGCCAATAACGTTTACGAAGCTCCTAGAGATTTAATAACGAAACTTGATGCGGCTCTTGTTGAAATGAAGCGATCAAAAGCTAACGGACTTTGCTGTGGTGCGGGTGGAGCACAAATGTTTAAGGATGCTGAAAATGGAGATAAGGAAATTAATATTGAGAGAACAGAGGATGCTTTAGAGACAGCTCCTGATATTATTGCCGCAGGGTGTCCATTTTGTAACACGATGATGACAGATGGTATCAAAAACAAAGAAAGAGAAAGTGATGTCAAGGTAATGGATATAGCTGAGCTTATTGCTAATGCTCAAGACTTGTAATAATGAGAAAAATAATTATTGCACTTGTTTTAATTTTTAGTACTAATTCTTTTTCTCAAGACATGTATGACATTATTGGAAAAGAAACCTGTGCTTGTCTTGGAACAAAAAAATTTGATTATCAAAAACTAGATAAGAAAGAATTACAAACTCAAGTAGGTTTGTGTATGATTCAAAGTTATACGAGTCATATAAATGAATTCAAGCAAGAGGATAAGATTCAGTTTGATGATCAAGAAGGAATGCGAAAAATGGGCGAGAAAGTAGCACTAAAAATGTTAGTCAACTGCCCAGAAATTATTTTAGAGTTAGGCAAATCAACTCAGAAAGGTATTGGTGATGAAAGTGAAGATGAACTTGTAGTTGATGAACCAGCGGATGTTTTTATAGAAGGTCAAGTTACCGCTATTAAAAAAGATCAATTTGTTTCTTTATTGGTAAAAGATAAAAACGGAAGAGCTTATAGTTTTTTATTATTGGATTACTTTGAATCAGCATCTGTATTGACTAATAATGAACTTAAAGTTAAAGATTCTGTAAAAGTTGGTTACACTGAGATTGAGCTTTTTGATGTAGCAACAAATGAATTCAAATATTTTAAAATTTTAACAGATATACAGCGTCAATAAATTCTAATTGCCCTGAAATTACAAATACAATTATATGTACGTCCCTTTTGAAAACTTACCCGAAGATTCTAGAATTTGGATTTATCAATCCAATAGAAAATTCTCTGATGCTGAATTTGCTGAAATAGAAACTTCATTACAATCTTTCTTAGAGCAATGGGCAGCACATGGAACTAGTTTAGAATCTTCTTATCTATTAAAGTACAATAGGTTTATAATTATTGCTGTAAATCAAGAAGTACAAGCTGCTACGGGTTGTTCAATAGACGCATCTGTAGAGTTCATTCAATCATTAGAACAAAAATATACGGTTGATTTATTAGATAAAATGAATGTGACTTTTAAGTTAGGAGAACACATTGCTCATAAAACACTAATTGATTTTAAAAAAATGGTGAAAGACAAAGCGGTTACTGAAAACACAGTAGTTTTTAATAACCTAGTCAACACTATTGAAGAATTTAATGAATCTTGGGAAGTTACTGCTATGGATAGTTGGCATAGTCGTTTTTTTTAAAAATACTTTTACTTAATTATAGTCTTTAAAACTAAATATTAAAAAACGTTGAATGCAGAAAGCAAGAATTGAAATTCTATATTGTTTCTTTTTTTTGATAGGTTTTAGTAACTTATTTTCTCAAAATCTTGATATAAAAGTTTTAAGAGCTATACATGTTGAACGCAATCAAAGTTTTGATTCTCAATTAAACAATATTACAAATAGTGCCGTACCAGTAAGTATTGCAACCCCAGTATTGATGTATTCTATTGGGTTAATAAAGAAAGATAGTACACTTAAACATAAAGCAATTTTTATTGGCGAAGCATTTCTTGTAAATGCTTTTATTACAAAAGCATTAAAAGTAGCTGTTAATAGAGCACGCCCGTTTGAAACTTATTCAGATATTGTTCCAGTTGTAACATCTACGGGTACCTCTTTTCCTTCAGGTCATACTTCTATTGCTTTTTCTACTGCAACCTCATTAAGTATGGCGTATCCTAAATGGTATGTCATTGTACCTTCTTTTTTATGGGCAAGTAGTGTGGGTTATTCTAGAATGCATTTAGGTGTTCATTATCCCAGTGATGTGGCAGCAGGTGCGCTTATTGGTGCTGGATCTGCTTTTGCTACCTTTAAGATTAATAAATGGTTGAATAAGAAAAAGTTTAGAAAAATAGAAGGTGTTAAATAAAAAGACCTTTATTTAATAGTACTTATTTATTTTTTTTCCGTAGACATTTCTTTTTCATTTTTTTAAACTTCCACTCCTTTTTTTGAATAAGTTACTTTAATGAATGGTAATTAACATTAATTTCAGGAAACTCAATTCAAATTTACTTACTTTCGTTGTATTAAATAGTTTTCATGAAAATTGCAATTGTTTGTTATCCTACCTTTGGAGGTAGTGGCGTAGTAGCCACAGAACTTGGTCTTGAACTAGCGAGACGTGGTCACGAAATTCATTTTATTACCTATAGACAACCAGTGCGTCTTGCATTGCTAAGTCCAAATGTACATTATCATGAGGTTAATGTACCTGAATATGCCTTGTTTCATTATCAGCCTTATGAACTGGCACTTTCTAGCAAGCTAGTAGATATGGTAAAGCTACACCAAATAGAGTTGTTACATGTGCATTATGCTATTCCGCATGCTTATGCAGGTTATATGGCAAAACAAATGCTTAAAGATGAAGGAATCAATATCCCAATGGTAACTACACTGCATGGTACTGATATAACTCTTGTAGGTAACCATCCTTTTTATAAACCTGCTGTAACTTTTAGTATCAATAAATCTGATTTTGTAACTTCGGTTTCTCAGAGTTTAAAAGACGATACCTTAAAATTATTCAACATAAAAAATGAAATTGAGGTTATTCCTAATTTTATAGAGTTGGATAAAAATAAAACCGATACTAATTTTCCTTGTCAACGGTCAGTCATGGCTAAAGAGAATGAGAAAATCATTACCCATATTAGTAATTTTAGAAAAGTAAAACGAATTCCTGATGTCATTAAAGTTTTTTATAACATTCAAAAAGAGATTCCTGCGAAGCTTATGATGGTGGGTGACGGTCCCGAAAAAGAAAAAGCAGAAGCTCTTTGTCAAGAACTTGGTATTCAGGATAAGGTAATATTTTTTGGTAATAGTAATGAAATTGATAAGATTTTATGTCTTACAGATTTGTTTTTGTTGCCTTCACAAACGGAAAGTTTTGGACTTGCGGCACTTGAAGCAATGGCTTGTAATGTTCCAGTTATTTCTAGTAATTCTGGTGGATTAGCCGAGGTAAATTTTGATGGTGTTTCGGGATATTTAAGTGATGTGGGAAATACGGACGAAATGGCTCTTAATGCGTTGAAAATACTAAAAGATGAAAAAACATTAGCAGTGTTTAAAGAAAACGCCTTTGAAGTTGCTAAACAATTTGATATCAAAAACATTTTACCCTTGTACGAAGCTTTGTATCTAAAAGCTATTAATAAGTACAAATAATCAAAGTGGTATTGGAAATCTAAATTTTTAAAACATGAATAAAATAGTAATGGGTGTTATGATGATAAGTTTGTTTTCATGTAAAACGGGTAAGCCAGCAATAGCTGATTCAAAAAAGTTATATGAAGTACTAACAGAACAGACTTATGGAGGTGCTGCTATTCGGTTTTATGAAATTTTATCAGAGCCAAATGAAATAAAAATGCTTCAAAAAGATGAAAATCTTAAAAACAGCATTAAACCTTCGGATTTACAAAACTCGAATTTTGTGATTCTCAATATGGGTCAAAAAACAAGTGGCGGTTACAGTATAAATGTTGAGAGCGTAGTAGAAACACCTACTCAAATTATAATTAAGGTAAAAGAAATGGCACCTGAGCCAGGCGGAATGGTTACACAAGCCTTGACAAACCCTTTTTGTGTGGTGAAGATTAACTCGAAAAAAGAAATCATTTTTCAATAAAAAAAAGAGGCTATTTACGAATAAATAGCCTCTTTTTTTATGAATCTGTTGATTAGAATCTGTATCTAATACTTAATGCTAAATCTGGAGCAAAACTATCGTCTCTAAAATTATCAGAATTAAAGTAAAGTTCTGGTCTAATATCAAGACCTAATTGAATAGGAGCTTCTTTAAAGTTATATTCAAGACCTAAATTTCCAGCAACAAAAGCAAATGTACCGCTATCATCGATGTTATTGTTATTATTGAAATTATTATCATAACTCCAGCTTCCTAATCCACCACCTACACCAGCATACCAGTTGAAACCACCGTCAATGTTCCAAACCCATTGGTATAAACCTGTAAGTTTAAAAGCATCAACGTTATTGCTGTTTCTAAAACCTAAATCTAATTCTAAACGGTTGTTGTCGCCAAGACCTCTTTGGTATGAAATTTCTCCACCAAAACCATCACTATCTCCTAAACGAAGACCTAAAGCGTTTTTTGAAATATCTTGTGCTTGTGCTGTAAATGATAATGCTACTAGCATTACAGCAGATAAAATAATCTTTTTCATTTTTGTTTGTTTTAATTATTTAGCAAATTTATTTATTTACTTGTTAATTGCGTTGTAAAATTTTATGTAAAAGTTACATAATTTACACATCAAGTTATTTTAGGGTCTTAATGTGCTATTTAACCAAATTTTGCTTTACAAATATTTTTTTATTCGCAATAGATTGAGTCTCTATGAGGTCCTCCATCTCAAAAAGATTATCATCTTCCTCAAAATTCATCTCACTATAATGAAATAATTTCCACCTTTTATTATTGTATTCAAGAGATGTTAGGTTTTCTATCCAATCTCCAGAATTTAGATAGAGTGTAGAGCCACTTTTGGTTTCTTTTTTGATGATTTTTGGTTCGTGAATATGTCCGCAAATAACGTAATCGTATTTTTTTTCAATGGCTAATTCAGTTGCAGTTTTCTCAAAATCAGAAATGTGTTTTACCGCCTTTTTTACACTAGCTTTTATTTTTTTACTAAACGAATACGGCTCTTTCCCTAGTTTTTTTAAACACCAATTTGCAAACCGATTGATCAAAATAAGATAATCATAGCCTAAACCGCCTAATTTTGCAATCCATTTAGAGTGTTGCACCGAGGCATCAAATACATCCCCATGGAAAACCCATAATTTTTTTGAATCTAATGTTAAAATGAGTTTATCTACCAATGCAAAATTACCCAATGAGATGTCACTGAACTTGCGTAACATTTCATCATGATTTCCGGTAATGTAGTACACCTTTGTCCCTTTTGAAGCAAAACTGATGATTTTTTGAATAACCTTTAAATGTGATTTTGGGAAATAGGATTTTCTAAACTGCCAGATATCAACAATATCTCCATTTAGAATTAGTATTTTAGGTTTAATAGAGGATAAATAATTAAGGAGTTCCTTGGCATGACTACCAAAGGTGCCCAAATGCACATCGGATATGACAACCACTTCTACTTTTCTTTTTTTCAAGGTTTTTTATTTTTTGAAGTTTAACAAAACAATTAAAAATAAATTAAGTAACATTGAATTAAAAGTTAAGATTAGCGATACAATATTAATTTAATAACAATAAATCTAAGAACTTGCTTAAAACTTTAAACACTAAACTTTTGAACTTTGAAGTAAAATGGTACTTTTGTTCAAAATCAAAATGAAATGGCAGGAAATAGTTTTGGAACATTGTTTAAAATCACAACATTTGGAGAGTCTCATGGTGATGCATTGGGTGGTATAATTGATGGTTGCCCTTCTGGTATTACTTTAGATTTAGATGCTATACAATTTGAAATGTCTCGAAGGAAACCAGGGCAGTCGGCTATTGTTACCCAACGTAAAGAACCAGATGCTGTGCAGTTCTTATCCGGAATTTTTGAAGGTAAAACTACTGGTACGCCTATTGGTTTTGTTATTCCAAATACCAACCAAAAATCGGACGATTATTCTCATATAAAAGATAATTATAGGCCTAGCCATGCTGATTACGTTTATGAAAAGAAATATGGTGTACGCGATTATCGTGGAGGTGGAAGAAGTTCTGCACGTGAAACGGCTTCTAGAGTTGTTGCTGGTGCTATTGCCAAACAAGTCTTATCTGAAATAAAAATTAATGCTTACGTTTCTCAAGTAGGGCCTATCGTTTTGGAAAAGCATTATCAAGAATTGGATTTTTCCAAAATTGAAAGCAATCCGGTACGTTGCCCAGATGAGCAAGCTGCAGTTATTATGGAGGACTACATTCGTGGCATCCGTAAAGAAGGGGATACAGTAGGAGGTGTGGTATCTTGTGTTATTCAAAACGTTCCTGTGGGTTTAGGCGAACCTGTTTTTGATAAATTACATGCCGAGTTAGGTAAAGCTATGTTATCAATTAATGCGGTGAAGGGTTTTGAATTTGGTAGTGGTTTTGAAGGAGCAAAAATGAAAGGTAGCGAGCACAATGACTTGTACAATACTGATGGAACCACAAAAACCAATCTTTCAGGAGGAATTCAAGGCGGTATCAGCAATGGTATGGATATCTATTTTAGAGTTGCTTTTAAGCCTGTTGCCACAATCATGAAAGAGCAAGAATCTTTAGATAATCAAGGAAATATAACTGCCATGACAGGAAAAGGTCGTCATGACCCTTGCGTTGTGCCGCGCGCAGTGCCTATAGTAGAAGCAATGGCTGCAATTGTTTTGGCAGACTTTTATTTGATAAATAAAACGTACTAAAGCAAACTTAATAAATTGAAAAAAAAGAGCTTATTATTTCATGAAATATGAATTATTATGCTAAATATAATGTAACTAAATATCAAGTAATTAAAAATAATTTAATGGATCATACTACAAAAAAGACTTCATTTTTTTCAGGATTAACCGGGCAAATATTGATAGCAATGGTTCTTGGAGCCGTATTAGGAATTATAATACATAATAGTATAACTCCAGAAGATGCACAAAATTTTAGTAGTAAAATTAAAATTTTGGCTACAGTTTTCATTCGTTTGGTTCAAATGATTATTTCGCCTTTAGTATTTACAACCCTTGTTGTGGGTATTGCAAAATTAGGAGATATTAAGGCTGTTGGAAGAATAGGTGGTAAAGCGATGGCTTGGTTTTTTACAGCTTCTTTTATTTCATTGTTGCTTGGAATGTTTTTTGTGAACGTTTTGAAACCAGGAATAGGACTTAATTTATCCAATGTAGATTTAGCGGCAGTATCAGAAGTGACTGCAAAAACACAAAACATATCATTCGATAATTTTATAGAACATATCGTTCCTAAAAGTATTTTTGAAGCGATGGCTACGAATGAAATTTTACAGATTGTAATTTTCTCGATCTTTTTTGGATTAGCGGCTGCTTCATTAGGGGATCACGTTAAGCCAGTGATTACAGCATTTGACAAAATATCACATATTGTTTTAAAAATGGTAAACTTTGTAATGAAGTTTGCACCTATTGGTGTATTTGGAGCCATTGCAGGAGTATTTGCAGTGCGTGATTTTCAAGAATTAGCCATTACCTATTTCAAGTTCTTTGGTTCTTTTTTGATTGGTATTTCTTCTTTATGGATCGTTTTAGGAGTTGTAGGGTATATTTTTCTTAAAGGAAGAATGACTGTGTTGTTAAAACGCATCGTGAGTCCGTTAATAATTGCCTTTGGAACAACTAGTAGTGAAGCTGTTTTTCCAAAACTTACAGAGGAGTTAGAACGCTTTGGAGTAAAAGACAGAATCGTATCTTTTATGTTGCCATTAGGATATTCTTTTAATCTTGACGGAAGTATGATGTACATGACATTTGCCAGTATATTTATTGCGCAAGCGTATGGTATAGATTTATCGTTAGGAACTCAAATGACGATGTTGTTAGTTTTAATGCTTACTAGTAAAGGTATTGCTGGTGTGCCAAGAGCCAGTTTAGTAGTAGTTGCCGCAACTTGCGGAATGTTTGATATTCCTATTGAGGGAATTGCTCTAATTTTACCAATTGATCATTTTTGTGATATGTTTAGGAGTGCGACTAACGTTTTAGGAAACGCTTTAGCAACTTCTGTAGTAGGGAAATGGGAGGGAAGTGATGATGCTGATGAAGTGGTTTCTTTATAGTAAGTTCACTTATTGATATAAAAAAAAGCAGTAAAAATTTTTACTGCTTTTTTTGTTTTAAGTTGTTGCAATTACCTAGTACCAGCGTTTTTTATTTTGTTTTGATGTAGCTGATTTTCTTGATTTATGTGCTCCACCGCTTCTATTGGAATTTTTTTGTTGTGATGCGGGTGCCGACTCAGGGCTTCCAGAGTGCCAATGAAACGAGTGATCATTAACAGTTTTAACATCTACTTTTATCAGTTTTTGAATTTCTTTCCAATACGTATGTTCGTCTTTACTGCAAAAGGAAATGGCAATTCCGCCATTACCAGCGCGACCTGTTCTCCCTATACGATGCACGTAGGTTTCTGGAATGTTTGGTAAGTCAAAATTAATTACTACTGGAAGTTGATCAATATCAATTCCTCTTGCAGCAATATCAGTAGCAACAAGAACACCAATTTCTTTATTTTTAAAAGCATCAAGAACGCGCTGTCTTGCATTTTGTGACTTGTCTCCATGTATGGCTTCGGCAGGAATATTGTTTTTGCGCAACGCTTTGACCACATTATCTGCACCATGTTTTGTTCTAGAGAAAACCAATACATCAGTCAGGTTTTCGTTCTTGATTAAGTGGTATAATAAATTTCTTTTTTCCCCTTTTTCTACAAAGTATACTCTTTGCTCCACATTTTCGGCGGTTGAGGAAACAGGTGAAACGGTTACTGTTTCAGGATCTGTTAAAAACATTTCAGCAAGTTCTCGAATGGCAATTGGCATCGTAGCCGAAAAAAACAAAGTTTGTCTGTTTTTTGGCGTAAGCTTTACTATTTTTTTGACATCATTCACAAAACCCATATCAAGCATTTGATCTGCTTCGTCAAGAACTAATGTGTGAAGATGATCTAAGTCAATAAACCCTTGTTTGTGTAAATCCAGTAATCTTCCTGGTGTAGCTATCAAAATATCGATACCGTTTTTTAAAGTATCTACTTGTGGATTTTGAGAAACACCTCCAAAAATGGTTAGCTGAGTTAGATTAGTATATTTGGCATACGTTTCAAAGCTTTGGCCTATTTGCACGGCAAGCTCGCGCGTAGGGGTCACAACAAGAGCACGAATTTGTTTGGCTTTTTTTGAAGACCCCACAATTCGATGCAGCTGGTGAATAATAGGAATTGCAAATGCAGCAGTTTTTCCAGTTCCAGTTTGTGCACACCCTATTAAGTCGCGTCCAGATAAAACTATTGGAATAGATTGTTCTTGAATGGGAGTTGGGTTTAAATAACCTTCTTCAAAAACGGCTTTTTGTATGCTTTTTGATAATGATAACTCTTCGAATAACATAATTTTGATTGGTATTTTAAAAATATTAATTCCTTTTAAAACAAGAGTTAGTATTTTTATTAAGTATGAGTATTTAGTGTTTTGGTGTGAAAATTGTGTAAAAAAAATACACTTTAAAAATCTGCTCTAATCATCGTTGTTTGACTCTAAAAATCGGATCCTCTCTTTGAGGATATTATTCTCATTCAGTTACATTTCAGCAACTTTAGTTTTCTCAATAAGAAATTCTTTTAGCGTTTGTATGTGGTCTTTTAGAACTTCTATATCATCGACGAGGTTATTGTTATTTACAACAGGAACAACTTCTTTTTTTGCATGGCCTAATGGAGTGGTATTTGCTGATCCATTTGCAAGCATTAATTCCAAAAGACTGACTTTGGTTTTGGGAATAACCTTTCCTTGCTCATAATTAATGATAGTTCTCTTGTCAACTCCAATTAGTTTGCCAAACTCCTCTTGAGTTAATTTTAAATCTTTTCTAATTTTTGTTACATCTAATCCATTCATAATTATTTTTTTGCGAATTAATTGACCTGTATTAGTGTATAAACAGTCCTGCAAAGATAGTATTTATATTTTTGGTTACTTTTTTCTAAAAATTAAAGGTTGCTTTATTAAATGATAGGTAGCAAAGAACCATTTGCTTTTATAAAATCAGTTACCAGATACCCTATTAATTTTCCGATCAAATGATTGTTTTTATCCTCACCCAAATCAGGTGCGCCTTCGCAAATGTGAATGTAAGCTGCATTACGGCGTTTTCCATAATAATAAATAAACTGTCGCAATTGTTCTACAGAAAAACCGCTCATTGTCATAGCACTACAAGCTATGTTAGGTATGGCATCTAAGTCAATTTCGATGCCAAACGGTTCATCATTGATGAACTCTAGGGCATGCATCATTTCTTGTGTAAAGTCTTTTTCTCTCCTGATACTGATGCTGTCATAGGTATTGTATCGTACTCTATCATCTAGTTTTTTTATCGTATCCAATACATTTTTTGAGGTGTAATTTTCATGCAATCCAAAGACAAAATATTTTTTTAAAAAACCTTCTTCAAAAGCATATGAAAATCCGTTTCCACTATGTCTTCCTTCTAGAATTCTAAAATCAGAATGAGCGTCAAAGTTAATTGCATTTATAGGTTTACCTTTAGCAAGAGCAGTTCCTTTTATGTTTCCGTACGAATTATTATGCCCGCCACCTATAACAATAGGTATTTTTCCTAATTTTACAATGCTAAAAATAATATGGGAAACATCTTTATCTATTTTTGAAACCAATTGGCTTAGTTTAGAACGGTCATCAATATCGTTAAAATCTAGAATAGCAACATCTTTCATCAACTGTACTACGTCAAGTTGGCCCAAGACTACAATTTGACTTCCTTTGCAAAATCTATTGTGTTGAATATTAGCAATACTAGCTATGGCGCTGTCCCAAGCAGAAGCAGCTCCTGGTCTGCCATAATTGGCTCGCACACCTATATCTTCAGGAATTCCAAAAAGTACATATCGAGCCTCGCAATTTTTTATAAAATCCAGTGAGTCAGTATCTTTTGGGATAGTGATCATTTTTTCACCAAATTTTATCTCTCCGCTTCTGTGGTTTGTAATTTTAGCAAGATCCTTTATTGTGAACGGTATTATTTTTTCCATCAGAAAAATTTTTTTTCTCAAAAATAATATAATTGCATTAACATACGTTAGTACATGGACAGATAATGTTAAATTTGTAAACAAAAAATTAAATTCGAAATGGAAAATCCCAAAAGCAGTTCAAGCCTTAAAGCGGTTGTAGCGATATTAGCTATTTTATTAGTAGGCAGTTTAGTCTATATTTTTAAAATCACTTCTGATGCTGAAGTGGTAAAAACAGAGTTAGGTACTACATTAACCGAAAAAGAGTCGGTTATGAAAGATTTACAAGAGTTAAAAATGACTTACGATGCTGCCATATCAGAGAATACGTCTATGTCTGACGAACTTATTTTAGAGAGAGATAAAGTTGTAGCATTAATGACAGACTTAAGTAAGTCTAAAGGCGATGTAGCTTCATTATCAAAATACAAAACTCAATTTAATGCTTTACAAGGTAAAATGAAAGTATTGATGGCGGATAATGAGTCTTTGAAAAAGGCAAATACCACTCTTACTTCTCAGCGTGATAGTACAGCGGTAGTTCTTGGTGAATCAAAAAAATACAACGAGGCACTTGCTGGTCAAAATGAAGAATTGACAAAAGTGGTTGAAAAAGCAGCAAAATTAACGGTGTTAAACACAAGAGGTTCTGCATTCAAATTAAAAAGCTCTGGTAAAGAAATATCAACAGATAAAGCAAGTAGAGCTGATGTTTTGAGAATAAGCTATACAATTGCTGAGAACCAAGTTGCTCAGTCAGGAACTAAAGCGTATTATGTTCAAGTAATTGACAGTAAAAACAACGTTATTGGTGATAAGAAAACAGAAAACTTTGGAGATAATTCTTTGACTTACAGTTTTATTTCAAATATCAATTACGAAAACAAAACGGTTGATGTTACTGAAAGTGTTAGAGGAAAAGATTTTCCAAAAGGAACTTATTACGTAAATATTTTTGATAAAGATCAATTGGTTTCTAAAACTAGTTTTACTTTAAAATAAAATATCAACCATATAATAGGAAAGAGGAACTCAAGGGTTCCTCTTTTTTTATGAAATTATTTCTCCTGCAATTATAACAGTTTCTATAAGATTACTGCCAAAAGCGTATGGCAATTGATAATAGGACGAAACAGGTTTTGTAATTATTAAATTTGCAACTTTACCTATTGTTACACTTCCATGAGTAGCCTCTAAATTCATGGCGAACGCACCGTTTATTGTTGCTGCGTTTATAGCTTCCTCTGGTGTCATTTTCATTTTTATACAGGCTGTAGCTACTACAAAGTTCATATTTCCCGATGGTGTTGATCCAGGATTAAAATCTGTTGCAAGTGCAAGCGGTAGTCCCGCACTTATCATTTCGCGAGCAGGTGTGTACGGAATACTCAAAAAATACGAACATGAAGGCAATGCTACAGGCATAACGTCAGTATTTTTTAAAGCTTCAATATCATCAGGAGTCATGACTTCAAGATGATCAACTGAAAGGGCACTGTATCGCGTTCCCGCTTGGATTCCGCCTATAGAATTGAATTGATTTACATGTATCTTTGGCTTTAAGCCAAATTTAATTCCGGCTTCCATAATTTGTTGAGTCTCTTCAACGGTAAAATAACCAGTTTCACAGAATACATCAATGAAGTCAGCCAGTTTATTTTTTGTAATGGTAGGAATCATTTCATTGATTATTAGGTCAATATAGCCTTTTTGATTTTCTTTGTATTCCAATGGAAATGCATGTGCGCCTAGAAAAGTAGCTTTGATTGTGACAGGATAATTTTGTTTTAATTGCTGAATTACTCTAAGCATTTTTAATTCTCCTTCAACGGTTAAGCCATATCCTGATTTAATTTCAACAGCTCCGGTTCCTAATTGCATGACTTCTTCAAGGCGTCCTTTTGATTGTTGATAGAGTTCTTCTTCTGAGGTTTCATTTAGTTTTTTAGCAGAATTTAAAATTCCACCTCCACGATTTGCAATTTCTTCGTATGTCATGCCATTAATGCGGTCAACAAATTCTTGTTCACGGTTTCCAGCATACACAATATGCGTATGGCTGTCACACCAAGACGGTAAAACTATTTTCCCGGTTGCATCAATGGTTTTACTAGGTATTATTTCAGGCAGCTCTTCCATTGCGCCAAAATCAGCAATAAGTCCGTTTTCTATAACAAGATAGGCATTTTTTATTGTGGGTAAAACAGCCATATAAGCCCCAGAAACTTTCAAAACGGAAGAATCCCGAACCTGAAGCAACTCTTTAATATTAACAATTAATGTTGTCATTTATAATGAAGTTATTCAGTGATTTTAATTTCGAACATTTTGTCCCAATTTTTCCCTGTCACAAAAATTGTTTTTGTTTTAGGGTTGTAAGCAATTCCGTTTAAAACATCCGTGTCAGGTAATTGAGTGATTTTTTTCTTTAAGTCCGCAAGATTTATAATAGCTTCAACCGCTCCGTTTTTGGGGTTGATCACAGCGATAGCATCTTTTTGATACACATTTCCGTAGATTTTACCGTTGATCCACTCTAGTTCGTTAACGCCTTCTACTTTAGAATTTAAAGAGTACACATGAATTTGGTCAATAGGTTTAAAATTTTCTGGATTTAGTATGTGAATGGTTTCTGAGCTATCAGTCATGTATAAATGGGTACCGTCATTAACTAATCCCCAGCCTTCCATATTTTTATAGTATGGCATTGTTTTTTCTTTTTTGAAAGTATCGGCATTGTACACGTATCCTTCATTGTTTTTATAAGTCAACTGATATACTTTATTATTAAGAATTGTAATGCCTTCACCAAAATATTGATCAGCCAATTCTACTTTTTTATACACTTCTCCCGTTTTGTAATTTGTTTTTCTTAAGCTGGAGATTCCTCTTTTTCCTGATGGGCCTGAACCATTTCCGGTTCCTTCGTACAGCGTATCTCTATAAAATTCTAAACCTTGAGTATAAGCAGCAGTGTCGTGTGGGTAGGTGTTTATAATGGTATATTTTAACAATTTTGGTTGAATATTAGAAACTAATTCAACGCTTGTAGTAGCTTCTGAGTTTTGTCCTTCGAAAAACACTATGGCCTTTACGTTTTGGAATCCTAATTTTTGGTATTTAAAATCTAATTTAAAAGGCGCATTTCCTTTAGAGGAAGCTATTTTTTTATCGTTAACATAGAACGCAATGCTGTCAATTGTTTTAGTATTGCTGTTTACTATGTTTACATCTAGTGATTCATTTGTGGTGTATTGTAGTTTAAATTTAGAATTATCAATGCTAAATAAACTATTTTGATCTTTTTTTGTTTCGTTGCAACTGTTAAGAGCTATTCCTAATAAAATGACAGATAGCAAGTTATATTTTTTCATAATCGTTTTTTTTGTTGCACTAATATACAACGTTATTTTTAATGAGTAAAGCACTTGCAAAAATATAAAAAGATTGTATATTTGCACCGGCAAGTCCTACACGACCAGCTCCTGCAGACTCCCCCAGGATGGGAACATAGCAAGGGTACGTGGTTGAGCGGTGCGATGTAGGTCGCTTGCCATTTTTTATTTCTTTTTAGTAAATGTAGTCTTCCTTAGGGAAGATTTTTTTATTTTTGACCAATCCTAATGTAAAAATAAAGTTGATGAGTAAGGTAGTTTTGATTACAGGAGGTTCTTCAGGAATAGGGAAGTCTATTGGAGAGTTTTTGCAGCAGAAAGGTTTCACTGTTTATGGCACTAGTAGAAATCCAGAACGTATAGTAGAATCAGTTTTTCCATTAGTAGCTTTAGATGTAAGGGATGCTAATTCTATTCGTGCAGCTGTAGCCAAAGTTATTGAAACTTCCGGAAGATTGGATGTTGTGATTAATAACGCTGGTGTGGGTATTACGGGACCATTGGAAGAAATTCCGATGGAAGAAATGAAGAATAATTTTGAGACTAATTTTTTTGGTCCTATTGAAGTCATGAAAGCTGTTTTGCCGCAGATGCGTTCTCAAAAAGCAGGTTTAATCATTAATGTGACATCTATAGCAGGTTACATGGGATTGCCTTACAGAGGAATTTACTCCGCTTCAAAAGGGGCTCTTGAATTAATTACTGAGTCTTTGCGTATGGAGGTTAAGTCCTTTGGGGTGCATATTGCAAATGTAGCTCCAGGCGATTACGCTACAAATATTGCCTCTGGACGATTTCACGCTCCTGTAGTAGTAGGATCAGCTTATGAAATTCCATATAGAAATACATTAAAAACAATGGACGAGCACGTGGATAGCGGAAGAAATCCAAATGAAATGGCCGAAGCGGTTTATAAAATTATACAAACTCCCAATCCAAAAATTCATTATAAAATAGGGGCTTTTATTCAAAAATTCTCGGTAGTTTTAAAGAGAATTCTTCCTGATAAAGTATATGAAAAAATGCTCATGAATCATTATAAGTTGTAATTTTGCACGAAATTTGCGTGAAGGATTGAAGCGACATCCCTCGCTTTTTAGCGAGGATACAGCGGAAAGCCTGACCCGAAGTTTTTACGAAGGGTCACGCCCAAAGAATTAGAAACACACAATTAAATTATATAATATGAAATTTTTTATTGACACGGCTAATTTAGCCCAGATTAAAGAGGCGCAAGCTTTAGGCGTTTTGGATGGCGTAACTACAAATCCTTCCTTGATGGCCAAAGAGGGCATAACAGGAAAAAACAATATTTTAAAGCATTACGTTGATATTTGTAATCTAGTTGATGGTGATGTGAGTGCCGAAGTAAATGCTTTGGATTACGAAGGAATGGTAAAGGAAGGTGAAGAATTAGCTGATTTACATGATCAAATTGTGGTAAAATTGCCAATGACGAAAGAGGGTGTAATGGCTGCTAAATATTTTTCGGATAAAGGAATTAAGACTAACGTAACTTTAGTATTCTCTGCAGGTCAAGCATTATTGGCTGCAAAAGCAGGAGCTACTTATGTTTCTCCATTCATTGGGCGTTTAGATGATGTATCTACAGACGGTTTGGCTTTGATTGAAGAAATCAGATTAATTTATGATAACTACGGGTATGAAACACAAATTCTAGCTGCTTCTGTACGTCATACAATGCACATTGTAAATTGTGCAAAAATTGGTGCTGATGTGATGACAGGTCCTTTATCTGCTATTCATGGTTTATTGAAACACCCATTGACTGATATTGGATTAGCGCAATTTGTGGCTGATTTCGAGAAAGGAAACAAATAGATTTGAGATCGTAAACGAACTATTTTTGGTTTAAGATTTTATAGTAATGAAAACTCCCTTTATGCTTTGCTGCAAAAGGGAGTTTTTTGTTTTTATCTAGAACGATTGAAAATGTACTATTTGAAACTATAAGATGAATTTCATATGAGAATTCTCAGCGACTTGAGTTTAAATAAAAAATCCCATTCTAATAAACATAGAATGGGATTTTTATATTATTTGAAATACGACTTAATGTCCTCCAGAAACTTTTTTATCAAAATCAATACCTTGAGCTCTTAAAATTCCACTTACTTTCCAAGCATAAAAAGCTAGATAAGCAAAGCATAAAATACCAATGATATAACTTTGTTGGATTCCTATTCCTTCAGCAATTTTTCCTTGTAAAACACTGATAAAACCACCACCCATAATCATCATAATTAAGAAACTACTTCCTTGACTAGTGTTTTTTCCAAGTCCACTTACCGCTAGGGTAAAAATACAAGGCCATAACGTACTACAAAATAGACCAACACTCGTGAATGCATAAACACTTATCATTCCGCTAGTAGTCATTCCTATTGCTGTGGCAATAATTCCTAACGTTGAAAATATTAATAACATTCGGGCTGGATTTCCTTTACTAGCCATATCAGCTGCAATTAGAACCAAAATCACTAATCCATAAACATAAAATGGAGTTAAATCATGATTTGCAATAGCATTAACCCCTAAAAACACACCAAAAGCTAAATAAGGAGCAATGAATCGTAATATTTTTTGCAGACTCATATCATTTGTAAACGCTTCGACTGCTCCAGTCCAACGACCAATCATTAAACTAGCCCAATATAATGAGATATAGGGAGCTACATCTTTTGTCAAGAATCCTAATTTACTTTCCATGTAAGCAGGTAAATTACTAGCAGTAGAAACTTCAACACCAACATACAAGAAAATTGCAATCATACCCATTACTAATTGAGGGTATTGCAAAGCCGATTTTTTTGCAGGAACTCCATCGTGAGCTTCTGTTTCTTCAACTAAAGCTGGTTTGTCTGGCAAAGAAGAAAATTTTAAAAGGATAGCAACAAGTAAAAATGCAACACCTAAAACCAAATAAGGAATTTTTACGCTTTCTATACTTGCACTTGTATTGGCATTTGCACTTGATCCAAAAATGGCAAAACTAACGATAAGTGGACCAATAGTAGTTCCAAAATTGTTAATTCCTCCAGCTAATGTAAGGCGCTGAGAACCCGTAGATATTGGGCCTAAAGCAATTGCAAGTGGATTGGCAACTGTTTGCTGCAACGAAAAGCCCAAACCAACAATGAAAAGCCCAGCAAGCATTAAAGTAAATGATCCAGTATTGGCAGCTGGATAAAATAGAAGAGTTCCTAAAGCTGAGATTAATAGTCCCAATGAAAGACCATTTTTATAGCCAATTTTGTTCACTAAATCTTCTTTAAGTACAACTGAAACCCCCATATATATTAGAGATCCAACAGTGTAGGCAATGTAAAATGCAAAAGCTACTAATTGACTTTCGCCTTGAGAAAGATTAAATGCGGTTTTAAAAACTGGGATTAAAATGTCATTACTTGCAGCGACAAATCCCCAAAAGAAGAAGACGGTTACTAGAGGAATAAATTGCCCCCAATTGGTTTTTGAATTTTCAGAATTCATGATTTAGTTTAATTAATAGGTTAGTAAAATAATTCGTGCTGCAATGCGGTAAATGTATTTCTTAACCAACATAAAAAAAAATTATTTCTAATAAATTTCGTTAGTTTTAAACCAACAACCAGTTTTATTCAACAAAAGACTTTTTTGTAATATGGAAAGTTAAGGGAATTAATCTAAAATTTTACTTTTCACTTCTTTACTATAATTTCTGCCTATAGGTATGGTATAGGATGCTATTTGTATTCTATTCCCTTCAATTGTTTTTACTTTATCTAAAGCGATGGAATAAGATTTATGAATACGAATGAAGCGTTCTTCTGGAAGCTCCTCGGTTAAAGAAGAAAGTGATTTATGAGTAATATAGGTTTTTTCAGCGGTAACTACTTTTATGTATTCTTTCATTCCTTCAATGAATAGAATTTCATCAATATTAATTTTTACCATTTTTTTATCTACTTTGATAAAAATATACGGATCTACACGTTGATTCTCTTGTTTTGTAGCTAATCGGTTTTGAAATTCACCAGTTATTTTTGATATACATTTTATAAATCGAGGCAGCGGGATAGGTTTAACTAAATAATCAAGAACATCTAAATCATAGCTTTCAGCAGCAAACTCGCGGAAGGCGGTTGTGATAATAATCTTGGTATTCGAATTATTTTTATACAATTGGATCAACTCAAAACCAGACATCAGAGGCATATTTATATCTAGAAATAGTGCATCGGTTGTGTTGTTATTTAAAAAATCTAAGGCTTCAATAGAATTATTAAAAGTTGCTATAACTTCAAATTCTGGAAAGTTTTGGAAATAGTTGATTAATACTTTAATAGCCAATGGTTCATCATCAATCAATACACACTTAATCTTCATTGTTTATAGGTATTTGTAAACGAATTATGTAGAAATTAAACTTGATTTGATGGTTTAATTGATAATTGCTTTTAAATAATAATTTTAATCGTTCTTTAGTATTAGATAGACCAATTCCATTTTTAGAGTTTTCATTTTGTGAAAGTACAAAATTATTTATTATTTCAAAATCGAGTGTTTTATTGTTGATGATTTTGCAGTTAATCTTTATGGTTAAGTCCTTATTATTTATTCCGCCATGTTTGAACGCATTTTCTATCAATGAGATTAATAATAAAGGAGGAACATTTATATTGTCAAAATTAGATTCTAGATTAATAAAGACATTTACATTTTCAAATCGTAATTTTTCAATTTCAATGTAATTCTGTATATAGTCAAATTCTTTTAGTAATGGAGTAAACTTGGCTCCTTCAATATCATAAAGAACATATTCCATCAAATTGGAAAGTTTTATAATTACATCAGGAACTTTTTTCGAATCTTCTAAGGAAAGTGCATAAAGATTATTTAAGGTATTAAAGAAAAAATGGGGTTGAATTTGTGTTTTTAAGTATTCAAGCTTTATTTTATATTGATTCTCTCTAAGAGTTCTATTGTTTTCTCTTTCTTTTAGCCAAGTTAATGTCAGGTATATAGAGGATGCCATTGCTAAAACATATAATTCTCCAATACAAACAGCAAGAATATGATTGATTTCAAAAGGCTGATAGTCTCTATTGGCTTCAGGCCAAATGTTTTTTGAAATAATGTAATAGGTTAATCCCGTTTTTAAAATATAAATGCATCCTAAACTAGTTAGTAGTGCAAATGTATAATGAAGGTATTTTGATCTTAAAACAAATCTAGGTACTAAAACAAATAAATTAAAATAGACTAAAGGTATGTGTAATGCGAATTCGATAAGATTTGACTTAAATGAATATTCATAATCATTGAAGTAGGCACCCCATCTTAAAAAATTTAATAAAAAATACAATCCCCAAAACCAAAAATGATTTTGAATTTTGATTTCAAATTGCATATCTTTTATTTTAGCCATGGTTAAGGAGACTTTTAGGAAATAAGTTCACAAGTGATTCTTGAATTTGATTTTGCAACTTTAATCATTTTGTCAATAAAAATGGGACTTTTTAAAGAAAAAAATAGTTTAATTATTAATATCGTAATGTAATGAAAATCAGAAAACGTTTTCGTGTAACATATTAT
Source organism: Flavobacterium tiangeerense (assembly GCF_007830355.1). Taxonomy (GTDB): domain Bacteria; phylum Bacteroidota; class Bacteroidia; order Flavobacteriales; family Flavobacteriaceae; genus Flavobacterium; species Flavobacterium tiangeerense. Next base: position 17,788 of record NZ_VLKO01000007.1, on the reverse strand, counting down.
TGAACAAAAGATGTCGTTCGTTTAAAAAACGATACTGTTGGTATAATTTATTTTTTTTAACAAAATCTTAAAGATAATTTTATACTATAACTAACTAATACATTAAAAAAAATGAAACAAATTTTATTAATCGTTATGATTATTTTTGCTTCGCAACTTTCGTTTGCGCAAGTAAAAACGCTCAAAGGAACGGTAGTTGATGCCAGCGGAATGCCAATTCCTTCTGCAAATGTCCAAGTACAAGGAGAGTCAAAAGGAACAACTACTGATTTTGATGGTAGTTTTGCTATTCAAGTAAGTGTAGGTAAGACTTTAGTAGTTTCTTATTTAGGATATGAAACTAAATCAGTTGTGGTAGGAAATGAAGATACTATTAAAATAATATTAAACAGTGGTGCTACAACAGCATTAACCGAAGTTGTGGTTACTTCATTAGGGATTAAAAAAACAAGAAAATCTCTTACTTATGCTGCTCAAGAGTTAAAAGGTGAAGAGTTAACTCGTTCTAAAGATGCCAACTTAATTAATACAATTGCGGGTAAAATTGCAGGTGTTAATGTGGTTAAAAGTGCTGGTGGTACTGGAGGTTCTACAAAAGTTACCATTAGAGGTAATTCTTCAGTATTAAATAACCAACCGCTTTATGTTATTGATGGTATACCCATGTTAAATACTTCTTCAAGTCAGCCAAATGATTCTTTTGGTAGTACTCAAGGGGGTAATAGAGATGGTGGTGATGTTGCTTCATTAGTTAATCCAGAGGATTATGAGGGAATGACTATTTTAAAGGGAGCTTCTGCTGCAGCTCTTTATGGCTCTCAAGGAGCAAGAGGAGTGATTATGTTGACTTCCAAAAAGATCAAAGAAAATACTTCATTTGTAAGAGCATCTTCTAATACAACTTATGAATCAGCGGCTTATTTGCCAAAATTTCAATCAGATTATATTGCAAAACCAGGTGCTAACGAGTCATGGGGTGATAAAGCAGGAAATAAAGATCATGTAAAAGATTTTTTTAGAACAGGATCTACACAAATTTCAGCTATAAATTTTGGAACTGCTTCAAAAAATTCATCTTCGTATTTATCTTATGCTAATACAACGTCAAATGGAGTCATCCCAACAAACAGTTTGAAAAAGCACAATTTTGGTTTAAAACAAACTTTCAAATTATTGGAAGACAAATTAATTATTAATGCTAATGCTAATTATGTTGCTCAAGAAATTACAAACCGTCCAACAAGTGGTTTGTATTTTAATCCACTAACAGGGGTATATTTAATGCCAAGAGGTGCAGATTTTAATAATTACAAAAACAACTTTGAAGTTTTTGATCCAGTTAGAAATTTAATGGCTCAAAATTGGGTTGGAAGTAGAGATATATGGCAAAATCCATATTGGGGTTTAAACAGAAACAAATCCGAAGACACAAATCATTACTTTAATGGAGCTTTAGGTGTAAATTATAAAGCTAATAAATGGTTAAGTATAGGTTCTCGTTTTAACTATGATAAAATTGACAGCAAATTTGAAAAATTTATTTATGCTACAACTGAAGGAACTTTATCACACCCAAATGGACGATATATATTGATTAATAATACAAGTACTCAAAAATATGGTGACTTGATAGCTACTATCAATACCAAAATAAATGATAACTTGTCATTCAATGCAAATATTGGAGCTAGTATAACAGATCGTTTTTTAAATGATGAGCAGGTTTTGGATTCAAATCCATCAGGTTTAAAAACAACAAATTGGTTCACTTTGCATAATTTTAATGATACTCAAGGTATTTTTCAAAACTATGGTGAAAGAAGACAAACTCAATCCCTTTTTGCTTCCGCTACAATTGGTTTCCGTGATTACCTATATGCTGATGTAACTGCTAGAAAAGATTGGTCTTCATCATTAGTAAATGCTGAGCAAGCAGCTGTTTATCCTTCTCTAGGTGTCACGACTTTATTGTCCGAAATTGTTGACTTTCCATCATATGTTTCTTTTGCTAAAATTAGAGCTTCGATAGCGGCAGTTGGTAATGATATTCCAAATTTTGTTTCTTCTCCTGTTAATTTGTATACTGCTGCAGATCCAGCTAATTCAAAACCAACTTTTGGACCTCAAGCTGGAACCAAATTAAAAGCAGAGCGTCAAAATTCTTTTGAAATCGGCACAGAATGGAGATTTTTAGAAAATAGAATTGGTTTAGAATTAACGTATTATAACAATACTACTAAAAATCAATTACTTTCTGTACCAGCACCTGCAACAAACCCAGAGGGGTATCAAAATTATATTTTCAATTCAGGTGTAATTAAAAATTCAGGTATTGAAGCGGTATTGTTTGCAAAAATTATCAAATCTGATGCTTTTGAGTGGGATGCAAATGTTAATTATTCATTTAATAGAAATAAAGTAACTGATTTACCAGATAATTTAGGAGGAGTAGTAGTATTGACTCCAGCAGGTGTTAATAATTACAGATATGCACTATATAATAATCAACCGTTTGGTGTAATTGAAGGGGTTAATTTAAAACGTGATGATCAAGGAAGAATTTTACTGAATCCTAAGGAGTACGGTCCGAATGGTCAATTATTACCTGCAATTATGCAGAAAACTGGCTTAGAAAAAGTAGGGAATGCTAATCCTGATTTTATGATTGGTTTTCAAAATTCATTCAAATTGGGTAATTATTTCTTGAATTTTACTATTGATGGTCGTTTTGGAGGTGATGTAATGAGTTTGACTCAAGCAATAAATGATGAGTTTGGTGTATCTATAGCTACAGGTGATGCTCGTAATACTGGCGGAGTGGCTATTAATGCCGTGTATCCTGACGGATCACCTTTTGTTGGAAAAATGGATGCTCAAAATTATTACAGTCAAGTTGGAGGTAGAGCAGGTGCTACAGGTGAATATGTTTATGATGCTACTAATGTTAGTTTAAGAGAATTATCTCTAGGTTATACTTTTAAACTAAGTGAGAATAAATTTTTAAAAGCTGCTAGCTTGTCAGTTGTTGGTAGAAACTTATTGTTTTTCTACAAAAATGCGCCTTTTGATCCAAACATTTCATTGAGTACAGGAAATGGTTTACAGGGAGTAGATGTATTTGGTATGCCTTCTACAAGAAGTATTGGTCTAAATTTAAATGTAACTTTCTAATTCACGTTTACAATGATGTTAAATAAAATAAAATCAACAGCTATATGTGCTTCTCTATTTTTAGCAATAGGATGTACGGATGACTTTAATTCAATAAATCAAAATCCATACGGATTGACAAATGAGCAATTGACTCAGGATTTTAATCACATAAAATCTCCTTTTCAGTCAGCTTTCAATGGTGTTTTCAATACTCTACATTGGAAATATCAATTACAACAAAATTTAAATGCCGATTTGTGGTCAGGTTATATGGCTACTCCTACAGGTTTTAGAGGAGGAAGTAATAATGCTACTTATGATTTAGTAGATGGATGGAATGGTTTCGTATGGAGCTTAGGTTATACTGATGTAATGGCAAATCTTTATAGAGTAGAACAACTTACTAAAGGGTCTTTAGATCAGGTATATGCAATATCTCTTATTCTTAAAGTTCAAGCAATGCAACGTATGACGGATACATTTGGTCCTATCGTATATTCAAAATTTGGAACTACAGATCCACTTATTGCTTATGATTCTCAAGAGGATGTGTATAAAGCGATGTTTAAGGAGTTAGACTTTGCAGTAACAGAGCTTACTAAGCGTATCGATGCAAACGAAAAAACAGTTTTTGCTGGTACTGATCTGACCGCTTATGAAGGAAATTATACTAAATGGGTTAAATTTGCAAATTCATTACGTTTACGTTTAGCGATGCGTATTGTTAAAGTAAATCCTACATTGGCAAAATCTGAAGCAGAGAAAGCTATAGCTCAAAAAATCGGTGTTTTTACTACAAAAGATGATGTTGCTAAAATTCAATATTCATCAACATTTATTGATCCTTTGAAAACCATTTCTTCTTCTTGGGGAGATATTCGTATGTCTGCAGATATGGAGTCGATTATGGGTGGATACAATGATCCAAGATTGGTTAAATACTTCTCTGAATCTGTTGATTTTCCAGGACAATATCGTGGTGTAAGAAATGGTATTGATATTGTAGCCAAATCTGATCGTACGGGTATGTCAGAATTAGGTTCTGTTGTTGCTGGAACCCAAAAGGTATTAATGAGCACCGCAGAAATTTACTTTTTACGTTCAGAAGGTGCTTTAAGAGGTTGGGCAATGGGAGGTACTGCTCAAGGTCTGTATGAATCTGGAATTAAGGCCTCATTTGAACAGTATGGTCTAGGTGGAGCTGATGCTTATATTGCTGACAATGTTAAAAAAGCTAAAGATTTTGTTGATGTTAAAAGTGCAACAAACAATGGAACAGCTGCTAATAATGTTACTATAGCATGGGATGCTGCAGCTACAAATGAAGTGAAGTTACAAAAAATCATTACTCAGAAATGGATTGCTGGTTTTCCAGAAGGACAAGAGGCGTGGTCTGAATACCGCAGAACGGGTTATCCAAAACTTTTTAAAGTAGTGAAAAATTTAAGTGGGGGTAAAATTTCAACAGAATTTGGACCAAGACGTATCAATTTCGTACAATCTGAAAAAGATGGGAATCCAGGTGGTGTAGCTACTGGTTTAGCTAAACTAAGTGGACCAGATAATGGAGGAACAAGATTGTGGTGGGATACTACTGGATCTAACTTCTAGTTTCTAGTACATGGTTAATAGTCCTTAGTGATTTGTTCTTGGCTTTATGCTAAGGAATAATTACTAAGGACTAATAGCTAAATTTATAGATTGCATAACGCTTTATTGGTTAAACAATGTCGTTGGTATACAAACTCTGACCGTTTGTTTCTTTTATTTTTTTGCTCCAAGTAATACTCCTAAATTTGATATAAAGTAAAAAAAAGATTTCATTTTTATATGCATTAAATGTTTTAAATGTGGATAATATAAAAATCAAATATTGTTTTGAAAACAAAGGAATTATAAAGAGAAAAATAAAATTAGCAAGAATTTAAAATTACAATACAATGAAAAATACTTTAGACATAAAACCGGATATTAGTTACAAAAGTGCTGGTAAATTTGAAGAAACTCGATTTGAAAAAATTCACAACGAAATTTTTAAAAACTCTGTAGAGGCTTCAAAAATTGTTGCTGAAGAAATTGCTACTTTAATTCGATCCAAACAAGAAGAAAATAAAAATTGTGTTTTAGGTCTAGCTACTGGTTCTTCTCCAATAAAAGTATATGAAGAATTAGTTCGTATGCACAAAGAGGAAAGCTTAAGCTTTAAAAATGTGATTACATTCAATTTGGATGAATATTATCCAATGAATAAAGAAAGCAAGCAGAGCTATCATTATTTTATGCATCAGCATTTATTTAATCATATAGACATTCATCCTGATAATGTTCATATTCCTGACGGAACAGTGGCTATTGAAGAATTGAATCAATATTGTATTGATTATGAAATGAACATTAAAAATGCAGGAGGCCTTGATTTTCAATTGTTAGGAATAGGTCGTACGGGACACGTAGGATTTAATGAGCCAGGATCGCACATCAATTCAGGTACTCGAATCATAACTTTGGATCATATTACTAGAGTAGATGCTTCTTCTGATTTTAATGGAATTAATAATGTACCTAAACGTGCCATTACAATGGGAGTTTCTACTATTATGCGTTCTAAACGAATTGTTTTGATGGCTTGGGGACAAAATAAAGCCGATATCATCAAAAGAACGATTCAAGGTGAAATTAGCTCTGAAGTACCCGCTACTTTTTTGCAAAATCATCCAAACGCTACATTTGTTTTGGATCAATCAGCGGCTTCGTCTTTAACCCGTTTTGAAACACCATGGTTAGTAGGGGAGTGTATTTGGAACCAAGAATTAAAAAGCAAAGCAATAGTTTGGTTGTGTCAAAAAACAAATCAGTCTATATTAAAACTTACCGATAGAGATTACAATAACAACGGTATGTCTGACTTGTTAGCTCAAGAAGGTTCTGCTTATGATTTGAATATTAATATGTTCAATGTGTTGCAACATACCATTACGGGTTGGCCTGGAGGAAAACCTAATGCCGATGATGCACACCGACCAGAAAGAGCTGATCCTGCTAAAAAGAGAGTGATTCTTTTTAGTCCTCATCCAGATGATGATGTGATTTCAATGGGAGGAACTTTTGCAAAATTAATCAAGCAAGGACATGAGGTTCATGTAGTGTATCAAACTTCTGGAAACATTGCAGTGACAGATGATGAAGCTTTAAAATTCGCTGAAGTATGTAATGATTTTGTAGGAGAAGATAGTAGTAAAATTAATTTTCAAGCCGTAATTGATTTCTTAAAAAATAAGAACGACAATCAAGTTGATTCTCTAGAAGTTAGAAAATTAAAAGGGTTAATTAGAAGAAGAGAATCTTATGCAGCAGTGCGTTACATTGGGTTGAAAGATGAAAATGTCCACTTTTTAGATTTACCTTTTTACGAAACAGGTCAGATAAAGAAAAATCCGCTTGGAACAGAAGATGTTGAAATTGTGGCTGATATCATCGCTAAAATTAAACCGCATCAAGTTTTTGCAGCGGGAGATTTAGCTGATCCACACGGAACTCACGAAGTATGTTTGAATGCCATTTTTGCCGCTTTAAAAAAATTAAAAGCTAAGCCTTACATGAAAGATTGTTGGTTGTGGTTATACAGAGGCGCTTGGCATGAATGGGATTTACATGAAATTGATATGGCTGTACCGTTGAGTCCAGATGAAGTATTATTGAAACGACAAGCCATTTTATTCCACCAATCTCAAAAGGATCGTGTGATGTTTCAAGGGAATGACTCGAGAGAATTTTGGGTACGTGCCGAAGATCGAAATAAAAATACTGCTAAATTATACGATGAATTAGGATTGGCAGAATATGAAGCTATTGAAGCTTTTAAAAGATTTGATTATTAAAAATTAAAATCCATTCGGTTGATTATTCATCCGAATGGTTCTTCTCAAAAATCAGGATTATAAACCTGACTGAAGATATTTATATACCAAAACCTCTCATGAAATACCTTTTTGTACTGTTTTTTATAACATTATCTACAACTGCTCAAGTTGCTAAAGAGTCCTTGAATTTAATGCCTTGGCCTCAAAAAGTAGAACTTAAGTCAGGAAATTTTGATTTAAAACCTACTTTTAAAGTTAATGTTACAGGGCAACCTAATGAAAGAATCTTTGGAGCGGTTTCTAATTTTTTAAGACGATTAGATGGTAGAACGGGCTTGTTTTTTAAGCAAGGTTTTGTGACTTCAACAAATGAATTTCCAGATGCACAATTGCAAATTAATTGCACAAAAGCAGGAAAAATTGGTTTGTATGAAGATGAAAGTTATCAATTGACAGTACAATCGAATGCTATTGTGATCAATGCTTCCTCAGATTTAGGAGCAATGCATGCATTGGAAACTCTTTTGCAATTGCTTCAAAACAATGCAGCTTCTTTCTATTTTCCAAATGTATCAATAACAGATATGCCTCGTTTTACTTGGCGTGGGTTGATGATTGATGTTGCTAGACATTTTCAACCAGTTGATGTGATTAAAAGAAACTTAGATGCTATGGCAGCTATGAAAATGAATGTTTTTCATTGGCACTTGGTTGATGATCAAGGGTGGAGGATTGAAATGAAGAAACATAAAGTCTTAACTGATAAAGCTTCTGATGGTCTTTTTTATACTCAAGAAGAAATTAAAGGTATCGTGAAATATGCTGCCGCCAGAGGAATTTTAGTTGTACCTGAAATTGATGTACCGGGACATGCTTCTGCTATTTTGACTGCCTTTCCAGAAATTGGAAGTAAAGTAATAACTGTAAATAAAGGGTCTGCTGAAACAACCCAGAAAGCATCGGGTCTCGTGACTTATTCGTTAGAAAGAAATGCAGGTATTTTTACACCAACACTAGATCCGTCCAATCCAAAGACATATCAATTGTTGAGTGAAATTTTTGATGAAGTTTGTCTGTTATTTCCAGGGAAATATTTTCACATTGGAGGCGATGAAAACGAAGGTAAAGATTGGGATTCGAATCCTAAAATTCAGGAATTCATGAAGAAAAACAAGTTAGCCAACAATCATGAGTTGCAAACTTATTTTACCATGCAGTTAATTCCGATGTTAAAAAAGCATCAAAAAGAATTGATGGGATGGGAAGAAATTATGACCAAAAACATGTCAAAAGAAGCCATAATTCATTCCTGGAAAGGGCCTAATGAAGGAGTAGCTTCTGGTAGTTCTCTTATTGCTGCTGCTAACAATGGATATAAAACAGTATTGTCTAATGGTTTTTATGTAGATTTAGTTCAAGGAGTTGAAAGTCATTATTTGAATGATCCAATGCCTAAAAAGAATACACTATCGTCAGAAGAAAAAGCTAGAATTCTAGGAGGTGAAGCTACAATGTGGAGTGAATTGGCGACACCTGAAACCATCGATTCAAGAATTTGGCCTAGAACCGCTGCTATTGCCGAAAGACTTTGGTCTGACGCCAATGTAACTGATTTGGCAAGTATGCGAAAAAGATTGAAAAACATTTCTTTTCGATTGGAAGAATTAGGAATTACGCATATTCGAAATAAAGAGGTGTTGTTGAGAAATATCAGTAACAATCAAAATACTGCTGCTCTACAAACGTTTTCGGCAATTTGTGAACCTCTGAAAATTTATTCCCGAAATGCGGGCGGTACTGAATATCAGATGTATTCTCCCTTTACTTTGTTTGCTGATGCATGTGCGCCAGATGCTGAAGATGCTTTAGTTTTTAATGAATTAGTAGCAGATTATTTAAAAAGTAAAGAGATATCATTAGAAAAAGAGATTGACTTGTTTTTGAATAAATGGATACAAAATCATAAAGAATTAGACAATTTAAGTCAAAATGCGCCATTGGTCCAACCTCTTTTACCTTTGTCAAAAGCATTACATGATTTGTCTGAACAATTACTGCTTAAGTTGCAAATGAAATCCGGTTATAATGCAGCTCTAGCAAAAGAGTTACTAGAAAAATGCAACTCTAAGGCCCATGCGGATGTAGAACTTGCTGTGTTTACTGGTTTGAAAAACTTAGTAGAATTATAATTTTTTAGTTCAATTATTAATATGTTTAGTTTATTTAGTTTTATTGATTTTTGAATTGGTATTAATTTCTTTTTCAAATTTGTAATTTTTTATAAGAAATTATTATCAGAGAGGATGTCTAAATGATGTCCTCTTTTTTTTTGAGAACTTAAAATGATAAAATGAAATTAAACTAAGCGAATTTTGTACTTTTGCAAAAATTTATTAAAAAAAGATAATTCATGTTAACAGTAAATAATTTATCAGTTCAGTTTGGCAAACGAATATTGTTTGACGAAGTAAATACAACCTTTACACACGGTAATATTTATGGCGTTATCGGAGCCAATGGGGCTGGAAAATCTACTTTCTTAAAGATTATCGCTGGTGATATGGATCCTACTTCGGGACACATACACTTAGAGCCTGGCAAGCGTATGTCTGTTTTAAATCAGAACCACAACATGTTTGATGAACATACAGTACTGGAAACGGTAATGATGGGAAACAAAGTTTTGTATGCTGTGAAAAAGGAAATGGACGAACTTTACTTGGATTATAATGATAAGAATGCTGATAGGATAGGGGAGTTACAGGTTCAGTTTGAAGAAATGAATGGTTGGAATGCCGATTCTGACGCTGCATCTATGCTTTCAAACCTTGGAATTACTGAGGAGCATCATTATACATTGATGGGTGATCTTGAGGGGAAAATTAAAGTACGAGTGTTATTGGCGCAAGCCTTGTTTGGAAATCCTGATTTATTAATTATGGATGAGCCTACCAATGACTTGGATTTTGAAACCATTGCTTGGTTAGAAAATTTCTTAGCAAATTATGAAAATACAGTAATTGTAGTATCGCATGACAGACACTTTTTAGACTCTGTATGTACGCATATATCTGATATTGACTATAATAAAATCAATCATTATTCTGGGAATTACACGTTTTGGTATGAATCGAGCCAGTTAGCTGCAAAGCAACGCGCACAACAAAACAAGAAAGCTGAGGAAAAGAAACAAGAATTAGAAGAATTTATTCGTCGTTTTTCTGCCAACGTTGCCAAGTCGAAACAAGCAACTTCTCGTAAAAAAATGATTAGTAAATTAAATATTTCCGAGATAAAACCTTCTAGCCGAAGATACCCTGCCATTATTTTTGATCAAGAGCGTGAGGCAGGAGATCAAATCTTAAATGTACAAAACTTGAGTGCCTCTATTGATGGAGACATTTTATTTAAAGGTGTAGATTTGAATATGGCAAAAGGAGATAAGATTGTCTTGTTTTCAAAAGATTCGCGTGCAACAACTGCTTTTTACGAAATCTTGAACGGAAATCAAACACCAGATTCTGGTACTTTTGATTGGGGAGTTACAACAAACCAAGCGTATTTACCAGTTGAAAATCATTCGTTTTTTGAAAGTGATTATTCACTAGTGGACTGGTTGCGTCAATGGGTAAAAACAGAAGAAGAACGTGATGAGGTAAACATTAGAAGTTTCCTTGGGAAAATGATTTTTTCAGGTGAAGAAGCTTTAAAAACATGTCGTGTTTTATCTGGTGGTGAAAAAGTACGATGCATGTTGTCTAGAATGATGATGGAACGTGCTAACGTGTTAATGCTTGATGAGCCTACGAATCACTTAGATTTGGAATCAATTACGGCTTTTAACAATTCATTAAAGAACTTTAAAGGATCCGTGATATTTACCACGCATGATCATGAGTTCTCTCAAACTGTAGCTAATAGAGTAATTGAGCTTACTCCAAATGGAGCAATAGACCGTTACATGACATTTGATGACTACTTGGATGATGAAAAAGTACAAGAATTGAGAGTGAAAATGTATTCTAAATAATAAAAAATCCCGCTATTGCGGGATTTTTTTTGATATAAATTCTAGCTTAAGTTTTTTGCAATGCTATTATTTTCTTTTGAATATTTTTGTGATTATAAAAAGTAAAATTGCAATAATAGCAATAACTAAAAAAATACCCACGCCTACACCAGCTTTAAAAATTCCCTTAACAATGGAACAACTTGATAAAGTGATTAGAAGTAAAGATAATAATGAGATTCTTGTAAATATTTTTTGCATGATTTAAGTTTTTGAATTGTTTTTATATTTGGTAAAATTAGATTTAATAATAATAATGTTTGTTACATAATTACAGTAGAAAATTATAGAATGAAATCAAGCTATTTTTTATACAATCCTGTTGTATTTGTGTAGATTTAATTTGAAAATGCTAAATATGTATTTGTATATTTGTGTAACCAAAGAATAAACTCGCTATGAGCCAAAAAGTATTGCTTACTGCTAAAGAAGTTACTATAATTTTACACCGTTTGGCTTGTCAATTAATAGAAAAGCACCTTAATTTTTCAGATACGATTTTGGTAGGAATTCAACCAAGAGGAGTTTTTTTAGCCGAACGTTTAAAAGAAATTTTGCAAGATGAATATCAAACTCCTGAAATCCAGTTGGGATATCTCGATATCACCTTTTTTAGAGATGACTTTAGAAGAACGGATAAACCATTAGAAGCCAATAAAACTAAGATCAACTTTATTGTTGAAAATAAAAAAGTAATATTTATTGATGATGTGTTATTTACCGGTCGTAGTATTCGATCAGCATTAACTGCAATCCAATCCTTTGGTAGGCCATCAGAAATTGAATTGCTAGTCTTAATTGACAGACGATTCAGCCGTAATTTACCCATTCAACCTGATTATAGAGGAAGACAGGTAGATGCTATCAATAATGAAAAAGTAAAAGTTAGTTGGAAAGAAAATGATGGAGAAGATGGTGTTTATTTAATCACAAGTGAATCCTAGCAATTGTAAACCAGAAAATATAATCGTAAATAGAAATGAAAGAATTAAGCGTAAATCATTTATTAGGTATAAAGTACATCAATAAAAATGATATTGACTTGATATTTGAAACCGCAGATCATTTTAAAGAAGTTATTAATAGACCGATAAAGAAAGTGCCTTCATTACGAGATATTACCATTGCTAATATTTTTTTTGAAAACAGTACACGAACAAAGCTTTCTTTTGAATTAGCTCAAAAACGTTTGAGTGCTGATGTTATTAGTTTTTCGGCTGCACAATCCTCAGTAAAGAAAGGCGAAACATTAATAGACACCGTGAACAACATCTTATCTATGAAAGTAGATATGGTAGTAATGCGACATTCTAATCCGGGTGCCGCATATTTTTTATCAAAAAATGTCAAAGCAAGTATTGTCAACGCAGGCGATGGAGCTCATGAGCATCCTACACAGGCCTTACTAGATAGTTATTCTATAAGAGAGCGTTTAGGCGAAGTTGCGGGTAAAAAAGTTGTCATAGTTGGTGATGTTTTGCATTCAAGAGTGGCACTGTCTAATATCTATGCTTTGCAAATGCAAGGAGCCGAGGTAAAAGTGTGTGGACCAAAAACGTTAATACCAAGATACATCAACTCATTAGGGGTAGGTGTTGAACCTGATTTAAGAAAAGCATTAGAATGGTGTGATGTGGCTAATATGTTGCGTGTACAAAATGAGCGTATGGATGTTAATTTTTTTCCATCAACACGTGAATATGCTCAGCAATACGGCTTAGATAAAACGCTTTTAGAATCGTTAAGTAAAGAAATCGTAATTATGCACCCTGGTCCAATCAACAGAGGCGTTGAGATTACAAGTGAGGTAGCAGATCATCGCCAATCTGTAATTTTGAATCAAGTTGAAAATGGTGTAGCTATTCGTATGGCGGTTATTTATTTATTGGCCTCAAAAATTCAATAGCGGTATTCAGTACTTTAGATAAATAATTCCGCACTAGATTTTTAAAAATGTATTTAAATTTAATATCATGAAAGTAGATCAAAAAGGACACACAATAGTAATTCGAGATACACAAGGTGACTTTACATCTTTTTTAATGAAAATTACGCACCAATACAAAACATTTGAAAAGCATAACATAATTATTGATTTGTTGATGTATCAAAGTATGTCAATATCAGACATAAAACTTTTTTTGCCTTTATCAAAAGATCATAAAAAAGCAAAAAAGTCATTTGTAATAGTGACCTCTGATTTTGATTATAATGCAGTTCCATCAAAATTAACTGTTGTTCCATCATTATTAGAGGCACATGACATTATTGAAATGGAAGAGATTGAAAGAGATTTAGGCTTTTAATCAATTGAATTCGGTTTTTTAAACCTATTGATTGATTCAAGCAAGTATAAATAATCGAATTAAAAACACCTTGAAATTAACAATACTTGGTTGCTATGCAGCCACTCCTAGGACTTTTACAAATCCTACATCACAGGTTTTAGATATTAATAACAGGCTCTTCTTAATTGATTGTGGCGAAGGTACACAAGTTCAGCTTCGAAAAAATAAAGTGAAGTTTTCTAGAATCAATCATATTTTTATTTCGCATTTACACGGAGACCACTTTTTTGGTTTAGTAGGTTTGATATCTACATTTTCATTATTAAATAGGACTACTGATTTACATATTTATGGTCCCAAAGGGATTAAAGAGATTATAAAATTACAACTGAGATTATCAAACTCTTGGACAAATTATGGATTGTATTTTCATGAATTAGAATCCTTAGAAAGTGAAATAATTTTTGAGGACCATAAAGTTGTTGTCAAAACAATTCCGCTTAAGCATAGAGTGTATACCAATGGTTTTTTGTTCCAAGAAAAAATAGGAGAGCGAAAATTAAATATTGAAGCAGTACAAAACTATGCTATAGATACTTGTTATTACCAAAATATTAAAAACGGAAGAGATATCACCTTAGAAGACGGTAGTGTTGTTTTAAATGAGGATCTTACTTTTGAACCTATTCCAGCTCTTAGTTATGCATTTTGTTCTGATACAGTTTATAATGAAGACATACTTCCTATTATAAGTAATGTAGAAGTTTTGTACCACGAATCGACTTTCTTACAATCAGAGGAAAATTTAGCTAAAAAAACATTACATTCTACTGCCAAAGAAGCTGCTTTAATTGCCCTGAAAGCTAATGCAAAACAATTAGTTCTAGGACATTATTCAACACGCTATGAAAGTATTGAAATGTTCAAGCAAGAAGCAGAAACTGTTTTTCCTAATGTATTACTTGGTGACGACGGTAAAAGCTTTGAATTTTAAAATACAAATAATTTAAAAACACTATTTAAACTATACGATAATGAATGATTTAAGTGATTATAGAAAGTCATATGATAAAAGTGAACTTTTAGAAAGTAACATTCCAGAAGATCCTATAAATTTATTTAATAGATGGTTTCATGAAGTTGAAGACCATGGAGGAGATAGTGAGGTAAATGCCATGACATTATCAACAATTGGTTTAGACGGTTTTCCAAGAGCGAGAGTCGTTTTATTAAAGAAATTTTCTGAAGAAGGTTTCATTTTTTATACCAATTATAATTCAGAAAAGGGTAAAGCTATTTTAGAGAATGATAAAGTTTGTTTGTCATTTTTTTGGCATACTATGGAACGTCAGGTGATTATTAAAGGAGTAGCCACTAAAACTTCTGAAATGATTTCAGACAATTATTTTGACTCCAGACCAGATGGTAGTAAACTTGGGGCAATTGCATCTAACCAAAGTGAAGTTGTTTCGTCAAGAGAAGTTTTGGAAACTACACTTTTAAAGTTAGAAAAAGAGTTTTCTAATACTCCTATTTCAAGACCTGAATATTGGGGAGGCTTTATTGTAAGTCCTTCAGAAGTAGAGTTTTGGCAAGGTCGTCCTAATCGTTTACATGACAGAATACGTTATATTTTTCAAAACGATCAATCTTGGAAAATTGACAGACTTGCTCCATAATATGTAATAAAACTTACAATTTTGTTTTATTAATGTAGTTCATCGATTTTATTTACCTTATAACGGATTTTTTATCTATATTTGAATAAGAAAATAAAATTAGATTACTAATTTTAAAGTTTGTTGCCCCACAATCGACTTTAAGTTTAACCTACTACATTATGACTACAAAATTACTTCGTACATTATTACTTAGTTTAGTGGTATGTATCTCAGCTTCGTGTTCATCAAATAGTTCTGATGAACAAACAAATGAAACAACTGTACAAAAAGTTTCTAATTACAATTACAGTGTGTTTGAGATTGAAACGATGGATTTAATAAATTCATATCGAGTTAGCAAAGGGTTAAACCCTCTTTTGAAAATAAATCATATGTCTTTCAAGTCTGAGGAACATGATAATTACATGATAGAAAATAACGTTGTTAATCATAACAATTTTGTAGAAAGATCAGAAAATATTATTCAAACCTTAGGAGCGAAATCAGTAAGTGAAAATGTAGCTTATAATTATAGTACACCCCAATCTGTTCTTAATGCATGGCTTGCAAGTCCAGGACACAAAGCAGTAATCGAAGGTAATTTTACTCACTTTGGTCTAGCAGTTAAAGAACATCCTACAACTGGTAGAAAATATTTCACAAATTTATTTGCTAGAATTTAAGTTTTTTAAATTTTTTTTTTGAAGCTATCTCATAACTATGAGGTAGCTTTTTTATTTCTACTAGTTTCTGTTTTAAGGTCTAATTTAAGTTTTATTTGACGCTATTTTATTAGCATCTACAATTGTAAATAAATACAATTGAATCTTTTATGATCGAATTAAAAGTGATTTATTTTTAGAAAATCAAGAGGTGAATTCTTTACAGTTATTATCACTCAGGTAACGTTTAAGATAAAAGACAAGTAAATATTCCTCTTCATAAATCTTGTTTGAGCTTTCTACCAATTCATTTTACTCTCTATTTAGCTAATTTATTTTTTACATAGTATAGCAAAAAAAACCTGAGGGGTTAGCCTCAGGTTTTAAATAAAATTAAATTGATTTATTGATTTATGTACAAATAGCCACTAAGTTTTTTAACTTGAGTTTTACCATCTATAATAGCAGTGTAGTTTAAAATATAGAAATAAGTTCCAGTAGGTAGACTGTTAGTATCTTTTATAGTTGTTCTACCTCTAGAGTATCCATCAAAATAATTAGTTTGGTTGTTATAGTTTTTAGTTTCAAAAACTGAAACACCCCAACGGTTAAAGATTTCGATGCTGTTTTCTGGATAACAAGTGGTATTGTCAATGTTTTCAATTACTAATTTATCGTTAACACCGTCATTATTTACAGATATAGCATTAAATACTTTTACTGTTCCACAATCTAATACTAAACAATCATCATTGACTTTAATCGTTATTCTATAGGTTTGAGGACATGTAGTATCAACCACTTTGTATTCAAATACTTTATCTCCTAAGCTTTGACCAAAAGGATTAAATTGATCTCCTTGCAAAGCACCGGTAGTATTGATATCAGTCCAAGTTCCATTTGTAGATATTCCTGTTGGTAGTAAACTTCTCAAATTGATTAAAGCTGAATCACCATTACACGCAGAACTATCTATTGTTTTTAATTCATTTACATTAGTTACATTCACATTCTGTGTGAACCTAGATGTATTTCCGCATGTATCTGTTACCAACCATTCTCTAACAATTGTGTATGAATTTGAATTGTTGTTATTAATTGTTTCTGTATAGTTATTTGATGCTATACTTGAACATGCATCTGTAAAGACTAATTCAGGTTTCACTGGGATTGCATCGCAATTAACATTTACATTTTGTTGGAAAGCGGTAGCAGTAATAGGTCCTTGATTATCTTGAACATTTATTATTTGCGAAGCTGTTGTAGTATTACCGGCAGCGTCTCTAGCAGTCCAAGTTCTTGTTACTGTATAAGATCCTGCACAATTTCCTGCTGTTGTGATATCTACAAAACTTAAGCTTGCAGCTCCACAATTATCAGTTGCTGTTGCTTGTGCAAAATTTAGTATTGTACCACAAGAAACAGTTGTAATTGCTGGTAATGCTGCAATTGTAGGTCTAACTAAGTCACTAATTACAATTGTAATTTTTGCCGTTTGACAATTTAAAGGATTTAGTTTTTCGCATACTTGGTAAGTCAAATCGTATTGTCCTGTAGGTATGTTATTTGATATACTAAGATTTCCTAAATTATCTAACAGAATGTTTGAATTTTGGCCAGTAAGTATCGTTACGTTGATATTATCTGCAGATAATGGACTGTTGTTGAAAGTGTCATTAGTCAATATATTTCCAATTATGCCTGTAGTACTGCAGCTTAAACCTGAGTAAACATCATCAGTTAATACCATAGTTGCACTTACCACATTTACAGTAACAGTCCCAATAGAACAATTACTAGGATTAATAGTTTCACATATAGTATATTGAACTGTGTACACTCCAGCTGGTGTATTAGGTGATACTCTGATTTTTCCGTCAGAACCTACAGTAATTGGGCCATTAGGTACAAAAGTTATAACAACATCTGAATGTGATAATAATACTCCATTTAAGGTATCATTATCTAAAACGTTGATACCTGTTGCACCACCAGTTATCCCATTAACCAAGCCTACATTGTCATTTACAGCTACTATCATCGCATTGTTATTGTCGATAATGGTACCCGTAGCCGAAGCAGCTCCAGAGGCAAT
>NZ_VLKO01000006.1 GCF_007830355.1 Flavobacterium tiangeerense | reverse complement strand
GGAAACTCAAGATGCCACCTTCAGAGATAGAAGCATCTGCGATAGTTACCACTGGTGCATTGTCATCATCTAAAATAGTACCTGTAGCAGTATCAGTTGTAGATCCCACAGTTCCTGTAGAACTGGTAATCGCTACCCTTAAGGTTTCATCAATTTCATCAATAGTATCTGCCGTAGTTTGTACTGTTGCAGTTGCTGTAGTAGAACCTGCAGGGAAAGTTACCGTTACTGGTGTAGTGGTATAATCTCCGTTAGTAGTCGATATATTGGTAAATCCTAAAACAAGGGTGATATCTGTAGCGGATGGGTTACTCAAAGTAACAGGGAAACTCAAGTTTCCACCCTCAGTTATACTAGCATCTGCTATAGTTACCACTGGCGCAGGTAATACAGTTAGTGTTCCTTCAGACGAAATTACAGATGAACATACAAAATTAGATTCTCTAATGATTACTCTATATCTGTATCCATTAAATGTTGATGGAACAGCTGTTAGTGTCAAGGTATTTGTCGTAGCATTACTATAAACCCCACCATTAGATATATTAGTAAAACCAGAGCCTGAATTAACTTGCCACTGGTATTGTGTTACGCCAGATCCACCAGTTGCTGTTACAGCAAAAGTGGTATTTGTACCAGCATTGATTAGTCTATTAACAGGTTGAGATGTAATAGAACTTGATGTTCCCACGGATGTCGCATTAGCATAAGAGCCTGTATACGTAGCTGCAGGTAAATTAACTGTACCATTAGCATTTACTGGCGCTACTGCTCCTCCTGTTTGTCCAAATTGCTGTCCCGAAGCTGCACTAGTAGTATTGTTATAATACTCATTAGCATCCGAACAGCTGTCATTGTCTGAATCTAAGTCTAAATAATCAGCAATACCATCGTTGTCTGTATCAGGAGCAACACAAAATCTTAGATCACCTAATGCCATCCATTGATTTACTTCAGGTGTAGTTCCTTTTTGTCTGTATGATAGCACGATGGACTTTACAGGAACAGTGAAATTAAAGATCATATCTTCATCTAAACCTCCACCTAAAAATGTATTATTTCCTAAGTATGTTGTGTTTGCTCCAAGGGTATAATCAGCTGCCGACATGGTATATGTAGCTCCACCAGTAGTTGTAATTGTAAATTGAGCTTCATCTATAAAATTTGGTCCCGAATCAATATCAAATAAGGTAAAAGACAGGTTGTTTACTGCCCTTGAAAAAGTAAATGTATGGATAGACTCGCCTCCATTAACAGATGACTGATGTAGAGTATAACCGTAGCTAGGATTAGTAACATAATTATTAACACGATAATTTCCAGTTGTATTTGTTGTTGCAGCTATAGCTAGGGTAACTCCATTAAATGATAAAGCTGGATTAGCAGCATCTACTGATGGTCTATCTCCTGTTGCAAAGGTTGTTCCTTCTGCATAATGATTTGCCCATATTAAAGTTGAAGAGGCGCAAACATTCTCTACAGTGTCTGCTACACCATCATTGTCATCATCTAAATCAGTACTATCTGCTACACCATCTTTGTCGGTATCAGGTAAACATCTTACAGTAGAGGTTGTTGCATCAATGTAATCTATCGCTGCGGTTGAATTGTTTGTTGATACCTGTATATAAATGCGTTGCCAATCAAAAGTTGTAAAAAAGGTAAAATCTAAAGCGACATTTGCACCTACTAATTGGTAATTATTAATGCTAGTATTAAAAACAAATACATTTACTCTATTTCCATTATTTCCATTAACAGTTACAGATGTTCCTTTTCTTACAACATTTGTCATATCAAGCACAAGAGCATCATTCGTATTATTAAGAACAGCGACAGTGTTATTAGGGCCTCCTAGAGCATTATTCGGATTACCTACACTATTGGAAAAAGGAACAGTAGCAGCATAATTGTTAGTAATTGCTCCTACTTGCACCTGACCTGTGGTGCAAGGTTGGCTAAAACCTTTGTTATGGAACGCTAAGATGAAAAATAGAGTTAAAAAAATATTTTTTACTAGAGTAAAGTTCTTCATATTAAATTTGGAATAATAGAAACACAAAATTATCTTCAATATAGATAAAATGATAATCTTTTGTTTTTGCTAATACTTATGTTGTTAAAACTATGTTATGAGTAAATTTTTTTTGCTGAATCTTGCATGAAATATTTACTTTTCGCTCTTTAATTGTTTTTTTTATAAATTAAATTCTAAAGGAAATACATTGTATTTATTAGAATTTAACTAATAATTCCGTTTTTTATTAATGTAAAATTTTATACCAATATTTTTTGTTTAGCTTTTTGTAAAACAATCTTTAAGTATAACTTAAAATTTTAATGTTGATTTTTTAAAATTTTTGAAAACAAAGGTAATTATTATTTATTTAATTCAAATTTTACTCTTTTAATGACCTAAATAGCCGATAAATGACTAAAAATAGACTATGATCGAGTTATTTTATTGCTAATTTTGACTTAATCACTCTTAATTTTTTAAGAATGGATATGATAACTTATTTTCTTATTTACAAGTTACTAATTTATTATACAGTTCTCTATAATTTATCAAAAATAAAATAATTGTGAATCAAATTATTAAAACACCTAATTTGCCCTGCAAATAATTACGTTTTTTTTTGTACTTTGGTTTTACTTTTAATTCATGTTGAATCGGTTAATAAATGCCAAATAATGTAAAGTATGAAAAATTTAATTTTGGTTAGGCATGCAAAATCGAGTTGGGAGGTTCCCGTTCAGGATAAAGATCGAGTTTTAACATGTAATGGTATGAAAGATGCTCATCTTGTAGCAGGTCATGTGAAATCTTTGTTGCCAAAAACATTTACTATATGGTGCAGTATTGCCAAAAGAACTACAAATACGGCGTTAATTTTTGCACAAAATTTTTTGTTTCCGCTTGACAGTATCATTTACAAAGACGACCTTTATACCTTTGATAGAAAACAGCTCCAAAAAGTGGTTGAATCTTGTCCAGATGACATAGAGAGTTTGATGATTTTTGGTCACAACGAAGCTATCACTGATTTTGTCAATCGTTACGGGGATGTGTCCATAGATAACGTTCCTACATCAGGCTTAGTTTTTTTAAAGTTTGATTCGCCACATTGGAAAACCATTAAAAAAGCTAAAACAGAACATATACTATTTCCGAAAGATTTAAAATGAATAAAACGTTAGCATACAAATATATTGATAGAGAAAAAAGCTGGTTGGCTTTTAATGCAAGAGTTTTGCAAGAGGCGGGTGACACTTCGGTTCCATTATTGGATCGTTTGCGATTTTTAGGCATATTTTCGAATAATTTAGATGAGTTTTTTAGAGTTCGTTTTGCAGCTATAAGACGTTTAAGTTTAACCGGAATCACTGGTGAAAAATACCTAGGAGGAATTTCGGCACAACAACTGGTAAAAGATATTACCGAAATTGTAATTGAACAACAATCTGAAAGTTTACGAATTCTAAATATTATAGAAAGTGAACTAGAAACAAAAAATATTTTCATCATCACCGAAGCAGATATCTCTATTGAGCAAGAAATTTTCTTAAAAGATTTTTTCATTCAAAAAGTGAGCCCTGAGTTGGTGACTATCATTTTGAATGATTTGGCTGAATTTCCTGTCCTCAAGGATACCTCTGGTTATTTAGCCATAAAATTGGTTATGAAAAAGGACGATGAAGTACGTTATGCAGTAATTGAAATTCCAAAAACCATCAATCGCTTTGTGGTCTTGCCATCTCACGATGAAAAGCAATATATCATCCTTTTGGATGATGTGATCCGACACAATTTAAATAATATTTTCAACATTTTTGATTATGAAAGTGTTTCGGCACACATGATAAAAATCACTAGAGATGCGCAACTTGACATTGATAGTGATTTGAGTAAAAGCATGATTGAGAAAATTTCCTTGAGCGTAAAAGACAGGAGAATAGGAGAACCAGTACGATTTATTTACGATCAATTGATTGAAGAGGATACATTGAATTTTTTCTTGGATAAAATGAAAATTGTATCTACCGATAGTATTATTCCTGGTGGTCGATATCATAACAGAAGGGATTATATGGATTTTCCTAATTTAGGGAGATTTGATTTATTGTATGAATCGAAACCGCCGTTGCCTATTCCTGGATTAAGTTTAGAGGGAAGTATGTTAGAAAAAATAAGCGAAAAAGATTATTTGCTGAATGCTCCATACCAGTCTTTTTCATACTTAACCAAATTTTTGAGAGAAGCTGCGTTGGACCCAAAAGTGGTTTCAATAAAAATTACGTTGTACCGTTTGGCCAAAAATTCGCAAATCATTAGTTCCTTAATTAATGCTGCCAAAAACGGAAAAAAAGTAACGGTTCAAATAGAATTACAAGCCCGCTTTGATGAAGCTTCAAACATCTCTTATGCAGAACAAATGCAGCTTGAAGGTATTGAACTTATTTTTGGTATTAAAGGATTAAAGGTACACAGTAAAATATGTGTTATCGAAAGAGTCGAAAATTATAAAATTAAGCGTTATGGGTTTATCTCAACGGGGAATTTTAACGAGTCAACAGCAAAAGTCTATACAGATGTGACTTTGTTTACAAGCCACCAGCAGATCTTGAAAGACATCATGAGAATTTTTGAGTTTTTTGATATTAATTATAGAGTACATCGTTATAAACATTTAATTGTTTCCCCTCATTACACAAGAACTAAGTTTGTGAAATTAATTGACAGGGAAATCATACACGCACTTGCAGGAAGAAAAACGCATATTAAGCTAAAAATGAATAGTTTGTCTGACTTTGCCATGATTGATAAACTTTATGAAGCCAGTCGAGCAGGGGTTAAAATTCAGCTTGAAGTACGAGGAATATGTTCCTTAATTCCTGGAATTCCTGGTATGAGTGATAACATAGAGGCAATTAGTATAGTTGATAATTATTTAGAACATTCAAGAGTGTATATTTTTGGAAATGCAGGACAAACAGAAGTCTATATTTCATCGGCTGATTTTATGTCTAGAAATCTAGACGGTAGAGTAGAGGTTACCTGTCCTATTTATGATCAAGATATTAAAAAAGAACTGATTGACAATTTTGACATTGGCTGGAAAGGGAACGTAAAAGCAAGGTTTCATTCTCATAAATTTGATAACAAATATCGTCCTAGAAACCATAATCCTATCTTTAGAGCGCAGCTAGAAACGTATCGTTATTATGAAAAAAAACTGGAAGATATCACTAAGAAAGAAAAAATAGCATAGTTTTTGTTTTACCAATTACAATTTAACCTGAATAAGATCCGTCACCTTGATCAGGAGTTTCAAACTCAAGAAATATGATTCAAATAAAAAAATACGCTGCAATTGATATTGGCTCAAATGCTATGCGATTGTTAATTGTCAATATTGTGGAACAAGACGGCAAAGAACCGCAATTTAATAAAAGTTCCCTTGTTAGGGTACCTATCCGTTTAGGGCAAGATGCTTTTACAGTGGGTGAAATTTCTGCAGAGAATATCGATAGAATGTGCGATGCGATGAAAGCATTTAATTTACTCATGAAGGTGCACAAAGTAGAGCGTTATATGGCATTTGCAACATCGGCTATGCGCGAAGCGTATAATGGCAAAGAGGTTGTTGCTATCATTAAGAAAAAAGCTGATATAAAAATCGAAATTATTGATGGCAAAAAAGAAGCTGCCATTATTGCTTCAACTGATTTACACCATTTATTAAAATCAGATCAAACCTATCTTTTTGTAGATGTGGGTGGTGGGAGTACGGAATTTACACTATTTTCTAATGGTAAAATGATAACTTCTAGGTCTTTCAAAGCAGGAACAGTGCGCTTACTCAATAACATGGTTTGTGATGTAGTGTGGGAGGAAATTGAAAAATGGATTAAAACCAACACTCAAGAATATGACGAGGTTACACTTATAGGATCTGGTGGAAACATTAATAAATTATTTAAATTATCGGGTAAAATTCAGGAAAAACCATTGTCGTACATCTACATGAATTCACAATATTCTTTTTTGAATTCATTATCTTATGAACAAAGAATATCAGAACTTGGCTTGAATCCAGATCGAGCTGACGTAATTATTCCTGCAACGCGCATCTATATGAATGCTATGAAATGGAGTGGTGCCCGAAATATTTATGTACCCAAAATAGGTCTTTCTGATGGAATTGTAAAAGCCATGTATTACGGAAAAATATAACGTTTTTTTCTTATAATTAAGCGTCTAAATCCAATCCAAATGTGGTGCGTAAAAGCTCTATATTTGGATTTATTTGTAGCAACCTGTTGTAGCGGTCTTGGTCGTTAAAACTTCTTTTTGTTTCTATAGTTTCGTTGACAACTACATTGATAGTAATGTCATGATTGTGTAAATGGCCTTTTAAATAGCCTAACAATCCGTGTAATTCTTTTTCAAAATCTAGCTTAGATCCTTCGTTTGGCAACTCAATTGTTATGGTTGTTCCGTCGAGTTTTGGATCGTTTATGAGAAGTAAGGATTCCATTATTTTAAATCCCTTGTCACCTAACCGTTGTGCATATTTGTTCCAATACACTAACATTTCAGTCTCTGTAAAAGATTCGGTTGGCAAGTGAACAGTTTCTTTTACGATTCCTTTACTGCTCTCCTCTAATGCTTTTTTGGCTCGGATACTAGCGAGTGAAAACGCTGAGACTTTTGGTTCTCCGGTGGTTGAAACGGGAGTAGCCGCAATAGGAGCAGGAATTGTTGTGGCAGGTTTTTGTACTAATACCTCAGCTGGAATTTCTGGTTTACTTTCAGGAGCAGATGTAGAGGTTACCGCCGTTTCTATTTTTTTTGCGACACTAATGGAGTAGTCGTTTTTTCTAAAATACGTGGGTGGAATTATATATTGCTCAACTTTTTTTTTTCTCCATCAATAGTGATAGAGGCAAGTTGCATCAAACAAAGTTCTACAAGCAGTCGCTGGTTTTGACTCAATTTGTATTTTAAATCACAATCGTTTGCAATGTCAATTCCTTTTAATAAAAAATCTTGACTGCATTTTTGAGCCTGTGCACCATACATTTGCTGGGCTTGTTCTCCTACTTCTAACAAAGTTAAAGTAGCTGGAGTTTTAGATACTAGCAAATCTCTAAAATGAGATGCTAGTCCTGATACAAAATGATGTGCGTCAAAACCCTTGGCAAGGATTTCGTTAAAAGCCATTAATAATTCTGGAATTTTGTTTTCCAAAATTAAGTTGGTCATGTTGATGTACGTTTCGTAATCAAGCACATTCAAGTTCTCCGTAACGGCTTGACGGGTTAAGTTTTTCCCGCAAAAAGAAACGACTCTATCAAAAATAGAAAGGGCATCACGCATGGCACCATCCGCTTTTTGAGCTATGATGTGTAAAGCATCGTCTTCAAAAACTACGCCTTGACTGGTAGCCACTTCGGCAAGATGTTCTTTGGCATCTTTTACGGTTATTCTTTTGAAATCAAATATCTGACAACGAGAAAGTATTGTAGGGATGATTTTATGTTTTTCGGTTGTAGCCAAAATAAAAATGGCGTGCTTAGGTGGTTCTTCTAAAGTTTTTAAGAAGGCGTTAAAAGCAGCCGAGGACAACATGTGCACCTCATCAATAATGTATACTTTATATTGCCCAGTTTGGGGTGGGATTCTAACTTGGTCAATTAAATTTCGGATATCATCTACAGAGTTGTTTGAAGCTGCATCTAGTTCAAATACATTGAAAGCAAAATCTTCAGTAGGATCATCATATCCAGGCTGATTGATTTTGCGAGCTAGAATACGAGCGCAGGTGGTTTTACCCACACCACGAGGTCCTGTAAACAACAAAGCCGATGCTAAATGGTTGCTTTCTATAGCATTGAGCAAAGTGCTGGTAATGGCTTTTTGTCCTACAACATCTTTAAAAGTTTGTGGACGGTATTTACGGGCCGATACAACAAATTGTTCCATAGCATTTTTATTGGATAGCAAATATAGGTTTTTTGTTGATTTGTTTATTTACTAATTTGTTTATTTGAAGAAAATCTTTTCCTTGCAAAAATGTAAATTAGAATTGAAAATAATAGCATATTGATAATCAAAGAAATGATTATTCCTTTGTTGTACATTGTATTTTTTTCATTTTCAGAAATTTTATTTTGGGATAATTTATAGGCTCTTAATTCTTCTAACTGATAAATAAAACTTCTTAATGATTCTATTTTGAATTCCAAGTAGTTGATCTTATAATCAGTTTCAGTAGGCTCGATGATTTTACCAAATTTATCACGCTTAAATTCTGGAGGTGGAGGCCAACCTGGACCAAAATCTTGTGATTGTGAGGGTGAGCACATACTTAAAGATAATTTATAATCTTTATTGAAGTTGCCGTAGATGATCCATAATCCATTTTTATCTGGGAATAATCCACAATCACTTCCTTCAGAAACACCATCAATAGTCTTTGATATATAAATTCCTTTGAAAAGTTCTATGATTTTAAAACTATAAGTTTGATTAATAGTATCCCGTTTTATTAGTTCACCATAAAATACAATATCATATGTATTCAACCCATATTCAACTATATTTTCTTTACCAACTTCAATACATTTACAGGCAAATGAATTGTTAATATTGAATAAGAAGATAATGATCAGGAATAGATTACGCAGTTTCATTTACAAACAATTAAAGTGTGATTACATGCTTTTTTTTTACAAAAATATAGTTTTTTAACCAATTTTTTAAAGCTTATTATTTTTCAAAATTTATATAAGATTTTATATTTTAAATAATACTTCTTTTTGACGAGATTTCCTAGCCCAGATAGCAGTGAAAATCCTTATGCGCCAGTCCCGAAACCTCGGGATGGCGGATAAGATTGTAACGAATAGCTGGATAAAGCTCCTGATAAAAAACGATGTTTAGGATTTGATTTTCAAATTTTTAAACAGATAAAAAAAAACTAAGAATTTCTATCTTTAATGGTGAGATCTAGTAAAACTTTGGCAGCATCATTATCTGAATTTGCTGCATAACCTGCTACAAAAACCCCTTTTTGTCCAGTAGTTGATAGTATACCGTAAACTGTGGCTTCGTCATCTGGATTTGATTCCCCTTCATATCTATAAATATGTTGGATTTCGTAATGACTTGGGTTTTGTATAATGTCTTGGTCGTTAATGTTAAAATCAACAGTAAATCCTTTTTCTTTTAATTCGTCTAAGGCTTTTGAAACGCTGGCGTAATGATACATTTTTGACATAGTATTGTTTTTATGGATAAAATGGTAAGGTAACTGTTTTATTATGAATTGGTTGTGAAGGTCTTGTTAAAGTATGTGGTAGAAAATGAGATAAAAAGATTTAATAATGCTAAATTTGCCGCCGCAGACCGCCTTATCGTCGTCTTGTCTTTATGGGCGAGAGGGAGGAAAGTCCGGACACCACAGAGAAGCATAGCGGGTAACACCCGTCGGTCTCGTCTTCACGGACGAGATTAGGACAAGTGCAACAGAAAGTATGTACAGGTAATGCTGTAGTGAAACCAGGTAAACTCTATGCGGTGAAATATCAAGTATATCAGCATTTAAGGGTTTCTCGTCCGTTGCTGAAGGGTAGATAGCTTGAGTCCAAGAGTAATTTTGGATCTAGATAAATGATAAGGGTTTTGAGTAATCGAAATACAGAATCCGGCTTATAGGTCTGCTTTTTTTCTTCTAAATTGTTACTCTATTGTCATGGATTTTAGTTTTGTTCTATAGGCTTCAAGAGCCACCGACTTTGATATAAAACCATGATATTTACCCTCTTTAAGTACAGGTAAGAATGCTTTTTTCGACTTTTCGAATTTATTCATGACTTGTTCCATACTGTCAAAGGGTGCAATAGTTTCTACAGGTGCCATCATGATTTCTTTCACCAAAGTATATTTGACACGATAAGTGTTAAAAATGATTTCGCGAATATCATTAAAATGGACAATTCCAATTAAGTTTTGTTGGGCATCAATGACACCAAAAATAACTTGATTCGAATGAGAAATAAGATCTACTAAGAGTTCTAAGTTTTCATCAGGAGTTACCGTTAAAAAATCAGTTTGAATAATAGTGTTAGTCTCAAGTGTTGAAAGGATATTAGTGTCTTTATTACTGGTAAAGGCATGTCCTTTTTCGACCAAGTTTTTGACATCCATGGAGTGTTTTTCAAAACGTTTAGAAATGGCAAAACTGATAGAAGCCACAATCATAAGCGGAATCATTAAATTGTAACCTCCGGTTATTTCGGCAATCAAGAATATAGCGGTTAGTGGCGCATGAAATAATCCGCTTAATATTCCTGCCATTCCTACTAGTGTGAAATTGCTAACGGGTAATTTTGTAAGTCCTGTGAGGTTTAGAAATTTAGAAAAAAAGAATCCTACATAAGAACCTAAAAATAAAGAAGGAGCAAAATTACCTCCGTTACCACCACTATTAATTGTAATGCTGGTTGCAAAAACTTTGAGCATCATAGTGGCACCCACAAAGAGTAAAAGCACCCAGCTATTGTTTCTAAAGCCACTAAAAAGTGTGTGTTCTAGTAATTTACCAGGATCACTCTCTGAAAGGGTTTTGATGCTTTCATATCCTTCACCAAAAAGTGTTGGGAAAACAACAATTAATAATGCTAAAATACTTGCGCCAAAGAGCCCTTTCTTGAAGGGAGAAAATTTTAAGCGTCCAAAAAAATGTTCTACTCTTTGAAAATTTCTAGAGTAGTACACGGCTATTAATCCAGTGAAAATACCAAGAAGTACATAGTATAAAATGTTGTGGTAATCAAAACTTTGTTGTTGTTTGAACGACAAAAGAATTTCTTCGTCTAGTACAATTACAGAAACTAATGCTCCCGTTGCAGCGGCAATCATTATGGGGGTAAAGGCAGCTATACTAACATCAACTAATAAAACTTCAATGGCAAATAGAACTCCAGCAATGGGTGCGTTGAACGCCGCTGCAATTCCTGCAGCTACACCACAGCCTATCAAAAGAGTTCTGTCTTTATAGCTTAATTTATAGTTTTGAGCATAATTTGATCCAAAAGCAGCACCGGTAATTACAATAGGACTCTCTAAACCTGCTGATCCGCCTAGTCCAACAGTGAGTGAGCTCGTTACAATTTGGGCATACATTTGTTTTCTAGGAATTATACTTGCTTTTTTTGCAACAGCATATAGTATTTGAGAAGTCCCTTTTTGAATGCTTCCGCCCAATACTTTTTTAACCACCAGAATAGTAAGTAAAATTCCAATGATGGGTAATATACTAGTCAGAAAACCAAGTTTTAAAATGCCACTTACGTACGTTGCAAAAATAAACACCCAGTGTGCAAAAGTTTTCAATACAATTACTGCAAAAGCGGCTGAAATACCCACTAATACTGCTGATAAAAAGATAAATTGTTTGGGAGTCAATATAGATTGCGCTACTGAAATAACGGTTTCTAACCTTGAAATATATTTTTTGAACATGATTTTTTAAATGATTCACAAAGCTACATTATTTTAAGCGAACCACTATTTTTAAGGGCTTCTTTTGTGCTTAAAGGTTTTAATTTATTCGAATTTACAAAGATAAGGACTGCTTCAGGATTTGTTTTAGCATATTCACGAAGCGCCCAACCGATGGCTTTTTGAATGAAAAATTCAGAAGAATATGCGTATTTTAAACAGAGCCTAAAAAGGACATCTGCATTCGTTTCTTGTTTATATCCCAATTGAAAAAGGATCAAACTACGATGCAACCATATACTCTCTTGACTTGAAAATCTTGTGATAACGTTCTCGTTTTCTGTGGGGAATTGCAGTAAATAAGCTCCCAAAATATATTTAGTGATGGTATCAACGCTATCCCACCAAGATTGCTGCAATATTAGTTTTTCAATCCAATCTATATCCGTAATACTGTAGGTCTTTTTCTTTTCTTTTATTAGAATTTCAATGGCGCAATAATGGAATTCACGTTCTGGTTTGTCAAAAAGAGTTTGAGCAATTTGTATAGAATGATGGTGTACTTCTTGTTGATTTTGTTTCCAAATTTCTTTAAATAGTTTTCTTCTTTCGGTGGTGCGAATACCAAAAAAGGAAAACTTATTGCGCATGTATTGCGACATTGCAAACGCTTTTTCTGTATTTCTATTTTGTTCAAACGCCTTTTCGAGTGCTGGAATAAAGTTCATGGAGACAGAATTTAAAAAAATTGTTTCGGTTTTTTAGTTACAACTTAAAACCCAACTGCTTTGTTATCGCCTCTTTTATCAGCTCCGCCTTCAAGTTTGCCATTGGGTAAAACTAAAATGGCATCTACAGCACCTATAATTTCTTTGTCTCTTTCATTGATAGTGTAGCCTTTTTGTTTGAGTTGCAATAGCAAATCTTTGTTGAAAGAATTAGGTTCGAAAATAATTTCATCAGGCAACCATTGGTGGTGAAATCGAGGTGTATCTACTGCCTCTTGCATACTTAAATTAAATTCATATACGTTTAAAATAGTTTGTAAAACCGATGTGATAATAGTTGATCCTCCGGGAGTTCCTACTACCATGTAAAGTTTTTTATCTTTTTCGATGATGGTGGGAGTCATAGAACTTAGCATTCTTTTTTCAGGGGCAATACTGTTGGCTTTACTTCCGGTAAGACCGTAGAGATTTGGGACACCTGGTTTTGCGCTAAAATCATCCATTTGATTGTTCAAGAAAAAACCCAGTTCATCACAGTATATTTTGGAACCATAATTATCATTTAAGGTTGTTGTTGCGGCTATCGCATTCCCAAAAGGATCTACAATAGAGTAGTGTGTGGTTTGATCACTTTCATATCCTGTTATTTCACCGTGTGCAACATCTGTAGATTTGGTGGCTTTGTCAAAGCTGAAAGTATTCATTCTGTTTTTTAAGTACGTAGCATCAAGTAATTGAGAAGTTGGAATTTTTACAAAATCAGGATCTCCAAGAAAAAAGTTACGATCAGCATACGCTCTTCGTTCGGCTTCGGTAATCAATTGAATGGCTTTTTGACTGTTGTGTCCCATTTGCGCAAGCGGATAAGGCTCAATCATAGTCATGATTTGGTTCAAACAGATTCCACCACTACTGGGTGGTGCCATAGAAGTTATTTTTAAATCTTTATAATCAAATGTAATTGGTTTTCTCCATTTTGCTTCGTACTTCTTTAAATCTTCAAGAGTTATAGCACCGTTCTTTTGAGTGAGAAAAGCAATCAGTTTCTCTGCGGTTTCTCCAGTGTAAAATTCCTCTTTTCCATATTGTGAAATTCTTTTAAGCGTATTTGCTAACGCTTTGTATTTGATGGTATCGTTTGCTTTATAAACTTGAGAGAATAAGCTGTTTGGTCCGTTTTCTTTAATAAAAACCGCTCTAAAAGCTGCTAGACTTTTGGCTTGATTGGGTGTTACAACTACGCCTCTTTCTGCGAGAGCAATTACAGGTTTTAATATTTCACTAATGGGAAGTGAACCGTATTTTTTGTGTACTTCAAAAACACCTGCAATGGTTCCAGGTACACCTGATGCATGTGCTGTTGCAGTACTTTTACCTTTTATAACATTTCCATTTTGGTCTAAGAACATATCGTTTTTGGCTGACAAAGGTGCTTTTTCTCTATAATCAATAGAGCCAGTTTCTCCGTTAGCTTTCCTGTAAACCATAAAACCTCCGCCGCCTATATTTCCCGCTTGCGGATGGGCTACAGCCAATGCTAATTCGGTAGCTACCATAGCGTCAAATGCGTTACCTCCTTTTTTCATTATGTCGACTCCTATTTGAGATGCTTCTTCACGCGCAGAAACTACCATTGCTTTGGAAGTCACAAGTCCGGTGGGATTTACTGCTTTTTCTTGGGATTTACATCCAATAGCAATTAAGAAAAGTAACGGTAATAATTTTTTCATAATGTTGATTTTTTGTGGTTTACAAATGAGATTAATTCAGCAAAAAAAAGAGTAAAGTCATTCTCAAATTCACTGTAGAATTCGTTTAATTCATTGCTTGCAAACCTCATTTGGGATTGGTTTTTAGTGCGTTTGTCCATTTGGGTTAAAATTCCATGTATGCCTTCAACTGTTTGGTAACTTACAAGCCAATTTTGATCTATCATGTAAGGCAACATACCTTTTGTTTTCTCTGAGAGTACGCTGTAATTGTTTTGTAAAGAATCATAAAAACGGGCAACAAAGTCTTCTAGCTTTTCAGTAGAATAATGCGTCCAGTTTTTGGCTAAAAAGTGATCGTAAAAAACATCCACAATCACTCCAGCGTAATGATGGTATTTTTCATGAAGTTTTTTTGTACTTTGTCTAAAGATAGGATGCGCATCAGTAAAAGTATCAATGGCTCGATGTAAAACAATACCTTTTTGAATTTCTAACGGGTAGCTTTCATATTGACTACCCCTAATTCCATCAGCCATGAAATTACCAATTTTTAGTAGATCATTTTCGCCAGAAAGGTAAATGTGTGCTAGGAAATTCATGAGATTGCTTTAAAGATTTATAGCATGAAATTTTACGTTCATTTCTATTTTGTAGGCTTCAATTCTTATATTTGTCAGCAATTTAAAATTTAAAATTCAATTTATAAAATATATATCAATGACTTTAATAAAATCAATATCAGGAATTCGAGGTACAATAGGCGGAAACGTAGGGGATAACCTTACTCCTGTTGATGCTGTGAAATTTGCATCGGCTTATGGAACTTGGTTAAAAAGCTACAGTAAGAAAGATAAAATCACGGTAGTTGTAGGACGTGATGCTCGTATATCTGGACCAATGATTCATAATTTGGTAGTAAACACCTTGATTGGTTTGGGTATTGATGTGATTGATTTAGGACTTTCAACTACTCCAACAGTTGAAGTTGCTGTACCACTTGAAAAAGCTGAGGGCGGAATAATATTAACGGCATCGCATAATCCAAAACAGTGGAATGCTTTGAAATTATTGAACGAAAAAGGGGAGTTTTTAAATGGTGAAGAGGGACTTAAAATTCTTGAAATTGCGGAAAGCGAAGGTTTTAATTTTTCGGATGTGGATGATTTAGGAACTATCACAATTAATGATGCCTACATGGATATTCACATTGACGAGGTTTTAAACTTACCATTAGTAGATATTGAAGCTGTAAAAGCAGCAAAGTTTAAGGTTGTTGTTGATGGAGTAAACTCATCAGGTGGAATTATTATTCCTAGATTATTAGAATTAATGGGCGTTGAAGTGGTAGAACTTTACTGCGAACCAAACGGTCATTTTCCTCATAATCCAGAGCCTTTGAAAGAACATTTAACCGATATTTCGGAATTAGTGGTCAAAGAAAAAGCACATTTAGGAATCGTTGTGGATCCAGATGTGGATCGTTTGGCATTCATTTGTGAAGATGGCGAAATGTTTGGCGAAGAATACACTTTAGTGGCTTGTGCCGATTATGTTTTGAGTAAAACTCCAGGAAATACGGTTTCTAATATGTCATCTTCTCGTGCTTTACGCGATGTTACAAACGCACATAACGGAAACTACGAAGCCAGTGCCGTAGGTGAGGTGAATGTGGTTGAATTGATGAAAAAAAATAATGCAGTTATTGGTGGTGAAGGAAACGGTGGAATTATCTACCCAGAGCTTCATTACGGACGTGATAGTTTGGTAGGAGTAGCTTTGTTTTTGACGCATTTGGCAAACAAAAAAATGACGGTTTCGGCATTGCGTGCTTCGTATCCGGAATATTACATGAGTAAAAATAAAATTGAATTGACACCTCAAATTGATGTAGATGCTATCCTTGTTGCCATGACCGAAAAGTACAAGAACGAAGATATCACTACTATTGACGGTGTAAAAATTGATTTTGCCGAAAATTGGGTTCACCTAAGAAAATCAAATACAGAGCCTATTATTCGTATTTATACCGAAGCAGCCTCTCAAGAGCTAGCAGATCAATTAGCACTTAGAATTATTGATGAAATTAAAGCAGTTGCTGGTATTTAATGAATAGAATTTTTAAACCCTTTTGTATTTTTCAAAAGGTTTTTTTAAAAATAATACAATTGTAAGTCTAAAGATGTGTTTTTTTCGTAGATGATACTTAGTTTGAAAAGGGTTTTCGATTTTTCTGTTGTATAATAAAGACGAATTGTAAAACGAAATAAAAAAAGATTTAAAATTTATATTTATGAAAAAAATTTCTGCACTTTTTGCATTTTGCCTAGTTCTATTTGTTGCTTCTTGTTCAAAAGATGAGAATAGTTTAGATCCAGATCCAATTACAGTTGATAAAAATTTGAACAAACAGCAAACCGGTAGCTCTGCAAATGATTTATTATCTGATAGGAAATTTAAAAGTTTGGTAATTGAAGTGGTTTATGTAAATGGTTTTGAGCCTAGTGCCGCTGCTATTACTAATTTTGTCAATTTTTTAAGCGCAAGAACGTTTAAGCCTGCTGGTATTACTGTTGTAAAACGTGGAATTCCTTCACCAGGAACGGCACCATATTCAAACGAAGAAATAGTTAGTATTGAGGATGCTAATAGAACTAAATACAATTCAGCTGACCAAATTGCGGTGTGGGCTTTTTTTGCTGATGGAAAATCAGATAAGGATGTTGGAAATTCATTTGTTTTAGGAACTGCTTATCGCAATACTTCTGTAGTGATTTATGAACAAACTGTTCATGGATTGAGTGACAGTGCTTTTGAACCCAACAGAAGCGCGCTGGAATCCACAGTAATCACTCATGAGTTTGGACATATTTTAAGTTTGACAAATTTTGGAACTGCAATGCAAAGCAATCATGAAGATGCAGAACATCCAAAACATTGTAACAATAAATCATGTCTGATGTATTGGTCATTTGAATTGAGTGCAGGTATAGGCAGTATGGGTTCTTCAAGTACTATACCGCAACTTGACTCCCAATGTATTGCGGACCTTCGTGCCAATGGAGGAAGATAGTAGGCAAATAATTTATTTTCTTAAATTTTCAGGAATTCGAAAAATAATTATGATTCATAAGTACACTTTTTCTGGATTTTTGTTGGCAACATTAAAATCATTAAAATGTTACTTTCAATTGAATTAATATGAAGTGAAAATGACTCAATTTAAATAAATCAAAGCTGTTAGGGATTTCAATTTGGAGAAATTACAATAAAACCTTTATCTTTGATGTAAATTAAGAGTGCCATGAATGTAGTAGCAACTAAAACGGAGTTAGAACTTTATTTTGATCAATTTAGAAATCATATTATTGGTTTAAACCAAGAATTTGAATCACCTTACGGGAAACAAAAAATTGTCTACACTGATTGGACCGCAAGCGGAAGGTTATACCGACCAATTGAAGAAAAATTAATGAATGAATTTGGCCCTTTTGTAGCCAATACACATACTGAGACCACCATTTCTGGGACTGCCATGACAAAGGCTTATCACAAAGCACGTCACATCATCAAACATCATGTGAATGCTAGTGCTGATGATATTCTCATAACAGATGGAACCGGAATGACAGGTGTGGTAAACAAGTTTCAAAGAATATTGGGCTTAAAAGTTCCTGAAAATCTAAAGAGTTTTATCACGATTCCTGCCGAAAAAAAGCCGATTGTTTTTATTTCGCACATGGAACATCATTCAAACCAAACGTCTTGGCTAGAAACAATTGCTGATGTTGAGGTAATTCCAGCTACTGAGGATGGACTTTTTAGTTTAGAAAATCTAGAAAAATTATTAGATAAATATAAAGAAAGACCTTTTAAAATTGCATCCATAACATCATGCTCTAATGTTACGGGTATCAAAACGCCTTATCATGCGGTAGCCAAAATGATGCATCAAAACAACGGATTATGTTTTGTTGATTTTGCTTGTTCAGGCCCATACGTAAAAATAGACATGCATCCCGAAGATCGAGAGTCTTATTTAGATGCTATTTTCTTTTCTCCACATAAGTTTTTAGGAGGTCCAGGAACTTGTGGTATCCTTGTTTTTAATAAAAAATTATATCAAAATGTAGTGCCAGATAATCCAGGAGGTGGAACCGTAAGTTGGACAAATCCTTGGGGGGAACACAAATACATAGATAATATTGAGGATAGAGAAGATGGTGGAACTCCCGGTTTTCTTCAGGTTATAAAAAGTGCACTGGCCATTCAACTCAAAGAAAAAATGGGCGTAGATCAAATTTTGAAAAGGGAGCACGAAATTGTAGATTATATTTTTTCTTCATTAGGATTGATTTCCAATATTAAAATTTTAGCCCCACAACATCAAGATAGACTGGGTGTTATTTCTTTTTTTATAGAAGAGCTGCATTTTAATTTGGGTGTAAAATTATTGAACGATAAATTTGGGATACAAACGCGTGGAGGGTGCAGTTGTGCGGGCACATACGGGCATTTTTTACTGCATGTTGACCAAGAAACCTCTAATAAATTAGTCAATGAAATTTCTCTTGGTGATTTAATTCGAAAGCCAGGTTGGATTAGAATGTCAATTCATCCCACTACCACAACAGCTGAAATTGAATATGTGTGTAACGGAATCAAAGCGTTAGCCGAAAATCATAAAATATGGGCATTAGATTATGATTACAACCCAATTAGCAATGAGTTTGTTCATAAAGAAGCTCAGCCACTAGAGGATAATCTTGTGACAAGTTGGTTCTCTTAATAAATTACAAAATTGCTATTTGTAAAAAAAAGGTTAAAACAAAAATAAGACTCAATACTGAAGACTGAAAACGGAGACCGTTAGACTTATCTTCTATGTTTCCATCGTTTATGAGTCCAGAAATAATATTCAGGTGCTTCAATTATTTGTTTTTCAACTTCTTTGATGTAACGGTGTGTGATTTCAAAATCAGGTAGCGATTTTGCATCCTCTGCAATTGGTATTATTGTAGCTTCATAAAAACCACGTTTTACTTTTTTCACTTTTGCAAATACGACTGTCATGTCGTACTTTTTAGAAAGCATTTCGGGTCCTGTATGTACTGGAACTTCAATCCCCATAAAGGATTCCCAATGAAATATTCTATCCATTTTAGGAGATTGATCGCTGGCTAATCCATAGACACACTGAATGTTGTTTTTATAATTTTCAGCAATCATTGGGATGGTTTTATTTGTTTGTACTAATTGTGTATTGTACTTAGATCGAATATCTCGAACCAATTTGTCAAAATAAATATTTCCTAGTTTTTTATATACACCAACTCCTTGAATACTTATTTTTTGATTAAGCGTGATTAACCATTCCCAACTTGCATAATGAGAGGCTATAAGCATAATACTTTTGCCTTTTTTTTCATATTCTTGAATGAGCTCTACGTTTGTAATTACAAATCTTCTGTTCATTTCTTCAGAAGAAATTGTAAGTGTTTTGGTCATTTCAAGAAACATATCACATAAATGATGGTACGAATTTTTTTCAATAAGCAAACGTTCTTGTTGGCTAAGATGCGGCAAAGCCAATGCAATATTAGCACGAACCACTTTTTTACGATAACCAATGACATAATACATCAAGAAATAAACTCCATTTGAGATGCCATACAACATAGGAAATGGTAAAATAGAGATGAACCAAAGAAAAGGGTAGGCTAATATGAAAACAAGTAACTGCATGCAGATTTTTTTTTTGACAAATATAACTTAATTTTGATTCTAGATATAATTTCCCTTGCTCGTGAATGAGTATTTGGGAATTACTATCTTTACACATAACAAAAAATACGGAATATGAATACTGTTTTATTAGCATTAATAATTGTTAATGTATTGTTTAGTTACAAAGGATTTAACGACTTGTCTTTTTTTAGAAAATACGAATTTCATGTAGGAAGCATTAAAGCTGGAGAACAAATCCGAATGATTACCTCTGGTTTTTTACATGCAGATATGATGCATTTATTTTTTAATATGTTTACCCTGTGGATGTTTGCTCCAGTAGTATTAGGGCAGCTGGGTAACTTTTCATTTTTATTAATTTATTTCGGCAGTTTAATATTTGGCAGTTTACTTACTATGGTTTTTCATAACAATGATTATGGGTATAGAGCTGTAGGCGCTTCTGGAGCTGTTACAGGAGTATTGTATTCAGCTATATTATTGCAACCCGATATGATGTTAGGAATATTTTTTATAATTCCAATGCCTGCCTATATTTTTGGGATCTTGTATTTATTGTACTCAATTTATGGTATGCGCGCTAAGAATGACAACATTGGCCATACGGCACATTTTGGTGGAGCTGTAGGCGGTTATCTAATTACTTTAATAAAACAACCTACTATGTTTGTAGATAATACGATGATGGTCATTATTTTAGCTATTCCTATTGTAATTCTTTTTATAATGGTAAAGCTAGGTAAGTTATAGTGGCATAACTTTTGGTAAGTAAAATACGATAACCTTAAATTTTGTAAAAATGAAAAAAGCAATTGTAGCATTCAGCCTATTTTTTATCTCTATGTCTTATGGTCAAGAAGTAAAACCTACGCCCCAAATAAATGTAAATGGAGAAGGAAAAGTAAAAGTTATCCCAGACCAAGCTACTATTAATGTTTCGGTTGAAACCAAAGGGAATGTAGCTAAGGACGTGAAAAAAGGAAATGATGAAAAAATTGATGCTGTAATCAAGTTTATAAAAAAAATGAACATACCGGCAGGGGATTTTAAAACGCAACGCGTAGCTTTGAATCCGCAGTATGATTATGAAAAAAAGAAACACAGCTACAATGCAGTTCAAACCATTGAAATTGTTATAAGAGATTTATCAAAGTATGATGAATTGATGGAAGGTTTAGTAGAACAAGGAATTAATAGAATAGATACCGTAGTATTTCAATCCTCGAAGTTAGCGCAATATCAATCAGAAGCAAGAAAGCTTGCTATGAAAGACGCCAAATTAAAAGCAGAAGATTATGTATCGGTTTTAGGACAAAAAGTAGGGAAGGCACTTGTAATTTCTGATAATTCTCAAACTTATTATCCACAGCCTATGTATGCTGCTATGAAAAGCGTAGAACGCATGGATGCTAGTGAACCTAGAGAAACCCTAGCAGTAGGAGAAATAAATATTACAGCTAATGTTTCTGTGAATTTTATATTGGAATAAAAAATCATGTACTTTTTAAAAAAAAAATCGGAACTATTTTAGTTCCGATTTTTTTTGTGAATAGATTTAACGATTCACTTTCATTCAAAGGTTTTAAATATTTGATGGTGCTAATTGTCTTCTCTTCCAGAATTCAGACTGAGGCCAGCGTTGATCTTGGCTATAAAAATAAGACTTATGTTTGAGGTAATAATCCCAAATTTGATTCATTTGTTGCGTATAAATCTCTTGAAATACTTCCTCTTGCGCCTTGTTTGTCTGTTCTATTATTTGATATTTTTGTAGGAGATCTGTAAGCTGTAGTGCACTCGCCATCGCATTAAACATGCCTTGGGAAGAAAGTGGATCAAAACTTACCGCAGCATCGCCAAGTGCTGCCCATTGCTTTCCTGCTACTTCATGAAGCTTACTAGAATTTGCAGCCACCGTACCATGAAATTGTATGGGTTGCTTATTTTTCGAAAGAATACTCGCCATCTGTTTATTGCCTTTTGCTAATTGTAAAAAGGAATCGGCGCTTTTTATTTGAGATCGTTCTATTAAATCAGCATCAGTTTGAAATGCAATAACCCTTTTATTATTGGGCAAGGGTGCACTGTACCACCAGCCTTCCTCGCATGACGAGATAGTGCTCATTGAAATCGTTTCATGATTATCTACTGTGGCCCAAGTAGCTACAAGTTTGTCAATGATGTCGCGTTTGATATCTAACGTTCGAGCAAAATGAGATTGTCTACCACTAGCATCAATAACAAATTTTGCAGTTATGCATGATTCAATTGGTTCTGGTGTCGTTTCGGAGGTTTTGATGTCAATAGTCCACAGATTATTATCATAAGCAGCAGTTTGAAGTTTATATCCAAAAAGACACTTCACACCACGTTGTTCAGCATTGGATCGTAGATAGACTTCAAATTCCTTTCGGTTCAATTGCCAGCCAAAACCATCTGGATTGCGCAAATGATCTACAATAGTGCTAGTATCACTACCCCAGTAGGATTGTGTTCCTGTGTTTTGTTGTTGTATTTGCTGGTTAGCAGGATAAGCTTTGTTTTCTAAACCTTTTAATAGATCTAGCTGTTTTAAAATGCGTCGTGCAGCAGGTGGCAAACATTCGCCAATACGATCAACAGGTTGTGCTGCTTTGTCAATTAAAGCAACTGTATACTTTTTAGATAAAGCGATGGCTGCAGTACAACCTGCAATGCCACCGCCTATAATAGCAATATCTACTTTTGTAGCCAATTTCTTATTCATTGGTAAAATGCTTTTGTACAATTATTTAGGTGAATAACGTCTGAAACGGTTTCCTTTGTCTGTGCCTGCTAAGCTTATTTTATTGCTGCCAGGATGCTTGGCTTTAGTTAATGCAGAAGCTTTTGAATTCAGTAAATTTAGCAATTTTTGTACACTTGGCGTAGCGGCAAAATCATCAGACAACTCGTTTTCAACTAAAGCAGTCAATTGATCTTTTGCCTTAGATAATACGTCTTGTTCTGTAAACAATTCTTTATGTGATAATTCTGTTGCTGCGGCCTTAAGTGTATCTTGAACACCTTTACTAAGTGATTTTCTACTTTTTAAGATATTTTCTAAATCCTTGAGGGCTTCTTTAAGTAAAGTGGCTTCTTGTGCTGGAGATGGTGTAATTCCTACTTGCATTTCAGGAGGGAAATTCTCATTATTTGGGACTCCTTTTCTAGGTTGTACAACCGCCAGTTTGTCAAAGTATTTTACCATACTATTAATTTGATTCGTGTAGGTTGGATCTTGGCCGTCAAGTGGTAAATCGTCTAACCACATTTTACGGAAAGCAAAGGCTTGCTTGCGTGTTTCTTCGGCATTGTTGTCATTTATAACTTCCTTGTAACGTTCTTCGTCTAAAATATTATTGGGTACACGAGCCGGCCAAAACGTAGGAACATAAGGGTCGTACGATGAGGTGTATCCATCTCTACAACTAGCAGTATCTGTTTGCCAAGGGATAGCCATCCAGCGACTAATTCCACCTGCAACTTGCCCGCCTAATAAAGGTCCTTTGGCTAAAGTAAACACATCGCTATTCATCATAGGGCCATAATAACTGCTGTCAACTAGAGGTGTTTTTGGAGCATGAAGTAATCTAAACGGTGCAGAGTACATGCCAGCAGTTCGCATAGGCCATGTCATTTCGCATCCTGGATGAAAAGCATCTGCCAAACAAAATTCCATAGCGGCTTTAGTCATCATATCTGGCTGTTCGGCAACGGGTAATTTATCTAAAGTTATAGGTTCAGGTACATGCGGGCAACCCGTCATGTCTATGTAATCAGCATCAAAATCTCCTTTAACCCATTGGTCTATAAAAGACAATTGTAAATCTGATAAAACAGAGTTTTGTCTCATAGAACCTACTGAT
Organism: Flavobacterium tiangeerense; assembly: GCF_007830355.1. Classification (GTDB taxonomy): domain Bacteria; phylum Bacteroidota; class Bacteroidia; order Flavobacteriales; family Flavobacteriaceae; genus Flavobacterium; species Flavobacterium tiangeerense. Next base: position 251,328 of record NZ_VLKO01000006.1, on the reverse strand, counting down.
GGAATACTAATAGCATCGCCATAAAGCCAAGGCCATAATTGAGGTGCTTCTGCTCCTGAGGTGCCGTATCTTCTAAAACTATTTGAAATCGTGCGTCGCATTTCGATATTGGCAGAAGAAGGATCGTTCAATCGTACTTTCCATTTAGAGGTGGTGTAGTCAAATTGTCCGCCCCAACCAAAAGCTGCTGCAAAGGCTGCGTTGACCCATTGTAAGTTGGTCATTCGTTCAAAAATGGGCAAGATATCCTTAGTAAATGAAGGTCGTACAGGGCGTGGCATCATCCCTGAACTTACCGCTACATCGCGCATTAAATCCCACATGGTTCTTACTGATTTTTGCATAGGAGCATAATCAGGCGGCGCACAAACAACCCAAGCTGGATCTACTTTAAGTGCCACACCATTATATTCTACTTCGGCAGTAACAGGTCCGTCTGAAATATCATCATACCAACCTTCGTTATTGGCAAAAGTTATAGCAATATCTCCTTTTAAATTTTCAGAAACTCCGTAGCCACCTAGCATAAGTAAACGTCCTTTTTCATCAGTGCGCATTTCGCCTAGATATACTGGTTTTTCTTGAAATTTACCTACAAATGGATGTCCTGAGGTTACATTTGGTTTGTTTATTGTTTGTAAACCACCATCAATAATGAGTGAGTTTCTATCTTTTACATCAATATTTCGAAGTAATGAAGGTGGCGCATCAGCAGCATCTGGAATGTCCAACGCAATTTGGAATTGGTACCAAGAGGCCTTTTGATTGGCTAAATGGGAATGCCAAACAATTTTAGAATTCTCAGCGGTTAACTCTTTGATGGCTTTTCCTGCTGCATTGAAACCGTATATTCTAAATTGTGCGGCTTGTCGTTTTAGGGCGCCAGTAGCATCGCGGTACGCATTATCGCTAGACATTGGTACAGGCTCTGAAACCAATGGACCAATAAAGTACTCGTTTTCACTATTTCCTACACGCGTAACACCTATGGGAGGATAAATTCCAGCTTTGACAATACAATCACTATTTTCGTCCACATTGCCTTTGAAAGGGCGGTTAACTTTCTCTGGTTCTTGAGTCGATTGTCCGTTTGCTTGATGTCGAACTTCTGAACTAGCGGCATAAACTACTTTTCGAACCGCTGCAATAGAACCCAGTGGTTCGTGCTCTTTTAGTGTGCGGAAAATATTAAACGAAAGATTTGTGCCAAATTCAGCTTGACCAATAGCACAAATGTCTTGTTCAGGGAAATACAATTCTGCAATAGCTATATACGGACTTTCTTCTGTGCTCCAAACGGCTTGCGCATCGTCTAGAGGCATTGTTTTGTCATTTGTGCGTAACTGAATTTCAAAACGAAATTTTGCTGATTTAGTTCGGAGGCGTTGCTGTAAGTCGAGTGCTAAATAATTATTATCGTCAAAAGGTGCTCCCTGGTAAGTATCTTCGGGAACTAGCCGGTATTTTACAATTTGTTGTTCTCCTAACTTAAAAGGAAGAATTGCCCAATATGTAGCACTCAAACAGCTGGCTTCTTCTTTGTTCATGGCGTTTAGAATAGACGCCAGTTTAGGATGTTTATTGATGTACGAATCGTAATCTTTGTCGATAACTCCAGCGGTAGTAAAACTGCACATTTGTTGTGCATCACGAGCAAAAAAACGATCTATGTTTTGGAAAATGAAATCAGCGTTAGTTCCTGTTCCCAAAAGTTTAGGACCATCGACGCCAAATAGCTTTAAGCCAATACCTAAAGTGGAGTGTAAGTCTGGTGAAGAAGGGCTGGTATCGCTTGAGAAACGAACAGCACATTCATAATAGAGCTACCTGCAAAAATGCCGATTTTATATTTTGGATCAATATTTTTATTTATTGTAAATGTTCCGTAACCAATGCCGTGTTGTTTGCGAAAAACGGGACGTTCAGCTGGTTGCTGTCCGCTTTCGATACGGGTTTTTTGTCCTAGTTCGACAAACATTTCCTCGAGTCGTTGCGTTACTATTTTTAGGTTGCCATCACTATCCCAACAGGCAACATTATTAGCTGTAGGTTTTGTTTTTAATAAAGCTGATTTATTTTCAGCTGTACTTATAGTGCTTGGTTTTTCTGGTTTGTTTGCTTTTTTAGCCATAAATTGTTTGATTAGTTTTTTTGCAAACCAAAGAAAGCATTTTTAACTAGCTTATCCTTGCGTATAAATACTTGATTTTTAGAAAACAGAATAAATTTTTAATTCTAAGAAAATAAAGCAGCACTGATTTGTAGTTTAAAAATGAGATAAGAAACGAATATCAGATAGTTTTCTACACTATTTCGTCACTCTGCCCCTGATAGCAACGAAAAGCCCGCAAGGGTAGGAGCCTTACAAAAACAAAACCCAAAACAGCGACCAACGGAAGCTCGTTTTGGGTTTATGTTTTTAGGGCGATTCCCGCGGACTTGTAGTGTATAGCAGGAATAGGCAGCCAGAGTTAATGGTATAAAGTGTTGTTACAAATTATTTCGCATGCAATACTTTAAATTGTTAATGTTTTTTGAAGATTTGACAGCCGAAAACATTAAATAAACGTGGATTTGCATAGCCTTTAGGTCTCATTATTTCATTCAAAACACTTGTATCTTTTAAAACTAAATAACCAATTGTTCTTTTATACTTGTCTTTATGGATCTTGCAATTACAGTTTTTTCAAAATTTTAAAACTAACTTTTTTTCACATTTATAGCACTACTAAAAAAATACAGCGAATCTCAAATAGTGTTCATTGATGCCAGTAAAAGGAATCACTATGATGTTTAGATTTATGTAAATACACCATTTGTAGTATAGAATGCTTCAAATGTTATATGCTATCTATTCCCTGAAATCTACATTTACAATCTAAGAATTTACTGATTTCGTACAAATAAGATTGTAAAATTATTTTATTCAAAATACATAATAGTAAAAAATTACAATCTACACTTTACTAGGTGTTTTTAACAACGCTACAAAAAACTAAAAAAATGATGAAAAGAAAATTTAAGAATTATGCATTTCTAATGCTAATCGTTTTAGGAAATGGATATGCCCAATCAAAAAAACACTTGGATGCCAATAAACCAATTGAAGATCGGATTTCACTCTTGATGAAAGAAATGACGTTAGAAGAAAAAATAGGTCAAATGAATCAATACAATGGATCATGGGATGTTACAGGTCCAAAACCGGAATCAGGTTCTAACGAAGAAAAATATAATAATATAAAAAAAGGTTTGGTAGGTTCTATGCTAAGCATTAGAGGCGTTAAAGAAGTAAGAGCCGTGCAAAAAATGGCAGTTGAAGAAACCCGTCTTGGGATTCCATTGCTTTTTGGTTTTGATGTGATACATGGTTATAAAACGATAAGTCCTATTCCATTAGCAGAAGCTGCAAGTTGGGATTTAGAAGCCATTAAAAAGTCGGCACATATTGCTGCTGTCGAAGCTTCTGCTTCAGGATTAAACTGGACTTTTGCACCTAATGTAGACATTTCCAATGATGCAAGATGGGGACGAGTGATGGAAGGTGCAGGAGAAGATCCTTATCTGGGCAGCAAAATTGCGACCGCCAGAGTTAAAGGATTTCAGGGAGAGAGCTTAAGCGCTACTACGGCTATTATTGCTTGCGCCAAACATTTTGCAGGCTATGGTTTTGTAGAAGCAGGAAGAGAATATAATGGTGTTGATATGAGTAATTCTAAGTTGTACAATAGTGTATTGCCACCTTTTAAAGCGACAGTCGATGCAGGAATTCGTACTTTCATGAATTCATTCAACACCTTAAACGGAATTCCAGCAACGGGAAATAGTTTTTTGCAAAGAGACATTTTAAAAGGAGCTTGGAAATTTAATGGTTTTGTTGTTTCTGATTGGGCTTCTATAGCCGAAATGGTTACACACGGTTATGCAACCGATGGAGCCGATGCCGCTCAAAAAGCTGCTATTGCCGGTTCTGATATGGATATGGAATCTAATGTGTATGTAACTGAATTAGCTCAGTTGGTAAAAAAAGGATTGGTGAAAGAAAGTGTGATCGACGATGCTGTTCGTAGAATTCTTAGAGTAAAATTTGAATTAGGTTTGTTTGATAATCCTTATAAATATTGTGATGAAGCCCGAGAAAAATCAAGTATTGGAAACAAGGCCAACAACGATGCTGTTTTGGATATGGCTAAAAAATCAATTGTTTTATTGAAGAATACAAGTCCGTCTGGGAAGAATGAAAAACTGTTGCCATTAAAAAAAGAAGGAGTAAAAATCGCTTTAATTGGTGCTTTGGCAAATGACAAGAATAGTCCACTCGGAAGTTGGAGAATTGCCGCTGATGATAATACAGCAGTATCCGTTCTTGAAGGAATGCAATACTATAAAAACAATACATTAGTTTATGAAAAAGGAACTGATGTGGCTTTAAATAAACAATTATTTGTTGATGAAGTCCAAATTAACACCACTGATTTTTCTGGATTTGAAGCCGCAAAAAATGCAGCCAAACAAGCAGAAGTTGTGGTCATGGTTTTAGGAGAAATTGGTTTTCAAAGCGGTGAAGGACGCAGTAGAACTGAATTAGGTCTGCCGGGAAATCAGCAGCAATTATTAGAGGAAGTTTATAAAGTAAATCCTAATATCATTTTAGTTTTAAATAACGGGCGTCCGTTGGCGTTACCTTGGGCACAAGAAAATATTCCTGCTATTGTTGAAGCGTGGCATTTAGGAACTCAAGCTGGAAATGCAATTGCTCAGGTTTTGTACGGAGATTACAACCCAAGTGGTAAACTAACAATGTCGTTCCCGAGAAACGTTGGGCAATGTCCAATTTATTACAATTTGTACAATACGGGACGACCAACCAATAAAGATCAAAATGTTTTTTGGTCTCATTATATTGATGTAGAAAAAACACCATTATATCCATTTGGTTATGGATTAAGCTATACTTCTTTCGAATATAAAAATCTGAAATTAGCAAAAACTTCCTTCCAAAAAGGAGAAAAAATTGAACTAAGTGTTGATGTTACGAATACCGGAGATGTTGATGGGAAGGAAGTAGTTCAGTTGTATATAAATGATGTAGCCGCCAGTTTAGTTAGACCTGTTAAAGAATTAAAAGGTTTTGAACTTATTGCATTGAAAAAAGGAGAGACGAAAACCGTTCAGTTTACTTTAACAGATAAGGAACTTGGATTTTATGACAATACTGGTAAATTTTTGACAGAATCGGGTTTGTTTAATGTTATGGTTGGCTGGAATTCTAATGAAGGACTTACGAGTAAATTTGAACTAAAATAATTACTAACGAACTTAAAAACAAAAAGATAATCTTCATGATTTAATTTGTTTTTAATCAATTTATAGCCTGAGTAGATTAACCCTTATGAGGTTATTAATCTATTCAGGTTTTTAGCAATATGGTAAATCAGTAAAAAAGATTAAGTTTTCTGTTTAGTTTTATTAATATTGTTTTCGATATGGTTAAATAAATCAATTGTAAAGTTTGTTTCAAATGGAATTGATAAATATTAAAATGTAAAATGAAAAATATCAAATATATTCTTCTGTGCTGTTTTGGTCTTATAAATTGTTTGTTTTCTCAGGATAAATTTGAAAATTATCAATTTAGAAGTATACAGGAAACTACTTCAAAAAGAGCTATTTCTTCTATAGTTCAGGATAAAAATGGTTTTATTTGGGTAGGTACAAATGGCGCAGGTTTATATCGATATGACGGGGTAAATTATTTTGGATACAAACATGATAAAAAACAAGGTTCAGTAAACAGTAATTTTATTTATGCCACTTTTATTGATTCTAAGAATAATTTATGGATTGGTACTGATGTAGGCTTGTGTTTATACAATCGGGATCTGGATAACTTTACTAAAATCAATATTCAGGATGCAATTGTAAAAGGCTACGAACAGCCAATTACCATTAAAACAATCATTGAGGATAACAACGGCAATATCATTCTAGGATCGTATGGTTTTGGATTATTTAAACTACATGTAAAAACCTTAAAAGCATCCTTATTTCACTCAAAAGTTCTAGGAAAACCAAATTTGTTAATTAAATGTTCCGCAAGAAACAAACAGGGAATTATTTATTTAGGAACCAGTTACGGTGTTTTAGAGATCGATCTAAACGGAAAAGTAAAGCAGGTTTATAAAGACAAGTTTAAAAGAGAACCTTTATTAGATGATATAGAAAGTCTTGTCATAGACAAATTTGGATATTTATGGCTGGGAACCACTCAAAATGGGCTTATAAAGATTAAACCTGAAACAGATAATTATCAATTTGAGAATTTTTTTATTACCAAAAATAAAATTCTATCCATTGTACAAAGCAGTCAGGATTACATACTTTGCGGTACCGAAAATGATGGCTTATTGGTTGTAAATAGCAAAGGAGAAGTACTGAAAAAATACCTTCACAGTAAATACAATAATTTTAGTTTAAAGTCGAATTCAGTATGGTCATTATACGAAGACAAAGAAAAAAGACTTTGGCTGGGTTATTTCAATAAAGGGCTTGGCGTATTCGATAAGCCTAATAATAAATTCAATTCATTGGAGTCGCTGGTTAATAATGATAATTCCTTGCAGACTAGCTATGTAACTTCAATTGTAAAAGATAAAAAGGGCAATCTGATACTAAGTAACGAAGGTGGTGGACTTGATATTTATAATCTTTCTGCTAAAACTTATATCCATGTTAACAAAAATAATCAAAACTACTTTTCAGGTCTGGATGCCGTTGATATCCAGACGATTTTTATAGATAGTAAACAAAATATTTGGGTAGGAAGCTGGGATCGTGGTATCTATTTTTTGAAAAATGGAACTACCCGATTCATAAACTACAATACGACAAATACAGCTGGATTGAAATCGAATAGGATTTTTAGTTTTTCTGAAGACTCAAGAGGGCGAATTTGGATAGGAACTTTTATAAAAGGACTTCATTATTTTGACAATAAAAGCAACACTTTTGTGCATTGCAACACGAAACCATTTATTGAAAATGCTTTGGACCAAGCATTTATTCGAAAAGTTTTTGTAGACTCTGATAATATCTTATGGGTAGGAACGATTTTAGGACTCTATCAGGTAAACTTGCTTGCCGATTCCAGTTTTAGAGTTACAAAAATGCGGGATCAAATGTTCAACGATAAAACGAAGTATAATGGTATACAGACCATTTTATCAATTTATGAGTCAAACGATAAAAAAATATGGATAGGCACAGATGGAGAAGGACTGTTTAGTTATACTAAAAAAAGCAAGATATTTTCTAATTATGATGATTTTCCTGGTTTTGAAGAAAAATCCGTTCGTGCTATCATTTCGGATAATAATGGATCTTTATGGATAAGCGGTGGATCTGGTTTAACAAAACTCGATTTTAAAAAGAAACAAAGCACCAATTTCAATAAAGATGATGGTCTTGTTGATAACGAATTTAATAATAATGCGGTTTTTAAAGATGGAAATGGCGAGCTGTATTTTGGTGGTTACGAAGGAGTAAATTATTTTAATCCTAATGAAATTAAAAAAACAGAAAAAGCTCCAAGTCTGTATTTTAGTGATTTCAAATTATTTAATAAATCTGTAAAACCAAATGAAGAAAATGCTCCGTTAACCAAAGTAATTTCTCAAACAAAAGAAATTGTTCTCAATCATGCACAATCTGTTTTTACGATTGAATATGTTGGGATAAACTATAATTATTCTAAAAAAAACCAATATGCCTATTACCTTGAAGGTTTTGAGAAAGACTGGAATTATGTAGGCAATAACAGAACAGCTACATACACCAATCTGGAGCCTGGTACTTATGTTTTTAAAGTAAAATCGGCCAATGCAGATGGTTCCTGGAGCAATGTTCAATTAGAGCTAAAAATAAAAATCCTTCCTCCTTGGTGGAAAACCATTTGGGCTTATTTAATATATGCAGCGATATTAGTTTTCTTGATTAAATATTTCAATAAAATTTATCAAAATCGTTTTAAAGCCAAACAAGCCATAATTTTAGAAAGAGAAAAAACAATTCAGCTAGAGAAATTAAATAATAAAAAATTACAGTTTTTTACTAATATTTCGCATGAATTCAGAACACCGTTAACCTTGATTATTAATCCTCTTGAAGATATTTTAAGAAGTAAGAACTTATCGCGCGAAATACATAATAAATTAAAAATTGTACACAAAAGTTCAGATAGGCTTTCGAGACTTATTAATGAGCTGATGGATTTTAACAAATTAGAGTTCAATAAAATTTTCCTTCAGGTTAAAAAAATTGAAGTAATTGCGTTTGTACAAGAAATTATTGGCTATTTTGATGAGGAAGCAGCTGCGAGAAACATAACTATTGATTTCGATTCAGAACTGGAAAAACTTGAAGATTGGTTAGATCCTAAAATGCTTGAAAAAATAATATTTAATATCATCTCAAACGCTTTTAAATTTACTCCTGATAATGGCTTTATTACCATTTATATAGATGAATCAGATTCAGATCATTCATTACTAATTAATGGAAATAAAGTTCCATCTTTTTCAATAACAATTTCAGACACTGGCTCAGGAATCCACAAAGAAGATTTGAAAAGAATTTTTGATCGATTTTATCAGGTCAATAACCTCAATAAAGATTACTACGGAAGCACCGGAATAGGTTTAGAGGTTGTTAAAGAATTTGTAGAGCTTCACAAAGGAAATATTGATGTTGAAAGCACATTGGGAGAAGGAACAAAATTCATAGTAACATTTCCGTTAGGCAATTCTTTTTATAAGGAAAATGAAGTAGTGAATGAAGTTTTTGAAATAGAAAAAAATAAAAATAAGTTCTTGTTTGAGTCGAATAAATATCAGGCTGATGATGTTACTAACGAGTCAATAAAAGAAATTGTTACAGATACAGCAAAAGCTTACACCGTTTTGATTGTTGAGGACAACCTTGAATTACGGAATTATCTTAAAATGGAATTGAGTAAATCATATAAAGTTATTACCGCCGAAAATGGTAAAAAAGGTTACGAAATGGCCGCCCAGAAATTGCCAGATATCATAATTACGGATGTTATTATGCCTGTAATGGATGGATTACAGATGTGCAAAAATATAAAAGGAGATTTGAAAACAAGTCACATTCCGTTATTAATGCTATCTGCAAAAGCAATGGTACAGGACAGAATTGAAGGTATCGATTCCGGAGCTGATATATATTTGAGCAAACCATTTGAATTGGATATTTTAAAATCAAGCCTAGCACAGCTTATTACAAGTAGGCAAATAATGTTTAAAAAGTTTTATACCGGTATCACCAAACAAGGGAAGGAAAAAACAACATCTTTAGATAATGATTTCATTCAAAAAATTCTTCATTTTATTAATGAGAATCTGAGTGAATCTGAGTTAAGTGTAGAGTTGCTTTCTTCTAAAGTTTTCCTGAGTAGAAGTCAATTGTATCGAAAAATAAAAACACTAACGGGTGTTTCAGTAAATGAGTTTATTAGAAATGTAAGATTAGAAAAAGCAAAACAATTGCTCGAACAAGGCAATAAAAATGTAAATATCAATGAGATTAGTTATAAAGTAGGATTTACATCGCCTTCCTATTTTGCCAAATGTTATAAAATTAAATACGGTCATTTGCCAACACAACAAGCAGGATCAAAAGAGTAGAAAGGAAAAAATCCATAAATACTGCAGTTTAGAAAGCTTCAATTTTAAATCGGGGCTTTTTTTTAACCTTTTGCGGAACGTATTATTTGGATTTGCTTAAAATTATTATTCTACTAAAAATACTCTTATAAAATATTGCTAAATATATTTTAAATGATAATTTTTTGCTAATACTTTATTGTTGTTTGGCTAGTATTACCTAAAACCAATGGTCTCAAATGCTGTTTTGCATCAAATGATGCATGATTTGCTTCATCTGTGCTACAGTTTTACTGCTGTAGATTTTACTTTCGTTAAGAAATATTTAAGAAATAGTTTTTTTATCAAAAATTAAATACTAGGCTTGAAAAAAAACAATCCACCAAATATTTTAATCAACTTAAAAAAACTAATTAAATAATTCAACTCTAAACCAAATTTTATGCAGAAAAGAACAATAAAAATACTATTGTGTTTGATAGTGTGTATGTGGGGGAATTTTTTCTTTGCTCAAACTGTTAAAGGAAAAGTATCATCAGGAGGGCAGGGCTTACCTGGTGTTGGTGTACTTGTACAAGGAACAAAAAATGCAACAACTACTGATTTTGATGGAGGTTTTATTTTAAATAATGTAGATCCAAAAAGTACATTGATCTTTAGCTATATAGGTTATAAAAATGTTTCCATGCCAGCAGATACAAAGTCAGTAATGAAAATCGAAATGGTTAATGAACTTGAAAAGTTAAATGAAGTAGTTGTAATAGGATATGGAACTTCAAAAAGAAAAGATATAAATGGTGCCGTCACTTCTATTAAAGCATCCGAAATTCAAGACAAACCCTTCACTTCTATTGATCAGGCTCTTGTAGGTAAAGCTGCAGGTGTAAATGTTACTCAAAATTCAGGAACGCCAGGAGGTGGAATTTCTGTTCAAATTAGGGGAATTACTTCTATTAACGGTAACGAACCTTTGTATGTAATTGATGGAACTCCTGTTTTTGCGGACAGAAATAACGATTCCTTTTCGTTTAGCGCTTTAGGAGGAGGAAGCGGACAAACTAAAAATTCTGCTTTGGCGGGATTGAATATTTCGGATATCGAAACTATTGATATTTTAAAAGATGCATCCTCAACAGCAATATATGGTGCAAATGGTGCAAATGGAGTTGTTTTGATTACAACCAAAAAAGGGAAGAGAGGAAAATCGACTTTTTCATATGAAACCTATTTAGGAACGCAGCAAGTGACAAATTCAGTTGATGTTTTAAACTTGCCACAATATGCGGCTTATCAAGCAAAAATTTTCAAACTAAATGGCGAGCCAATTCCATTTCAATATCAAAAACCTGATTTATTAGGAAATGGTACAAACTGGCAGGATGAACTTTTTAGAAATGCTGCTATGTACAACCATCAAATATCATTTTCAGGCGAAAAAGAAGGAACAAGATATTACACGTCTTTAAATTATTTTGATCAGGAAGGAATTGTTTTGAATTCAGATTTCAACAGAATGTCTTTGCGATTAAACGTAGATTCAAATGTAAAATCATGGTTAAAAATGGGTAATAACATGTCAATAAGTAAGTCATCTCAACAAGTTGTCAGAAACGACGACAGAGGCGGTTTAGTGATGAATACCTTAAGACAATCGCCAGAGCTGCCGGTTAGAACTCCTGATGGTTCTTTTGCTGGTCCTACAACTGGTTTAGGAACTTCGGCCACTGAAGCAACGAACCCAATAGCTTTGGCGGAATACAATAATGCAAGATCAGACCGATACAAAATCAATGGTAACTTATTTGCTGATTTCACTCTTATAAAAGGGTTGGTTTTTAGATCAGAACTGGGATATGATTTGAATTTTGCAAAAAGTAGCTCTTTTGTACCAAAGTATACTTTAGGAAATGTGTCTGAACTTTTAAACAAATCATTCAAACAGCAGGATCAAAGCTTTTATTGGAGTTTAAAAAATTATTTGACGTATAATAAATCTTTTAATGAAAAACACAATTTTACCTTTTTGTTAGGTCAGGAATCACAAGAAAGCCAATACGAGTATTTAAGTGGTTACAGAACGGGTGAATTTTTAAATAAGGATTTCACCAACTTAAACATAGGTGATATTGATACTGCTATTAACGGAAATGGTTCTGGCAGATGGTCTATGGCATCTTATATTTCGAGATTAAATTATAGTTTTTCAGACAAGTATTCTTTCTCGGCTTCTGTAAGAGCAGATGCGTCTTCCAACTTTGGACCCAATAATAAGTGGGGTTATTTTCCATCATTTGCTGGAGGTTGGACAGTAAGTAACGAAAAGTTTTTTGAGCCTTTATCGACTACCGTTAATTATTTAAAATTCAGAGCAGGTTACGGTTCAGTAGGAAATCAAAATATTCCAGCGAATAGATACCAGACAATTCTTTCGCTGACAGCATCTCCATTTGGTGGCGTATCTCCAACAATTGATAATTTAGGAAATCCAGATATTAAATGGGAATCACTTAAATCTTTTGATGTTGGTTTTGAATTAGGAATGCTTGATAACAGAGTAAAATTAGATTTTGATTATTACGTTAAAAATTCCTATAATTTCCTGACGAAACAAATCAATGATGAATCAAATCAAAGCGCGCTGAATTATTTTTTGAACACAGGTGAAATTGTAACTAAAGGAATCGATCTTAGCTTAAATACTAGAAATATTTCAACCGAAAATTTTAATTGGGACAGTACTATTATTTTTTCAAAATATAATAATGAGCTAACTAGTTTTCAAGGTCAGGGTAAATCGTTATTGGGTAAAGTACAATTCGATTTATATAACGTGACTCGAACAACAGAAGGCGAGCCGGTTGGACAATTCTATGGATATGTTACTGATGGTTTGTTTAAAAATGCTACAGAATTAGCGGCAGGACCAATTCAGGAAACAGGAACAGGCATTGGAGATATCCGTTTTAAGGATTTGAATAACGACGGAAAAATCGATGCCAAAGACCAAACAGCGTTAGGAAGCGCAATTCCGGATTTTACCTATTCTTTAACGAATAACTTTAAATATAAAAACATGAGCTTATCAGTTGTTTTAACTGGTAGTCAGGGCAATGAAATCTACAATTTTACCCGTCATTACACAGACGGTATTTATCCTGGATTTGGAGATCGATTCGCCAATATAAGCGCAAGAGCTTTAAATTCGTTTGAAGCTGGGGTAAATGAAAATACAAATGAACCAAGAATTAGTCTAAATGATCCAAATGGGAATGGCAGAATCTCAAGTAGGTTTGTAGAAGACGGATCTTATTTAAGAATTCAGAATGTTTCTTTGAGCTACGATTTACCAAAGAAAATATTCGAAAAATCTATCATATCTAAAGTGAGATTGTATGTCAATGTTCAAAACCTATATACGTGGACTAAATATTCCGGTTTTGATCCAGCTTTAGGAAATTTAGATCAAAACATCACCCTAAGCGGCATTGATCTGGGTAGATATCCAGTGCCAAGAACGACCTCAATGGGTTTAAATGTAGAATTTTAAAATTTATGCAATAACACAAATTAATTTAAATATTCACAGTCATTAAATAAAAATAATAGTTATGAAAATTTTTTTTAAACTTTTTATGACGGGAATGCTAATACCATTACTGTCTTTATTTTCCTGTTCAGATGATTTTTTGAATGCACCATCTGAAAATCAATTAACCCCGGGCGATTTACCCGAAGGAGTTACTGCTTTTGACGGAATCGCTGAGAGCTTGTACTTTAAGCCGTGGTTTTTGGTTAATGATAAATTTCTGATTGCAGTAGGTGACATGTATGCTGGAAATGCTTTTACATTTGATGGTGCTTATTCTCAATTTAAAGATGCTCAAGTAACCTCTCAAAATCCAATTCTCACAGAAGGTTACGTTGCGCTATTTTCGGTGATCGATCAATCCAATAATTTAATGAGTCTGGTTGAAGAAAGAAAAAGCGAATTGCCTGAAGCATCCTATAAAAAAGCGATCGCAATATCAAGGTTTATGAGAGCAAATGCTTACTTCTATCTCGTTAGAACTTTTGGAGCTGTTCCTATTATTAGTAAAGCGGGTTCAGCTGCACAGCCAAAAAGAAATCTTGTTACAGATGTTTACAAATTCATAAAACAAGATTTAACATATGCTATCGAAAATTTGCCTGAAACTTCAGTAAAAAAAGGATATGTTACCAAATTTGCGGCGATGGGTATTCTTGCAAAAGTGCATTTAACTTTAAATGAATACGCAGAGTGCGCTGCATTAACACAAAAAATTATTGGAAATCAATATATTTTAATTCAGGAATACGGCAACTTATTTAGCAGTCCTGAAAATAACAATAGTGGAGAAAGTATGTTTGCGCTACAATGGAAAGCTATTGCTACAGAATGGGGGACGCAAAACACAAATCAAGCTTACATTGTTCCTAATGGTACGGGGATAACTGGTGGCGGTGACGGTTGGGGAGTTTACCTGCCATCTATTTCACTGCAAAGCGGCTTTGAACCAAACGATAAGAGAAAGAAAAATACTATCATGACCGAGGGTGACTTTTATCCAGAACTGTTAAAAGATAAAGGAGGATTCAGATATAAAAAAATACTCTCTTCTACAGGAGCAAATTTTAGGAAGTACATTGTAGGATCTGCTGCTGAAAGAAATGATGTGTTTTTTATGAGAACTTCACAAAACACCATTATACTAAGATACTCTGATATTTTATTAATGCATGCCGAAGCGGTTTTGGCTGGAGCAGGTTCTACTAGTTCTACGGTTGCTTTAAACGCTTTTAATGAAGTGAGATTAAGAGCTGGATTACCACCAAAAACAATACTTACCAGAAACGATTTATTTAATGAACGAAGAGTTGAATTTGCACTTGAAGGACAATATTTCTTTGATTTAAAACGCCGTGGTCTTGCAGAAGCTACAGCAATTATCTCGCAGCAAGAAGTTGGTTTTTATTCTGATGATGAAAGAACAGTTTTAGTTTCTCGAAAAATCACTCCAGGAGCCAATTATTTTGAATTGCCTTTACCTCAGTCTGCTATTGATACAAATCCATCATTATTAGAGCCTCCGGTTCCTTTTAACTTTAATTAAATTTTTATGATCAATAAAATAAAATATAGAATTATAATTCTTTTGGCATTGGCCTCTTTTACAGCTTGTCAAAATGACGATGTACCTACTGCAAATATAGAGGCCATGGTTGCTGAACCTGGAGATTTGCTTAATCAAGCTTTTCCACAAAATAAAGTCAGAGTGGAAGGTGAGGGTTTAATGGGATTAAAAAAAATCACACTAGACAACAAAATTGATATCAGTTTTAATCCCAACTACAATTCAGATAAGTCTTTTATTTTTACGATTCCCTTTGATGAAAAACTAGGAAGCAGATTTGGGGTACAGCCAATCACTTTTATAACTGGAAACGGATCTGTAACCAAAAATATTGAGATTTTACAACCCGTTCCTACTATTACAAAAACAATTCCTGCTGTGGCAACTCCGGGATTTCCATTAGAAATTGAAGGAACTTGGTTTTTTAATATTTCTTCGATCACTTTAGGCGGAAAAGCACTGAGTTATACCGTAAAATCTTCTTCCGCAATTATTATTGGTTTGCCTACAGATGCAGTTTCTGGATCAGAAATAGCCATCACAACTCCGGGAGGTACAGCAAAAAAAACAATAAATTTTGCCACACTAGTTCTTGTATCTAATTTTGATGGAGGTGGCTCCAGAGAATCTTGGAACTCTTATGGTGATGTAGCTTCTTTTAGTACAAGTACTGCGGGCGGTCCAACAGGTAATTATGCAGCACTTACTTGGTCTGGCTCAACTGCCAATGGATACAATGGCAGCAGCGCTGGTGGAGGAACCAGTTTTCTAAGCAGCTCTAACAATGATGCTACAAAAACTTTTATTGATATTGATGTAAGTGCAAATGTTATAGGGGCTCAATTTGCGATCCAATTAAATACTATTGATGGGAAAGAATATGGTTATAATTTTAAAGTAACCAATGTAAATTGGACAACAAAAACCATCTCCTTAGCTGATTTTAAAGAGAATTATGGTTTCGGAGCAAACAATGCTAGTACAATTGATGCATCTAAAGTCAACGAAATTAAAGTGGGAATTGTACAGAGTGATACGCCAAATCCTAGCGTAATAAAATTTGACAATATAAAAATTCGTTACCAATAATAAAGGTTTATGTTCTACTTCGCTTCTAAAAAAAGTTTGTTATCAAAAGCAATCTTTTTTTAGAACTAAGTAAGCAAAAACAATATAAAAGAAATTATAAATAGGAGTGTTTTCCCTACTAGAAGATATTCTATAATAAAAAATAGTATGAAAATTAAATTTTTACTGCTGCTCAGCAGTCTATTCTTTTTTTTAAATGCCTGTTCTAAAGAGGACAGTACTGTGATCGATAATTTAGAAAATCCACTTGCAAACGCACCCAAAGATGTTAATGATAATGGTTTTAGAGCCAAATGGAATTATGTGTCCAAGTCTAAAAGCTACCTTCTAGATGTTTCTACAACCGAGAATTTTTCAGCATTTGTGCCCAATTACAATTCAAAAGAAGTCACTGATTTAAATGAAGTTGTAGTTGGTTTAACAGGAGGCACGCAATATTATTACAGAGTAAGGGCTAAATCAGAGTCTCAAACTTCGGGTTATTCAAATGTGATAAGTGTTGTAACTACGGGTACAAGTAACGTTCCTGAGGATCCTACTTTTTTAAAAGTAAAAGTAAATAAAGTAGCAAATCCATTTTTTGTAGGTATGGCAGTCAAAGCGAATCAGTTGAATGCTGGTAGCCCATATGACGTTATTTTAAAAAATGAATTCAGTAGTATTTCAGCAGAATATGAAATGAAAATGGATCAAATTTCTGTTGCTAGCGGTGTTTACAATTGGACTGTAGCAGATAAAATAGTAGCCTACGGTAACACTAACAATATTAATGTGCACGGGCATGCGCTTGTATGGCACAATTCTGTTCCATCTTGGTTAGCAAACTATGCTGGTACTGATGCAGAATTTAGTCTAGAGGTAAAAAAATACATTACAGATGTAGTTACCCATTATAAAGGGAAAGTGAAATCTTGGGACGTAGTTAATGAGTCTATAGCAGATAATGGATCCATGAGAAACACAGTGTTCCTAAGACGAATGGGGCCAAATTATGTTAACGATTGCTTTAAATGGGCCAGAGAAGCAGCAAACGCCGCAGCAGATACACAATTATTATTATTATATAACGATTATGCAACTTCAGATAACAGCAACAAGCAAAATGCAGTTTACACGCTTATTGATAAACTGATTACAGATAAATTGATTGATGGAGTTGGTTTTCAAATGCATAATACAATATTCGCTCCTTCAAAAATCCAAATTGAAACAGATATAAATAGAGCCGTTACTAAAGGTTTAAAAATTCACATTTCAGAGTTGGATATGCAAGTAAACCCGGGTAATGCACAATCAAACTTAACCGCAACTTTTACAAACGAATTACGATTAGCTCAAAAAGCTAAATATAAAGAGATCGTTAAAATATACAATGCATTACCTAAAGCAAATAAATATGCCTTAACCGTTTGGGGAATGAAAGATAATGAATCTTGGATTCCGTTTAGTACTGAGTTGAACCACCCAGGAAATGACTGGCCGTTATTGTATGACTCAAATTTTACTATCAAAAGTTCGCATACCGGATTTCTAGAAGGTTTAGATTAAATTTTAAAGCATAACACTTTTTTATACTATTAATTAACCACAAAAAATTATGAAAAAATTAAATTTGTTATCAGCAGTATTGTCATCTGTTTTAGTACTTACATCTTGCTCAGACAATACACCCTCTGAATTGAAAGAAGAAAAATTGGCAAGCGTTAATACCTCTGAAAGTACAAGTAAAATAGCCGCTGCCCCTTGGGTAAAACAATTTGAAGATACATTTAATGTAGGTTCAAATTTGGCACAATGGACTAAAGAACAACGAACAGATTATAACTCCAAATATTGTGACTATAATAGTTCAGTACCTACTACACAATTAAGAGATGGAAAACAATGTCTAGAAATCAAAACAACCAAAGTAAGTAGTTTGAAATATCAATCTGGTTTCATTTCTTCTAAATACCAATACAAACCAGAGAACAATACAGAATATATGCTCTCTGCTAATATTAAATTAGTAGCGATGGATGGCGGAACATACAAATCTTTCTCTGATACTTATGGTGCCTGGCCAGCTTTTTGGACCGTGCAAGGAAATGGATGGCCAACCAAAGGAGAAATTGATATTCTCGAAGGCTACTCTTTTGCACCTAATGCAAGCCGTTATACTTCAAATATTTTTTACGGAACTACTGCTGGAACAAACTTACTAGGTAATGCTGCCGAAAGAAGTTATCCGAGTACTTTTAATCTCAACGGAAACAACGGATGGCATTTATATGAATCCTTCTGGAGAATGAAAAACAATGTGGTAACAGTAACCATAAAGGTTGACAATGCAACTGTTGCAACTTATACGAACAGTAGCGCGGCGAATCTAAATTTCAATAATTTTGGAACCCATTCTATTATTTTCAATATGAATGTAGGATCTAACGACGCTAATTTTATCAACCCGAATAAAATCAACTTATTTTCATCAGTAATGATGTGGGTAGATGATGTAACGGTTTACAAAAGACCAATCTAATTGATAAGTAGAGAAAGCTGATTCCGAAATATTACAGCTATTTATGTTGTAGCTAACAGTGATGGTTCGAATTGAATTCTTCAAAATATAACTTTAGAAAGAGGCTTTTCCTTTTAGGAAGACCTCTTTTTTAATATCAGTTTTATCTCTTCTTATGTTCCTATTTTAGAATGTATCTCAGAGGCTTTTATGTTGTGAGTTGCAGTTGTTGCCATAATTGTGTACTAACATATATAGACTTTCAACTTTAATTTATTACCCTTATAATAATTAATATTTCTTATAGAAGATTTCTCTCTAATTACCAAAAATGGAAAAACAACACTGGCACCAATTTACGACTTTCTAAATTCTACCATAGCGATTAAAAAGCCAGAAAAGGAAATTGCACTGACCTTAAAGGGGAAAAAAAGTAATTTAAAAGCAACTGATTTTATAGATTACTATGGAAAGGAAATATTACAGCTCAACGAAAAAACGATAGCAAGTATTCTCGAACAAATGAAAAAAGCAACTCCTAAATGGAAGGAGCTACTTGAAATTTCTTTTCTTTCAGATGATTTGAAAGAGAGGTATTTGGAGTTATTGGAAAGTAGGGTGGGGATGTTTTGGTAATCACCGCCAAAACGCGGTGATTAAGTTGATTTTTTACTGCATATTATTCAGAATCTAAATTAAGTTTTGAACTTAATTAAGCTGTATTCGAATTTGCCAGCCAAGTTATAGCGAACAAGCGAAGCAAGTCACCCCAAATACAAGACCATCCTATTAAGCCAATCACCCAGATCCGATTTAGGTGCTTTTGCTAATAATACTTTTATGGAGTAGTATTTATTTTAATTCATTGTATTTTTCAAAAAACTTGGTTCGTTAAGCCTAATTGAACTCATTTTAAAACAATCAATCCTAAATAATTACCAACTTAATCATTTGGTCCTGAGCTAATAGGTGCTACAGGGCTCATGTAATATTCATATTCTTTGGGAATGAACACATGTTTATCATTTATGTTTTCAATTTTTAGTATATTTTGTTTATTCTTATCAAAGTAAATTTTGTATTGATACATTTCTGCAACGATAAAAACATTCCCTACAATATCGAAATTATACTCAAAATCACGTTGAGAATCAAGAGTATTTCTGTCGTTGAGTTTAAAATCTTTTGTAAGTTGAATTTCTTGTTCACTAAACATATTTCGAATGATACATTTTTTATTTATTAAATCAAACTGAATTGTTTCCCTGAAATTTGTGCGTGCTACGATAAGCGTATCTTTTGTTTCCCAAAAAAATGCTAGTTCTGGTTTAATACCATTTTTTAGTAGCGTTTCAATTTCTGTTTTGTTTTGTTTTTTTTCCTTAATTTCTTGTCCAAAAGAACAAAAACTAAAACCGATGAGCATAATTGTTATTAATTTTTTCATGTTTACTTATTATTTGTTATTTATTATAATTTTCTCTACTCTCCGCAACCATTCTCAACTCTCTCTAAACCTCACCAACACTTACCTTAATATTACCAAACCTATACGATAATTAATCTCTCAACTCCATCAATATTTCTTCAATCTCCCATTCTTCAGTTATTGTACCATCCTTTAAAGATTGAATTTTACAACCCAAACCATCAAAAAAGTAATAAAAAGCAACTTGCCCATTCACTTTTAAAACTCCATTTTGAGTATCTTCTTTTAGTTTTAACCGCCATGTTCTTAGCAGTTCTCGGGAATTGAATACCAAATAATTAGGTAGAATACCCGTTTTTTCAAATTCAATCATTCCTCCTGATTGCAGTTTCAGTGTGATCTCAGGATGTGTACTTTTATTTTCCATAACGTGCACTTTCCTCCGCAACCATTCCCAACTCTTCAGCAACATTACCCACACTAACCTGACCATTCATCAACATTGGCAACAACCAATCACGAAGCGAAGCGAGTTCTATATTTTCTAATTCAATTTTGTTTTGTTTTTCAAAAGATGGAAATACTAAATTTTGGAATGCTCGAACTGTTTTTTCATTTGGAATTATAACTGGTAAAGAAAACAAATCATCTTTGGTAATTGAACCGAAAGTCGTTCCACTAGCATTTCTTCTATCAAAAGTTTGTTTTAGATTGACCATTACACCGAACAAATAGGTAATAGCATTATTCTTACTATTCATACAGGCTAATCCACGACCAATGCAACAATCTTCTTTTGAAATATTTAAAGTTCCAACAGGAGCTCTAACACTTAATAAAATATCAGCTTGCTTTGCAAATCTCGTTGGTGAAGTTGTAAATTTTCTGATCGTTGGATATCTATTACCAAAATCTGTACAACCTTGGTAAAATATCATTCCATCACCTTCCTCATTATAACTTTCACCAGGAGGAGATTGCCCCATAGTAATATTTGCAATGTCGCTCAAAACACCACTTTCCCAACCTTCAGGAATCTCTCTTTTCAACTCTGCATTCCAAACCATCTTACCACCAGAAGTTTTATATGGTTTACCATTAGCATCTGGAAAATCAAACTGTACAAACCAATAATCATAAAGCGTTTTTGCCATCGCTTCTAACTCTGCATTGATTTTGTTGTTCAACTCGATTTTGGCATCTAGATCAGAAAGGACTTTGGCTATTTTTTGTTGAATTGAAAATTCAAAATCAGGTATTAAAAAATCTAGAATTTGATTTTTATCACCACGTGGCATTTTTGTTCCTTTAGACCCCTTCATGACATGGTCAAAAAAATCATCTTTGAACAAATTATAATATACATACTTTGGAAAATAACCTGATTTTGCCTCCAATACTAATACATCCGATGAACAACCTCCACTTTTATTTGCAAACCAAATTTTCTTTAAATAAGGTCGGATATTTGCAATTAGAATATCTTCTTGCTCATATAAAGGCATAGCTTGACCATTTGGAGGTAAATTTGAAGCTTGAGTTATACCAAGTTTATTTTGAAGAATATTATCTGTAGAAATAAAATTTTCTAAAGTTACTTTTTCTGAGTTTATTCTTTTCTTAGAATATTGAACAACATTATTTATAGTTATAACTTTAAGCATGTTTTAACCCTTTCAAATTATTCTGAATTTCCATTTCCAAGGTCTTACTTTCCTTAAAAAGTTCACTTAAATTAGTTTCAAAGGTTTTCATTTTATCTTCAAATTCCTTTGCCGTAATATCAGTATATTCAATTTTTACTTCAAAATATTGCCCAGCACTCAAACTGTAGTTTTTGGCTTTAATATCGTCATAAGAAACTACTACTGAAAAATCTTCCTTAGCTTCGTGCTTATTAAATGTATCAATAATATAATCTTCTTCTTCGGGTGATAATAACGTTTTTTGATTTTTACCTTCTTTTACCGTAGTTCCTAGTTTAGAAGCATCCATCAAAACAATATCGCCTTTAGTGTTTTCTTTATCTAAAAACAAAATAGAAACATTGGTTCCTGTAGTAGCAAAAATATTACTTGGCATACTTACAACACCACGTAACATTTTACGCTCCACCATTTGCTCACGTATTTTACGTTCAATTCCGCTTTGTGCCGTTATAAATCCTGTGGGTACAACAATAGCCGCTTTCCCTTTTGCGGTAAGCGAATACATAATGTGTTGCACAAACAAAGGATAAATAGCCATGCTGTCTTTCTTAGCTTTGGGAATATTAGGCATTCCTGCAAAAAAGCGTTCGTGGTTTTCCTTGCTGTCCAAATCTGCCACATAATCCGAGAAATCCAATTTAAACGGTGGATTACTCACAATGTAATCAAACTGTTGCAGGCGTCCGTTTTTGTCTTTGTGATACGGTTCTAGAATCGTGTTTCCTTTTACAATATTCGGTATTGAGTGTACCAAATCGTTCAGGATTAAATTCAGTCGCAGTAGGTTCGAGGACTTTTGCGAAATATCCTGAGAATATACGGTGCATTTTGTTTCACCAATCTGGTGTGCTAAATTCATCAACAAGGTTCCAGATCCCGCACTTGGATCGTAACACGTTACATTGCTTACTTCGCCATCTACTAAACAACGTGCCATGATTTTGGCTACGGCATGCGGTGTAAAATATTCGGCGTATTTCCCACCACTATTCGTATTATAATCACTGATTAAATATTCGAAAATGGTAGCATAAAAATCAAACTTTTCGTGAAAAATATTCTCAAAACTAAAATTAATCAGTTTGTTGATAATGGCTTTACAAAAATCATCACGCTTGTCTGTAACATATTTACTGATGTTTTCGAACAGGACAATTTTCTCGCCGCCTTCTGTCAATACTGAGAATAAATCACTGTTTTCTTTTGCAATATCCAGTAAGGTATTGTCAAATATATCCGAGAAGTTGGCTTCGTTTTGTCTTTCAAACAAACTGGAAATAAAATGTTTGGGTTGCAGGCGGGCGGTACTTTCGCTCATTTGCATCATCAGCATTTCATAGTCGTTGTCATTGTATTCTCTAAGAACCGCTTCCCAATTGTCGGCTGTGGCTATTTTTTCGTCGAGTTGTTTTACTTCATGAACAAATTTGTCGTTCAGAAATTTATATAAAAATACTTGGGTGATAATCTTGAATTCGTTTCCGTCATTTCCCAAACCGTAATTGGCACAAACGCTTTTTAAATCGTCGATGAGGTTTTTGGTTTGCTTTTCAAATTGTATTGTAGTGGTCATTTATCTTTTCTTCTTTTTGTCTTCGATTTGTTTTAAACTGTCTTTTGCATTCAATGCAGTCACTACTTTTTTGCCTGTTTTGGATTCTAATTCTTTCATGGCTACTTTGGCAACATTACCGCCTTGTTGGGCTACTTCCTTATTACCTTCAAAGGTTTCAGGATTGGTCGCTTTCGAAATGTCTTTGGTCGAAGCTTCTGCCAACATATTTAAGATCAATTCGGTGTTGGTCATATTATCTCTCAGGTTTTCCTTTTTCAAGCCTTTGAGCATTTTATATTCTTTAGTTGTTTTCCCCGACCAGGCTTTAGAAATAATATCAGTAAGTGTTGCAAACTGTAGCCCTTCTTTCAATCCTCTACTTTTCCATTCATCCGTTAATTCTTTTCGGATTTCAATACTTTTTAAGCGTTGGTTAATCCAATTTTCCGAATAACCCAAACTCATATATTGTTCCAATGCTCTGTCAATAGTCAATTCAGGATCTTGCATTTCGTCTAAACGTTCTGCAGCTATTTGCGCCAACCAAACTTTAAAAGGTTCCGCTTTAGGCGAAGGTATCGACTGAATTAACCTGAAAAGTTGTTCGGTGTCAGCAACATCGGTTTTATAATATTTTCCATCAGCTGACTGCATTTTCAGTTGACTACAATTTGTAGTCAACTGACTTCCTTCTTTTTTTAATCTTGTTTTTAGTACACTCCAATACTTTCGTGGATTAGGACTATCAGTTAGTACACTCACGGTATCAACAATAGAAAAATACCATTTTTCCTCGTCTTGATTCCAAAGGGTTCTTACTTTTTTTTCTTCAAATAATTGAATGGCTTCTTGCTGTTTCATATTAGTAGGCTGTTCGTCCATAAAACTCATTCATGTATTCTTTGACAATCATTCCGTTGATGCGCTTGGTTGTGGTTGCATCCAATTCCAAATGCTGTTTATTTTTGAACTGGTCAATCACCAATCGCATTACCATACGTTCCACAAAACTTTCGTTCTCAAGCATTTTAGAATTTTGAATAATTTGTGCATCAACGGCTATTTTCAATCCGTTTAAGGCTTCAAAAAGTTTGGATTCGCTATCCGTCAAGGGATCTTTTTCCATTAATCGTTTGTGCAAGCGGGCGTATTTTTCGTCGTTATCATATTTGGCTCTCAGCAATTGGTTTTTGCGTTCCAATTCTTTGGCTTGCGTGTATATCTTTTCAAGTTCCTTGATGTTGCGTTCCATTTCCTCTTTGGTCACTTCATTCAAATTTTTCTTTTTGAATAAGCGTTCCAGTTCCTCTTTCAACGAAATAAATTCGGGTGCTTTTTGATCGAAATTACCGCCCAGCATTTCTCTGGTTTTTTGAAGAATGTTCTTGAGTTGATCTGCCAAAACCATTTCTTCTTCCTTCACTTTTACAAATGCAAAAATAACATCTTCTAAAGCAATGTTCAATAGGTTTGAGGTATCAATATTGCTTTCCAGAGCTTCTTTTGCATTAATCAATGCCAAACGATTATTAGCATCACGGGATAATACTGTCAGCTTATGAAAATCGAGTTGTTCCAACAATTCGTAATTTCCTGAAAGTCGAATCAAATTATACAAACTCTTGGCATTATTCAACACCCGCGTGATTCTCAGGATTTCACTTCGGTCATTGATTTGGGTAATTTGTTGCGAGAAAATCTCAGCGTTCATGGTATCAAAATGAAACAAAACGTCTTTTATTTCCTTGATTTCCGCATTGATTTCCTCTTGCGACTTGAAGATGTTGGAATAATGTTCCATTTCATCCCCTAACTCCGATTGCAACTCATTAAAATAATCCTGATTGGTTTTATCAAATTCTTTTTGAATATCAGCAAAATCAACCACATAACCGTATCTAAAATCTTTGTAAGTTCTATTTACACGAGTTAAGGTTTGCAATAAATTGTGTGCTTTAATTACACGGCCAATATATAATTTCTTTAATCTTGGTGCATCAAAACCTGTAAGCAACATGTTGTAAACAAACAAAAAGTCAATATTTCCGTCTTTAAATTCCTCTACTTTATCTTTTCTATCTTGTTTAGTTCCTATATCATGTAAGATTATAGCTGCAGTGGTAGCTTTACTTTCTAATCTCTTTTTCTCTCCATAAGATTTTTGCGGTTCGGCAGCCATAAGAAGATCACTAGGAAGCATTTCTTTAGGAGCGTATTTTGATTCAAATATTTCAAACAACATTTTAGCTTGTTCCGATGAATCACAAACCACTAAACCACCAATAGAATTATCGTTCATAGAAATTCTTGCCTTCTCAAAATCTTGAACAATATAATCCAACATTGGCTCTACAAATTTAGGATGTGAGTAAACAATTTTCTTGTCGGCATTTCCTTTTAGAATTTCAATTTCTTCTAAAGCTTGTTTTAAAGTAAGCTTATAATTGGTTTCAATTTCTTCACGAATTAAACGCAAAGTATATCCATCTGCAATAGATGAATTGTAATAATATTTATGAATATAACCTCCAAACAAAGCTTTCGAGTTGTAATCGTTACCTAAAAGTGGTGTTCCTGTTAAACCAATCTTAATCGCATTGGGATCAGATTCGTTAAGGTTCGCTAAGAAACTACCTTTTGGATTGTAACTTCTGTGTACTTCGTCTAAGAAATATACTCGTTGAATGTTTAATTGATAATCTGTATTTCTAACTACGTCTGGATCATCTTGAAATTTTTGTATGTTAACGACCGTAATTTCAGCTTTACCTGAATTATTATGAATAACACTTGTAGATTTTATATCCTTTGCAAAAGCTTCTCTGGAACTAATCTCATGAACTACTAATCCACGACTTTTAAATTCTTTAGCCGATTGTATTAATAAATCTAATCTATCTACAATAAAATAAAACTTTGGTATTACATTTTTTTTCTGAAAATAATCCGTTAGATACTTAATGTTATAAAATGTCAAAGCCGTTTTCCCACTTCCTTGTGTATGCCAGATAATTCCTTTTTTTACACCTTCTTCTAGCTTGGCTTCAATAGCTTTGGTAGCAAAAAGCTGCGGATAGCGCATGATGTGTTTTTGCAAACCTTTAGAACCTTTAACATAAGCTATAGAGTACTGCAACATAAATTGCAAACGTTCCATTTGAAATAAAGAAGTACAAATTCTATTTGTAGGTGTATCAGGATTTTTATTAGTAATAAATTCAGGTGAATTTTTAATGCCAACTAAATTAGTGTGTTTTAAAACAAAATTTTCTTCTGATTCGTTTACTTCAGAAAGGATGGTATTTAAATCGAATTTTTCTTCTTCTCTAAAATAATTAAAGGATGGTTTATCATAAGAAGCTGTTGCATAAAAAGCGCCTTCAATTGGTGTAGGTGAACTATTGTCATACTCCATATTATTGGAGAAAACCATTAGTTGCGTAATATTGACAAACTTTCTGAATTTCTTATTTTGAAAACGTGATTGGATGCGTTTATGTTCTGCTAAAATACCATCTTGATTATTTGGTTTTTTAACTTCAATAAAAACCAATGGCATCCCGTTGATTAAAAGTGTTATATCTGGTCGAAATTCTTCATCATCTTTTTTACAAGTTAACTCAGTAACAACATTGAAAGTATTATTATAAAAATTCTCAAAATCGATTAATCGAACACCTGACTTATTAGTTAGTTTTTCAAAGAAAACTTTTCCTAAATCTTCATTCTCTAAACTAAGCGCAACTTCATCATAAAACCTAGAGACATCACCATCATTCATTTCTGGATTAAGTCTTTTAATACTTTGATTGAAAATATCGGTAAAAATATTAGTAGACTGATCCCATTTTTGACTATTTAAAGACAAATATTCATAACCTAACCGCATCAAATGCAATATGGTAGGGATTTTTACTCTTGAATCTTCGTTGAATTTCATTTAATGATTTTATCTTTCACTGTAAATGTAAGAAAAGTAGAGATATCACTAAGAGAAAAATTAAAGAAAGTAGAAGAAAGTAGAAGAAAATGTGTAAAGTGGAGCGAATACAATAAACAGTATTCATTTTCAAGCTTCTTTTTAATTGCAATTATTTCATTGGGATTTAATTATGATTTAGATGTAAAACAGCTAATTCAAATCTACCCGAAACTTCTATTCGTTGTGCATTGATCCACTTGGAGTCAGCAGAACAAAGGAACGCGACTACAGTCCCAATATCATCAGCTAAGGCTACTCGTCATCTCTAGTTTAATTTATGAATGAAACGTAACTCTCCCTGCCCCTGATAGCAACGAAAAGCCTGCAAGGGTAGGAGCCCTATAAAAACAAAACCCAAAACAGCGACCAACGGAAGCTCGTTTTGGGTTTATGTTTTTAAGGCGATTCCCGCGGACTTGTAGTGAATAGCAGGAATGGGCAGCCAGAATGTTTGGAGTAAAGTGCTGATAAAATTACTTTCCGATACAGAAATTCGCAAATATATTCCCTAACAATTCATCATTAGTTACCTGACCGGTAATCATCCCAAAATGGTATAAGGCTTCGCGGATGTCAAGCGCCATCAAGTCGCTAGAAAGGTTGGTTTCAAGAGCGTATTTTACTTTGCTAATCTCATCAAGAGCTTTTAATAAGGAATCATAATGACGGGTGTTGGTTACAATCGTTTCATTGTTGCGCAACGCACCGGTGTTGACAAAGGAAAGCAATTGGTTTTTGAGTTCGTCAACCCCTTCTTTATTTTTGGCGCTCAAAAGTAGTATTTCTGGAATTTCTTTCTTGATATGCTCAATCTCATTATCGGAATATAAATCTTTTTTATTTCCGATAATAATCAAGGGCTTCAAGGGAAATTGGTTCTTAATTTTCTCAAATTCAATCTGAACCTCTTTGATATTTTCAGCATCAAGAGTTCCTCCTTTGGGGGTTAGGGGGCTCAAATACAAAACCACTTGCGCTTGTTCTATTTTCTCAAAAGTTTTTTGAATGCCAATGCTTTCGACGTAGTCTTTGGTTTCCCGAATACCAGCTGTGTCAATAAATCTAAAACCAATGCCGCCAATGACTAATTCGTCTTCGATGGTGTCACGCGTTGTTCCTGCAATGTGAGATACAATGGCGCGTTCTTCATTGAGTAAAGCATTCAAAAGCGTCGATTTTCCTACGTTTGGTTCACCCACAATAGCAACTGGAATTCCATTTTTAATTACGTTACCCACCGCAAAGGAATCAATCAAGCGTTTTAGGACAAATTCAATTCGATTCAACAATTCGTGAAACTGGGTTCTGTCTGCAAACTCTACATCTTCTTCGGCAAAGTCTAATTCGAGTTCGATAAGTGAAGCAAAGTTTAAAAGTTCTTCTCTCAATTTGGCAATTTCATTAGAAAAACCACCACGCATTTGCTGCATCGCAATTTGATGGCTGGCTTCATTGTCTGACGAAATCAAATCGGCTACAGCTTCGGCTTGTGATAAATCCAGTTTTCCGTTCAAGAAAGCGCGTAGGGTAAACTCACCTGCATCGGCCATTCGGCATCCTTTTCGAAGCAATAATTGAATAATTTGCTGCTGAATATACGTTGATCCGTGACAAGAAATCTCTATGGTATTTTCGCCGGTATAGGAATTAGGTCCTTTAAAAACAGAAACCAATACTTCATCGAGCGTTTTGGAACCATCCACAATATGACCTAAATGTAGGGTGTGGGTTTTTTGAGAGACTAGATTTTTATTTTTTATCGATTTAAAAACACTATCAGCAATAGGAATAGCATCTTGACCAGAAATTCGTATTATAGCAATTGCTCCGGCGCCAGATGGAGTGGCAAGGGCAACAATGGAGTCTTGAGGAATCATTTTGATTTATTTTTTACAAAAGTAACTAAAAATGATGGGTCTACAAGAATTGATGGTTTTAGGATACCTATTTATTTTTAAAATTAGGGTTACTGATAAATGTCATTTTTTCTGTAAATTTTTAATTGTAAATTTGACTAAACTACTAATAAACAATTAATTAAAGCTATGAAAAAGATTCTTTTCCCTACCGATTTTTCTACCGTTGCCACTAATGCATTCATCCATGCTTTGGAATTTGCAAAAATAGTCCATGCTGAGATTGTTTTGTTGCATACTTTTGAGATACCAATGTATGACACACAGTTTTTTCCGGCAAACTATGCAATACTTTATGATTCTTTGGCTTTGTCTCAGTTTGATGCCTTCAAAGAGCAGGTTCCTATGCTTCGTGAACTTGCCGAAGGTCGAAATTTACAAAACATCAAGCTATCACACCGCCTGACTGAGGGCGATTTACTTTCAAATATTGTTGCTATTATTCAAGAGGAGCACATTGATTTTATAATTATGGGAACGGCTGGTGCTTCGGGTTGGGATGCTTTTTTTATGGGAACACATACGGCAAACAGTATATCAGCAACAAATGTTCCTTTACTATGTGTGCCTGAGCAGGCGATTTTTAAACCCATTTCGGTAATTGGTTTTACCACACGTTTTAGAACTAAAGACAAAAAAGCCTTAAAAAAAGTACTTAACATTGCTAGAAAAACCAATGCAATAGTGAAATGCCTATACGTTAAAACGTCAAATTCTGACGTTACTAAAGAAACGATTGCAGCATGGGAAGAGGAGTTTAGTGCTGATCCAGTTCAATTTCACGTGATTCACAGTGATGAGGTAGCAACTTCAATTGAAGATTTTATTCAGTATAAAGAGATTGATGTTTTGACTATGCTACCGTATAAAAGAAGTTTTTTTGAGGGAATTTTCAATCCTAGTTTAACCAAGAAGATGGCTAGGAATCTAGAAATTCCTATTCTAGCCATCCCAGTTGAATAACTTCATACAGCTCTTGATTTTTCCAATCGTCTTGTAGTACAGCGGCGCCACTGCTTTTAATTGAGATGGATAGGGAACTAATTTACTATATTTGTAAATCATCAATTCAAAATATGGAAATTTATAAATCAAGAGTTGCTCAATTTTCTCAAGTAGCATCAACCTTAACAAAAAAGTACAATAGTATCAGTATAAGTAGATTACTGGCTATGGTGCTTTTTTTTGTTTCAATTTATTACTATT
Source organism: Flavobacterium tiangeerense (assembly GCF_007830355.1). Classification (GTDB taxonomy): domain Bacteria; phylum Bacteroidota; class Bacteroidia; order Flavobacteriales; family Flavobacteriaceae; genus Flavobacterium; species Flavobacterium tiangeerense. The sequence continues at coordinate 221,106 of NZ_VLKO01000006.1, read as the reverse complement.
TAAAAACGAATGCTTTACTGTACAATATGGCAGCTGTTTTTTTTCTGGCTTTGTTTATTATTTTAATGCGTTTGCATACGTCTATAAATACTAAAAGAAAGATAAATAAGGCTTTAATTGACATTAATACTAATGAGATTTCTTATTTAGAGGGTAAAGCTATTCCGTTTGAAAATGGAATTGAATTTAATGATTTTCATCATCCGTATGCGTATGATTTAGATATTTTTGGTGCGCATTCTTTGTTTCAAAATTTAAATAGAACAGCAACTTACATAGGAAAAAAAACGTTTGCAAAACGATTGTTATCCATAGCACCCAATACTGAGATTGAGCAAAATCAAGAGGCAGTGAGGGAGTTGTCTGCTAAAATAGAGTGGCGTCAAGAGTTTTTGGCTGTGGCCAAAGTAGGTGAGGACACGGCAACTAGTTACGAAAATTTAATGCGTTGGACTACATTTAATAGTACACCCCTTTCGCGAATGACTGTTTTAATTTCATACCTATCACCGCTACTTTTTATTACTTTTTTGATATTGTATGCTGTAACTTCAAAACTTATTTTCGCCTCAATTCTGGGTTATGTTTTTATATTTAATTTGATGGTTTTAGGAAGGTTTGTCAAACGAATTCTAGCCGAAGTAGCCACCTCAACAAATATTGATATTACAATTCACCAATACAGTTTACTATTAGAAAAAATTGAAAAGGAGCCTTTTACATCTCAAAAACTAATTCAGTTGCAACAGCAATTAAAAATTGAAAATGGAAATGCCAGCACGCATTTAAAAAAATTATCTGAATTGTTTTCTAATATGGATAGTATTGGAAATTTTGTAACTGCAACCGTTTTTAACGGAACTTTCCTTTTTAATTTGCATGTTTTTAAGGCTTTATTAAAATGGAAAAACAACAATGGTGCCGCGCTAGAGCAATGGTTGAACGTTATTGGCGAAATGGAAATGCTCAACAGTTTAGCAAATTTTGGGTACAACAATCCAGATTTTGTTTATCCAAGTTTAAATACCAAGTATGAAGTTGATTTTAAAGGACTAAGTCATCCTTTGTTGAACAAAAAAACTAGAATTGGCAATGACGTTTGTTTTTATCCACAGTCTTTTATGATATTAACGGGATCTAATATGTCTGGCAAAAGTACTTTTTTAAGAAGTCTAGGTATCAATATGGTTCTTGCAGGAATAGGTTCTCCTGTATGTGCATTACAAGCTAATATTCATCCCTTACCAGTGCTAGTATCCATGAGATTGTCTGATTCCTTAGCAGATAGTGAATCGTATTTTTTTGCTGAAATAAAACGCTTAAAACAAATCATGGACGAATTGCATCATACACCAGCTTTTATTTTACTAGATGAAATTTTACGCGGTACAAATTCTGATGACAAGCGAAACGGTACCATAGAAGTAGTTAAGAAAGTGATTGCTAAAAATGCTATTGGTGCCATTGCTACGCATGATATTGAAGTTTGCCTTACTACAAATGAATATCCTGAAACCTTAGTAAATAAATGTTTTGAAGTAGAGATTGTCAATGATGAGCTCCATTTTGATTACAAACTTCGTGACGGAATTTGTAAAAACAAAAGCGCTACTTTTTTAATGAAAAAAATGGGAGTGATTTAAATTTAAAGTATCTACTCGAGATTAAAACTAGTCTTACAAGAGCATCAATTAAATTTGATTTTAAATGTGATAATTTTTATGTTTGGTGACAGTTTGTACTAATGGAAACTAAAACAGAATAAAATGGTGGAGCAATCAATAAAAAGGTTAGAATATTTAACTGATATAATTCCAAGTCTGATAACTGAAATTGGTGAAGAAAGTTTTTCTTTAAAAATATCAAAAGATAAATGGAGTAAAAAAGAAATTATTGGCCATTTAATTGACAGTGCAACAAATAATCATCAAAGATTTGTTCGTGGACAATTTGAAATGACTCCTGAAATTAGTTACAACCAAAATAAGTGGAATGAATTTAGTTTTTACCAACAAATAAATTCAGAGCAGATTATTTCATTTTGGACAATATATAATAAACAACTTCTTGAAATTATTAAAAGAATACCTATTGAATATTTAAAAAGAGAAATAAAAATAGGGGAAAATATTTTTACCTTAAAATTTTTGATTGCAGACTATGTTGACCATTTAGAACATCATTTAAAACAAATAGTTGAATATGAATAAGAAAACCGGTCGACCAAAAGCAGTTTGTTGCGATTGGGATATTGGTTTAATTAAATATTGATTTTGTACATTAAAGTCAATACTTAACAGAAAGTTTAGACTTCTTTAATCCTCCACATCTATAAGTAGTGAAAAAGTAAACTCATAAAAATCAGAAACAGCCGTAAGAAAAAAAACCGTCTCCAAATAGAGACGGTTTCTTTCAATATAAAAATGGTTTGGTTAATAGCGTATGTTAAATGGTAATCTTAGCTGTTAAGCATTACTGGCATTACAAGCATGGTAACAGTTTCACCTTCCTCTAATCCATCAACTGGAGTTAAGATTCCAGCTCTGTTAGGTAAAGACATTTCAAGCATAATCATATCCGATTGTAAGTTGGTCAACATCTCAGTTAAAAAACGAGAGTTGTATCCTATTTGCATATCATCACCTTGGTAATCACAAGTCAATCTTTCTTCGGCTTTGTTTGAATAATCGATATCCTCTGCAGATACGTTTAACTCAGCACCAGCGATTTTCAATCTAATTTGGTGAGTAGTTTTGTTTGAAAAGATAGCTACACGACGCACAGAACTTAAAAATTGAGTACGATCAATCATTAACTTATTTGGATTCTCCTTTGGTATTACGGCCTCGTAATTTGGATATTTTCCATCAATTAAACGACACATTAAGATGTAATTGTCAAAAGAGAAAGTAGCATTCGAATCGTTGTATTCTATTTTTACCTCTGCATCCGAAGATCCTAAAATATTTTTTAAGATGTTCAATGGTTTTTTTGGCATAATAAAATCAGCAACTTGAGAGGCTGTCACATCAGTTCGAGCATATTTTACCAATTTGTGCGCATCAGTTGCCACAAAAATTAAACCTTCTGGCGAGAATTGAAAAAACACTCCAGACATTACAGGACGTAAATCATCATTACCTGCAGCAAAAATAGTTTTACTTATAGCTGTAGCCAAAACATCAGCAGGAACAAGTGTTACAGATGGATCTTCAAGGTTTACTGATTTTGGAAATTCCTCACCAGGAGCATACGCTAGAGCATATTTACCTGAGTTTGAACTTATTTCTATGGTGCTATTATCTTCTATAGTAAATGTTAAGGGCTGCTCTGGAAATGTTTTAAGAATTTCCAAAAGTAATTTTGCAGGAACGGCAACGCTACCTTTACTTTCTGAATCGATTGATAAGGTTGCAGACATAGTAGTCTCTAAATCAGAGGCAGATACGGTTAATACATTATGATCTAGATCAAATAAGAAATTGTCTAAAATAGGTAATGTATTGCTGCTGTTGATTACATTCCCTAAAACTTGTAATTGTTTCAATAAGTATGAACTCGATACTATAAATTTCATCTGTTTTATTTTATTTTTTAAGGTATTTCTTTATTTGTGAAATACGTTACATGTTACAAATATATCGTAAACTATTCTAGTTTGGAAACTTTTTTATTAACATCTATTTGCTGTATTTTCTTTTACGAATGAAAGTAAACACAAAACCGAAGATCCCTAAAATAAGAATTGGTAACCCGATAGTTAGTATTGGGGTACTGCTATAGTTTTCATAAACCTTTTCTTTGTCTAATAAAGGTAAATCTAGATCCTTGCTTCGAATGTTAATAAGTCCATTATCATCTAAGAGGTAATTGACACAGTTTATTAAAAAATCTTTGTTGTCATATAAATTTCCTGAACGCTGATCATAACCTAATTCAACAGGTTGAAAGTTTTTATCCAATTGGTTTTTAATTAGATCTCCATCAGCTATGACAATCATTTTATTTGCATTTCCTTGGTCTAAAAATGTTTTTTGTTCAAAAGGCAATACTCTGTTTTTATACATCGATTCAAAACTACCTTCGAGTAATACGGATAATGGAAGTTTTCCTTTTACTGCATAATCAGCTGGTGAAGTTTCTTCGGTAACACTTTCTAAATTTACTTCTGATGGCGTTCCTATCTTTTTTGAATATTGAGAGGACTGTAGCAGTACCGTTTTTTTGATGCCGTTTTTCAAGGTATCAATAGGATTAGCAAAGTCAAATTTGATTCCGCCTAAATTTTTTACAATCGGATGCGTGCTTGTAGGATATACTTGCGGTGCAAACTTCCAGTTGAATTCTTGAAATTGAGTTGCACTTCCTTGTTCGCCAGTAGCGAGTTTTATAGGGCTTCCTTGTTCATCTTTTATCAAATCTGGATTAATACGAAAGCCATATTTAAAAAACATGTCATTCAAGTTCAAATTTCTAGGGTAGGCTAGGGTCGCTCCTGCAGGATTGTATAAACTATCCATTTCTGCTACAACTTGGTCTACAAGCCATAACGTTTTACCGCCATGCATGATGTATTGATCTAGTACTTGTTTTTCTTGATCTGTAAAAGTTTCGGTTGGTTTTGCAATGAGTGCTAGGTCATATTCTTTAAGAGATTCTAAACTTTTCAACGGATTTTTTGCTACTGAATCAAGCGTGAACGGCGCAATAAAGTAACTTTCTCGTACTTGCAATAAAAATTTGGCCATTAAAATATCTTGTAGTTCGCCATTCCCTTTGATGACCGCTATTTTTTTCTGTTTGGCTTTTGTAATTTTATTTATACCTTCTGCAATAGAATATTCCAAATGTTGTACAGATCCTATCACTTTTTGGGTTGTTGAGGCTCCCATAATATTCTTTAGCAAAGGAATGTTGACTTCTTTGTTATCATAAACAGCAATTGCCCACGGGAAAACCATAGCTTGTGACTGTTTTCCTTTGTCATCAACAGTTATGTTTACAGGAGTTAAGCCTTTTCGATACAATTCTTTGATGTTGTCCATGCTTGCGTCCTTGTTTTCCAAAGGATCTACAAATTCAAACACTAAATTAGAATTATAAGCTTGAAATTCTTCTAAAAGTTGCTTTGTTTCTTGTTGTAAGCGTCTGAATTCTGGAGGTAAATCGCCTTGCATGTATACTTTTATAACAAGCGGATTTTGAACCTGATCAATAATTTTTAATGAGGTATGGGAAAGGGTGTATCTCTTATCTTTTGTTAAATCAAAACGATGAAAAACGGAACTTCCTATTGTATTAACAACTAATACAACGGCAAGAATAATCAATACTGATTTCAGGTTTTTTTTCTTAGAAGTAGTCATTACGATTTGAAAGATTTTAGATTATATACAGTAAATGAAAGAAAGACAACGGTAATACTTGTAAAATAAAGAATGTCTCTCGTGTCTAGTACTCCGCGACTCATACTCTTAAAATGATCTTGCATACCCAATGAAGCAATAATTTGAGATAAACTTGGAACCACTGTTGCTATACCTTCGAACCCAAAATAAAAAAAGAAGCAAATAAAAACTGCCAAAATAAAAGAAACAATTTGATTGTCCGATAATGTAGAGGTGAATATCCCAATAGAAGAATAGGCTGCAATTAGGAACACTAATCCAAAATACGAACCTATTGTGCTTCCCATATCGATATTGCCTTCAGGCATTCCTAGGTCATAAATTACGGCTACATAAATAAAGGTTGGAATTATGGCTATTAGAATTAAAAGCAAAGCTCCAAGAAATTTCCCGTTTACAATTTGCCAAATACTTAATGGTTTTGTTAATAATAATTCTAAGGTTCCTTGTTTTTTCTCATCTGAGAAACTGCGCATGGTTACAGCTGGAATCAGGAAAATTAAAATCCAAGGTGCCAAAGTAAAAAAGGGAGTCAAATCAGCAAAACCAGAATTAAGGATGTTGTATTCTCCTTCAAAAACCCAAAGAAATAATCCGTTAATGATTAAAAAAATGGCAATTACTAAATAACCTATTGGCGAACCGAAAAAGGATTTTATTTCTCGTAAAACTATTGATTTCATTTGTTTTTTTGTTTAAAGTTTTAAATGTTTAATGTTTAAAGTTCCCAATTCAACAACTTTAAACCTTAAACTTTAAACTATTTTTTACTCTAAAGTAACTAATTTATCTACGCTCCACGCTTCGGGTTTATCGTTGAATAATTTTTTGGTAAAAGTCCACACATTATAAAATAGTTTAGAATTTCTGTAATTTTCTAAATCAGCTTCGGTTTCCCAATAACTGTAAGTAAAGAAAATACTTTTGTTGTTTTTATCTTGATACAATTCTAAGAAACGATTTCCAGGCGCATTTCGTATTTTATCTTTCATTAACTCAAAGTTTTCTAAAAATGCCGGAATATGCTCCTCATGAAAACTTAATTTTACTATGCGTACAAACATTAGATTTTAGTTTAAACTTTATATAAATTTTATAATAATAACATCTCTATAATTCAATCCTAATAAGCTACTTGCCGATCCTACCTTTGAAGGATTACTTCTAAAAATAGCAATTTCTAAGAAGCCTGCTTCATTAAAGATAGCTAGTTTTTCACCTTCATAGGATTTAATGGGATATTTGTCATTTTTTGCAATAGCAGAATAATTTGGCAATATGTTTTTAATATTTTTAGTTTTTAAAACAATTTCATAAGGTCTTCCTTGTGCTACTTGATTAAAATATTCTTTGGAAATATTAGTAACAACGTTCCCAAAGTGATCTATATAAACTACATGTCCTTTTAACGAATTTCCATCAACAGCTAAAACCGCATTTAAATCTGTTACTTCTTTTAGTGTATCAATGGGAGTGCCTATGGTTTTTAGAGTGCCACCTTTAGATAAATGACATGCTACGGTTACAAATGCATCAAGGTCAACAGCATCTTGGTCTAATTGATCATGAATGTCTATGGCTACAATTTCTTGCGGATATAATTTTTGCGAAAGCATACTCAAAATACCATTATCAGCAGCAATAAAGTAATGATCATTCCACTGCATTGCTACATGTTGGTTTTCTTTATTCCGCTCCATATCTACTCCTATGAGGTGTATGCTACCTTTAGGGAAACTGCTGTATGCTGCACTCACACAATAACTGGCCTCTACGGTATTAAAGGGGTCAATTTCATGTGAGATATCAATAATTGTTGCCTCAGCATATTGAGATAAAATTTTTCCCTTCAACGCACCTACAAAGTGGTCTTTCAAGCCGTAATCGGTAGTAAGGGTAATTATTGACATAAATTTGTTTATAACTATTGCTGTTTTGTAAACCTAATTTTCACTAAATTTGAGAAACGCAAAGCTAAAGTATTTTAAGCTTTAAATTAAACAGAATTTTAATTTCAATTTAAAACAAACCAATGATCAAACCGTTTTTTTTTTCTTTTACTTTTTTTTTGTAGTATACAATTGCATTCTCAAAAATTAGTGTACAAGTCTAATGGAAATATTTTAGATTCTGAAAGGGAAAAAATCACACCTAATCAAGTAAGGGAATTGTTAAAAGATAATCAACAATTATTAGCTGATTACAATATTGGGAGAACAAAGAAAACAGTAGGTAACATATTGCTTATTTCGGGGCCGGTGCTTTTATTTACAGGTACAATGGCTTACGTAATTTCAGGATTTGATCAGGGTATGAATCCAGAATTTGAGGGTAAACCCAATAAAAGTATTCCTATAATAATTATGGGAACAGGTCTTGCAGCTCTTTTAATAACCATTCCTGTCAAAATTGGTTTCTCAAAGAAAATTAAAAATGTAGTGACTGACTATAACAACCAGAACGCTATAGGTAACAAGCAGTTTGAAAGCACCAAAGTAGATTTGATAACCAATTCAAACGTTGTAGGACTTCCATTAACTTTAAAATAAAACAACTAAACATACAACCACTTGAACGAAAGAATAATTGAGCTCATAGACATCGCTCCAAAAGACTTTTGGGGCGCTCAAGACACTCATCTTGAATCCATAAAAAAATATTATCCAAAATTAAAAATCGTTGCAAGAGGAACTACACTCAAGGCTTTTGGTGAAAAGGAAGTTTTAGACGAATTTGAAAAACGATTTCAGCGATTGATGCTTCATTTTACGCGTTACAACAACATAGATAATAATGTTATTGAAAGAGTTATTATGGGAGATGCACAAGAAGATCGCAAATTTCAAGGGAGTGACAAAATTTTAGTACATGGTGTGGGTGGCAAAATAATTAAAGCCATGACTCCTAACCAGCAGTTGCTTGTTGATACGCTTGAAAAAAACGATATGGTTTTTGCAGTAGGTCCAGCAGGAACAGGGAAAACATATACTGGTGTTGCCATGGCTGTGAAAGCATTGAAAGAAAAACAGGTTAAAAGAATTATTTTGACTAGACCTGCGGTTGAAGCTGGAGAAAATCTCGGTTTCTTACCCGGCGATATGAAAGAAAAACTGGATCCATACATGCAGCCATTGTATGATGCGCTACGAGACATGTTGCCTAATGAAAAATTAGAAGATTATATTTTAAAAGGCATTATTCAAATTGCTCCACTTGCTTTCATGAGGGGTAGAACACTTGATAATGCTTTTGTAATCTTAGATGAAGCTCAAAATACAACGCATTCTCAAATGAAAATGTTCTTAACGCGTATGGGTAAAAGTGCTAAGTTTATGATTACTGGTGATCCGGGTCAGGTAGATTTACCAAGGCGAACCATATCTGGACTTAAAGAAGCTTTGTTAGTTTTAAAAGATATTGATGGAATAGGAATTATTTACCTAGATGATAAAGATATTGTGCGTCATCGTTTGGTTAAAAAAGTAATAGATGCCTATAAAATGATCGAGAACAACGATTAACTTAGTGGTTGACGCCATTGTGATAAAAAAGCGTTTTTGATTCAAGTGAAATCAAAAACGCTTTTTGAATTTTAACAGTGTTCGATATTCCATTTTAAAATCATCAATAAAAGCTGTTGCAATCTTTTTATTTCTATGAAAAATGCAATAAATTTGAAAAGAATAAAAACGTCTTTTTTACTAATGGGTTTACAACACAATATAAAAGTCGTGGTCACAGATCTCGACGGTACGCTATTAAATGAACACCACCAAATTGCACCCTACACCAAGAGTGTTTTTCAAGAGTTACACCGCCAAAATTTTTTAATTGTCATAGCAACAGGACGCCATCATTTAGATGCACTGCCCATCGTGTCCAAACTTGAATTGCCTTTTTATTTGGTTACATCAAATGGAGCACGAATTCATGATCTCAATCAAGAATTACTTTTTTCGGTAAATATGCCCAGTGAGTCCGTTCAATCGCTTCTTTCAGCAGCAGTTGATCCTGAAATTACTACGGTACTCTTTCGAGAAAAAGTATGGTTGACAAATAAGCACAACGATCAACTAAATGCTTTTCAGCCAGAGGTTCATTACCATCCTGAACTAGTTGATTTTGCAACTCTTGAGGATTTTACGGCTATTAAAGTATTTTTTACCCATCACAAACACAGCAAGCTTTTAGAATTGCGGGAACAAATTTTAGAACAGCACGAAGGGCGTTTCAGTCATGCCTTTAGTTTGCCGTATTGCTTAGAGTTTATGGAGAAATCGGTAGATAAAAAGACAGCAATTGACAAGATCCTAGAATTAGAGAACTTGAAATTCGAAAATGTAATTGCGTTTGGCGACGGATATAATGATGAGCAAATGTTATGCGCTGCCGCTCAAGGAAAAATTATGGGCAATGCACCTGAAAGCCTTCAAACCAAATTGGCTCATTTAGAAGTGATAGGGGATAATGTTCAAGAAAGTGTTGCAAAACATTTAAAAGAGCACGTATTACTGCCGGTTACTAATTAAAAAACTAAACTAAAAAAAAACGAACTATGATAAACAAAAAAATACTTTTGCTTTTTGGAGTGCTTTGCTTTTCGTCTATGCAAGGGCAAAAGCTTAAGATGGAAGAAATTATGAAAGGTAATGGCTTTATTGGTGTTTCACCCGAAGGCGAACGTTGGTCTGTAGATGGGCAACAAGTATTCTTTGAATGGAATCCCAATAACGAATTAGGAACTTCAACTTATTTCTGGAAAAAAGGAATGAGTAAGCCCGAATTAGCAACAGCAGCCCAAGCCAGCTTTTCGAGAATGGATTTAAAAAAAGCAAATAACTCTGATTTGTCTTTTTATTTAGACAAAGGGCGTTTGTTTTCCTACGATGCAAAATCGAAAACAACTAAGAAGCTAGTTCAAATGAGCACGCCAATTGCAAACTTACAATTGGGTTCTGAGTCGGCTGTTTTGTTTTTTAGACAAGGAGATAATATTTTTCAATACAATCAAAAAGAAGGATCTGTGGTGCAATTGACCAATTTCCGAAAAGGAAGAGGAGAGGAGCAAGCAACAGAAAAAGAATCGTTCTTGAAAAAACAGCAAACGGAGTTGTTCCAATTTGTTAGAGATCAAGAGGCGTTGAAAAAATGGAATGCAGCCAAAACAACAAAATCGGATTTTGCAAAACCTTATTTTTACGGAAAAAACACTTTAGGAAGTTTAAAAGCGCATCCAAAAGGAACCTACGCTACTTTTCGATTAGTGGAGGATGCAGAACGAAAGTCGGAGAAGATGGAAGTTTTTATCACCGATGATGGCTATAATGATATTGAAAACACCAAAGAAAAAGTGTCAACGGCCAATTTTGTGAATACCAAATTCGGAATTTACAACGTGGTAAAGGATTCGGTTTATTTTGTTAATTTTTCAAAATTAAGCCACATTCAAGATGTCCCTAAATATTTAGCTGATTATCCTGCTACAAAACCTGCGGATAAAAAGGATAAGTTAATCGTGGTACAAGAACCCGTTTACAATGACGAAGGAACTTTTGCGGTATGCGACATTCGCAGCCAAGACAACAAAGACCGTTGGATTGTGAGTTTGAATTTAGAAAACGGAACTTTTGAAGAAATAGAACACCAACACGATGAAGCTTGGATAGGAGGGCCTGGAATTCCTTCGAACGCATTTGGGAGAGGGACACTTGGTTTTTTAGCAGATAATGAAACTATTTATTTTCAATCAGAAGCCTCGGGTTATTCGCATTTGTACTCTTATAATTTAAAAAGTAAAAATAAATCGCAACTCACAAAAGGCAACTGGGAAGTTCGCTCTGCGGTATTGGCCAAAGACGAAAAGACATTTTACTTGACTACCACAACAACGCATCCTGGAAACAGAAGTTTTTACAAATTAGATTCGAATAAACCAGTTTTACAGCCTATTTTGGTAAAAGATGGAGCTTATGAAGTATCACTTTCTCCAGACGAAAGTACTTTGTTAGTTCGTTATTCTTTCAAAAATAAACCTTGGGAATTATTTATTGGTCCAAATACTACCAATCCAAAGTTGCAACAAATTACGAATTCAACTACATCAGCTTTCAACGGATACGCTTGGCGCGAACCTGAAGTGATCACTATTACAGCACAAGATGGAACTCCTGTAAATGCACGTTTGTATAAACCCGAAGCTGCAAATGCAAACAAAGCAGCGGTTATCTTCGTTCATGGTGCAGGATATTTGCAAAACGCACACAATTTCTGGAGTTCTTACCACAGAGAATATATGTTTCACAACCTTTTGGTCGATTTAGGATACACCGTTTTGGATGTTGATTACAGAGGTAGCGACGGCTACGGGCGCGATTTAAGAACCGGAATTTACCGTTTTATGGGAGGGAAAGATTTAACAGATCAAATTGATGGCAAAAAATACTTAGTAAACAATTTAGGTATTGATCCAGCTCGAGTTGGAATATACGGAGGTTCATACGGAGGGTTTATTACCCTGATGGGAATGCTTACTACGCCGGGCGAATTTGCATCGGGTGCAGCATTACGCTCAGTTACAGATTGGGCACACTACAACCACGGTTATACGGGTAATATTTTAAATTTTCCTGAAACGGATCCAGATGCGTATAAAAAAAGTTCTCCAATATATTTTGCAAATAATCTTCAAGGAAATTTATTGATGTTGCACGGAATGGTTGATGATAACGTAGAGTATAAGGATATTGTTCGTTTGTCTCAGCGTTTTATTGAATTGGGTAAGAAAAAATGGAGTTTAGCTAGTTTTCCTGTTGAAGCACACGGATTCAAAGAAACGTATTCATGGGTTGATGAGTACAGCAGGATTTTAGATTTATTCAATCAAACCTTACTCAAAAAATAGTTTTCCTGTAATATCAAACAATTGAATGAGGTATTCATTGCTATACTTTATGAAATAGTTTTAAATTTGCAGCTACAATATAAACACACACACACAACTAAAAAAATGAGCCACACAATTACAACTACAAATTTCAATTTCCCCAATCAAAAAGCAGTTTACCGCGGTAAAGTAAGAGAAGTATATACCATAAATGATGAACTATTGGTTATGGTTGCTACTGATAGACTTTCTGCATTTGATGTGGTTTTACCAAAAGGAATTCCGTACAAAGGTCAAATTTTAAATCAAATTGCTACCCGATTTATGGAACTAACATCGGATATTGTGCCAAATTGGTTGCTTGATACACCAGATCCAAATGTAGCTGTTGGGAAATTATGTGAGCCATTTAAGGTAGAAATGGTTATTAGAGGTTATCTTTCAGGACATGCGGCTCGTGAATATGCTCTTGGTAAAAGAGAAATTTGTGGCGTTTCAATGCCTAATGATTTAAAAGAAAACGATAAATTTCCTGAACCAATAATTACACCTACAACTAAAGCAGATAATGGAGAGCACGATGCCGATATTTCAAGAGAAGAAATTTTAAGTAAAGGTATTGTATCTCTTGAGGATTACCTTGTTTTAGAAAAGTATACCAGAGATTTGTATCAAAGAGGCACAGAGATTGCAGCGGGTAGAGGTCTTATTTTGGTGGATACCAAATATGAGTTTGGTAAAACTAAAGAAGGCAAAATTGTGTTGATTGATGAAATACATACACCAGATTCATCTCGTTATTTTTATGCAGATGGATATCAAGACCGTCAAAATAATGGTACCGAACAAAAACAATTGTCAAAAGAGTTTGTAAGAAGGTGGTTGATAGAAAATGGTTTTCAAGGACTTGAGGGACAACAAATTCCTGAAATGTCTGATGATTATATAGAATCTGTATCTGAAAGATATATAGAATTGTATGAAAACATTCTAGGTGAAAAGTTTATAAAAGCAGATATCACTAACATTGATGCAAGAATTGAAGCTAATGTAGTAGACTATTTGTCTCGTAAATAACGATCAAAATATAAAATCCGCTAATTTGAATAGCGGATTTTTTGTGTCAAAAATCTTTATCAAAAATCATTATTTTTTCATTCTTAAAGATTATCAGCGTAATCAAATAAAAAGACCGTAAATCATGTTTTGATTTACGGTCTTTATTGTTTCTAGTAATTATAGGTTTTCATATAGTAATTACCTATTTACTCGTCTTTCGTTGGTTGAGCTAGTAGTACGTCTATTTCCAAAATTATTTGTTTTTTTGGCAGCATCTACTTTTGGTTGTTTGGGTGCAGAAAAACGTTGTGTTCTACCTTGGCCTTGTTTAATAGGCTCTTTTGATGCGTTAGGATCCGGCTCAAAACCTTTTATATTTTCTTTTGGGATTGTTAACCCAACTAATTTCTCGATATCTCTTAAAAAAACAGTCTCATCAGGACTAAACAATGAAATTGCTTTACCATTTGCACCAGCACGACCTGTTCTACCTATTCTATGAACGTAATCTTCCGGAATATTAGGTAATTCAAAATTTACAACATGAGGTAATAATGGAATATCTAATCCACGTGCAGCAATATCTGTTGCAACAAGAGCCGTTAAACTTCCATTTTTAAAACCTTCTAAAGCTTTTGTTCTAGCGCCTTGACCTTTGTTTCCGTGAATTGCAGCTGCTTTAATGCCAGCATCATTCATAAATTCAGTTAGTTTATTAGCACCTTGTTTGGTTCTTGTAAATACTAAAATTTGTTTCCAGTTACCTTCGGTAATCAGTTTTATGATTAATTCCGTTTTTTTCTCTTTGGCAACAGGATAAATAAGTTGGGTTATGGCATCAACAGTAGTGTTCTCAGGAGTTGCTTCAACCTGAATAGGATTTTGAAGAATTCCCATTGCTAGTTTCTTGATATCTTTTGAAAAAGTTGCAGAGAAAAGTAAGTTTTGTCTTTTTTGAGGTAAAACTTTCAATACTCTTTCAATATCACGTAAAAATCCCATATCCAGCATTCTATCGGCTTCATCAAGTACTAAAATTTCAACTTTTGCAAGTGAAATTAAACCTTGATTGTGTAAGTCTATAAGTCTTCCTGGTGTTGCTACCAGAATATCAATGCCTTGACGTAATTGTGTTACTTGTGGATTTTGATTTACTCCACCAAAAATAACCGTACTTTTTAAATCTAAAAATTCGCTGTATTCTTTGATATTTGCTAATATTTGAGCTGCCAATTCTCTTGTAGGTGTTAATATCAACGATCGAATTGGACGATTGCGAACGGGTTGTGTTTGAGATAACAATTGCAATATTGGGAGCGTAAAACCTGCTGTTTTTCCTGTTCCAGTTTGAGCAGATGCTAAAACATCTTGGCCTTTAAGTATTGGAGGTATTGCTTTTTGTTGAATTGGAGATGGGGTAGTGTACCCTTTTTTGCTGATTGCTTTGAGTAAAGAATCAGATAAACCTAATGAATTGAATGACATAAATTGTATTTACGAAGCAAACACATTTATATATTTTGCTCCTTTAATTTGGTGCAAAGGTATGTCATTTTTTTTGATATCTCTTGATTGATAGATTTTCTTTGTTCAAGATACTTGTGTAAAGTACTGTTTTACAGTACAAAGAGGGTTTTGTATAGGCTTTTTAATCACTTTGTTGCTTGTGAAAACACTATATAATGATGAAAATGAAAACAATAATTAGATAACAATTCCTTAAAAATGATGTTCTTTTCACTAATAAGAACATTTTTGAGTCAAACCTGCCAATTTATTTTTGGATCAAGTCCAATAGAAAAAATATGGCATGCAGTTGCAATACTACATGCCATAATGTATTAATTAATTTCTTCAAAAGTATTACCTTGTTTGATATCGCCAGTTTTGTAACCTTTCATAAACCAAGCTTTTCTTTGAGCCGAAGTTCCATGAGTAAAGGATTCCGGAACAATATGCCCCTGCATTTTGGCTTGAATAGCATCATCACCTACAGCGTGAGCGGCGCTTAATGCTTCTTCTAGATCGCCTTCTTCAAGAATATTTTTCATTTTTTGATTGTAATGGGTCCAAACGCCAGCATAAAAATCTGCTTGTAATTCTAGAGCCACAGATAATGCATTTGCTTCAGCTTGACTTTTGCCTTCTTGCATTTGTCTCATTTTAGACGAAGTTCCAAGTAAGGTTTGTACATGATGTCCAATCTCATGCGCAATTACATAGGCTGTTGCAAAATCACCACCTTGAGCACCAAATTTAGTTTTCAACTCATTAAAGAATGTTAAATCCATGTACACTTTTTGATCTGCAGGACAATAAAATGGTCCAGAGGCCGAGGTTGCGCTTCCACATTCTGTATTTACTCCTTGTGTGAATAAAATTAATTTAGGTCTTTTGTACTGCATATTATTATCCTTAAAAATTTTATCCCATACATCCTCTGAATCAACTAATACAGCTTCAACAAATTTTCCTTCTTCTATTTCTTCAGCGGTTAAGGCTCTTTTTTCTGTGGGTGCACTTTGTCCTTGATTCATTTGCTCAAGAATAGGTGTTATCATTTGAGCATTTTCTCCACCAAAAGTATTTAGTAAAAGGATAACAATACCTATTATTCCCCCGCCTACTATAGTTTTTCCACCAGAAGACATTCCTCTTCTGTCTTCAAAATTTTCGCTTGAACGTCTGCCACTCCATTTCATAAATTATTTTTTTAATTAATTGATTTAAAATTTAAAATTACATATTATTTTAACATTAGCAACATTACTTTTTATTTTGGATTATCCACTTTGTAATAGTGTCGCCTATTATTCCTTTTATAATTGGTTTTGATATGTAATCATTCATCCCAGAAGCAATACATTTTTCTTTTTCTTCTTTTTCTGTACCTGCAGTTATGGCTATTATAGGAACTGTTTTTCCATTTTGTAAGTTTCTAATGCATTGAGAGGCTTCGTATCCATTCATGATAGGCATTTGTATATCCATAAAAATAATATCAATTGGAGTGTTTTCAAATTTTTTAACAGCCTCTAAACCGTTGATTGCTTCATGGATTTGAGTTTGATAGGGTTCATTTTTTAAAATGGTTTTTAAGAGTAACATATTTACTTTGTTATCTTCTGCTATCAAAATATGTATTACCTTAATATTTAAATCGTTTACTAATTTGGGATTGTTATTAATATTAGGGCTATTTTTTACTAAATGTTTATGTTTAATGACGTTATCAGTAACTTTTAACTTCAGGTCAAAATAAAAAGTACTTCCTGCATTGACAGCACTTTCTAGCTTTAATTGACTGTTCATAAGACCTAATAATTGATTGGATATTGTTAATCCAAGTCCTGTACCTCCAAATTTTCTAGTAGTGGATCCATCTTCTTGTGAAAAAGCCTTAAAGATCTTCTTTTTATTTTCTTCTAATATCCCAATACCAGTATCAACTACTGCAAAACGAATTGTTGCGTATCCGTTACTTATAGGTTTTACTGCAGAAACAATTAATTTTATTGATCCAGTATCAGTAAATTTTACTGCATTGGCAAGTAAGTTGATAAGTACCTGCTTTAATCGAACACTGTCTATCAAATAATGTAAAGGAATGTCTTTGTCTACAATTAAATCTAGGTGTAGTTTTTTTTGGTTTGCTTCATAGTGTATCAAATCAAAAACTTGCAAAAGCATATCTTTTAAATTGCAAATTTCAAAATACAACTCGAGTTTTCCAGCTTCAATTTTAGAAAAATCAAGAATATCATTGATAATATTTAGTAATGAATGTGCTGATTGACTTATTGTGGTCATGTATTTTCCCTGAGTTTCACCTAGATTTGTACTCATTAACAAATCAGTAAAACCTATAATACCGTTTAAGGGAGTTCTTATTTCGTGGCTCATATTTGCCAAAAAATCTGATTTAGCTTTATTTGCTGCTTCGGCAAGTTCTTTTTCTTTAACAATTGTTTCGGCTTGTTTTCTTTCGGTGATATCAATAAATATACCTTCTATAAATACAATTTTTCCGTTTTTGTAAATAGTATCGCCAAACTCTTCAACCCATACAATATGGTTTTTTTTATGAATAATTCTATAGGTAAGGTGAATTGGTTTTTTTGAGTCGATCGCTTTTTTTTGGGCTTCGATAGTTTTAATTTTATCATCTGGATGAATCAAATCTATAAATAAAACTTTATTGCTTAAGAAATCTGACTTGTCATAACCTGTAAGATTCTCTATTTCATCATTAATATAAATTTTTGTACTCTTAGCATCATAATTAGAGAGGTAAACAGTTCCTGGAATATTATTGGCAAGCAACCTAAATTTTTCTTCGCTTTCATAAATTGCATTTTCATTTGTAATTCTCTCTAATGAAAAACTAATGTTTTGAGCTAATGTTTGCAAAATATTTATTTCATCATCAGACCAAAATCTTTCAGTCTCTGTATCATCAAAACCAATGAAACCGTGAAATTTATCCCGCACAAAAATTGGAAAAAGAATGATGGAAAAAACGTTAATACTTTCTAATTTCTGTCGGAGAGATGTGTTTTCAATTTGGGGTACTACAGCAGTGTAAATACTATTGGATAACAAGGGAGTTAGTAATTCTTCAAAATATTTATGAGGCAGCTCCTGTAGTTTTTGATTGACTTCATTTAATGTGTCATTTTGTATAATCCATCTGTATTTTTGACTGATCGTTTTTGTTATATCATTATTTTCATAAAAATAAGTCCTGTGTGATTTTGTCGCTTTCCCCATAATCACTAAAACATCAGAGAAAATAGCATCAATATTATTACTTTTTAAAAACTTTTCAGTACAAAGTGTCATTGCAGATAGTAATTCACTTTTGTACTCTAATTTTTTTTCTGTTTCAAATCTACTTTGTGATATTAATGTTAATGATATGATATCTGCAATTGCTCTTGCAAAATTGATATCTTCATTATCCCATTTTCTTTTATTTTTTATGGTTTCAAAAGATACTATTCCTATTAAATCACCATCAATAAAAAATGGAATATCGAGTACAGATTTTATATTTAATACTAAAAAATACTCTTCTATAAACTCTGATAATTCATGCTTTTTAAAAACATTAGATGCACAAATTTGTTTCTTACTTTGAATGGAATCAATGTAAATAGGATAATCTTTTTTTTCTAATATAGTACCTTTATCAAAAGTTTGGCTTTCTAAATTGTATAAATTTTGACACTTAATTTGGTCCTTTTCATATTTCCAGTAACTCACGCGATCGCATTTAGACACGATAGATGCAGTTTCTAGTACTTTCATTAATCGAGTTTCTAAATTGACATAGCTGCTAAAATTGGTAGTAGACAATTGTGTAATTGTTCTGTTATATTCGTTTACTTTTTTATGTCTTATTTTTGTATTTTTTTTAATGTTTTTTAGTATTGTAATGTCTCGCGCAATTGCAGAGAAAGCTACTATTTTTCCATCTTTATTTTTTCGGACTGTTACTTTTTGAGAGATCCATATTTTTTTCTGATTCTTTTTGAATAAAGGAAACTCAATAGTAGGGAAATGATTTTCAAATTTATCTAATCTAGAGTAAAATAGAACTATTTCATTTAAATAGTCAGTATGTATGAATTTGGAAAAATGCTGTCCAATGAGTTCATTTGAATCAAAACCCAGAGCTTTGATTGTAAAATCATTAACAAAAGTTAAATAACCTTTATAATCCACTTCATAAATTAAATCAATAGCCCCTTCAATTGCATTTTTATATTGCTCTTGAATCAGAACTTCTTTTGTAACATCCTGGCCAATTCCTATGATTAAATTATTTGAGAATTTTTTATCATTCCATTGAATGTATTTGTATTCTCCATTTTTACATTTTAATTTTCTTACAAATATTTTATCATCTATAAAGTCTTGAATTTCTTTTTCATTATATAAATCATAGTCACCAGTGCGTTCCCAATATCCATAACCCAATACTTCCTCTACAGTATATCCTAAAATAGAAACTATATTATCGCTACAAAAAACAACCTCTCCTTTTACATTTGTTGCCAAAACCAGAGAGTTTCCCTTGTTTATAATTTGATTGTGAAATGACAGTTTACTTTTTAAGTTGATTATTGAAAGATGTCTAATATAATTAATGATAACAACTATAATGCAATAATTAAAGAGTAGAACAGCTGAGTCAAAAGGGATGATTTCAAATAATAAAAGAGTAGATATATAGATAAAATTTAAACTAATAAAAAACCAATACCATTTTTGAGATTTTATAATAGAATAGGAGAAAAAGAATGTAATTATGTATGCGACAAAGGGAATTTTATCATTTGGAAATAGTATTAAATTTCGTGAAATAACAACAAACGATATTAGGAATGCAACTCTAAAAATCTTTTGGATGTAATGATAAATATATTTTGATTTAAGACTTAGGAAATAAATCAAAAATAAAAGGCTTCCTAATATTAAGTTAGGTATTAAAAGACTTTTTGTTCTTACTTTAAATATTTCGAATACAATTTCTAAAACGGGTATAACTAAACCCAAAAATAAAAAATACAGTTGATATTCTTCACTCTTTGAATCCTTAAGAGGGTAATTTTTAATATATCCCGGATACAATAAAGTTCTAATTTTTGAGAATTTAAAAATTAGCAAAAAAAACAATAAAAAGATAAATGGATTAATTACCCGAAATAAATTATTATCTACTGCTAATTTATCAAAAAGCATCATTAATTTACTTGAAATAGTTGTTGTGAACCAACTTGTTGAAAGGTAGCTTAATGGGATTGAGGGTAAGTATCCGCAGTAATGATTCAAATTTTCTTAAATTGAGTTAGTTATTTTATTAAATAAAAAACAACAAATTACTACTTTTATTTGAATAAGCCAAAATTGATTTCAAAATCGATTTCAAAATCAATTTTGGCTTTATTTTTTATTACAGAGTTTCAAAATTTGTAGATACTTCCTCTTCTTTATTTTCTGGAAAACCAATGATGTATTTGTAAATGATATAGCTCATGGAATAAATAAACGGAATAGTAAAAAGAATCCCAATACAACACGCAAAAAATCCTAAGAAAACTGCTATAACACCCACAATTAAGAGTGCGAACAACATAAATGGTTGTTTAGCAACAATAACTATACTAGTTTCTATGGCGTGCAACGCCTTTGAATTTCCAAAAATTATTAAAGGAATAGTTAAAAAAGTGAATAATGATAATATAGCTGATAATACGGCGCCTAAAACGGGTATTTCTGCATAGTTTATTACTCCACGAATGAAACTATCTACTACAGCAATTAAAAATGTAGCAATGATAATTTCTTGAAAATAAGGTGCTTTGTAATAATGAAACATAGTTGATACATGAAATTCTTCATCTTTATCTGCGTTGTGAGCCATTTTAAATAATCCAGCTATAAAAGGACTTATTAGTGTACCTATTGCAATGCTTATTAAGGATAAAATCAATAAGCCGTAAAGGTCCAAGTTTTCAGGTTTAAAATCTTCGGCTTTTAAAACAGTTAATGCTTCATCGGTTCCAAAAATTACTGCGAAAATTCCAGCAAGTCCCAATATAAAAACAACAAAAAACATAAAGAGTACTAGACCGCCATACATAGCAATTTTTTTATAGTTTTCTATAGTTTGATTAAATACATCGCCAAAATCAATGTTGTAGCCTTGTGATTTAATTTCGTCCATACGTTTTTTAACAGGTGCATTCATTTTAAAATAGGTTATTGGTTATTAATTAGTTTAAAGTTTAAAAATTTTACATCAGTTTTAAAAATTTCCGAATCGTTTTTAGTTTTTCATTGTAAGGAGCATAGCGCAAAGGTAAGTCAAGCCATGTTCCTCGTTTTACAATTGCTTTTTTATGCGAAAAAATATCAAAACTTAATTTACCGTGATAGGCACCCATTCCTGAATGACCTACACCACCAAATGGCAATCTATTGTTTACCAGATGTACAACGGTGTCATTGACACAACCTCCACCAAATGAATACTTTTGAAGTATTTCATCAGTGAATGATTTATTAGTACTAAAAATGTAAAGAGCTAGAGGCTTTTCATAACTTTTTATTACTCTTTCCAAATCTGAAGTAGTTTGGTAAGATAGGATAGGTAATATTGGACCAAAAATTTCCTCATTCATTACTGGACTTGTACTTTTAGGTTCATCAAGTAAAGTAGGGGCAATGTATAGGGAATCTTTATTTGTTTGTCCTCCGAATAAAACGGTTTCGTTATCTAATAAATCTTTTAAACGTTGCCAGTTTTTCAAATTTACAATTCGAGCAAAGTCTGGTGATTGCTCAGGATTTGTACCTAGTGCTTTTTCAATTTCTTGAATCAAATAAGTTGTGAATTCTTTTTTTACTTTTTGGTGAACCAAAATATAATCAGGTGCTACACAGGTTTGTCCAGCATTGATGATTTTTCCCCATACAATTCGGCGCGCGCTAAGTTGTAAATCAGCCGTTTCATCTACAATACAAGGGCTTTTTCCTCCTAGTTCTAAGGTAACCGGTGTAAGATGAACAGCAGCTGCTTGAGCGACAATTTTCCCTACAGGAACACTTCCTGTAAAGAAGATATAATCCCAACGTTTGCTCAATAATTGTGTTGCCACGGTGGCATCGCCAGTTATGACAACGACATCTTTTACGGCAAAGGCTTCACTAATAATTTTTGAAATGATGTGCGAAGTATTAGGAGTAAGCTCAGAGGGTTTTAGTGTTACTTTATTTCCTGCGGCTACAGCTGCTACAAGAGGACATAAGGCGAGTTGAAAAGGATAATTCCAAGGAGCTAAAATTAAAACATGTCCGTAAGGTTCACTGTAAATATAATCTGAGGAAGGAAAATTAAGTATGGAAGACCTAACTTTTTTTGGCTTTGCCCAAGAATTTATATTTTTAATAGTTTCTTTTAAGTCGCTGATAACATAATTAGTTTCAGTTAAAACAGCCTCAAAAGCAGGTTTTTTAAAATCATCATACAAAGCTTTTATTATTGCTTCTTCATGGTTTATGATGACTTGCAGTAATTTTTTCAAAGATTCTTTACGAGTACTTATGTCAGATTGATTCACAATTTAGATTTTAAATATTACAGTATTATTTTAGAAACAAAATATCGCAAAAGGTCTTTACCATAGAAATCTACAAGATTCTTCTCTTGGTGTTAGTAGCATAAGTATCAAATTTGTTACGCTTTAAATTTCATGAAGTGCTCATTAAATGGCATTCCAAATTACATCATTTGGTGTGGGAGCAATAATAGTAGTTACTTCTTTAGAGACTGGGTGAGTGAATACTAATTTTCGGGCGTGCAAATGAATTCCACCGTCTGGATTACTTCTGTCAAAACCATATTTTAAATCCCCTTTTATGGGCGTATTTATGGCAGCGAGTTGGGCTCTAATTTGGTGGTGTCTGCCGGTATGAAGATTTATTTCTAACGCATAATAATTATTGAGTTCCTTGATGATTTTATAATCTAAATTAGCTAATTTGCTGTCAGGAACTTCTTTTAAATGTGCTTTTGAGCTGTTGTTCTTTTCATTTCTTTTTAAATAATGTACCAGTTTATCTGCATCATGTAAGGGTTTATTTTTTACCACACACCAATAGGTTTTTTGAGTCTCGCGATTGCTAAACAACTCATTCATTCTAGTCAACGCTTTGCTGGTTCTTGCAAAAACTACAATTCCTGTTGTAGGTCGGTCAAGCCTATGTACCACTCCTAGAAATACTTCTCCTGGTTTGTTGTACTTGTCTTTGATGTATTCTTTAACCACATCAGATAAAGGTTTGTCACCCGTTTTATCGCCTTGCACAATATCGCCCACACGTTTGTTAACCACAATTAAGTGGTTGTCTTCGTGTAGAATTTGCAAATTATTTTTATCAGAAACTATTTTCATTTGGATTTTTTAGATTGTTAGATTATTAGATTTTTAGACAAGTTAGACTTTGTTAGATGTTTAGATTCTAAACAATTTTTGCCGTCTAAAAACAATAAAAATTAAGAAAGACTATAATAAAGTTGCTCTAAACATTGAAGTCATCTTAATAATTTCCTCTAACATATTTGTTAATTCTATTAAATCTTGCGGAGTGATGAAACCTAAATCGGATGAAATAAGAATTTGTGTTTCAATTTCATATGCTGAACCGATGGCAATTTCTAAAAATCGTGTAAAGTCCTTATTTGATTGCCTAGACGATCCTTCGGCTATATTTGAAGGAATAGAAACAGAAGCTCTTCTTAATTGATTTGTTAGTCCAAATTTTTCTTCGTTAGGAAAAGACGAAGTCACTGTGTAAATTTTTGAACAAAAAAATCTACTTTTTTTCCAAATTTCTAAATCTTTAAATCGATGCATTTCATTTTTTTATTCTAACAATCTAAATAGTCTGATAATCTAAGTAGTCTATATTTAATATTGTTCGTTTGCATTAGGGAAATCACTTGACTTTACATCAGCAACATATTGCCCGATAGCAGCTGTCATTTCTTTGTATAAATCCATATAGCGTCTTAAAAAACGTGGACTAAATTCATTATTCATCCCTAGCATGTCATGAATTACAAGTACTTGGCCGTCTACACCTCCACCAGCACCAATACCGATAACCGGAATAGAAATGCTTTGCGCTACTTTTTCGGCTAAATGAGCTGGTATTTTTTCAAGAACTAATGCAAAACAGCCTAATTTTTCAAGTAATTGAGCATCTTCTATTAGTTTGTCTGCTTCTTCTTCTTCTTTGGCTCGAACGGTATATGTACCAAATTTATAAATTGATTGCGGCGTAAGACCTAAATGTCCCATAACCGGAATTCCCGCATTCAATATTTTTTTTATAGAGTCTTTTATTTCTTTACCACCTTCAAGTTTTACGGCATGACCACCACTTTCTTTCATGATTCTAATAGCAGATCGTAAGGCTTCTTTTGGGTCTGATTGATAACTTCCAAAAGGTAAATCAACCACAACAAGTGCTCTTTCTATAGCGCGCACAACAGATGAAGCATGGTAAATCATTTGGTCAAGTGTAATTGGCAATGTCGTTTCATGACCCGCCATTACATTTGATGCCGAATCACCTACAAGAATCACATCAATTCCTGCTGTATCTACAATTTTTGCCATTGTAAAATCATAAGCTGTTAGCATTGAAATTTTTTCGCCATTGGCTTTCATTTCAATCAACGATTTAGTTGTAATTCTTTTATAATCTTTTTTAGCTACAGACATAATTTTATATTTAAGTTTGTAAAGGTACTAAAATGAATATTTTTATTCTTTAATGTCTAACTAAAGTTTTTCTATTCAAAAACTCGTAAATCATCTGCTATGAGAACTATTATTGTATTATTTTTTCTAGTTGTAAGTAACTGTATTCAAGCACAAAATAAGGAAGCGCAAAATGCAATTGAAAAATTTTTCATGGCTTTTCATGCCAAAGATACGATGACGTTAAAATCTCTTTGTGATAAAAAAATGATTTTACAAACCATTTCAGAAAAAGAAGGAAGTGGTAAATTAGAGAATAGCGATCCAGATACGTTTTTTAAATCAATAGCTAGTATCCCAAAAGGAACAGTATTTCATGAAAAAATATTGACTTTTGCAGTTCAAATAGAAGGAAGTTTAGCGCACGTCTGGACGCCTTATGAATTTTATATTAACGGCAAACTGAGTCACAAAGGAGTTAATTCATTCACCTTGTTTAGAGATCAGGTTGCCGAAACTTCAAATTGGAAAATCATCCATTTAATTGATACTCGCCTAAAATAATAGATGATTTTGAGAGTTTTTTTGGTCGAATGGTACTCAAATAGAAAGTAGTATCAATTAAAGTTGTTGTTTAAAAAAACTTAGTAACTTTCATCGTTTAAGTCGGACTCTTGTTCTTCTTGTTTTTTAAAATCTTGGTTTAAGAAATCAGTATAGTCTTTTTTGTCTTTATTGTTTTTTCTTATCAAAAAACAAATTAAAACTAGAATCACTATAGCTAATCCAATAAGTATTGTCCAGTTGATTTTCATGATCTTGATAGGTATTAATTTATGAGAAAGTATAATTAAAATCATCACAAAAAGTAACGCACTGTTTCGGCTCTTGGCAAGTTTGGTATTATGAAAACTTTTTTTTAAAATGAAAAACTAAACTTGAAAGAAAAAATCATCTTTAAAACCCAAACTTGCCAAATGCCTTTTTACAACAGTTATTTTTTATACTCTTTTATAATTTGATTTATTTTACCAAAAATTGACTTACCATCATTATCTTTCATTTCAATTTCTATTCTGTCCCCAAAACTCATAAATGGAGTAGATGCTTTTCCATCTTTTATTATTTCTAAACATCTTACCTCTGCTAGACAGCTTGAACCATTGAGACTTCCTTGATTTGCAACTGTTCCTGAACCAATAATTGTTCCAGCCATTAATGAACGAGTTTTAGAAGCATGTGCAACTAATTGACCAAAGTCAAAAGTCATATCAATCCCAGCATTTGGAGAACCAATAAGATTTCCGTTTAAGGTTGAATGTAGTGGCAAATGAAGTTTTCCATTTTTCCAGCTGTCAGCAAGTTCATTTGGAGTTACAACCACAGGAGCAAATGATGTCCAAGGTTTAGATTGATAGAATCCAAATTGTTTGGAAAGCTCATTTGGTATTAAATTACGTAAAGATACATCGTTAATAATGGTAATTAACTTAATATGTTTCAAAGCATCTTCTGAATTAGTTCCTGCCGGAACATCATCTGTAATAACAGCTACTTCAGATTCAAAGTCAATACCCCAATCTTCATTTTCGATTTCAATGTCATCATTCGCTCCAATAAATGCGTCAGAAGCTCCCATATACATTAAAGGATCTGTCCAAAAAGATTCGGGTAATTCAGAATTTCTAGCCTTGCGGACTAGTTCTACGTGAGTTACATAAGCACTCCCGTCAGCCCAATGATACGCTCGAGGAATTGGCGCTAAAACTCTAACAGAAGAAAAGTGAAACGCATTAGGCAACTTATCAGAGTTTAAGTCATTATAAACACTTTCTAATTTAGTTTCTGTTTCTTTCCAGTTATCAATTGCGTATTGCATTGTTGCTGCAATTTCGGGTACTGTAACTGCTTTTGTTAAATCTTTATTTACAACAACTAATTGTCCATCTCTGGTTTTATTGTCAATTGAAGCTAATTTCATTTAGAATTTGTTTATGAGTTTATTATTGTAGCTTAAATATTTATTTCAAGGTTAACAATCAGCCATGTTTACTGCAATGGCAAGTCCACCTTCAGATGTTTCTTTGTATTTATTATTCATGTCTTTAGCAGTTTGCCACATCGTGTCAACTACTTTATCCAATGGAACTTTTGCATTCTTTGGATCAGTTTCAAGAGCAAGTTCAGCAGCATTAATGGCTTTGATGGCTCCCATAGTATTGCGTTCAATACACGGAATTTGAACTAAGCCTCCTATTGGGTCACAAGTTAAACCTAAGTGATGTTCCATTGCAATTTCGGCAGCCATAAGTACTTGCTCAGGTGTGCCACCCATTACTTCACAAAGTGCCGCCGCTGCCATAGCTGATGATACTCCTATTTCTGCTTGACAGCCACCCATAGCAGCTGATATTGTAGAACCTTTCTTGAAAATACTGCCTATTTCGCCAGCCACCATCAAGAATTGTTTGATTTCTGTGTTGCCTGCGTTATGATTTTCTATTACTAAATAGTACATTAAAACTGCTGGAATTACTCCAGAACTACCATTTGTAGGGGCAGTAACTACGCGACCTAAAGCAGCATTAACTTCGTTAACGGCCAGTGCAAAACAAGAAACCCATTTTAGAATTTGACGAAATTTCACCTCCGTTTTTCTGATTTCTTCTAACCAAGATTGTGGCGAATCATAATTTGCCAAGCCAATTAAATTTTGATGCATATCAAAGGCGCGTCTGCGTACATTGAGTCCGCCTGGGAGAATCCCTTCAGAGTGGCAACCGATGTACATACATTCTAGCATGGTTTTCCAAATGCGCATGAGTTCATGATCAATTACCTCCTCAGTGCGCATTGATTTCTCATTCTCAAAAACAATTTCTGAGATTGATTTTTTTTCTTTGGTACAAATTTCTAGTAATTCAGATGCCTTATCAATCGGATAGGGAAATGCACATTTTACTTGTGTTTTCTTTTTAGCATTGGTGCGTTCTTCTTTTACAACAAAACCACCACCTATGGAATAAAATGTAGCTGTGTAGTTTGAATCGTCAGTTAGAAATGCTGTAAAGGTCAACCCATTTGCATGAAAGGGAAGGAAGTTTTTATTGAAAACAATGTCTTGTAAAAAATAGAAAGGAATGTTTTTTTCGTTCCCTAAATTGATTTCGTTTTTATTTTCGATAGATTTAATGATGCTATCGATATTTTCAACGGGAATGTATTCTGGATCTTGGCCACTTAATCCTAGCATGACTGCTAAATCTGTTGCATGGCCTCTTCCAGTTAAGGAAAGTGAACCGTATAAATCTATTTGTACACGACTCACAGCTGAGAGTAAATTTTCAGTTCTTAGTTCTTCTAAAAAGCGTTCAGCTGCTCTCCAAGGGCCTAATGTATGAGAACTTGAAGGACCAACACCAATCTTTAGCATGTCAAAAACAGAGATACATTCTTCCATCTAGATTTAATTTTGTTTACTGCAAATATAATAGAATGTTGCAACGAAACGAATTTCTGAACTCCAAAAAGTGCTTTTTTAACAATGAGAATGTCGTTTTTATTCATTTTTATTAAAATTGAAACATCGTACATTTCGATATCTTTTGGAGCAATAGTACTTTCAATTTTTTCATTTCCTTAATTAAAGGTGCATTGTAGAAAACCAATTTTATAGTTAAATTTGGAGCATAACTAATTTTAATTCTATGAAAAAAATCGTTTTTTCAGTTTTGTTCAGTGCAGTAATGGTGCTGCAAGCGTATGCTCAAATTCAATCTCCTGAGCAATATTTGCCTAACTATGGCAAGCAAATTTCGCATTACCATCAAGTTGAAAACTATTTCAAACAGCTTATTGATAATTCTTCTGCCATTGTAAAACATAAATACGGAGTAACGGCTGAGCAAAGAGATTTAAATGTTTACTATATTTCAACCCCAGAAAACTTAGCGAATCTTGAAGAAATCAGGACAAATAATCTGGCATCAATTGGGCTTTCGCCAAAGAAAAATCAAACTGTAGGTGATAAAGTCATTGTCTGGTTGAGTTTTAATGTTCATGGCAATGAGTTTGCTGGAACAGAAAGTGCGATGACTGTTGCTTATGAATTGCTAAATCCTTCCAATACAACAACCAAAAAATGGTTAGAGAATACCATTGTAATTCTAGATCCGTGTATTAATCCCGATGGATATTCTCGATACGGTAATTGGCTAAGAGAAATTTCCGGAAAGAAAACACATCCTGAACTATCCGATAGAGAACACATGGAGGATTGGCCAGGCGGAAGATTCAATCATTATCTTTTTGATTTAAATAGAGATTGGGCTTGGCAAACACAGCTAGAGTCTCAACAACGCATTGCTTTGTACCACCAGTGGATGCCTCAAGTTCATACTGATGTACATGAAATGGGGTATGACTCTCCTTATTTTTTTCCTCCGTCAGCTGAACCTTTACATGAATTTATTGAAAAATATCAGCGGGATTTTCACCAAACTTTAGGTCAAAACATTTCTAAAAAATTTGATGCGCAAAACTGGATGTACAACACAGGAGAACGTTTTGACTTGTTTTACCCAAGTTACGGCGATACTTATCCTACGTACAACGGAGCTGTGGGTATGACCCTAGAACAGGGCGGAATAGGAGCTGGGCGCGCAATACAAATGAGTAATGGATCTATATTGACCATTAAAGATAGAGTAGCACATCATGCAACTGCGGTTCTAACAGTAGTCGAGTCGGCTTCTAATAAAGCAGAGGAATTACTAAAGGGTTTTCGTGGATTTATGAACAATTCCAGAAAAACAGTTAAGGGAGCTTACAAAACGTATGTCATGAAAAGCAATCCAAAATTAGTTCAAATGACTGATTTACTTTCAAAAAACAAAATTGAATTTAGTTTTGCTGTAGCAAGTGCAAAAACAATAGGTTACAATTATACCACAAAGAAGGAAACCAGTTTTACAATAGAACCTAATGATTTAATTGTAAAAGTGGATCAACCAAAGGCAGTATTGACACAAATTCTTTTTGAACCCAATCAAAAACTAAATGATAGTTTGTCCTATGACATAACGGCTTGGGCTTTGCCACTTGCTTATGGAGTTCAAGGTTATGCTGTAAAAAATGATGTAGCCATTTCAACTAAGACATCCGTAAAAACTCCAGTTCGTGAAGTTTCAAAAAATGTATATGCTTTTCATATTCCTTGGAATAACAGAGTTTCAGCGCAAGTTTTATCGGTTTTACATCAAAATAATATTAAAGTTAGAACAGCTGCAAAAGAAGCCATTTTTGGCACTGTTACTGTAGCTCCGGGAGGATTAATAGTGACCAAAACGGATAATCCACAAATATCAAATTTTGAACAAACCATTTCTAATTTAATCAAAGACAAATCTGATTTTAATACTATTTCAACAGGTTTTTCATCGAATGCTAGGGATATTGGTGGTGAAAATTTTAGTCTTTTAAAAGCTCCGAAAGTGGTATTACTTTCTGGAAAAGGAGTGAGTCCAACAGAGTTTGGAGCCACTTGGTATTATATGCAAGAAACATTAGGATATCCTGTGAGTGTTGTTGAAACCAATAATTTTAACAGATTGAATTTGGCTTCGTATAATACAATGATTTTAGCAGATGGCTATTATGATTTTTCTGAGGCACAGCAAAAAAAAATATCAGAATGGATTAACAATGGCGGAAAAGTGATCGCCATGAATAATGCTATTTCCCTTTTTGATGGAAAAGAAGGTTACGCTTTGACACCATTTGCAACAGAAGAAGAAAAACTTTTAGCAGAAAAAGAGGCTGATGAGGATGTTTTATTAGAAAGAACACTTGATTATCAAAATGCAGAGCGTAGGTTTATTTCTAAAGCAATTCCAGGAGCAATCATTGAAAATAAATTAGATCAATCACATCCTTTAAGTTTTGGACTAGGAGATCGCTATTTTAGTTTAAAAACAGATGATAAACGCTATTCATTATTAAAAAATGCATCTAATGTAATATATGTTCCTACTGATTACAAAAGTTACGGATTTGTAGGTAGTAAAATCAAGAAAAAACTAAATAATACAGTAAGTTTTGCAGTAGAATCAAAAGGGGCTGGATCCGTTGTATACATGATTGATAATCCCTTGTTTAGAGGTTTTTGGGAAAGTGGAATTCTCTTATTTAGCAATGCACTATTTCTTGTGGATTAATCACAAGAATATCTTTTTACAAAAAAAGCACGTTGATTCGTGCTTTTTTTGTTTATTAAAAAGGATAACCAATAGCTAGGTTGAAAATTAAATTTTCTTTTCTCCATGGACCACTACCAAAATTGATTTGGTCTAAAACCCAACGGTTCTCTGAGGGTAAATTTGGTTTTCGTAAAGGAAAAGCAAGATCAGTACGCAATACTAAAAAAGACAAATCAAAGCGTAATCCCGCACCCGCTCCAACGGCCATTTCACTCATAAATTTATTCGAAAATTTAGCGCCTGGTTTTTCTGTATTTTCATGTAATAACCAAATGTTTCCTGCATCAATAAATAAAGCTCCTTTTACGAGTCCGTAAATTTGTGCACGATATTCTGTATTGAACTCAAGTTTAATGTCACCTGATTGATCGGGTAAAAAAGAATTTGTATTTTGGTTTTCATTTTTGAAACTTCCTGGTCCTACAGATCGAGCTCTAAAAGCACGTAAACTATTGGTTCCGCCAATGAAGAATTGTTTAATAAAAGGCATTTCTCTTGAATTTCCGTATGCAATACCTGCGCCCGCAATGATTCTGGTTGCCAATTGGGAATTTTCTGAAAATTTATAATAATGCCTAAAGTCATTTTCTATTTTGATAAATTGACTAAAAGGAACATCAAATACGGTAATTGGGTCTTCTTTTTTTGCATTTGCACCTGTGGCTAATCCTGCAATATTTCCAGCTAAATCAACAGTTCCTTTGTAGTAAAAGGTATTTTTTCTACGTTTTTGAGTAGTATTGGTATACGTATAAGAATAGGTAGGACCAAAAATCAATTGTTTTTCGATTACTTTATTTAAAGATGGATTTTCTGCAATTTTTTCTAAATACAATTCGGTAACATTCTGAGGACTTGCGTATGTTATTTCACTAACATTAAGTTGGTGTTCTTTTCTTTCGTTTTCTTTCCAAAGGTATCCAAAAGAGGCTTTGAAGGTTTGCAAAGAATATAGTTTTGTTCTATTTTGAAACTCATAGCCTATTGTTGCTTTCGTTTTTGGTACAAAACCTGAAGGCGATTTAAATTTAAAAGGAGCGATAATTCTGGGCCAAATTAAATTAGCTTCAGTACCAAAACGGTATACATTAAAGCCATTGTTTTGTCCAGAAACTTGTACTTCAACACCACCAAATGCTGAAATAGTTAGCAACTCAGCACCTCTAAAAGTGTTGCGATTGCTCCAGTTTAGGTTTAATTCTGTCCCGGTATAATTGGCTGAATTGGTTTTACCCAAAAGCTCTAATTGAATAGATTTTCTAGGTAATGGTGTTAGATAATAATAAGCATCGAGATAATTTCCTGTAGTATCCGAAACTTTGAATTGATTTTTTACAAATTTAAAAACGCCAAGATTAACTAGTCTGTTTAGAGATAAATTATGATTGGTACGGTTGTATAAATCCTCTTTTTTAAAATACAAAGCTCTATCAAAAATGCGGGGTTTAAATAAATTTTCGGGATCAATAATAGCGCGTCCATTTTGTTTTTTAATGGTATCAATTTTTAGGGCTTTGTTTTCAGCATCAAGAGTATAATTAGAAAACACTACTATTTTATTTATTTTGTAAGGTGTTGTTGCAAGTTTTGATGCATCAGATTTGATTTTGACTATGAGGTCTACTTTATTTTTTGCAACAGTTGAGTCTACTTGAACAATAATATTGTCAGGATTAAAGTAAAAAAAACCTTTTTCTTTTAATCTTGCATCTATCCTAATTCTTTCCTCTTTTATGACCTCTAAACTGTATGGATCTCCTTTTTTTAATCTGGATCTTCGTTGCGTATTGTGTATTTCAATTCCTATTTTTGAGGAGTCTATTGGGAACTTTACTTCATTAATTGTATACTGTTTTCCTGTAGTTACCGTGTATGTAGCGCTAGCTTTTTTATCACTACGTGTTGAATCGGCTTTGCTTTTTCCGTTAAAGTATCCATTATTTTCAATGTAGTTTTGCAAGACACTTTTGTTATACTCTAAATCAACTTGGCTATATAATACAGGCGGTTCTCCCACTTTATTTTTAAGCCAGTATCGCAATCCTTTTTCTTTTTTTGGAGTTCCAGCAAGGTTATAAATGTATAATTTTGGTTTTAACCCTAAGATAGATTTATTGGGCTTGGGTCTGACTAATGCTTCTAAATTGTTTTTG
This sequence comes from Flavobacterium tiangeerense, assembly GCF_007830355.1. GTDB lineage: Bacteria > Bacteroidota > Bacteroidia > Flavobacteriales > Flavobacteriaceae > Flavobacterium > Flavobacterium tiangeerense. Next base: position 188,070 of record NZ_VLKO01000006.1, on the reverse strand, counting down.
AGTTCTTTTCTTGATTTCTTAGTACTGTCATTTTTTTCAATAGTAACATCGGCACCTGTATACAACAATTCACCTTCAGGTAAAAAACGGGTGTTGCTACAGGATTGAAATAGCAGACATAAAAAAAATAAGTTTATAATACCTTTCCCTTTCATTACGATTCGTTTTGTAAAATAAAGACTATTTTGATTTGTAAGTACGGCTTTATTTATGATTTGAAATTATTTTTTTGATCCATTTTTTCGGAATAATTCACTGAACTTGTTGTAATCCATTGTGATTACAAATGCAACTCCAGTTTCTACAACTTCACCTTGAAGTGCTACTTGGTATTTATTGACACGATAAGCTCTTACTTTGTATCTTCCATCTTTTGTAAGTTGATAATCTATAGAAACATCACCAGCAATATTATTTGCATTTTGATTGGCTTGTTGAGAACCTTCAATACCAAAACTGCTTCCTACGGTAATTTTAAGTCGGTCATTGAGTAGTTTTTTGGAAACACCTACACTCAAATCAGTTTTGTTTTGACGTTGTCCTGATGTGAAATCTTCAGTTGTATTTAAATCAAAATTCAATTCGATACCTTGAATTAAATCTCCTGCCAAGTTGTTGAGTTGTTGCGATAAAATTTTGCTAGCGCTTTCTCTAGCTAATGAAGAAACGGTTGTACCACCGTTTTCACTAGTAAAAGGATTCTCCCCAATAAAACGATTTAATAACAACAACGCAAAAACTTGCTTGTTCAACTCATCTTGTTGTTCTCTTAATTGACTAAGTTTAGCTTGAGTGGTATTAATAATTTCAGTAGAAACATTGTTGTTGCCATCAGGTAAAATGATATCAAATGAAATGTTGGGTTTCATTAGTTCGCCATTCATTTTTAGGGCTGTTTCAAAAGGAATTTTTTCTTTGTATGTATTTCTTACCGTAGCTGTTATGTCACCCAATTGATCGTTTACTAAATCAATAGGCGCAGCATTAGTTTTATAAATAGCTGTAATATTAATATCTGCACTAGTTGGTTCGCCAGTCCATAAAATGTAACTACCTTCTTTGATATTGAATTTTCGTTTAATACCGTTAAAATTCATTTCGTAGCTTCCTTCATTCAACTCATATCGACCTGTTAAGTTCGTTTTCCCTGATGCATCTATGCCGCCAGTTAATTGAGCCTCGCCTTTTAATTTTAAATAATCTCCATTTGCTTTGTCAATAACCAGTGAAAGCTCTGCATCTTTATCTATCTCAATATTTACTGATGCATTAATACCTTTTACGGTTGATTCACTACTTATAGTTTCAAGATTTGTATTCGTAATTATTTGAGGATTATCATGATCAATAAATTCAACAATTCCCTCTCGATCAGCAATGGATGGATCAGATTGTGGTAATACAATGGTAAACTTGGTGTCCTTATTGATTTTTATTGTACCATCAATTATTGGATTATCAATACTACCAGCTATCCTGATGTTGTTATCCAGAAATAATTCACCGTAGTATAAATCATTGTCTTTTGCTTTTGAATTTACTGCTTTAAAATTTTTAGCATCAACGGTTAGATTAAATCCGAAATTACTAAAAGTGGAGGTGTCAATTGTACCGTTAACGTTCAAATCATTGTCATTTTCATCCTTTATGGTAAAGGTTTCAAAAACAATTGTGTTGGGTTGAAAAACTATTTTATCATTAATAGATTTGAATTTGGCATTAAGTGGGGTAACCTTAAAACCAACATCGTTAAAACCGATTTCACCTTGTACATTAGGTTGGCTTGCACTTCCCGTAATCGATAATTTTCCGTTTAAAAAACCAGTACTTTCCGTTAGATTATTTAAAGTAAATCCTTGAATACTTTTAAGATTTAATTTATCAATAATTAAATTCATATCAAAACTACTGTTGGTAGTTTTATAATTCCCCTCTAGATTTACTTGATTCCCTTGACCTGTGATTTCTACGATGGCATCATACTGATTTGTAATGGTGTTTTTTACTTGAAGTTTTACATTGCCAATAGTATCTTTTTTGAAGGTAAAATTCTCAACACTTAAATCAGAAGTGAAAAGGGGTGATGTGTTTATATTTCTTATTTCTGCCGTTCCATTGATTTTTCCACTAAGTTGTAAGTCCTTTTTCTCCACAAAACTTGTAATGGTGTTGATATCAAACTCCTTAAAATTGACTTGTACTGGCGCGTTTGCCAAATTAGATTCTGATTGAACTTGAATGGTACTTCCGTTGTTTTTAAGATTAAAATTATTAATAAACAAGCCTTTAGTTAAACTGCTAACTACGTTTTCTTTATCAATGGTCCACGGTTCATAATTCAAAATTAATTTATCAGGATTCAATCGTATTTCTGTACCACCATTTTGAGATTGAACAGTACCTGCAATGAGGTAGCGTTCTTCTTCTTTAGTGTTTTTTAACTGAAGTGCATACGTTATGATGTTATTTTGAATATCCCCAGTTAGCTCTGTATGCGGAAGCTCAAACTGTTCGTTTTGGATATCATCAACAATAAAATTATAAAGCAACTTTTTATCTTGTGTATCCAGTTTTAAGGTAGCGTTTGTAACAGTAATGCTCTCATAAACTAGTTTTGGAATGGCACCATTTAGCACAATCGAATCATTTACACTGTTGTAATTACCTGTAATAGTTATCGGTTCAAGACTTTTAATTTGAGGAATCAATTGCATCACAATTGGGCTATCCTTGATTTGAACCTTAAAATCAAATTGCTGATTTTCTTTAGTTTTCTTTTTCGCTTTTTTAGGAGTACTATCGTAATAAGCAGTAATCGAATTGGTAATAGCAGTTCCTATTTTTGATAATTTGTATTTCCCTTCTAAAAACGCATCCATGAAAGGTGCTTTAACTTCAATAGAATTTTTTTGAGCGGTTGCTATTGCATGAACTTGAATAGAATCAATAGTATAGTTTTCTTTGGCATTGGTAACATTAATGTGATGAGCAGTTAATGAACCATTTAGATAATCTAAATCCCCCGATTGGATGTCTGCATCTACAATACCTCGAATTTTTAAAGGTCCCGCATGTAAATTCAGTTTTTCTAAATCAGCAATATCTACATTTAATTTTATTTTTCCGGATGGATATTTATCTTGAAATCTACCATTACCTACTAAATTAAATGTCAAATTAGGGTCTCTAGCCACTGCTGTAGCGTTAAAATTACCTTTTTTGACAGACCCTTTTATAGCTATATTTTTATACGTATACTTGTTAAAATACGCTTTTTGAATACTTGCATTAAGAGCTACTGTTGCTGTTTTTGGGTTGAAACCAGTGCCTTTGATGGTGGTTTTTAGGGTGATTTTACCAATGGAGTCGTTCTTGATAAATTTTCCCAAATCAAAGTTTACAAAATCAGCTTTGGCATCATATTTTTCAAAGTTTTTGCGACTTTGATCAAATTTGGCTTTGATATTTGCATTTCCATAACTACTTATGAGCTTCAAATCAGTCAAAAAAGTAGCAATAGTTCCCTTAAAAGTACCTGTAACAGTCATTCTTGCAGGTAATTGAATGGTGTTAGGAATAGTTCCTTTGGGTACAAAATTATTGATGTCTTTTTGACCAGACTGAAATTTTTTAATATTAATGTCAAAATAGGTTTTATCAACATTTGGTAAACCAATTATTGTACCGCTTGCTGCCAGTGAAGTTGAGCCTATTCCACTGATTTCCATTGACGGAATTGTTATATTTTTTACTTTTCCTTTTACCTTTCCGTTTATAGAAATGACTGCTTTTGGATTACTTTTAAATGGATTTGTAGAAGCTAAATTAGGAACAAATAAAAGAATGTCTTGAAAACCAATACTACTTTTGGTAAGGTTTGCTATCAAACTCAAATCTCCAATGTTTTTTGAAATAGTAGCAAGTGATGAATATCCTATTTGTATTTCATTTTTTATTTCGGTTTGAGGAGTTTTTAAATACAGATTTTTGATAAAAGCATTTTTATTCCCATAGAAAAAGTCACCGTTTAGCGCCGTAATGTTCAATCCGCTTTTATCTCTTGCAGATAAAGATTTGAGTTCACCTGCTATGTTTTCAGCGTTGTAATTGAGAACTTCTAGGTCTAGATTCAAGTTTTTGATATCTAAATGATTGTAGTCTAATCCTTTTGGAGTAAAAGCAACGTTATTGTTATCATATTTAAAATTGATTCTCTTAAAAACACTCTTTTTTACTTTTACATCCCAATTGTTTGCGGTTTTTGAAGGCATTGTATTTTGGGTAACTATTTTTTTTATTTTACCTAATTCTAAAGCACCTTCAACACCAGTTAACTCTAAGTTTTCTAAAATAGCATATTGATTGTTCAAGTCTATTTTATCTACTTTGGTGATCAATTTTTTCACGTAGATATTGGTAGCCAATTTAGATTCATGGCTTTTGTATTCAATTTTTATTTTACCAAGGTCTACATCACCAAATTTTAATTTCAAAGGATTTTCTGTTGCATTATTCTCTGTTACTTTGCCTGATTTTTTTGTAGAAGCAATGCCTTGAATTAATTTGAATTGCAAACCATTAACCTTGATTTTAGGAATGTCAAAGTTCATTTGGTTTAAATCAAATGTTTTAATGCTAGTTTTGAAATGATTGAGATAGGTTGCAATTTCATTATTTGAAATAGCATCAGAATAGTGAAAATTAATTCTATCCAACTGAATTTCTTCTACTGAAAATTCCATTGGGGCTGAATCAGTCTTTTGTTTTTCTTGAGATGCAAGGGCTTTAATAATGTAGTCAAAATTAAAATTTCCTTTGCTGTCTTTTTTTATGTACGCCGTAATACCTGATAAATCAACACTATTTATGTCTACTTTATTGTTTATAAGTTGAAATAAACTGATGTTTACAGCAAGAGTATCTCCAGCGAAAAGAGTGTCTTTTTTTTGGTCTTCAAAGTATACGCCCTTTAATATAACTTTCTTTGGAAACCCTATTTCTAGACTGTCAATCACAACCTTTGTTTTGATTTTTTCTTCAAGATAGTGTACCGCTTTGTTCTTGGCATAATTTTGAACGGAAGGAATTTGTATCACCAAAAACAGTATTAAAAATAGGGATATCAAGGAGCCAACTGTCCAGAGGAACACTTTTAAAAGAATCTGTAAATATTTTTTCAAACGAAGTTTTTTATCTATCAAAATCATGTGATGTATGTGCTAATGCAGAAACATAAATGTCTACAAATATCGCTACAAAACAACAATTACCATTATATAATTGTATAAAATAGTTATATAATTCTTTCAAAAAAAGTAGAGCAATTGTTTCTAATTTCCATTTTCAAGTTGAAGACGTAACTGTTATGCTTAAATACTTTGGGTGAAATATTCAAGGAATGTAATTCACCCAAAGGAAATAATTGTGTTTGATAAGAACGTATTATTCTTTTGGAAAAACACTCAAAGCTTTTTTGGCCAATTCAGGTGTAGGCAAAGCTAATTTTCTCAGTTTAATATCCATCCAAGCACCGTCAACGGTTATGGTTGCACAAACTTGATCGGCATCATTTCTAAACTCGTGAATAATAGACCATCTTGAGCCGTCTTCATTAACTTGAGAACTTCTGGTATGCATGACAATTTTGTCTGAAAGTTTGATTTCTTTTCTAAAAACACATTCTTCTCTAAACAAAATTGGACCAAAGCCTTGTGCTTGCATTACTTTCATGGTTAAGCCTAGGCTTTCTAGTATTTCAATACGGTGTTGTGCTCCAAAATCATAATATGCACTGTGTCTTACATGAAAGTTAGGATCAAGATCAGACCAACGAAAGGACAATTCTTTTATAAATACGCTCATTTTTAATCGGGGGTTTTTGTTTTTAAAATGGATTGCTAAGGTGCGAAAAAGTTTTTAGAGTATTCATATTCTTATTTTACAATTACATTCTGAATTTACTTTTTTAGGAAATATGTTCTTTTTAAGTGGTTTTGCGTGAGTGATGGTAGTGGAAATCCTCCCTTTTTTTGGGAGATTGAGAACGTACAGTACGACCTCACCGCAACGATAGTGGAGGTGAGGGCACGCCCAAATCATTTTTGTAACGTTTATATTCTTGAAATTGCTTTTAACTAAAAATTAATAAACGTTTGTAAGCTGTCCTTTGAAAATGATGTAATTTTATGTTCTATGAAAAACGATAATAAAAAAGGATTTTATTTCAAGCAATACGAAGCACCTTTCCAGTCTCCGTTTGATAAACTCTTTGGTATTTTCAAGGAATTAATCACGCATACTTCGGGAGATTTTGATGAGGCAATTGACTGGTTGCGAGAATTAGATGTAGAGTATAAACTTACTGATGCGTCCTATACCATTGATGATTTTGTTGAAGATTTAAAGAAGAAAGGCTATATCCGGGAAGAGTTGAAAGAGGATGGAAGTTCCGGACTGGGGATTACAGCCAAGACCGAGCGCGCTATAAGGCAGCAAGCTCTGGATAACATTTTTGGAAATCTTAAACGCTCTGGCAGTGGCAATCACAAAACTAAGCATGTAGGTAATGGCGATGAGCATACAGGAGAGTTTAGAGAATTTCATTTTGGTGACGGACTCGAACGCATTTCTTTGACGGAGAGTTTACGTAATGCTCAAATCAATAATGGTGTTGGCGATTTTATGCTCACCGAAAATGATTTGGTAGTTGAGGAAACTCAATTTAAGTCGCAAATGAGTACAGTTTTAATGATTGACATCAGTCACAGTATGATTTTGTATGGCGAGGATAGAATCACGCCTGCCAAAAAAGTTGCCATGGCACTAGCCGAATTAATCACCACGCGTTATCCCAAAGACACCTTGGATATTCTTGTTTTTGGTAACGATGCTTGGACTATCGCCATACGAGATTTACCCTATTTAAAAGTAGGTCCGTATCACACCAATACGGTTGCGGGCTTGCAACTAGCCATGGATATTTTGCGCAGAAAGCGTAATACAAACAAACAAATTTTCATGATTACAGATGGAAAACCAAGTTGTGTTCGTGAAAAAGATGGTTCGTATTATATGAACAGCAACGGTCTTGATGAATATATTGTGGATAAATGCTACAATCAGGCGCAACAAGCCAGAAAATTACACATCCCCATCACTACTTTCATGATTGCTAATGATCCTTATTTGCAAAAATTTGTGAATAAGTTTACAGAGTCAAATCAAGGAAAAGCCTTTTATACAGGATTAAAAGGATTGGGCGAAATGATTTTTGAAGACTACGAGACCAATAGAAAAAAGAGAATAAAGTAATTTTGGGCGTTTCCCTGCGGGCCGGGCTATTCGTTTCAATCTTTTTTGAGTCCCGATAATTTCGGGACTCAAAAAAGGATTTACACTGCTATCCCTAACGCAAACCCCAACAAATAATCAATATAAATTTCAATAGAAAAATAGATGAATACTATAAAAACATTAGGAGAATTAAAAAAATCAGGATACGAAAGCAAAAGCATTAAAGATGAATTGCGATCGAACTTAAGAGAGAAAATAAAATCAGGAAAACCCACTTTTGAAGGAGTTCATGGTTTTGAGAATACCGTAATTCCAGAACTTGAACGTGCTATTTTATCCCGTCATAACATCAATTTATTAGGTCTTCGCGGTCAAGCCAAAACGAGAATGGCTCGCAAGATGATTGAATTGCTTGATGAGTACATTCCGTTTGTAACAGGTTCCGAGATCAATGATGATCCGTTGCAGCCAATATCTCGTTTTGCCAAAGATCTTATCGACGAAAAAGGAGATGAAACTCCAATATCATGGTTGCACAGAAGCGAACGTTTTTTTGAAAAGCTAGCCACTCCAGATGTAACAGTTGCCGATTTAATAGGTGATGTAGATCCTATAAAAGCAGCGAATTTAAAATTATCGTATGCTGATGATCGCGTGATTCATTTTGGGATGATTCCAAGAGCGAATCGTTGCATATTTGTTATCAATGAGTTACCTGATTTACAAGCAAGAATTCAAGTAGCCTTGTTTAACATTCTACAAGAAGGAGATATTCAAATTCGCGGTTTTAAATTAAGAATGCCGCTGGACATGCAATTTGTCTTTACCGCAAACCCTGAAGACTATACCAATCGTGGTAGTATTGTAACTCCATTAAAAGATAGAATTGGGTCACAAATCCTGACGCATTATCCTGAAACCATCAAAATTGCTAGAACTATCACAGAGCAAGAAGCAAAACTGGATGTTACACAAAATGACATGGTGTATGTACCCTCATTGGCAAGAGATTTATTAGAACAAATAAGTTTTGAAGCTAGAGAAAGTGAATACATTGATAATAAAAGTGGGGTGAGTGCCAGATTGAGTATCACAGCTTTTGAAAATTTACTAAGCACTGCAGAAAGAAGAGCATTAAAAGCTGGTGCAGATAAAACTACTTTGCGTTTGTCTGATTTTATGGGAATTATTCCAGCCATTACTGGAAAAGTTGAGCTTGTTTATGAAGGAGAGCAGGAGGGAGCTGCTGCCGTAGCACAACACTTATTGGGTGATGCCATTCATACTTTCTTTCCAGCGTATTTCCCTAAAATTGAAAAACTAGAAAAAGAAGGTGTCAAAAATGCGTACACCGATATCATAGAATGGTTCTTTGCCGAAAGTGGTTTTGAATTACTTGATGATTGCTCAGATGAAGAGTATGAAAAAATTCTAGGCGGAATAGCACCATTGGAAGTTTTAATTAAAAAATACCAACCGCAAGTAAGTCCAGAAGATAAATTTTTCATGATGGAATTTATACTTTGGGGATTGGTAGAATACAAGAAACTAAGTAAAGATCGTTTTTCCGAAGGATATCAGTTCAAAGATATTTACGGTAGTTTTATCAGTAAATTATAAATGCAAAAGGGTTTAGTTTTAACTAAACCCTTTTTTTTATAAAAACAGCCTTTGTAATTTTATTTCATCTACCTTGCTACGTTGACTGTATTTTCAGTCTTTCCCAAAATTAAAATGGAAAATTCCTTTGAGAATTTGATATCGAGTTATGTTAAAAATAAAGTAGGTATAGCAGAGCATTTTTTGACTCCAGAACTTTCAGATCATTTAATACAAAACATTCTTAACTTAAATGAACGAAGTTTGCTTACGGCTGCTGGCATTGGCAACTCAGATAAATTGCTTTATGATGGTGCTATACGGAGTGATTCTATTTATTGGTTGGATAAAAAGCACAATAATGTTTTTGAGAATGAATTTTTTAAATTAATTGAAGCCTTCATTTTATACTTAAATCAAAGTTGCTATGCTGGAATTACAGGTTATGAATTTCATTATTCCCTGTATGAAAAAGGAGATTTTTACTTAAAGCACTTGGATCAATTTAAAAGCAATCCTAGCCGAAAATTTAGCATGATCAGTTATTTAAATGCGGACTGGAAAGTTACAGATGGCGGTGAGCTAATGATACATCAAAACGATATTGCTCAAAAAATTGCTCCTACTCTGGGAAAAACAGTTTTTTTTAAGAGTGATGAGCTGGTTCATGAAGTATTGGAAACAAACTGTCCCCGCATGAGTATTACAGGATGGCTCAAAAGAGATTAGGTTGCTATTTTTAAAATTGATACTTAAATAGTAATTTTGAGGAAAAAACATGATTTATCTTTTACTTAGTGTAGTTTGTAGTGTTACCGTAGGTGTAATTTTTAAATTATCTAGACAATACAACTCTAGTGCTATTCAAATGGTAGCAACTAACTATGCGGTTGCCATACTTTTATGTTTCTTTTTTTTCGATTTTAAATTTACTTCTTTATCCACTGCTCCATGGGCATTGTATGTTGGTATTGGCTTTTTATTACCAACAGTTTTTTTGTTTTTGGCAACCTCAATAAAACAAGTGGGAATTGTAAAAACCGATGCAGCTCAAAGACTTTCTTTATTTATTCCTATTTTGGCAGCTTGGTTGATTTTCGATGAAACTTTTAATTCGTACAAACTTGTAGCGCTAATTATTGGTTTTCCAGCTATACTTATGATATTGATGAAACCTGTATCAAAAGAAAAAACAAATTTGACTTACCCATTATTAGTTTTACTAGGTTTTGGAATCATCGATATTCTTTTCAAGAAAATGGCACTTTATACAACGATGCCTTTTACAAGTTCATTGGTTGTCGTTTTTTCTATAGCATTAGTTATTATGCTGCTGGTGGTATGTTATGATACAGTTGTAAACTCATCTAAAATAACTTTAAAAAACATTTTGTTAGGTGGTCTTGTGGGTGTGTTTAATTTTGGGAACATCCTTTTTTATCTCAAGGCGCACCAAGTATTTACTGCAAATCCATCTACTGTTTTTGCAGGAATGAATTTAGGAGTTATAATTTTAGGAAGTGTTATAGGTGTTGTTGTTTTCAAAGAAAAGTTGTCTGTAAAAAATTATCTAGGTTTACTTATTGCTTTAATTGCGATACTCTTAATTGTGTTATCCCAGCAATCTTAAGTTTTTATAGAAAATGAATTTGAAAATTTAGATTGTAATCTTTTATAAACTTCTAAGGGTCTAATGTTTAATTCACGAAACATAAACCAAAAAACAATTAAATATTCAATAGCAATAAGCATTAAATTCTCTTTGAATATTTGACCAGAGTAAGCAAAATAGCTCAATACAACTGTAAAACTCCATACAATTGGGAATTTATATTTTGTGAAAACCGAGACTAGAACAAGATTTATCACATACCACGGATGTATTGTTGTAGATACAAAAAAGTAAATACTTAGCACAAGTAATATACTTTTTAATAATTCGGGTGTGGTTTTATTTTTGCCAAAAAAGGACTGTAAGATGATAAAGAATACGATTAGAATTGGGATAACTTTTCCGGTGCTATGAATGATATTATACCCTTTATAGTAAAAACCTATTTCTCTGATGATGTAATAGAAACTGGCATTAAATTCAAAATTTACAAACCATAAAGCAATTGTATTTGAATAATTCGCAACCATTGCGGTTGATAAAAACGGCAAGAAAAGTAGTATGTTAATGCCAATAACTAAGGCATAAAATACAAAACTTTTTTTCCATCCTAATTTTTGAAAAAATAATGGAAGTAGTATAAGTGGCAAGAGTTTAGTTGCAATTGATAAGGCTATTGCTACTGCAGCCGTTTTCCACTTGTTTTGGTGTAATAAATAGATACCCCATATGAAAAAGAACAGCATAACACCTTCAAAATGTAAATTTCCTGTGAGTTCTATAAGTACCAATGGATTTAATATGTACCAGTATATTTTATACTTTTCGAAACCCATTGATTGTAATAATCTTGCTCCAAAAATAGCTGTACCAAAATCGGCTGCAATGATAATGCATCGCAAAACAACGGTTGCCACAACTATGGATTGGGTACCAAATATGCCCGCGATCACAAAAAAAAGTTGGTTAATCGGTGGGTAATTTGAAAAATGAGACGCACTGAGACTCCCCATAGATTTAATTAATTCCTGTGCCTGAGCAATATTAAAATTGGGGTTAACAATTAAATCATTGGGTAAATTGGTGTAAGGATTAAATCCTTCTAAGAGTATGCGCCCGTCCCAAATAAATCTGAAGAAATCCTGAGAAAGATTAGGTAAGGCAAATGCAAATAGGATTCTTAAACAAAGGCCTAAACCAAGTAAATAGCTGGCGTTTTCTTTTTGCTCCTGAATGATTTTTACAAACGAGAAAAATAAAACACCAAATAATAAAAGTAAAACAACAAAATCTTTTCGCTCCATGAAATAGCCTATGTAGGTATAGCATAGAGCGCTCAATAGTGTATAAAGTTTACATGAGTTACTAAGTGCTTTCATTTTGCGTAAGCGAATAAAATTTTAAATAATGGAATTACATTTTAGTTTCCAATTCGGAAAGAATTAACAATCACAAACCCATATCCAAAGGACAGCATAATATGAAACGGAAGTAATCCATAGTCATTTAATTGAATTCCACTATAAATCCCAAAAAGGAAATAGAGTAGTAGCAGGCTTTCAATGATGATATTTTTTGATATCTTTTTATTTATATAAGTGTTTTGTTTCCATTTCTCTTTTAAGCTTTCAATGTTAAACTTAGGAGTACGGATAAAATCACTTTTTTTTCCAATAAGCCCTTGAACAACTGCAATGGTATTATGAAACGTAAAACCCATGGCAATGCTATAAAATGTAAAAAATAAACCAATGTATTTGATGAAATTTACAAATCCTCCACCATATATTTTTTTGTAGGTAAACCAATAACAAGTGAAAAAAACAACTGAGGTAAATACAAAAAATGCTAAAATTTTAAAAAAAACTTCCAGTTGCGGGAACCAACTTTTTATAAACAAAACAGGTACACTAAACAGTGCCATTGTAAAAACAAATAAAAACATAGAACTATTTAGTAAATGAAGTAAGCCATGAATTTTTGTTTTAAAATTGATATTTGTTGCGCTAATGATACGCTGATTCATTTTTACAAAATTTTCAGCGCCACCTTTATTCCAACGAAATTGTTGAGAACGGGCAGCACTTATAATTACGGGTAGTTCTGCGGGTGTAACTACATCAAGTAAATATTTGAATTTCCAGTTTTTTAATTGTGCTCTGTAACTTAAATCTAAGTCTTCGGTTAAAGTATCGCTTTCCCAGTTTCCAGCATCAATAATACAAGATTTTCGCCATACACCTGCAGTGCCGTTAAAATTTATAAAATGAGACTGTGAATTTCGGCCTACTTGTTCTAATGTGAAATGAGCATCAAGTGCAAATGCTTGAATTTTTGTTAATATGGAATAATCTCTATTTAGGTGTCCCCATCTAGTTTGTACCACACCAATTTTTGGATCTTTAAAATGCGGAATAGTTTGCAACAACCACTCTTTTTGTGGCACAAAATCAGCATCAAAAATTACAATAAATTCGCCTTCAGCAGTTCTTAAACCTTCTTTCAGTGCACCTGCCTTAAAACCGATTCTATTGCTTCGGGTAATGTGTTTTATGTTTAAACCAGTTGCAGCTAATTCATTTACAATATGAATATTTTCGGTTAAACTTTCGTCAGTGCTATCGTCTAATACTTGAATGTCTAATTTGTCTTTTGGATATTCTAAATTAGAAATAGTATGCAACAAGCGTTCTACCACATATTTTTCATTATAAATAGGTAGTTGAATGGTAACTTTTGGAATTTCATTTGGGTCATTAAAATCAAATTGATTCGATTTTAAAATTTTCTTAGAACTTTTAAGGTAATTAACCAATAAGTTCAATTGAGAAAGGCCGTAAAAGAAGATTAATATAATAGATACACTATAAAAAAATAGGATGATGTAAGATAGTACTAACATATTATTTGAAAGCGTATTTAATGATCCAACTAATAATTTTAACTCCTGCCATAATAGTCCCTTTTACAGTACCGGATACTTTTGAAACTCCAATTCTATTTTTGTAGCGAACAGGGATTTCAGTATAGCTGATATTTTTTTTAAGTACTTTCAATTGCATTTCAACAGTCCAACCATAGGTTTTGTCTACCATGTTGAGTGACTGTAAAGTATCATATCTTATGGCTCTAAACGGACCTAGATCAGTAAATTTAGATCTAAAAAAAAGACGCATTAACACAGTGGCTAATTTATTTCCAAAAATTTGTTGTGGTGTCATTGAACCATCTTCTCTTAACTCAGGGACTCTTGCGCCAATGACAAAATCAGCCGTGTTATTTAAGATGGGAGCAATTAATTTAGAAAGATCTTCAGGATAATCTGAGTAGTCACCGTCAAGAAAAACAACTATATCGGGTGTGTTGGGAGTAGTATTTATGTAATCAAGACCTTTTAAACAGGCATGACCATATCCTTTTCTGTTTTCTGATAATACAGTAGCGCCAGCTTTTTGGGCTACCGCTACTGTCTGATCAGTGGAGTTGTTATTGACTACAATAATTTCTGACACATAACTTGGAATTTCATGAATAACATGTTCAATAGCATGTTCCTCATTATATGCGGGTATGATTACTTTAATTATTTTCATTGTTTTATGGATTGTCTTTTTTATAACTCGCTATTGATGTCCATTCTTTTATTTTTAATCCGGCATTGTATCTTGCAGCTTTGTAAATTTTACCATCGTTGTAAAAAATACTTAAACCATTTTCAAGATTGTTATTAAATTCAATTTTTCTTTGAATTTTACCGTTGACATCATATACAATCCACCACTTTGTTTTTTTATCATTAAAGTAATGTCCTTCTTCTTTTTTGTTACCGTTTTTATGGTAAAAGAACCAGTAATCTGTTTTTTTATTTAGGTTGATCCAACCTTCAGAACTTATTTTTCCATTATCGTAATAATTTTTTAAATATGTTTTTTGTGCTTGTACAGGTGTAAAACATAGTAAAAAAAGTACTGAAATAATATAATATATTTTTTTCATATAATTCTATTTGCCCTACACAGCGGTAGGGCCATATAGGATTATATTTTATTTAAATTCCAATCAAAATCGTAAGTTTTTACAGTTAATTTATTATCAATTTTTTTCTCTAAAAATAGATTGATAAAATCAATTTCATTAAAATAGTTTACTGCAAAATCTTTTTTGTACCATTCGAATATTTTTGGTAACTCAATAGTTTTATTTTCTTTGTCAACATAAAAGTAATATTTTGAATTAATTACTAATGTGGCTCTTGATTTAATTTGCTCGTCTACTGTTGTAGGTAAATAAGCAGTGTTTAATAGTGGCGCTCCACCATTTGCTGCACTTGTTAATGCAAAATGAATAGCAGGGTCAAAAAACAAATCTCTCAAGATTACATTTTCAATATCATCTAGAGTTAGTTCTTGATTACCTACTAAAAAAGTTTCAGTACTAAAAAATCCTGGAACTTTTTCAACTGACTCAATTGGGAATTTATCAACGACACTTTTAATGACACGTAAATTGTATACATTAATCCAGAATGCTTTTGCTACTTTTTTATCGCTAAATTTAGTGTCTAGTTTTTCTATATTACTCAAAATATAAACAAGTTCTCCAGGACTTTTTTTGATTGAAAAGTAATCTACTTTACCCTCTGGAGTTACATTTTTCTTCAAGAACATCGTTGCCTGTTCAAAAAATAATTCTGTTGTTTGAGCTTTTGAAATCAATGTCAAGCCAAAAAAACAAAGCGTTAAAATAATTTTTTTCATTTTGAAATTCTTTAATTAGTATTGGTTATAAAATCTATTTAGTTTAAAATTTAATTTTTAAAGTTGTCAGTGAATTTTCATCAATAACGTATTATTATTAACTTATTAATTATAAATATTTTAACTTATATAACTAAAAAATAATGCTACGGAGATGCAATTCATTTTACAATTTAGAATTCAGTACTTCAAACTCTATTCCAAATTTTGCGCAAAGATATAATAATTATATAGACAATCTAAAATATTGTTGATTTAGCTTTTAATTCGACAATTCCCAATATTTCAATGAACTTATATTAAATAAATACTCATTTATTTATCAATACATTCACTTTCTTTAAATGATAACATGTACTAATGGATCCAATTTGACAAAGTAGACAGTACTGTTTCACTTTATAGGTTCATTTACGAGAGTTTAACATTTTTAGTTTTTTTCATTTTCTATTTGTGATAGCAAATACTTATTTATTTAAAGTAGTTAGTACGCTATTGCTTTGTATTTTAATGTATTGGGCAGTTATAAAAATACTCAAATAAAATATCACTATTTGGTTTTTTTTCTAAAGTATATTGATGTCGCTGAAAGGCTTGTATTTACCTTTATTAACAGTTAACTTATAAAATATGTATTTGTTTATTGTTATTTTTAATTAATACATTTTTTTGAGTTGTTTATTTAAAATTATATGTAATTAATTTGGATAATCATTTTTTACATCTATATTTGTGCAATCGATTACATTTTATATTTTTATTTTTTTAAAGTTTAAATAGTTATTGGTAAAATGTTTCATCGCTCAATAATCAGGAATTAATATAATAAATCATATCTACAACAATATGAATCAAAAAAGTAATAAAATTGGAAGCTATCGTTGGTCAATTTGTGGATTGCTATTTTTTGCAACAACAATTAATTATCTAGACAGACAAGTTTTATCCTTGACTTGGAGTGAATTTATAGCACCAGAATTTCATTGGACTAATAATGATTACGGAAACATAACAGCTTTATTCTCTATTTTTTATGCGGTTTCATTGTTGTTTGCAGGTCGTTTTGTGGACTGGATGGATACCAAAAAAGGTTTTTTGTGGGCTATCGGAATTTGGTCATTTGGTGCTTGCTTGCATGCTTTTTGTGGTATTGCCACTTCGGGAATTATCACTGGCAATTGGTTTGTGGGATTTGAAGGCGCAAAAGAAACTTTAAAAACAGTCAATGACACGGGATTAATCATAAATGTTAGTGTAACCTTATTTATTTTTGCCCGATTTGTTTTAGCGGTGGGTGAGGCTGGTAATTTTCCTGCTGCAATAAAAACTACGGCAGAGTATTTCCCTAAGAAAGATAGAGCTTTTTCAACCAGTATTTTTAATGCTGGTGCAACAGTAGGTGCCTTAGCAGCTCCAATCTCCATTCCGTTTATTGCTAAAGCATTTGGTTGGGAAATGGCTTTCATAATTATTGGTGCACTTGGTTTTGTATGGATGGGTTTCTGGGTTTTTATGTATGATAAACCTGAAAAGCATCCTAAAGTTTCACAAGCGGAGTTAGAATACATTCAACAAGATGATATTGCCGATAGTAAACTAGCGGGCTATGTTCCTGAGACTACAACAAAAGTTTCTTTGAGTGATTGTTTTAAATATAAGCAAACTTGGGCATTTGCTTTTGGAAAATTCATGACTGATGGAGTTTGGTGGTTTTTCTTATTTTGGACACCAGCCTATTTAAGTTCTGTTTATAATATGGATTCAACACAATCAGCATTGCCATTGTTTGTGCTTTATATGATTACATTATTATCAATTATTGGTGGTTGGTTGCCTACTTATTTCGTAGAAAAGAAAGGAATGAATCCTTATGAGGGCAGAATGAAAGCCATGCTTATATTTGCTTTTTTTCCACTTTTAGCACTCATAGCGCAACCACTTGGGCATATTAGTTATTGGCTTCCAGTAATTATTATTGGGATTTCAGGAGCGGCACATCAATCGTGGTCTGCTAATATTTTTACAACTGTGGGAGATATGTTTCCTAAAAAAGCCATTGCTACCATAACAGGAATAGGTGGTCTTGCAGGTGGAATTGGATCGACATTAATAAATAAAGGTTCTGGAGTTTTATTTGATTACTCAAAAGAAACGAATATGATTTTTATGGGTTTCAAAGGTATTGAGGCTGGATATTTTATTATTTTTTCAATCTGTGCTGTGTGTTATTTAACGGGCTGGATAGTAATGAAGTCGTTGGTTCCTAAATACAGTCCTATTACCTCTCTGTAGTTCAAATTAAAAATATTTATAAACTATGTTGCCAAAGTTTTATATTATCAAGTACCTTTGTGCAATCGATTACATAAAAAAATAATACATGACAAATTTTTCTTTTAGATATGCAACCAATCCTACTGATTTTAAAAAGTATGGAACCGATGAATTGAGAGAACAGTTTTTAATAGAAAATATATTTGTTCCTGATGAAATTCAGCTTACGTATTCCATGTATGATCGGTATGTTGTTGGTGGAGTTATGCCAGTACAATCAAGCTTAAAATTAGAAACAATTCCGTATTTAAAGTCTGAAAACTTTTTAGATAGGAGAGAATTGGGAATAATCAATGTAGGTGGAGCCGGAGTTGTAACCGTTGATGGAGTTGTCTATGAATTGAATACTAAGGAAGCACTTTATGTAGGCCAAGGTTGTAAAGAGGTTTTTTTTGCAAATGCTGATGGACAACAAGCCTTGTTTTATATTAATTCGGCACCAGCGCATACTTGTTATCCAACTAAAAAAATTGGTAGAGAAAATGCAGAAATCATTCCGCTGGGAAATGAAATTACAGCTAATAAACGCATTCTAAATAAGTTGATAGTAAATAGTATTGTACAAACCTGTCAACTTCAAATGGGACTAACAGAGTTGTTACCGGGTAATGTTTGGAACACCATGCCCGCTCATACTCATGATCGCAGAATGGAAGCTTATTTTTATTTTGATATTCAAGCTCCGCAAACAGTGTGTCATTTTATGGGAGAGCCACAAAATACAAGGCATCTTTTTATGCAAAATCACCAAGCAGTTTTATCACCAGAGTGGTCTATACATTCAGGTGCGGGTACAAGCAATTACTCTTTTATTTGGGGTATGGCAGGAGAGAATTTAGATTATGGAGATATGGATATTGTAGCACCTAATGAACTAAGATAATACCTATGAATTTATTTGATTTAAAAGGAAAAAGAGCTTTGATTACCGGTGGAACCCACGGATTAGGTTTGGCTATGGCCGAAGGTCTCGCTCAAGCTGGTGCAGCACTTGTCATTACAGGAACAACACCCTCTAAAATGGAAGAAGCTCTTAACTATTATTCACAAAAAGGATATACCGTTTCGGGTTATTTATTTGATGTTACGGATGAGAATGCAGCAGCAGAAAATCTTGAACGCATTACAAAAGAGCAAGGTGAAATTCATATTTTAATAAACAATGCGGGTATTATTAAGAGAGAATTAGCTGTTAACATGCCTATTGCTGATTTTAGAAAGGTGATTGATGTAGATCTTGTTGGTCCGTTTATTATGTCTCAACTTGTTGCTAAACAAATGATTGAAAGACAAGAAGGCAAGATAATTAACATTTGTTCTATGATGAGTGAGCTAGGACGCAATAGCGTATCTGCTTATGCTGCTGCAAAAGGTGGACTCAAGATGCTTACTAGAAATTTAGCTACAGAATGGGCAAAGTACAATATTCAAGTTAATGGGATTGGTCCGGGATATTTTGCCACTACACAAACAGAACCTATACGCGTAGATGGTCATCCGTTTAACGATTTTATAATCAACAGAACACCAGCTGCACGTTGGGGAAATCCTGAAGATTTAGCAGGTACAGCTGTTTTTTTAGCTTCAAAAGCTAGTGACTTTGTAAACGGTCAAATTGTATATGTAGATGGTGGAATTTTGGCCACTATTGGGAAACCTATAAACGAAAATTAATTCAAAAGTTAAAAAAATGAGTGCGCCTTTCATACACGATAATTTTTTATTAGAAAATAAATATGCAGAAGAGTTGTATCATGATTTTTCTAAAAATCAGCCTATTATAGATTATCATAATCACCTGTCACCACAGTATATTGCTGAAGATAAAATTTTTGAAAACATAACTCAAGTTTGGATAAATGGAGATCATTACAAGTGGCGTGCCATGAGAACTCTGGGTATTAAAGAACAATTTATTACTGGTAATGCAACTGATAAAGATAAGTTTTTACAATGGGCTAAAACGGTTCCTTACACTATGCGTAATCCATTGTTTCATTGGACACACCTAGAACTTGCCAGATATTTTGATATTCATGAGCTGTTAAATGAAAAAACAGCCGAAAAAATCTATGAGGAATCATCGGCAAAAATAGCTTCAAAAGAATACAGTACTCAAAACTTGTTAAAAAAAGTAAATGCCAGTTTTGTGTGTACAACTGAGGATCCAATTGACACCTTAGAACACCATCAGTTTTTGACTAAAAACCCATTTGAAACTAAAGTTAGTACTGCTTTTAGACCAGATAAAGCTATTCTTATTCTAAACGATGGGTATAATGCTTATATGAATTCATTAGGTGAAGCTGCAGGTATTTCAATTGATTCGTATGCTGATTTGTGCGTAGCTTTAGAAAAAAGAATTGATTATTTTGATCAAAACGGTTGTAAACTTTGTGATCATGGCTTGGATCAAATTTATTTCGAAAGTTTTACTGAGGTTGAAGTAAATCGTATTTTTAGAAAGAAAAAAGAAAACGTGTCTATAACTACTGAGGAGGCTTTTAAATTTCAATCAGCGATTTTATTGTTTTTATCCGAAACGTATCACAAGTATGGCTGGGTGCAACAGTTTCATTTAGGAGCATTACGAAATAATAATGAGCGAATGCACCGTATTTTAGGGCCAGACACAGGATGGGATTCTATAGGAGATTATCCGCAAGCGTTAAAACTTTCTCGTTTTTTAAATGCTTTGGATAGCCAAGATAAATTAACAAAAACGATAATTTATAATTTGAATCCTGCTGATAATGAAGTTATGGCTACTATGATTGGTAATTTTAATGATGGTAGCGTAAAAGGAAAAGTACAATTTGGTTCAGGATGGTGGTTTTTGGATCAAAAGGATGGAATGACAAAACAATTAAACGCACTTTCTAATATGGGGTTAATAAGTTGTTTTATAGGAATGTTGACTGATTCAAGAAGTTTTTTATCATTTCCGAGACATGAATATTTCCGTAGAATTTTGTGTAATTTGTTAGGTGATGAAATTAAAAGGGGAGAGTTACCACCAGATATGGAATGGATTGGTAAAATGGTTTCAGACATTAGCTACCACAATGCAAAAGAGTATTTTAATTTGTAATTAAAAAGATTATGTCTCAAAATAGTTCCAATCAATTATTTTTCTTGGCAGATGAAATGCAATGGGAAATTGCTAGTACTGGTGTTTTAAGACAGCTAACAGGATTTGATGATCGTGTTATGATGGTGAATGTTAGGTTTAAAGAAGGCGCTATAGGACCTATACACAAGCACACACATACACAACTGACGTATGTAGCCGAGGGTAGATTTGAGGTTACCATAGAATCTGATACCTGTGTTTTAAAAAAAGGGGATTCATTTCAGGTTCCTTCTAATAGTTTGCATGGTGTTTTATGCTTAGAAGAAGGTATTTTGATTGATGTTTTTAGTCCTATGAGAGCTGATTTTATTAAATAGTAAAGGAATATTGAATGAGTAAAGTAGTCACTTTTGGCGAAATAATGTTAAGACTTTCAACAGAAAGACATTTGCGTTTTGAACAAGCCAAAACTTTTACAGCATCTTACGGTGGCGGTGAATTTAATGTAGCGGCATCATTAGCAAATTATGGAATTGAAGCTGAATTTGTTACTAGAATTCCTGATAATGAGATAGGAGTTTGTGCAGAGAAAGAAATGAGAAAAATGAACGTAAGTTCTAAAAATATTCTTCGTGGCGGGGAACGTTTGGGTACTTATTTTTTAGAAACTGGAGCAGGAACAAGAGGTAGTAATGTGGTTTATGATAGGGCCCACAGCGCTATGGCTACAATTACGAAAGGGTTAATTAATTGGGAACAGGTTTTTGAGGGTGCAACATGGTTCCACTGGAGTGGTATTACTCCAGCAATTTCTAATAGTGCTGCCGAAGCTTGCTTAGAAGCTGTTCTTGTGG
Source organism: Flavobacterium tiangeerense (assembly GCF_007830355.1). Lineage (GTDB taxonomy): Bacteria > Bacteroidota > Bacteroidia > Flavobacteriales > Flavobacteriaceae > Flavobacterium > Flavobacterium tiangeerense. The sequence continues at coordinate 166,548 of NZ_VLKO01000006.1, read as the reverse complement.
CTCATAAATTGGGATTAACTATTTCATGTGATTTAAATTATAGATCTAAATTATGGCAATATGGTAAAACTCCTAGTGAAGTTATGCCAGAAATTCTTAAATACAGTAATGTCATTTTAGGTGATATTGATACAGCATATTTTATGTTGGGTTTATCTAAAGTGCAACCTAATTATCAAGACTTAGTTTCATTGCCGTCCTTATACGGTAAATTATTTCAGCTATGTCCTAACTTGAAAATTGCAGCTACGACACTCCGCTATTCTGTGAGTGCATCACATCAAAGAATTGGAGGGATATTATATGATGGTGAGCATATAAGTAATGCAGCGGTAAAAGAAGTAACGCCTGTGGTGGATAGAGTGGGTAGTGGGGATGCTTTTATGGGTGGTTTAATTTATGGATTATTGAATTTTCCAGTAAGTAATCAACGTGCTTTAGATTTTGCAGTTGCAGCTTGTTGTTTAAAACATACCATTGCTGGAGATTATAACTTGGTTACAATAAAAGAAATAGAAAACATGCTAGATGGAGACGGGTCTGGTTTAGTTTCACGATAAAATAGTAATATATGGCACGATATTCTAGAATTGAAGTAGCAAATGCAATGGCGGCAACGGGTTTAGTCCCATTGTTTTTTCATAATGACGTAGAACTTGGAAAAAAAATTATAAAAGCATGTTATGATGGTGGTGCCAGATTGATGGAGTTTACCAGTCGTGGTGATTTTGCTTTTGAAGTTTTTGGAGTCTTGAATAAATACGCATTATCAGAACTGCCAGGAATGATTCTAGGTGTTGGTTCTGTTACAGATGCTGCTGCAGCATCGCTGTATATGCAACTTGGAGCTAATTTTATTATTACGCCTGTATTGCGGGAAGAAATTGCACTTATTTGCAATCGCAGGAAAGTGCTTTGGTCACCGGGTTGCGCATCCCTTACAGAAATTGCTCGTGCAGAGGAATTAGGATGTGAAATTGTAAAACTTTTTCCTGGAGATGTATACGGTCCTCAATTTGTCAAAGGAATCAAAGGTCCTTGTCCTTGGACTAGTATTATGCCTACTGGCGGTGTAACTACAGATAAAGCAAACTTAAAAAGTTGGTTTGATTCAGGTGTGACTTGTGTGGGTATTGGTTCTCAATTAATATCAAAAGTTGTAATAGAAAATCAAGATTTTCTTGGACTTGAAAACACAGTAAGAAATACCCTTGAAAATATAAAACAAATTCGAGACGAAAATAAAAAGTAAATGGAAACTAATTTTTCATTAAAAGGGAAGGTGATTGTAGTCACTGGAGGAACTGGAATTATAGGGTATTCATTTATAAAAAGTATTGTTAGTGCAGGAGGTATTGTTGGTATTTTAGGCAGAAATGAAAAAATAGCTCATCAACGAGTTCAAGAAATACAAGATAAAGGTGGAAGTGCCATTGCTTTACTTGCAGATGTTACAAATGAAGCCCAATTGCTTTTAGCAAGGGATAAAATTTTAGATGCTTTTGGTAGGATTGATGGTTTAGTAAATGCTGCAGGAGGAAATATTCCAGATGCCGTTGTGCAACCAGATCAGGATATTTTTAGTCTTAATATTAATGCCTTAGAACAAGTGATGCAGTTAAATTTACTAGGAACCATTTTACCTACACAGGTTTTTGGTGCAAGTATTCAACAAGCAGGATCGGGCAGTATAGTTAATATTTCATCTGTAGTATCTCAACTGGCGGTAACTAAAGTTTTGGGGTATAGTTTAGCTAAATCATCAATAGACAGTTACACTAAATGGTTTGCTACAGAACTTGCCAAACGGTATGGAGATGCCATCAGAATGAATTCTATTGCGCCAGGTTTTTTTTTAACAGAACAAAACAAAACCTTGCTTACAAACCAAGATGGAACTCTTACTGATAGAGGAAATCAAGTATTGCAAAGTACTCCTTTCAAACGTTTTGGTCATCCTGATGAACTTGCAGGAGCATTAATATGGTTGTTAAGTGACGCATCAAAATTTGTCACCGGTTCTAAAATTACAGTAGATGGAGGCTTTACAATTTTTAGTGGAGTATAAATATAGTATTATAGTAAAGGTATAATAAGCGACTTATACCGTGTTTTTTTGATCGTTATTCTTAACTCCTCATAGAGAATAAAAGGATGTAAGCATAAAAGTAAGTCGTTTATAATACTCTTTCATAAAATTTCTACTTTTTTAGGTCTATTATAAGTACCGTAAAAGAGTTTTAAATAATTTAAAATCATGAATTTAAATAGAAAAAATACAAACCTAGAGGTCTTAAATCCTATAAAAGTGGTGCAATTTGGCGAAGGTAATTTTTTAAGAGCTTTTGTTGATTATGCTTTTCAAGAGCTTAATGATTCTTTAGAATTTAATGCAGGAATTGCAGTTGTTCAACCCATAGAGAATGGTATGGTCGACATGCTTAACAATCAAGATGGTTTGTATACGCTATTCTTGAAAGGATTAACTAAAGGACAAGAAATCCAAGAGAAAAAATTAATTACAAACTTGGTTACAGGGATTAATCCATATGTAAACTTTCAGGATTTTTTGGCTTTAGCCAAAGAAAAGGAGCTTCAATTTGTGATTTCTAATACTACTGAGTCTGGAATTGCTTATGTCTCATCAGACACTCCTACAATGCAACCACCTAGTTCTTATCCCGCTAAGTTAACACTTCTTTTATACGAAAGATTTAATTTTTTTAACGGGGATCCTAGTAAAGGTTTGTGTATTATTCCATGTGAATTAATTAATAATAATGCAGATACGCTTAAGGAATTCATTATCAAATACAGTAATGATTGGAATTTAGGCACTGATTTTATGGATTGGGTAAACCAAAATAATAGTTTTCATAATACGCTAGTTGATAGGATTGTACCTGGTTATCCAAGAACTGAAATTGAGGAATACAACAATCAATTAGAGTATACCGACAATTTAATTGTAACTGCTGAAACCTTTTTTCTGTGGGTTATTGAAGGTGGTGACGCTTTAAGAGCTAAATTACCTTTTCACAAAACCAGTTTAGATGTGAAAATTGTAGATGATATGCAACCGTATAGAACGAGAAAAGTTCGTATTTTAAATGGTGCTCATACTGCAATGGTTCCATTTTCATTGCTATTTGGTAATGAAACTGTAAAACAAACTGTAGATCATATTTTTACAGGCTCTTTTGTCAATGATGCTATTTTTAAAGAAATAAATGAAACCATAGCAATGGACAAGGTAGAACTTGATCTTTTTGCAGAGGATGTTTTAGACCGTTTTAGAAATCCTTTCATAAAACATAATTTATCAAGTATTGCGCTAAATTCTATTGATAAATTTAAAGTTAGAGTGCTACCAAGTATTGTGGAATATGTTAAAAAATTTAACAAAACACCTACAAATCTTACGTTTTCTTTTGCTTGTCTCATTAGGTTTTATCAAGGAACTTGGAACGGAGAAAAACTGCCCCTTGATGACAATCCCGAAATTATAACTTTTTTTGAGGATGTTTGGAAAACAAATAGTTTAGAGGAAGTAGTTCAAAAAACGCTTTCAAATATTGGTTTTTGGGGGCAAGATTTAAATGCAATTAATGGATTATCCAATGATTTAGTGTTAGCATTGACGGAAATTGAAAAAAATGGGATTGAAAAGGGCTATGCTAATTTCAGTCAAAAAAAATAACTTCATCAACGAATTACATTTTTTATTATGCAAAAGAAATTAATAAAAGTAAACCCATCAGATAATGTAGCAGTTGCATTAGTTAATCTTACAGCTGGTGAAAATATCAATTTTGAAAATGATACAATTACCATTACTGCTGCAGTAAAAATGAAGCATAAAATTGCCTTGAATGATTTAAATTTAGGGGATAGAATCATCATGTACGGAGTTTTAGTTGGTAAAGCGAGTGCATTTATAGAAAAAGGTGGATTACTCTCTACTGATAATGTAAAGCATGAAAGTGATGCTGTATCTGGAAAAACAGAAACTATTGGTTGGGAAGTTCCTAATATTGATAAATGGAAAAGTCGAACTTTTAATGGGTATCACAGAGAAGATGGGCAAGTAGGTACAGAAAATGTGTGGCTTTTTTTTCCGCTTGTTTTTTGTGAAAACAGAAATATTGAAATCTTAAAAGATATTTTTGAAAAAGAACTCATGAAGCCTAAAGAGAATGATTATCAATTGTTATTAAGGTCATTAGTAAGTGCTGAAAACGGGGAAAACGAAACGATTTCAAATAAACAAAATTCAGATTTGTTTCAAAATATTGAAGTTAAATTTATAACTCATCAGGGTGGTTGTGGTGGTATTCGTCAAGATTCACATAGTTTAGCTAAATTATTAGCTGGTTATGTAAATAATCCTAATGTTGCTGGTGCAACTGTTTTAAGTTTAGGGTGTCAAAATTTACAAATCCAAATTTTTAAAGATGCGCTACACGAAATAAATCCTACGAGTACAAAACCGGTTTTGATTTATGATCAGCAACAAATAGGTACTATTGAAGCTATGTTGAGTAGCGTTGTTAAAGATACTTTTGAAGCCATAAAAAAAGCCAATGAATTGGAAAGAAAACCCGCTCCTTTGTCTAAACTTTCTATTGGTTTAGAATGCGGTGGATCTGATGGTTTTTCAGGTATATCAGCAAATCCAACTTTGGGCGTTACCTCAGATTTGTTGACGGCTCTTGGTGCTACTACCATACTCTCAGAGTTTCCAGAATTGTGTGGAGTAGAACAAGAATTAGTGAACCGTTGTGTTGATGATGAGGCTGGTGTTCGATTTTTGGAACTAATGAAATGGTACGAAAAAACAGTAGTTGATGCAGGCTCAGGATTTGATATGAATCCGTCACCTGGAAACATAAAAGATGGTTTAATTACAGATGCTATGAAATCTGCTGGAGCAGCCAAAAAAGGTGGAACTTCACCTATTGTTGGTGTTTCTGATTATGGAGAATATATTACAAAACCAGGTTTAAATTTACTTTGCACTCCAGGAAACGATGTAGAATGCACTACTGCTATGGTAGGATCAGGAGCTAATATGGTTCTTTTTACCACAGGTTTAGGAACGCCAACGGGGAATCCTATTGCACCAGTTGTAAAAATTTCTTCTAATACTGACTTAGCGCAAAAGATGTCTGATATTATTGATATTGATACTGGTGGTATTATAACTGGTGAAAAAACAATTGATGAAATGGCCGATGAAATGCTAGAGTTTATTATTCAAGTGGCAAGCGGTGAGATAAAAACAAAAGCCGCTTTGTTAAATCAGAATGATTTTATACCATGGAAAAGAGGCGTTTCTTTATAATTTAATATAAAGATGTAAGTATTTGAATACCAAGTAGAGTTCGTTAAAAACGGGTGTTGCTTAATTGCAACATCCGTTTTTTTATTCCTGATTTCTTAAGGAAGATTTTCTGATGTGCAATATTGGATTGAGAACAATCTTTTTTTCAATTTTAAAATTATCTGAAGAATTCATTTGTTCTAAAAATACTTTTGCAGCCATTTTTCCCATTTCTTGGGGAGATTGATCTATGGTTGTAATAGAGAGTTCCATGAATTTTGTAAAAGGTTCGTTTCCAAAACCCACCACACAAAAATCTTGTGGCAAAGTAAAACCTTGACTTTTTAATTCTTGTATGGCTCCTAATGCAGCAAAATCACTCGCCGAAAATATAGCATCAGGAGGTGTTTCTAGTTGTAATAATGTTTTGGTTACCAATGCTCCTTCTTCTAAATTACTTTTAGAACGAATAACATATTCCTCTATAAAAGGAAATCCATGGTCTAGTAATGCTTTTTGATATCCTTTAAAACGATTTTCATAAATTTCAAGAGATTGATCACCACTCAAATGTGCAATTTTCGTACAGCCTTGATCTATTAAATGTTTAGTAGCCATATAACCCGCTTTGAAATCATCAATAGTAATGGAGCTTACGCCATCTATATTTTTTTTTCTATCAAAAAAGATTAAGGGTACTTTTTTTTCTAAAACTCTATGAATTATTTTTTCATTTTTCTTTGATTCGTTTGTAATAGAAATCATAATTCCATCTACTTGTGCGTCAAGTAAGGTGTTTATGTTTTCAATTTCTCTATTTTCATCTTCATGAGTTTGACAAATGATGACGTTGTATTTATTAGGGTGAAGCTCCTCTTCGATACCGCGAATAACAGATCCAAAAAAATTAGTATTGATACGAGGAACAATTACACCAATATTTCCGCTTTTTCCACTTCGTAGAGCAAGTGCAAGTCGGTTTTGCTTGTAGTTCATTTTTTCGGCAGTATCTAGAACAAGCTTAATGGTGGACTCACTAATTTTTGGATTTTTATTCAAAGCTCTTGATACAGTGGCTGCTGATATGTTGAGCTCTTTTGCGATATCGTAAATTGTTATTTTCTCACTCATTGGGAATCAGTAGTTTATATTGATGGTGTAAAACTAATACTTTTTTGTTAATAATACAGCTATGTTATCGATTGTATAAAACCAAATTTAGTTTCATTTTCACGAATGTACACCTGTTTATAATGTAATTTAAATGATAATATATTGCATTAAGTAAATAAAAACAATCTTTTTTTTATAGTACTGCTATTTTTATGATTTTAATTTTGGTAAAATGAAAATAAATATATACGTTTGTGTAATCGATTGCATTACTTGATTACAGTATTTAATAAGTATACGCATTTTTTAATTTTTAAAAATAAAATGACAGTAAAACACTCTTATACAGTTCAGTTATTCTTATCTATCGCTTTAGTGAGTGTAGTGTTATTATCTTGTTCCACAACTAAAACAAAAGAAGTTGAAGGTTTAAATCCATGGAAAGAAATGGCTTTGATATTAGATAGTATCCAGGCTCCTCAATTTCCAAATAAAAATTACATTATTACTGATTTTGGTGCTCAATCTGGTGGGGTAATGAATGCAAGTGAGGCTTTTAAAAAAGCAATAAACGTTTGTACAAAAAATGGTGGTGGAAAAGTGATTGTCCCTGCGGGAAAGTTTTTAACGGGACCTATTCATCTTGAGGATAATGTTAATTTACACTTAGAGCAAGGTGCAGAAATAGTGTTTAGTACTAACCGAAAAGAGTACCCACTAGTACATACCTCTTGGGAAGGAACTGAATTAATGAATTATTCTCCATTAATTTATGCTTATCAAAAAAAGAACGTTGCCGTGACGGGTAAAGGAGTTTTAAATGGTCAAGCCAATAATGAAAATTGGTGGTGGTGGTGTTCGAAAAAAGAATATGGATGGAAAGAAGGAAAACCAAATCAAAACGATCCTCTAAACCGATTGCGATTGATTGATTTGGCTGAAAAAAGAGTGCCCGTTGAAGAGCGTATTTTTGGCGAAGGCCATTACTTAAGACCTAGTTTTGTGGAGTTTTTTGATTGTAAAAATGTGCTTTTAAAAGATGTGAAAATAATAAATGCTCCTTTCTGGATTGTGCATCCTATAAAATCAGTAAATGTTACCATTGATGGAATTACGGTAGAGAGTCATGGTCCTAATAATGATGGTTGTGATCCTGAATATTCTAAGAATGTATTAATTAAGAATTGTGTTTTTAATACAGGAGATGATTGTATTGCAATAAAATCAGGAAGAGATGCTGATGGTAGACGTGTGGCTATGAAAAGTCAAAATATTATTGTTCAAAACTGCAAGATGATTGACGGTCACGGCGGTGTGGTGATAGGTAGTGAAATATCCGGAGGAGTGAGTAATGTTTTTGTTGAAAATTGTGTGATGGACAGTCCAAATTTAGAGCGAGCAATTCGAATTAAAACGAATTCAAATCGTGGTGGACTTATTGAAAATGTTTTTGTAAGAAACTTAAAAATAGGACAAGTTAAAGAAGCGGTTTTAAAATTAAACATGTTTTATGAAGTTTATGGCGCTAAACCAGGCACTTTTATCCCTCAAATTCAAAATATACATTTAGAAAACATAACAGTCCAAAACGGTGGAATGTATGGTATACTTGCTAAAGGATATGAACAATCTCCTATAAAAAATGTGACTTTTAAAAATGTAAAAATTATAAAAGTAAAAGAAGCTTTTTCCATAGAGAATCTGGTGGGGCTTAAACTAACCAATACCTATATCAATGGTGTAAAAGTAAACACACCAACAAAGATTTAAATTTTATTATACTAACTAACCAAATTATTAAATTATGAATTTCAGACATTTATTAAAAAAAGGCTCTGCATGTTATGTTGCCTTTTTCTTATTACTGAGCTTGTTTACAGTTCAGGAGATGAAGGCTCAGCAACCTTCCTCTGTTTCAGGAACTATTACAGACGCTGCTGGATTGACATTGCCTGGTGTAAATGTGGTTGAAAAAGGAACACGTAATAGCGCAAGTACAGATTTCTCTGGAAATTTCAATATAAAGTTAACTAAGGAAACTGCAGTGTTGCAGGTTAGTTTTGTAGGCTTTGTTACTCAGGAAGTAAATGTAAAAGGAAAAAGTACTGTTAAAATCACTCTAGTTGAGGAATCTCAATCCTTGAAAGAAGTTGTGATTGTGGGGTATGGTAGCGTAAAAAAAACGGATTTAACAGGTGCAGTAAACACTTTATCATCGGCTAAAATTACTGAAAGAAATGTTACTAATCCTCTAGAAGCCATTCAAGGTGGAATTGCAGGAGTTCAAGTAACATCGAACTCAGGTAGATTAGGGGATGGTTTTAATGTTGTTATTCGTGGCTCTAATTCTATTAATAAAGACGGTTCAAAGCCTTTATTTGTTATTGATGGTGTTCCTACTGATAATATGGATTTCTTAAATCCGCAGGACATTGCACGAATGGATGTATTGAAAGACGCTTCTTCTGCAGCAATATATGGTTCAAGAGGAGCTAGTGGAGTAATTATTGTTACTACAAAAGGTGGCGCTAGTGCAAAATCAGGAATCAATTTTTCTTATGAAACTTCATATGGAAACAAGCAAGTGGCACGATTACCACAATTTATGAGTGGGGAAAAATGGTGGAGCTACCATCAAGCGGCTTTTTTGCCTACATCACTTTCCTCAACAGTACCTAACTATGCTAGTATAACTCCAGCTTTATTGACTGCTAATGTAGGAGCTACTGGGACAAACAATGTTTTATTACAAAGAGTTGCTAGAAACCAAACTTTTGACTGGACTGATGCAGTCTTGAGAGGTGCTATGACACAAAACAATTACTTATCTATTTCAGGTAGAGGAGAATCGGGGATGGCTTACAACTTAGCAATAGGACAACAAAAAGAAACAGGAAACGTTCAAAATGAAAGTATTGATAAATATACGTTCAAAGCAGGTATAAATCATCAAGTTAATAGCAAATTTGGTTTAGGGGTAAATTTAACTTTATCAAAAACAGATGAGCAACTAGGTAGCCCAACCGCTATGCAAGAAGCTTTTAGACAAAATCCATTTACTTCACCTTGGGCAATTGATGCGGCAGGTAATGAAATCATTGGAACATTGGCGTTACAGCCAGGAACATTAAGATATCCAAACGGTACTTTGGCTATCAATAAAACAGGATCTATAAATCCATTGCTTGAAATTGAAAATTCAACAGATCAACGTGTTAACTGGACAACGATAGGTAATGTTTTTGCAGAGTACAAAGCTACTAGTTGGCTTACCTTCAAAACTACATTCTCAGCTGGTAAATTAGATTCAAAAAGAGGTAAAGCTTTTGGTCCATTAACTAATATTGGAATAGCGAATAAAAATTTACTTTCAGGAGAAATTGACAATCTTCAAAATTTCAATTATACTTGGGATAATCAATTCAATATTAATTATACCTTAAATACGGATCATGTTTTCAACTTTTTAGGATTGCAAAGTTTATACAGTAATACAACCGAAACTTCTTTTTTATCTTCTCGTGAAAACCCATTTGATACTGATTTTAACAATCTTGGATCAGGTCCTCAAAACACGTATAATGTTCGTTCAAACTTCTTTAAAAACACTTTGAATTCGTATGCGGCGAGATTGAATTATACCCTGAAAGGAAGATATTTATTAACTGGTACTATAAGAGCCGATGGTTCATCAGTATTAGCCAAAGGTAACAAATGGGCGTCTTTCCCATCGGTTGCAGTAGGATGGAAGGTAAATGAAGAAAGTTTCTTAAAAGATGTTTCTTTCATTAGTAATTTAAAATTGAGAGCCAGTTTAGGATACACAGGTAACGATAATGTTACACCTTATTCAAGTTTGAGTGTACTAAGAAATTCAACTTTTTATGATTACAATAGTACCACTTTAAGCAATGGTTTTATTCCTTCAAGTTTAGGAAATCCAGAGCTTACTTGGGAAAGAACAAGAGAAACTAATTTTGGTTTGGATTTTGGGTTTTTAAGAAACAGAATCTCGGGAAGTGTAGATGTTTATGATAGATTATCGGATGATTTGTTGTTTCAACAAGCGCTTCCTTTAGAAATGGGAATTCCTATCATTACTTCAAATGTAGGATCTGTAAGCAATAAAGGTGTAGAGGTTGCTCTTTCTACTAAAAATATTCAAACTAAAAATGTTACTTGGGAGACAAGTTTTACTTTCACTAAAAACGTAAACAAATTGGTTTCTATTTACAACCAAAAAGAGGTTAGTGATGTGGGAAATAATTTGTTCCTAGGTGAAAATATTAATTCATATTATAATTTTGTTTTTGATGGTGTTTGGCAAGAGAGCGAAAGAGCTCAAGCAGCAATTTACAATCAATTGCCGGGTGAAGCACGTGTGAAAGATTTAAATAATGACGGAAGAATAGATGGGAACAATGACAGAGCGATTTTAGGTAATTTTGATCCAAAGTGGACAGGAAGTTTTTCTACTTCATTAAAAGTGCATCAATTTGATTTTGGATTGTCTTTAATAGCAAATCAAGGGATGACTGTTTTTAGTGATTTTCACAACAACTTTGCAGATGTGAATGATCGTGGACGCCAAAAATTAGATCTTCAAGATTGGTACGTACCAGCAAACGGTGCAGGTATTCCGCAACAATTTTCAAATACGAATCCTTTGCCACGAGCTGCTGGTGTGTATTATACAAATAATGATGTTGCTTTTTATAAAGATGCTTCATTTGTTAAAATCCAAAACATGTCATTTGGTTACAGTTTTGATGACGAATTATTAGAAAAATTGAAAATTAAATATTTAAGATTGTATGTAAATGTTTTAAATCCATTTGTGTTTACAAATTATGAGGGATATGATCCAGAGTGGGCTACAGCGTCACAAGCAATCAATCGTGTAGCATCTACTACTATTCAAATGGGAGTAAGTTTAAAATTTTAAATTAAATTAAAATGAAAAAAATTATAGTAATTATAGGGATTCTAGCATTATCAATGAATTCTTGTTCCTCTTTTATTGAGGAAGACAACAGATCTTTGGGAAATCCAGAAGAGTTTTACTTAACCAATCCTGGATTTGAAGCTTTAGTAAATACCAATTATTTCATGCTGAAAGATATTTATGGGGGTAATCCGTGGTTGTTTGAAGCGGGTACCGACTTATATTCTGAAGGAAGGAATATGGAACCTGATGGTTTGAGTAAATATGCTAATTTAGATTCGACATCGGATGGAGTAGATCAATTGTATAAAACGTGTTATGCCGCAATACAGCAAGCCAATACAGGCTTATACTTTGCTCCATTAACTGCACCAAATACTAATTTAAATACTAGAGTAGGTGAATTGAAGTTTTTACGTGCTAATGCTTATTTTTTATTAGTTCAAACCTACGGTGGTGTACCTCTTGTTCTTGACTATTTTAAAAGTCCAATTCAATCATTTGATAGAAATACTGCTGAACAGGTATATACACAAATTTTAAAGGATTTAACAGAGGCTTTGCCTGCAGTAGCTACTGGCGGATACACAGGAAGGGTTAATCGTAGAGCAGTTCAAAATTTGCTTGCAAAAGTATATTTAACACGAGGTTATGAAACTTTTGGAGCTTCAAATGATTTTGCAACAGCTGCATCATTAGCTGACCAAGTAATTAGTGGCCAACAGTTAAATGTGTCATTTGATAACGTTGTTCGACCAGGAAATGAAATGAATGCTGAAACTATTTTCTCGGTTCAATTTTCACCACTTGCAAATTCAACTGGAGTTACAACTTTAGGAAATGCCCAAGTGTATTATTTTGGACCTTATTTAGGACCTGCAGCAACTGGAAATCCATATCCAAACAGAAGCTACACCTTGTTACCTACACCATATGCATTATCTTTATTCGAAAAAGGAGATCGTCGTTGGGAAGGTTCTTTTATGACCGAAATTTATACGCGATACTATGCTTTTTATGAGGTGGCAGATAAATCAACTTTAAAAATAACTGACTTTTATGAGCCTAGCTGGTTCACATTAGCTGACAGAGCTGCTTGGAAAACGGCGAATACTCCAAGATATCAAAATGCAGCTACATTTAGATACCACAATTGGGGAACATTCGCATCGTCATCTAATGTTAGTGCGGATTATGCGACAATTCCAGTTCGTAAATTTGATGATCCAACGGCACCTTACGGAACTGCTACTAATAACAGAGTAAGTACCCGAGATTTTATCATATCGCGTTTAGGTGAAACGTATTTAGTTGCTGCCGAAGCGTATTTGAAAGCGGGTAATCCTGCAACAGCTTTACAACGACTTAACGAAGTACGAAGAAGAGCCGGTGGAGGAACTACAGGAGTAATTCCAGTGCTTACAACTATTGATATTAATACTATTCTTGACGAAAGAGGTCGTGAATTACTGGGTGAGTACCACCGATGGTTTGATTTAAAACGTACTGGCACTCTTGTAGCTAGAACGGTTTTATACAACCCAAAAATAACTAGTGCTGCTGTTTTTAATGGGAAAAATGGGAATTTGAAAGTTTTAAGACCAATACCACAATCGGTATTAGATTTAAATAGAAGTACCAATTATCCACAAAATCCAGCTTATTAATAATTTAAAGATTTTGGTTCAATAATTTTTTTTGAGTTTGTTAAAAAAGGGGTTTGATGTTTGTATCAAGCTCCTTTTTCTCTTACATTTCATCATTTTTTTAGTTAAAGACAGTTATGAAAAATATAAAAATAATACTAGGTGTTTTTTTGCTGAGTTCACTTTTTGCACTAGCACAAAATCCTCATAATAATAAAAAAACCTACGCTGAAATATCTGTGAAAGAAGGCGGAAAATGGGAAGATCGAAAATACATTGGTGGTACGTTCAAAAACGTTCAAAAGTTGAAACTTGCGCCAGAACATACGGATCATTCGTTTGATATTCGTTACGAAGGTCCAGGTTGGGAAAGCAACAAAATTGGCTACCGTTTGTATCTAGATTGGAGAAATGCCATTGATATTTTCGGAAAAAAAACAGATGCTGTCGTTTTACCTCAAGTGGGTCAAGATGGTTTTGACTCTTATCACGAAATGAGTGATTGGGGTTCAGATATTTTAAAAGCAGGTAAAGGTATCGGTATAGGATCTATAGATCGATATCTAAACAACGAAAGATTACACTTTTATGAAGTCGATTCTACCCTAGCAAAGGTGGAGAATAAATCCAAATCATCTGCGGTAAAAATCAATTACTATGGTTGGAAAACAGCGGGAGAAAAAATTGATTTCACTTCTCAGTTAACTATTGCTTCAGATCAACGTCATACCCAGCACACCATTCAAGCTTCTAAAGCAATAAGTGGAATTTGTACTGGAATTGTTAAACAAAAAAATACGGAAATCTTCAAAAAAGTGAGCCAAAACAAAAAATGGGCTTATCTCGCCACTTATGGCACTCAATCGCTAATTCCGGATCAACTAGGCATGGCCATTTTTTACGAAGTGAATACTATAGAAGCTGAAGTTAGCGCAGAATTCGATCATCTTTTAGTTTTCAAACCTTCAACAAAAGGGGTAACCTTTTATTTTTTAGGTGCTTGGGAACAGGAAAAGGACGGAATTAAAAATAAAGGAGCTTTTGTAAAATATTTGGACGAAAAACTAATCGAACTCAACAAAAAAGGCAAAATTTAATCATAAAGAACAATTTAATCATGAGAAAAAATAGTTTTATCACCCTTTTAATAATTGTTCTAGGAGTATGTGAGGCTAGTATTTTGAATGCGCAAACCATATCTCCAAAACTAAAATGGTCAGAGCGCATGGCCGCTACCGTAATGCTACAACACCAAGAATCGTATATGATAGATCATGCGACTTTTCCAAAATGGGATTATGTTCACGGACTGGTTTTGACTGCAATGGAAGAATTGAATAAAAAACATCCCAACCCAAAATATACCGAATACATAAAATCATATGTAGACAAACTCATCCAAAAAGATGGAACTATTGATAGTTACAAATTTGATTCGTACAATATTGATATGGTAGTAGCTGGTAGATTATTGTTTGATATTTATGCTAAAACTAAAGAGGAAAAGTATCTAAAAGCATTGCAAATGCTCAGAAAACAAATCGAGGAACAACCTAGAACTGCGAGTGGTGGATTTTGGCATAAAAAAATATATCCTAACCAAATGTGGTTGGACGGATTGTATATGGGAGAGCCTTTTTATATCCAATACACCATGACTTTTGAAAACGGAAAAAGTCTAGATGACATCGCTAAACAATTTGAACTCATTCAAAAAAATGATCGCGATCCTAAAACCGGTTTGCTTTATCATGCTTGGGACGAAAGTAAACAAATGCCTTGGGCCAATAAAACGACTGGAACATCTCCAAATTTCTGGTCTCGTTCTTTGGGTTGGTACGCCATGGCATTGGTGGATGTTTTAGATTATATGCCCAAAAATCATCCAAAACATAAAGAATTAGTAAGTTATTTGAAACAATTGGCCTCATCATTAGTCCCTTTTCAAGATGAATCAGGACTTTGGTATCAAGTTACAGATAAGGGAAATCAAGGCGGAAATTATTTAGAAGCCTCTGGTACGGCAATGTTTAGTTATGCTTTTGCAAAAGGAGCAAATAAGGGATACTTGCGCAAAAAATACAAAAAGATTGCTCAAAAAGCTTTTAATGGTCTTACAGGAAATTTGGTTAAAATTGGCGCAAATGGCGAAGTAATCATCACTCAAGCCTGTGCAGTGGCTGGACTTGGTGGAAATCCTTACCGAGATGGCTCTTTTGAGTACTATGTAAACGAAAAGAAAAAAGACAACGACCCAAAAGCAACTGGGCCTTTTATTTTAGCTGCTTTAGAGTTGAATAAGTAAGTTCATCATATTAATTTTTTATAATGCTTTTTGAAATGAGGTACATGCAAAGAATTATAAATGTTATGGTTTGTATTTTTGTTTCTAATATAAATATTCTGGCTCAAAGCTCCAGCGAGATCCCAAATACGAGTACAGTAGTAAAGGTAGACGTACAAACCAATGAAAATTATTTTGTGGTAGATGCTAAAGGATCTGGCAATTTCACCAAGATTCAAGACGCCATTAATGCGGCTCGTTCCTATCCCGATCAGCGCATTATAATCTATATCAAAAACGGAAAATACTACGAAAAAGTAAAAATCCACGCTTGGAATACCAAAATTTCCCTCATTGGTGAAAGCAAAGAGAACACTATCATTACTTTTGACGATCACTTCAAAAAAGTGAATGTGGGACGCAACAGCACATTTCACACCTACACCGTTTTGGTAGAAGGAAACGATTTTATGGCTCTAAATTTAACCATCGAAAATAGTTCGGGCGAGGTGGGACAAGCTGTTGCGCTCCATGTAAACGCCAATCGGGTAAAAATTGAAAACTGCAATCTCTTAGGAAACCAGGACACGCTTTACACCTCAGGCGAGGGAACCAAAAACTATTTCAAAGATTGCTACATCGAGGGCACCACCGATTTTATTTTTGGCGATGCTACAGTTTTGTTCGAAAACTGTACGCTGCACAGCAAAAAAGATTCTTATATCACCGCAGCTTCAACGCCTCAGGACGGCACATTTGGCTACGTTTTCAAAAACTGCAAACTCACGGCAGACGCTAGTGTCAAAGAAGTCTATTTAGGCAGACCTTGGCGCATCTATGCGAAAACCGTTTTCATCGATTGCACGATGGATGCCCATATTCTCCCGCAAGGATGGCACAATTGGTCAAAACCCGAAGCCGAAAAAACCAGCCTTTATGCCGAATACAACTGTTCTGGTTCTGGCTTTCAACCGCAAAAAAGAGTCCCGTGGTCGTATCAACTATCTAAAAAAGAAGCTAAAAATTACAACATAGATAACATTCTTAATGACAAAATAAAAAATTGGTACGTAACCACTAGTAATTAGTTACTATTTTTTTTGGAGCAGCAACAAAACGCTTTTCAGGAAACAAAGTCCCGCTATCCGTTACAATCTTTTTTTTATACCTGTCAGGTTTCTAAAACCTGACAGGTATAAAAAAAAGGATTTCCACTACACCCGAGCGATAGCGAACTGGCGAAGCAATCGGGGCTAGTAACAAATAAATCACACTCTTGGCTTCAGAACCTAAAACAAGACTATAAATTTAACCGAAAATGAAAAAATACCTTCTATTCTTAACCTGTATTACCCTAAGTGGTTGGGCACAAAACAAACCTTTTCCCACAGAAAAAGTCAACGCTATCCTAAATCGTATCGTGTTACCCACCATTCCTGCCTTTACCATAAAAGTAACCGCATTGGGAGCCAAAGGAGATTCGATAAGCAATGCAAAACCTGCTTTTGATAAAGCAATGGCGCTTTGTAAAAAGAAAAACGGCGGAACAATCATTGTCCCAAAAGGTGTCTATACACTACAAGGTCCGCTTCATTTTGTGAGCAATGTTCGCTTGCATTTAGAGGACGGTGCCAAAATCAGATTTGGTTCTAATCCAAAAGATTATCCGCTAGTTTTGACCAGCTGGGAAGGAACAATGCTATATAATTACAGTCCATTGATTTATGGAATTGGTTTAGAAAACATTGCCATTACCGGAAACGGAATTATCGATGGAGAAGCCAAAAACACTTGGATCAAATGGAAACCGCTAGAAAAGAAAGACCAACTTTTGAGTAGAGAAATGAATCATGAAAATGTTCCCGTCAAAGACCGAGTTTTTGGAGATGGGCATTACTTGAGACCGCAACTTATTCAATTCATCGACTCGAAAAATATACTTATCGAAAATGTTCAAATCGAAGATTCACCATTTTGGTGCATTCATTTGTTTAAAAGTAAAAGCATTACGGTTCGAGGTTTAAAATACAAAGCATTCAATAACAATAACGACGGAATTGATCACGAATATGCTAGTGATGTCCTAATCGAAAATATTTCTTTTGATAATGCCGATGATAATATTGCCATAAAATCAGGAAGAGACCACGAAGGAAGAGCCAATAGTGCCACTCCAAGCCAGAATATTGTCATCCGAAATTGCAATTTTAAAGGATTACACGGAGTAGTATTGGGCAGCGAAATGTCGGCTGGAATTCAAAATATTTTCGTAGAAAACTGCAAAACTACTGGCTACCTCAAAAGAGGCATTTACCTAAAAACCAATGCCGATCGTGGCGGCTATATCAAAGATGTGTTTGTGAATAATCTACAACTCGACGAGGTAGAAGATGTCTTGCATATAACCTCCAACTACCACGGAGAAGGCAGTGGTTTTGCTTCAAGCATTAACAACATCAATTTTTCGAATATCGTTTGCAACAAAGCCACACAAACCGGCATTGTGATTCAAGGCTATCCTGAATTAAAAATAAAAGACATTTTTTTTAACAACATTCATATTCAATGGGCTAAAAACGGCATTTCAAGCCAAAACGCTGAAAATGTTGTTTTGAATGAAGTCACTATTGGAGATAAAGCTACAGTTCCAACCTCTGTAAAATAACATTAAAATGAAAAAGTACTTCCTAGTAATTGTGTTCATCACCCTAAACGGTTGGGCACAAAAAACGACCATTTACACCATTGGCGATTCGACTATGGCCAACAAAGTAGCCCCAGAACAAAACCCCGAAAGAGGATGGGGACAAATGCTACCTTCTTTTTTTTCAGATAATGTGGTGATAGAAAACCATGCCGTCAATGGCCGAAGCACGCGCAGTTTCATTGATCTAAAATTATGGGACGCTGTGTACAATTCACTTAAAAAAGGGGATTATGTCTTTATCCAATTTGGTCACAACGATGGCAAAGTAACCGACCCAACCCGTTATACCAACCCGCACACAAGCTATAGACACAATTTGATTCGTTTTGTAGAAGAAACAAGAAAAAAAGGTGCAACTCCTATTTTGTTTTCCTCTATTACCCGAAGAACTTTCAATGAACAAGGTGTTTTGATTGATTCACACGGCGATTATACACAAGAATTAAGGCTCGTTGCACAAGAATATAGAGTTCCTTTTATCGACATGCAATACTATACAGAACTTCTGGAAGAATCCTACGGAGTGGAAAAATCAAAAGAGTTACATCTACACTTTGCCGCGGGAGAAAATAGCTATATCCCAAAAGGAATTGAGGATAATACGCATCTGTCTGTAAAAGGAGCCACAGAAATTGCTAAAATTGCTGCGCAACAAATAAAAGCACTCGACATTCGCTTATCCAAAGAAGTGAAATAAACCAGATAAAACCGTAATGTTTTATCCCATATAACAGGAAGTGTTGCTTGTGAATTGATGTTAAAAATTAGTTTGATTTATTTTAACAACAATTTCTTTTTGGGCGGTGAACCATCGTTTTTTTATTAAATCGTTCAAAAATGGTAAAAACACGTTCAAGCTTATTCCATTCAAGAGTATATAAAGATTGTGTCCCACTTAATTTTCTACATATTAGATTTTCTTCAAGCAAATCTTTTAAATGTTTAGAAACGGTAGATTGAGACAAGGGTAACTCGGCCACAATTTCCTTGCAGGTTCTATCCTTATGTCTTGAGAGTATGGCTATAATTTGGATTCTTGCAGGATGGGATAAACATTTTGCCAATTGTGAAAGTTCTAGATCTAAACTGTTAAAATCGTTATTTCCTTTCATATTAATCGTGTTTTATAGATAATTAGTTTGGACATTATAAAAAATATTAATTCAGTGTAAGTTTTTATTATTCAGTATTTTATGTTGATTTTAACGAAGTATAATCGTAAAAATACGATAAATTATTAAAACTTAAACACATTTAGTTACGTAGTTTTATAAAATCTATATTTTATAAAAATGAAGTACATTTTCACTTTTTTAATTCTGTTTTGTTCAGGATTATTATTCGCTCAAGAAACTACTGGAATAGTAAAAGGAACCATAACAGATGAGCAAAATAATACCTTGCCATTTGCTACTATTTCTATTCTTCAAAAGTCAACAGGAATAAAATATGCAACGCAATCACAAGCAGATGGGTATTATGAATTCAATCAGTTACAGCCAGCGTATGATTATGAAATTAAAATTGTGGCAGAAGGGTTTAATACCTTACTTTCAGATGCTATTCAAGTACAACTAGGTAAAACTATCAAACTTGATTTTATACTTTTTGCAAAAGCAGAAGTATTGCAATCAGTAGTAGTTGTAAACAATGCTGAGTCTAAAAAAGGAAATGAAAAGCGTTTAAAAATAGATGTAATTACGAACCTTCCTACGGCAAATAGAAGTATTCAAGATGCTACGCGATTACTACCAGAGGCAAACCTAAATTCATTTGGAGGGGCTAACTATAGGTTTAATAATTTATCTATTGATGGGAGCGCCACAAATGATGTTTTGGGCTTTCAAGAGCCAGCGAGTGGTGCATCAGGATCAACTGCTTCCGGAACGCCTGGGGGTTTAGCAGGTACGCAACCGATAGGTTTTGGAGCCATAAGTGCACTCTCTGTAAAAACTGCCCCATTTGATGTAACTTTTGGGAATTTTACAGGTGCAAGCATCAATGCAGTTACTAAAAGTGGAACGAATAAAACAACTGGTCTTGCCTACACCTTTGTGAAAAATAGAAATTTAGTAGGTACTTACGCTGATGGTATTAAGCAACAAAAAGCAGCTTTTAATGACTATACCTACGGTTTTAGTATTGGCGGAAGCCTAGTTAAAAACAAATTGTTTTATTTTTTTAATGCAGAATTGGCCGATAGAAATGAAACGGTATTTAATGCTCCTGGAAGTATAACTTCCAATATTTCTGCTGAAACGGTTGCCCTTATAGCTGATAGACTTAAAACAAAATATAATTATGATCCAGGAACTGCACTCAATGCCCAAATAGAGCGCAAGAATACCAAACTTTTTTTAAGGTTAGATTACAATATTAGTGATGATCATAAATTAACGTTAAGAAATAATTTTGTTAAAGGCTATGCTGATAATCTAGAATGGACTCCCACTGTTTTTAATTTTACAAATCAAGGATACAGGCACAATTCTACTACAAATAGTATTGTAGCAGAGCTAAAAAGTAAATTCACAAATCAGCTTTCAAATAAAATGACAGTTTCTTTATCAACGGTAAATGATGATCGGACTTATGAAGGTCGTGTTTTTCCGCATTTAGAAATTATTGACAATACCTCAAATACTGTTTTTGCAGGAACGTATAGAGAAGCTTCTATTTACGGTTTAAGTTTAAATACTATTCAGTTTACAGATAATCTTACTTATTATCACAGAAATCATAAATTTACTGCTGGAGTTTCATCTGAAATTAATAGTATTGAATATCGTTTTTTAACTGCTTTCAATGGTAGGTGGCAATACAACTCTGTAGCTAGTTTCCTGGCAGATCAACCCAATCGTGTTCGTGGAGTGTACAATATTGAGAATAACGATTTTGAGTTTAATAAAAAGACCCCATCAGCAGATTATGGAGTCGTATTAGGTAGTGTTTATTTACAAGATGAAATTAGACTCTCAAAAAAGTTTGCTATTTTAGCAGGAATTCGTTTAGATTGGCAAAATACGCCTACCGCTTTTCCTGTTTCTGATGAAATTCAACGTACACCAGAGTTTTCGGGTTATAAAAATAAAATTAATAGTACACCAATAATTAATCCGCGT
Organism: Flavobacterium tiangeerense; assembly: GCF_007830355.1. Taxonomy (GTDB): domain Bacteria; phylum Bacteroidota; class Bacteroidia; order Flavobacteriales; family Flavobacteriaceae; genus Flavobacterium; species Flavobacterium tiangeerense. The sequence goes on along the minus strand of NZ_VLKO01000006.1, from coordinate 145,408 downwards.
TTTGGCTTTAATTATACTATAGATAAAGATGGAAAATACAATTTAAAAGGCGGTTCTGGGTTTTTTACTGGAAGAATGCCTTTTGTGTGGTATGCTTATGAATATTACATTTCAGGAACTAAATATTTTAACATTGATTACCGCCCTACAACAAATTTAGATATCAACGAAGATTTAAGTCAGTTAGCGCCTTTGCAAAATAGAAAGTTGACCGAAGTAAATTTAGTAGACACTAATTTCAATTTACCACGTGATTGGAAAAGTAACATTGCGCTTGATGTAGCTTTAAAAAATAACTTTGCTTTAAACTTGGAGGCTACTTATACTAAAACTTTAGATGGGTTATTGTTTAAATCCATAAATAGGAGAGAGGATCAAAAAAGTAATTTTTTAGGAGCAGATCAACGCCCATATTACAATACCTCAGCAGAGAGCATTAAAATCAATCCTAATTTCACAAATGTTTTTTTATTGACTAATACTTCTCAAGGATATAGATACAACTTCACAATAGGGCTTACTAAAACAGAAAGCAATTACAATGGATTTTTAGGGTATACGTATGGAGTGAGTAAAGACATTTCAAGCACCAATAGGAATTCACATGCGGCAAATTTTGAATGGAACCAAGCTTTAGTAGCCAATTCACCTGAACTCACCGCTTCAAATTTTGATTTGCGTCATAAATTTGTTTCCTATCATTTTTATGATATTCATTTTAAATCGAGCAGTTTTAAAGTAGGATTATTATACAACGGTAGATCAGGGAGTCCATTTACATTTGTTTATGAAGGAGATATTAATAGAGATGGTTCAGCCAAGAACGATATTATTTATATTCCCAGAGATCAATCGGAAATTAGACTTCAAAATATAGTAGACAGGAATAATACTGTGATTGTATCAGCAGCTGAGCAATGGCAGCAGCTTAATGAATACATCAATGACAATGATTATTTGAGTAAAAACAGAGGTAAATATGCCAATAGAAACGCGGCAAGAACACCATGGAATCATCAAGTAGATTTAAAACTCATGTATGAGACAAAACTTTTTAAAAATAAAGTAGAGTTTGCGCTTGATTTATTTAATGTAGGCAACCTAGTTTCAAAAAATTGGGGTACTCAAGTTTATGTTCCTAATATTAACAATTCAGGTTATGCTTTGCTTGATTTTGTTCGAATAGAAAATCAACAACCCATTTTTCAATTTAAAAATCCAAAAGGTACTCCTTGGTTAGTTGATAATTTAAACTCAAGATGGCAGGGACAACTTAGTGTGAGTTATCATTTCTTGTAAGAGTGATTTTTTAAACTCTAAAATGAGCCAACAGAAATATTTTTGAGACATATGGATAATTCGTATTTTCATGACTTGTAACATTAGGCAGGAAATAATACATGAAAACAATCCATAAAAAAAGCGTTGCAAATGCAACGCTTTAGTGGGGAGAGCAGGATTCGAACCTGCGAAGTTTACACAGCAGATTTACAGTCTGCCCTCGTTGGCCGCTTGAGTATCTCCCCAAGACTTAACAAGTATAACTCGTTGTGCTAACCGGGTGCAAATATAACAACAGTTTTTAAGTTTCCAAACAAATTTTGAACTTAATTTCGCTATTTTTTTTAATCACTTGGTATTGAATAAAATAAAAAAATCTCCATTACGGAGATTTTTTTATTTTTTCAAAAAAGTATATTTATTTGGATAAAAGTTCTAGTACTTTTTCTCGTAGAGCCTCGCCACGCAAGTTTTTTGCAACTACTTTACCAGATCCATCTAGTATAAAAGTAGCGGGTATAGATTCTACTTTATATTGTGCAGCTATAGGTTCGTCCCAAAATTTTAAGTTTGAAACCTGGTTCCAAGTTAAATTATCTTTTGCAATTGCATCTTTCCAAGCTTTGGCATCTTTATCTAAAGAGACACCTATAATGTTAAGTCCTTTAGTATGTAACTCTTTGTATAAAGCTACCACATTAGGGTTTTCTTGACGACATGGTCCGCACCATGAGGCCCAAAAATCTACAATTGTAACTTTACCTAAACTTTCCTTCAAAGAAATTATTTTTCCTTGTGGATTTGGTGCTGAAAAATCTGCTCTTCAGTTACTTCCTGGCATTGCTGGAGCAGGAGCAGCACCTACAGCAGCAGGAGCTTTTCTTTCAGCAATTTTAGTTTTAATTGCTATTCCAGGTTTTGTTTTTTTCAATGATTCTTCAAGACTATTGTATAGTTTTTCTGATTTTGCAACATCAGTTGAAGGATCATTTAACATACCTTGAATAATCAAAGCTGAAATAAATGATTTAGGGTGTGTTTCAGCATAAGTCAAATATTTGTTTTTTGAAGCAGTATTAACTTCTTCCTGAATTTTAGAAAACTCTTGCATCAACTTATTGATCACAACAGTATCTTTTGTTTGTTGCGCAGTATTCATAGCTGCCATGTTTTTGGTTTGAAAATCCATAAGTTTCTTTTGAACCTTAGTGATTTCTTCATTAAAGGTCATATACTCATCATTATTATATGTCCCTGAAACTTTAGATTTTTGAATGCTGTCTTTGTTTATTGCAATAGTTACCTCAGCATTTTCTAAGATAAATGGTATTTTAGCTTGAGCTCCTTCTAATTGTAAGGTATAAAAAGCAGGTTCAGTGATGTTACCTTTCATTTCAAATTTACCATTTTCAACTTTAACAGTATCTTTTGCAAGCATCATTCCAGTAGCATCTTGAGTTTCTAGAACAATTGTTTTACCATTATCAACACCTGTTGCTGTACCTGTAATCAAGTATTCATCTTTCCCAACTTTGCTACAAGAAATTAATACGACAGTAGCAGAAAGTAATAAAATTATTTTTTTCATTATAAATTAGTTAATATAGTTATATCTGCAAAAGTATTTAAAAATAATAAATTACAAATATAATAACTACCTAATTTTTTGTTATAAAGTGCTATTTATTATGTATAAACATAGCGTTTAGTAATCAATAAAGAAGGTATATTTTACAACTTTTCAATTTTTTCAAAAAAAAAAGCACCCCATAAGGAGTGCTTGAATGTTTATTATAAGTGCTTAGTCTTGATTGATGGTTTTTCTCCAAGTAAAAGCATTTAATATGTGTCTTTTTGCAAATCTTCCTGGTGAATCAGCATTTACCATTTTTACATAAGTAGCTTTAGGAACACTAATGTATTCATATACGCTGCCATTTGAAAAATTGATAATCAATCTACCTTCAACAAATTTATAATCTGTAATTGTTGATGTTGAAATAGTTTCAGTATATTCAGGTAAGTTTGCTTTGATAGTTTCAGGATTGATGCTAACCAAAAAATGGTAGGCTTCAATAATTTTTTTACTATTTTCTTCAGCTGCTTTTAATCCAGCTTCATCACCTTGAAATTTATCTGGGTGTGCTTCCTTCATCGCATTACGATAAATGGTCTTCAAATCTTTCAGCTCAGCAGTTTTATCTACATTTAGCAATTTGCGGTATTCAACTATTTTTTTCATAAATATGTAACTACTTGTCTTTTTGTATATAAGGAATACAATTTTGTTTTAAATGGACAAATTTTTTGCAAAGGTACACTTTTTTTTATTTTTTGCGATTTTGTCTAAAAAAAATCTTCGAATAGTTTTAATGAAAAATATTTTAAGCTCTGCTTAATATCTTTATTGTTGTGGCTTGTAATTTGCTTTATCAAAATTCTTTGACTTCTTTGGGTATTTATTATGGCTAATGTCACTTGGGTTTTCAATGATTGATTTTATAGTAACCATATCACCTACATTGAATTTTGTTGCCATTTTGTAGTCTAACAAATATTCTCCACAAAAAAAGTTATTATTTTCATCTTTTTCAATAACTCCCGTGTAGATTCCTTTTTGTAACATTCTTTCTTCGTTAGCTTTTGTCATCTTTATCTATTTTATTTAAGTGAGCAAATTTAATCATTTTTAATTTGAATTATCAGTAAATACTCTTCTTGATTATATTTGCACTATGCAAAACAACTTTAGACCTAGCCCTAATTCTTTTAAAAATACTTTTTGTGTTTTCCAAGAAACGTCACTGGACGCTATAAATGATTTTAAAGTTCAATATGATAGCAAATCCGGTAGCAAGTATTATTATACTAAAAAAGGAATGTATCGCTTATCCAATCATTGGGGAAGGTTGGCCAATTGTAAATGGAGACTAGAGTCACAGGAACAAGAAACGGACTCTAAATTTAAATTAGGATTTGCAGCTTGGGAAAGTTTTTATCCAGATAATGACATTGATTTATTGTATTATCTTGAAGTAAATTATGATAAAGAACTTGTTCAATATCAGCATAAAAACAATCCGGATTTTGATAAAAAAGCAGTTCTACGAACTAGTTCTGAAACTAGAAAACGAATCAAACAAGTTAGAAATGTACTGCAGTTATCTTCATGGGCTAAATATTTTGATTCGGATATTGATGATTTGAGAAAGCAAATTGTAGAGCAATTAATATACAGTGAGAAAACACTTGACGAAATAAAGAAAGAGTGCAAGTAGTTTTAGAAATTTTAATTATTCATCGGATGCAATTAATACTATATCATTTACTGTAACCGGTTTTGAAATGTATCCTAATATTGTTTTAAATTTTTTTGATTTTGTTTTATCTTCAACAGCTATCGACGAGCTTACAATATAAATACGGATTTTATCAAGATATTTTGGTTTTAAGTTGTTTAATTCCTCCATAAATTCCCATCCATCCATAATTGGCATATTTATATCTAATAAAATGATGTCAGGTACTGCTTCATTGTTATTAATAACTTCCTGGAGTTGATCAATTGCCTCTTTTCCATTTTTAAATGGAATAATTTTTGAGAACATAGCTGATCTGTTTATTATTTTACTAACAATTATTTGGTAAATAGGATCGTCATCAACAATCCATATCGTTTTATTTGTCATCTAATATAAATTTTAAATGTTGTTCCTATGTTAGGTTCACTTTCAACAGTGATGGTTCCGCCCATTGCATCTATTTGATTTTTTGTAATGAATAATCCAATCCCTTTAGATTCAGAATTTGTAGTAAAGGTTTTGTACATTCCAAAAAGTTTGTCTGCGTTTTTTATAAGATCGATTCCTATTCCGTTATCAGATATTTCAAGAAATTTTAAATTATTTTCTATATGGTAACTTATTTTTATAATCGCTGTTCTATCTGGGTGTCTATACCTAATGGAATTTGAAATTATGTTGTAAAGAATACTTTCTAAATAAGCCGGATTGTAATTTATGATCGTGTCAAGTGGAACGTGGCTTAATATTGAAATATCATTTTTTGAAATTTGTTCAGTTAGAACATTTAGTGCTGTTGAAATGTATTCATTTAGATTTAATGGCACTAAAACTAAGCTAATATTAGTTCTTATATTAATGACTTCGTTCAAATGAAGCATGGTTTCATTTAGAGAGTTTGATACCGTTTTTAATAACTGAAGCATTTCATTTTTCTCTTCCTGAGAGTCTGTATTTTCGAGAAATGAAACAATCGAGGCAATATTGCTGGTATGAGACCTTAAATTATGAGATACAATATAGGAGAAGTTGAGCAAGCGTTTGTTTTGTTCGCTAACAATTTCAAAAGAGGTATTAAGTTCATTTTCAGCTTCTTTACTATGGGTAATATCAATCATGATTCCGCGTAGCATGTTGGGTTTTCCATGGTCATAGATTATATTGACTATATCTCTAAGCCATACAATTTTTCCGTCTTTAGCAATCATGCGGTATTCAAAATCGTGATCTAGATTTTCATTTACTTTTATTTTACAGTAACTCTGTACCCATTCTTTATCTTCTGGATAAATGTGATTGCTCCAAAAATGCGGATCATTTACCCACTCTTCTGGTGTGTAACCTAAAATGTTAGTTACTTTATCACTAATAAAACCAAAATTATAAGTAGTTGCATCACATTCCCATACAATTCCATCTATAGTATTTATTAATGATTCTACATTTTGTTTTGTATCGATTATAATTCTTTCAGATTCAAGTCTATTAGTTATGTCCTCTGTTGATACAATAACGCGTTCAAATGTATTTTTGTATCCTTGCACTAGATTCCATCTTAAATTAATAGCCCTGAATTCCCCTTTTCCATTGCGAATCAGTGTATCAATAATAAATTGCTTCTTTCCCTGAGTGATGGCTACTAAATTATTAATGAAATCATTTCTAGACTTTAAATTAAATAGCTCGTTTTTATTACTTATTAGTTCATCAATATTTTTGACTTTATAAAGTTTTAAGCAGGCCTTATTAGCATTGATCACTTTTATTAACGAGTGACATTCATCAACATCATTTGGGTTTTGATTAAAATACTCTAAAACAGTCTCGGTACTTTTATGAATTAATTTTTTTTGTTCTAAGTATTTTTTTACTTCTGAAAAATCTTCTTCGCGGAGCGGTAGCGGACTGTCATCAAATAAGCTTTTAAATCTAGTTTCACTTTTTTTAATAATTTTTTCGGTAGTTTTTTTTAGTGTGATGTCTTCAACGATAGCAATAAGATTTTCTCTATTTTGGTTGGTGTCTAATAAAGGTGTTACCGTAAGATTAACCCAGAGTATATCACCTTTTTTTGTAAAATATCTTTTTTGCATAGCATATTCATTGATACGTCCATTTTTTAAGTGATCTACATTAGTTATATCTTGTTCAAGATCATCTGGATGGGTGATAGATTGAAAGTTTTTAAGCTTCATTTCTTTTTCAGTATATCCTAGCATCTCACAAAACTTACTATTGATTTCCAAGAAATTTCCAGTTACAGGTTCTATACTTGCTATACCTAGAGCGGCTTGATCAAAAATTGTTTTGAACTTCATTTCGGTATCCAAAATTTTATTGGCTTGAAGCTTAACTAATGATTGAAGTTCGTTTGGTATTTTTAACAATGTAGTTACCAGTAATCCTAATATACCTGCGAGAATAAAGCCTAAAATACATGGGATTAAAATAGCAGAATACAGGTAATATTTATTTTTTGAAATTAAATATAATTTCCAGTCGCCATCTAATATTTCTGTTGATATATAATATTTACTTTTTAAATCAGTTGAATAGTTGAGATAAAATTTTTCCTTTTTTTTGTCACTATCGTACTTTGAAAATTGAAAGTAATATTTTGAATTGTCAATATTTTGAATGCCAGATGTAGCTAGAAAAGTGTTAAGTTTAACAATCACTGCCGAAAATCCCCAGAAAGTATTATGTCTATAAATAGGGTAGCGTCCCACAATTCCTAATCCTCCTTGTTTTAATTGTAATGGTCCTGCAAAATATATTTTTTTATCGGCAATAGATTTAAAGGCTTCTTTTTTTAAGTAAGGATTGGTTAAAATATTGAGGTTTAATGCTGGTTTGTTTTCGGCAAGCGGATACACATATTTAATAACTCCCTGCGGAACTAATTGAACACAAAAAATGGATTTGTTTGATTCAATCAATCTTTTACTTACATACTCAAAGTTTTTTGGAATGCCTTCATCATTTATTGTTAAGGCAAGGGTTAAGGTAGCAGTATAATAATTTTTTAGGGATTGATCAATGTTTTGATGAACCACGTTTAGGATATTATTCATTTCACGTTGTTCTTGCTCCTTAACTAATTGGTATTGTTGAATGGTAATTATTATTGTAACAGCACACAAAAATAAAAAGGATAAAACACCACTGGTTCTAGGACGTACTATAAACCATCTTAAAAATTTTATGTGTTTCCTTTTTAAAATCATCTAATAATATGGTAATTTAAGTAATGATTAACAAAAATATAAATATAACAATAAATTATGAAATAATTTTAAGATAGTAAAAAAACATGTCTTTATATACTTACCAAATATTTAGTAATAGTAAAATCTTTTTTTTTTGAAAGATAAATGTAGAGATCGAAATTTTGATGTTGTTATATTTAAAAGAAAGAATTCTTGATTTAACAAATATATCCGACCTTTGTATTGTAATTTACAAAATACAAATTGTTATGGGTAGAAACAACGAGAAAAATATAAAAAAGCACAATGATAAGTTGCATAAAGCACAAGATAAAGCCAAACAAGCTGTTTTATTGCGAAAAGAAAAGCTTAAATTGATTGCCAAAAAATTTAATGAGGATAAAACAACAGAGCAATAAGGTGTCATGGAGAACATAAATAAATTTTCTAGCTTGAAACTAAGTGTTCAAGAAATTATAGATTGTATTGCTGCTAAGAATATGCTTGACGCCAAAAACAAATTAGTAGAAGTAAGTGAAGCTCTTGATGATCTTCTTGATTTTTCAGATGATGACGAGGACTTAATAGAGATTAGTAAATATCAAGTTTTACTGAATCAGTTGCATCAAAAAATTAATAATTCTCTTGAACTTTAAATTTCACGAGGTTTAATAATAATGATTTATGAGTACAATTAAATGTCATTGTGGAACTTTGCAATCATTTGAAAAATGTTGTGGACCAATACTGAATAAAAGTGTTAAAGCTATTTCTGCCGAAGAGTTAATGCGATCTAGGTACAGCGCTTATGCCACTCATAATGCTACTTATCTCGTTGCAACTACTGTACCTCATGTAAGAGTGTTGCATCCTTTTAATGATATTTTGCAGTGGGCTAAAAGCAATACTTGGCTTAAACTAGAAATAATTGAATCTACGCCTACTATTGTAGAGTTTAAGGCGTACTATAAAGATGCGTATAATAAAAGTCATATTCATCATGAACGATCTACATTTGTAAATGAAAATGGAGATTGGTTTTACGAAAATGGTGTTTTTTTTGATTAAAAAAGGCACCATTTTTTGTTCGTAATTTTTAAACTAAAAGTTTATTAGTGAATAATTTTTTAGACTCTTATGTTTATCTTCTAATTTATTGTATGAATGGTTAAATGAAAGTAAAATGTCAAGTTGTCAGCAATTTTCCGCCAATAAGTGGTTAAACTGACATTTTTCATACTGACAAAGTGTTGGCACAAAGATTGACTATTGGTTTTCGAGCCTTTAAATAAGTATAAAGTAAAATTAAATATAATAAAAATGGGTAAAATAATCGGAATTGATTTAGGTACTACCAACTCTTGTGTTTCTGTAATGGAAGGTAATGAAGCAGTTGTTATCCCTAATGCAGAAGGTAAAAGAACAACACCATCTATCATCGCTTTTGTTGAAGGTGGAGAGATCAAAGTAGGAGATCCTGCTAAGAGACAAGCAGTAACTAATCCAACTAAGACTATTGCTTCTATCAAACGTTTTATGGGACAAGGTTTTGGTGAAGTTTCGGCTGAATCAAAAAGAGTTCCTTACAGTGTAGTAAAAGGAGACAACAATACACCACGTGTGGATATTGATGGTCGTTTATACACTGCTCAAGAATTGTCAGCTATGACACTTCAAAAAATGAAAAAAACTGCTGAAGACTATTTAGGTCAAACAGTTACTGAAGCAGTTATTACTGTTCCTGCTTACTTTAATGATGCACAACGTCAAGCTACAAAAGAAGCTGGTGAAATTGCAGGTCTTAAAGTGATGCGTATCATCAATGAGCCTACTGCTGCTGCATTAGCTTACGGATTAGATAAAAAAGGTACTGATCAAAAAATTGCTGTTTACGATTTAGGTGGAGGTACTTTTGATATTTCTGTTCTTGAATTAGGAGACGGAGTATTTGAAGTATTATCTACTAATGGTGATACTCACTTAGGTGGAGATGATTTTGACCAAACAATCATTGACTGGTTAGCTGATGAATTTTTATCAGAAGAAGGTGTTGATTTGCGTTTAGACCCAATGTCATTACAAAGAATTAAAGAAGCTGCTGAAAAAGCTAAAATTGAATTGTCTTCTTCTGCAGAGACTGAAATCAATTTACCTTACGTAACAGCTACTGCTTCTGGACCAAAACACTTAGTGAAAAAATTATCTAGAGCTAAATTTGAGCAATTATCAGATTCTTTAGTAAAACGTTCTATGGCTCCTGTAGCTAGAGCATTAAAAGATGCAGGTTTATCTGTTTCTGATATTGACGAAGTGATCCTTGTAGGAGGTTCTACTCGTATGCCAAGAATTGCTGACGAAGTTGAAAAATTCTTTGGTAAAAAAGCGTCTAAAGGAGTTAACCCTGATGAGGTTGTTGCAATTGGAGCAGCTATTCAAGGTGGAGTTCTTTCTGGAGATGTAAAAGATGTATTGTTACTTGACGTTACTCCTTTGTCTTTAGGTATCGAAACTATGGGTGGTGTTATGACTACATTAATTGAAGCTAACACAACTATTCCAACTAAAAAATCACAAGTTTTCTCAACTGCTGCTGATTCTCAACCAACTGTTGAATTACACGTTCTTCAAGGTGCTAGAGCAATGGCTGCTGATAACAAAACTATCGGTCGTTTCAACTTAGACGGTATTCCACCAGCACCGAGAGGAGTTCCTCAAATTGAAGTAACTTTTGATATTGATGCTAATGGTATCATCAAAGTTTCTGCAACTGACAAAGGAACTGGAAAATCTCACGATATTCGTATCGAAGCTTCTTCTGGATTAACTTCTGAAGAAATCGAAAGAATGAAACAAGATGCTGAAGCTAACGCTGAATCTGATAAAGTTTTAAGAGCGAAAGCGGAGAAAATCAATGAAGCTGATTCTATGATTTTCCAAACAGAAACTCAATTGAAAGAATTAGGTTCTAAATTAGCTGATGATCATAAAGTAGCAGTAGAATATGCATTAACTGAATTGAGAATGGCTCACCAGTCTCAAGATGTTCCTGCAATTCAAACAGCTCTTGATAACATCAATGCAGCTTGGAAAACAGCTACTGAAGCTATGTATGCTCAAGGAGAACAACCACAAGGAGAGCAACCACAAGGTGAAGCTAATCAAGGAGATAACGTAGAAGATGTAGAATTTGAAGAAGTAAAATAATTTTAAATTCCATTCTGTAAATGGAAATCAATTTTGATAGTATTTCAAATTGATTTAAAATTATCCTGATATTAAAACCGAGTAAGCAATTACTCGGTTTTTTTTTTCTATTGTGTATTGATTTTTTCCTCAATAGACATATTAGCAATGACTGCAGCATGCGGAAATGTAATTGCTGCTAAGAAGGAGAAAAAGAGTGCATTAAAAAAATGTTCATCTTTACAAATGAAAAACAAAATAGCAATCCCCAAAATTGAAACAAACCAATAGATAAAAGCGGCTTTACAGTACGCTTTAAAATGTTTAAATGTAAAAGTACCATTCAAAAAAATAATTTGGTCTATAATAGACGGAATGCTATGCCAGAGCACAAAGTATAATGCAAATCCCCAAATTAAACTAGAAGCCTTAAAAAGTATTGCAAATAATATCAAAAAAAATACTTCTAGAGCAATTTTACTTCTTAAGGATTCAAATTTCCAAAACAGGTAACAGATAAAAAGTCCAAATAGTATAGCCGTGATTTGTAAAGCTATAGTGAATGCAGCTAAAGGAACAGTCACATGCGTAATTTTATGTACAATATCTTGAACCTGGTTACTGTGAAAATAAAATAAAAGTAACAGTAAAACTAAACCGTATAAAAACTGAAACAGAATACAAACTAAATTATGAAGTTTGGTTTTTACACTATGCCATTGCTGTTCGCCAAAATGGTAGGCACTAACTATAATAAATAGAAGTAAGGCAATCTGTGGTAGAGTGTAGAATAATAAAACACCCACAAGTACAACTACAACATAATATAGAAGTGTTTTATTTTGAGAATTCTTTTTTTGGGCAGGATTTAGATGCTGAATTAAAAGAATATCATTGGCGCCATGCAATATTCCAAAAGTAAATATTAAGAAAAAACCCAAAATTATTTGAAATTGACTTGTAAGATACGAATCTATCCAAAGCCCGAAAAAGCTTGCTACAATTACGATATTTGAATAATTTTTCATAAATTTTAATTATTGTCTAAAAATAGTTAAAAAAAATTAAAAAAAATTATTTTATTCGTTTAACTTTTGTTATATTTGGTTAAACAAAATATTAAAAACTATTTTTATGACAAATTTTATGTTTATTTCAGGACTAGTTGGAAAAATGCTACCAACAGATTATGTAGGATTTACTTTTTTTGTAGGCTGTATGGCTATGATGGCCGCATCAGCTTTTTTCTTCTTATCGCTGAGCCAGTTTGATAAAAAATGGCGTACATCAGTTTTAGTTTCAGGTTTAATTACTTTTATTGCAGCAGTGCATTATTTTTACATGAGAGATTATTGGGCTTCGTTTGGAGAATCACCAACATTCTTCCGTTATGTTGACTGGGTATTAACAGTGCCGTTAATGTGTTTAGAGTTTTACTTAATTTTAAAGGTAGCTGGAGCAAAACAGTCTTTATTGTGGAAAATGATTATCTACTCTGTAATCATGTTAGTTACAGGTTATTTTGGAGAAGTTGTAGCGCCAGAAAGTGCTGCTTTTTGGGGTGCTGTTTCAGGGGCTGCTTATTTTGCAATTGTTTATGAAATTTGGTTAGGTGAGGCTTCAAAACTTGCTGCAGCAGCTGGTGCAGAAGTTCAAAAAGCACACAAAATTCTATGTTGGTTTGTACTTGTTGGTTGGTCAATTTATCCATTAGGATACATGATGGGAACTACAGGATGGTACAATGGAATCATCCCAGAAGGGAACATAGATGTTGCTTATAATATTGCTGATGCAATTAATAAGATAGGTTTTGGTTTGGTTATCTATAACCTTGCTGTAAAATCATCAAAAGATTAATTTCCTTTTTTTTTATATTTAATGTTAGTAAACCGAGCTTTTAATAGCTCGGTTTTTTTGTTTTTATAAGTTTTATGTGCTGGTTTTCTATGAAAATTATTAAACAAATTTTCATTTTTCATAAAAGTTGCTCTTTTTGCTATTTTAACAAAAATAGTTAATTATATGTAATTGGTGTTTTTGATCTTTTATGTACAATTTGAACTTGATTTTTCAATATTTAGCATATTCAATTTCTTTTAGTTTTTAGTTTAAACTGTAACTCGCTATTGAATGTAATTTCGGTAGATATTTATAGGATGTTGATGGCTATTTTGTCTGTTTAAGTAAATTAAAACTGCGTTTATATAAATTTATGATTGGTTATTTATAGGGAAATCTACTTTCTCCCTACGGTTTAATTAGGGATGCTATAAAGCACAAAAAAAGCCCAAAAGTATTACGATACTATTGGGCTTATTTTATTTCAGGAGTACAAACTTATATAACTCAAATGAGCAGTCTATTACAACTTTTTAATAAAAGAAAAAGGGAAACTGTCATTAACACAGTTTCCCTTTAGTATTTATTGTTTAGGATTTAAAGCATCACTTATGCGATAAATTAAATCTTGAATATGGTATTTACTTATTTTGTCAGTCATTTTTAAAGATGACATTTTTAAATCATTTTTCAGTGCAATTAATTGACCTCTTGCAATAGATGGTAAATCAGTTTGCGCTAGGTTTACTCTTCTTGAATTAAATCCGTAAGTAACTCCTACAGGTACAGATCGTACCGTTGTAGTACCAGGTTTTAAAAGTTCAATCATTTTATCTACATAAATTTTTTGAATATTTCTTCTAAAGATATCAATAGAGCTACTTGTTTTAAGTTCAGAGAAAATTCCTTTATTCAAGTCAGATAATAATTCATCTACGCTGTAGTTGTCTTTACTCGCTGTAGCACTTTCCATTAGTCTTACCATACGATCTCCTGTCATTAAGCTTGACAACGTAGCATCTTGCATTGATTTAATTGCTTCTACGCCACTATCAGGATTGATTTTTGAAAGAACGTTTGGATCCAATAACCATTTTGGAGTGGTGAATAATTGAGTATTTAGAAATGATACTGCATCTTTCTGAATAGTTTTAGGAACTATTTGAAATTGATTTCCTGTCATATCGTAAGTTTTTGGATTGTCGTAAATACCACCCACGTTTTTAGTAACGTGTCCCATGTATCTTCTAAACTGTCCAGTAAGTGCTCCGTAAAGTTCATCTAATTCAGCATAGCTTTCTCCATCTTCTTTAGACCATTCAATTAAATTAGGTAAAATTCTTTTTAAGTTTTTAATACCATATTCTGATGCTCTCATAGCATTGTCTCCAATGTCTTCTGTTTGATATCTTGGGTCATAAGGGCTTGATTCAGTTCCAAACCATAAACGATTGTTTTTGTAGGCTTCTTTAGTCATATCGTTCAAAACTGTTTTTTCTTGTGCTTCAGTTTTGCTCTCTTCAAAATAAGAATAACCCCATTTTATTGCCCATTTATCATAATCACCAATTCTTGGGAACAAATGTTTTACTCCATCTTCTGGTTGCGCAACATAATTAAAACGAGCATAATCCATTATAGAAGATGTATGGCCATTTTTTTCTTGGTATGCTGCATCTCTCAATTTTTCTACAGGAGTTGCTGAGCTAGCTCCCATATTATGACGTAATCCTAAAGTATGACCTACTTCATGTGATGATACAAAACGGATTAATTCTCCCATTAATTTGTCATCAAATTTCTTTGCTCGCGCTGCAGGATCTACCGCAGCCGTTTGTATTAAGTACCAGTTACGCAATAAACTCATGATATTATGGTACCAACCAATGTGGCTTTCTAGAATTTCTCCACTTCTAGGATCGTGTACATTTGGTCCATAAGCATTTTGAATGTCGGCAGCAAAATAGCGAAGTACTGAAAAACGAGCATCCTCTAAACTCATAGTAGGATCGTTTTCTGGCCAATATTCTCCACGAATTGCATTTTTCCAACCTGCAGCTTCAAAAGCTACTTGCCAGTCATCAATACCTTGTTTGATGAATTTTTTCCATTTTTCAGGAGTTGCAGGATCAATGTAATATACTATTGGTTTTAAAGGCTCAATTAATTCTCCATTTTTTTGTTTTAGAGCATCTTCTGGAGATTTTGGTTCTAAACGCCATCTTACAGCAAATACTTTATTTTCTGATTTTTGAGATTCTTCCTCAAAAACACTGTATTCATTTGCAAAATAACCTACACGAGCATCAAAAACTCTTTTACGCATGGGTTTTTTTGGTAACAAAATCATAGACGTATTCATCTCTACCGTAACTACACCTGCATCAAGTGCTGATGGAAGGTTCACACCAATTTGTGGAGTAGGAGTAATGCTAATTCTAGGAGGTACTGTTGTAAATGTTTTTACAGTTCTAATTTCAGTATTAATTGGGAAACTACTTATCTTAGAGATATAAGACCTGTCTTTTTGAAAGGCTTGAATGTTTAACAATTGTTTCTTGATAGGATCAAGTGAAAAGGTTTGAACATCTCCATCAAAAGTTGAAGTTAAATCAAGTACATATCCTGTAATTTTTCCAGCTTCATCCTTTTTGTACGCAAGTACGTCAAAGTTCCCAATTATAGGATCAGATGTAGAATTTTTTACGGCTTGTGCCATTGGTTTATCTTCATCTGGTGACATAATTACGTAGGTAATTGATCGTAAAAGAATGTTGTTGTTCATTCCTTTTTCAAAACGAACTACTTGTCTGTTAATTTCTTCACCACCAAAAATTCCTCCACCAGCAGGTGTTTTAGAATATCTTGTGATGGTCATAATTTCGCTACCAAGTAAGCTATCCGGAATTTCGAATAAGTACTTGTTATCTGTTTTATGAACATCAATTAATCCTTTTTGGGTTACAGCAGTGGAGTCTATAACTTTTTTATAAGGTTTAGGTTCTTTTTTAGCCTCTGCGGGTTTAGCTACTGGTTGAGCAACAGCTGTCTTGTCATTTTTTTTCTTTTTTTTGCTTTGAGCAAATGTCTCAGGAGCAGCAAAAAGTGCGATACACGCAATAATTAGGGTTAGTTTGTTTTTGAGCATGTAATTCTACATATTATAGTTAATAATTAGTTTTATGTAAATAAATAGAGCGCATTCGTATTTATTCATCTTTAATTTCCAAATCTATTGATATATTTTTAATAATGAACTCTTAAAATTTCCAAACGATAATAATTAACATAAATTAACATTCGTTTGATTTTTGAAACTTTATTATTTTTCGAGAGTCATTTTATTACGTACTCATTTAATTCTCATTACTTTTGTTTTGAGTGAGAAATAGTGGCGATTTTACTTAAAATCACTACAACAACCCCAAACCGTTATACAAGAAGTTTACTGAATACTAATGAGAAAAATTAAATACAAAAAGGGCAAGAAATTAGTACCGTATCATCTTGAATATACCGGTATTCACAAGGACATGCAGTCTGAGATGCAATTGTTTGTTTATAATGATATTGATTTTACAGAGTACACTGATTTTAAAGTGGAACAATTAAATCAGTTAATTGATTTTTCTAAAATAAACTGGCTCAACATTCACGGACTTAATAATGTAGATTGGTTGCAAGCCATAGGAAAACATTTTAATATTGATAATTTTATTTTATCAGATGTTTTAAACACGGTACGAAGAACAAAATTTGAAGAATCACATGATTTTTTATTCTTCAATATTAAATCGCTTTTACCTCTTGAGAATTCAGAGAACATTAGTATTGAACAAATTAGTTTTTTGTTAAAAGATGGAATTCTAATTTCGTTTCAGGAAAAAAGAAGTGATTTTTTTTCACACATTAGAGAAAGGATTAGAACCCATTCAGGTCTTGTACGTGTAAAAGGTCCTGATTACTTATTGTATATATTGCTAGACGCCATTATTGAAAATTTTTACATTACACTAGAAAGCGAAGAGGATAAAGTAGAAGAGCTTATAAATCTAACTAAAGAAAATCCCGATCCTATAATTTTAGAGCGAATAGAGAAACACCGTGACAACTTGAATGTGTTAAAACGAGCGATTATTCCACTTCGAGATTCCTTGTACGATATTAAAAGCATAAAAGATGATTCTATTTTTAATGTAGTTGAGGCGGATACTTTTAGTTTTTTTGCTCGTTTACATCAAAAGTGCTTAGAACTTTTAGAGCAAATTGATTCGGATATGGACTCATTGGAGAGTGCCTCTAATTTCTTTTTTTCTGCTCAAACGCATAAGATGAACGAAATTATGAAAACGCTTACTATTGTATCTGCAATATTTATTCCGCTTACATTTATTGTAGGTGTATATGGAATGAATTTTGAAAATCTACCAGAATTAAAGTACAAATATGGCTATCAAACCGTAATGGGTTTCATGTTTTTAATAGTAATTGGAATGATTATTTATTTTAAAAAAAGACGTTGGTTTTAATACTGTTTAATAACTTTAGTTTTCCTTTTGATAATTAAAAAAATAAAAAATGAACAAAGCAATATATATCGCAACCAGCGAGCAAAATAGTGGAAAATCGATTGTTACTCTTGGACTTATGAGCATGCTTATAGGGAAAACAGCCAAAGTAGGTTATTTTAGACCTATCATTGAGGACATCGAGGAAGGAGGTTTTGACAATCATATTGAAACCGTATTAGGTCATTTTGGTCTTGATATCGCTTTTGAAGATGCTTTTGCTATTACCAAAAGCAAATTAATTAAGAAAAAAAATAAAGGAAAAATAGGGGAGGTCCTAGATTTAATTATCGAAAAATATAAAAAACTAGAAGAACGTTTTGATTTTATACTAGTAGAAGGAACGGGGTTTAGTGGTGAAGGAACCGTAATTGAGCTCGATATGAATGTGCTTATTGCCAAAAATCTTGGAATTCCCACCATTATTGTAGGATCTGGAGTAGGGAAAACTCTCGAAGAATTATTAGACAGTTTGTATCTAGCCTATGATTCTTTCAAGGTGAAAGACGTAGAAGTTCTTGCCGTAATTGCCAATAAAGTGCAACCCGAAAACATAACATTAGTTACCAATGGATTATTAAAAACCTTGCCAAATACTGTGATGGTGAGTAGTATTCCTATGATTCATCATTTAAATAATCCTACAGTACAAGAAATTGTAAAAGAGCTGGATGCAAAAGTACTTTTTGGAGAGGCTCACTTGAACAATCAAACAGGAAACTTTAGTGTAGGAGCTATGCAATTAAGGAATTACTTATTGCATCTCAAAGAAAACAGTCTTGTTATTACTCCCGGAGATAGAGCCGATATAATCCTAGGGGCTTTGCAAGCCAATGAATCGGTCAACTATCCTACAATCTCCGGTATTGTATTAACTGGAAACATTCTGCCAGAAATAAGTATTTTAAAGTTAATTGAAGGACTTTCAACCGTAGTGCCGATCATTGCCGTAGAGGAAGGAACGTATTATATTACGAATAAAATAGGCGGTATTAAATCTAAAATTTATGCCAACAACAAACAGAAAATTGAAATTTCTATCGCTACTTTCGAGAAGTATATGGATGTTGATACGTTATCCGAGAAACTAATAACGTTTGAAGCTGATGGAATGACTCCTAAAATGTTTCAATATAACTTGGTAAAAAGAGCCAGACAACACCGCAAACATATTGTATTGCCCGAAGGCAATGATGATAGAATCTTGGCCGCAGCTTCTCGATTACTAGAAATGGATGTAGTTGATATTTCAATCATTGGAAACAAAAAACAAATAGAAAATAAAGTTGTTGAGTTGGGTTTGAATTTTGATTTTTCGAAAATTAAAATAATTAATCCCATTGAATCAAAACATTATGACGATTATGTGAATACCTATTTTGAGTTGCGAAAAGCCAAAAACGTAACACTTGGTATGGCTAAAGATTTGATGGAAGATGTTTCGTATTTTGGCACCATGATGGTTTACAAAGGTCATGCTGACGGAATGGTTTCTGGAGCTGCTCATACTACACAACATACTATTTTGCCAGCCTTACAGTTTATTAAAACAAAACCGAATTCCTCCGTGGTTTCTTCAGTATTTTTTATGTGTTTGGAGGATCGCGTCTCCGTTTTTGGGGATTGTGCCATCAATCCTAATCCTACAGCAGAACAGCTTGCCGAAATAGCCATTTCATCTGCCGATTCGAGTTTGGCTTTTGGAATTGAACCCAAAATTGCCATGCTTTCTTATTCTTCCGGATCTTCAGGTAAAGGGGATGAAGTGGATAAGGTTCGAGCCGCTACCGAAATTGTTCGCCAAAAACGTCCTGATTTAAAAATTGAAGGTCCAATACAATATGATGCCGCTGTGGATATGACCGTTGGGAAAAGTAAGTTACCCAATTCTGAAGTAGCTGGACAAGCCAGTGTTCTTATTTTTCCGGATTTAAATACTGGAAATAACACGTATAAAGCAGTTCAAAGAGAAACAGGTGCGCTAGCTATTGGTCCGATGTTACAAGGATTGAATAAACCGGTAAATGATTTAAGTAGGGGTTGTACCATTGATGACATCATAAATACAGTTGTAATTACAGCAATTCAAGCACAAGGATTGTAGTTTTAATTTAAAGATTGAAGTATTAAAAGATTAAAAAATTAATCAGTTAATATTTCAATTTTTTAATCTTTTAATAAAATTTAAATGAAAATAGTTATCATAAACTCAGGAAGTTCATCGATAAAGTATCAATTGCTTAACATGCCAGCAAACGAGGTTATTTGCTCAGGGATGATTGATAGAATAGGTCTTGAAACTTCCAATTTAACATACGTAACGAGTACCACTAAATTAGAAGAAACACTTTCAATTCCCAATCATAAAATCGGCTTAGAGAAAATTGCTCAGCTCCTGATGAATCCTAATATTGGTGTTATTCAAAGTACTGATGAAGTTAAAGCGGTAGGACATCGAGTGGTACATGGCGGGAATGATTTTTCGAATACAGTACTTATTAATGATGCTGTTAAAGATAAAATAAGACAACTATTTGAGTTGGCTCCCTTGCATAATCCTGCTAATCTTGAAGGAATAATTGTTGCCGAAGAAATTTTTACAGCAGCACAACAAGTTGCTGTTTTTGACACGGCTTTTCATCAAAGTATTCCCGTTGTAGCACATCAATATGCAATTCCAAAGTATCTTTTGACCGAAAATAAAATTAGGGTATACGGTTTTCACGGCACGAGTCACAAATATGTTTCGGAGAACGCCATTCAATATTTAAAACAAAATTCGCTTACCTCAAGTTCTAAAATTATAACCATTCATTTAGGAAATGGTTGTAGCATGACAGCAATAAAAGAAGGAAAAAGTATGGATCATACTTTAGGTTTTGGTCCCATGAATGGATTGATTATGGGTACACGAAGTGGAGATGTGGATCAATCCGTAATTTTTTACTTGGTAAACACTTTAGGCTATTCACTAGATTCTGTAAACACGATGCTGCAAAAACAAAGTGGCATGTTAGGCCTCACCGGTTACAGTGATTTAAGGGATATTGAAGCCAATGCTGAAAACGGAAATGTTGATTGCCAATTGGCTTTGGCCATGAATGCCTACCGTATCAAGAAATACATAGGTTCTTATGCAGCGGTTTTAAACGGATTAGATGCGATTGTTTTTACTGCAGGAATAGGTGAAAATTCATCATATATCCGGAAGTTAGTGTGCACCGATATGGAGTATTTCGGAATTGTATTAGATGCATCCAAAAATGAAATTCGATCCAAAGAGATTCGAGAAATTAATGCCGCTGATTCACAAACAAAAATTTTAGTGGTTCCTACAAATGAAGAAGTAGAAATTGCCAAACAAGTATTTGAATTGCTGACTAGTTAAAAAAATAAAATATGAAAAAATTTATAATTATTTCCTTGCTAGTCTTGTCCTATTTTGGCTATGCTCAAAGCATTCAATCTCCATCGGGAAAAATAGCCGTAAATTTTACTCTAGCTCCTAATGGTCAACCAAGCTATTCTGTAAATTACAAAAACAAGACTGTCGTTTTAGAAAGTGCTTTAGGTATCAAATTAAAAGAGAAACCAGCTTTAGATGCTAATTTTGATATTCTGGATTCAAAAACTTCTAGCTTTAACGAATCGTGGAAGCCCGTTTTAGGAGAGCAGTCGAGTATTAAAAATCACTATAATGAACTTACTGTTTCGCTCCTTAATAAGGAAACGAAGGTAAAAATGAATATCATTTTCCGAGTTTTTGACGAAGGGGTAGCTTTTAGATATGATTTCCCAAAACAAGCGGAGCTGAATTATTTCATCATTTCTGATGAGGTTACCCAATTTAATCTTACTGAAAATAATAAAGTTTTTTGGATTCCAGGTGATTTTGACAGCAATGAATACGAATACAACGAAACTAAATTTTCAGAAATTGATAATAGCAAAATCAATATGAACAATGGTATTGGAGTAAAATCTATTCCAGGGAAATTTATGGTTCAAACGCCCTTGATGATGAAAGCACCATCCGGATTGTATCTCAATATTTTTGAAGCGGCTGTAGTCAATTATCCAGTCATGCATTTGAATGCTGATGTGACCAATTATAAATTAAAAGCCGAATTAGTTCCGAATGCTATTGGTGACAAAGCCTACTTGCAAACGCCTTGTGTATCGCCTTGGAGAACCATAATGATTAGCGATGATGCTAGAGATATTGTTGGTTCAAAGATGATTTTGAACCTGAATGAACCTTCAAAAATTGAGGATACTTCTTGGATAAAACCCATGAAATATGTTGGAATTTGGTGGGAAATGCATGTCGGGAAATCAACTTGGGATTATGCAGGTTCTCAAAATGCTACTAATTTTGCGGATGCGCCAAAAGCCTCAGGAAAACATGGTGCTACTACCGAAAATACCAAACGATACATTGATTTTGCTGCTAAAAACGGTTTTGATGGTGTTCTAGTTGAAGGTTGGAATGTAGGTTGGGAAGACTGGAATGGCAACTGGAAAGAAGAGGTTTTTGACTTTACAACGCCATATCCAGATTTTGATATCGCAGCACTTTCGGCTTACGCCAAAGAAAAAAACGTCAAAATGATTATGCATCATGAAACATCGGGTTCTGTCAGTAATTATGAAAGACACTTGGATCGCGCTTTTGATTTGATGAAAAAATTCGATTATCCTGCCGTAAAATCGGGTTATGTAGGTAAAATTATTCCACGTGGAGAATTTCATGACGGGCAATCCATGGTAAACCATTTTAATTTCGTTGCAAAGCGCGCTGCCGATTACAAGATTATGATTAACTCTCATGAATCGTCAAGACCAACCGGCTTTGGACGAACGTATCCAAATTATATTGCTGCCGAAGCGGCTCGTGGAAATGAATTCAATGCTTGGAGTGTTGGAAATCCTCCTATGCACGAAACTATTTTGCCATTTACCAGACTATTAGGTGGACCTATGGATTATACGCCAGGAATTTTTGAAATAAAAATGAGTTATTACGACAAAAACAAAACAGAGCAGGTTCATACCACTTTAGCCAAACAATTAGCATTGTATGTAACCATGTATTCTCCGTTACAAATGGCTGCTGATTTATTAGAAAATTACGAAAAATATCCGGATGCTTTTCAGTTTATCAAAGACGTTGAAACAGATTGGGACGAAAGCAAATATTTAGAAGCTGAACCTGGAGATTACGTAACAGTTGCCCGAAAAACAAAAGGAAAAGAAACGTGGTTTTTAGGAGCAATCACGGATGAAAATGCAAGAACTTCAGAAGTGAAATTGGATTTTCTTACTCCAAGTAAAAAGTACAAAGCAACTGTATATGCCGATGCAGCAAATGCAGACTGGAAAAACAATCCAATTGCCTATCTAATAAAAACAATGACGGTCACTAATAAATCAAAACTAAAATTAATCTTGGCAGCGGGCGGAGGTACAGCTGTTAGTTTTGAGCCATTAGAAAAATAGTTGCAACAGATCCGATCAAATAATGAAATTAGTTACTAGATAATTGCAATCTTGCCATTTATTACAATGAAAGACTATTTTATTTTACGTTTTAGAATGTTTAACAGACAGTTAACCGAGTGGGGAATTGAACCAATAATAGGTTATGTGGTAGGTTTTTGTGTATTTGTATTTTCATCAAATAAATTATTTGAAAAAACGCAATATGCTGACTATATCTTCATGGTAATTTCTTTAGGTGTTATAGTAAGTTTAAATGAAATACGTAAAAATGAATTTTTAAAGCTTCATTTTTCAAGAGTTGAATGTTTCAAAATAAGAATCCTCGAAAACTTAATTATTTCTAGTGCATTCATAATTTTTTTATGTTATCAAGAAAAATATTTTAATGCGGTTATTCTTCTTATTACAGTTTGTTTTTTATCACTAATGAGTTTTAAAACCAAAGCTAATTTTACGTTTCCAACTCCTTTTTACAAATACCCATTTGAGTTTGCTGTTGGTTTTAGAACAAATTATTACATCTACATATTCGCTTATTTTTTGACATTTATGGCTATTAGTGTGCATAATTTTAATTTAGGAATTTTTTCACTCATAGTTGTTATGCTATCCTGTTTAAACTATTACACAACTACTGAAGATAAATTTTATGTCTGGATTTTTTCTAAGTCTCCTAAAGATTTTATTAGATACAAATTAAAGATCATAATCTTGTACGCAACAATTTTATGTTTGCCAATAATTATAGGTTTATCAGTGTTCTTCTATTCTGAGATTGAAATTATTTTAGTTTTTCAATTTTTAGGATACCTGTTTATCTTAACAGCCATGTTAGCAAAGTACTCCATTTTCCCTGATAAATTAAATATCAGATATGGAATTGTATTTGGACTAACTTTATGGCTTCCACCATTGTTATTGTTTATTATTCACTATTTATACATGCAGTCACTTAAAAAATTAAAAGAGATATTATAATGATTAGTATTGAAAATTTGTCAAAATCATATGGATCTAAAATAGTTTTAGAAAACATAAATTTAAATTTTTTGAAAGGCAAAGTGTATGGAATAGTCGGAGAAAATGGGGCAGGAAAAACAACCTTATTTAACTGTATTGCTGGATTAGAAAAACATGAAGGAATAGTAAAATATGAATTTGGATTGCTAAAAAATTATTTAGGATATTTACAAACAGAACCTTTCTTTTTTCCAAAAATAACTGGTAATGAGTACATCAAGTTATTATGCAATGCTAGAAATATTTCGATTACTGATTTGGGTGAAAGAAATATTTTTGATTTACCATTACATGAATATGCTGTAAAATATTCAACAGGAATGAAAAAAAAACTGGCATTAACTGCTTTGCTATTGCAAGAAAATAAAGTTATTATTTTAGACGAACCCTTTAACGGCGTTGATATTCAAAGTAATATAATCATAATTGAAATAATTCAAAAACTCAAAGAAATGGGGAAATCAATTATTATTTCGTCTCATATTTTTTCGACTTTAAGTGATACTTGCGATGAAATAATGCTTTTAAAAAGCGGGAAAATTATTCAAAGCGTTTTGAAAGATGAGTTTAGTATTTTAGAAAATGAGATGAAATTATTTACAATTGGTAATAAAATTGAGCGATTGAATTTAAAATAATCATCTTCTGAGGTTTTGTTAAATGCGAATTATAAAATAGATGCATGAGAAATATCCATGAATTCGATATCCCACTGTTCCAATGAAAATTATTTAAAAAAAGACCTTAATAGCCACAAAACAAATAATCCTGAAACAACATAAAATTTACTTTTTTTAAATTACCCTTACATTATTCGTTTGGAATTACGAAATTGCAACGAAAACCAAAACCTAAATTATAATTAAGAATTCTTAGAAAGTCTAAATTCACTATGAAAAAATCAATTGTTGTTGCGTCACTTTTTATGGCTACGTGTAGCCTCTTTGCACAATCAAAAGAAGAACAAACCTTAAAAGATATATATAAATCGTCTTTAACTAATGCAAAGTGCTATCCTTGGCTTGACCACTTGTCAAATGCTATTGGTTCCAGATTATCAGGTTCTGCAGGAGCTGAGAAAGCCGTTTTAT
Source organism: Flavobacterium tiangeerense (assembly GCF_007830355.1). GTDB lineage: Bacteria > Bacteroidota > Bacteroidia > Flavobacteriales > Flavobacteriaceae > Flavobacterium > Flavobacterium tiangeerense. The sequence goes on along the minus strand of NZ_VLKO01000006.1, from coordinate 120,410 downwards.
ATACTAAAGCGCAATTAGAAACATTAGGATTAGACAAAGTGTACTTGCAAGAGGTAATGGTCCCAAAATGGGTAAGAGGTGAAAAAGAAATAGGCTATTTACAACTAGGGAAACAAAAAATTAGTTTTCCTATCTGTGCCTTGGGAGGTTCAGTAGCAACTCCGAAAAAAGGATTGCAAGCTGCCGTTATTGAAGTAAAAAGCTTAGAAGAGCTTGCAACACTTGGCGAAGCGAAAGTAAAAGGAAAAATTATATTTTTTAATAGACCCATGAATCCTGAGTTTGTGGAGACTTTTAAAGCATACAGTGGTTGCGTAGACCAAAGATCATCTGGTGCTAGAGAGGCAGGAAAACTGGGTGCTTTGGCAGTTATTGTGAGATCTATGAACTTACGTTTAGACGATTTACCACATACTGGCGCTACTAATTACGGAGATATTGCTAAGGAACAACGAATCCCTGCTGCCGCAATAAGTACAAACGGAGCCGAACTTTTAAGTAAAAGTTTAAAAACCAATCCGAATGCTAGTTTTTATTTAAAACAATCTTGTGAAACTTTTGACGATGTACTGTCCTATAATGTGGTAGGCGAGATGACAGGTACAGAACATCCAGAGCAAATTATGGTTGTAGGTGGGCATCTTGATTCTTGGGATCTAGGAGACGGTTCTCATGATGATGGTGCAGGTTGTGTGCAAAGTATGGAAGTATTAAATATCTTCAAGAATATTGGGTATAAACCAAAAAATACCTTGCGAGTAGTTTTATTTATGAACGAAGAAAACGGTGTTAAAGGCGGTAAGGAATATGAAATTCAATCTAGCAAAAACAAGGAAAATCATATTTTTGCTTTAGAAAGTGATTCGGGTGGATTTTCTCCAAGAGGTTTCTCAATAGATGCCGATGAGGTAAACTTTAATCAGATAAAAAGTTGGGGATCTTTATTTGAACCTTTTTTAATACATAAGTTCGTCAAAGGTAATTCTGGTGTTGACATAGGTCCATTGCAATCAAAACACATAGTAAAAGTGGGGTTACAGCCAGATTCACAACGTTATTTTGATCATCATCATGCGTCTAATGATACTTTTGATGCAGTTCATAAAAGAGAGCTAGAACTAGGAGCTGCAGCTATGGCTTCATTAGTATACTTAATGGATCAAAACGGAATAGCTAAATAAATTCAATGTTTGTGGAGGTGTCACAATTATTTTTTTCAATATTTGAATGAAATAATAAATGTGGCACCTTCATTTATTTTACTTTCTACCGCAATTCTTCCGCCTAAACTGGTAATGTGATTGTAAACCAAATACAATCCTATTCCATTACTATCAATATTACTATGGAACTTTTCATATAGTCCAAAAATTTTATCTTTTACTTTATCCATATCAAAACCGACTCCGTTATCAGCAAAAATTAATTGGTGTACTCCATTTATTTTTCTAGAATTAATAGTTATTACGGGCGATTGATTAGGCTTAGCATACTTTATGGAATTAGTTATTAAATTCAAAAAAATACTTTTTATATATGCTTTATTAAATATTACATTTTCAAATTCTGAAAAGTCAATATGAATTGCTGCTTTGGAATCATTTACTAAGGAACTTATAGATTCAAGAACTTCAGTAAGGGATTCTTTTAAATTGATTTCTTCAATTGCTGTATTAATATTTGTTTTGTCTACTAAATCATCAATTGACTCATTTAGAGTTTGCTTTAAATTTTCACTAGTTTGTTTTAGAATATTTATTAATTCTAATGTTTCAGGATCATTTATTTTTGAGACATCAATAAGACTGAAAACCGAGAGCATGTTATTTATGGGAGATTTTAAATCATGCGATGTTTTGTGAGACAACAGAGTTAGTTCTTTATTAATTTGCGTAAGATTAGTAAGGAGTAAATTGCGCTCTTCTTCAACCTTTTTTTTATGAGTGATATTTTTTGCGATGGCATACACTAATTTCTCCGACTGAACAGGCATTGATGTCCAAGATAACCAAACTATTTCGCCACTTTTAGTTAAATAGCGGTTTTCAAAATTTAAAAGTGGGTTGTTTTTATAAACTTCTTCTCTAGTTTCTATAGTAATTTGCAGGTCGGGAGCGTATACAAAACTACTAATTGGTCTGGCATACAACTCCTCTTCTGTAAAACCTAATAATTTTGAAACTGCAGGATTAATTCTTTTGAAATATCCATCAAAACCAGCAATGCATATGAAATCAGCTGAGATATTAAAAAAATTGTCAAAATGATAATTTGTTCTTGATGAAGCTTCATGGATTGTTTCCTTGTACATTGAGGATTTTTATTTTATTTGTCTTAAATTTTATAAAGTAAAACGATTTATAAATTTAAATAATAAAATTTAATAATGGTCATAAATTTATGTATTGAATTGAAAATTGTTTGTATAAAAAAAAAGCTATCAATTTGATAGCTTATGTGTTGGATGTTAATGTAATGTTAGACTTTAAAAATCCCTCCAAATGCAATGATTCTTTGAAAAAAGAAAAAATTCTGTGATGCACTATCTTCAGCGCTTTTTGTTGTTCTAATATCCGGCATGTTAATATATCCTCCTTTTAATTCTCCTTGAATATAAAAATGTTTAAAAAAAGTAACATTTAATCCTGCTTTAAGTGAAGTTCCGAAGCCTGAAACATGAAAATCATCATGTCTTTCTTTTCCTAATAATGTAGTATTGGTTTTAGGATATAGTAGTCCAAGACCTAAACCTTCTGTTACATTAACTTGAATTTTATCTGTGTTCTTAATTTTAAATAATTTAGAAATGTCATCGTGTCGAGAAAATTCTGTGTTAACATAATTTAAACCATCTGTATGTTCGTACATTAAAAAATCTTTTGATAAAACAATTGGACTATTGTTATAAACACCATCATAAGGAGTGCCAGCTGAAATAGTACCCGAGATATTTGCAGTTTGCCCTTGTGTCATGACATATTTCATGTGGTCTACTCCAATTGCAATGCTGTAATGATCGTTTATAAAATAACCTAACCTGAGGTTAGTTTGCGGGATAGTCATTCTTGTAGGATTCAAATAGTCAATATGCCAACCTTTCGGTTTATCATCAGCAGTAATATTATCTAATGTGAAATTGTAATCTTTTCCTTTAAAGGTAACATCAGACTTGATATAACTATCTCTATTACCTCCCCATGAAACAAAAAATTTACCCTTATTATGAGCGGTATACCTTTCTTGAATCTTTTCGTCTTGCTGTGCATTTACAATTTGTATACTTGAAAATGCTACGATTGCGATGTATAATGCTATTTTTTTCAATGATTGAAATTTTCTAAATTAAAAGTTATTAATGGTTTGTCTTATGGCAACAAGTTTAACCATAAGCGATTCAAAATAATCTAAATGCAACATATTTGCGCCATCACTTTTTGCATTTGCAGGATCAAAATGAGTTTCAATGAAAATTCCATCAACTCCTACAGCAATTCCGGCTTTCGCAATAGTTTCTATCATGTCTGGTCTGCCACCTGTGACACCTGCAGTTTGATTTGGTTGTTGTAAAGAATGCGTAACATCTAGAACAGTTGAAGCATATTGTTGCATAGTAGGTATGCCTCTAAAATCTACAATCATATCTTGATACCCAAACATGGTACCTCGATCTGTCACAATTACATTTGTGTTTTGGCAATCCAATACTTTTTGAACAGCATGTTTCATGCTTTCTGGACTCATAAATTGTCCTTTTTTTAAGTTTACAACTTTACCAGTATTAGCCGCAGCTACTACAAGGTCAGTTTGTCTTACCAAGAAAGCTGGAATTTGTAGCACATCAACATATTGTGCCGCCATTGCAGCATCTTCATTGGTATGAATATCCGTTACAGTTGGTACATTAAATGTTTCAGAAACTTTTCTCAGTATTTTTAATGCTTTTTCATCTCCAATTCCAGAAAAGCTATCAATTCTAGAGCGATTTGCTTTTTTAAAAGATCCTTTAAAAACAAAAGGTATTTTTAAATCATTCGTAATTCCAACTAGTTTTTCAGCAATTTGTAAAGCCATTGTCTCGCCTTCAATAGCGCAAGGACCCGCAAGTAAAAAGAAATTACCGCTGTCAGTATGTTTGATTTGTGGGATATTTTGAATATTCATAGTGTGTGTTTTCAGTTTGCAAATGTAGTTATGATTTATTTTAAATTGATGAAATCATAAAGTTTTTAAAAGTATTATTAATAATAAATTACTATGCTAATTCTGTTTTTCAACTTATTTTGAGATAATAACCTAATAGAAATTCTTCATTTTTTTAAAGTAAGACCTACAGGAACTTTGATGACTCCTTTTTCATAGATATTTAGATATAGCAATACAGGTGTTTTTTGGCCATTCCATTTTAATTCATAAACATCAAGCAGACCTGCACCCATGTCGCTTCGCTTAGTAGGAAAAGGGCAACAACTTTCTAGTTTGGTAAAGGTGATTTTTTCTCCTTTAGGTCCTGCAAGTGCATTTATAAAACGCTCTTGATTAATAGTTTCGTTATTGGTGTTATTAAAAAAAATATTGACAGGATAATCTTTATTGTAACCGTATTTTTTATCCGTGCTATATTCAGTTATAATAAATGTATTTTTCTGTGTGAGTTGTAAGTCTGGAGCATTGTCGTCGGTATTTTGTAATGTAGATTTTGTACTCGTACACCCCGATAAAGTAATGAAGAGTATAAATATAACTAGTGTATTTTTCATAGCTTAAATTTTTCTGTGTTTAATCTTGATTTGATAATACAAATATAATCAGAACCCTTATTATAACGGTTTTTGTTGTCGTAAATTATTATGTTTGAGCTTTAGCCAATTTTTATTTCCAAGTGTGTATCAATGCTTATTATATTTGCAGAAATTAAATAAATAGAATATGGATATAGTTTTTCAAACATGGCCTTGGTATGTTTCTGGTTTACTGATAGGATTTATTATGTTAGCACTTATTTATTTTGGGAAGTCTTTCGGAATGTCTTCTAATTTAAGATCGCTTTGTTCTATTGCAGGTTTAGGCAAGCGAGTATCGTTTTTTGATTTTGATTGGAAAGCACAACGCTGGAATTTAGTAGTCGTTCTTGGAGCTATGTTAGGTGGATTTGTCGCCGTTCATTTCATGAGTGATGCTTCAAATGTGGACATTAATCCTAAAACAATAGCACAATTAGCACAACTAGGTATTGAAGCTCCAAACGGAAAATTAATGCCGGATGCACTTTTTGGAACAGCTATTTTAGAATCCCCAAAAAGTATTTGTATACTGCTTATTGGTGGTATTTTGATTGGTTTTGGTTCCCGTTATGCTGGTGGATGTACCTCAGGACATGCAATTTCAGGCTTGAGTAATTTACAACTACCTTCTTTAAAAGCGGTTATCGGTTTTTTTATTGGGGGTCTTATTATGGCTCATTTTTTACTTCCTTTAATCCTAAATTAATTCTCATATATAAATGAAAAATAGTATAAAATTTTTAGCGGTTGGTTTCATTTTCGGAATTGTTTTAACAAAATCCGAAGCTGTTTCTTGGTATAGAATTTATGAAATGTTTCAGTTTCAATCTTTTCACATGTACGGAATTATTTCGGTGGCTATATTGACAGGAATTATTGGGATTCAAATCATAAAAAGAAATAATATCAAAGACATCAAAGGAGAATCTATAGAAATTCCCGATAAAGAAAAAGGATCTGCTCGCTACTGGATTGGCGGATTGTTTTTTGGTTTGGGTTGGGCATTAGTAGGTTCTTGTCCAGGGCCTATATTCATATTGCTTGGTGCTGGTTTTTGGACCGTTCTTATAGTTCTTTTTGGGGCTCTTTTGGGAACTTTTTTATATGGTTTATTGAAAAATAAATTACCTCATTAATTGAAAAATATCTAATACCAAAGTAGCATTTTCCTATGGAAATGCTACTTTTTTTTGTTTAGTTTCAAAATGCCAGTAACAATTAAATATTGTGCAATTAAATAAGTTACCATAATCAAGAAGGAACTGCATTTTAACGGTGCATAGAATTTATCAAAGGCCAAAATACTATCTGAAGCGACAAAAATGATAGCGCCTATTAAAATATATATACTGGCAGGTTTTTGCCAGTTTAAAAATCCTTTAAGAGCAAATAACAACATAATGGAAATTGTTAGTGCATAAACAAAAACAGGAGCTTTTAAGTCTCCTAGACTTGGTAGCAAAATCAACATCATTACAATTAAATATAAGGCAATTGCTGTAACTCCTATCCAGTAAATGATTTTACTTTTCTTTATATAGATCCTTAATTGTTTACTAAAGAGTATAATATAAGAAATGTGTGAAAGTAAAAAGGCAATCAATCCTGCAATAAAATACAATTCTCCTTTGTCAGCAAACATCAAAATTATATCACCAATCCACGACAAAGTTAAAGCTGTTAAAAGAATATTTTTGGTACTAAATCTTTCACTAATATAAACAGCCAGAATTAGAAATGGCAATAAAAGCGGTTTCAAAAACCAGGCAATTTCTTCTTTTTCAAAAAGAATTATCAAAAGGTAAACTAGACTAAACCCAATGAAACTTTTTAATATTATGGTGCTTTTCATTGTTTCGTTTTAAGATTGAGCTACAATCATTGTTTCTTTTTCAAAGTTTATGCTGACAAAATATACCGTTACGGCTAAGGATAATACCAGGTAACCGCCGATAATATAACTCGCAAAAGGAAAGAGTTGATCCATACCGAACCAATCTCCAAAATAGAAAATCAGTCCAATTCCAAATATAAAACGGATACCTTCCCAAAACACAGAAGCTTTATGCGTGTCCATAAGTTCCGTATAACTGTAAACGGTAAGGAAGATGAATGCTCCATAAATAAATACATTTGGCAAACCTATTATTGCGATAGAATTATACATATAACTAATCAATAACAACGTCATAATAGCTTGAAAAAGGGACCAGTACATCAGTTTTTTAGAATGTTGAACACCGTATTTTTCAAAATCATAGACATTAGTAATTTTTGTTACGGGATATTTTTCTTCAAAATTTTCTGGACGCCAGCCAGTTGGTTTAAACCAAATGGTAAACTTATCTTTCCAGTTTTCGGCGCGCCAAGCATCGGTAATGAGTAACCATAGATGCTGAAAATTAATCCGTATTGGATTCCATGTTCTAGCTGGTCGTGTGATTCCAAAAACAGGTGGAACACTTTCTAATTCCGCTTGAAAAGTACCAAACAATTTATCCCAAATGATGAATATTTGTGAATGGTTTTTGTCCATATATTCGGGGTTGATAGCATGATGAACCCTATGATGGGAGGGAGAAACCAGTATATTTTCTAGAAAACCAATTTTTTTAATGTGTTTAGTATGGTACCAAAATTGAAGAAATAAATGAATCGGTAGGGTAATTGCAATCACTTTGGAGGGAACTCCAAAAAGTGCTGCAGGAATCAATAAAAAGGTAAACAAATTGACGAAACTGGAAACAGGTTGGCGTAGAGCACAAGCCAAATTGAATTCCTCACTACTGTGGTGAATGGCATGTTTGTTCCACAGAAAATTAATTTGATGCGACAAACGATGGCTCCAATAGCCATAAAAATCAATAGCTACAAATCCAATAAAATAGGTTAAAATGGAAGCTTCAAGATTGAATAAAGCTATTTTAGATACAATCCAATCGTATGAAACTAGGGTTATGCTAAGCCCCAAAACATCTTTTAAGGAGTTAATCATTCCAGAACTTACGCTTGAAACAGAATCCATGTTAGGTGAAGTGTCTTCCCCTTTGTAATGCCCATAAACTTTCTCGATGATAATCAATATCAAAAAGACAGGCATTACAAAAACTAAAATTTTACCATATTCTTCCATATAAACACTTTTTTTTATTCAAATATAGAATAAAAGAGAATGTTTATGAATTATTCACAGTGTTTTATTTTATAAAAGGAGATTTTATTATTCTTAAATTATCTCCGCATTTAATCCAGCTTCTAATAATTGAGTACATTGTGGTTTTAATTTATCGTATGAGCCCGTTTTTACGGTACATTTCCCATTATAATGTACAATTAATGAACACTGTTCTGCTTGTTCGGGAGTATGATTACAAACTCGGATTAAAGTTTCAATTACATGCTCAAAAGTATTTACATCATCGTTGTAAACTACTATTTCATTGTCTAAACTAATTAATTCTTTTAAACTTACTCTTTCTCTTACTTTTTCTTTAATACTCATTTTGTAGGTTTTTATACTTTCGTAATTAATAAAAAAATAATACTACTCATTTACATATTTTAAAGAGACCCAATTGTTTCTTTGAAATTTTTTGACATATTTCAAACCGTTTTCTTGACAAGAAGCATCAATAAAAGGGATGTCTTCTTCATAAAAGCCGCTTAGGAGCAAGGTTCCGTTTGTGTTTAAACTCTTTACATACGCACTCATGTCATTAAGTAAAATGTTACGGTTGATATTTGCAATTATTAAATCGTAATTTTTACCTTCAAGTAATGCAGCTTCACCTTCATAAACGGTAATATGAGTACAATTATTGCGTTCTGCATTTTCTATTGAGTTAAGATAACACCAGTTGTCTATATCAATAGCATCAATCGGTTGAGCTCCTTTCATTTCGGCAAGAATGGCAAGAATGGCAGTACCACAACCCATGTCAAGTGTTTTCATTCCGGTAACATCTATTTCTAATAAATGCTGAATCATCATGTGTGTAGTTTCATGGTGACCCGTTCCAAAACTCATTTTCGGTTCTATAATGATATCATATTCTGCATCGGTTTTTGGATGAAAAGGCGCTCGAACGTGGCATTTTCCATCGACATCAATAGGATCAAAGTTTTTTTCCCATTCTTCATTCCAGTTTACTTGCTCAATTTCTTCAAAAGTGTAATCAATTATAAACTCCTCAGATTGCAATATTTGAATGTCATCCAAAATCATTTCGTCCCACAAATCCTTCTGAACAAAAGCAGAAATTCCATTTTCAGTTTCGGTAAAGCTCTCAAATGCTTTTTCTCCTAATTCAGCTATTAATATTTCAGATCCGATTTCTTTTGGACTTATTGTAAAATGATATCCAATATATATGTTTGACATGATAGTTTTTTTGCAAAGGTAAGAATCACGCACTAATTGGCATTTGTAATTTAAAATTTATTTTACATTTGTGCATCAAACAGTGTTTTATAATGAAAAAACTTATTTTACTGCTATTCCTTATGATTGGAGTAGTTGTTTTTGCTCAGGTTTCAATACAACAAAACAAAGCAGATAATGATTTAAAATTATCAGCTTTGCCTTATTATAGTTTTGGAAAAGGTATTGGAATTACATCTCCTGATAGTTTATTTCAAATGAATATTCGTTTTAGAATACAAAACAGAGTATCCTACATAAATAATGAAGATGAACCAGCAGGATACGACGGTCAAATACGCAGGTTGAGATTACGTTTTGATGGGTATGTGGGTTCGCCAAAGTTTTTATATGCTATTCAACTTTCATTTGCTCCGGGTGATGTAGGCGAAATCAAAGATGGTGAAAATCTAAATATAATTAGGGACGCAGTTGTTTTTTATAGACCGAACAAAAATTGGAATTTAAGTTTTGGTCAAACAAAACTTCCCGGCAATAGGCAACGTGTAAATTCCTCAGGAGGATTGCAACTTACTGACAGATCAATTAATAATTCTAAGTTTACAATTGATCGGGATTTTGGTTTTCAGGTGCACAATATCAATGAATTTCAAAATGATTTTTCTTATAATTTAAAAGGAGCGTTATCAACTGGAGAAGGACGTAATATAACCGGAAATGCTGATGCAGGTATTGCAGTAACCACAAAAGTAGAGCTATTGCCGTTTGGAGCTTTTTCAAGAGATGGGACTTATTTTGAGGGAGATATTGTTCGTGAACAAAAACCTAAATTTATGTTGTCTGGTGCTTTTCAGCAAAATAATAATGCAAAACGTACACAAGGTCAACTTGGAAATGATTTATTCCAAGAAAGAACTATGAAATCAGTTTTGATTGACGCCATGTTCAAGTACAATGGGTGGGCTGCAATGTCGAGTTATATGTCACGTTCAACATCAAAAAATGCAATTACTATCAATCCATTAGATATTTCTCAGGTGAGTTATGCTTTTGTTGGTGAAGGATTTGATTATCAATTGAGTTATAATTTCCCATCAAATTATGAATTCATAAGTCGTTTCTCCAGTCAAAAAGTGGGTGATGATATTAAAAGTTTAGCTCCAAATTCCAAACAATTCAGCATCGGTGTAACCAAGTATATTTGGGAACATGCTTTTAAAGTACAAAGTGAACTCACTTTTGATACACTTCATTATTTTAACGGAGACAAAAGAAACAATTGGTTTTTGCGCTTTCAAATAGAAATTGGGATATAAAAAAAGCGGTACATCTAGAATGTACCGCTTTTAGTTTAAGATTATATGGATTTATATTGCATTTACAATTGCAACAAAATCATCAGCTTTTAATGCTGCTCCTCCTATTAATCCTCCATCAACATCTGGCTTTGAGAATATTTCAACAGCATTGTCTGGTTTTACACTACCTCCGTAAAGTATAGATACATTGTCAGCAATATCATTTCCAAAAGATTTTCTCACGGTTTCTCTAATGAATTCATGCATTTCTTGTGCTTGATCTGGAGAGGCTGTTTCTCCAGTTCCAATTGCCCAAACGGGTTCATAAGCCAAAACAATTTTGTCCCAATTTTTTGCTTCAATGTGAAACAATCCATCACGCAATTGATTTTCTACTATATTGAAATAGTTTCCAGTTTGTCTGTCTTTTAATTCTTCGCCAAAGCAGAATAAAACAGTCATTTCGTGTCTTAATGCAGTATCCACTTTTGCAGCAATTACAGCGTCAGTTTCATGAAACATAGCTCTTCTTTCTGAATGACCCAAGATGACATTTGTAACACCTACACTTTTCAACATATCTGCCGAAATTTCTCCAGTAAATGCACCGCCCTCTGCTGCATGAAGATTTTGAGCTGCAACTTCAATATTGGTAAACTCTAAGTGATCCACTGCTGATGCTAGGTTAACAAATGTAGGTGCAACCATAACATGTGCATTTGTTTCAGTTGGTAACTTTGCAATTAACTCGTTCAATAAATCCTCAGTTTGTTCTGCATTTTTATGCATTTTCCAATTTCCAGCTACAATTTTTTTTCTCATGGTTCGGTTTTCTTATAAATTTATAATGCTAAAAGCATTTTGATTGTTATTTTTTTAAACTTTTTAAAGTTTCATTTATTTTTTCAAAATCTGTCTCTATAGCTCGGTACAAAACAATTTTTCCATTTTTGTCCACTATAATGTATCTCGGAATCCAGTCAACATCAACTTCTTTAGCAAATACACCTTTCATTTGGTCATTAGCCATATAGTGATCCCCTTTAAGTTGGTGTTTTTCAATTCCTTCTTTCCATTTATCTGCAGTTTTATCCATTGATATAAATAAATAGCTCACATCTGGATTACTTGCTTGAAGCTCTTTTAATTTCGGCATTGCTTTTACACAGTCACCACACCATGAAGCCCATACTTCTATAACAAGTGTTTTTCCTTTGTGTTTTTTTAGAATGTTTTTGAATGCTACTTGACTGCCATTAGTTGCTAACAATGTTTCTGTCAATGCTTTCTTTGTGAATTCAGTTTTTTGAGCATTTGTAGTGCAAGAAAAGGTTGCAAATACTACTAATAAAGCTATTATTTTTTTCATTTTTATATTTGTTTTAAACAAAGTTAATCAAAGAATTTGAAAGCTCTAGTCCTAAAAATAGAATTTGATGTCATTTTTCGAAATTAATACTACAATATCGATATAGTTTAAGATCGTACAATTATTTTGATGTATCGCTATTTCAGAATGAGAGCTTGAAGCAAAAAAAAACTCGATGGAAAAACCAACGAGCTTTAATTTTTTAGTGTACCTAATGTTAGATTACTACAACTTGGACTGCAATTAATCCCTTTTTTCCATTTTCTAATTCAAATTCTACTGTATCACCTTCGCGAATTTGATCTACTATACCAGAAATATGTACAAAATGATCTGTTCCTGAACCTTCTTCTGTAATGAATCCGAAACCTTTAGCTTCATTGAAGAATTTAACTACTCCTTTACTCATGTTTTTGTTTTTTTATTAATAAAGAATAAAATTACAATTAAAATTGATAGTAACTCTATTTAAAGTTGTAAAGATTATAAATGCTTGATAATAATGTAGTATTTCTTCAAAAAGCTACGAAAACAAAAAAGTCTTAAAGGGTATTTACTTTAAGACTTTTTTCTTGAAACATAGGATGGAATTATAATTTTAATTGATCAATATCATTATGATGAACTTTTTGAATGACAGTTCCTTTATCTAGAATTATGATACTTGGATTTGCTCTTTCAATGGTTTTAACCGTAATGGCATCACAAAAATAAAAGTCAAATGTAAAATTGAATTTTTTCTTAGCAGACTCTAATTTTTCTGGAGCAGAGGCAGTTAAACCTATTACTTTATATCCTTTGGCTACAGCCTCTTGTTTTAGCTTTTCTGCTTTTTGCATCCCAGTTGCGTCGGCTAAATCTAAGTCATACGCTGTAATCATGATGAGTTTTGGTTCTTGAAGAAATTCATCCTTATAATCAGTGTCGTCTTTTTCCATTGTAAAATCATGAATAGGAGGTACGTACCCTTCAGAAATTACTTTGTCTTTACGATCCACAAAAACAGCACCCTCAGGAATTGACATCAAATCTTTTTCGGTAAATTCTTTTTCTATACCACCCACTTTGTAAATGAAAATCATTTCAACAACTGATTTTTGAGCACCATCAGGAATTCGCATTCCTTTTTGAATATTGTTCCCTACTTTGTATGGTCTGAAATCAATTACTGGTAAATGATTTAATACCCAATACCCCAAAAAGCAACAAGCTAAGATGCTCAATATAAAAATAGCGTTTTGAAGAATTCTAGGAAATAATGGTTTCACTAGTTTTTTGTTGAAAAACAAGACAAGTATAAAGAACAATAAGACAATGTCTTTGGTGAAGGATTGCCAAGGTGTTAGTTTTAAAGCATCGCCAAAACAACCACAATCTTTGACCACATTAAAATAAGCGGAGTAAAAGGTTAAAAAGGTAAACAAAACAATGAGTATAAGTAAGCTCCAAATTGTAAATTTAGATTTGTAACCAATGAGCAACATGATCCCTAAAACCACCTCTAGAATCACAAGGAATAAGGCAAGTGATAATGAAAGCGGTATAAAAATAGGCATATTAAAAACGGGTTCGCTAAAATATTCCGCTAGTTTGTATGAAAAGCCTATCGGATCGTTGAGTTTTATCAATCCTGAAATAATGAATAGGATTCCAACAAAAATTCTTGAAAATTGAGTTATTATATTTTTCATATTGAGTACTTAGTAGTTCTTATTTATTTCCAAAACCCATTAAAATTAATGCAAAAACAGCATAATTTATCATGTCCTGATAATTAGCGTCAATGCCTTCAGAGACTAATGTTTTTCCTTTATTGTCTTCAATTTGCTTCACGCGAAGTAATTTTTGTAAAATCAAATCAGTAAGAGAACTTACGCGCATTTCACGCCATGCCTCTCCGTAATCATGATTTTTATCCTCCATGAGTTTTTTAGTCAATTCAATTTTAGCATCGTATAATTGAGTAGCGTGTGTCACTTCTAAATCGGGTTGTTCTACCACTCCAAGTTCCAGTTGAATCAAAGCCATGATGGAGTAGTTTATAATTCCTATGAATTCACCTGTTTCATCTTCATCAATTTTACGAACTTCATTTTCTTGTAAACCTCTAGTTCTTTGGGCTTTGATGTAAATTTGATCTGTCAATGAAGGAAGTCTAAGTATGCGCCAAGCACAACCGTAATCTTTCATTTTGTTAACAAATAGGGTTCTACAGATGGTTATAACCCCGTCATATTCTTTTGAAGTATTCTTCATTATTGATGTATATTTGTATTCAAATTTTTTCAAAAGTAAAGAATTAAGATTGAAGTACAAAGTACAAAAACGCTTAACCATACTTTGATTATCATGCTTGAATGTAAATGATGTTGGCATTTGAACTTTTACCTACAAACGAACACTGAAAAACACAAAATGACTATTAATTGCAAAGGATTACTTATTGACTTGTCAACGCCCAAAGTAATGGGAGTTTTAAATGTAACACCTAATTCTTTTTTTGATGGTGGAAAATATAAAAATGAATCGGATATTCTTTCTCAAGTTGAGAAAATGCGAATTGACGGCGCAACTTTTATAGATATTGGGGCGTATTCTAGTAAGCCAAATGCTGAATTTGTTTCGGAAAACGAAGAGATTTCTAGAATTGTGCCTGTTGTAGATTTGGTTCTAAAACATTTTCCAGATACAATTCTTTCTATTGACACTTTTAGAAGCGAAGTTGCTCGAGCCACAATTGAGAGTGGAGCAGCTCTAATAAATGATATTGCCGCAGGGAATTTAGATTCTAAAATGTTCCAAATCATTGCTAAATATAACGTTCCTTACATAATGATGCACATGCGGGGAAATCCTCAAACTATGCAAACACTCACGGACTATGACGATATTGTAAAAGAAATGATATTTTATTTTTCTGAAAAAATAGCGCAAGCTAGAGCTTTAGGAATCAATGATATAATTGTAGATCCAGGCTTTGGCTTTGCCAAGACTACTGCTCAAAACTTTGATGTTTTTAGTAAGTTAGAATTGTTTTCTAGTTTAAATGTACCTCTTTTAGTAGGGGTTTCCAGAAAATCAATGATTTACAAAACACTAAATACTACGGCGCATGACGCGCTCAACGGTACAACCGTTATGAATACTTTGGCATTGACCAAGGGTGCCAAAATTCTACGCGTACACGATGTTAAAGAAGCTATGGAATGTGTGACTTTGTACAACAAACTTAATTCTTAAAAGATGAAATATTTTATAGTTATTACACTATTTGTGTTGGTTTCATGCGGAAAACAAGAGCAGGTTTTGTTACCAAAGTCTAATTTGACAATTGTTAAGGAGGTAAAGGATTTATCACCCATTTATATTTTTTTTAGTACCAAGGGTAAGGATACACTTGCGGTAGTGAATAGGAAAAACAGTATTATTTCGACCAATTGGATTGTAAATGTGGATAAACGCTTGCCGCTACGACTCGTAATCCCAGAAATAATAAAATTGCAGCAAAAAAAGCGAGAAGATAAAGCACACAAGAATGAAAAGGCCGAAAATTACTATTCCTATGCAGATACGATCGGTAAAAATCTAGCTTTTATTCCTTTTACCAATGTGTATTATAAAACGGAAAAACCAAATGCTAGAGTTGCTGTAACTTTTAAAGCAAACAATCAAATTTTAGTTGATGGTATCTTGGTTAAGCAAGAAGAGCTGAAATCTTATTTAGAAAAAATATCAAATAATAAACCCAGCCACTACTTTTTTTGTTTTGATAAAAACATGACATTTGGTAATTATTTGCAAAATAAAATTCAACTTGAAAGTTCAAAATTAAACTCTAAAACCAATCAAGAATTTATTTATTAAGCTAGTTATTGATGATGATACGGTTCGTTTCTTAAAATCGTGAAGCCGCGATACAATTGCTCGATAAAAAACAACCGAACCATTTGATGGGAGAAAGTCATTAAAGACAATGATATTTTTCCTTGTGCTTTAGCATAAACAGTATCTGAAAATCCATAAGGACCGCCAATAACAAAAACTAGAGTTTTTACACCTGAATTCATTTTCTTTTGTAGTTCTTCTGAAAAACGTACACTCGAAAAATTTTTCCCATTTTCATCTAGCAAAATAAGTTGATCAGTAGGATTTATTTTTGCTAAAATCAATTCGCCTTCTTTCTCCTTTTGCTGACTTTCAGATAAATTCTTTACATTTTTGATGTCAGGAATAATTTCTAAATCAAATTTGATGTAAAAGGACAATCGTTTGGTGTAATCATTGATTAAAGATTGCAATTCTTTATTGTCTGTTTTGCCAATGGCTATTAGTTTGATATTCATCTGATTTTTTATAATTCACACAGAAAAATTAAGTTTTTTTCTTGGCGATTGTAATATCTATATGATAGTAATACTTTCTATTGCTAACTCAAAAGTCTCGTTTTTTTTATTGCCAATTAAGAAAGTAATTTCTTGAAGTTGTTTTCCATCATATGCAGGTAAGTTCAGTTTTTGACCTCTAAACGCTGGTTTCAATTCACTGATGGGAATATTTATAGTTTGCCTATCTGTTGTGGTTTCAAATGCAAAAACATAAGAATGAGCTTCGCTTATTTTATTTTTAACCCGAAATTGGTATGCTTTTCCATCACCTTTCAATCTCACAGAAAATGACTTTGCATCTTGCAATGATAACGAATCAAAAGTGTATTTTACAGCACAAAAACCACCGTTATTTTCTAATGAAACAGTTCCAGTAAAGAGGCCTTTCCCATCGGTATTACAGATAATGAAACTACTAGATATACCACCCATCACAGAGTCATTTACAATTCTCCATTGTGACAAGTCACAACTATGATCAAAATGAAATAGCAGTAATGGTTTCATCTACAAGTGTATAAATAATTAAAGTACTAACAACTATTGTTTAGGTAATGGAGCTCCTACAGCAATATCACATCTATGGTTTTCTTGACCATGAGGAGGGTTCATTCCTTCGGGAGTAACAGTGTTTTCTGCAGGTTTTGTAACAGTTGTAACTGTGTTTACAGGTGCAGTTACAGTTTGTGGTCTAGGTGTTGGAGTGCTAGGAGCAGGAGTGCTTTTTAAAGGTGCACCTACAGGAATATCACATCGATGACCTGGTTGTCCGTGCGCAGGATTCATACCTTTTTGTACAGGAGCAGTATTTGGCACTGAGTTTGTTAATACTTTTTGTTGAGGCTGATTTGCAATTGCGGCTTCATTTTTCATTTGATTTCCCACTTCAGTAAATGGGACTACATTCTTTTTTAGACTAGTAGTCGTTTCGGCTTCTTTTTTACAAGAAACAATTAACAAGCTAGATAGGAGTGCTAAAGCGTATATTTTTTTCATGATAGGTTCAAAAAATTCTTTTCAAAGATACAAAATTCACAAAGTTTTACAAGGAGGCTTTCTTAAATTTCAAATCTTGTTGATGAATAGTTTCAAGTTTATTGATGGTTGCATTTTTTTATTTGATTCGTATTGAAAAAGGGGATTAGTCAAAATATCAATTGGTTACACTTTTAAGCAACAGTTTTTAAAATAAGGCGCTTGAGATGTTTTATTTTAGAGAAATAATATCTTACTTTAGCAGTTAAATTTTTTACTATGATTAGCGAAGAAAAATTTCAAGAAGAGTTACAATTACTTATCGAAAATTCCATAAGAGAAGATGTTGGGCCTGGTGATTACAGCTCTTTAGCTTGTATTCCTGAGACGGCTAGCGGTAAAGCTAAATTATTAGTAAAAGAAAATGGTATCATTGCAGGAGTAGCATTTGCAAAAATGGTTTTTCAATATGTTGATCCTCGTTTGATTGTTGAAACCTTTATTGAAGATGGTGCTGCTGTAGTTAAAGGAGATGTTGTGTTTCATGTATCGGGTAGTTCTCAATCCATTTTAAAATCAGAACGCGTTGTTTTGAATGCCATGCAACGCATGTCAGCTATAGCAACAAAAACTAAGAAGTTTGCTGCTTTGCTTGAAGGTACAAATACAAAAATTCTAGATACTAGAAAGACAACACCAGGATTTAGAGCTTGTGAAAAATGGGCCGTAAAAATTGGAGGAGGAGAAAATCATCGCTTTGCGTTGTATGATATGATAATGCTTAAGGATAATCACAATGATTTTGCTGGTGGCATTTCTTTGGCTATAGCCAAGACTAAAGTATTTCTAGCGGCTAATGATCTAGATTTAAAAATTATAGTAGAAGCTCGAAATTTAGAAGAAATTAAAGAAATTTTGGAAAACGATGGAGTCTACAGAATATTGATTGATAATTTTAATTTTGAGGATACAAAAAAAGCAGTAGCTTTAATTGGATCTAAGTGTTTAACAGAATCATCGGGCAATATTAATGAAGAAACGATTCGTAATTATGCAGAGTGTGGCGTAAATTATATTTCATCAGGGGCTTTAACACATTCAGTTTATAACATGGATTTGAGTTTAAAAGCAATATGAGTAAAAAAACGGAAGACAGATTACTTGAAATTCCTCTTATAAGGAATGTAGTTATTGGTTTAAAAAAAATAAAACTACCATGGCTACAAGGCTTGTCTCTTTATTATTTAATTGAACTGTACGTTATAGGGATTATTGAAAGTGCGGTAACCTATCATGCTAGTGCTGTTGCATTTAGTTTTTTTATGGCTTTGTTTCCTTTTGCGTTGTTTATATTAAATCTTATTCCGTTCATACCTATTGATGGTTTTCAAGAAGATTTTTTGCTATTTGTAAAAGATGGAGTTCCGCCAAATACGTATGATGCCATTTATAAAATAATAAGTGATATTTTGAATAACAGTGACTCAGGTTTATTGTCATCTGGATTTATTTTGTCTATTTTTTTAATGGCAAATGGATTAAATGGAATTTTAGGAGGTTTTGAAACTTCTAGGCATGTACTGGTAAAAAGAGGTTTTATTAGACAATATATTGTTGCTTTGGGAATGTCAATGTTGTTGTCTTTTTTGTTAATCGTAACGGTTGCAACTATCGTTGTATTTGAAGTGCTTTTGCAGAAGACAGTTTTTAGTGATCAAATTCAATTGATAGTTCTAGGAAGGTATGCCTTCGTTATTTTGATGATTTTAATGACTACTTCCATTTTGTTTAAATTTGGAACAAAACATGATAAAAATAGGGCTTTCATCTCAATTGGTTCTGTTTTTACTACAATTTTGATCATTTTAGACTCGTATCTATTTGGTATTTGGGTTGTAAAGTTTTCAAAATACAATGAATTGTACGGTTCAATAGGGACCTTATTAATATTGATGTTTTATATTTGGATCAATTGCATGATTTTGCTTTTGGGATTTGAGTTGAATGCAACCATCAATAAGTTGAAATTAAAGAGTGAGTAAGTGTTTAATTATAAAAGCTGTTTTGGACAGCGTTGCCTTGTAAGAGGTACAAAAATCAAGAAAATGAAAAATACGATTACAATTATTGCATTATTTTTTTCCGTGTGTTTTTATGGTCAAAATCAATCGGTTTTAGGAAAATGGAAAACTATTGATGATGAAACCGGCAAAGCCAAATCTATTGTAGAAATTTACGAACGATCAGGGATGATTTATGGTAAAATCATTGATATTATTGATGTAGAAAAGAAGAAAAGTGTTTGTACAGCATGTACAGGAGAAGAGAAAAATAAATCTATTATGGGTTTAGTTATCATCAAAGGTCTTAAAAAAGATGGTAAAGAATACAATTCAGGAAAAATCTTGGATCCGGTTACAGGTAAGCAGTATAAATGTTTTATTGCTCTTGAAGGGAATGACAAACTAAATGTTCGCGGTTACATTGGCGTATCTTTGTTTGGAAGAACACAAACCTGGAATAGAGTTAGATAATAAAAACAATAAGAGTTATGAGTTTACCATATTACATAACTCAAACTCATAACTCTTAATTGTAAAATTGATGTATTTTGTTGAAGTAATCTTACCACTTTCCTTAGCTAAAACCTTTACATACGCTGTAACTGAAGTTGAATTCCGTTTTTTAAAAAAGGGAATGCGAGTTGCTGTTCCGTTTGGGAAAAGTAAAGTTTACACGGCACTTGTTATAGAAATTCATCAAAATCAACCTTCGCTATACGACGCTAAAGACATAAACCAAATTCTTGATGAAGCTCCTATAGTAACTGAAATTCAAATTCAGCATTGGCAATGGATCTCATCCTACTATATGTGTGCTATTGGGGATGTATACAGAGGAGCATTGCCAAGCGCTTTGCTTCTAGAGAGTGAAACAGTTATCTCGCAAAAAAGTAATTCTTTTGTTGATCCTAATCAATTATCAGATGATGAGTTTCTTGTTTACGAAGCACTTCAGCAACAAAATTCATTAAAAATTCAGGATATAATTTCCATCTTGAATAAAAAAAATATCTTTCCTGTTATTCAAAAATTAGTTGATAAAAATATTCTAGTTCTTCATGAAGAAGTTCAAGAAAATTATAAGCCTAAGTTGGTTCGCTATGTTCGATTGCATCCTAAATTTGATTCGAATCAGGGATTGAATGAATTGTTAGAAACTTTAAAAAATGCTGCAAAGCAAAGAGATGTTGTGATGTCTTATTTTCAAATAAGTGCAACTGAAAAGAAACCTATTACTGTAAAAAAAATAATTGAAGTAAGCCATTCGTCTTCTGTAATTGTAAAGGCATTAATTGAGAAAGAGATTTTTGAAGATTATTATTTACAACAAGACAGAGTGCTTTTTGAAGGTAAATTGACTGAGGATTTGCTTGAATTAAATACGTATCAGCAGCTTGCATTAAGTGAAATTAAAGATGATTTTTCTACTAAGGAGGTTTGTTTGTTGCATGGAGTAACTTCTAGCGGAAAAACTGAAATTTACATAAAGCTCATAGAAGAATACCTTAAATCAGGAAATCAAATTTTGTATCTACTTCCAGAGATAGCCTTGACTACGCAGTTAGTGGGCAGGTTGAGAGCTTATTTTGGTGATAAAGTAGCTGTTTTTCATTCAAAGTATAATAATAATGAACGTATTGAGGTTTGGAATCAAGTTTTACAAAAATCTGATAAAGCACAGGTAATAATAGGAGCCAGATCGGCTTTGTTTTTACCTTTTCAAAATTTAGGATTACTAATTGTTGATGAAGAACATGAACAAACTTTCAAACAAGTTGATCCTGCGCCACGTTATCACGCACGTGATGCAGCAATAGTTTTGGCTCAAGCCCATAAAGCTAAGGTTTTATTAGGATCTGCTACTCCAAGTATAGAGACGTATTACAATGCTAAATCAGGTAAATTTGGACTGGTAAAACTTAGCCAGCGTCATGGAAATGTGATGATGCCACAAATAGAATTAGTTGATTTAAAAGATAAGTATTTCAGAAAGAAAATGAACGGCCATTTTAGTGATGATCTTATTCAATCTATTACGGATGCGCTAGTTTTAGGCGAGCAAGTTATTTTGTTTCAAAATAGGAGAGGGTATTCTCCTGTAATGGAGTGCATTACGTGTGGGCATGTGCCTCATTGCCAGCAGTGTGATGTAAGTTTGACATTTCATAAGAATAAGAATCAATTGCGCTGTCATTACTGTGGCTATAGTATGGCTAAGCCTACAAATTGTCATGCTTGTTCAAGCTTGGATTTGATTACTAAAGGGTTTGGAACGGAACAAATAGAACAAGAATTAGCTGTTTTGTTTCCAAATTCAAAAATAGGTAGGATGGATCAAGATACTACAAGAGGGAAATTTGGTTTTGAAAAAATTATCGATAGTTTTAAAAATAGAGAAATCGATATTTTAGTTGGTACTCAAATGCTTGCCAAAGGGTTGGATTTTGATAATGTTACTTTAGTTGGGATTTTGAACGCTGATAATATGTTATTTCATCCAGATTTTAGGGCATTTGAAAGAAGTTTCCAGATGATGACTCAAGTTTCAGGACGTGCAGGACGATCTGTAAAACAAGGTAAAGTAATTATTCAAACCTATAATCCCAATCACAATACAATACAACAGGTAACTCATAATGATTACAACGGAATGTATCAGGAACAACTGTATGACCGTCAAATTTATAAATACCCGCCTTATTTTAAGTTAATCAAGATAACACTTAAACAGCGTAATTATGACAAAGTTAACGAAGGTTCAGCTTGGTTGTATCAGGTATTAAGTCAAAATTTGAATATGCCAGTATTAGGGCCAGAGGAACCTGCAATAAGTAGAATTAGGAATGAATATATACGTACGATACTTATTAAAATTCCGAATACTACATCTCTAGTAAACACAAAAAAAACTATCCATAAAATAATGAATAGTTTTGAGGCTGTTGCGCAATTTAGAGCGATTAAAGTAATTTTAAATGTTGACTACTATTAATAGTATAATGATTTAGGTAAAAGATAAAGCTTTTACTAAATCCTCTTTTTTATGACGACTTAATGGAATTTTAGTTGATCCTATTTCAGCAAACTTGCTGTTAAATCGTTCTACTTTGTCTATATTGATAATATATGATTTATGTACGCGAACAAATTTATCTTTGGGTAAATCGTTTTCAAAAGCTTTCATAGTAGAGAGAACTAAATTACTGTCGTCTTCTGTAACTACTTTTACATAATCTCCAAAGGCTTCGATCCATTTAATCTTAGAAGTAAAAATTTTAAGTTTTTTTAGATTACTTTTTATGAATATATGTTCTCCTTCTTCTTCCTTGTTTTCTTTCTTTAATTGGTAATTGTCAATTGCTCTTTTAACTGCTGCATTAAAACGGTCTATTGCAATTGGTTTTTGAAGATAATCCGTAGCATCATAATCAAATGCTTTCATGGCATACTCTGCTTTTGATGTAATGAAAACGATTTGTGGTTTCGTTTTTAAACCATCTAAAAAATCAAAACCACTTATTACAGGCATTTCAATGTCTAAAAATATAAGATCAACATCATGAATAGACATATAATTTTTAGCCTCAATAGCATTAGAGAAATCTCCAAGAAGATTAAGATTTTGATGGTTATTTACTAACTTTGCGATGATCATTCTTTGTATAGAACTATCATCGACTACTACACAGTTTAATTTCATAATAAAGTTTTATTTATTAGATTGCGTAAATATACTACTTTTAATTTAAGTTGTTTCAATTAATCGGATTTTTTTACTTTACGTCGATAAAAACAACAAAAATATTTTTTTATTTAAATTTTTTATTACTTTTGCACCCAAATTAACAATAAATATATTTTTATGAATCATTATGAAACTGTTTTCATTTTAAATCCCGTTTTATCTGAAGTTCAGGTAAAGGAAACAGTAAGCAAATTTGAAGATTTTCTTACTAGTAGAGGTGCTGAAATGGTGTCTAAAGAAGACTGGGGTCTTAAAAAAATGGCTTACGAAATTCAAAACAAGAAAAGTGGTTTTTACCATTTATTCGAGTTCAAAGTAGCTGGTGAGGTTCTTATCGCTTTTGAAACTGAATTTAGACGTGACGAAAGAGTAATGCGTTTCTTGACTGTAAGTCTTGATAAACATGCTATTTCATGGGCTGAGAGAAGAAGAACTAAATTAAAATCTACAAAAGCTTAATTATTATGGCAACATTACAACAATCGGCTTCAGGAAAAAAAGACGGAGATATAAGATATTTAACGCCTTTGAACATAGAAACAAACAAAACTAAAAAGTATTGTCGTTTCAAAAAATCAGGTATCAAGTATATTGATTACAAAGATGCTGATTTCTTATTGAAATTCGTTAATGAGCAAGGTAAAATTTTACCACGTCGTTTAACAGGAACTTCATTAAAATACCAAAGAAAAGTTTCAGTTGCTGTGAAAAGAGCACGTCACATTGCTTTGATGCCTTACGTGGCGGATTTACTTAAATAATATTAAAACTCAGTTGTTGGTTTTCTAATCATGAAACCTAACTTCTATAATAAAGGACAACAACATGGAACTTATTTTAAAACAAGATGTTCAAAATTTAGGATTTAAAGATGATGTAGTAACTGTAAAAAACGGTTATGGTCGTAATTTTTTAATTCCACAAGGATTTGCTCAATTAGCTACTTCATCTGCAAAGAAAGTATTAGCTGAAAACTTAAAGCAAAGAGCTCACAAAGAAGCTAAAGTAGTTGCTGATGCAAAAGCTTTAGGTGAAGCTTTAAAAGCTATTGAAATTAAAATATTTGCTAAAGCAGGTGGTGAAAAATTATTTGGTTCTATCACTAATATTGACATTGCTGAAGCATTAGCTAAAGGTGGTCAAACAATTGACAGAAAATTTATCACTAGCGGTATCGTAAAACGTACTGGTAAATATAATGCAAGTGTTCGTTTACACAGAGATGTTATAGTTGAATTAGACTATGAGATTGTTGCAGAAAAATAAAAAATCATTAACTTTTTGTTAATAATTTATTAAAATCACTCTTCGGAGTGATTTTTTTTTGCTTAATTTTGCGCCACAAATAACACACAATTAAGCAAATGAAAAAATTAATTACATTACTTCTGATTTTTTGTAGTTCTGTTACCTTGTTAGGACAAACTACAACATCAAGTATTAAAGGAATTGTAAAAAGTTCAGCAGGTGAAACACTTCCAGCTGCAACTATTTTAGCTATTCATACTCCTACAGGATCTAAATATTCTGGAGTTTCGAATGTAGACGGTAGGTACAATATGCTTAACATGCGTATTGGTGGACCTTATAAAATTACTATTTCCTTTGTAGGTTATGAATCTCAAGTGTACAATGAAGTATTTTTAGAGTTAGGTAAAGCATTAATTTTAGATGCGCAACTAAGCGACGTGAGTCAACAACTTAGCGAGGTAAAAGTTACAGGTTCTAAAAACAAAGTATTTGGTAATGGAAGAACAGGTGCCGAAACTACCATTGGTAGAAAAGAATTAACTTCGTTGCCGTCAATCTCAAGGTCAGCGGATGATTTTACTCGTTTAGAGCCATCTGCAAGTGGAGGTTCTTTTGGAGGACGTAACGATCAATACAACAGTTATTCTTTGAACGGAGCCGTTTTTAATAATCCTTTTGGATTAGATGCTGCAACTCCAGGTGGGCAAACGGGTTCTCAACCTATTTCGTTGGATGCAATAGAACAAATTCAGGTTGCTACAGCGCCTTATGATGTTACCTTATCTGGTTTTACAGGTGCATCTGTAAATGCAGTTACTAAATCAGGTACCAATGAATTTCATGGTACTGCTTATGCTTTCTTTAGAAATCAAGATCTAACAGGAAGTAAAATAAAAGGACAAGAGATTTTTGTACCTTCGTTGGAGCAAACACAAGCTGGATTTAGCTTTGGAGGTCCAATAGTAAAAGACAAGTTATTTTTCTTTGCCAATTATGAAATTGATAAGCGTAGTGACTTAGGATCAAATTTTGTTGCTAATAATGGTGATGGTGTTACAGGTGTAAATGAATCAAGAGTTTTAGAATCTGATTTGGTTGCAGTATCAGCTGCTTTAGGAAGATTGGGTTACAACACAGGTGCTTACCAAGGATTTAAACACAATACGAATTCTAATAAAGGGATTATAAAATTAGATTGGAACATTAATGACAACAATAAATTGGCTGTTATTTACAACTTTTTGAATGCTGCAAAAGACAAACCTGCTCATCCATCTGCTTTAGGATTTAGAGGTCCAGATGCAAATACACTACAATTCGAAAAATCTGGATATCAAATTAACAATGAATTAAGATCTTTTTTAGTTGAGTTAAACTCCAAAATAAGCGAAACTGTTTCTAATAAATTACAAGCGGGTTATACTCATTTTAATGATTTTAGAGATCCTTTTTCTGAGCCAGCTCCAGTAATTAATATTCAGAGTAATGGTTCAAATTACATTATTGCTGGTCACGAACCTTTTTCGATCAACAATACTCTAGACCAAAAAGTGCTTCAAATCACAAACAATTTAAGTTATACAGCAGGTAAGCATGCTTTTACTTTTGGTGCTTCTTTTGAGAAATATCAATTTGAAAATTCATTTAATTTGGCAGGATATGACAATTTTGGTAATCCAAATGGATATGCTGGAACTTTTTTCTCTCCATACTTTAGTGTTCAAGACTTTTTGAATGATGCTGCTAAACCATTTGCAACAAGTATTATTGCTCAAAATTTATTGTATGCACAAACTACTGATGCAGCTAAGAACAACTTTAAAGTAGGTTCAGATAATGGATGGAAATTGGCTGAGCTTAATGTAGGTCAAGCTGCATTATATGCTCAAGATGATTGGAATATTACCGATAATTTCAAACTTTCATTAGGATTAAGAGTTGACAAACCGTTGTATTTTGATACTTCTGATTTGATTCAAAAATATATTGATACTCAAAACGGAGCTACAAGAAATAACAGTGTCTTGTATTACAATCCTAAAACGAAGGCTAATGAAACATTAATTTCGACTACATTACCAACAGATAAATTACTTTGGTCACCAAGAATGGGTTTCAATTGGGATGTTAAAGGAGATAAAACAACTCAAATACGTGGTGGATCTGGTGTATTTACTGGAAAACTTCCATTTGTATGGTTAGGAAATCAAGTGAGTGGTGCTGATGATGGTTTCTTTCAAATTATGGATAAAAACTTTAAGTGGCCTCAAGTATGGAGATCAAGTTTAGGTTTAGATCACCGTTTCAAAAACAATTATATTGCAACTTTTGATATGTCTTACAACAAAGATATCAACGGTGTTCATGTGCAAAACTGGGGTTTAAGAACTCCATCTGGAATTCTTGCGGGTGTTGATAAAAGAGTAATTTACAATGCTACAGACAAAGGCGCTAATAACGCTTATGTAATGACTAATTCTAATAAAGGATATGTTTTAAACACATCATTTAAGTTGCAAAAAAACTTTGATAACGGTTTATTTGCCAGTTTAGCTTATAATTATTTAATAGCTAAAGATGTAAACTCTATTGAAGCTGAAATCACGGGTGATGCATTTGCATTTAATCCAGCTTTGGGTAATGTAAATGATGCCGTTTTGTCTAATTCAAAATACGGAGATACGCACCGTTTTATTGGTGTTGCATCTAAGAAATGGAAATACGGTTCGAATGACAAGTGGGCAACTACTGTTTCAACATTTTTCGAATATGCACAGGGTGGTCGTTTTAATTATATCTATGGAGGTGATATTAACAATGACGGATCTGTTAATAATGATTTAATTTATGTGCCTACGACGGCTGAAATTGGAGCTATGACATTTAGTGGAGCGGGACAAGGTGCAGCATTTGATGCTTTCATCAATCAAGATAAATATTTAAGTGAAAGAAGAGGTCAATATGCTGAGCGTTATGGCGCATTAGCACCATGGAGAGGAAAATGGGATATGAAATTAATTCAAGATTATAATTTTAAACCATCTTCTACTTCAGATAAAACAAATACAATACAGTTTAGTATTGATATCTTAAATGTTGGAAATTTATTAAATTCTGATTGGGGATTAGTACAAGTTCCTACTAGTATTCAACCAATAGGAGTAACTGTTAATCAAACTACAAAAATTCCTACTTATACTTTTAATGGAACACAAACTAAAACGTTCAATTACGATGCAAGTTTATTATCAAGATGGCAAGCACAGTTTGGAATTAGATATATTTTCTAATCTATTTAGAAATTAATAGAAAGCCTTCTTGAAAAAGAAGGCTTTTTTATGATTTAGTTTTAAATTTGCATTCACGAAAAGCATTTTTGAATTATAATTTTAGATTAACAATTATACAATGAAATATACTCGATTGACCAAAGAGCAGTTTGAAGAACTGACGCAAGAATTTACAAATTTTTTAGCCACTCAAGCTATTGATAAAGCAGAGTGGGATAAAATTAAAGCTGAAAAACCAGAAGTGGCTGAACAAGAATTGGATGTTTTCTCAGATTTGATTTGGGAAGGTGTACTTTCTAAAGCAACTTATTTAGAACATTTTTCTAAAAATCATATTTTTCTTTTTCACTGTTTTGATACACATGTACAATCTATTGTTTTAAAATCTCTGGTTCCAGATGTCGATTTTTTAACTCGTGAGGGATTGCAATGGCTTAGCGACAATATGTTTACAGATACCATTGAAATGAAAGTAGGTAAAAAAGAATTTACTGAAGAACGCAATTCTTCAATTTTTGAATTGATACAACAAGGTTCTTTTTTAAGTGACGGTCAATTATACCAGCAAATAAATACAATTATAGCTTCTTAAATATATTGCTAATTCTTTTAAATTGGTTATTTTAGTACCTTATTTCACGTACTAAGATAGCCAATTTTTATTTCCATGAATATTCAAAATACAATTCAACAACTAAGAGAAGAGTTGCATCAGCATAATTACAATTATTATGTTTTAGATAATCCTGTTATTTCTGACTATGAATTTGACTTAAAATTAAAACAGCTACAAGAACTTGAGAGTAAGCATCCGGAATTTGAAGATAAAAACTCGCCTACACAAAGAGTAGGAGGTACAATAACTAAAAATTTCCAAACCGTAGTACATGAACATCGCATGTACTCTTTAGATAATTCCTATTCTAAAGAAGATCTTATCAATTGGGAAACTCGATTAAAAAAAGTTTTGGGCGATGTACCTATTTCTTATACTTGTGAGTTAAAATATGACGGTGCTTCGATAAGTATTACGTATGAAAATGGAAAATTACAAAAAGCGGTTACTCGTGGTGATGGATTTCAAGGGGATGATGTAACACAAAATATTAAAACGATAAAAACGATTCCTTTGCAACTAAAAGGTAATTATCCTTCAAAATTTGACATTCGGGGAGAAATAATTTTACCATTTGCTGGTTTTGAAAAAATGAACCAAGATTTGATTGAAATTGGAGAAACTCCATATTCAAACCCTAGAAATACTGCCTCGGGAAGTTTAAAATTGCAAGATAGCGCTCTCGTTGCAAAACGTCCCTTAGATTGTTTGTTGTATTTTATAATAGGTAGTGATTTGCCTTTCGATTCTCAATTTAATAGTTTAAATGTGGCAAGAGATTGGGGATTCAAAGTCCCCAAAGAAGCTCAATTAGCAAATAATCTAGAAGAAGTTTTTAATTTTATAGCGTATTGGGATGTGCACCGTCATGATTTACCGTATGAAACGGACGGCGTTGTTGTGAAAGTTAATTCTTTTTATTTTCAAGAAGAATTAGGGTATACAGCCAAATCTCCGCGTTGGGCTATAGCGTATAAATTCAAATCAGAGCAGGTTTCTACTCGATTAAACTCCATTTCGTACCAAGTGGGTAGAACAGGATCTATAACTCCAGTTGCAAATTTGTCTCCCGTACAACTGGCAGGAACAGTGGTTAAAAGAGCTTCCCTACACAATGCCGATCAAATTGAAAAATTAGACATACGCATTGGAGATACTGTATTTGTTGAAAAAGGTGGTGAAATTATTCCAAAAATAATTGCAGTGGATTTGAGTTTTAGACCTGAAAATACAACACCAACGGTTTATATTACAGAATGTCCAGAATGCAAAACAGAATTAATAAAAAATGAAGGTGAAGCTAATCATTATTGTCCTAATTTTTATGGTTGCCCTCCTCAAATTATTGGTAGAATACAGCATTTTATTTCCAGAAAAGCTATGGATATTGAGGGGTTAGGAGGTGAGACGGTTGCTCTACTTTTCAATAATAATTTAGTTCAAAATTATGCAGATCTTTATGATCTAAAGGTGGAACAAATTGTACCCTTGGAGCGAATGGCTCAAAAATCAGCAGAAAATCTAGTGAATGGTGTATTGAATTCAAAAAACATTCCTTTTGAAAGGGTTTTGTACGCTCTAGGGATTCGATATGTGGGAGAAACTGTAGCAAAAAAACTAGCACTTCATTATAAAAACATAGAGGCTTTACAAATTGCAACAATATCGGATTTAATACAAGTAGATGAAATTGGGGAGCGTATTGCACAAAGTGTTGTTTCGTTTTTTGAAAATGAAAACAATATTGCTATAATAGATAAGTTAAAAACTGTTGGGGTTCAATTTGAAATTATTCAAACTGTGAATCCAAATGCAACCACAATTTTCTCTGGAAAGATATTTGTAGTTTCAGGAGTTTTTGAAAAATTCTCAAGAGACGAATTAAAAAAAGCGATAGAAGATAATGGAGGGAAAGTGGGTAGTTCCATATCTGCCAAAACAGATTATGTTGTTGCAGGAGATAATATGGGGCCGGCAAAACTAGATAAGGCCACAAAGTTAAACGTTTCTATTATTTCTGAAGAAGAATTTTTGAACCTTTTAAAACCATAAAATGAAAATTTATAATGTTAAAAGTAGTTTGATCGAAAAGGCATTAATAGCTTTTATGTTTGTATTTGCATTAATTGAGGTTATTGCAGAATTGTCATCTTTTGAACCGATACTTTTTGCATTTAAACCCTTTATAGCCCTTTTGATTTTAATCTTATATTTAATTACTTCAAAAGTTAGAAATACACTTTTTATTTTAGCTAGTATTTTTTTATTTATTGTGAGTGTTTTGTTAATACCTAATTCATCTTATTTTTCCCTTGCAGCGCTAGCGGGTTATATTATACACAGGTCTTTACTTATAAGTTATATTATAAAAATAAATAAAGTGAAAGATTTTATCCCAGTGGTAATAGCAATTATCCCCACTTTATTTATTTTTTCTTACCTACTTTCTATTGCAGATGAAATTAATACATCAAGTTTTTATGGAATAGTGATTCAAAACATTGTAATATCAATTATGGCAGGGCTGGTAATATCAAATTATTTTATGAATGATAACAACGATTCACCTTGGTTGTATATTTATGGACTCCTCTTTACGGCATTGTATTTCACAGTTTTTATTGAAAAATGTTTTTTGTCAACTTTTCCACCCACTTTTTTTAGACCGTTAGGAATGGTGTTATATGTAAGTAGTTATTATGCATTTTACAGATTTGTAATTGATACAGAAAATATTCATAAAGATAGAGTGCAATAGTTAGTCATTTTTGAAATTAAAAGTAAAGCTAAACTATGATAGACTTTCCTTCAAAAGCTTTTGTTTTGTCATTGTCTACATAAAAATCAATTCTACCTAAATTGATTCCGTAACATCCCACTTGATTTACTAATACATCTTTTCCTAGTTTGTTTTTTACCACCGAAGGTTTGTCTAAAAATGTATGGGTATGTCCACCAATGATCAAGTCAATATCTTGAGTAAGTTCGGCAAGTTTCAAATCACAAATTTTGTTTGGTTCGTCTTTGTATTTATATCCTAAGTGAGACAAGCAAATCACAATATCGCATTTGTTTTCTTGTTTTAAAATTCGAACCATATCTTGAGCAATTTCAAGGGGATTATTATAAACGGTTTCTTTATACATGCCTTTATCTACAAGTCCTGCAAGTTCAATTCCTAGTCCAAAAACTCCAACTTTAATACCATTTTTATTAAAAATTTTGAATGGTTTTACAAATCCATCCATAACTGTATTTTTAAAATCATAATTGGCTGAAAGAAATTCAAATTTTGCGTGATGCATTTGAGCGCGTAGTCCATCAACACCATTGTCAAAATCATGATTACCTATGGTAGAGGCGTCATATTGCATCATACTCATTAATTTAAATTCCAGTTCCCCTCCGTAGTAGTTAAAATAGGGTGTGCCTTGAAAAATATCACCAGCATCAAGGAGAAGGACATTCGGATTTTCTTTTCTAATGCTTTCAATAAGAGCAGCTCTTCGCGCTACTCCGCCCATGTTTGCATTACGCGGATGATCAGCAGGAAATGGATCTATATAACTATGAACATCATTAGTATGTAAAATGGTAAGCTGTTTTGCTGTGGTTGTATCAAAACTACTTAGGGATAAACCTAAACTCAATAAAGCTGATCCAGCAGCGGTTTTCTCTATAAATTCTCTTCTTTTCATGGTGTATATTTTGTCTAATTGATTTTTTTGAAAATGAATTAGGATTGCTTTTTATTTTTTTTGCTGTAAACGTAGGTGCGTTTTTCCAAAAAAGGTATTGTTATTTAGTATCTAATTTAAAATCATTAATAAAAATTAGATATTACTTTTCTTCAGTAATTCTAACATCATCAATCACAGGTATGGTATCTACTTCTTTAAAATAATCGATTAGTATGTTACGTAGTTTGTATTCTAAATCAAACTTTTGAATTCCTTTTTTGAAAAAGTTCATGTTATCACCACCATTAGCAAGATAATCATTGGTTCCTACATAGTACGTGGTGTTTGCATCTAGTGGATTTCCTTGAACCATTATGTTTTTAGGATTGTTATTAGTATCAATAGTAAAAGTTATTCCAGCCAATGGATGTGGTTTTTTTTCAGCAATAAAAAAAGTAACCATCTCAAGTATTTGTTCTCCTTTTAAAGCAATTACTACGAGACTGTTTTCAAAAGGCATGATTTCAAATGCTGTTCTTGCTGTCACATTCCCTTTGGGTAATATAGACCTTATTCCGCCACTATTTAAAATGCAAATATCAATTTTCTTTTTTTCTCTGGCCTGAAAAACAATATTTCCTCGTGACAAAGTTACATCAGCCATAAGATTGCCAATTTTTGTTTGCCATTTCCCGTTGCTTTTATCTAATGTTTCTGGACAATAGGCAAGTACGCTGTCAAGATCTTTATTGATATGCTCTCTATAAGGTTTGACAAAATTTTCTATTTCAAGGTTTGTTCCTTGTTTATCAGTTACTGTAACTCTTTTACCTTCAATTTTAGTAACAGTGTAACTTTGTTTACTGCAGGATGCAATAAAAAAAAATGTTAAGAATATAACAAAAAGTTTAGAAACATCGTTATACTTTTTTAGATTTACCATTTTAAATGCGACTTTATTAATTAATTTTGTAATCAGGTAAAAGTAATATGTTTTTGAATCATATTAAAAATTTTTGGGTAAAAAAAACATTAAATAAAAAATTACAAAGTTCATCTCTTTTGATGGTACCTTCATCGGTAAAAACTATTGGAGTTATAGTTGATGGAGTCGGTTTTACAAAAACAAAACTTTTGATTAAGGAACTTGTGTTGGGAGGAATTCTTCGTGAAAATATAGCTATCCTTCAGCTTAAGAAAGATTCGGTCAATCAAATTAAAGATGAGTTTCCGAATTTGGAACACGCTCATTTACAATGGAACGGAGGTTTTAGTGGTGTAGCTCCAAAAGAGTTTTTGAGTAAAAAGTATGATGTGTTAATTAGTTATTATGATCTAGAAGAGGCTATTTTAATGCAACTTACACATTCAACAAAGGCTGATTTTAAAGTAGGTTTTGCAACAGTTGATACTCGATTACATCATTTTACCATCCAAACTACTCTTGAAAATCATGTGGTTTTTGTAAAAGAGTTTTTTAAAATTTTAAAATTACTAAATAAAATATAATTCAATATGCAATCATTAATAGGTACAGGTGTTGCTCTTGTAACTCCTTTTAAAAGCGATTTTTCAATAGATGTTGATGCTTTAAAAAGAATAGTCAATTATTCCATTGAAGGTGGAATAGAATATCTTGTAGTATTAGGTACTACTGCAGAGAATGCTACCTTATCACAAGAGGAAAAAGAACTAGTTATTACAACTGTCATTGAAGCAAATAATGGTGCATTGCCACTTGTTTTAGGAGTAGGAGGAAACAATACCGCTAAGGTTGTTGCAGAGTTAGAGACTAGAGATTTGTCAGCATTTACGGCAATTTTATCTGTATCACCATATTATAATAAACCAACTCAAGAAGGAATTTATCAGCATTTTAAAGCAGTTGCAGAGGCTTCTCCGATACCTGTAATTTTGTATAATGTTCCAGGAAGAACGGCAAGTAATATGCTGCCAAGCACTGTATTGCGTTTAGCACATGAATTTAAAAATGTAGTAGCCATAAAAGAGGCAGCTGGTGATTTAGTGCAAGCCATGCAATTGTTACAGAATAAACCATCGGACTTTTTAGTAATTTCTGGAGATGATATGATTGCTTTACCAATGGTTTTGGCTGGAGGAGCAGGTGTAATTTCTGTAATTGGTCAAGGTTTTCCAAGGGAATTTTCAAATATGATTCGACTTGGTTTAGAACGTAAAGTTGACGAAGCTTTTAAAACCCAATATCTACTTGCTGATAGTATTGATATGATTTTTGAACAAGGAAATCCCGCAGGAATTAAGCAAATCTTTCAATCCTTAGGTATTGCTTCAAATGCGGTAAGATTACCATTAGTAACCGTGGATGAATCACTAGAAAAAAGAATTGATACATTTGTAAAAAAAATCAACGGATAGGTTTTTGAATTCGATATTTTTAACAAAAAAAATATATTTTGTATTCGCTGAATTAATACCTAAATTTGCCACCGAAACTTCGGAATGATAGGTAGGTTTTTTTAGCTTGCAAATCATTATAAAATATGAAAATGAAAAAAATAATATATCTCGTTTTAACTGTTGCCTTACTCAGCTCTTGTAATGAATATCAAAAAGCATTAAAATCTGAGGATGTTGCTGTGAAATTTGAAATGGGAACCAAGTTATATGATGCTGGTAAATACTCTAAAGCATTAAAGATTTTTGAACAAATTGCACCTGCATACAGAGGAAAACCGCAAGCTGAAAAATTATTTTTTATGTTTTCTCAGTCCTATTACAAAACAAAACAATATTACTTAGCGGGATATCAGTTTGATAGTTTTGTTTCTGGTTATCCAAAAAGCGAAAAACTGGAAGAAGCAGCTTATTTAGGAGCAAAAAGTTATTCGATGTTATCTCCTGTTTATAGTTTGGATCAAACCTATACTAACAAGGCATTAGATAAGCTTCAAAACTTTATAGATGCATATCCAAATTCTCAATATGCAAAGGATGCTAATTTAGTAGTAAAGGATTTGAGTGAAAAAATCGAGAAAAAAGTATATGAAAACGCAAAAGGGTATCACACCATTTCTGATTACAAATCAGCAATAGTTGCGCTTGAGAACTTTATAGTTGATTATCCAGGTACGAAATACAAAGAAGACGCTTTGTATTATAAACTGGATTCAGCCTATCAACTAGCTATTAATAGTATTCCATCAAAAATGCAAGAGAGGTTGAATGTTGCTAAAGTTGCTCAGGCTAACTTGGTGAAATTTAATCCAGAATCAAAATACAAGAAAGAAGCTAACGACATGTTAGTGAGAATAGAAAAAGAGTTACAAAATTTTACTAAATAAATAAAGTCATGGATTTAAAAAAGACGAATGCTCCTGTAAACACAATTACATACAACAAAACGGTAATTGAAGAACCAACGGGTAACGTATATGAAGCAATAACGATTATGGCTAAAAGAGCAAATCAAATTAACTCTGAAATTAAAAAAGAACTGACAGAGAAATTAGAAGAGTTTGCTACTTATAATGATAGTCTTGAAGAAGTCTTTGAAAATAAAGAACAAATTGAAGTTTCTAAATTTTATGAAAAATTACCTAAGCCACATGCGTTAGCAGTTCAAGAATGGTTAGATGGTAAAATATATCATAGAGATTCAAATAAATAATTAGTACTATGTCAGTTTTACAAGGTAAGAAAATTCTACTTGGAATTTCTGGTGGAATTGCAGCCTATAAAACAGCTACATTAGTACGACTTTTTATTAAAGCAGGTGCACATGTCCAAGTGATAATGACACCTGCTTCTAAGGATTTTGTCACTCCACTTACGTTATCTACTCTATCAAAAAATCCAGTTCACTCTAATTTTTATGATCAAGAAAATGATAATGAGCAGTGGAACAATCATGTTGAATTAGCACTTTGGGCTGATTTAATGATAATTGCTCCGGCTACTGCAAATACATTGTCTAAGATGACTAATGGAACTTGTGATAATCTTGTAATTGCTACCTATCTATCAGCAAAATGTCCGGTTTACTTTGCACCAGCGATGGATCTAGACATGTATAAACATGCTTCTACTTTAAAAAGTTTTGAATCGTTAATTCGTTATGGTAATATTTTGATTCCTGCTGAAACAGGTGAGTTGGCTAGCGGATTATCTGGTGAAGGACGAATGGCTGAGCCTGAAAATGTTATTGCGTTTATTGAAAATGATTTAAATAGTAAGTTACCACTTCGGGGAAAAAGAATTTTAATTACTGCGGGTCCAACTTATGAAGCGATAGATCCAGTTCGTTTTATTGGGAATCATTCATCTGGTAAAATGGGTTTTGATATTGCTATTAGTGCTGCAAATAGAGGAGCAACAGTTTACTTAGTCACAGGGCCTACACATTTTAAAGTTAGTAATAGTTTGATACAAGTGATACCAGTAGTATCTGCAGAGGATATGTATCAGGCCTGTCATAATGTATATGATTCAGTTGATGTTGCCATTGCAGCCGCAGCAGTTGCTGATTATAGACCGAAAAATATTGCTGAACAAAAAATTAAAAAAACCGAAGAAAGCTTTACAATTGAACTTGAAAAGACTAAAGATATTCTTGCCTCTATGGGAGAAAAGAAAAAAAATCAGTTTTTAATAGGTTTTGCATTAGAAACTGAAAATGAAATTGAAAATGCAAAGTTGAAAATCAAGAAAAAAAACTTAGATTTGATCGTTCTTAATTCGCTACAAGATCAAGGCGCAGGTTTTGGAAAGCTAACGAATAAAGTAACATTTATAGATCAATTATTCCAAGTCTCTCCAATGGATTTAAAATCCAAAGAAAAAGTTGCAGATGATATTATGGATAAAGTATGTCAACATTTTGAAATAAAGATATAATTCTAATTTTTTTTTTCAATTCAATTTAATCAAAATATAATCGTATAACAGAAATTTGAAGATGAATAAAATAATCCCTTTTTTGTTATTTTTTATTTGTGGAATTGTTCATTCACAACAGTTAAACTGTACAGTTACGGTTGATTCGCAACGATTGAGTGCCACCAATCAACAAGTTTTCAAAACACTACAAACCTCATTAAATGAATTTGTAAATAAAACAGATTGGACAGGACAACCCATGAAGCAAGTTGAAAAAATAAACTGCTCTATGTATATTACTATACTTTCTAATAGTGCAGATCAGTTTACAGCAAGCATACAAGTCCAGTCTTCTAGGCCTACTTTTAATTCTACATATGCGTCACCAGTTTTCAATTTTAACGATAAGGATTTTAATTTTAGATATATAGAGTTTGAAAATCTATTTTTCAATCCAGCTTCATTTGATTCAAACTTGGTGTCGGTTGTGTCTTTTTACAGCTATTTAATTTTAGGTTTGGATGCTGATACGTTTGTGTTAGAATCAGGTAATCCAAATTTAGAGATTGCTCAAAATATTTGTAACGTAGCACAACAAAGTGGTGCTCGAGGTTGGAGTCAAGCTGATGGGAATCAAAACCGCTTTTTTTTAATAAACGATTTATTAGCTCCTCCTTTTAAACAAATTAGAGAGACAATGCTGGATTATCATTTGGGTCTAGATATAATGAGTCAGGATTTGAAACTTGGAAAAGAAAAAGTAAAACTTGCACTAGCTGGTTTGTCTAAACTTAGTGGGTCACGACCAAATGCTTTTTTAACCCGTGTCTTTTTTGACGCCAAATCTGATGAAATTGTCTCTATATTTTCAGGTGGTCCTAGCATCCCTATTTCAGATTTAGTTGATGGTCTCAACAAAACGTCACCATTGAATTCAAGTAAATGGTCTTCTATTAAATTCTAGGGTTTACTATATTTGTACACCTATTTCCAAATAACAATTACATGATAACGTCACTTTCTATAAAAAACTATGCTTTGATAGAGAAATTAACTATTGATTTTTCTAGCGGTTTTTCTATTATAACAGGAGAAACAGGAGCAGGTAAATCTATAATTTTAGGTGCTCTAGGTCTTGTTTTAGGAAAAAGAGCCGATTTAACTTCATTAAAAAACAAAGAAGAAAAATGTGTTATTGAAGCACATTTTGATATTTCTAAATACAGTTTAAACTCCTTTTTTGAATCTAATGACTTGGATTTTGAAAACGATACCATCATAAGACGTGAAATACTTCCTTCGGGGAAATCTAGAGCTTTTGTAAATGACAGTCCAGTAAATCTTCAGGAGTTACAGGATTTGAGTGTTTTTTTACTCGATATACATTCACAACAACAAACTCAAGAACTTTCAGATGAGAATGTTCAATTTGATATTATAGATGCAATTGCGAGTAATAAGGAGATTATTACTAAATATCAATTTTTATTAAAAGGGTACAAGTCAGATACCTCAAAGTTAAATGCTTTGTTGAAAAAACAAAGTGAAGCTAAGAAAGAGCAGGAATATAATACCTTTTTACTGAATGAACTTGTTGAGGCTAAATTAAAATCTGGTGAACAAGAAATTTTAGAATCTGATTTTGAGAAGCTAAATAATGTAGAGATTATTAAAGAATCTATGAGTAAATCTTTGGCTATAGCCAATGAAGAACAAATAGGAGTATTATACAATCTGAACGAAATCAAAAATTCGATACAAAAAATTGCTTCATTTTCTACTGAATACCAATCTTTGCTTGAGCGAATTACAAGTATTACGATAGAGTTTGATGATGTTACAGAGGAGATGGTTCGTCTTTCGGATAGATTAATTAATGATCCCGAGCAACTTAACCTAATAAGTCAAAAATTACAACTTATTTTTAACCTTCAAAAAAAGCACCAAGTTGCAACTGTTGAAGAATTATTAGTAATTCAATCTCAACTTGAAAATTCTGTTTTAGAACTTGGC
Organism: Flavobacterium tiangeerense; assembly: GCF_007830355.1. Lineage (GTDB taxonomy): Bacteria > Bacteroidota > Bacteroidia > Flavobacteriales > Flavobacteriaceae > Flavobacterium > Flavobacterium tiangeerense. The sequence goes on along the minus strand of NZ_VLKO01000006.1, from coordinate 81,706 downwards.
AGTATGGAAGATGAAATTGGAAATTTAACGGTTTCCATAGAACAAAAAAAGAATGATCTCAACAAATTAGCATTAGATATAAGCAATAATAGATCTGCTGCTATACCTGTTTTATCAGAAAAATTAATTCAGATTTTAAGTACGTTGGGAATGCCTAATGTACGTTTTAATATTGTTTTATCAGCTTCAGAATCATTTTTTGCAAATGGTAAAGACGAGCTTCAATTCTTGTTTTCTGCAAATAAAGGAACTGATTTCGGGATATTGAAAAAGGTAGCATCGGGAGGAGAGATGTCTCGTATTATGCTGGCTGTAAAAGCTATTTTGGCTCAATATTCAAAACTACCAACTTTAATTTTTGATGAAATTGATACGGGAGTTTCGGGTGAAATTGCAATACGAATGGGAGAGATCATGAAACAAATGAGTCAATCAATGCAAATTTTTGCTATTACCCATTTGCCTCAAATTGCTGCCAAAGGAGATGCGCATTTTAAAGTGTTTAAATCAACAATTGACGATGATACACAATCAGAATTGAAGTTATTAACCACTGATGAAAGAATAGTTGAAATTGCTCAAATGTTATCGGGAACTGCCGTTACAGACTCTGCCCTTAATCATGCTAAAGCCTTGTTGAACTAATTTTTTCTATTATATTTGTTCGTTTTTTCATCATAATCTTAAAACTAAAAACATTTATTTATAAAAATAATACCCAAAAATATGATCATAGAACCAAGAATGAGAGGATTTATTTGCACGACAGCGCAACCAGTAGGATGTGAGCAAAATGTAAAAAATCAAATAGAATATGTTAAAGCTAAAGGAACTATTGATGGAGCCAAAAGAGTTTTAGTAATAGGCGCATCAACAGGATTTGGTTTAGCTTCTCGTATTACAAGTGCCTTTGGTTCTGAAGCTGCAACTATTGGTGTTTTCTTTGAGAAAGCGCCTAGTGAAGGAAAAACAGCCTCACCAGGTTGGTATAATTCAGCAGCTTTTGAAAATGAAGCACATAAAGCAGGTTTGTATGCTAAGAGTATCAACGGTGATGCTTTTTCTAATGAAATAAAACAACAAACTATTGATCTTATCAAAGCTGATTTAGGACAAATTGATCTTATAATTTACAGTTTAGCTTCGCCAGTGCGTATGCATCCTGTTACAGGTGTTTTACACAGATCAGTATTAAAGCCTATCGGTGATGTATTTACAAATAAAACTGTTGATTTTCACTCAGGTAAAGTATCTGAAATTTCGATAGCTCCTTGCAGTGGTGACGATATTGAAAATACTGTAGCGGTTATGGGTGGTGAAGATTGGGCTATGTGGATAGATGCTTTAAAAGCTGAAAATCTATTGGCACCAGGAGTTGCTACTGTTGCTTATTCTTATATTGGGCCATCATTAACAGAGGCTGTATATAGAAAAGGAACTATAGGACGTGCAAAAGATCATCTTGAAGCAACGGCATTTGCTATTACAGATGCATTAAAAAGCATCGATGGAAAAGCATTTGTATCGGTTAATAAAGCATTGGTTACACAAGCAAGCTCCGCAATTCCGGTTATTCCATTGTATATTTCGTTGTTGTACAAAATCATGAAAGAAGAAGGAATTCATGAAGGGTGTATAGAGCAAATTCAGCGTTTGTACCAAGAGCGTTTGTTCACTGGAGGTGAAATTCCGGTAGATGAAAAAGGAAGGATTAGAATTGACGATCTTGAAATGAGATCTGACGTTCAAGAGAAAGTTGCTTTTTTATGGAACGAAGCAGTTACTGAAAATTTACAGGAAATATCAGATTTAGAAGGGTATAGAAAAGATTTTTATAACTTGTTTGGATTTGATGTAGCTGGAGTTGATTATGCAGCAGATGCTAATGAAGTTGTAGCTATTGAAAGTATAATGTAGTAAGCTTTCCTTAAATAATATTTTAAAACCATCAATTAATAGTTGATGGTTTTTTTATGGATAAAGATTATCTTTGTTAAAATTTTTGATTCATAAAAAATACCCTAAATACCACTTTTAATAAGATGATGTTTTCCTTAATTATTCCCGTATACAATAGGCCAGACGAGGTTGATGAGCTTTTAGAAAGTTTATCACGTACTACATACAAAGAAATTTTTGAAATTGTGTTAATCGAAGATGGTTCTACTATTCGGTGTCAAGATGTTGCTAGTAAATATGGTAATAGATTAGATATAGCTTATTATTACAAAGAAAACTCGGGTCCTGGTGATTCTAGAAATTATGGTATGAGTAAAGCTAGAGGAGATTATTTTATCATTTTTGATTCTGATTGTATAATTCCAGAAAATTATTTGTCAGAAGTCGAATTAGCTTTGCAAAAGAATTATGTGGACTGTTTTGGTGGTCCTGATAGCGCATTAGATAGTTTTACGGATATTCAAAAAGCAATTAACTTTGCTATGACTTCATTTCTTACCACGGGAGGAATAAGAGGAGGCTCAGAAAAAATAGATAAATTTCAACCCCGAAGTTTTAATATGGGATTGTCTAGAAAAGCTTTTATGGCATCTAAGGGTTTTGGAAACATTCATCCTGGTGAAGATCCTGATTTATCCATTCGTTTGTGGAATTTAGGTTTTGAAACAAAACTTTTTCCAAAAGCATACGTATATCATAAGAGACGTATTGATTGGGAAAAATTTTCAGTTCAAGTTCATAAATTTGGAAAAGCAAGACCTATTTTAAACAGTTGGTATCCTAAACACAATAAACTTACTTTTTTCTTTCCTACGGTTTTTATTTTAGGAATACTTGTTGCTTTTTTGGCGGTGATGTTCTTTAATTTTGATATCCTTTTGCAGCTTTATTTCTTATATTTTGCTATACTTTTTATTGTAGCATCAATTAAAAATAAAAGTATAAAAATTGGGTATTTGTCCCTGATAGCTGTCTGGAAACAGTTTTATGGGTACGGAACAGGTTTTTTAAAATCGTATATTCAGATTATTGTTTTGAAAAAAGATCCTCAAACAGCATTTCCTGAAATGTTTTTCAAAGTGTAATATGACAAAAATTATTGGGTTAACAGGAGGTATAGGCAGTGGAAAAACAACAATTGCTGGTTTTTTTAAGGCAGCAGGTATTCCTATTTATATTGCAGATGATGCTGGAAAAAAAGTAATGCAAGAAGCATTTGTTTTGAACAGTATAAAAGAGGTTTTTGGTAATATAGTCTTTAACGATGGAATGCTTGATAGAGCTGAACTTGCCAAGATTGTATTTAGTGATCCAGAAAAGTTGCAAATATTGAACAAAATTGTTCACCCTGCCATAAAAAAAGATTTTGAGTTATGGTTAAAGCAAAATGATAAAGCCCAATACGTGATTTATGAAGCTGCTATTTTGTTTGAAAGTAATAAGTACAAAGATTGTGATGTAATAGTGTCAGTAGTAGCGCCGCTAGAAACTAGGATTAATAGGGTTCTTGAGAGGGATGCTACAACGAGAGATCTTGTTTTGAAACGTATAAATGCGCAATGGACTGATGCACAGCGTGTAGAAAAAAGTGATTTTGTGATTGAAAATATCAGTTTAGAATCTTCAAAGCTGGAAGTTGATAAAATTCTTAAAATTTTAAAGATTAAACAAAAACAAGCCTAGGTGTTAATGTTTGGTTAATCTATCGTTTAATATATTGTTAAAATACTAAATTTGTATTGATGAATAAACTTTTTTTTAGATTACTAGTCTTACTGATGAGTTTGTCTCTTATCGGGATAATTTTGGTGCAAGTATATTGGTTTAATACATCGTTTGAAAATAACGATGAGCAATTCAAATTTCATGTAAACCAAGTACTAGGTAACGTTTCAGAAAAAATTCAAAAGCAAGAAGCCTACAATTTTTATGATAAAATTAATCGTATTAAAGACAGTACTGGAAAAATTCCGAAAAAAGATGATTTATTAGAATTTTATTACGTTCAAAAAAATCCAAAAACGAATAAAACTATTATTTATTCGAATAGTATAATTTCAGAAGATTATAATATTTCACCTACGTTCTTTGATAAAAAATTTGATAGCGAAAAATTTAAAACTTTTAGCGCTAAGAGAGTTACTGAAGTTTATAGTGACAAATCTATTGATAAAATAGGTGGAAATCAAAGTTTGATTCCGGATATAAAAATTGAGAAATCAGGAAATTTGAATGTTCTTGATAATGCATCATTTGAAATATTTTATAAAGATTTCGCATCGGTATTACCAATACAAGAACGCGTTACTAAGGAGACCTTGAATAAAATGATTCGCAAAGAATTGATGGAATCTGGAGTAGATACTAAATTTGAGTTCAGTGTGTACAATAATAATTTAGCAACTAATGTGAAGTCTGGAGATTTTAAGTACAATAAAGAAGCTACCTATTCTATTCCAATTTTTACAGATAATGAAGGGAATAGTAAGTATCAATTGTTAGTGACGTTTCCTCATAAAAAGAAATTTTTATTATCAGAGTTGGTTAGTATTACGATACTTTCAATAGTGTTTACTCTTATTATAATTATTGCTTATTCAAGTGCGTTGAATCAATTAATAAGACAACGTCAGATATCTGAAATCAAAAATGATTTTATAAATAATATGACGCATGAGTTTAAAACTCCTATTGCAACCATAAATTTAGCTCTTGATGCTATTAGGAATCCTAAAATTATTGATGATAAAGAAAAGGTTTTGAGATACCTACAAATGATTAAGGATGAGAATAAGCGGATGCATGCGCAGGTTGAAAATGTATTGAGAATATCAAAATTAGAAAAGAAAGAGTTAGATATTTCAAAAGACTCTAATAACATACATGAAATAATTGAAGATGCTATTGATCATGTTAATTTAATAATTGAAGATAGACAAGGTACAATAAAGTGTGATTTTAAAGCTGTAAGAACTACAGTCTTAATCAATGATGTTCATTTTACAAATGTAATTGTAAACATACTTGAAAATGCAGTTAAATATTCACCTAACACTCCAGAAATTGAAATTTTCACCGAAAATATCAAGGATATGGTGATTATAAAAGTAAAAGATAAAGGTTTAGGTATGAGCAAAATTGCTCAAAAAAGAATTTTTGAAAAATTTTACCGTGAGCACACGGGAGATATACACAACGTAAAAGGTCATGGTTTAGGCCTTGCGTATGTAAAGAGAATAGTAGATGATCATAACGGTCACGTTTACGTAGAAAGTGAAAAAGGAAAAGGAAGTACCTTCATAATAAAATTACCATTAATAAATTAAAATATGGAAAATACAAATAAAAAAATACTATTAGTTGAAGATGATCTTAATTTTGGAGCAGTCCTTAAAGACTATTTAATGTTAAATGACTTTGATGTGACTTTAGCTAAAAATGGTATGGAAGGTTTTGAAAAATTTAAAAAAGACACCTACGATTTGTGCATCCTTGATGTGATGATGCCATACAAAGATGGATATACATTAGCCAAAGAGATTAGAGAAAAAAATAATGAAGTGCCAATTATTTTTTTAACAGCAAAATCTATGAAAGAGGATGTTTTAAAAGGATATAAAGCTGGAGCAGATGATTATTTGAATAAACCATTTGACTCTGAAGTTTTATTAATGAAAATTAAAGCAATTATTCAAAGAAAAGCTTCTGATACTAAGGCTGAGCATGTGCAATTTGAATTTAACATTGGTAAATTTCATTTGAATTCTAAATTACGTTTCTTAACTTTCAAAGAAGAGGAGCCGATAAAGTTGTCACCAAAAGAAAATGAATTGTTGAAAATGCTAATTCTGCATGAAAATGATTTAATGCCAAGAGAATTAGCCTTGACAAAAATATGGAGAGATGATAATTACTTTACCTCAAGAAGTATGGACGTTTACATTGCTAAATTGAGAAAATATTTAAAACCAGATGAGGATGTAGAAATATTAAACATCCATGGAGAAGGATTTAGATTAGTTATAAAAAACAAAGTTGCATAAATACAAAAAGCCTCAAATTAACTTTTGAGGCTTTTTTATGTCATTTCCAATTTAATTGTAATGCAAAGCATGTTTTGTCATCTTTCGTAATGCTAAATATGGTTTCTTCTTTGTGAATACTTTCATGAATTTGAACCGTATCCTTTAATGATAATTCCTTTAAAAAATTCATTTCGATGCTGGCTACCTTTTGTTTTAATAACAATTTTTCGTCAACAACATCTAGACACCATTCTAGATATTTGACATTGTTTACATGATTTACAATATCCAAATCTGATAAAAAAACGGTTTTTTCAAACACTATTTCTCTCTCATTAGTGAAATTTATTTTAGAAAATCGTTCTATTGTTGGTTTTTTCTCTGGGTATAACTCAAAGTGCTCGTATGGAAGTGCTAAGGCTTCTGGGCGTCGTTTTTCTGTATTAAAAACCGCCCAAAAAGTTTCAGAACCTACTATTTTTTCTCCATTCAGATACATTTCTAGGGCTCTAACGGATCGCGAGTTTTCTAATGAATTGATCCATGTTTTTACCGTAACGGTATCGCCCCATTTGGGTAATTTGCTGATTTCAACACGCATTCGGCTCAACACCCATGCTTGATTAAACTCTTGCATGTCAGTAAAACTGATACCACCAACTTCAGAATGAGCCGCAGCAGTTAATTGCAAAATATTACATAAATCAGTGTATTTTAAATATCCGTTGGGCGCACATTGCGTAAAATTGATTTCCCAATCTTTGCTTAAAATAGAGGTGAATTTAGGGGATATAGGCATATAATAATTATGAATTATGAATTGGTATTCTTGTTTTTATGAACTATTTTAAAATTAGGAAAAAGCATCTTAATATTTATTAGTATAAAAAATAGTAGCATTATCGCCAAAACGATGAAACTTTTAATATCCAAATTTTTCAAATTTGGTTCTTCAATTTTCATTTGCAAAGCTAATATGTATGGTATTATCAGATATAATGTAAAAATTAAAAATAAAACTTTACCTATTTGTTTTATAGCTTTCATGATTATTTGTTTCCTTATTTGCGATATATTTTATTTTTTTGAATTTATGTAGGCAATGATTTTTTCGTAGGGTGTTTCAAAGTCAAACCATTTGGTGTTTTCATTTCTTTTAAACCAAGTTAATTGACGTTTAGAAAATCGTCTTGTATTTTTCTTTATTTCTTCGATGGCAAATTCTAATGAAAATGCTTTGTCAAAAAAACTAAATAACTCTCTGTATCCAACAGTTTGTAAAGCGTTTAACTCCTTGTTTGGATATAGAGTTTTGGCCTCGTTAAGTAATCCTTCATTCATCATAATATCAACGCGTTGATTGATGCGGTTATAGATTATTTTTCGATCAGCTTCCAAACCAATTAAAATAGGAGTGAAGTCACGATTGTTTTTTTTCTGGTTTAAAAAAGAGGAATACGGTTTTCCTGTTCCCAAGCATACTTCTATAAAACGCATCATGCGCTGCGGGTTTTGCAAGGTTTGTGGATTATCTGAGGTCAATGTTTTGTAATACGTAGGATCTAAAATTTCTAGTTTTTGTTGCAAATATCCAATTCCTAGTTTTTCATAATTGGTAGTTATATCTGTACGAATTGTTGAATCAATTTCAGGAAATTCATCAAAGCCTTTTAGAATGGCATCAACATATAAACCAGAACCGCCAACTAAAATGGCGTAATCATTATTTTGAAATAGTTCGTTAAGTTTAGCAAGGGTTTCTTTTTCAAAATCCCCAACGGTATAATTTTCAAAAATAGATTTATTTTGAATAAAATGGTGTTTGGCTGCTGCTAATTCAGCTAGGCTTGGAACGGCGGTGCCAATGGTCATTTCTTTAAAAAATTGCCGGCTATCACAGGAGATAATTTCGCAATTAAAGTGGCTTGCCAAGACAATGCTCAAGGAAGTTTTTCCGATAGCTGTAGGACCGACGATAGTGATTAAGTATTTCATATTTTTTAGCCCAGATGGCAACGTAAACCCCACAGGGATTGAAGTTCGTTTTTCTTGGTGTAAAAGAGCGACCGCATGTAGCTCCTTTTATGCCTTAGAAAAACAACTGAAGTCACGAGGAGTTGCAGTGTACAGCTGGAATTGCTCCTTATTGTTAAAATCAAATGTTATAAATGTTATTTATTTTTTTAATAATGTTTTGTGAGTTTCGCTGTTGTCTTACAAATGGATAATTTTTAACGTTTTATTTTTTCGGATATGGCCTTGAATAATATTCTTAACATCCCGATTATTTTGCATTGGGATAATGATGTTTCTTAGGATTTCTATATTGTTTATTTGATAGTTTAGATCATAAAAAGCATACCCTTTGTAAATTCCGTTTTCTATCAAAACCGCTGAGCGTTCGCTTATGGTTCGGCCTTTGTCAATTAAAATCATGTTTTGATTTTCAAAACTGTTTTTGTCAATAAAAGCTTGAACTCTGGCGTTGTATTCCTCTGGAGTTACATTGCCTATGCAAGCGCCATCACATTCTTTTATGGTGTATTGAAAGCAGTTTGTTTTACTAGCGTACAAGCCCGTTAGTTTTTGGCATAGGTTATAATGAGATGTGATTCTAAATAAAGCATTTTTCCCTTCTTGGATAGAAGTGAAAGACGTGATTTCTTTTTTACGACCATCGGCTTTTTGAAGTTTTAAGTTCAAATACCCTTTTTCATCTTTCTCAGCATAGAGCGCAAGTTGAAAAATACTTTTGCGTTGTGCCCTATTGTATATTGGTTTGTTGATTTTAATTTCTTCGCTTTCTTTTAAAAGTGCAATTAACTCACTACCCGTTTCATCATAAGTTACGGTATAAACTTCGGCTTGAATTTTTTTGCATTTATTGGTAGTACCTGTAAAATGCTGGTTGATTCTTTTCTTTATGTTTCGGCTTTTGCCAATGTAAATGAGATTTCCTTTTTCGTTATGTATGTAGTAAACGCCAGTTTTTGCTGGTAAACTAGAGACAATGTCTAATAGTTTTGGTGCAATTCCTTTTTGAACTTCTAGTTTGATAAAATCTTTAACAATTTCTTTTTCTAAATCTTTTTCTAAAAGGATTTTAAACAATTTTACGGTAGCCAATGCGTCTCCGCTGGCACGATGCCTGTCGGCCATTGGAATGCCAAGTGCTCGCACTAATTTTCCTAAACTATGTGAGGGTTGTTCTGGTAATAATTTTTGTGATAGGGCTACAGTACAAAGTGTTTTGGCTTCAAAATCATAGCCCAATCTGCGAAACTCTGTTCTCAAGATTCTATAATCAAAAGAAGCATTATGAGCAACAATCACACACCCATCAGTTATTTCAATGATGCGTTTGGCTACCTCAAAAAATTTGGGAGCTGATGTGAGCATGGCATTATTGATACCGGTAAGTTTTACAACAAACGGCTGAATGGGAATTTCAGGATTTACCAAGCTGATGAATTGATCCACTATTTCATGTCCATCAAATTTGTAAATGGCAATTTCAGTGATTCCTTCTTCGTTAAATTGTCCCCCAGTCGTTTCTATGTCGAGTATTGCGTACATTTTCAATATCAATTTCAAAAATCAATAGCAATTTCAAAATAAATATCTTAAATCAATGGAAATTCTTAAAAATTGAAAATTGTAATTCCCATTTCTATTGCCATTGAAAACACATTGTAATTGTTATTGAATTATTTTTTGTTGTTTATCATTTTAGAAGCTATAGCGATTAATTCTTCAACTTCTGTCAAAAGCCATTTTCTTTCTTCTAATTCTCCTGCTTTTATGTAATGTAAAACTTTTAATGAATTTCTCGACTCTTTAAGTTCCTTAACAGAAAGAGAAACTTTAAAAATAAAATCTTTATTTGTAATAGTCCCTTGAGCTTCACCATAATTTAATGCTGCACTTCCAGAGGAGCGTATGAGTTGATTTTTATAATAATCAATTTCATAAGATTTTTCTAGTTTTCTTACGAAGAAAATACATTCTCCCGCAAATCTAACTAAACGGTCTTCAAAATTGTATATTTTTTCTAAATTAGGTTCGTTTACAAGCATTTTTATCGACTTTGAAATTGAAATTAATTTCTTCCTCCAAAGATACTACTTCCTATTCTAACCATAGTACTGCCACATTCAATTGCGAGTTGATAGTCACCGGACATCCCCATTGAGAGGGTCTCTAGTGGGCAGTTTTCAATTTCTAAATTTTTAGTTTTCTCGAAAATTGTTTTCAATTGCGTAAATTCTTTCTTTATTTGATCTTTATTATCAGTAAAAGTACCCATTCCCATTAATCCAACGATTTTAATGTTTTTCAGTTCTTTGAATTCATTTGATGCTAGGAGGGAATCAAGTTCATCCTGATCAAGACCAAATTTTGTTTCTTCCTCGGCAATGTAAATTTGCAATAAACAATCAATAATTCGGTTATTTTTTAACGCTTGTTTGTTGATTTCTTGTAATAGTTTAAGACTGTCTACACCATGAATCAAACTTACAAAAGGTGCCATAAACTTTACTTTATTCGTTTGAACATGACCTATCATGTGCCACTGAATATCTTTGGGCATTTCTTCCCATTTATCAGCCATTTCCTGGATTTTGTTTTCTCCAAAAATGCGTTGACCAGCTTCATAAGCTTCCATCAAATCCGAAACCGGTTTGGTCTTTGAAACTGCAACTAAGGTTACATGTTCAGGTAAAGAAGTTTTAATTCCAAGTAAATTTGTAGCTATTGACATGATGAATTCCTGATTTTTATAAATTAAAGTTCATAGACTACTAATCCACTTCTGAACTTTGGTTCTATGTACGTACTTTTTGGAGGCATGATTAAATTAGCATCGGCCAATGCTTTTATTTCTCCTACGTTTGAGGGAAATAATATAAATCCGATTTCAAATTCGCCTTGGTCAATTTTATTTTTTACTTCTAAAACAGATTGCTTTCCAGAAAGGTACTCAATTCGTTCGTCATTTCGTAAATCCTCGATACCTAAAATGGGTAATAAAACTTCTTTATATAAAATTTGAGTATCTAAACTGTCTAAAGCAGAATTGAAAATTTCATTTTCTCTACGAAGTACTAAACTATAAAACTCATTATCAAGATACATCCCAAACTGATGTTTTTGACAAGGTTGAAAGGGTTGTTGCCATTTGTTTTCAATGCTGAAATTCTTTTGCAACGCAATCATAAACTCTTCCTTTGTCAAACCATTTAAATCTTTTACAAGACGATTAAATTCGTAAATTTTTACGTTGTTTTCAGATATTAAGTAGCTTAATATATGATTCTTAGAGGTGTTCTGAGCATCGGTATTTTCCTCAGATAATAATTTTAAAGCTTCAGTACGATGATGTCCGTCCGCGATATAAAGACTCTCTGTTTTTTCAAAAATATTTTGAATCCAATTGATTTCAAGTGGATCGTCTATCTTCCATAAATAATGAATTTCTTTCTTTGTGGTCGAAAATTCAAAATCAGCTAATTTCTGCGTGCAATTAAAAATCCAGTTTTCAATGGTTTTGTTGTCAGGATAAGTCATCAAAACGGGTTCTGTATTAAACTCAGAATATTTCATGTATTCTTTTAGCAATCGAACTCGAAAAGCAATAATATCTTCGTGCTTTTTAATGATTTCATTGCAATAATCAGCAACACTTGTTCCAGCTATGATTCCAATAAAAGATTGTGTTTTAGTAACAATTTTATGAATGTAAATTGCTGGTTTTTTATCTTTTACAAGAATGATCTCGTTTTTGAACTCTTCGTATTTTTGATGAACTTGCTTGTATCTTTTTTCAAATGAAACAGTTTCTTGATTGGTATAAGCAGGTTTTAAAATGTGTAAAAACGAAAGTGGATTAAAATCCAGTTGTGCTGCTAATTCAGCATTTACATATTCTTCATAAGATCTACAGGTTACAAGGCATACTTTGTCTCGGGTAGGTCTTACTGCTTTAAAAGGAACTATTTTAGCCATAATTAAGTCAAAAGTCAAAAGTTAAAAGTCAAAAGTTTAAAGAGGCGGACTTTAAGACTTTTGACTTTCAAACTTTATGACATTAAATAAATTGTTTAGAAATTTTTTCTGCTTTTTTACTTTCGGAATAATCGTAGAAACCTTCACCTGATTTTATTCCTAGTTTTCCAGCTCGAACCATATTTACTAATAATGGACATGGAGCATATTTTGGATTTTTGAACCCATCATACATTACGTTTAAAATGGCTAAACATACATCAAGGCCAATAAAATCTGCAAGTTGTAATGGTCCCATGGGTTGGCCCATTCCAAGTTTCATCACCGTATCAATTTCATATACACCCGCAACTTTGTTGTACAAGGTTTCAATTGCTTCATTAATCATTGGCATTAAAATTCTATTGGCTACAAAACCCGGATAATCATTCACTTCAACAGGAGTTTTTCCTAGTTTTTCAGAAAGACTCATTATGGTTTTTGTAACTTCATCTGAGGTGTTGTAACCGCGGATAATCTCTACTAATTTCATAATAGGCACCGGATTCATAAAGTGCATGCCTATAACACGTTCTGGATTAGTCACAACCGATCCTATTTGTGTAATCGAAATAGAAGATGTATTGGTTGCCAAAATGGTATCCTGCGAACAAATTTCATTCAATTGTTTGAAGATATTTAGTTTTAATGCTACATTTTCTGTTGCAGCTTCTACCACTAAATCAACACCTACAACACCGTCTTCGATATCATTATAAGTAATAATGTTAGTTATTGTTTTTGTTTTATCTTCTTCGTTAATAGTACCTTTAGCAATCATTCGGTCTAAATTAGCGGCAATAGTTGCCATTCCTTTATCCAGAGATTGTTCAGAAACATCTATTAATTTTACGGTAAAACCACTTTGTGCAAAGGTATGTGCTATTCCATTACCCATTGTTCCTGCTCCGATTACGGCTATTGTTTTCATATTATAGTGTTGGGTTAAAACTGAAGTATTTATCTAAATCTTCTTTTATTACTTCGTATTCATTTTCGTTAATGTATTTATTACTGTAAAGCCAAATATATCTCTCATTTTGGACTCCATATGGTAATACAGGATCAATTAGAAAGTACTTTTTTCTGAAAAAATCGATCTGTTTCTTATATACTAACTCGATATAATCATCTACTTCTTCAGCATTTTTTTTTGTGTAGATAAAATAAAAAAGTTTGGAAGAATCAATATGCTTTTCATCATGTCCATCAAAAAAAAACTTCATCACAGCCACGAATGCTAATGAGGTAGTTAGAAAAATACTTTGGACTAAAACGGGGCTTAACTTAAAATTATCAACAACTAAATATAAAATGAATGATAAATTTAAAAATAAAGAAAAATTCAATAACATTGAAGTAGAGTCTTCTTTAGTCTTATTTATGTACTGAGTCGTTTTAATTTCTTCTAATGGGATGTTGTACTTTAATTTGTGTTTTGGAGTATCTAAATCTACTATAATTTCATCTTCTAAAATTTCAAAAGACTGTTTTTGATTTCGATATTTAATTTCTAACTTATTTTCCATCAATGATTACTTTTTAAAACAATCAATAATTTGATAAGCAACTCGTAATGCTTCAGTTGCTTGATCTAAAGTCACTACTGGAGTTGTATTGTTGTTGATTGAATCTGCAAACGATTCTAACTCATCCAGAATGGCGTTGTTTTGCTCAACTTCGGGATTGGAGAAGTAGATCTGTTTTTTTACGCCTTCGGCATTTTGTAAAATCATATCAAAGTCGCCAGGAACTTCCGGAGCATCTTTCATTTTAACCACTTCACATTTTTTCTCTAAGAAATCAACTGAGATGTAAGCGTCCTTTTGAAAGAAACGAGATTTGCGCATGTTCTTCATCGAAATTCGGCTAGCTGTCAAGTTGGCTACGCAACCATTTTCAAATTCAATTCTAGCATTTGCAATATCAGGTGTATCACTTATAACAGAAACGCCGCTGGCACTAATATTCTTCACTTTTGATTTAACCACACTTAAAATAGCGTCAATATCATGAATCATCAAATCTAGAACCACTGGGACATCAGTTCCACGAGGATTAAATTCAGCCAAACGATGCGCTTCAATAAACATGGGATTTTCAATCATGTTTTTAGTAGCTATAAATGCAGGATTGAAGCGTTCAACATGACCTACTTGCCCTTTAACATTATATTCATTGGCAAGAGCAATGATTTCTTCTGCTTCCTCTATTGTGTTTGAAATAGGTTTTTCAATAAAAACATGTTTACCTGATTTGATAGCTACTTTTGCACATTTGTAATGAGAAAGTGTTGGGGTAACAATATCAATTACATCAACAGCATGAATAAGAGTTGCAATAGTACTAAAATGTTTGTATCCAAACTCTTTTGATATCTTTTCAGCATTCTCTTGATTTGGGTCATAAAACCCTACCAATTCATATTTGTCAGATTGTTGTAATAAACGCAAATGTATTTTTCCTAGGTGACCAGCACCTAATACTCCAATTTTTAGCATAAGGGTGTATTTTTTACAAAAATAGCAATTAAATGATTAATCTATTGTTGAATTAAGACAAATTGTGCGCTAAATTATTATTTAAAAACCAATATTTGATTTCAGTTTTTCTTTTCTATTTTTACAGAAATAAAAAAATAAATTTTGAAAGATACAGCCAAACATCAAGGACTTCGGAATCAATTAGTAAGCGTTTTAGAGCAAAAAGGGATCACGGATAAAAATGTTTTGGAAGCCATAAAAAAGATACCACGTCACCTATTTTTGGATTCAAGCTTTGAAAATTATGCTTATCAAGATAAGGCTTTTCCTATTGGTGCTGGGCAAACTATTTCACAACCGTACACCGTTGCTTTTCAATCCCAATTATTAGAAGTAAAAAAGGAAGATAAAATATTAGAAATCGGTACTGGTTCTGGATACCAAACAGCAGTTTTATGTACCATGGGAGCTAAAGTGTATAGTGTAGAACGCCAAAATGAATTGTTTAAAAAAACTACAAACTTATTTCCTAAACTGAATATTCGTCCTAAACATACTTCTTTTGGTGATGGCTACAAAGGGTTGCCAAATTACGCACCATTTGACAGCATTATTGTTACGGCTGGTGCGCCAATTATTCCTAAACCGTTGATGGCGCAATTAAAAATAGGAGGAAGGCTAGTAATTCCACTTGGTGAAGACGTGCAAATTATGACCTTGCTGATTCGAATTAATGAAACTCAATTTGAAAAGCACGAATTTGGAGAATTTAGATTTGTTCCCTTATTAGAAGATAAGAATTAAAACAAAAAAAAATCATCTTCAGCGTTTTATTACAAAAGAGTTGAAGATGATTTTTTTTTTGGCTTAGCCCAAAAAGATTTGTTTTTAATGGTTTGGAATAGAAAATAAGATATTTTAATCTGCTTGGCTATTGTGATTTTTCATCAAAATAGCCTTTACCAAAAACAAAAAAAATCATTTTAATTTAAAATGATTTTTTTATGCGTTCTAAGTCTCGTTTTGTATCCTGTTCTTTTAAAGATTCTCGTTTGTCATAAGTTTTCTTTCCTTTACAAAGTCCTATTTGAAGTTTTGCCATTCCTTTTTCATTTGTAAATAATTTAAGAGGAACTATTGTTAAGCCTTTAGCCTGAACACTTTTAGATAAACTTTTAAGTTCTTTTTTATTTAAGAGTAATTTACGTTCGCTACGGGCTTTATGGTTGAATTGATTTCCAAATGAATATTCTTCAATGTAGGTATTTATGGCAAATAATTCTAGATTACTGAATTCACAAAAACTTTCTGTAATATTGGCTTTGCCTAAACGAATTGATTTTATCTCAGTACCAGCCAAAACGATTCCAGCCGTAAATGTTTCGATAATTTCATAATCGAATTTGGCTCTTTTATTGTAAATATTAATTGTTTTTAACATGGTGCAAAGGTAGCAAAATTAAAATATCAAGCAATGTTTATGGCAATTTCAATAAATGGTAACTTATGGTATCACCAGTAATTGTAATTACATACAAGTTCCCAAAAACCGTATCTTCAATATCAGGAAACAAATTGTATTTGATAACTTGGTTTACAAACTTGGGTATTGAATTACTATGCCCTACAATCAAAACTTTTTTATTTAGAGTTTCATTTCTGAAATTTTCAATATTTAAATCTTTAAGATCGTACAGTTTAGTTTTTATATTTTTAGCTGTAGCTGTAGGTGCTGCAGTTTGTGTGGTTCTTTTAAAATCGGTGCTGTAAATTTCGTCAAAATGAACATCTGCAAAAATAGCATTCCATTGATTGGCTCTTTTTAATCCAATTTCTGATAAATCAGGATTTTTGGAATCATCTACTTTTTCGGCATGTCTAATAAAATAATAGGTAGTGATATTTTGTTGTGCTAAACAAATATTAAAAAACAATAGGGTAAGGATGAGTAGTTTTTTTTTCATGGTTAGATTTTTTAGGGGGTTAATAAATCATAAATTTTAGAATGTATATATTTGTACAATGGAAAAATTAAAATCAAACGACCCGCTACACGGAATCACACTTCAGCAAATTGTAGAAAAACTTGTCAGTCATTATGGATTTGACAACTTAAGTGAACTGATTAAAATTAAATGTTTTTCAAGTAATCCAAGCATTCAATCCAGTTTGACTTTTTTAAGAAAAACAGATTGGGCTCGTAAACAAGTTGAAGATTTATATGTTAAAAGTATAAATAAATTTTAATTTATTTTGTAAGAAACCATCACACCGCCTCTATAAGGAAGTGATTCTCCACTTTTGTTGTAATTTTTTACGTTTTCATAGCGTTGTCCTGTGGTTAAGTCATATCCTTTGTAAAAACCTTGATGCCAACCACCACCTAGGAAACAGTCAATCATAAATTTTTCATTTACTTTTACTTGATATCCTATAGTTGCACCAGCAAAATAACCAAACCCCTTTTCGTATAAATTAGTGTTTAAATAATTCCACTTTTGGAAATTAAAAATACTAGCTCCTATATGTGCACCTGCATAAAAACCATTATATTTTTCTTTAAAATGGTATCGATATTCTGGAGTGAAAGTATAAAATTCTCTGGGTTTACCGTTTACTGATTTCCAAAAAGAGGCCAAAGCATCAAAATGAAAAGTTGATTTCTTACCTATGCTCGTTTCAATACCTACATTTGGTATCGTTAAAATCGTTGTAAAAGCATTTACTTTAACATAAGTTTGAGCAGAAAGGGTAGCACTAGAAATTAAAATTATAAGAACAATTAATTTTTTCATAAAAAAGGTCGGTAGGATAATGTTTTAAAGAGGAATTTTTCATCAACAAAAGTAACAGTAATTTTCAAAAATCATAGTAAAATTTGTTGATTTTAAGTTTATGAAAATTATGATTTGTTGATTAGGGAGTAAATAGCTGAATCTAAAAATCGGCCCTCGTAAAATTCATAATCTTTAAAATGAGCTTCCTTTACAAAATTATTATTTTCTAAAACTTTTGCTGATGCAAGATTTTCTGGAGCTATAACCGCTTCTATTGAATGTAGTTTTAAGTCGTTAAACCCATAATGAACCGCAGCCTTGACAGCCTCAGTAATGATTCCTCTTCTTTGATAATCAGGTAGTAGCATGTATCCAATTTCGGCTCGGTAATGTTCTGGTTTAATGCGATAATGACCAATAATCCCGATAAGTTTTGGACTATCTTTTAAAGTTATAGCCCAATTGATGCCCTCATTAACTTCAATTTTTTGATCAATCATGGCAATATGCTCTAAAGCTTCTTCATCCGTTTTTAACAAAGGACGAGGGATATACTGCATAGTTTTTGGATTAGATCGTAACATTAAAATTTCTTTTACATCACCTGCGTTTACTCTTCTTAAAAGTAAACGGTCGGTTTCAAGATTTGGAAATGGAGTGAAATTGATAGTCAACATAGAATTTTATTAAAGAATTTTGATAGTAAATATAGATTGAAAGGTTGCGTTTGGTTCTAAAATTTGAATGCCCTCTTTTAGTAGTAAATCTCCGGTACTCTCCAGTACATCAGAATATCCAAACCAAGGTTCAATACAAATAAATGGTGCTGATATTTTTGTCCAAATTCCTAAACTTGGAAAATCCTCATATTCAACTTTTAAAAGAGGTTTTTTATTTTCTAAAATTGTAAGTTTTTTGGACTGTATTGTTTTGAAAATTAATGCATCAAGCGCAAATAAATCATAATTTAGTTTTACTTTTTTATTTTGAAGATTTAATTTTTGGGTCTCCTGTGATATTAAATCATTTTTTAATAAATGATACTCTAGAGGCTCCTCTTGTTCAAATTCAATTTCATAATCTTTAAATTTTAATGGTAAAGCGAAGGCTGGATGGGCTCCAATAGAAAAGGGCATGGCTCTTTTTCCAAAGTTTTTAACCAGATAGGAAATTGATAAATTTGTTTCTTTAAGAGTATAAATGATTTGCAATTGGAAATCAAAAGGATAATTTTTTAATGTATCATTGGTGCGTGATAATGAAAAAATAGCTCTCTCATCATTTGCTTCAATAACTTCAAAGTCCATGTCTCTTGCAAAACCATGACGGGTTAAATGGTAATCATTATTCTCATAATGAAAAGAATTGTTTTTTAAAGTTCCTACTATTGGGAATAAAATAGGGGAATGTTTGCCCCAGAATTCGGGATTACCATTCCACATGTATTCCCTTGTATTGCTGCTTTTAAGAGAAATGAGTTCTGCACCATGATGATCTATTGCTGCAGTTAGTTTATTGTTTTTTAAAATTGTAGTCAAAATAATTTTGTTTTACTGAGATACTCTAAATTTACCGTAAATATATTCAATATTTAATCACAAGATGTTTTTTTCTCAAAGTGCTAAAATTCTTAAACTTTTTATACGCAAAATTCTCTTTTTTTTCATTAATTTGTAAACAAAATCAATTAACTATGAAGAAAATCAATCTCGGATTTTTTGTACATGCGAGCTTATTATTTATTGGAATAATAAATTTGAATGCACAGCAAACTCCTGAAAATACTGCTAATACAGTATCAAAGTACAACTATCACGATGCTTTTGGACCTCATTTTTACACTAAAAATGGAAACGCAACACGTTCAGCAAGTGGTCAACCAGGGTCAGAATATTGGCAAAATAGTGCTAGTTACAAACTAACAGCTAAACTTGACGAGAAAAACAATGAAATTTCAGGATCTGGAATTATAACGTACACCAACAATAGTCCTGATAAATTAGGATTTGTTTGGATGAATTTAGATCAAAATCTTTTTAAAGCTGATTCTCGTGGAAGTGCAATAGTACCATTATCAGGTAGTAGAAATGGTGCGCAAGGTCAAGTTTTTGACGGAGGTCACAAAATAAAATCAGTATCTGTAATTAGTACTAATAAAGGTGTAGCTTCAGAAACACCTGCAAAATATTTGATTTCAGATACTAGAATGCAAGTTTTTTTGCCTCAAGCGCTGAATGCTAAAGGAGGTTCTACAAAAATTAAAATAGACTTTTCATTTATTGCTCCTTATGAAGGATCGGATAGAATGGGAGTTCTTGAAACTAAAAATGGAAAAATATTTACCATGGCGCAATGGTATCCTCGTATGTGTGTATATGATGATGTCCGTGGATGGAACGTGAATCCTTATTTAGGTGCATCTGAATTCTATTTAGAGTATGGTGATTTTGATGTAAGTATTACAGCACCTTCAAATCATATTGTGGTTGCATCTGGTGAATTGGTAAATCCTACAGCAGTATATTCAGCAGTGGAGCAAAGTAGGTTAGCACAAGCGAAGCAAAGTGATAAAACGGTATTTATTAGAACTGCCGATGAAGTTGCTAATACTTCAAAATCAGTATCAAGTACTACAAAAACTTGGAATTTTAAAATAAATAATTCGCGTGATTTTTCTTGGTCATCATCAGCCTCTTTTATTTTAGATGCTGCCAAAATCAATTTGCCAAGTGGGAAAAAATCGTTAGCTATGTCCGTTTATCCAGTTGAGAGTGCAGGTGATGCAGCTTGGGGTAGATCTACAGAATATACAAAAGCATCTATAGAGAACTATTCTAAAAGATGGTTTGAGTACCCTTATCCTGCAGCTGTAAATGTTGCTGGAAATGAAGGTGGAATGGAGTATCCTGGAATTGTTTTTTGTAGCTGGGAATCAAAAGGAGCTGATTTATGGGGTGTTACAGATCATGAGTTTGGTCACATTTGGTTTCCTATGATTGTAGGATCTAATGAACGATTGTTTGCATGGATGGACGAAGGTTTTAATACTTTTATCAATTCATTAAGTTCTGTTGATTTTAATAATGGAGAATATAAAGAGCCAAAAGCGGATTTACAGCAAAGAGCAGAAATGTATACAAGTCCTTTTTTGGAAACAATAATGAGTTCACCAGATAACATGAAGGAGCGTAACATTGGTCTTTTGGCGTATTCTAAACCTAGTGCAGGTTTAGTGATTTTAAGAGAGCAAGTTTTAGGACCTGAGCGTTTTGATTTAGCATTGAAAACATATGTTGAACGTTGGGCTTTTAAACATCCACAGCCAGATGATTTTTTTAGAACAATTGAAAATGTTGCTGGAGAAGATTTGAGTTGGTTCTGGAGAGGTTGGTTTCAATACAATTGGCGCTTAGATCAAGGTGTAAATTCAATAAAATATGTAAAAAATGATCCTAGTAAAGGAGTTATCATTACTATTGAGAACTTCGAAAAAATGGTTATGCCTGTATCTCTTGACGTGAAAACTAAAAGTGGAAAAATCACAAGAATAAAGTTACCAGTTGAAGTGTGGCAAAAAAATAAATCTTGGTCGTTTAAACATAATTCTACTGAAGAAATTGAAAGCATCACATTGGATCCGGATCATGCATTTCCAGATTCTAATACAGCCAATAATGTATGGACTGCTGACAAAGGTTTGCTTGAAAAAGATGTAATTCTGGATGGTTATTTGGGGATTTTTTCAACTCAAATGGCTCCTTTAAAAATCACTTTTTCTGAAAAAAATGGAGCGCTTAATGCCTTGATTACAAATTATCCTGCATTTTCTGTGGAGAACATTGGAAAGAATGCTTTTGAATCAAAACAAGCGGGACTTAAGTTTGAATTCAACGAAAATTTAAACGGTTTTGAAATGACTGTTCCAGGTGGACAAAAAATTCCTTTTACCAGAGATAAATAATTTTTTGGAATTTTAAAGAAGAATTTATTTTAATAAAAAAGACTTGTAAGTATTTACAAGTCTTTTTTTATTTCTTTATTCAGGTATTTGCTGACTTAAACAGTGTAGGGTTCCAAAGCCCCAAATAAAATCAGTTGCATTTATGCCGATAATTTCTCTATCTGGAAAGCATTCTGCTAGTATGTTTAGTGCTTTACGATCGTTACTATCATTAAAAGTAGGTACTAAAACACATTGGTTTAAAATCAAAAAATTAGCATAGCTTGCAGGTAATCGCAATCCGTCAAATTCTAATTTCTTCGGCATTGGCAAGGCTACAGTAATTGGAGATTTTCCGTTTTCAAGTTTTGCATTTTGTAAACGTTTTAAATTGTCTTGTAGCGGCTTATAATTTTTATCAAGCGGATCGTTTTCTACAATAGTGACAATGGTATCTTCGTTTACAAATCGACACAAATCATCAATATGTCCATGAGTATCATCGCCTTCAATTCCGTCGCCTAACCAAATCACATTGGTTACGCCAAGATATTCCTTGAAAACGGCTTCGTAATCTTCTTTTGTAAAGCCTGCATTTCGAACCTGTATGTCTGGGTGCATTAAACATTCCTCTGATGTTAATAAGGTTCCACATCCGTTTACATCAATGGCACCACCTTCAACAATCACCGGTTTTCCTTTGTACATGACTTGAGTTACAGGAATATTTAGAAATTCGCCCACTTTCTCAGGAACAAATTTATCTAATTGTATGTTTTTGTATTTGGCCCAGCCATTAAAATTAAAGTTTAATGCCTCTCTTTCGGCGCCGTTCTTTATAATGATTGGTCCAGAATCACGCATCCAACTTCTATTGGTTTTGTGAATGATGTACGAAACATTTGTTAGTTCAACATGAGCTGTTTCCAGCATGGTGTTTACTTTTATTTTTTGGTTTTCATCTGCCACAACCAAAAAAACAGTTTCAAAAGTTGCTACTTTTTTAATAAATTCTACAAAAGCCCATTGAACTGCTTCATATTTTCCAGGCCAATCTTTCCCATTATGAGGGAAACACAGTAGCATTCCTTGTTGTTTTTCCCATTCGGCTGGAAAACGCCTAGTATTTGTAGTCATATTATATACGTTTATCAAAGGTGCAAATATAATGATTCAGACTCACTTAAAAAACGAGCAAACATTGCAATTTTTTAAAACTGCGTTTTCATTTATAGTATTAAGGTAATGATTAAATAATATTGTGTTAATTATAGTTGATTTGTTCATTTCTATTTTTGGTAAAAAATAATTTATGAAAAAATACAGTATTTCACTTCTAGCTGCAATTTTGATTTTGTCTAGTTGTACTAAAGAGGATAATTCAAGCAACGATCAAGAAACTATTGTGAATGAAAATCCTGCTTCATTTAAAGAAATTGGAAGTCTTACAATAGGAGGAACAGGTGCTGCTGAAATTAGTGCATATGACGAAGTATCTAAGAAATTATTTACTGTCAACAATAGCAATACGAATAGAATTGATGTAATTGATTTGTCAAATCCAGCGAGTCCAAAATTTGTAACCAGTATTGATTTGACGCCTTATAATGGAGCCTCAAATAGCGTTACTACCTTTAATGGTAAATTAGCTGTAGCCTTAGAGGCAAAACCGAATAAGCAAGATGCTGGTAAAGTTTTGGTTTTTGATACCACTACATACGCTCTTATTAAAGAAATTACGGTTGGTGCCTTACCAGATATGATTACATTTTCTCCTGATGGAAATTTTATCATGACTGCCAATGAAGGTGAGCCAAACGACACTTACTCGATTGACCCAGAGGGTTCCGTATCTATAATTGCGGTAAATAGTAATTATGCGGTTACAACTTTAAATTTTGCAGGTTTTGTAAACCAGTTAAATACGCTCAAGGCAAAAGGTTTTAGAATTGCTAGCGTAACTAATAATTTCGCATCAGATGTTGAACCAGAATACATTACTATATCTGCTGATTCTAAAACAGCTTGGGTAACTTTACAAGAAAACAATGGGGTTGCTAAAATTGATTTGAGTAGCAAAACGATTACGAATATTTTTCCTTTGGGTCTAAAAGACTATAATCTTGCTGACAACGCAATTGATGTTAGTGATAAAGATGGAGGAATATTTATGAAACCTTGGAAAATAAAAGGAATGTATCAACCAGATGCAATAAGTAGTTTTGAAGTAAATAAAATATCTTATTTTGTAACTGCAAATGAAGGTGATGCTAGAGAATATAGCGCTTTTGTTGATGTAAAAAGAGTAGGTAGTTCATCAGTAATTCTTGATCCTGTAGCGTTTCCAGATGCTACAGCACTAAAAGCTGAGACTAGTTTAGGTAGGCTAAATATTAATACTAAAATGGGAGATACTGATGGCGATGGCGATTTTGATGAGCTAGTATCGTTTGGGTCGAGGTCGTTTTCAATCTGGAATGGTACAACTGGTGATTTAGTTTATGATAGTAAAAATGAATTGGATAAAAAATCACAAGAATTAGGTTTTTATGATGACGGTAGAAGTGATGATAAAGGGGCTGAGCCAGAATCTGTAGTAGTTACAAAAATGGGGCCTAAAACAATACTTTTTGTAGGTCTTGAACGCGCCGATGCAGTAATTATTTATGATATCTCAAATCCTGCAGCACCTAAACTAATGCAAACTATAAAAACGGGTGATGCTCCTGAGGGTCTACTATATATTCCTGCTTCAAAAAGTCCAACAAAAAGAAGTTTGCTTGTGGTAAGTAGTGAAGGTGACGGAAGTGTGAAAGTTTTCCAGCCAGATTTGAACTAAAATGTACTCTCGAAATAAAAAAATCCCTGCTTGAATAAAGAATTCAGCAGGGATTTTTTGTTTTAAAAAGAGCAGTTAGTCAATTGCTCTTTTTGTAATATCTCCAAAGGCATCTATACGTCTGTCTCTAAAAAATGGCCAGTTTTGACGCACATTTTCTTGTAAGTCTAAGTCAACCTCGGCAATTAAAATTTCTTCTTTATCATGTGAGGCTTGCGCCAAAATTTCACCTTGTGGCCCACAGATAAATGAAGCTCCCCAAAATTCAATTCCAGGAGTTTCTGGTAAATATTTTTCTAAACCAATACGGTTTGCTGCTGCAACATAAACACCATTTGCAACGGCATGACCTTTCATTACATTCATCCAAGCGCCATATTGGTTTTCACCATATTGCTCTTTCTCTTGCGGATGCCAACCAATTGCTGTTGGGTAAAACAATACTTCGGAACCTTTTAAAGCTGTTATGCGTGCTGCTTCTGGATACCATTGATCCCAACAGATTAATGTTCCTATATTCCCTTTCTTGGTACGATTGTTTTTAAATCCTAAATCACCCGGTGTAAAATAAAATTTTTCGTAAAATGCAGGGTCATCTGGAATATGCATTTTTCGATACAATCCTGCCTCTGAACCATCAGTATCAATAATATAGGCACTATTGTGATAAATGCCAGCCATTCTTTTTTCGAAAAAAGGAACAATAATTACAACTCCTAATTCTTTTGCCAAAGCACTAAAAGCAGTAAAAGAAGTGCTGTATAACGGTTCCGCTAAAGCAAAATTATCTACGTCTTCACTTTGACAAAAATAATGACTGCTGTATAATTCTGGTAACGAAATTACTTCGGCACCAAGTTTTGCTGCATCGCGAACCCAACTAATGCATTTTTTTAAATTATTTTCGGCTACATCATTCAGGTTTAGTTGAATAACAGCTATTTTATATTTTTTATTTGACATTACATAAATTTTAGAATGCAAAAATAGTAAATTTTATGGCTAGTATAAAATAGGCTTTATGTGTTTGCTAATTAACTTTACTAAAGAATTTTGAATTAAGCTTTCTACTGCTTTATAATTTGTAAAAAAAAACAACACTTCTTGTTTTGCAAGAAGTGTTGTTACAAAAATTTGAAATTAATTAAAAAGATCCACAAATATTTCCAGTAAATGTAGCACCTGCTCCAGCTGTAACATCAGCTTTTACAGCGCTAGCAGACAGTAACGGTATGGTATAACTTGGTGTAAAAGCCGTATTGCTTCCAGCAGTATTACCTGTTGTGTTTGTAAATATGTTACCTATAACTGTAACAGCAGTATAGCCTGTCATAAGGTCAATAGGTTGATTTACATTTTCAAATACATTATTTTCAACTCTAATGCTAGCTTCAAGACCTGCAGCTACACATTTATTACTAGCAGAACTGTTAAAGTAGTTGTTTACAATATGTACTTTACCAAAACGTACTCTTGGCATTCTTTCTTTACATCCAGTAGCCCACCAACATCTTGCAAAAGTTATTCTAAGTTTACCTCTATCTGCTGTTGCGCCATCACTAGAACCTATTAAGTTAGAATATCTGTGATCTGGAGAACCTCCTGATCCGCCTGGTCTTGGAGCTTTTAGGTACGTGAATTTAGTGTAAGAGACAGTTACAAAGTCTGACTGATTTTTGATATCTAAATTCCCATCAACTCCATCTCTAAACTCACAATGATCTACCCAAACATTTTGGCAATTATCAATTATTGCATTATCCCAACCATCTGTATCATATGCACCTGGTCCTTCAAAAATTAGATTTCTAAGAATGATATTTTTACATCTCTTAATATTTAAAATTCCAGAATTGGCTTTGGTTTGATCCGTCGAAACTAATTTTGCACCGCTGGCGCCATAAATTGTTTTTCCAGTTTGATCTTGAAAAGCAATACGACCCGTTGAAGTAGCAGGAATAGTAATGGTTCCTGTTACTTTAATGACTTTCACAGAAGTGTTTTCTATTGCAGCTTTTAATTGCGTATAAGTACTTACTACTGTTTCTGTAGCGTTGCCACCTCCAGTAGTTCCACCATTTTGTGATGCCCAGCCAGGAACAGCTGCACAATCGCCAACTCTTGCATTGTTCTTTGATGTTTTTGTTTCTAACTGTGCTGTACCTGCATTAGTTTCTGCAGTTTCTTCATTGTTACAACTTGTGAGCCCAAAGAAAAGACTCACAATGAAAACGGATACATTTAAATTTAATTTCATAGTACTTTTTGTTAAATGTTAGTGATTTAAAGCATTACAAAATAAATCATAAAAAAAGGTATTATTATTGAACTTGTTCAATAAAATCTATAATTAATTAAATTTTGTGTTTTTTATTGATTGTTATATTGAAAATACTATAATTTTATTATTTTTACGTAATCGATTGCATAACCTACTGTTTTTCGATTGAAATAATGCATAATTAATATAAATAAAACCCCAAAAAAATGTACGAATTAATGCGAAATAATATTGAGAAAAAAATTCCCCTGACCAATGAAGAATGGGAATTAATTCAGGAAAACGTAAAACAGGTTAAACTAAAAAAAAATGATTATCTCCAAATTCAGGATTCTAATAGTAAATACGAAGCCTTTGTTTTAAATGGAGCATTCAAAATTTATCACTTGAAAGAAAATGGTGCTGAGTGTATACTTTTTTTTGCATTTGATAATGATTGGATAACTGATGTTGAAAGTTTTTATCATGATAAACTTACAAGGTATAACATCAAAGCACTTGAGGATTGTGAAATTTTGGTCATTAATAAAATAAATAAAACTAAATTATTTAAAGAAGTTCCAAAGCTTTTGAAATTTCACACCTTGCTGATTGAAAAAACAAATATTGTCATGCAGGATAGATTGCTTGATATCTTGAACAAGACATCAAAGCAACGTTATTTAGATTTTATAAACAAATATCCTGTAAAAGCACAGCGAATTAATGATAGGAATCTCTCATCGTATCTGGGTGTTTCTCATGAGTTTTTATGTAAGATAAAAAAACAATTTAAGTTAGAGCGTACTACTGAATGCTGATTTTTCCCGTTTTATTTTTTCCTGTTTTAGAGATGATTTTGTAAATGTAAATACCACTTGGTAGACTTGGTAAAGTGATGGAAGTACTTTTTGTAATGAAGGATTGTGATACTGTATTTTGCCCATTCATGTTTAAAAGATAGAAAAAAGTTTCTTCTTCTTTTTTAGTTTCAATATTGATGTCTTGGTTTGGTTTTAAAGCCGTTGGATAAACAAAAAAATCACTTTTTCCCATAAAAATAATATCAATAGCTGTTGAATTTATTGTTGTATTATCTTCTAGTGTCAGTCGTACCCTGTATTTGTTAAATCCTTCTGATGGAGCGACATCATCTAGAGTAAAATTTTTAGATAAAGGAACATTCTTCGATGTTAAAAGTATTTCTTTGTTGTTGACTAATTTTAAGAGTTCCACTTTTTTTATTTGAAATAGACTAAAAAGATTTGTTGAGATTGTGATTAGGTTCTCAGTTGTAATCTCGGCATTTACAAATTCAAAATAACAATTGGAGTTATTTTCATAACGTAAAGTAGATTCGCTTTTTATACCCTCAACAGAGTTGAAATTAGGAGAGACAGCGTGAATTTTACCTTTTGTATAGGTGTAGGTTGAATTAGTAACTTGCTCCTTGAAAGTAAGTTTTGTATCAACTAATTCGTAAATATTAAAGCTAGAAACAGTTTCTGGTTTAGTCCAATTGATTTCAGTTGTTCCATTACAAACTAATGAAGTCGTGGTATTTAAATCGTACGAAATGATAAAACTATCCGAAATAAACTCTTCATTACCGATTTTCATTTTAAGTTTTGCTTTCGTAAAAAGCTCTTTTAAAGGTAGGTATAGGTATTGTCCATTTTCTATATTGATGTTTGTTTTGATGGATTCCCAAGTTTGTCCATCGTTATAACTTATAGATAATTCACCGTTAGTTCCTGTAATTGTGGAGTTCCATTTTATTGGTGAAATTAATTTACCATCTAGCGGGAAATTATTATTTAGAATAGGATAGTTCCATTCGAATGAGTTTTTTATCTCATAATCATAAACAATACTGTAATCTTGACTATCCGTATTTAGTAAACCAGCACTTATGGATATACTGTATGTTTGAAATTGAGGGTCAGTAATTTCTATTTGTTCAATTGTATTGACTTTATCAATACCTTTTGTTGCGGGTAACTGAGGTGAATTGGGATTTAATATCCATGGTAAAAAAGTTTCTGATGGTGAAATTAACGCTAAATCTAAATCATGTATTAAACTAATGTTAGTATTTACTTGGGCTGGCGGATCATTCCAAACCAATGTTATTTTTAAATTCTTACTATTATTTGGTATGGTTATTTGGTGCAAGTTTTTTTGTTCAGACTTTGTAGTTCCTGTTATAATTCTATTTTGTTGTATGGTATTTAAACATTTTAAGGCATTTACGTTTCCATAGCCATAAGTAAAATCAGGACCTAAATTTCCTAAATCTTTTGCACTATTTATCAAGATTGCTTTTGCAGTTGCATTCTGTAAAGAAATTGTATGTGTTTTGTTGTAAAGCTCTTTCAATAATGAAATAATTCCTGATGTGATTGCAGTTGCATTTGAGGTACCCTCTGTGCTATAGGCAACGATTTCGGGTTTGATCCTGCCGTCATACGCAGGACCTTTTGATGAAAATGGCATACTGTTTTCACTAGCATTCACACTTCCTACCACAATACTATTCTTTGATTGTTTAAAATTTCCTGTAATGCTTTTAAATCCTTCAGTCCCTCTATTTCCTGCTGAGAAAACATGATTGATTGTAGAATTCTCGTAAAGAGTTTTGTCAAATGCTGCCGCTAGATTGCCATAGAAATTCTCAATTACAGTACCATAAGAGTGGTTTTGAATGGTGGCTCCTTGCATAGTTGTGATTGCATCAGGGAAGAGAGAGAGAAAATTGGATGATTGAATTTTTGCTTTTGGAGCAACACCCTTGCCCAAAACAGAACTATTTCCTAACCCTGCAACTATTGTAGCCATTGCAGTTGCGTGCTTTGAAACTTGACTAGATTGTGTGTTAGAAGGAATATGTTTATTTAACAAATCAATATCGTTGATGTCAAAAAATTCATCTTTAATAGATACAATTTGATTTAAACCCGTTATGTCTTTAAAATTTTTTACCAACATATTAATTTGATTAACGCTAAAGTTTTGGTCAATAATTTTAGATTCAACGGTAGGGGTGAAAGATTCTTGGGTAATGGATAAGACGTTATGAATGGGAATGATTTGGTTAACTAAAGATTTGTAGTTGGTATTTATAAATACAACATCAGATTGGATAAAGTAATCTATCTGTAATGCTTTAAGTTTTTCTGTTAGTTTTAAAATATCGTTAGTTACGATTATATAATTTTTCTTCGATGAATGGTTTTTTAGATTGCTTGGTAATTTCCACAAATTATTTAATGGATATAATTTAATATCTTGATTTTCAACCGAATTTTTTGAAAAGGAAATCACACTAAATTTTGAATCTAGTTTTTTTATAATCTTACAATTATTTAAAAGTGCATCTTGTGTTTTTACAAGATAAAATTGAGCTGATGTTTTATCTCTTTTTTCTTTAATAAATTGTTTCCATTTTTCTTCCGTTTGTGCAAAAAGGGTAAAGGGAAAAATAATAATAAGTATGGTATATTTAGTTTTCATCAACTTTTTTGGGATATTAAATAAACTTTTTTAATCTTAATATAGTGTAAAATAAGTGTTATTAATTTATATCTAAAATAAACATTTTTTTAAAATAAATTACTTCTAAATTCTGTTTTACTCGATGTAAAAAGTGTTTTTATAAATTTTAATTCTTACAAAAAATATGTTAAAAATTTAAAGTAAACTATTTTAAATTTAAGTTTTTTGTTTAAATCAAGATCTAGGGCTACTGTTTATAAAAATCAAATTTAAACAATTTAAGTACAACTTGTTTTGCGTAAATTGATAAATAATTCAAATAACCTGATTTTGTTTTTGCCTTATTCGAATAAAGTGTTTTTATTTAACATTTTGATTGACGTATTATTAAAAGTGTAAAATTTAATAAAAACGAAATTACTGGGTTTACAAGCTTTTTATATTTATTAATATAACAATAAATGTTAAAATTGTTATATTATTTATATTATTATATTCGTACAAAAATAATTGTCTACTTTCGATGTAATGATTTTGTAAAGTGTTCAAAAATACAATTCATTAATTAACCCAAATATAACCAAAACAATGAAAAAAATTAAATCAATTTTAGTAATGTCATGCGCAGTTATGGCATTTATATCTTGTAGTAAAGATGATGAAACCAATCAAACAAATCTTGAAGCAACTAAAATAACTCCTGAAATTTTAGCTAAAATTAGTGCTTTGTCTTTTAATAATAAAGATGTGAAAGTGGTTAAGCACACTAATCCAAATGGAACAACAGAAGATGCTTTCTTAATAGAAGGCGATATTGTTATGACCAAAGATCAATTAAATAAAATGGACTTGCATGGTGGTATAACAACTGAGCAGTACCGAACTAATAACCTTGTTTCAGGACCTAGAACTATTAAAATAGTAGGTTTATCAGGAACTGGTACTTCTGCTTTAAGTGCTAACATGCGTTCTGGATTACAGGCTGCTGTAAATAGATACAATAGTTTAGGTTTGACACTTACTTTTACATTAACTTTTAGTTCAAACACAACAGGTGCTAATATCGTTGTCAGAAGAGCTACCGGTAGTGCAGGTGGAGTAGCTGGATTTCCATCTGGAGGTGCGCCTTTTAATTCAGTTACATTATATTCAGGAATGGATACATATTCTGTAGGTGTGAATTCTCATGTAGCTGCTCACGAAATTGGACATTGTATAGGTTTGCGTCACACAGACTGGTTTAGCCGTCAGAGTTGTGGATCAAATACAAGCGAAGGTGACGGTGGCGTGGGAGCCGTACTTATTCCTGGAACACCATCTGGTTATGATGCAACTTCTTACATGAGAGCATGTTTTAGTTCAAGTGACACAGGAGCTTTTAATGGTAACGATGTTACTGCTTTAAATTATTTATATTAGTAAATAACCAACTAAGAGCACTTTACAAAACATAAAAAAGGCTGTTTCTTATTTAGAAACGGCCTTTTATTTTTTTTATATTTTTGTATTATTCATTTGCTTCACCTACTTCTTTAATTTGATCTAAAATATTAGTTTGATTGGGAGCAATATAATTTTTTAAATCTACTGGAGTTTCTTTTTTAAAAAGTAAATCAAGTGCATTATAGAGTTTCAAAAGTACATCTTTATCTTCTTTGGCAATGGATACTGAATTGTTAAAATCAAAAACATAATTATTAGAGTTACGCACTTCAACTTTAATTGTTTTGGGAGTGATTTTAAATTTTACGATGTCCATAATGCTGAAAATTAATAATGATACGATTTATTTGCAGTTAGCTTTGACTTAGGGATTAATTATTCAAAAGCAAAATTGATTAAAAATGAAAAGTGTTGTTTATTTTTTTGCAAATAACTTTTTGAAAAGCATTACAAAACCTAGTGTAATTAATCCAATGATTAATGCTACAGTAAATTCAGTTATGATTGCAGGTATTTGAGGTAATATCCCATGTAAAAAAGGAATTTGATGCATAAAAATACCTCCTGCAACAAGTAATAAAGCTATTGTACCAATTACTGATAAGCTTTTAATAACCACAGGTAAAGCTTTTACTAAAACAGTACCAATTTTTGTTCCCATACTGTTCTCGTTTTTACTCATACTGATTAATTTAAGACCTGCTTCGTCCATACGAACAATAAGACCTACAATTCCGTAAACACCTATCGTTGCTACGAGTGCAATGATGGAAACTACCACTATTTGGGATGAAATAGGTTTTTCTATTACTGTTCCTAGAGCGATAATTACTATTTCTACAGATAAAATGAAATCAGTTACAATTGCAGATTTAATTTTCTCTTTCTCAAGAGATAGAATCTCTTCTTCGGTCATGGGCTGTGCTGTTATATCTTCATGTTTATGTTCATGTGGAAAAAAATATTCAAATATTTTTTCAGCTCCTTCATAGGCCAAATAGATTCCTCCTAGCACAAGTATTACGATTACAGCAATTGGTAAATAGTGACTCAATAAAAAAGCTATGGGTAAAATTATTGTTTTATTTAACAGAGATCCTTTGGCAATAGCCCACAAAACTGGTAATTCTCTAGAGGAAATAAATCCTGATGCTTTTTCAGCGTTTACAGCTAAATCATCTCCTAAAATACCTGCAGTTTTTTTTGCAGCCACTTTACTCATTGCAGCAACGTCATCCATTATTGCAGCTATATCATCTAAAAGTACGAAGAAACCTGATGCCATTATGTTCTTTTTAAAAGTTGTTTGATTACCCTAAATTATGAATTTTTAGGGTGTTTTATTTTTAATATTTATGTTTTGCGAAGCTAAAACTTTTTATTTAAAAATTAATTTTAAAAATGCCAAAAAGTAAAAATTTACACTAGTTAAAATCTTCATGTCTTAATTAGGGAGAGGCTTCAATTTATAATGAATCATTGAAGTAAAAAAAGAAACCACCAGTATCAAACTGGTGGTTAAAAAAATTTAAGAAACTAACTCATTTTGATTCCTAAAGACTAGTTTGTTATCAAATGCATCAAGCAATATAATGCTATCGGTAGTTATTTTTCCAGCAAGGATTTCTTTGGATAAAGCATTAAGGACTTCACGCTGAATGACACGTTTTACTGGTCTGGCACCAAATTGTGGATCATAGCCTTTAGTACTTAAATAGGCTATTGCTTCAGGTGTGGCATCCATAGTGATGTTTTGTAGTGCCAACATTTTAGTTACAGATTTAAGTTGTAAACTAACAATTTTAGTAATGTTAGCATTTGTCAAAGGAGTAAACATAACAATTTCATCAATTCTATTAATAAATTCTGGTCGGACAGTTTGTTTTAATAAACCTAAAACTTCAACTTTGGCTGCCTCGGTAGCAGCCTCAATACTGCCTTTTAAATTTTCAAACTTATCTTGAATGATTTGGCTTCCCATATTAGAAGTCATGATGATAATGGTATTCTTAAAATCAGCAAGACGACCTTTATTATCTGTTAAACGTCCTTCATCAAGTACCTGCAATAAAATATTGAAGGTGTCAGGATGTGCTTTTTCAATTTCATCCAATAAAATAACAGAATATGGTTTTCTGCGAACGGCTTCTGTTAGTTGACCGCCTTCGTCATAACCCACATACCCTGGAGGCGCACCCACTAATCTACTTACACTATGGCGTTCTTGATATTCGCTCATATCAATTCTTGTCATAGCGTTTTCATCATCAAATAAGTATTCGGCTAAAGCTTTTGCCAATTCTGTTTTTCCCACTCCGGTTGTCCCAAGAAAAAGAAACGTACCCACCGGTTTTTTCATGTCCTGTAATCCTGCACGACTTCTTCGTACGGCATCGCTTACGGCTTCAATTGCTTCCTCTTGACCTACTACACGGCGGTGTAATTCTTCTTCAAGATGTAAAAGTTTCTCTCTTTCACCTTGAAGCATTTTTTGCACAGGAATACCAGTCCATTTTGCTACAACTTCAGCAATATCCTCGCGTGTAACCTCTTCTTTAATTAAGGAACTTCCACCGGCTTGATTAACAATAAGTTCTTGATGTAAAATTTCAAGTCGTTCTTGAGCTTCTTTAATTTTACCGTAACGTATTTCGGCTACTTTTCCGTAGTCTCCATCGCGTTCAGCGCGTTCAGCATCATATTTATAATCTTCAATTTCTTTTTTAATCAATTGAATGCCATCAACAACATCTTTTTCTGATTTCCACTTGGTGTAAATTGTATTTCTATCCTCTTTAAGATTAGCCAGTTCTAGGCCAAGAGATTTAAGTTTACTTTCATCTTTTTCTCTTTTAATGGCTTCAATCTCAATTTCAAGTTGCATTATTTTTCGATCCAAAACATCCAGCTCTTCTGGTTTTGAGTTAATTTCCATTCGGATTTTAGAAGCTGCTTCGTCCATTAAATCGATGGCTTTGTCTGGTAAAAATCGGTTTGTGATGTAACGTTGGGATAATTCAACAGCGGCAATAATTGCTTCGTCTTTAATTTGAACTTTGTGGTGGGTTTCGTATTTTTCCTTAATACCACGAAGTATGGAGATAGCACTATCAGTATCTGGCTCTTCAATTTGTATTTTTTGGAAACGTCTTTCTAATGCTTTATCCTTTTCAAAATATTTTTGGTATTCGTCTAATGTAGTTGCCCCAATAGCGCGTAATTCTCCACGTGCCAATGCTGGTTTTAAAATATTTGCCGCATCCATAGCACCTTCGCCACCGCCAGCACCTACAAGCGTGTGAATTTCGTCAATAAATAAAACGATGTCTCCATCTGCAGCGGTAACCTCTTTTACTACTGATTTTAGGCGTTCTTCAAATTCGCCTTTGTATTTAGCACCCGCAATTAATGCACCCATATCCAGTGAAAATACAATTTTATCTTTTAGATTTTCAGGCACATCTCCATCTACAATTCTATGTGCTAATCCTTCAGCAATGGCAGTTTTACCCACTCCAGGTTCTCCAACTAGCATGGGATTATTTTTAGTCCTGCGCGTTAGTATTTGTAATACACGTCTTATTTCTTCGTCACGACCTATTACGGGATCTAGTTTACCAGATTTAGCAAGTTCGTTTAGATTTTTGGCATATTTATTCAAAGAATTATAGGTCTCCTCAGCAGAAGCCGAGGTTACACGTTCTCCTTTTCTTAGTTCATCAATTGCGGCTTTCAATCCTTTTTCGGTCACACCTTGATCTTTTAAAATCTGAGACGCTTTAGTCTTCGAGTTAAAAATAGCAAGTATTAAGTGCTCTACCGAAACGTACTCGTCATTCATTTTTTTTGCAATTATTTCGGCTTCGTTTAGCGTGGTATTTGCAGTTCTAGAAAGCATTATTTCGGCACCAGTAACTTTCGGGAAACTTTGAATTGTACTTTCAAGTATTTGAATAAATAAGGGAATATTTACATTTTGTTTTTTTAATATAAATGGCGCTACGTTTTCATCAACTTCTAAAATAGCTTTAAAAAGATGTTCGTTTTCAATTTGTTGCTGTCCATAGCTTTGTGCTAATTGTTGCGAAAGTTGGATAGCTTCTTGAGATTTGATGGTAAATTTATTGATATTCATTTTTTTAGTTTTTTGCAACAAGTTTTTGCCTGTTTTTGTTAGTAAAATACTTTAATCACAGTTTCTTATTAATTTATTTTATCTTTGTATCTAATTATTCAATTAATATTCCACAGTAAAATTACAGACAAAATGGCTTATTAAATATGATTTATATCATATTGAACAGACAAAATGACTGAAAAACCGACAAATTATGAGTTTTTTAAAAAATATTTTTGGTAGTAGTGATTCTAATGACCAAACTAATTCAATGACTTGGGAGCCTTTGCAAGCATTAGAACAACTAGATGAAATAGTAGCCCAATCTCAAGTAAAACCTGTTGCCATTTTTAAGCATAGCACTCGTTGTAGTGTGAGTAGAATGGCTTTGAAACAGTTTGAGAATGAGTTTAACTTTCCTGAGAAAGTAACTCCTTATTTTTTAGATTTAATTGCTTTTAGAGATGTTTCAAATGAGATTGCTTCCCGCTTTGGCGTTACACATCAATCACCACAATTGATTTTGATTCAAGATGGGAAGGCGGTATACAATGTTTCTCACAGCGATATTGATGCAGGAGAATTGGGAGCTAAATTGTAATTGCAATAACCAATCAAAGAAATGGCCAAGGATTTACAAATTTTAGTTTGTTTATCCTTGGTTTTTTATTTTAATAACTACCTCCAGAACCTCCACCACTGAAATCTCCATTACCAAATTCCATTGGAGATTCCACCGTAGTTTCTGGTTTTAATCCCAATTGTGTCGCCATAAGTATTTCGGCGGTGCCAAATAGATTTCCGTGTGAGAAACGATCTGGTTGAAAAGTAACACCATTAATATTGTTTTTAATCTTTTTTATAGCAAAAAAAGTAAATGCAAATAATGCCAAACCACCAATGGTTAGGGCAATTTCAACAGGTAAAAGGGCATAGTAAAAACGAATGGTGTATATTGAAAAACAAAGAGCTAGGATTCCTATCCAAAGCATAAAGCGGTCTTTTTTGAATAAAGACAAAACTAAATAACTCACTGGAACTATAAACGTAAATCCATAAAAGAAAATGGCAAACGGAATATCGTTATTTGCAGTAACAATTACACCCATTAATTCGCTTGAAAGTTCTCTAACCACCATATAATTTCCTGATAAGTAGAATAAAATCAGTGCAAAAGCTTGGGTAAAAATAATGCCGTTGCAATAAAATGGGAGTGTTAATCGTGCAAATAGTTTTTTGCTGCTGAAATAGATAACAATTGCAAAAAACATCATAGTAAAAGGCAGCATCGTTTTTGCGAAAGCGCCTAATTCAAACATCAAGAAAAGTATTGAACAAGTTAGTGTTACACAAAATAAGATAGCCATTGATAGCTGTACATATCTAAGATAACAAAGCAAAGAGGTTATCGAGAGTATTAGGGAAATGGTAAGTTCGTTTCCCTCTGAAGAAATGCCTATTGCAATTGCTAAGCACAATTGAGAACCTAGTAGAAACGCATCGTCAAGTCCATAACCATAATATTTTTGATTGGTTAAAACTTCAGTGCCAACGAATCCAATGATTGCAAAAAGATAAACCAGAAATTGATAATTTTCATTCATTGAATCTAGGCTAATTAGAGTAAGAAAGCCACAAATGGAGGAATATAAAAAGCTCCCTAACAGAAAAAATCCAATTCGGATTAAGATGTTTTTTTGACTTTTAAGTACGGTTAAATTTTTATCAATTAAGCGAAACTGACTTTCATCTATAAATCCAGCTTTTTTTAAAGAGTGCCCTTCTGAAACTAGAAACTCTTGCTCTAATTCGATTTTTTTATATTGTATCATGACTAGCTTTTTTATTGAATTGTTTAATAAGTCGAATAAAGTAAATGATAGAACCAATAAAGTAAAAGGGAACTAAGAAAAAGAAAGAGATAAATAATTCGCTATCAATATTGCTGAATTCTAATAATTTGAACAAGAATATATTTAGACCGATATAGGCGTAAATTAAGGTAAAGACAAACAACGAAACCGATTTAATGAGGTAACTGGTACGGTAAAAATAGTAGCAGGAACCAGCCAATAGTATTATAAAAATGCCCCAATAGCTATCGAATAAATTATTAATACAAGCAATGCTTATAATGTGCAAAGCAAAAGTGAGAAATACTAAGCTAAAATGTTTTTTTAAGTCATTATTTGAACTGTAAATAGCCCAAATTACTAATGAAATACCTAATGAAATAGCTGAATAGCTCAGGGTATTGTTTTCGTTAAAATCATTGTGAAGTAAAGACTGTGGAGAAACGGATAAACCAATATATGCTGCTAAACCCGTGATTGCGATTGATAAGATACTTTTATTATCAAAATAATAAGCACAGAAGAAAGCTATTACAGTAGGAACAACAGTAGCTAATCCGTAATGGGTACCAAAAACAGTGTATTGAAATTGTAGATAGCCAACAAAAATGCAACTTAATAATACTGCCGCTAAAATGAGGTAATCAAAAATAGGATTTTCAAATTGAGTTTGTTGTTTTTTAAATCCGATAGCGTTTTTAAAACAGAAGTAAAAACAAAAAAAGGTAATCAAAAATAATAAAGCCAAAATAGCGATGTGTCCAATGCTATCGATGTTTTGGTAAATTAAAATACCAATACCTGAAGTAAAAAGTAATACAGAGGCGTACAAGAATAATTTAAGCTCAGTATGTAATGAAAAAAGATTTAAATTTCGATAGGCCTGCACTTGATCATATTGTTCAGGGGTTATAAATTCTTTTTCTAAAAGACTTTTTGTTGCCGCTTCTTCAAATTTTTTCATACTCATACTGTCTTGAAATTTAAATTCAAATATAGGTTTAAAGTGTTAACTTCTCAATAAGAGTAAAATTTATTAAGGTTGAATTTTGTTAAAACGAAAAAATCCATTCTTTTTACAGAATGGATTCATAAAAATAGTTGTGATTGTTATTTAGTAGTAGGCCAATCTCATTTTTTCTATGATCTTGTCTAAACATAGATTATTGATACTGCCTTCATGTGTGTGTTTGGTTTCTTTTGGAGAAGTAAAAGTTCCATTTTCCAATTGTTCTGCAACGGCTTTATAAGCATCTCTAAACGGCATTCCGGCAACTACCATTTCGTTTAAGGTCTCAACCGTAAATAAATAATTGTATTTTGGATCGGCAAGAATATTGTCTTTTACTTCAATGTCTTTTATGGAGAAAATTGCAATATCTAAGCAGGCTTTCAGGTTTTGAATGGCTGGGAATAAACCTTCTTTTAATAATTGCAAATCTCTGTGATAACCACTCGGTAAGTTATTGGTAATTAAAGTAATTTCGTAAGGTAAGGCTTGAATTTTATTGCATTTTCCACGAATTAACTCAAATACATCCGGGTTTTTCTTGTGTGGCATGATGCTGGAACCTGTTGTAAGATGCGATGGTAAAGTAATGAAATCAAAATTCTGACTCATATACAAACAAACATCCATAGAAAATTTAGCCAAAGTTGCAGCCACACTACTCATTGCAAAAGCAACTGTTTTTTCTGATTTTCCACGGCTCATTTGAGCGGCTACTGAATTGAATTTTAAAGTCTCAAAACCCAATTCTTGAGTTGTGAATGTTCTATCAATAGGGAAGGAGCTTCCGTAGCCTGCGGCTGAGCCTAATGGGTTTTGGTCCACAATTTTCAAAGCAGCATTCAGCATTGTGATATCATCAATTAAAGTTTCGGCGTAAGCAGAAAACCACATCCCAAAAGAAGAAGGCATTGCAATTTGAAGATGCGTGTATCCTGGTAACAATACATTCTGGTGTTTTTCTGCTGATTCCATCAGTAAATCAAAAAGGCTTTTTACTTGCTCTTTCAACTCTTTAACGACATCTCTCAGGTATAAATTAACATCTACTAAAACTTGATCGTTACGAGAACGGGCCGTATGAATTTTTTTTCCGGCATCGCCTAATTTTTCTGTTAGCAAATATTCAATTTTCGAATGCACATCTTCAAAGGAATCTTCGATTGTGAAATTTCCAGCAGCAACATCAGCAATAATCTCGTTCAATGCAGCTATTAACATATCTGTTTCAATGGCTGTCAATAAACCAATGTTTCCGAGCATTTTAGCATGTGCAATTGAACCTAAAGCATCGTATTTTGCGATAACCAAGTCCAGTTCCCTGTCGTTTCCCACAGTGAAATGCTCAATTTGTTTATCTGTTGGTATTCCTTTTTCCCAAAGTTTCATATTGTTTTTTGTTTCAGGTTTAAAGTTTCATCTTGAAACTTGCATGATCTATAGGAATCGTTTTCATAGCCCCGATAATAGTGAAAATCCTTTTATTTTTTTTCTTTAAAAAAATAAAAGATTGTAACGGATAGCGGGATTAGCTCCTAATCATTTTATTGTTTGAAAAAATCAGTTAGTATGTTGATATACAGTTGGATTCCTTCTGTTATTTCATGTGTAAATATAAATTCGTTTGCGGAGTGTGACCGCAGGGTTTCACCAGGTCCTAGTTTCAATGATTTGCAACTCAAAACCGATTGATCTGAAAGGGTAGGCGAGCCGTAGGTGGTTCTTCCTAATGCGATTCCGGCCTGCACCAATCCATGAGAAATAGGAATGGAAGAAGCGTTTAAATGCATGGATCTTGGATTAATGTCTGCAGCAACATTTGCTCTTACGGTATCTAGAATTTCTTGATTGCTGTAACAATCATTTACCCTGATATCTACAACCAAATGACATTCTGCAGGAACTACATTGTGTTGTTTTCCGGCATTAATTTGGGTTACGGTCATTTTAACAGGACCTAAAACCTCAGAAATTTTTTCGAAATTGTAGCCATTAAACCACTCGATTACGGGAATTGCTTTGTAAATGGAATTGTCAAGATTTTGATGTGCGGCATGACTGGCGGTACCTTTTACGATGACATCGATAACTAATAAACCTTTTTCGGCTATGGCTAATTGCATTAAAGTAGGTTCCCCCACAATGGCAAAATCCAGTTCAGGCAAGTGCTTTAAAACACTGTTTAAGCCGTTTTTTCCACTGCTTTCCTCTTCTGCAGAGGCTACCATCACCAAATTATAAGGTAAATTTTCATGGGAATAAAAATGAACAAAAGTTGCTAAAAGAGAAACCAAACATCCGCCAGCATCATTGCTGCCTAAACCAAATAATTTACCCTCTTTTTCAATGGCTTGAAAAGGATCATTGGTATAGCCTTGATTTGGGTTTACCGTGTCGTGGTGAGAATTCAATAGTAGCGTAGGCTTTGTAGCATCAAAATGTTTGTTGAAAGCCCAAACATTATTAGTCTCGCGTTTAAAAGGTATGTTATTTTGTGTAAACCAATTTTCGATTAAAAGTGCTGTTTGATCTTCTTCACTCGAAAATGAAGGTGTTTCAATTAGTGCCTTTAATAGCGCAATGGCTTCTTGTGTAAGGATTTCTATGTTTTTCATACTTATTTTAGCCACAGATTCAACGATTTTTTAAAATTGAAAAGAAATTTTTTCAAAATCGGTGAGACTTGTGTTTCACTTTTTATAATTTGATATTTGTACAAATAGCCGTTGCATCTTGCAACATGCGATGATGCCCTATTTTTATTTTTTGAACTCCTTTGTTTAAACTATTAAAACAGTTGTCCAGTTTGGGAATCATTCCGGAATGTATGGCTTTTTCGGCTTTTAATTTTGAATATAATTCGGGATTCATGTTTTCAATAACTGAAGAATCGTCTTCGGCATCGAATAAAACTCCTGGTTTTTCAAAACAGTAATTCAAAGTTACCTCAAAAACTTCTGATAAAGCGATTGCTAGTTCGCTAGCAATCGTGTCTGCGTTTGTGTTTAATAATTGTCCGCTACCATCGTGTGTGATGGCGCAAAATACAGGTACTAGATTGTTTAAAAGTAACGTTTCTAGTAAGGGTGTATTCACTTTATTGACATCACCTACAAAACCATAATTTATTGTGGGGTGATTTCGTTTGCGTGATTGAATTAAATTCCCGTCAGCTCCAGAAAAACCGATTGCATTGATGGAATTGGCTTGTAATTGTGCTACAATATTTTTGTTGATTTGGCCAGCATAAATCATGACTACAACTTCTAGCATGGCGGCATCAGTAATGCGTCTTCCATCAATCATTTGTGGAACTAAACCCATACTTTCGGCTAATTTTGTAGCTGATTTTCCACCGCCATGAACGAGTACTTTGTAGCCTTCAATCTTAGAAAAATCTGCTAAAAAATGAGCCAATTCCATCGGGTTATCAATGATATTTCCACCAATTTTTATTATCGTTATCGGTTTTTTATTTTTCATTTAAAAAAGTTCTGAGGTTCTCAGATACAAAGGTTATAAGGACTTAGTGTCTTATAACCTTTGCATCTCAGTGCCTTATTTTTTTAATATTTTTTGAAGCACTAATTGTGCTGCGAAGGTTCTATTATTGGCTTGTTCAATCACAATTGAGTTAGGGCCGTCAATCACCTCATCTGATACGATCATATTACGTCTTACAGGCAAACAATGCATAAATTTAGCATCGTTTGTTAATTTCATTTTATCAGCTGTTACGGTCCAGTTTGGGTCTGAATTTGTGATTTGACCATAATCGTTGTAATTGCTCCAATTTTTGGCATAAATAAAATCAGCGTTTTCAAAGGCTTTGTCTTGATCGTATTCAATTTTTGAATCTTTCGTAATTTCAGGATTCAATTCATACCCTTTTGGATGAGTGATTACAAAATCCATATTTTTTTGTAACTTCATCATTTCTACAAAAGAATTGGCAACAGCTTGAGGTAACGCTTTTGGATGTGGTGCCCATGTTAGTACCACTTTGGCTCGGTGTTTGGGTTTAAATTCTTCAATGGTAATAGCATCAGCTAGTGCTTGTAATGGATGTCCCGTGGCGCTCTCCATGTTAATAATAGGAACAGTTGCATATTGTATAAAACTAGACAGTACTATTTCGGCATTGTCTTTTTCTTTATCAACTAATCCAGCAAATGCTCTTATAGCAATGACATCACAATATTGAGAAACAACAGCGGCTGCTTCTTTAATATGCTCTGAGGCTCCCGAGTTCATTACGGTACCTTCTTCAAATTCTAGGGTCCAACCTTCATTGGTAAAGTTCATCACCATGACATTCATTCCTAAATTTAAGGCAGCTTTTTGCGTACTCAATCGTGTTCTTAAACTTGAATTGAAAAACAACAATCCTAGTGTTTTGTTTTTACCTAATTTTTTATTTTTGAGTGGTTTTTTCTTGATTTTTAAGGCTTTTTTAACCCATGTTTCAAGTTCATCTATGTTATTGACAGCGTTGTAATTCATGATTTTGTATTTTAATAAGTTATACCAATTTTTATAATATACACTTAATTTGTAGTTATTTAAGTCTTATTACAAAGAGCATTACTTTATGTTATTGAATCTCTACTAAAGCTTCTTTTAAAGCCTTTATAAAAAGGTCTATTGCTGGTTTTGTTATTGTTAAAGGAGGTAAAATTCGCAGTAAGTTTTTGTTGTTTGCGTTTCCAGTAAAAATATGTTTGTCGATAATCATTTTTTTACGAAGTGTACTTACGTCAAAATTAAATTCTACGCCCAGCATTAATCCTCTTCCTTTAACTTGAATTACTTCAGGGATTTGTTTGATTGTTTTAAGAAAATAGGCGTAAACGTCGTTCACATTATCCATTAATTGTTGTTTTTCCATGACGTCCAAAACTGCAATTCCGGCTGCACACGCTAGATGGTTTCCTCCAAAAGTAGTTCCTAATAATCCGTAACTAGCTGTGAATTTTGGAGAAATCATAATCCCACCTATAGGAAAACCGTTCCCCATTCCTTTTGCCAAACAAATTATATCGGCTTTGATATTATGATGTTGGTGTGCAAAAAACTTTCCGCTTCTTCCGTATCCGGATTGTACTTCGTCTAGAATTAAAACAACATCATAAGCTGCGCATATTTTTTCTAAGTTCTGAAAAAATGCTGTGGTACCTTGGTCTAAGCCGCCCACTCCTTGAATACCTTCAATTATTACCGAAGAAACATCGCCTTTTTTGAGTTCGTTTTCAACCAATTCAATGTTGTTTAATGGTAAAAAAGTAACAATTTGCTGTGCATTGATTGGCGCCACAATTTTTTTATTGTCAGTGACTGCTACTGCTGCCGAAGTCCTACCATGAAACGAATTCTCAAAAGCAATTACTCGCGATTTATGGTTGTGAAACGAGGCTAATTTCAACGCGTTTTCATTGGCTTCAGCCCCAGAGCTGCACAAGAATAAAGTGTAGTCCTCTAATCCTGAAAGTTTCCCTAACTTTTGGGCTAATTCAACTTGCAGTGGATTCTGAATCGCATTTGAATAGAAACTGATGTTGTCTAACTGTTTTTTTAAGGTAGTAACATAATCTGGTTGGGTGTGTCCAATGGAAATTACGCCATGACCGCCGTATAAATCTAAATATTCCACTCCGTTTTCGTCAGTAATAGTGCAATCTAGCGCTTTTACTGGAGTGATGCTGTATAATGGGTAAACGTCAAATAAGTTCATTTTCTTTTTTTGTTTAAATGGTTTAAGGTTTAAAGTTTCAAGTTACGAGTGCAACCTTAAACTTTAAACTTGAAACAAATTTTTAAAATCCGCTTGGTTTCAAATGCAATCCTGTGGTTTCATCTAATCCAAACATTAAATTCATGTTTTGTATGGCTTGTCCTGAAGCTCCTTTTGTTAAATTATCGATTACTGAAGTTATCAATAACCGGTTTCCTTTTTTCATTAAACTAATAATGCATTTATTGGTTTGCACTACTTGTTTCATGTTGATTCCTGCAGTAGTAACCGTAACAAAAGGTTGGTCTTGGTAATAAGTCTCATACTTTGCTACTACATCTTCCAGATTTTCTTCGATTGTTGTGTATAATGTGGCGAATATCCCTCTGGCAAAATCTCCTCTGTTGGGTACAAAAATCAATTCGTTTGTATATTCTGCTTGCAATTGGTGGATAGTTTGGTTAATTTCTCCTAGATGTTGGTGTTCAAAAGCTTTGTAATGCGACATATTGTTTGATCTCCAGCTAAAATGTGTTGTTTCTGAAGGGGTAACTCCGGCTCCCGTACTTCCTGTTGTGGCATTGATATGAACATCAGTTGTGAGTATTCCGGCTTTCGCCAAAGGCAATAATGCCAGCTGAATTGCTGTTGCAAAACAACCTGGATTAGCAATAAATTGAGCGTTTTTAATGGCTGCTTTGTTCAATTCAGGTAAACCATAAACAAAAGATTTACTATCGAATTCTTTGTCTTTTGTCAATCTGAAATCATTACCCAAATCAATAATTTTGGTATGACTTGCAAATTGATTTTGTTCTAAAAATGATTTTGATTTCCCATGACCTAAACACAAGAAAACCACATTCACATTTGGATTCACGGTATCGGTAAAATTCATTTCGATATCTCCGAGTAAATCGTGGTGTGCCACAGAAAGTGGCTTTCCAGCATTTGTAGTGCTGTAAACAAAATCAATGGTTGCG
Source organism: Flavobacterium tiangeerense (assembly GCF_007830355.1). Lineage (GTDB taxonomy): Bacteria > Bacteroidota > Bacteroidia > Flavobacteriales > Flavobacteriaceae > Flavobacterium > Flavobacterium tiangeerense. Next base: position 36,747 of record NZ_VLKO01000006.1, on the reverse strand, counting down.
TGAGGATGAAACATCAAGATTCTGATGAGCTCCCCAGCTGTGTATCCTGAACCGCCGATTATTCCTGTAGTGATCATAATTTTTTATTTTTCGAATTATTTTTTGTCACAGTTTTTACTGATTTCCACAGATTGGATATTGCATTTTTTTATGTTTCTAAAAAAGCACTATTTTTCTCTTTAGCCCCGATTGCAGTGAAAATCCTTTTCCTTTTTTTCAAAAAGGAAAAGATTGTAGCGTAAAGCGGGACGATGTTTCTGGAAATGCAAAATATTTCTGCTTCTAAAAAACACCCTTTATTACTCGTATGTTTCATTATTTACTGATGAAAATATGTTTTGAGCATTTCCAAGAATTTTGATAAATCCTTTGGCATCATCAGAGGTCCATGCGTTGTTCATTTCTCCGTATTGTCCAAAACTCGTATTCATTAAATCATTTTCAGATTCGATTCCGTCAAGCGAAAAATGATATGGTTTTAGTGTAACAGTTACTTTTCCGTTTACAGTGTGTTGGGTGTCTTGCAGAAAAGTTTCGATATTTCTCATCACAGGATCTAGAAATTGTCCTTCATGAAACAGCATTCCGTACCAATTGCCCAGTTGTTCTTTCCAGTATTGCTGCCATTTTCCAAGTGTGTGTTTCTCTAATAAATGGTGTGCTTTGATGATAATTAAAGGTGCGGCAGCCTCAAAACCTACTCTTCCTTTAATCCCAATAATGGTGTCACCTACGTGAATGTCTCTACCTATTGCGTAGGCATTAGCCAGTTTTTCAAGAGTAACGATATTAGCTGAAGGTTTGTCTTTTATACCATTTACAGCAATTAGTTCCCCTTTTAAAAATTCTAATGTTACTTTTTCTTCGCCCTCTTTTACCAATTGAGAGGGGTAGGCTTCGCTAGGTAGTGCTTGATGCGATGTTAGAGTTTCTTTTCCGCCTACACTTGTTCCCCATAACCCTTTGTTAATGGAATATTGTGCTTTTTCCCAAGAATATGAAACGCCGTTTTTAGCTAAATAATCAACTTCTTCCTGTCTTGATAATTTCAAATCTCGAATAGGAGTGATAATTTCAATTTCGGGTGCGATGGTTTGGAAAATTAAATCAAAACGAATTTGGTCATTTCCTGCGCCAGTACTTCCGTGTGCAATGGCACTTGCACCAACAGATTTTGCATATTTAATGGCTTCTATGGCTTGAAAAACACGTTCAGCACTCACAGAAAGTGGATAAGTATTGTTTTTTAATACATTTCCAAAAATTAAATATTTGATGGCTTTATCATAATATTTATCTACAATGGTAAGATTGGTGTGTTTTGCACTACCAAGTTCATAGGCTCTTGTTGTTATACTGGCTAGTTCTTCAGCGGTAAATCCGCCGGTATCTACAAGTACGGTATGAACTTCAAAACCTTTTTCGTTTTTTAAATATTTCAGGCAGTAGGAAGTATCAAGACCTCCACTATATGCTAATACTACTTTTTTCATTTTTTTATTTTTTTTCTTCTTAGCCTTTGAGCAATTGGTATTGCGGTCGCTGCTATACTAGATTTTTATTTTTAATGTTTTCCTATTTTATTGATAGAAAAGGATTTATTGATCTAAAAATACTGCTTGTTTTATTTTCTTCAAACGGTTCCAAATCCGGACATTGAATGGATGTTTAGGAGGGTCTTTTGGTTTTTCATTTGGATCATATAGCATGCCGGTACACAAGCACATTTTATTTTCTTTGCTTTTCAGTATTTCATAATTGGTGCAGGTTTGGCAGCCTTTCCAAAAGCTCGGATCATTTGTAAGCTCCGAAAAAGGCACTGGTTTATATCCTAATTCAGAATTTATTTTCATTACTGCTAAGCCTGTTGTAATTCCAAAAACTTTTGCTTCTGGATATTTTTTTAATGAGTAATCAAACACAAATGACTTTATTTGTTTTGCCAAACCAAGATTTCTATAATCCGGATGAACAATCAAGCCAGAATGTGCTACAAACTGGCCATGTTGCCAACTCTCGATATAACAAAAACCTGCAAATTTCCCGTTGTCTAGTGCAATAACGGCGTCATGAGTCTCCATTTTTTTCTGGATATACTCAGGCGTTCTTTTAGCAATACCAGTACCTCTTAAAAGCGCTGATAACTCTATTGTTTCGCATATTTCTTGCGCATATTTGTAGTGCTCTTCCTGAGTTGTGACAATGGAAATATTCATTTCAAAAGTAGAATTTGGATGTTATAAAATGATTTTTGATTAGAAACTAAAACGAATTTTAGGCAATATGAATTTGCGCTAAAATCTACTGAATAGATGTAGCGTATTGATTTATAGTGAAATACAGTAAATGCTATAAAAAATAAAGGATATAATAATCCAATAGAGTTTGATAATGTCAAAACAAAAAAAATGAAAGTATGAATAAATGAGAAACAGCTCTAGGAAACTATAGTTATAGTGTCCGTACTTCGGGAGAAGCGGTTAGCATGTTTGTCCGTGACAAAGAAGTTATATGTCCGTTTGTATTATTCACAGTTGCAAAAGTACATTATTTTTTGAATTACAACTATAAAATTTTTATTTGTAACAAATTATGGAGCTATTGTGTTATTTTAAAAAAAAAACTCCTAGAACACAGCGCTCTAGGAGTTTTGATAATGAAGGATTTATAATGATTAATTTCTAAATCTATTTTGAGTAATAATGTTTTTAATTTTTGCTTTTAGATCTTGACCAGTGTCATAAATCATTTGTTCGCTACTAGGAAACAAAACTGGTTTTCTGTCAAAATAGCTAAAATAGTTATCGTCTGAGGCGCGTCTGTCTCCATTACAAGTGGCATATATGTTTTCAAAAATATACTCACTTGTTATAGGGAATGTTTGAATGAGTTGGCTGCTTTTTAAATTTACGTAGTCAATTTTTGCAGTGACTTGTGAAGACTTAAATTGTCTGAATTCATAAATTCTAGCGGTAACCGTTTTTAAGTCGTCAACCATTACTACTTTTCCTTTTTCATCTAGAACTTCTTTGCCATTAGCGTCAATAAGTTTTTTTACACCGTCTTTTATCACGCGTTCTTTAACAAATTCGCGCTCTTTAACTTGTTCTGGTGAAATTAAGATGTCTCTAAAATTGATGATCATTCCATAATCATAAACAATACCTTTTTGTTTGTTGTTGTGATACACAGTCCAAGCGTCATTTAACCCGAATGTGCTAAAATCAAGTAAATCATTTTGCAAACGAACAGGGATAATCATGCTAGTCTCATTTTTTGTAGTAACCGAAACAAAATCACAGCCTTTAAATTTTGCTTCCTCCATTAATTTTAAAACATCTTTATAGTTTGGATTAATCTGGTTGAGATAATTCAAGTCATTAAATGCTTTTCTAAAATTCATTTTATCAGTAGAGATCATTAATTTTTTAGCATTTGCGTATAAATAAGCTGCTAGTGCATTTTTACTACTTACAATTTTATCGCTATAGTCATCAAAGGGAAAGATTGCATTTCGGCCTTCGTTTAATAATTTTAAGGGTAAAATTGGTTTTATGTTTTCTTGTCTTTGATTTAATTGTACGTAGGTGTTATAAATTTTCTCTAATTGAGCAGGATTATTTTCTTTTGTCCACAAGTTAATATAGTTAAGATCTCTATCTTTAGCTTTGGCGAAAGCCTCTTCCAGGAGATAAACGTAATCTTGTTTTCCTTTTTTATCCTTGTTACTTCTTAAACTTGAAATGGCATTATCTATTGCTTGATCATAATTGCCTGAGCTTAATGCATTTTGGGTTTGCTTTACTCCACAGGAAGAAATTAAAATAAATAAGATAAATAGAATAGTAATTTTTTTCATAAGCGTTAATTTTAGAGGTAGAATGTTGAGCGATGTTTTTTTTGATTGTAGCGAAAAGAATATTTCAAAAAGCTAAATTCAAATATAATGCCAAAAAAAACCTAACAAAAATAGTATAATTGTTAGGTTTCAAATGGTAATTTTATATAAATTTTATTTTCGTACAAAAGGAGGTAATAGCTTGCTTGAAACTTCTCCAAAACCAATACGTACATGACCGTTTTTGCAAAAACCTTTCATGATTACAGTATCATTGTCATTTATAAATTTACGCTCTGTGTTATCGCTCATTTTTATAGGGTTTTTTCCACCCCAAGTAAGTTCAAGCATAGAACCAAAACTATCTTCAGTAGGTCCTGATATCGTTCCTGATCCCATCATATCTCCAGAATTCACTCTACATCCATTTGAGGTGTGATGCGTCAATTGTTGACTCATAGTCCAGTACATGTATTTAAAATTAGACTTAGAAACTATAGTAGGTTCAGCATTTTGAGGTTGAATTGCCACTTCTAGATTTATATCAAATGAATGCTTCCCTTTTTGTTGTAAATACGGTAGGGGCGTAGGCTCTTGTTTAGGACCTTTTGTTCTAAATGGTTCTAATGCATCCATAGTTACTATCCATGGTGAGATTGAAGAGGCAAAGTTTTTAGCTAAAAATGGCCCTAGCGGAACGTATTCCCATTTTTGAATATCACGTGCACTCCAGTCATTTAATAACACCATCCCAAAAATATAATCTTCGGCCTCCGTTACAGGAATATTTTCACCCATGATATTGACGTCAGTGGTGATAAACGCAGTTTCAAGTTCAAAATCAACAGAACGGGACGGACCAAAAACTGGACTTGTTTCTCCGTTAGGTAATGTTTGACCCATGGGTCTGTGAACAGGAATTCCAGACGGCACTATCGAAGAGCTTCTGCCGTGATAACCTACTGGAATATGAAGCCAGTTAGGTAATAACGCGTTTTCAGGATCTCTAAACATTTTCCCCACATTAGTTGCATGTTCTTTACTCGAATAAAAATCAGTGTAATCACCTATTAAAACAGGTAATTGCATTTCAACATCTTCCATTCTAAAGATTACAATATCTCTGTCCTTGGTATTATTTTGCAATTTGGTATTGTTTGCATCAAAGAGTTCAGCAATGCGGTTTCTTACCAGTCTCCATGTTTTTTTTCCATCTGATATGAAGTCATTAAGTGTATCCTGCATAAACATATCATCGGTAAGTTCAATACCTTCAAAATAATTGAGTTGTTGTAGTGCACCTAGATCTATGGCATAGTCGCCTATTCTTGTTCCTACAGTAACAATATTTTCTTTTGTTAGGAAAACTCCGAAGGGTATATTTTAAATAGGGAAATCACTGTTTTCAGGTACTTCTAACCATGATTTTCTATTGGTATCGTTTGCTGTTATTGGCATATGATGTTAATTATTTTGTTAAAAAATTACTCATCAAATATATTATAATCTAAGTATTAACCAAACGTTTTTTTGTATTTTTGCTATAAATTAACGAAAATCAAAAAAATGCAACGCGACGAACAAATTTTTGACCTTATTCTAGAAGAACAAGAAAGACAAATACACGGATTAGAACTTATAGCATCAGAGAACTTTGTAAGTGACGAAGTGATGGAAGCAGCAGGATCTGTACTAACTAATAAATATGCCGAAGGATATCCTGGCAAAAGATACTACGGAGGTTGCGAAGTAGTTGATGTTGTGGAACAAATTGCTATAGATAGAGCCAAAGAATTATTTGGTGCTGCTTATGCTAATGTACAACCACATTCAGGATCTCAAGCAAATACAGCAGTATATCATGCTTGTATTAAGCCTGGAGATAAAATATTAGGTTTTGATTTGTCTCATGGAGGTCACCTTACACACGGATCACCTGTGAATTTTTCGGGACGTTTATACACACCTTCTTTTTATGGTGTAGATCCAGAAACTGGTTTATTAGATTACGATAAAATTCAAGAAATTGCAACTATAGAACAACCAAAACTTATTATCGCTGGAGCGTCTGCATATTCACGTGATATGGATTTTGCTCGTTTTAGAGTAATTGCTGACAGCGTAGGAGCTATTTTATTAGCTGATATTTCTCATCCTGCAGGACTTATTGCAAAAGGTTTGATGAATGATCCTTTACCTCATTGTCATATTGTTACTACAACGACTCACAAAACATTACGTGGACCTCGTGGAGGATTAATTTTGATGGGTAAGGATTTTGAAAATCCATTTGGTTTAACTACTCCAAAAGGAGAAATAAGAATGATGTCATCTTTACTTGATTTAGCTGTGTTTCCTGGTAATCAAGGAGGACCTTTAATGCATATCATTGCTGCAAAAGCAGTTGCTTTTGGAGAAGCATTACAAGACGAATTTTTTACCTATGCGTTACAATTACAAAAAAACGCCAAGGCTATGGCTGAAGCTTTTGTAAAACGTGGTTACCAAATTATTTCGGGAGGAACTGACAATCACATGATGTTAATCGATTTAAGAAATAAAAATATTTCTGGTAAAGAAGCTGAAAATGCATTGGTTAAAGCTGAAATTACAGTAAATAAAAATATGGTTCCATTTGATGATAAATCACCATTTGTTACCTCTGGTATTCGTGTAGGTACAGCAGCTATTACCACTCGTGGTCTTGTTGAAGAAGATATGGAAACTATTGTAGCCTTAATTGACAGAGTATTAGTAGATCATACAAACGAAGATGTAATTGAAGCGGTAGCTAATGAAGTTAACGAAATGATGAGCGAAAGAGCTATTTTTGTTTTCTAAATAAATACTTTTTTAAGTTTTAAAGTCGAAAGTCGAAAGTCTTTGAATAGAATTTAATATTCTTTCTTAGTTTCGACTTTATGACTTTCGACTTCCTAACTTTAAGACTAAAAAAATGGGTGTATTACGATTACAATTGCCTACAGATCCCAGATGGGTCAATATTGTTGAGAAAAATATTGAAGAAATCTTAACGGATCATGCTTGGTGCGAACAAAAAGCAGCTACAAATGCCATTACAATTATTACGAACAACTCTGAACATCAAGATTTAGTTCGTGATTTATTGGCTCTAGCCAAAGAAGAAATTGATCATTTTGAGCAAGTGCATAATATCATCATTAAGCGAGGCTTAAAACTGGGCAGAGAGCGAAAAGACGACTATGTAAATGAGCTATACCTGTACATGAAAAAAAGCAGTAATGGCAGTAGAGTATCCAGTTTAGTGGAGCGTTTGCTTTTTTCAGCAATGATTGAAGCCAGAAGTTGTGAGCGATTTAAAGTTTTATCCGAAAATATTAAGGATCCAGAATTAGCTTTATTCTACAGAGAATTAATGGAAAGTGAAGCAGGTCATTATACCACTTTTATAACCTATGCACGTAAATACGGCGAAGGAATTGATGTAGAAAAACGCTGGCGAGAATGGCTAGCTTATGAAGAATCAGTTATTGCAAAATATGGGAACAGTGAAACCATTCATGGTTAATGCTGTACTGCACACACTTTTCACTTATTGTTGTTATTCGATTATTAAATCATACTGATATAAAAGGCCCTTTACTTCATTTTTTGAAAAAATGGTCTTTTTTAGTTTTGTCTTTTTTGGATCAATCGTGTAATTATAACTTGTTTTAAAATCAGTATGATGCGCATTTGCACCCGAAAATTCACTTTTATACAAATCGCAATGATCAAATATAACTTGAGTTAGATTGGTATTCATGAAATCTACGGCTATTAGACTGCATTTTGTAAATTGTGTTTCCTTTAGATTTAAATTATAAAATTTCGAAAAATCAAGAATGCAGTTATTAAATCCAATTCTAAAAATAAATGCGTCACACATAGCAAAGTTTACATCTTTAATTTCGCAGTGTTCAAATACTACATTTCGTAGCGCAACGTGATTTATTTTTGCGGATGTAAAAAAACAGTTTATAAAAGTACAATCAATAAAGGTCACGGATATAAAATGGCATTCGGAAAAAGAACAATTGGTAAAAGTGCAACATTCAAACTCTTGATGATTTAACTCATGCTCGCTATAGTTAGTTTCAACAAAATGATTATCAAAGAGGTATGTGTTCATTGTATTGTTTGAATATTATGGAAATGAATTCTTTTACAAAGGAACACATTGTACAGTGACATTTTGAAAAAAACGGCAACAATTATTGTTCTAAAATCTCATAAATATTGGCTTAGTATTTAGTTTTTTGTACTATTCGATCATGATTTGAATTGCTGATATCAAATTAAGTTTAGCCTACCTAATACTTTCTTAAATATAGTTTGATCAATTTCTTCTTATCCAAATTATATTTTAAGCTTACATAATCTTTTGCTGTTGATTGATAATTTGATTGTAATTATATAACTCTTTAAAATTATTGATAAGTTAAAATTTCATAATTTTATAACAATTAAATTTACTTATTATGATACTTACAAAAGGATATGCGGCACAAGATGCCAAATCAGATTTAGCGCCTTGGAATTTTGAACGAAGAGCTCTTGGGCCACATGATGTTCAGTTTGATATACAATTTTGTGGTGTTTGTCATAGTGACTTACATCAAATAAAAGATGATTGGGGAGGATCTATTTACCCAATGGTACCTGGACATGAAATTGTTGGTAAAGTAGTTGGAGTAGGAGAAAAAGTTACACGATTTAAAGTAGGTGATTTAGCGGGAACAGGCTGTCTTGTGGACTCGTGTAGAACTTGTGAAAATTGTAAAGAGGGATTAGAACAATTTTGTATCAACGGAAGAACAGATACGTATAATGCACTTGGTCAAGATGGTGTTACACCTACATACGGAGGGTATTCGAACACAATTGTAGTTCATGAGGATTTTGTTTTACACATATCAGATAAATTAGACCTAGCAGCAGTAGCTCCATTATTGTGTGCAGGAATTACAACATATTCACCTTTGAGACATTGGAAAGTAGGAAAAGGACATAAACTGGCTGTACTAGGTCTTGGTGGACTTGGACACATGGCCGTTAAGTTTGGTGTTGCTTTTGGTGCTGAAGTGACTGTTTTGAGTACTTCACCGGATAAAGAACAAGATGCAAAAAAACTAGGGGCGCATCATTTTATTGTGACCAAAGATGAAAAACAATTAGCTAAAGCAGCAGGAACATTTGATTTTATTCTAGATACCGTATCTGCTCCTCATGATTTAAATCTGTACTTATCATTATTACGTGTTAATGGTGTGCATATATGCGTGGGAGTACCTCCAACACCCTATGAAATTCATGCCTTTAGTTTAATAGGAGGAAGACGAAGTTTAGCAGGATCATTAATAGGAGGATTGCCTGAAACACAGGAAATGCTTGATTACTGCGCTGCAAATGGTATTGTATCAGATATTGAATTAATCGATATCAAAGACATTCATGAAGCGTATGACCGTATGACAAAAGGGGATGTGCGTTACCGTTTTGTAATTGATATGGCTACACTATAATCTCAAGAGAATACATTTTATATTATAATCCCTATTTTGAGAGTATCAAATAGGGATTTTGTATTTTTATAAAGTAAATAAAAAAAATAGTACAAAAAAAATCCTTAAACTACTGATAACAGTGTGTTTAAGGATTTTAAAGTGACCTTGACTGGATTCAAACCAGTAACCTCTTGAGCCGTAATCAAGTGCGCTATTCAGTTGCGCCACAAGGCCTTTTTGCGAAGCGACTTATTGTCTTGCTTGCGGGTGCAAATATAGGCATAAATGTGTAATTTGCAAGTGTAAAATTGTAAAAAAATAAAAAAAATGATTTTAAAAAATTATATCCGTGATATTCAGGGATTTCCAAAGGAAGGAATTTTGTTTAAAGACATCACTCCACTGCTTCTTGATCCCGAAGCAAGGAATGAATGCCTTAAAATATTGTTATCAGGTGTGGAAAATTTAAAAATTGATAAGGTTGTTGGGGTAGAGAGTCGTGGATTTTTCTTTGGAACTTTATTAGCGCAAGAGTTGAAGGTGGGTTTTATCCCTGTTAGTAAGCCTAATAAATTGCCTTATAAGACCATTTCGGCTAGTTATGATTTAGAGTATGGCACAGATAGTTTAGAAATTCATGTAGATGCCATATAAAAAGGGGACCGTGTGCTTGTTCATGATGATGTTTTGGCTACTGGCGGAACGGCAAAGGCAGTTTGTGAACTTGTAGAAAAGCTAGGCGGTGTGGTTGTTCAATGTAATTTCTTGATGGAACTGCGTTTTTTGAACGGAAGAGATAAAATTTTAAATCATGTTGTATTTGCCGCTATGACCTACTAGCGTAAGGCACGAGTGGTAACGTAATACCTGTAACCAATAATTGCTATCTGCCATTTTTTGGCTTTGGCCAAGTCCAAACGTTGTTTTGTAAAACTAGGAAGAATGATTCTGTTAATTTGAGCAAGAATTTTATACATTCAATTTAATTTTTCACAAAGATATAAAAAAAGACGGTCATGATTTGAACCGTCTTTAATTGATTTGTATCTTATTTCTTTGTGTAAAATTTCATAATTTTTGTATTGTTTTTAGATTTATCTACATCAACGCGTTCAATAGTATTATGATCTAATTTTTCAATTTTGTTTCTAGTTACTTTTTTATCATTGATATAATATTCTACGTCTTTTGGTAAAGAATTGGTTTGATTTTTAGAAAATGTCATTTCTAAAGTTTTTGCAGTGTTTTGGTCATTATTTGATGATTTAATATTGTCTTTATCAAGTTTTAATTCTGGTACTTCAGTTGCTATAACTGTGGTATAAATATCAGCATCATCATTTTCAGGATATTTGCTGTTTTTTTGTTTGCGTTTTTTATTTTTAATTGTAGTCTTTGAAGTTATAATTTCACACGCTCCATTTGCAGCATCAGATCCATACTTAGCAATAGCTTCCTGTGATTCTAATATCGTTTGACTTACTATTTCATCATTAAATGGCAAGCGAATGGGGTGATCTTTTGATTGTTTAACTCCATTGATAACGAGTAAATATTCTACTCCATCTTTTTTAAAATTATTAATAGATAAATAATCCTCGTGATTGGATTCGTTTGTTCCTGAATTGCCTTCATTTAGTTTAATTTCAATTTTTTCACCATTCTTTTCTGTGGCTTTAAAATGATTACTCAGTTGACTATTTTTCTGTTTATCAGCTTTGAAACCAAAAATAACTTTTTTATCATTTTCGGTTTTAGCAAATATTTTAAAAGGCTTTATAGGTGTTGTTCCTTTAACGCTATATATTTTTCTTTCATTGTTGTTACTTTTTATTTCAGCTTTTAGTTGAATAATTTCATTGCTACTATTGTATATTAAGTCAGTGAAAGCTAGTTGAATTCCAAAATCTTCTTTAAATAAATCTTTTTGAGCATTTAGTTCTTCTTTCGTTGACGTAGCGTTTATTTCTAATTCAAAGTCGACTGAGTTTAAGGTGTTCTCTTTTGTAACTTGTTTTTTCTCTTGTGCAATTACTTCAATTTGAAATAAAAGTACAAACGCTACTAGAGCTGGAACAATTACTGCATATTTCCATGAATTCCATTTTTTTGATTGATTTTTGTTTAACATAACGATTCGTTTTTTGATTAATGATTGATAAAAATGATTGGTAATGGCAACACAATTTTCGTGTGTTGTTATTTTTAAGAGCGTGAATTGATACGCTTTTTTGTCGGATATTTTTTTAGTTGCTTCACTATCAGCAATGAATTCTAGATTTTGCAAGATTGCTTTTTTATACAACCAGATAAAGGGATTGAACCAAAAAACAATACAAAACAGTCTTGAAATTAATACGTCAACAGTGTGATTTTGCTCACTGTGTACTTTTTCATGCTCCAAAATATTTTCTAATTCGGCTTTGCTGTACAAGGTGGAATTATAAACAATGGTATTAAAAAAAGAGAAAGGCGCTATATTTTCTGTGGTGTCAATGTATTTAAAATCGGCTTGATTTTTAAAGTGTTTTCCTTTTAGAACTCGGTGTAAACTATAAAAATCCAAAGCAAGTTTTAGTAGGAAAAGAAGCATTCCAATGGCGTAAATCATTCCGATAACTAAGAACCAATTGATTTCTGAAATATCCTTTTCAGAACTGGTAGTTAGTGGTATTTGAGACCAGTCAATGGTGTTTGTGCTTGGTTCAACCCAAACAATTTTTGTAAAGGCTACGAATGGCAAAACAACCGAAGTGATTAAACCCAATATTAAAAACCATCGGTTGCTGGTAAAAAAAGTTTCTTTGCGAAGCAAAAGATGATACGCTACGAAAAAAAGTGCTAGTAAGCCGCTGGATTTTATGAGGTATAGATAAAGTGCTTCCATGCTGGTTTTAGTTTTTGGTTAGTTGGTTTTAAATAGCTTAGTTGTTTTGTTCTTGTTGCTCAATCATGGCTAAAATTTCACGTAATTCAGCAGCTGATATTTTTTCTTCTTTGGCAAAATGGCTTACCATATTTTTATAAGAGCTGTTAAAGTAATGATCAATTGCTGTGTGCATAAAGCGTTTTCTATACTCTTCAAGGGATACTACGGGAAAGTATTGGTGTGTGTTCCCAAAGGCATTGTGTGATACAAATCCTTTTTCTTCAAGATTGCGCACTATAGTAGATAGTGTGTTGTAATGCGGTTGCTCCTCTGTGATTTCGGCCAAAATTTCTTTTACAAAAGCTTTTTTGAGCTTCCATAATATGTGCATGATTTCCTCTTCTTTATTAGTCAGTTTTTGCATGATGTTTTTTATTTGATTCAAACTTACAACTATTTTTATAGTTTGCAAACTATTTTTATAGTTGTTTAACTAAAATTATAGTTTTTGTAATGGGTTGTATGTTTTCAAATAGTCTAAATGTCTGTTATATATTGTTTTAGTGTTTCAGGTTGGGCCGCGTGAGGGATAGGAGCAAACCGCCGCAGCGGTGCGGATAGCCCGACCGTAATCTAAAAAAGGGGCTTATTCAACGCTATGTTGATAAGCCCCTTTTTAGATTAGGGTCACGCCCAAATTATAAAATTATTTAGATCGTTTTTCCTGCTGAACTAGTTTTTGTAACCATATACAACCTGCAACGGCAAAAATCCCAAGTGTTCCCATAATGAACCAATTTGCTTGATAACCCCAACTGTCAATAATTTCCAAACCTGTTTTTGAACTAGCAATATGGGCTAAACTAAAACTCATGGTAAACAAAGCCATATAGCGGCCTTCGTGACCTTTTGGTGCTCTACTAAGAGCAAAGGAATTGGAGAAGGGAAATATAAACATCTCGCCAAAAGTGATAAAAATAATACTAACCACTAAGATGCCAGCCCAAATATTAAGCAATAAAACGTAAAAACTAAGTGCCATAAGTAAGGATCCCCAAAGGATTATCTTAAGTTTTTTGATATTTTTTCTTTGGCTAAAACTTACAATGGGCATTTCCAGAAAGAAAATTAAAAGACCATTTAGGGATAATAAAAGTCCGCTTTGAAACTCCGTTAATCCAAATTTTTCATTGTGATACAGCGGTAAAGTGGTAAAAAGTTGGAAAAACAATACGGCAGTTATAAAGCATACAAAAAGAAAAATCCAAAATATTTTGTCTTTGAAAACTGATGCTGGAATCTCAGTTTCACTGGTACTGCTATTCAAATCGGATGGTTTTTTGCGTTCTTTTACGAGAAGTGTAAAAATCAAAATAGAGATGATACAAGAACTCCCATCAACCCAAAATAAGCCGCTGTAGCCCATATTCATGATGATTAACCCACCCAATGCTGGTCCTGCTGTAAAACCAAGGTTTACCGCAAGGCGTACTAAAGTCAAGGCTCTGGTACGATTTTCAGGTTTTGCATAGGTAGCTAGTGAGACGTACATGGCGGGACGAAACATATCTGCAACGGTCATGATCACAAACATTCCGGCACACAATCCCCAAAAAGTCCGAATGTACTGAACCATAAAAAGTAATAGTCCGCTAGTGAATAAGCTGAAGATCATGATTTTGTAAAACCCTATTTTGTCTGATAATTTACCTCCCAACCAAGAGCCAAGCATGGATCCAAAGCCAAAAGCCACCATAATCCAGCCCACTTGCGCGTAAGTAAATTGTAAATCCTCCTTTAAATATTTCGATAAAAAGGGAAGCACCATGGTTCCGGCACGATTAATAAAAGTAATTAAGGTAAGGATCCAAATTTCTCTGGTAAATCCTCTAAAATTATTGATGTAGCGTTGAAAAGCAGTTTGGAGCATAAAGTAGTTTTGTGAGTTACAAATTTACAATGTTTTTTAGGAGCTTTTTCCAGCTATTCGCTACAATCTTGTATTTTTTCGAAAAGAAAAAAATACAAGGATTTTCGCTGCTATCTGGGCTACGGAATAGGCTATTCATGACGTTTCTTGTTCCTTAATTTTCGTTGTGGTATTGTAACTTTTAGACTATTTTTGCATAAAAATCAAACTATTGAAAACTGTACTGACCTTTTTATTATGTTTACAATTCACTTTTGTTGTGGCGCAAAAGTCTTATCATGCTGATGCCGTAGCTCAGTTTCAACAAGAATTAAATGCACAGTATTCAAACCCAAAAAAAAGTCCGCTCACGGCACAAGATCGAGCAGTTTTTAAATCTTTGGAATTTTTTCCTGCAAACCCAACTTATTTTGTGACTGCAAAATTAGTTAGAACACCTAGTGAGCAACCTTTTTTAATGAAAACATCAACCGATAGAAAACCAACTTACATTAAATACGGTGAAGTTTATTTTACTATGGATGGTCAAGGATTTAAGTTGAATGTATATCAAAATATAGAGTTGTCTAAACAAAAGGAATATGTAAATTACTTATTTCTACCATTTTCGGATGTAACATCAGGTGATGAAAGTTACCTTGGCGGGCGATACATAGATTTACAAATACCTGATGGTGATGTTATAACAATAGATTTTAATAAGGCGTACAATCCGTATTGTGCGTATAATCCCGGTTATTCTTGTCCCTTAGTACCATTAGAAAATGATTTAAGTATAGCTATTAAGGCTGGTGTTAAAAAGTTTCATGACTAATGGAATTTTTCAATTTACATACGCATCACTTTACAAATCAATCTGGGATCCTAGAGTTGGTGAATCAATATCCTCATGAATTTGATGCGAAACTCCCTTTTTATTCTATCGGGATTCATCCTTGGTACATCACAGAAGAACGAGTTGACGCTGATTTGAAAATCATTGAAACACAATTACAACAATCCAATTGTCTTGCAGTAGGGGAATGTGGCTTGGATAAACGCATTGAAATCTCGCTTGAATTGCAGCAAGTGGTTTTTGAAAAACAATTACTTTTGGCACAAAAATACAATAAACCAGTTGTCATTCATTGTGTGGCCGCTTTTGATGAATTGATTGCCCTTAAAAGAAAGCTCAACATCTCAGTTCCCATACTAATTCATGGATTTTCTAAAAATTCAATTGTAGCTAAGCAATTGTTAGAGCAGGGATTTTACCTTTCTTTTGGGAAATATTTATTGCGTAATCCAGCATTAGAGTCGGTTTTTAAAAGCATTCCCCAAGAACGTTTTTTTCTAGAAACCGATACTGTAGAAGATGGGATAAAAGCCGTTTATGAACGTGCTGCCCAATACAAAAAAACAACAGTTGAAGAAATTCAAAAAATCATAAACAATAACTTTAGTACTGTTTTTGGAATTCAATTTTAATTGGATAACATGTAAAACAGGACACTTTTAAACATAAAAAAATGGCAGAATGGACAGAACGAGCAGAACTTTTATTTAAAAAAGAAGGTTTAGCTAATTTACAAAATGCAAACGTATTAGTAGTAGGATTAGGAGGTGTAGGCTCATTTGCTGCTGAATTTTTGGCTAGAGCCGGAGTGGGCAAAATGACAATTGTAGATGGGGACGTAGTGGATATTACCAACATTAACAGACAATTGCCAGCTTTGCACTCTACAGTTGGACAACCAAAAATCACTATCGTTGGCGATAGATTGATGGATATTAACCCAGAGTTGCAATTAACTCGCGTGCAAGAATTTTTATCACCTGAGCGTGCTTTTGAGATTGTTACGGAGGAGTTTGATTATGTTTTGGATTGCATTGATAGTGTGACACCAAAACTAAATTTAATCGTTGCAGCAAAACGCAAAAGAGTAAAAATCATCAGCAGCATGGGTGCAGGTGGAAAAATGGAAGCCTCTAAAGTAAAAGTGACTGATATTACGAATACTGTAAATTGCTTTTTTGCCAAAACCATTCGCAGACGCTTGAAAGAGTTAAAAATAGATAAATTAAAAGTCGTTTTCTCCTCTGAAATTCAAGACGAATCCAGTTTGAGAATGACCGACGGATCTAATTATAAAAAATCGTTTTACGGAACCAATAGTTACATGCCAGGATTATTTGGCTTGTATGCCGCAGAAACAGTAATACGCTACTTGCTAAAAAAATAGTGTTCCGTTTTTTATTCCTCTTTTCAGGGATTAATAATTATAATTCATAACTCATAATTTAAAATGATACAAACAGTAATTTTTGATATGGATGGCGTAATCGTAGATACAGAGCCGGTTCACCGCTACGCGTATTTCAAGCAATTTGAAGAGCTAAATATTGCTGTTACCGAAGAAATGTACACTTCGTTTACTGGTTTTTCCACACGAAATACCTTTCAGAAATTGAAAGAGTTATTTACAATTGACCAAGAAGTAGAGGAATTAATTCAGCGGAAACGTACTATTTTTAACGATGCTTTTGACAGTAAGGCTGATTTAGAATTGCTGGAAGGTGTTGAAAATTTAATTCAAGAATTACATCAAAATGGGATACAATTAATTTTGGCCTCATCAGCATCTAAGGTTACCATTGAACGGGTTTTTAATAGGTTTAAGTTGCACGACTATTTTTCGCATAAAATAAGCGGGGAAGATTTTGCACAATCAAAACCACATCCTGCCATTTTTGAACATGCTGCAAGCCTATCTATTGCCCCAAAAGAGAATTGTATCGTTATTGAAGATAGTACTAATGGCATTAAAGCTGCAAATGCCGCAGGAATTTTTTGTGTAGGCTACAACAGTATTCATTCTGCTGATCAAGATTTGTCAATTGCAGATGTGATCATCAATCATTTTAACGAATTGAATTTTGAATAGGTGCAGGAAATCAAGGCTAAATTAAGGAATAATTAACATTTAAGAGTATCTGAATTTGTAAATTTGAAAATCATAAAATAACAAACCATGAAAAAAATGATTATCGCGCTAGCCCTTTTTGTGGCTGGTTTAAGTGCAGAAGCACAATTAAAAACACCTCAATCTAGTCCTAAAACTACCATAAACCAAGTTGTGGGATTAACTGATGTTGAAATTACTTATTCAAGACCAAGCGCTAAGGGTAGAGTAGTTTTTGGAAATTTAATTCCGTTTGGAAAAGTTTGGAGAACAGGAGCTAACGAAAACACAATAGTTTCTTTTAGTGACGATGTAGTTATTGATGGAAAAATCTTAAAAAAAGGAAAATATTCTTTGTACACGATTCCTAAAATTGAAAGTTGGGATGTAATTTTCTATAAAACTACTGATAACTGGGGAAATCCAGAAGAATGGAAAGAAGAAAATGTAGCTTTGAAAACATCAGTTAAGCCAGAAACATTAAATAAAAGTGTAGAAACTTTTACAATAGGAGTTAGCGGTTTAGACAATAATTATGCTTTTCTAGAAATGTATTGGGAAAATTCATATGCAGCAGTAAAATTTGAAGTTCCTACACAGCAAAAAACTACTGCTAATATAGATAAAGTGTTGGCAGGTCCATCTGCTGGGGATTATTTCTCTGCAGCTCAGTTTTTGTTTCAATCTAATGGAGATGCTAACAAAGCATTGGCTCATGTTAACAAAGCATTAGACATGACAAAAGAAAAACCTTTTTGGTACAACAGATTGAAATCTTTGATTCAAGCAAAATTAGGCGATAAAAAAGGAGCTGTAGAAACTGCAAAAGCTTCCCTAGCAGCAGCAGAAATTGCAAAAAATCAAGATTATGTAAAAATGAATAAAGACAGTATTGCTGAATGGAGTAAGAGCTAAAAAGCAAAACAAATACTTTAAATCCCGAATTACCATGGTAGTTCGGGATTTTTTTTTGATGAACTGGATTATAGGAATTACAGCATACAGTTTTCTTATAGATTTACAGGTATACAGTCTTTTGTAAGATTGTAATGTTCTAGTTTAAAATTAGACAAAATCCTTTGGTGAGGAGAAATCTAAATTTTTTAGCTCTCTCGTGTTCAACTAGTTTGTGAATCAAGACCAAATAAAAAATCTTATTCTGGTTTTAAAACTATAAAACAAGAATAAGATTTTTTATCAGGAATAAGTACAGTATTTAGTGCGCTACTTCTTTTTGGGACTTTCTAAAAATTGTAAACTGAAACAGCAATGAAATAATTATAGTTAGCATGGCGCCAATAAAATTTAGCCATAAATAGCCTAACTTTTCCTGACCGCTAGGATATACATAAATAGCGTAGTAATAAATGATAAAAATGGTGAGTTGACTTACCACAGCACTGTAAAAAATAGCTTTTGATTGTACTTTGTGGATATAAAAACCTACTAGAAAAATCCCTAAAACGGTCCCGTAAAATATAGATCCAATAATGTTTACTAATTGAATTAAATTTTCAAATAAAGTTCCAACACAGGCAAAAAGAATGGCAATCACACCCCATAAAAGTGTAAAAAACTTTGTTGCATACAAAAAATGTTTTTCTGATTTTTCACCTTTTACATTTCTTTTGTAGATATCTATAGCAGTTGTAGATGCTAAGGCATTAAGTCCTGAGGCAGTTGATGACATGGCCGCCGATATAATTACAGCCAATAATAACCCAATAAGACCTTTTGGTAAATAATTAAGAATAAAATGAAAAAACACGTAATCTTTATCATTGGTTTCGCTGTTACTATCTGCTTTTAGAATGATCTCTTTGGCTTTGTCTCTTAAATCTTTTTCTTTATTTGATAAAGCTACTAGTTCTTTTCTCAAGATAGGATTGTCATAATCTTGGTTAAGCTGATCAATATACAGTAAGTTTATGACTTTTTTATCTTCAGAAAGATCATTCAGTTTTTGTTCTAATGCGTTGTACTCTCCTTTATATGCTGATTTTTCAATCAATGTTTTATTGTTTGGATTGAAATTCAAAGGTACCGGATTAAACTGAAAAAAAACAAACACCATGACACCTGTAAGTAATATGAAAAACTGCATAGGAACTTTTAAAAGTCCGTTCATAATCAGTCCCATTTGACTTTCACGTACAGATTTCCCCGATAAATAGCGACCCACTTGGGATTGATCTGTTCCAAAATAGGCTAGTGCCAAGAAAAAACCGCCTGTTATACCACTCCAAAAAGTATATTTTTCTTCGGGATCAAAAGAGAAATTGACAATGTTCATTTTATCATTGGCACCTGCAATATGAAGAGCACTAGAAAACGTCATATCATTAGGTAAATAATACAGAATAAGAAAGAATGTGATAAACATTCCAGACATGATCACAAACATCTGTTGTTTTTGAGTCACATTTACAGCTTTTGTCCCTCCAGAAAACGTGTAAATAATTACCAAGAAACCTATTATAATATTCATATATGTCAGGTTCCATCCGAGTATAGCAGATAAAATTATTGCGGGGGCATAAATAGTTAATCCAGTTCCCAAGCCTCTTTGAAACAAGAACAGTATGGCAGCAAGAGAGCGGGTTTTTAAATCAAATCTTTTTTCGAGATACTCGTATGCTGTGTACACTTTATACTTGTGGTACAACGGAATAAAGGTTACACAAATAATAACCATGGCAATAGGTAATCCAAAATAAAACTGCACAAAACCCATTCCGTCATGGTAAGCCTGACCTGGA
This sequence comes from Flavobacterium tiangeerense, assembly GCF_007830355.1. GTDB lineage: Bacteria > Bacteroidota > Bacteroidia > Flavobacteriales > Flavobacteriaceae > Flavobacterium > Flavobacterium tiangeerense. Next base: position 16,881 of record NZ_VLKO01000006.1, on the reverse strand, counting down.
GTAGATAAAAATGTAATTGCACTAGCTTGTGTTGCCATTACAGATAGTCCTACGACATACCACGGAGTTTCGTTATTACCAAGTATAAAATCCTCAACGTTTTTACTTCCTTTTGTTTTCCAAGCTCCGTAAATAACAATAAAAAGTAATGTGACAATTAATATAATCCAATCAAATAATTGCATAGTTTAAGAGTATAATTTCATAATAAGACAAAAAATGGCAATGTATATGGCATTTGCCACCAATACCCAAGTGTAATTTTTTTTCCAAGTTTTTTGTTTCAATGGTTCCATAGTTATAAATTAGAGCTTGTTGTTTTGAATTGATATGGTTTGTGAAGGCTTTAAAGAGATAATATTTGAGATCAATTTATAAGCACCCGTAACACCTTCTGGTAGTTCCCTAAAAAAACTAATGCCTGTGTATACATAATGTCCTTTGCCGTAAGGCGCAATTAATAAAGCGCCATTTTTAGGTGTTTCTCCTTTATCATTTGATGAAAAAATAGGGGTAAACGCCTTGTCAAATTCATTTGGGTAATATAATCCTTGCTCTTGTTTCCAGCCTTTAAAATCTTGTGCCGTTATTGTATTAGGATAATTCATAACGGGATGATTTGGAGCCAAAAAACGAACTTCAGCATCCTCCTCGGTAACACGATCTCTAGATAATTTTAAAGGATAAGGTGCTATGTCATTGGTCACTAAGTCACCTGCAGTATTGTATTGAACAATCATTGTTTTTCCGTTTTTTACAAAATCAAAAAGGATTGCTTGTTTGTTAACCAATGCGTTGATAGTATTGTATGCTCTAACTCCTGTTATTACTACATCAAAGTTTTCTAGCTTTTCTGGTGTAATTTCATCTGCTTTGATTAATGTTACTTTATATCCTAACTGTGTCAAGCTGTTTGGGACTTCATCACCAGCACCCATAATGTAAGCAATTCTTTCTTCATTTGTTTTTAAGTCGGTTTTGATACATTTAGCCGATGCAGTTTGAAGTACTTGCTGTTTTGTAATATGATCGTAAGAAATGATAATTTGTTCTTTATCAAATCTTTTATTGTCAATAATTGCAACACTTTTAGCTATTGTTTCCTCAGCTTTTTTTGGAGCTGTAACATCAAAATAAAAAATTTGCTCCATTCCCTTTTTTTCAAATGAAAACGGAATGTTTTGAGGTGTTACTGTCCAGTTTTTTGGAAGTTCAAGCTGTAAATTTCCTTTAATATTATCTTTACCAGCTTTAATTTTAACACCTACTTGTTTAGTTTTTGTGTCTTTAAAAAGCAAAACCTTATCTGTAATTGCAGTAGTTACATCTGGAACAATATCAAGGTAATTGTAAACTTCACCTTTTACGTCATCATTATATTTGTAAACAATGGTACGCTCGTATGGAATTTCAATTCCGTTGATACGAATATTAAATTCTACTTTCGCTTCTCTTAAAATGTCTGGAACACCTCTTTTATTTTGGTCGTTTACAGTATACATTCCAGTTGTACCCGCATCTTGCAACCAATATGGTTGTGTATAATCTAGGTTTTCAGGAAGTTTAAAATCAAGATTTATTGTTTTGAGTAGATTGTATTTTAAATCTTGGTTTTGACTTGAAAGAATGTTATTTGGTATTGTTTTAACACTAATCAACTCCATGGGAATGGCACTTCTATTGATAGCTTCAAGTTTTAATTTTAGGGTACTCCCAGGAGTTGTCTCTTGGTTTTGGGCCACAGCTTCTAAATACAATCCAGCACATGCAGCAATGATTTCTTTTACTGCGGCTGCTTTTACAGGTGACCATTGATTAGGTTCTAAGGCTTGCATCATGGTGAAGGCTTTCGCCAAATTTGGAATACTTGCCGAAGGATTTTTTGAGTCAAATTCCTTTGCTATGATTGCGAGTAGTTCGCCAATAGGAGCGCCTCCTTTTACACGATTCCAGGAAGTATCTATACCTTCAAAAAGAGATTTTTTATCTTTTAAAGCTTCTCCATTTATGAATTCCAAATATTCAGTCTCCTCACCGCGAACACCTGTACTACCAAAACCTTGTGATTGATGACGACTCCGACTCAAAGCAGCAATTTCTTGGTTTGATTTCCCTAGATTACTATAATATGTACCCGTTTCAAGGCTAATTAAGTTTGTTTTATCAGCAGCATTAAATTTTTCCATTGTACCGTAAAACCACCATGAAGTATTAAAAAATTGTCTTTTAGTTTGCCAAGGCTTTACAAATTGTAATTGCTCGGGAAAAACAGTTGGATCATTAGCCATCTTAAAACTTTCAACGCTTAACATTGCTGATGCGGTGTGATGCCCGTGTGTGGTTCCCGGAGATCTATGATCAAAGCGATTAACAATTACATCTGGTTGGAATTTTCTTATTGCCCAAATTACATCAGCTAATACTTTTTCTTTTTCCCAAATGGATAAAGTTTCCGTTGGATTTTTTGAGAATCCAAAATCATTTGCTCTCGAGAAAAATTGTTCACCACCATCTATTTTTCTAGCTTCTATAAGTTCTTGAGTTCTTATTACACCTAGTAATTCTCGTAACTGTGTACCAATTAAATTTTGCCCACCATCTCCTCTAGTTAACGAGAGATAAGCTGTGCGTGCTTTTTGATCATTGGCAAGAAAAGAAATAAGTCTCGTGTTCTCATCGTCAGGGTGTGCGGCTATGTATAATACTGAGCCTAGAAAATTGAGTTTTTCAATTTGATTGTAAATTTCAACTGAATTAAGTTTTTGAGGTTGTTGTGCATTTGTGATTTGCAAACAAATTAGCAATACAATACTGATTAAGTAGCTTTTTTTATACATTATCTAAATATATTATTCCTTTAACTCCAAATGTAGGGATTAAATATTTTTTACAAAATTTTTTAACGTTCGATACTGTTTATAAAATCTTTTCTACAAAAAAAGGGAGAAAAACATTTAGTGTTCTTCTCCCTTTTTTAAGTATATATGATTCCTTAATCTCTATCATGTCCACGTCCGTGATCTCTATCGTGTCTTTTATCTTTTTGTTTGTAGTTTTTGTGGTCATCATGACGATCATTGTCTCTGTGTCCTTTATAGTATTCTCGATTATCAGGTCTATTGTTTGCGTAAACTCTTCTATCTACATTGTACACTACATTTCTAGGTTCATTACCTCTGTACCCTCTATAGTATTTTACTTTATGGGTTTTAAAATGATTGTAAGGACTTGGACCATGGTAATCGTTAAGAACTACTTTACACCCTGTGTTTAGATTGTAATTTCTATATTGATTAGGTAGAAACCTTGCACGAATCCATCTTCCACTGTCAAAATATATAAATCGTGTAGCTCTTACATCATAATAAGCTTCTACGTCTGGTAAGTAATAATACTCAGCATTTACATTTCCTACTGGTCCCCAAGAAGGAGCACTACCAATATTTACATTTATAGATACTTGTGCTTGCATTGAACTTGTAACTAGTAAAATAATTCCAGCAGCTATCAATTTAATCGTTTTCATATTATTCTATTTTATTGATTTATTATAAAAATGTTTTTTTATCTCTATCAACAATTTTCAAGAACTGTGCCAAATCAGATTAAGTACTATTTATTAAAGAAAGAGGGAAATATATCAAAAGATTTATTTTATATTTAAATTATTGGTAATTAAATATTTAAAATTTAATTTTTACCTTTTCCATGACCATTATTTCCTTTGTCTTTTTTATTGTTTCCGTGATTTCCTTGTTCGCTTTTGTAATTTTTATTGGCTTTAAATGAACTTGAATTATTCACTTTGTAAACTCCAATATTTTTTTGAGGTTTACCTTTGTACCCTTTATAATATTTTGTTTTGTGTGTTTTAAAATTAACGTAAGGAGTTTTACCACGATAATCATTCAACACTACCTTGTATCCATTATATAAGTTATAGCTTCGATATTGATTGGGTAGATTTCTAGATCTGATCCATCCACTATTACCTAAAAAAATAAATTCTGTTGCTCTAACGTCATAATAAGCTTCAATATCTGGTAAATAATAATAGTCTACTGCTGAATATCCTGATGGTCCCCAAGCTGGAGGTGTACCGATATTTACATTTACAGATACTTGTGCTTCTATTGAAAAAGAATAGGTCATAAAAAGTATCCCAATTAATATTGTTTGAATGGTTTTCATAATTTAAAATTTATTTAATTGTTTTAGTAATATAATGGAGGTATAATGGAAAAAAAAAGAGGAAACGCATTTACGTTTCCTCTTCAAATCTTTAAAATTTGCTTTACAAAAGCAATATAAGTAAAAGAATAATTATAATAATAGCTCCTACAGATAAATAGACACCATTACCCGTAGATTTTAATTCAGTTTTTATTGCTCGAACTTCTTTTCTAAGTTCTTTTTTTTCTGCTCGACTCATTTCTGATTTGTCCATTGCTTTTATTTCATCAAGACGATTCAATAAAACTTTAACTTCTGCAGGAACTTCTTTTGGAGTAGAAGAAATTGTAGTTGGATTTTTTTCAGCGGCAAATACTTGTGTTGGTAGCACACTTAATGACAACACCATCATCATTAAGTAGAAGGTAACTTTTTTCATTATTATTGGTTTTAGAAGTGATTATTAAGATAACAAATATAAAGTATTAAGACATAGTTGATTTACATAATTTGAAATATAAATTGTATAATTCACACTCGATTTTTGATGTTAATTTATTTTTTTTTGTTTGTTGATTTTCAATTATTTATACTGTACAGTTCTTGGTTTTGCTAAATCAAAATCCTGCAATCTAAAATCAGTTGTTTCGACTGCATTTGTTTTAAAAATTGAACTCCCATTGCCAGGTATTGTTGGGTAATAGGATAATGAAATTTGGAAAGAACTAAAAACAAGGTAATCGTTATTGATAATGAATCCAATACTCAACTTGGAATAAGCTTTGCTTTCTAAAAAGCTTTTTGAGGTGTTGCCTAGCGCTGCAATTGAGTAGTTGATAAATGGATTCAAGCGAAATCCCCAAAGATTCCAAGGGGAGTATCCTTGAGTTTGTAGTGTTAAGATAGCCTTTTGAGTTCCATAGGCTGCCATAGTAAAACCACTAAGCCCGTAATTTTCATTTATTGATAATTGATCACCGTAGGCATTAGCTCTTTTAGAACCAATTATTACCTGAGGTTTTACAAATTGTCTGATTTTCCACTTACCAATTGTCATTAAGTTAGTAAAATAGTTGGCTTCAAAAGTAAATGCAGTTTGCATCGTATTTGAGTTTTCTAAAAATGTTCCAAATTCAAAATTGGTACTCAAAAAGCCCCATTTATAAAAGTTACCAAAAGACGCACGAGAACCCAGATACATACGTCTAGCATTATTTTTATATTGATATCCACCTGTTAATGCATAGATTTTACCAATAGGTATATCCTCAATTATACCATATTGAAATATGTATCGATCTCGAACGAAGGTACGTGACGAAATTCCTACTCCAATTAAGGCAAGTTTTTCATTAGAATAAAAATCTTCGGGATCATATACCGCTGTAGGACTTTCTGAATATTTTAAATTCATAAATCGGCTCGTTACAACAAGATTTGTAGTTCGGTCACCAACCGAGTTCCCTTTAAATAGCTTGAAAGCGCGCCCTAGCCATAAGTCATGTGTATTGTATTTAAAATTTTGAAATTCAAAAACAGCATTCAAGTCAGGAAGAGAATCTTTTCTAAACTGTTGATCTAGATAAATACCGCCTGCCCATTTTGTCAAAGGGGAATAAAAAGGCCGTTCAATATTTATACTTTTGCCATAATAACCGTCTAAATCTATTTGATACCTTACTTTAGTGTTTATGAAAGTATTTTTAATATTAGGAATACTATACGACACATCATAAGCAGTTTTTGAATCACTAAATTGATTTTTGATCTTATTTTCAAATTGATGTCCTGACCCTAAAAAATTACGTTCATTAATTTCAATATTCATTTTTGAACTTGAAAGTGATCCTTTTGGAATAATACTCCAGGAATCTAAAATGCGAATAGAAATGTCAACGGAATCAGGGCTATTGGCAATGCTTTGCGGAGCCACATCTACGCGGTTTACGTATCGTTGCGAGCGAATCAATCGTTCAGATTCTCTTACAAGTAAAGAATCAAAAGGTTTGTTTTTTTTAATTAAAAGTAAATTTAAAATGGCTAATCTATTGGTTTTTACATGGATTTTATTACCGGTTCGCTCAGCCCAATTTTTTGGTTTTTTTGAAGTGTCAACATCTGAGTATCCAAATGGATCTAAGGTTACAATGTTTATTTTTCGAATAATTTTACCTTCGTAATCGGAGTATTGTTTCTGTACTTGTTTAGTGCTTCTGCTTTTTATAACAGAAGATCTAAAGATTAGTTTGTGCATCACCTGTGTAAACTTGGTCTTTTTAGAAAAGTTTTTAATATTGGAATAGATGGCAGTACTATCCTTTGAAGTCGCTTTTTTTTGTGCAAAAGTCAACTGTCCTGCACAAAGAATAAGCAGGGATAATAAAGTTTTTGTTAGGGTACTCATTTTATAAAAATCAAGGGTACAGTTGACAGACTGAAATAACTACCCCTCAATCAATGATGGGGTAGGCATAGGATATAGAAACTAAAACTTATTGATCTATTCTTTAGTTTTTGAGGGGTCAATTTCAGTTGTAGTTTCTGTAAAAACGGGATTGATGACATCCGTTTTAAATACGCTTTTTTTGGATTCTTCTTCTGAATCAAAAAGGGGTAATTTTATGTTACGCCACGTGTACGTTTTGGGTAAATGATCACCCATAAGGTAACCCCAAGGCTCTAATGTGTCTATTCTATCGAAAATAACTTTCAAAACAGCCAATATAGGCAGTGCAAGAAACATTCCAGAAACCCCTGCTATGGCACCACCAATAATGATGGCAATAATAGATATAAATGCATTGATTTCAACTTTTGAACTTACAATTAACGGTACCAAAATATTGTTATCAATAAGCTGAACAACTACAGTAACTGCAATAACACCAACAATTATAGATAAATCAGGTGTGCCTGTTAAAGTGGCCACGATACTTAAAACTCCTGCAAAAAGAATTCCTATGTACGGAATCAAGTTTAAAATACCAGTCATCACTCCCAGTAATATAGCATATTTAACACCGATTAACATCAATCCAATTGTAGTCATTGTGGCTACTAATATCATTTCTATAATTAACCCCACGATATAACTGTTTATAGCAATACGTATGTTGGTCAATATATCTTTTAGTTTATGATGGTGTTCTTTATCAACAAGTTTTGATAAAAACATCAAAAAGTGGGTTCGGTATAATAATATTAAAAAAGTGTAAATAGGTATTAGGGTTAAATTTACAAGAGTATCTGTAAATGACATCAATGTTGTGCCCAAAATCTCTTTTCCTTTTTCTAATGAATCTTCGGTTGCAGTATCAATATATTGTTTTTGTTCTCTTGAACTTACATGAAACGTATCTCTAATGAAACCTTGAATATTAGAGAGATGGATGTTTATGTTTTTCTCAATCTTATCAAAATCTTCAGCAAAATCACTTATTTGATAGGATAAAAAAACAAAAAGTCCAATGAAGAACAAGATGAATAAAATTACTACAATCATTACTGCTAAGACGTTGGGAAACCTAAGTTTTAATTTTAAAAATTGAGCAATTGGATATAATAAGATCGCAAACAAAAACGACATTATAATGGGAACAATTATATTTTGCCCTATGTAAAATATAAAAATCAAGGAAATTAAACCCAATGTGATAAAAGTAAGCTTAGCGTAAAAAGGAAATTTTAGTTCTTCGTTCATATAGAAATGGTTTGAGTTGTCTTACAAATATATAAGAACAATTTACAGTACAAAAATCAATAAAAAACCTCAACTAGTAATTACATCATTACTTCAAATGATTACAATATTATCACATAATAAATTCTTATTTCCCTTTACTATAGGAAACTATTAATCTGTAAATTCTTGATCAGCATGTTTATTTTTAATAATCGAAATCCCTTTTTGCAGTAATAAATTGTTTGGAAAAATGATTTTCTCACCTTCATCGGTCAATAAAAAAACATGAAATGCACCTATATCCTCAATCTCTGCTTGAATGGGGAAATCTTTATCATGAATTTTTATCACATCACCAATTTTAAACGGAAATGAAAAAAACAAGATAATTCCAGAGGTAATATTGCTTAAAATAGACCATTGCGCAAACATGGCTACACCTACAACGGTAGTAAATGAAGATAACGCAATAATAATATCTTTGGGTTGTACTCCCCAAACAATAATCAACGCAATTACTACTAATATATTGATGAACAAATGAAGGTATTTGATCACTAAATTAGTTCTGTGCTCAATTGTTAAATTAGACTTTGCATATCTTCTCACAATTTTTGTTGTGACGTATCGTAAAAAAAAGAGTAATATACCTATAATTCCTGTAGCTATAATTTCTTTAGAATATTCGTTTACAAATTGAATTAACATAGGCTTTATAATTTTGAAAGGTACTCATACACTTTATCTGTAGGCATTCCCATCACGTTAGCATAAGATCCTTCAATTCTTGAAACTCCTATAAAACCGATCCATTCTTGGATTCCGTAAGAACCAGCTTTGTCATAAGGTTTGTAATTTTCTAAATAATACGCAATAGCTTCATCGCTCAGAGCAGTAAAGGTAACTTTGGTAACTTCATGAATAACATCCATTTTTTCCGAAGTTTTAAAACAAACCGATGTAATTACTTCATGTGTCGCATTCGATAAGGATTTTAAAATTTCAAAAGCATTTTCTTTATCTTTTGGTTTACCCAAAGCTTTACCTTCATGCCAAACAATGGTGTCACTAGTTACTAAAAGTTCATTTTTATCCAGTTCGTTTTCAAAAGCCGATGCTTTTAACTCCGCTAAATAATCAGTTATTTCGTGTGCTTTTAATCCAGATGGATAAACTTCTTCTATTTCTTTGAGTCGTATTTCAAAATCGAGATCTAAATCTTTAAAAAATTGTTGGCGTCTTGGCGAACCTGATGCCAAAATTATTTTGTAATCTTTCAGTTTGTTTTTAAGCATTGTATTTGATATTTATTCGGATAATAGCTGATGATAGGATTCCAAAAAAGAGTATCCACTTGAGTATAACGCTCAAATTTTTAAAATCTTTTGTTGCGTTTGCAGTATATATTTTTACAATAAAAAATAATAAAGGCCCTACTACAAATATCAACAAATAAATAGTTACAAAAAACAAGTTTAATAAGTAACTGTTGATATAATATAATATGGCTGCAAGAGGAATAAAGCTTAGGGCAAAAACAGTTTTTGCGGCTCTAGACTTTCCTATTGCAATAGGCAGCGTGTACATACCTTGATTAAAATCACCATCATTATCCTCAATATCTTTTACAATTTCTCTAATAAAATTAATCATAAAAGCAAAGACAGCGTAGTCAAGAAGTATTGAAAATAAAATACCCATTTGCTGTTTATTATCAGGTACGGTGGCAGGATATAAATCAAAAACACCTATAATTACAACACTAAAAGATAATAAAAGTGCTACAATTACATTGCCTGTAAGTAACATTTGTTTCAAACTTGTTGCATAAAGGTATAGCGTAGCTGCTATCAATACAAAAATTGAGGCAAAACCAGGTTTAGAAATTACATTTGAAAGATAAAAACCTATTCCTACACCTACAATTTTGAGTCCCACATATAAATTGTAAGCTTGAGATTCAGAAATGCTTTTTCCAACGGTCATTCTACTGGGTTTGTTGATAGCATCTGTACCTTGATCAAAAATATCATTTATCACATAACCGCCCGCTGCAATACATACAGAAGATAAAACAAGCAAAAGGTATTGCCAGTCTTGAAGTGCCAATGTTACATTTTCGAATTGAAAATATCCAAATCTAAAAACGAGTTGCATCAAAGCAAGCATTAAGAGATTTTGGTATCGAATGAGTTTTAAATAGTGCATAATATTACGTTTAAAATCATTTTAAAACTAAATTGATTTCATTAAGTATGAGTAAAAAAATAGTATTAACTAATCATGATTACCTTCAAAATGGGTATTCCATTTTCCTTGAGTTTTCATAACTTGTTCAATAACATCACGTACAGCTCCTTTACCACCGTGTTTATGAGATATATAGCCTGAAATGGTTTTTATTTCTGGACTAGCATCTTGCGGGCAGGTAGGCAAACCTACAAATTTCATCACATGATAATCCGGAATATCATCACCCATGTATAATACGTTTTCAGGTTTTATTTGGTACAAATTGGTGTATTCATCAAAGGTTTCAACTTTATTAGGTGTGCCCAAATAAATATCGGTTATACCTAGATTTCGTAAGCGTACTCGAACACCTTCGTTACTTCCGCCAGATATGATACACACCTTATATCCGCTTTCTACAGCCGCTTTCATGGCATATCCATCGCGAATGTTCATTGTTCTTAACATTTCACCTTCATTGGTCACAAAAACAGATCCATCTGTAAGTACACCATCTACATCAAAAATAAATGTAGTGATATCATTCATTATTTCCTTATAACTTTTTGACATTTTCTTGTATAGATTGGGTTAGAATTTTATAAATGTTTAAATATTTTTTGTGTGCCAAAAAAGTTTCATGCGCTTCAATGGTTTTTTGGTCGTTCCTTTTTGCAGGCCCAGTTTGGGCTTCTTGTGGAGTTAAAATTTCAAGTTTTTGAACAGTTTCAAAAATTAACGGCTTCAAAATTTCAAAAGGAATTTGGTTGTCCTGACAAATTTCTTGGCTAATTTGGAACAAATGATTGGTAAAATTATTGGCAAATACGGCAGCAATATGCAATGCTCTTCTTTGTTCTGAATTGATTGCATACACTTTTTTAGAAATAGATTGTGCTATTTTAAGAAGTATATGATAATCTGGTGCGTTTTCACTTTCAAGACAAATAGGTATTTTAGAAAAGTCTACTTTTTTATTTTTTGTAAAAGTTTGTAAGGGATAAAAAACACCTTTTCTATTGTCTTCATGGATTGCGGTAAGTGGAATGCTGCCTGATGTATGTACTACTAATCGGTTTTTAAAGGGTAGCTTTGCCGAAACTTCTTCAATAGCATCATCGGCCACACATATAATGTATACATCAGCCTCGGCAAGGGAATTAAAATCATCTGTAATTTGATTCCAAGACAGTAGGTGAGACAGTGCTGATTTTTGTCTTGTGTAGACTTGTATTAATTCAATTTCTTTGTTTTGTTCCTCAACTTGAAAAGCCTCAATTAAATGTTGAGCTACATTTCCAGAACCTATAATAACTACTTTATTCATCAGACAAAATTAGAAAAAAAAATATAAAAAAAAATCAATTGGAGATTACTGTAAAAATGTAACAGTTTGAAACCGAAAATAAATGTTTTTCTCTCTTAACACCACCTTAATTTTGATTTAATTAACAAATGTCAGCTAAAAGTACTCAACATTTTTAAGTACTTTTGTGGCAATTTTACAAAACATAATCTCCTAAAAATGGAAAAAAAAATAGTTTCTTTTTTGTTTTCTACACGTTTGATGGCTTTCTTGTTTATAGCATATGCAGTTGCTATGGGTACCGGAACTTTTATAGAAAGTAAATACAATACAGATACTGCAAAAATCTTGATTTACAATGCTTGGTGGTTTGAGGCCATTCATGTCTTTTTTGTGATTAATTTTATTGGTAACATCAAGCGATATCAATTATTAAAAAAAGAAAAGTGGGCTACCTTATTGCTCCATTTGTCGTTTATTTTCATCATTGTTGGTGCATTTGTAACGCGTTATATAAGTTATGAAGGAGTTATGCCGATTCGTGAAGGAGCTACTGAAAATCAGATTTTTTCAGAGAAAACGTTTCTTACCGTTTTTGTTGATGGAGAGTATAAAGGCGAAATGAAACGTAGAGTTTTCGAGAAAAAAATACTGTTATCTCCTGCTACAAATAATGATTTTAGCATGTCAGGAAAATTTGCCGATACCCCATTTGAAGTAGAATATGAAAACTTTATAATGGGTGCCAAAGAATATATAAAACCAGATCCAAAAGGAATTTTGTATTTAAAAATAGTTGAAGCTGGCGATGGTGGAAGACACGAACATTTCTTGAAAGAAGGCGAAGTTCAAAACATTCATAACGTTTTGTTTTCACTCAATAAATACACTGATGGCGCTATAAACATTACCACAAATGGTAAAGAATATACCATTCAAACTCCTTTTGAAGGTAACTTTATGCGTATGGCAGATAAGTTACAAGGTAAAGTTACCAAGGATAATGCACAACCCTTAATGATGCGTTCTTTATATAGCATAGGCGAAATGCGTTTTGTATTTCCTGATCCTGCCGTAAAAGGAATTGTAGACTATGAATCGGATAATGATTTTAAAGCTAAAACGCATGAAGATGCTATTACGTTTAAAATAAAAGCAGAAGGTCAGGAAAAAACAGTTACTCTTTTAGGAACCAAAGGTAAAGTAGGGGAGTCCAAAACGGTTAAAATTGGAAAAATAGATTATTCGTTTTTCTACGGAAGCAAAGCCTATGTATTACCTTTTAAAATCAAATTGAATGATTTTATTGCTCAAAAATACCCAGGAACAGAGAAAAGTTATTCCTCTTTTGAAAGTAAAGTAACGGTTCAAGATAAAGAGTCATTTGATGCCCGAATTTATATGAATAATGTTTTAGATTATGAAGGATATCGTTTTTTTCAATCGGGATTTGACCCTGATGAAAAAGGAACTATTTTATCCGTAAACCATGATTTTTGGGGTACTTTATTAACGTACATCGGTTATTTTATGTTGTATTTTGCTATGATGGCTATTATGTTTACTAAATATTCAAGATTTGCGGATCTAAAAAGAAAATTGGATGTTGTGAAATCTAAAAAAGCAAAATTGCTAGGGGTTTTCCTCTTGTTTTTTAGTATGAGCGGTATGGCTCAAGAACACGATCATGCTGACCATGAAGGTCACGCACATACTGAAGCTCCAGCAAGTGAGGCAGCCGCTAGTGAAAAACCAGCACAACACAGCAGTCATTCTAAGAAAAAATTAAGCCAAGAGGAGTTAAAAGCGTTGATTACTAAATACAAAGTGTCTGAGGCTCATGCTGCTAAATTTGGTAGATTAGTGATTCAAGATGGTGGTGGAAGAATGAAACCAATCAACACTTTTTCATCAGAATTATTGCGAAAAGTAAGCCAGAGTGATTCTTATAATGATATGAATTCAGATCAAGTTTTCTTATCAATAACTCAGTATGCTAGTTATTGGATTGAGATTCCTATCATTCATTTAAGAAAAGGAAACGATAGTATAAGAAAAATAATTGGTGTTGATAGCAAAGCAAAGGTTGCACCGTTCATAGCATTTTTTGATGAAAAAGGGAATTACAAACTTTCTAAATACTTAGACGAGTCTTATAAAGCTGCTAATCCAAATCAATTTGAAAAAGATTTTATCGATACAGACAAAAGGGTAAATCTTATGGAATCTGCTTTGAGTGGTCGTATCCTTAAAATTTTCCCGATTCCAGAGGATAAAAACAATAAATGGGTTTCCTTTTTAGAATTGAATGAGGCTGGTTTTAAAGGTATGGAAGCAACTTATACCAAAAATGTGTTGCCATTGTATTTTGGTTCATTAGCAACTGCATCTACAACAGGAGATTTTAAGACTGCTGATGAATTAGTAGAAAGTATTACTGGTTTTCAAAAACGTTTTGGTAGTAAAGTAAGACCAAGTGAGGACAGAATCTCCTCAGAGATAATGTATAACAAATATGATATTTTTAGCAAATTAACCACTTGGTATATTTTGGCAGCTATTGCAATGTTGTTTTTTACCATTTTACAAATTTTCAAAGAACGTAAGTGGTTGCAATTTTCTGTAAATGGGATGCATATAATAATAGGTTTACTTTTTGTTTTACATACAGTTGGGTTAATTGCAAGATGGTATATTTCTGGACATGCACCTTGGAGTAATGCTTATGAATCTATCATTTATATTGCATGGGCAACTATGTTTTTTGGATTGGCATTTGATCGTAAATCAAAACTTACTGTGGCGTCCTCAGCATTTGTAACTGCAATGATTTTATTTGCAGCTAACTTGAACTGGATTGATCCCGAAATTGCCAACCTACAACCTGTTTTGAACTCGTATTGGTTAATGATTCACGTTGCGGTTATCGTAGGAAGTTATGGTCCATTAGCTTTGGGAATGATTTTAGGAGCTGTAGCATTATTGCTAATTATGTTTACGAATGAAAAGAATAAAGTAAAAATGGATTTAAACATTCAAGAAATTACTTATATCAATGAAATGGCTCTAACAATTGGACTTATCATGCTTACTATTGGTAACTTTTTAGGCGGACAATGGGCTAATGAAAGTTGGGGTAGGTATTGGGGTTGGGACCCAAAAGAAACTTGGGCTTTGATTACCATTATGGTTTATGCTTTTGTAATTCATGCTCGTTTTGTTCCTGCATTGCGTGGTAAATGGTTTTTTAATCTAATGAGTATGTTTGCTTTTATCTCTACATTGTTTACGTATTATGGAGTGAATTTTCACTTAGTGGGATTACATTCGTATGCAAGTGGCGAAGCACATTCACTAAGTTGGATTTGGTATACAATTGGAGGCATTGCATTATTTGGTGCTTTATCCTATCCAAAATATAGAAAGTATTATAAGAAATAAATAGCAATGCTATTTATTGAAAAGGGTTTAACTGTAGTAGAGTTAAACCCTTTTTTTGTGCCGTATATCACCTTGAACCTTTATGTATTGTATTTTTTGGTTATTTCAAAATTGTACGTCTGGTGATAGGCTGCTAATAACCTTTCACTTTGTATCTAAAAAGAAAAGTTTCGATTTTATATTGTATTGTTAATCATGTATTTATAATATGTAATTATACACTTGTTAATACTTATTATTTCCGATTAAATGCAAATTTTATCGTTGAAATACATTTTATTTATGTAATATTGTATAAAATATTATATTTATGAGGTACTTACTTATATTATTTACGGTGACTTTTCAAGGTCAAGTTTTACATCATCAAATGGTTTCTGCACAAGGTGCTTCCAAAAAATTACCAGATGGGATTTCAGTTTCACAAACGATTGGTCAAAACAGTAATGTTGGGACTTCAAGTTTTGATTATGTGATTCAGCAGGGATTTCAACAGAGTTTTTGGGGAAAGTATATTGCCTCAAATCCACCCGAGGAAATAAAATTTAATACGTATCCCAATCCATTTATTCAAACAATAAATTTCGAATTCTCAAAAATTGTTTCTGATGATATTGAAATAAATGTATTTGATATCAGTGGTAGGTTAGTTTTTAATCAAAGTAAAAAAGCAGAAAATTTCCTCTTGACTGTTTTGCTTCCGTTTTTATCAAGAGGAGAATACTTAGTTCGCTTAAATACTTCAACGTTTTCAGTATATACCAAAATCATAAAACTATGACAAAAAATTACGCTTCCTTATGTGAGTATTTAGCAACATTTTTCCGAATAATGAAAGTAAATTTTTTGTCTAAGTATGCTTTTATTTTTTTTCCGTTTGCTGCCGTGCAAAATTTTCCTTTACTCTTCTCCGAATTTTCGCAACAGTTTCTTCTTATTCAATGTAGAATTATTAGAGTCTTCGCAAATCAGAATAGTCAAAATAGCAATGTGAGTAATGTAATGCTTCCCATTGTGGTGGAACTTCCAAAACTTCTATCGAAAACGTGTAGGCAATTCTAATTTTTTTTAGAACAACTTCAATCTTATTTTTTTAAAATTTATCACATTTAATGAATCAAATTATGAAAAAAATTATTTTGCTCTTCATCTTTTTTCTTTGTGTAAAGGGTTTTGCACAAAGCAATGGAATTACCTATCAGGCCGTTATTTTGAAACCCACTAATAAAATTTCTTCAGTAACTAGTGAAAATCTGCCTGTAGCAAATAAAAACGTATGCATGCAATTCCAGTTTGTAGATGAGTTTTCAAAGATCGAATACCAGGAAGTTATTCAAACTACTACAGATCAATACGGGATGGTAAATCTTGTAATAGGTACTGGTACTCGTAATGGTGGATATGCCTCATCTTTTGATAATATAGCGTGGGTTGCTGCTCCAAAAAGATTAGTAGTGAGTATAAATATTTCAGGTGATTGTTCGTCATTTACTGAAATTAGCAATCAGCCTTTTACGACTGTTCCGTTTGCTTATGCTGCAATAAATAGTACTAATGTAACAGGTGTTGTTGCTGTAGAAAACGGAGGTACGAATGCTACCACTATTATAGGAGCAAAAACGACATTGGAACTTGATCAAGTCAATAATACATCGGATGCAGCAAAGCCAATTAGTGATGCTGCGAAATCTGCACTGCAATTAAAAGAAGATATTGCCAACAAAAGCACTAATTTTACTCAAGATGGAAGTTCAGACGTTAAGTTTCCAACTGTAAAAGCAGTTAAATCGTATGTGGATACAGGAATAAATACTCTATTTACAGCAATACAATCAGCCTTGGATTTAAAAGCACCATTGAATTCGCCAACTTTTACAGGAACCGTTTCTGGAATTGATAAAACAATGGTTGGCTTAGCAAACGTTGATAATACTTCGGATGTAAACAAACCAGTTTCCACGGCTGCTCAAACCGCTTTAGATTTAAAAGCGAATTTAGCATCTCCAACATTCACAGGAACGGTTTCGGGAATTGATAAAACAATGGT
>NZ_VLKO01000005.1 GCF_007830355.1 Flavobacterium tiangeerense | reverse complement strand
TCGTTTGTTTCTCAAAGCG
Organism: Flavobacterium tiangeerense; assembly: GCF_007830355.1. Classification (GTDB taxonomy): domain Bacteria; phylum Bacteroidota; class Bacteroidia; order Flavobacteriales; family Flavobacteriaceae; genus Flavobacterium; species Flavobacterium tiangeerense. The sequence continues at coordinate 329,541 of NZ_VLKO01000005.1, read as the reverse complement.
GGTGCAAAAGTAGTTATTCTTTTTTTAACTGGCAAGAAAAATTTGAAGTTTTTTTGAGATAATTTTTATCTCATTCGCTTCTCTTTCTCTTATCAATCTCTCAAAGAACTTCCGTTGTTTTGCGGGGTGCAAAGATAACTTTCGTTTTTAAATCTCACAAGCTTTTTTTAAAGTTTTTTCTAAAGAGTAAATCTCTATTAACTTTGTTTTTCTTGTCAGTATTTTAAAGAACGTCTGCGTCATTGCGGGTGCAAAAATACAACCTTTATTCGCTTTTACAAGCTTTTTATTCGCCTTTTTTTAATCTTTTCTTAACTTTTAAACTAAAGCACTGATTACTCGTTTCTTAAAACCTAAACTTTTTTCCAGTTAACTTGAATTTTGATAACCGAACAGTGAAATCAAGCCTTTGGAGGGTATTTGATACCAATCTATATAAGGTGTACTGGTTTTTCTAGTGTTGTAATAAGTAATCCCTACTCTATTATATAATAGGTAGTATTCTTTTTGCTACTATAACAATACAATACACCTTCATATAGTAGGTAATGTTTTTACTTCTCTAACAAAAACGTTTTCTAGAATCTCAAACTGCGTTAGGAATAGCAGCGAAAAGCCCACAGTGACGACTTTAAGGAAGGAACGAGGACTTGTAGCGAAGAGCCCGACCTTATATAAAACCACAAGAGTAGCAGGATCAACTGCTACTCTTGTGGTTTTATATAAGGGAACGCCCAAATAAAATTTAATATTCCCATCTACGGGTTTTGTTTAATTCCTCTTGCTCTTGAATGATCTCTGCTGGTATTACTTTTAAAAACGATGCATGTTGTTCAATTGCGTATTCTACTTTTTCTACAATTTCATCAATGGTGTCATTTTCATAATCGATATCAAGTGGTTCTTTGATGATAAACGATTGAAGAATGCCTTTCTTTTTCATGCGCAATCCTTTTTTCAAAATTTCACACCTGATATGATTAAAAATAAATACTTAGATCAATCATAGCGAATTGCACGTACTGGCGAAATCTTTGTAATTATATAGGAAGGTATCACAAGGACTACCAAGCAGACTAGTACAGTTAAAAGATTCAATAACAAAATATACAACCAATTTATATAGACTGGAGCTTGATTTACATAATAGTTTTCAGGCGGTAGCTGGATAACTCCAAATTGCTGCTGGACCAAAAGTAATGAGACACCAATAAAATTACCCCAAAACAAACCTTTTACTATAAGATATGAAGCGTTGTATAAAAATATTTTTCTAACTGACCAGTTATTTGCTCCAAGCGCTTTAAGAATACCTATCATTTGTGTTCGCTCCAAAATTAAAACTAAAAGAGCAACAACCATGTTTATGGTAGCAACAAGAATCATGACAATAAGTATGACAATGATATTAAAATCAAATAATTTTAACCATTCAAATATATAACTGTATTTCTCGGTAATGGTTTTTGAATCGAGTGTGGAACCTGTTTGTTCGTAAACCTGTTCCCCTATTGCTTCAATAGCATCAAAATCATCCACAAAAACTTCAAATGAACCAACTTGATTTGGTTTCCATTTATTGATTCTTTGCATGTGCCTTATGTCTCCCAAAATATAAGTGGAATCAAATTCCTGAAATCCTGAATTAAATATTCCAACAATATTAAAGTTCCGTAAATTATACCCATTGTCCTTCATGAAAAAGGTATTAAAAGAATCCCCTACTTTTAAATTTAAACGGTTGGCTATAAACTGAGAGATCACAACTTCTTCATTTAAACTTTGGGTTGTGTTTGGTATTCTTCCTTGAACCAAGTACTCTTTTATATTATCCCACTTATAATCTTTTCCTACTCCTTTGAAAATAATCCCCTCAAAAGCACTCTCAGTCCTAATGATTCCAGCTTTACTTACTACAGCTTGAATGTGTGTAACAGCGGGAACTGCTGAGAAATTTGGATAAAAATCTTGTTTATTGGTAATAGGCACCAATGTCATATCCGATTGATTGGTATCATAATTGGAAATCACTATATGACCATTGAAGGCTGCGACTTTCTCACGGATTTTTTGTTGCAATCCAATACCTGTTGCCACAGAAACAATCATCATGATCATACCAATTGCAATTGCCGAAATAGCAATTTTTATAATAGGCGATGATATGCTACTTTTATAATCCTTAGATGAAACGAGGCGCTTAGCGATGAAATATTCTATATTCAAAGTAAAATGGACTTTTATAGGTTATGCAACTAGTTTGGAATAAAATTATTACCTAGGACTATACTATAAAGGTAATTTTTTTTTCATCTCTTCTACAATATTGAAGGCAGCTGGACAAATAGTAACATTCACTAAAGTAAGATCGGTGATTTGCTGAAATTTTTTACGATCAGTATGCGGAAACTCTCTACAAGCTTTTGGACGCACATCGTAAATCATACAAGCATTATCATTATCTAGAAATGTACATGGAACGCTTTGCAAAACATAATCTTTATCTTCATCTATGCGCAAATATTGATCAATGAACTGTTGTGGTTTTTGACGTAAATATTTTGAAACCCGTTCAATATCGGCATCAGTAAACAATGGCCCCGTGGTTTTACAGCAATTTGCACATTTTAAACAATCCGTTTTTTTAAATTCAGCGTTGTGTAGGTCTTGCATTAAATAATCTAAATTCTTTGGAATCTTCTTTTTTAACTTATCAAAATACTTTTTGTTTTCGATATGCTTATCTTTGGCCTCTTTGGGAAGATTGATTATTATATTTTTCAAGTTGCAGATTTATAATTTGAACTACAAAAGTAACAAACTTGACATCTGAAAATGATAAAGATTTAAAAAAATGATGAAAGACCTTTTTGGCAGAGCCATACTCGATTATGTTACCAATAATTCACCAGAGGATTTAATTACAGAAACTTCAATATCCGACGAAGATGAAATGAATATTGCCTACTTGTTTCGTTCTTTTAATGAGATGCCTATTATTGAACAAAAAGCAATGCAGTTATCAAAAGGACTTGTTCTAGATGTGGGTTGTGGTGCCGGAAGTCATAGTTTGTATTTACAAAACGAATGCAAACTAAACGTGCAATCTATTGATATTTCGAATAACGCCATTGCGGCATGCAAGTTAAGAGGTCTACTTAATGCAAAAGTCCAGAATGTTTTAGATTTGAAGCTCAATGAAAATGAAACACAATACGACACCATTTTATTATTAATGAATGGTACAGGGATTTTTGGTACAATAAAAGATATTCCCAACTATTTACATAAACTAAAAAGTTTGCTAAAAAGTAATGGTCAAATTTTAATAGATTCTTCGGATATCATTTATATGTTTGATAACGATGAAGACGGAGGGAAATGGATACCTAGCAATGGCTATTATGGCGAAATTACATTTAAAATAAAATATAAAAACGAGATAGAGAACTCATTTCCTTGGCTCTATTTAGATTACAATACGTTACAAAATGCTGCGTACGCAAATGGATTTAAATGTGAATTAATTCAAGAAGGAGAACATTTTGATTATTTAGCAAAACTCACACATTTACCTTAAAAAAAAATCTACTCAAACTAAAAAAACTGCATTATCAAATGCATGTTCTTATGGGATATTCAAATATTTATGTGTTTGCAAAGAAACGCGCCATTTTGGATTTTGCATCACATAATCTACGATTAATGGAGTCATTTCTTCTTTTTTACTCCATTCCGGTTGAAGAAATAAAATAGCATTACCCGACACTTTTTCTGCTTGCTCTTCGGCAAAAATAAAATCATGTTTATTATAAATTATAACTTTTAATTCATGAGCAGCCTCATAGACTGTTGGAGTAGGTAGTTTATTCTTCTTTGGCGATAAGCAAATCCAATCCCAAGAACCTGTTAAAGGATACGCACCAGAAGTTTCAATATGAACTTTTCTATTATTATCTCGCAATTGTTGCGTTAATAAAGTCATATCCCACATTAAAGGTTCGCCACCAGTAACTACAACAGTTTCGGCATATTTACTAGCATTACTAACAATTAAATCAACTGAGGTAGGTGGGTGCAACTCTGCATTCCAACTTTCTTTAACATCACACCAATGACATCCTACATCACAACCACCAATTCTAATAAAATAGGCCGCAGTACCTGTATGATAGCCCTCTCCTTGTATGGTATAAAACTCCTCCATTAACGGAAGCATTGCTCCTTTATTAACCTCTAATTGTATTTCTTTTGATAACATTCTAATTTTTTAAAGCACAAAGATAGGGAATTTGAAAAGAGAAGTTTTAAAAACAATTGTCTATTATAAATTGTAGTTCATGAAACCTAAACATTGTTAACGAACAAAGATAAAGACATAAAAAAACCGGTAGCAAATACTACCGGTTTATAACTTAATTTGAAAAAATTATTTTAAAATTTTCAAAGACTCAGATGCGTAACTATTTGCAGCATCAAGAGCAAGTGTTTTGTTGAAATATTCAATAGCTTTAGTTTTATCACTGTTTGCAAAACTAGCAGCCATATTGTTGTAAGCTTCTATGAATTTAGTCTTAACAGCTGGCTTAGAAAGTTCAGCATCACCAAGAGCAGTTGTTTTAGCTACATAATCTTCGTAGTTTTTAACCATTAAATCATCTTTTTCAAGCAATCTGTTTGTTCTAGCTCTGTAAAGGTAAGCCTCTAAATAAGTTGGTGAAGCAGCTAAAACTCTTTCAAATGCGGCGTCTGCTTTTTGTAATGCAGCAGCATCCGCTTTACCTTCTTTTGCTTTATTGATGTTTGCATAATAAATAGCTAAACCATAATACACGTTGTCATCAAGATAAGTAGTAGACTCTTTAGTATTTGCTCCAAACTCAAAGATACCAGAAGCTTCATTATACAATTTTTGAGAGAACATTTTTTTACCTACTTCACTTAAACTTTGAACAGCAAGCGGTTCCATTTCAACACCTTTTTTAATATCGGCTAAACCTTGAGTATATCCTGCTGGATCAACTGAAAGCCCGTCAGCACTTGTTGCTTTTTTAATTCTACTTAAACCTAAATTTAAATAATCTAAAGCAATAACTTTATTACCAGGTGTTGCAATAAAATCCTGCAAGGCTTTAATTGCAACATCTAAATTACCATTTTTATAAGCTGCATAACCTAAATAACGGTAAATTCTTGGATTCACTTTATCTAATTCACTCATTTTATTTGCTTCCACTTCAAGTGCAGCATAATCCTCAATTAAGATTAAGAAATCCGCACGACGCATTCTTGAGTTAAGTGAATAATCTGTCAAAGACATATACTTATCATAGTGACCTAATGCTATTTTATAATTTGCAGCAGCTTGTGATGGCTTATTACGTGCAATTTTATAATACGTTTCAGCTAATTCTCTGTAAACAGGACCGTAATTTGGGTTTAAAGCAATTACTTCATCATACGCTTTTAAAGCCTCGTCATATGACTTTGCACCTTTTAACAAAACACCTAACTGCATTTTTGCTTTTAATAGTGTATTATCTAACTGAAAAGCGCTTCTGTAAGCAACATAAGCCTCATTTTGTTTTCCATCACCATAATAAGCATCTCCAAGAGCTAATTGCAATTGCGCATCCTGATTATTTTTAATAGCAGGATTAGTCAAAGTTGTAATAGCAGTTTTATAATCTGGTTTTTCAGCATTCATATATGCTCTTGCCACATAAATAAACTCTTGAATATCCTTCTTTTTCATGTCCTTTAATGCAAGAGCAAACTTTGCTTGCGCTGCAGTTAAATCATTTTTATCCAAATCCATTTGGCCAAGACCAATATTATTAAGTCTTCCATCTTCTGACGCTGTTAATCCTTTGTCAAAAAATATTTTTGCAGAATCCTGAATGTTTTGTTCTAGATATACATTACCAAGAGTAAAAAAGGCAGAACCATTAGTTGGTTTTGCTTTAATGATTGACTTCAAGATAGACTTAGCACTTTCGAATTGCTCTGCATCGATAGCTTTTTTTGCTTGATTAATATCTTGAGCTTGTGTAGTAAAAGCTGTTGCCAAAATAGCCACGCTCAATGTTGAGATTTTATTCATCTTAATTGTAGTTAATTTATTTTTCATCTTTTTGACTATTAGTTATTGTAAATTTCCTTGTGGGAATACGTACAGGTAACAAACCTGATTTTAATACTATTCTTTGTCCAATATCTCCACCGACGAAGGATGCAAATCCCATACCTAGACCAGAGAATCCCTGACAATTTATTATATACAAATCACGTGCCAAAGGATACTTCTTCTCTGCAATATCATTTTGAGAAGGATAAAAATACCCATTTCCTTTTAATCCTTTTACACTAAGGATACGCACTTTTTCAATAAAATCAACCATGGCAGGCTTAGGCTGAGTGAGCCAGTTAACACCTACAACACCTATCAAACCATCGTTTGAGGCAACATGCTTAATTACTTCATCGTTTGTTTTAAATGAAAAAACTCCATTTTCAGGAATTGATTTAATTCCTGCTAAATCGCTTAAATACCTAACCGTACTTGAATTTAAATTATCAAATACCAAACCCTTAATTTTAGTCCCTGTTTTACCTTGCATAAAATGCAATACATCTTGTAACGCTACAAGAGAATCTTTATTACTTGCATTTGAAATAAATGCAATTGCATCAGTAGCAAAGGGAGTAATTTTAGGATTGATTTTCCTTTGTTTAAATATCTTAATTTCTTCAGGAGTAAGATTCCTTGAAAGAATTGCAATAGTAGAAGTTTTATTGAAAAGTGTATTCAAAGTTTCAGCTTCAGATTTTGAAACCAAATTAATCTTTGCATCATACTCACTTTCAAAAACAGCAACTTGGTCTTCAACAATAGGAGTTAATGTTTCATCCACATAAATTGTAGCATTACCCTTTAAAATAGTCTCTTCTTTATTTGACTTATTACAAGAATAAAACACAGCTACAAGAACGGCTAGAGACAAGAATAAGATAGATAATTTTTTCATAGACTAATTGTTGCTGTTTATAATTCTAAAAAACCTAAAGGATGCATACGCTATCAATATAACTCCAAATGCAACCCTATATATCCTATCCATATCTAACGGAAAGTTATTCATGAATATTATAAACAATCCCAAAATTAGATAAAGTAGAAAAAACAAAATTCCTAAAACAAGAAGAAATCGCTCTCTAAGCGATTTCTTCTTAATATTGTTTACTATGTTGTTCAACATTATTCTGCAGATTGAATAGTAATAGGTAAAGAATATAAAACCCTTACTGGCTTACCATTTTGAACACCTGGAGACCATCTTGGTGATTTTTTCAATACACGAATTGCTTCTTTTCCAGTTCCATAACCAATATCTCTAATAACTTTGATATCAGTCAAAGATCCGTCTTTCTCTACAACGAATGATACGAAAACTTTACCTTTTAAACCTTCTTCTTCTGGTGTTACGTAATTTGTACCTACAAATTTGTAAAACTTATCCATCCCACCAGGAAAGTCAGGTTTCACTTCGATACCTGCAGTACTATATACCGTGTTATCTGGAGCTTCCTCAACTACCGCAGCAGTACCTGTACCTACAGGCTCAACACTAAGAACAGCATCTGGATCTCCTTTGATTGTCTCAGCACCTAACTTTTTGTCTTTAATTTCCACTGTTTTTGGTGGCTCCTCAGTAACTTCTTCTGCTTTAGCCACAACTGGCTTAACAAACTTCACTTGATCCACTTTTGGTGGAGGTGGTGGAGGTGGCGGAAGGTTTTTCTTTACTTCTTCTTTTTTAGGAGGCAACTTAATACTAACAATTTTAGTATCTAATGTATCATCCCCATCTGAAGAATCAGGAAGTAAACCTAAAATAAGTGGCATACTAACCGCAAAAGCAAATACTATTGCTCCTATTATAAGTGCTTTAGTGGCAGTACTGTTATTTGTTTTTCTAAGTTCGTAAGCACCGTATGCTTTGTTACGACCTTCGAAAACAATATCAAGCCATTGGTTTGTGAATATATCTAATTTCATTTTTCTTACTTATTAGGTTATTTAGTAATTTAAAATATTAATTACTTTCTAACAATTTTAATTCTTCTGGAGTGAAATCATTAACAATAGCATTCGAGGGAACACCTACTATAGCCATTTCATCAAGTATGTCTACTAGATTACGGTAGTTTGATTTTTTACCAGGTTTAATGATAACAATTAACCCCTTATCTTTGTTACCTGTATATTCAACTACTGATTTTTTTCTTTTTAATAACTCAGCACGAATACCTTCTTTACCGTAAGCAATCTCTTTAGGACCAGCTATAGGTGTAGCTAACAATCCCATGTAATATACCAATTTGTTATTATCACCTAACATTATTGTTAACGTACGATTTTCATCAACTTTAATCGGTTTCTCTGTAGGATCATCTTGTTTGTCTGGTAAACCCAGAGGCATCGATTGTGGTTTTGACAAAGTAGTAGTCAACATAAAGAACGTAATTAATAAGAAAGCTAAATCCACCATAGCAGTTAAATCTACTTTTGAGTTGGATTTTTTACTTCTTACCTTACCACCTTTTTTGCCATCACCGTCGCCAGTATTTAATTCAGCCATTTTAGTGTATTTTTTTAATTATTTCTCAGTTGCTCTTAAACCAGTAACCAAATTGAAGTTATTGATTTTCTGGTCTTGTAAAATATCCATTACTTTTTTAATGGCAGGATACTCCTCTTTCGCGTCTCCTTTGATAGCAAATTGTAATTCTTTATCATTCACCTTGATATTTGCAATTCTAGAATTGTAAATCCATTCTTTTAATTGATTATCAAGAGAATCTTTAGGCATACCTGGCTGAACACCTGGTTTGTTTCTATCCGCAGTTTTCATTGCAATAAGCTGTTTCAGGTTAGCGATTGGAACTCCAATACCTTCCATCAAAGCAAATGTTTCAGTTTCACTTTCAGTAAATTCAACACCATATTTTTGACCCATCAATTGCAAAGCTTCCTTACGAACTTCTCTACCTTTTAAATCATAAAATACTTTTCCTTTACCTATGGTAACGGTTGCTAAATTATCTTCTGGCAATTTAGACTGAACTGTTGATGCAGGGGTATCAACTGGCAATGCTTCAGGGATTTTTGCAGTTGCAGTCATTACGAAGAAAGACAACAATAAAAAAGCCACATCACACATAGCAGTCATGTCCGTAGACCCTGCTTTTTTCTTCATTTTTATAGCCATTAATATATTTTTTAAAATTTACAAGAAAGCAGCAGCAAAAATAGAGCTACTTTCTTGCAAAATAAATTATTAATTATTTTTGAGCACTTCTGAAGTGTCTGTATGTGTTCACAATTGTATTACCAGCCTCATCAATAGAATAAGTCAAAGTATCAATTTTAGAAGTAAAGAAGTTGTAAGCAATAATTGCTAAAGCAGAAGTAGAGATACCTGTAGCCGTATTAATCAAGGCCTCAGAGATACCATTTGCAAGAGCAGCTTGATCAGGAGTACCTGCAGCAGATAATGCACTAAATGCTTTAATCATCCCCGTTACTGTTCCCAACAATCCTGCAAGAGTCCCTAAAGATACCATTGTAGAAAGTACAGTCATGTGCTTCTCTAACATTGGCATTTCTAATGAAGTAACTTCTTCAATTTCTTTGTGGATTGTTTCAGCAGCAGCTTCACTATCAAAACCTTCTCTTTTAACCTCTTGGTATTTCAATAAAGCAGATTTGATTGGGTTAGCAACAGAACCTTTTTGTTTGTCACAAGCAGCAATAGCTCCTTCAATGTTTCCAGCTTTAATATCTTTTTGTAAGTTAGTCATGAACTGATCAAGATTTCCTTTACCAGCTGCTTTTGAAATTACAGCATAACGCTCAAATGAGAATACAACAACCATTAAAAGTAATCCTAACAAAACTGGTACAATTGGACCTCCTTTGTATACCATTGCTAACATGTTTCCTGGCAGTGGGTGACCTGTATTAACACCACCTTCAAAGTTAGAGCCATCACCCATTATGAAATTCCAAATTAACCATCCAACAAAGATACATGCTACAATAATGATTCCTGAAATCATTCCTCCTCCGTTCGCCGCTTTTTCTTTTTTAACGTTTGCCATTTTTTTTAATTTTAATAGTTTTAAATAAATTTATCTTAGTTATATTAAACTTGTAGTTAGGCAAATTTATATTTTTAGTTCAAATAAAAAAACTTTTTTTTATTTAATTGTAATTAAATTTATTTCAATAACACATTCTAAAGCCCAATATCTTCATTTCAATCCATATTCACATATAATTGAATGTTTTCACGAAAAATAATTTATTTTTTTAAGAAAATTTATTATAATATTTCAAAAACAAGACATGCAATAAAAAAAATATATTTCACCTTTTTTATAACAAAAAAGCTTTAACACTGCAGGAAATACTTAAATTGTTGGTTTTATAAAAAATAATAACTTGCATACGATTTAAATTCAAACCTATTATGAGCAAAAAAGATGATTTCACCACGTATATAACACAGGGCTTTCAATCAAAAGGCGAAAGTATAACCCTAGGCGGTGCTATTTTAGATGGAGAAGCTGTACCAAATACTTACGTAAAAATACCGTTAAAAACACTTAACCGCCACGGATTAATTGCTGGCGCTACTGGTACTGGAAAAACAAAAACAATTCAAGTACTATCTGAACAGCTTTCCTCTTTTGGTATTCCTGTATTGATGATGGATATTAAAGGTGATTTTAGCGGGATAGCTAAACAGGGCGAAGAAAAAGATTTTATAACTGATCGCCATGCCAAAATCAACATTCCGTACAACACAGAAAGTTTTCCAGTTGAACTATTAACCTTGTCTGAGCAAAACGGAGTGCGATTGCGAGCCACTGTTTCAGAATTTGGGCCAGTCCTTTTTTCTAGAATACTTAATTTAAATGACACGCAAGCTGGGGTTGTAGCAGTAATTTTTAAATATTGTGATGACAATAAAATGCCATTACTCGATTTAAAAGATATCAAAAAGGTAATCAATTATATAACCGATGAGGGCAAAGAAGAGATTGAGGAATTATACGGTAAGATATCAACAGCTACAACGGGGACTATCCTGCGAAAAATAATTGAACTTGAGCAACAAGGAGCTGATTTGTTTTTTGGCGAAATGTCATTTGATATCAATGATTTGATGCGCATAGATGAAAAAGGGAAAGGATACGTGAACATCTTGCGCCTAACAGATATTCAAGACAAACCGAAATTGTTTTCGACTTTTATGTTGAGTTTACTGGCCGAGATCTACCAGCAGATGCCTGAACAAGGAGATGTTGAACAACCTGAACTAGTCATTTTTATAGACGAAGCACATTTGATATTTAACGAAGCAAGCAAAACCTTATTAGAACAAATTGAAACTATTGTAAAACTAGTTCGATCAAAAGGGATTGGGATTTATTTTATAACTCAAAACCCAATGGACATCCCTAGTGGTGTGCTTGCTCAATTAGGTTTAAAAATACAACATGCACTAAGGGCTTTTACAGCCAATGACCGAAAATCCATCAAACAAACTGCTGATAATTATCCTACCTCTGAATATTACACCACTGAAGATGTCCTTACAAGTTTGGGTATTGGAGAAGCACTTGTTACAGCCTTAAATGAAAAGGGTATCCCTACTCCTCTTGCTGCAACCATGATGAGAGCACCTATGAGTCGAATGGATGTTTTAACCGAAGGTGAAATTGACGCTATTAATAATTCTTCGAAACTTGTCTCAAAATACAGCGCTGTTGTAGACAGAGAAAGCGCCTATGAAATGCTGCAAAAAAAGATTACCGAGGTCAATGAAAGCGTAGCTGAAAATACTGAGGAAGAAAAAATTGAAAAAGAGAAAAATGAAGGGCCTAGCACTGCTAGCGTTGTGGGTAAATCTGTTTTAAAAGTACTTACGAGTGCAACTTTTATCCGAGGAGTATTTGGAGTTTTAACCAAAATATTTAAAAAGTAATGCTATAAAATCAAAATATGAAAAAATATTTAGTTCAAAATAACCCTTTTGTAGTCCCAACCACTGACGGAAAATTGATTGAAGAACACCATGGCTTAATTGCAACTCAAAACAACGACATCTCAATTGCACACATGGTGGCTCCCCCAAAGTGGAGTGAGCCTTTTCAAACTCCCCAATTTGAGGAGTATACTTATATTATTAGTGGTAAAAAACAATTCATAATAGAAGACGAAGTTGTTATTCTTGAAGCGGGTCAATCAATAAAAATTGAAAAAAATACACCAGTGCAATATTCCAATCCTTTTGACGAGCCTTGTGAATACATTGCTATTTGCAAACCTGCATTTTCGATGGAAAAAGTTAATAGAGAAGCGTAAGCAAAAGATAAATGGTATCTTTATACGTATAAAAGAAAACAAACATGGAACATCAGAAAAAAATTGTAATCATTGGAGCTGGTTTCGCTGGTTTAAGATTAGCGCAAGACTTAGAAAACACTGCTTACGACGTTTTATTGATTGATAAAAACAATTACCATCAATTTCAACCTTTGATGTATCAAGTAGCCACCGCGAGACTAGAGCCTGCAAGTATTTCTTTTCCGTTGAGAAAAGTATTTCAACATTCAAAAAATGTTCGTATCCGTATTGCTGATGTCATTAGTGTGAATGCTCAAAATAAAACTCTCCAAACATCCATTGCTGATTTTGATTATGATCACTTAGTGGTCGCTTTTGGTTGTACCACAAATTATTTTGGCAATACTGAAATTGAGAAACATGCATTCCCAATGAAATCAGTACCGGAGGCGATACAATTGCGCAACCAAATTTTGCAGACCTTTGAAGACGCATTGATTGCACCTGCTGAGGAATTACAATCTTTAATGAACTTTATTGTAGTAGGTGGAGGACCAACCGGTGTTGAACTTGCGGGGGCACTTGCAGAGATGAAAAAAAATATACTCCCAAAAGATTATCCTGACAAAGATTTCTCAAAACTAACCATTTATTTACTGGAGGGTTCACCCAATGTTTTGAATCCAATGAGTGTTGAATCCCAAAAAATGTCTAAGAAATATCTTGAAGATTTAGGAGTGATTGTAATGACCAATACCCTAGTAAGTCATTATGACGGGGAGACGGTAAGTTTACAACATGGAGAAATAATCCGTTCAAAAAATGTAATATGGGCTGCAGGTATTACTGGAAATACTCTAGAAGGAATACCAACAAGTGCATTAACAAGAGGCAACCGTTTTCAAGTAGACCGTTTTAATGGCATTGCTGGATTAGATTCCGTTTATGCCCTAGGGGATATTGCATTTATGACAACCCCAAAATATCCAAACGGACACCCACAAGTAGCAAGTGTAGCTATTGAACAAGCCAAAATTTTAGCTAAAAACTTCAAATTAGCTTTCAAGAATGGAAAGAAAATTGAATATGAGTACCACGACAAAGGCTCCATGGCCACAGTAGGCAAAAGAAAAGCAGTTGTAGATTTACCAAAATTTAGCTTTCAAGGACGATTGGCTTGGTTCACTTGGATGTTCATTCACCTCATGCTAATATTGAGCGTTAAAAACAAACTATCTATTTTTGTAAACTGGATGTTTAGCTACTTTAATAATGATAGTACGTTGCGTGTGTTACTAAAACCCGCCACAAAAAAATAACTAAAAAAAACAACAAAGGACTCTAAAAAAGAGTCCTTTGTTGTATTGTAAAAGTTCCAGTATTTTATCTTCTACTTTTTTGGAATCCCATATAGTAGCAATTTCATCCATCTTTAAAATTTCTTCCATTATTTTGTTTTGGTATTCACCAAGAGCCAGCGCTTCGGCATAAGGTATAAGACTAAAAGTGACCAAACTATAAAGAGGAGTCCATTTATCAGGATGTTTGTCTGAGAACCATTTTTCAATTTTCTTTTGCAATAAAAAATTCTCGTCAGCAGTTTTTGAGCTCATTTCCATGAAGTTTCTTTCTGCTAATTCTGCAATTGCATCCGCATTTGGTTTGCGAAGTTGCTCATATTCTAAGAAAATTGCTCGCCAGTTGTCTCCGTGTTTATCAATACAGTCTTGTAAAATAGTAATATCTTCAAATCCCGCGTTCATCCCTTGACCATAAAAAGGTACTATTGCATGAGCGGCATCACCTATTAAAGCAACTTTATCATCATAGGTCCAAGGATAGCATTTCATTTTTACCAAATAACTGGTTGGATTCTTAAAAAAATCTTCCACCAGATTCGGGATTACAGCTTTTGTATCAGGGAAGAATTTAGCGAAAAAATCAACCAAGTCTTTCTCCGTTTTTAGCTTTTCAAATGAATTATCTCCCTCAAAAGGCATAAAAAGAGTACATGTAAAACTACCATCAAGATTAGATAAACCCATTAACATAAAATCTCCTCTTGGCCAAATGTGTAATGAGTTGGCATCTATTTTATGTGAACCATCAGGATTTGCAGGAATATGCAATTCCTTATACCCTATTTTCATGAACTCTTGAGAATAATTGAACATCGATTGACGTTGCATTTTGTGTCTAATGCGTGAAAAAGCACCATCAGCTCCAAAAACTTTGTCAAATTTAATCTCTGTCCATTCACCACGCTCCGTTTCACCTATGTGTAAAGTAGCATCATTTAAGGTGACGTCCCATATTTTTTGATTAAAAAAGAATTCCACCCCTTCCTTTTCGGCAAGATCTATCATTTTACGGTTTAAAATCCCTCTTGAAAGTGAAAAGATTGCCTCTCCCTCCTTACCATAATTTTGAGTTACATAACTTCCGTCTTGTAAATGTATTCCTCGTTTGTCTACAGCAATACCGATAGCACGTATTTCATAATCAAGACCTATATCTTCTAATGTTTTCCATCCTCTATTAGACATTACTAAGTTGATAGATCGACCTGAAAATTGAATATTTCGAATGTCAGGACTTCTATCATACACGTGAACCGTATGACCTAATTTTTTTAGATATATCGCCAATAGTGTTCCTACTAAACCTGAACCTACTACGGCAATTTTTTGAGGTGTTTGCATTATTTTCATGATATGTTAAGCAAAACTAGTCATTAATTAGCGGAAGCTCTTTAAAAAGTGACATTATTTACTGGGCTTGAAAGTTAATTTAGTAGAAGTCCTTTGAATTTCCTCTTTATTTAAAAGCATCCTCCTAAATTTACCTGTATTGTACAACTCTGCTTGGTCATCATAATGGGCACTCATGGGATTCCCTGATTGTCCAGTAGGCAAAATGCTCAAACTGTTTTCAATATCCGAAAAATCAATTACTCTTCGTGTAGAAGGCCCGCCTTTTACTTGATATTCACCGCTACCACTAAAACTAAAGAACAAATTATTTATAACTTCACTAGAACCTGATACCTCAAAAGGACCCACATTGAAAATATTTTTCAAAATTGCGACTTTACTCAAAGGATGTTGATGTTCTAAAGTATGTACTCTGTTCCAAGTCCAAGCCAATACATCTGGGCCTAATTGTTTTTCAAGCTCTGATATAGCCTCCTTAAATGACTGCAACACTATATTTGCTCTGGTTTCTTTATTGTTTTTAGTATTGATGTTATCCCACCAAACAGAATTTTTATTTTGTATTTGATTCGCAATAGTCTGTTTCATGACATGGGTGCCTAGGAACATTTCAAACTTTTCCTTTCCTAACTCATCTTCAAAAGTGTTTTTCATATATTGAAAGATCCATTTGTTGTAGATTGTAGGAGCTACATCATCCAGATTATTAGAGCCTTTCCAATCTTTTAAAATAGAAATTACTTGTTTTTGAGTACCCGAAAGTGCTTTAGAACTACAATTTGCAATCAACTCCTTGACTACATTTGGCGCAACCGATGAAACATTATCAAAGATCATATTTCCAACAGCTTCTTTATCCCAAGAGGATTTAGCATCTAATAATTGAGCAATTCTTTTGGCGCGATCCTCGGGCAAATAATATCCCGGATAATTAAATCCATCTATAGGTTCCGGCTGATTATTTGCTGAATAAACGTAATTCCATCTTGGGTTTACTGCCGAAGGATTTTTGGAAAAATCCAAAAACGAAACAATATCATCTTTTCCAGAAGCTCCGTCTAAGATGAAGTTTGGATTTACTCCTTTATTATGCTTGTACAACTTACCCGTAGCCCACCATGCAACATTTCCTTTAGCATCGCCGTACATTACATTTAATCCTGGAGCTGCTATTAATGCTACCCCTTTTCTAAAATCAGCTTTGCTTTTCGCATGCGAAAGCGAATAAACTGCGTCTAGAATATTGATGGGTTGTTGGGTATAAATCCAAGATAATGCAACGGGTTTATTAGGCTCTAAACCATCCATCAAGTCGTTCATTATAGGTCCATGTCGTGTTATTTTTACGCTCAAAACACAATCTGTTGAGTCTTTAATCTTTATTGTTTTTTTTCTAATTTCATAAGTACCATAACCATTAGGAGTTTTATACTCTTTATCATTCTTAGGATTGGATTGTTCTTGATACAAATCGATATCATCATTCTCAAACATGGTCAATCCATAAGCATAATCTCTGTTGTGCCCTAATAAAGGATAGGGTGTTCCTGCTAAATAACAACCATATAACTCAAAATCTGGTACAACAATATGAGCTTCATACCAAGTTCCCGGTTGAGAAAACCCAATATGTGGATCATTAGCAAAAATAACTTTTCCGTTTTTAGTTTTCTTTGGCGCAATAACCCAACTGTTACTTCCTATAAAAGGAGACACAGGTGATTGGTCTAAAAGTTTTGCAATAGACTTAGATATAGCTGCATACTCTTGGGGATTTTCGGATGCGTTTTTTATTTTCGTAGTATTAAATTCACCATTTATTCCTAAATCCTTAAGGTATTCGGCACCATATTTATTGCGAATATCTGTTAACAAAGGATCTGATTTTTGAGCCATTGCAAAACTAAAAGACATGTATCCAAAAATATTATACACATCTTTTATAGTAAACTTTTCTTTCTTCACTCCAATCAAACTAAACTCTATCGGCGTTTTCCCCTGGTCTAAATACTGATTAATCCCATCAAGATAAGACATCGTCAATTGGTAACTTGGACTATTTTTATCTAATGCTGCTATTGCTTTGGCTGAGGCTTCTTCAATCCCTAAGCCGGCAAAAAATTTATCATTTTTCAATGCTACTGATCCAAAGATTTCTGACAACCTTCCAGGAGCTATGCGGCGCATTAGTTCCATTTGCCATAATCGATCCTGTGCATGGACATACCCTAATGCAACCATGGCATCTTTTGAATTTGCTGCATAGATATGAGGAACACCAAATTCATCAAAATGAACGGTTGTTTCTTTTTGAATATTTTTTAACACTACCTCACCCTCATATGTAGGTTTTGAGTATAGCGCATACAAAAAAATGGAACCTGCTAAAACGGCTACTAGTAGAAGCAAAATAAAAAGAGATTTTTTTAGTGTTTTCATCATGGGATAAATTGAAAAACAAATATATAGGATTTGGAAGTGATATGAAACAAATAATTACGACTGGAGTACGATGCAATAAAATAATTTAAAATCTCTATATTTTGTTTAATTTATTTCTTGATTAATTAAACAAAAAGTATCTTTGTTTAAAATAATACGACTTATGAAACATATTTCAAGAGATATCATATCTCAAATGGAAAAAATTGAAAGATTAAACTTAATCAATTCGTGTACAGGATATAAATCAGCAAATTTATTGGGGACAAAATCTATTGATGGAAAATCAAATGTTGCTATTTTTAGTAGCGTAACCCACTTGGGGAGTAATCCCGCAATGATTGGATTTATTATGCGCCCCACTACGGTTCCAAGAGATACGTACAAAAACATTAAAGATACTGGCTACTTTACCGTAAATCACATCACAGCAGATATGATTGAGGCTGCACATCACACCTCGGCCAATTATGAATTAGGAGTTTCTGAGTTTGACAAAACAACACTTGAAGAGGAATTCAAAGAAGGCATCCCTACTCCCTTTGTTAAGGGGAGTCCAGTACAATTATTGTGTAAATATGTTAATGAATACCATATTGTAGAAAATGACACCATACATGTTATTGCATCTATTGAACATCTTTTTTACAAAGAAGAATTAGAACATAAAGATGGGTGGTTGCAAATAGATCGTGGAAATGTTGTGGCTATAAATGGTTTAGACGGGTATTGTTTACCCAAATTAATGGACCGTTTCCAGTATGCCCGAAAAGAAATTCCAACAACTTCCTTTTTCAAAAAATAAACATGAAAAAACTACGGTTAATCCTTGGTGATCAATTGAATGCGACGCACTCTTGGTTTCAAGAAAAAGATGATACTACCATTTATTTGCTAGCCGAAATGCGTCAGGAAACAGATTATGTGAAGCACCACATACAGAAAGTTGTGGCATTCTTTCAATCAATGAGGCATTTTTACACAGACCTTAAAGATAAAGGTCATCAAGTACTCTATTTCGAAATTACAGCCTTAGATAATCCTCAAAATTTAGATCAATTGATTGCCAATTGTATTGAAAAATATGGCATTACCAAATTTGAATATCAATTACCTGACGAATACCGTCTGGATCAGCAATTAAAATTGATTTGCTCAAAACTTACCATTGAGACCCAAGCATTCGAAACGGAACATTTTTACACCAAACGAGAGGAGTTGACCGATTTTTTTGAAGGTAAGAAGTTATTACTAATGGAAAATTTTTACCGACACATGCGTAAAAAGCACCATGTTTTGATGGATGGCTCAACACCTGTTGGTAATCAATGGAATTTTGATGCAGATAATCGAAAAAAATACAAAGGAGAAGTTCCAGTTCCTGCAGCAAAAAAATTTGGGACCGATATCGAAGCGCTTCTCTCTCAAATTGAAAAAGCTGGCATCAATACATTTGGTACAATTGACCCGAAAAACTTTGACTGGCCTACCAGCCGAGCGCAATCATTAGAGCAACTTGGTTATTTTTGTGATCATTTGCTTCGCCACTTTGGAGATTACGAAGACGCCATGCATACAGATGAAAAATATCTGTTTCATTCTCGTTTATCGTTTGCCATGAACAGCAAAATGCTTTCACCAAAAGAAGTGATTGAAACTGTAGTTGCATATTATCATGAACATGAATCCAGCATTTCCATTTCACAGGTTGAAGGTTTTGTTCGGCAAATTTTAGGTTGGCGTGAATACATAAGAGGAATTTATTGGAAAGAAATGCCCAACTATTCTAAAATGAATGCTTTAAACAACACCAATAGACTGCCGGATTTTTTCTGGACCGGTCAAACTAAAATGAATTGCATGAGTCATGCTATTAATCAAAGTTTGAAGGATGCCTATGCACATCATATTCAGCGTTTGATGGTAATAGGAAACTTTACTTTATTAACGCAAATTCATCCTGACGAAGTAGACAATTGGTATCTAGGTGTATACGTTGATGCCATCGAATGGGTAGAAATGCCCAATACAAGAGGTATGTCACAATACGCAGATGGCGGAATTATCGCAACAAAACCTTACGTTTCCTCAGGAAGTTATATCAATAAAATGAGTAACAATTGCGTTAAATGCCATTACAATGTGAAGGAAAAATTTGGAGATAAAGCCTGCCCATTTAATACGCTTTACTGGAATTTTCTGGACGAAAAGAAAGAATATTTTAAGGGAAACCAGCGCATGGGAATGATGCTCAACCTTCTTAAAAAAATTGATCCTGAGGATTTATACAAGATCAAGCTCAAAGCAAATGATATTATAAACAATATGGATTTGTATTAAACTAGAAAAGCGTTTCAACTCCTCACAGAATTGAAACGCTTTTTTTATATTCTAAATAAACTATTCTTTCTTACTAGCATCTATAATGGCACCAGTTCCAGCGCCAACTCCGGCACCTGCAACACCACCAATAATAGCACCTTGCACTTTTTTCTTACTAATAATTGCTCCAGTTGCAGCTCCTACTCCTGCACCAATTACTGCTCCTTTAGCAGTGCTACTCCAACCTTTCTTTTTAGTTGTCGTAGTTGTAGTTGTTGTTCCTTGAGGAGCTTGCTGGTTAACTACAACAACTTCTTTTTGGGTTTCGACTTTAGCCTCTTCCATTTTCACCATTACTTGCTGCATAGAGTCAATTACTCTTTGCTTTTCCATTTCTACTTTCATAGAATCAACTGTTGCTGCTTTTGCTTTTGCAACATCCATTTTACCTTGATTTTGACAAGAAACTACCGCCATAGCAAGTAACATAAAGTATACTATTTTCATAATTATTTTTATTTTATTGTTAAACAACAAAGTAACAACATAAAAACCCTAGTTCAATTATCTAATTCCAAGTTTAATTTACATAATTCATAGACTCGCTTTCTCTAAAATTCCTTTTTTTAAAATTTGACCAAACTCATACATATCTGCATAAGAGGTATATAAAGGTACAGGCGCCAAACGAATCACATTAGGTTCACGCCAATCTGTAATTACCCCATTTTCCATTAAATAATCAAACAAACTGCGGCCTTCACCATGCAGTAAGACAGAAAGTTGGGAAGCTCTTTCTAAAGGGTTTTGTGGTGTTATGATTTCAAAAGTACTCTCAACTTCTTTATCGATTTCATGTAAAATAAACTCTAAATACGATGTAATACTGTCTCTTTTTTGAATTAGAGCATCCATACCTACTTCATCAAACATAGTTACTGATGCCAAATAAGGAGCTAATGACAATATGGGTAAATTACTAATTTGCCAACCATCGGCACCGTGAACGGGATCAAAAGTTTGCTCCATCTTAAATCGACGTTCTTTATTATGTCCCCACCATCCTGCAAATCTTGGAAGCTCACTATTGTTATGATGCTTTTCATGAATAAAACAACCAGATGCATTTCCTGGCCCTGAATTCATGTATTTATAACTGCACCATGAAGCGAAATCTACATTCCAATTGTGTAATTCTAACTTTACATTTCCTGCAGCATGTGCCAGATCCCATCCTACGTAAGCACCTGCTTTGTGCCCTGCAGCAGTTATCGTTTTCATATCAAAAACTTGACCGGTGTAATAATTGACCCCACCAATGAGAACCAAAGCCAACTCATCACCTACTTCTTCTATTTTTGCTAACACATCTTCAAGACGGATGTTATGTTCGCCTTCGCGTCTTTTAATTTCTACTAATGCTTCATTAGGATCAAAACCTACCGATCTTGAATGAAAATCAACTTGGCTTTGAAACATATATTGATCCGAAGGAAATGCTTTCTCCTCACAAATAATCTTGAATCTGGATTTTGTAGGTTGGTAAAAAGAAACCATTAATAAATGAAGGTTCACGGTTAAGGTATTCATCACGGTTACCTCTGAAGGAAGTGCTCCAACAATTTTACTTAACGGATTAGCAAAACGTTCGTGGTAATCCCACCATGGTTTATCACTATAAAAATGTCCTTCTACAGCAAGGTTTGCCCAATCATTCATGACTTCGTCGACAAAAGCTTTGGTGCGTTTGGGTTGTAATCCAAGTGAATTTCCAGTAAAATAAATTACTTTTTTTCCGTTTACTTGCGGAAATATAAATTCCTCTTGGTATTTGTTTAAAGGATCTTGGATATCTAGTTGCCTTGCAAATTCAAGGGTATTTTGAAATTTCATACTTTCGGTTTAGATTTGTAAATGTACAAAAAATGCAGCGATAGTAGCAAGTGTTTAAACGAATTAGGAACTTCATGAAATCCCAAAAACCAGAGTTAGAACCGAGCTTTATCATTAAAAATCCTGATAGAAGAGGATCGAGATTGACGGACGAGTTAGTGTGAGGGATAACAGCGGCATCCTTTATTTTCTTTCTTTAAGAAAATAAAGATAAAGCGGATAGCCCGACCCGACCTTTTTCTGGGAGGGTCACACCAAAAAAAATCTCGCCACGAATGACGAGATTTAATACTTATGATATGATTATGTTGTATTATAGAATCAACATGGCATCACCGTAAGAGTAAAACTTATATTTCTCTTCGATTGCTTCGGCATATGCTCTTTTCATTAAATCGTGTCCACAAAAAGCAGAAATCATCATTAATAAAGTTGATTTTGGAGTATGAAAATTAGTGATCATACACGTTGGGATAGCAAAATCATGCGGTGGAAAAACAAATTTATTTGTCCATCCGTCAAACGGATTAAGTGTGTTTTGTGATGAAACAGAACTTTCTACAGCGCGCATAGAAGTTGTCCCTACACAACAAATGCGTTTCTTTTTAGCTTTAGCTGCGTTTACGATATCACAGGCTCCTTGAGTAATTTTTAATTCCTCAGAATCCATTTTGTGTTTCGATAAATCTTCAACCTCAACAGGATTAAAAGTTCCTAAGCCTACGTGAAGCGTAACCTCAGCAAAATTGATTCCTTTTATTTCTAGTTTTTTCAATAAATGTTTAGAGAAATGCAAACCAGCTGTAGGTGCTGCTACTGAACCTTCTTCTTTAGCATAGATAGTTTGGTAACGCTCTGCATCCTCAGGAGTTACATCTCTAGAAATGTATTTAGGGATTGGAGTTTCACCAAGTTCTGTTAATTTATTACGGAATTCCTCGTATGAACCGTCATATAAAAAACGTAGCGTTCTACCGCGAGAAGTAGTATTGTCAATAACCTCAGCAACTAGAGAGTCATCGTCACCAAAATATAGTTTGTTTCCAATTCTAATTTTACGAGCTGGATCAACAAGAACATCCCAAAGTCTTTGCTCAGAGTTTAATTCTCTCAATAAAAACACTTCGATTCTTGCTCCAGTTTTTTCTTTATTTCCGTACAAACGAGCCGGAAAAACTTTAGTATTATTTAAAATTAAGACATCGCCTTCGTCAAAATAATCGATAACATCTTTGAACATTTTGTGTTCTATGGTTTGTTTTTTACGGTCAATAACCATTAAACGTGCTTCGTCTCTGTTTTCGGCAGGATACTCTGCAAGAAGTTCTTTTGGTAAATCGAATTGAAAATGTGATAATTTCATTTGAAAAAGTTATATGTTATGATTTATGCAGTACCTATTTAAATGATACCAGATATAAATCGTATGCAAATATACGATTGTGAGACAGGCGTTGTCAAGTGTTTTAGGGTTTATTTTTAAAAGTCGTTGTTTAGCGGGCACTTAGAGGGCCATTTCATCTTGACAATGCAACCCAATTGTTCTTAAATCATCCCAAAAATCAGGATATGATTTTGAAACTACTTCGGCATTTTCAATAATTATAGGAACTTTTATGGCAAGCGGTGCAAATGCCATTGCCATGCGGTGATCATTATAAGTGGCTATAGATACATTTGGGATACATTGCTTTGTTGCTATAAGCGTTAAACTATCGTGTGTCACTGAAATAGTTGCTCCTAATTTTGTTAATTCAATTCGCAGTGCTTCTAGCCTATCTGTTTCTTTAATTTTTAAAGTATGAAGTCCTGTAAGGTGACAGCCAATTCCTAAACCAAGGCAAGTAACCACAATGGTTTGAGCTATGTCAGGTGTGTTGTTTAATTCAAAACTGATTTGTTCTGGCAGCTTAAAATCAGATTGCTTGCTTAATGTCATCTGATCCCCGTTAAAATGGGTAACAACTCCAAGTTCTTTGTAAATTTCGACCAAAGCGGAATCGCCTTGAAGACTATCTTGTTTGTAACTTTTTAAGGTTATTGAAGCCTTACTGGAAAGTGCTACTAGACTGAAAAAATACGATGCCGAACTCCAGTCAGATTCCACTATCATGGATTTTGCAGCTACTTCTTTCTTAGGATAAACCGTAATTACATTGCCTTCAAACCTAGTTTTTACCTCTAAATCATTCAATAATGCTAATGTCATTTTGATGTAGGGAACGGAGGTGATTTCACCTACCAACGTAATTTCGATTCCGTTCTCTAATTTTGGTGCCACCAATAACAAAGCAGAAATATACTGACTACTTACATTAGCTGGGATGGACACTTTTGAGGCCGTTATTTTTTGCCCACTAATTTTGATGGGCGGATAACCTACTTCTTTCTCGTATGATATTACGGCTCCTAATTGTTGTAGCGCTTCGACCAAAACTTGTATCGGACGTTCCGTCATGCGTTGAGAACCGGTCAGTATTACCTCGAGACCTTCATGCACTGCATAATACGCCGTCAAGAATCGCATGGCCGTTCCTGCATGATGAATATCAACTATTTCTGCATGGCCTTTCAAGGCTTTTTGCATGACCTCGCTATCATCAGAATTAGAGGTGTTATTGAGCGTAATAGTAGGAAACAAAGCCTTCAACAATAGTAGACGGTTGGTTTCGCTTTTGGAACCTGTTATGTTTAATTGTACATCGTCAATCGTAAAAGGTGAATTCGTAGTTACTTTTAAATTCATTTTTGTAATTATGAGTTGTGAATTAGGAATTATAAGTGGTATAATTCAAGTTCGCAATTTACCACTCCACATTTATAATTCATAATTAAAGCAACACAAATTATTTTAGTTTCTCGTTGTTTTTGTGACGGTCTTTATCTCTTATGGATTTTAAATCCATCTTTTTATCAAAAGCAGTTTGTAAGTCAATCCCCGTTTGATTGGCTAAACACAAGACTACAAAAACCACATCTGCTAATTCTTCGCCAAGATCTTTATTTTTATCACTTTCTTTTTCAGACTGTTCACCGTACCGGCGGGCAATAATACGGGCTACTTCGCCTACCTCTTCGGTAAGTTGTGCCATATTAGTTAATTCGTTAAAGTAACGAACACCATGTTCTTTGATCCAGGTATCTACGTCTAGTTGTGCGTTTTTTATGTTCATATTACTCTTTATTTTTACTGTCTATGATAATGGTTACAGGTCCATCGTTTAATAATTGTACTTTCATATCGGCACCAAAAACTCCGGTTTGTACTTTTTTGCTAAGATCTTGTTCTATTTGGGCAACAAATTGTTCATACAGAGGAACTGCTATTTCTGGCTTTGATGCTTTAATATAAGATGGGCGATTGCCTTTTTTAGTTAAGGCATGAAGGGTAAATTGCGACACCACAATAATATCGCCACTGATATCTTTTATAGAACGATTCATAACATCGTTTTCATCTCCAAAGATCCGGAGATTGACAATTTTAGAACTCAGCCAGCTGCTATCTTCATGCGTATCCGCATCTTCTATACCAACCAACACTAACAATCCTTTTTGAATATTAGCTACAATTTGATTGTCAATTGTGACTGAAGCTTGAGAAACTCTTTGGATTACTACTTTCATTAATCAGTCATAAAGTTACAAAGTCTTAAAGTCGAAAGTAAAAAAATCTATATCTTTCGTTAATTATGACTTTTAAAAATATTACTCTCTAGTTTTATCGCTTATAATTCGATCTTCGTTATGAATGTCAGTTCGGTAATGTTCATCGTCACCTTCTAAAATTTTAAGGTAACTGTTGTAGCGTGACCAAGCAATTTCATCTCGATCTAATGCTTCTTTTATGGCGCACTTAGGCTCTTCTTTATGCAAACAATTATTGAACTTGCATTGCTCTTTCAATTTAAAAAACTCGGGGAAATAACCACTAATTTCAGCCGGCTCCATATCTACCATCCCAAACCCTTTGATTCCGGGCGTATCTATAATGCTGGCGCCAAAAGATAAATCATACATTTCAGCAAAAGTTGTGGTATGTTGTCCTTGTTTACTGGCGTCTGAAATGGTTTTTGTTTTCAAATGCAACGCAGGCTCCATAGCGTTTACCAATGTAGATTTTCCCACACCTGAATGCCCAGAGAACATGCTTACTTTTCCTATCATCAAGGCTTTTAATTCCTCAATTCCTTTCATTTCAGTTGAGGACACGCGCAAACAAGCATATCCTATTTGCTGGTACACATGCTGCATGTACAATTGCTCGTCTAAGGTAGCCTCGTCAAAAGTGTCAATTTTATTAAACACCAAAACCGTTTCAATTCCGTACGCCTCCGCAGTTATAAGAAATCGATCAATAAAATTAAAAGTTGTTGGCGGATTGTTCACAGTGATCAATAAAAAAACACGATCAATATTTGAGGCTATAATATGCATTTGATGCGATAAATTAACCGACTTGCGTACGATGTAATTTTTTCTGTCATGAATATTAAAAATGGTACCCGTAACCGCATCTGAAGTTTCCTCGAGTTCATAATCTACCACATCGCCTACTGCAATGGGATTGGTACTTTTTATTCCCTTAATCCGAAATTTCCCTTTCATACGGCATTCTATAAAATCTCCTTGCTCGGATTTTACGGTGTACCAACTTCCTGTAGATTTATAAACGATTCCTGTCATAGGACAAAGGTAAAATATTGTTTCAAGTTTATCCCGACACTTCGAGATAAAATTTGGAGTTTTTTTATGGCATCCAAAAACAAAAATCCCTTTAACTTCATTATGTCAAAGGGATATAAATTTTAAAAAAACTGATTTTACTTTTGATAAGGAAAATTCCTCCCCACTTTTCGCATCATTCTTTCCATCATAGCTGCTGGTGAACTCATAACATCTTCAGCCATTTGTTTATAAAATCTCCACACTAATCCTCCATCAGTTCCATTATTAATTTGCATTGTTAATCCACCTGTTGCAACTTTGCCAGTTCCAAAACCTATTAATAATGTTTTTACAATTGCTACGCCTTCACTTCCAGTTTTTTCATATGCGTAAGAACATTTAATAACAGCATCAACACCTAATGTTTTTGCTAAATCCTCAGGAGCAATTTCTGAAAAATTTTCATACTGATTTGCTTTTTTTAATAACATATTTGTTCTTTCAACATCTTGAACTTCAACTGTAAAATCCGAAGATTTTCTTAACAAATAAGTGTAAAGTCCGCTCTGCATTTGCAAACTCATACTTTTTTCTTCATCTTTTCTTGATTGATCAGAATATCCTTTTGGCAATTTTTTGTAAGCAATTGTTGCATTTACAGGTAAAATAGCAACCGTTTTGTGGTCTGCAATTAGCGTTGCCATATTAGGGGATTCATAAATTTGCTTCTCTTGTGAGAAACTCTGTGCAGCTAATAGTAAGCAAATAAAAACAAAAAGAGTTTTAAAACTAAGATTCAAAGGCATTAATGAAAGCTTCATAAATTATATTTTTTTATTTTAAAATTGGTGCGCCAATATTACAAAAAAACCTACAAGTAAATTGTAGGTTTTTATTATTTATTTAGAAAAAAAATTATGCATTCAACACCTTATCTTGATGGCTGATACTTTCTTGGTGAATGGCTTTGAATAATTTTAAAACAAACTCTTCTGAAAGTCCTTTTGTTTCTCCATCTAAAATCATTTTACCTAAAATTTCGTTCCAACGGTTATTTTGTAGGACTGCTACGTTGGCTGCTTTTTTAACCAAACCAATTTCATCAGCTACTTTCATACGTTTGCCTAAAAGCTCTAGCAAAGTAGCATCTAAAACGTCAATATTAGCTCTTAATTTTTTCATTTTCTGTGTAAAATCATCTGATACATCATCCGTTTTTCTCACTTTCAAATCAATAAAAATTTGTTTCAATGCATCTGGTGTTACTTGCTGTGCCGCATCACTCCAGGCATTATCTGGATCAATATGCGTTTCAATAATCATCCCATCGTAATTCAAATCTAATGCTTCTTGCGTAACCTCTAAGATCATTTTGCGATCACCAGTAATGTGTGAAGGATCAATAATCAATGGCAAGTCAGGGAATTTATTTTGCAGTTCAATAGCTATTTGCCATTCTGGAATATTACGGTATTTGGTTTTCTCGTAAGTCGAAAATCCTCTGTGAATTACTCCTAATTTCTCAATTCCTGCATTGTACAAACGCTCTACACCACCTAACCACAATGATAAATCTGGGTTTACAGGATTTTTTACTAAAACAATTTTCTTTGTTCCTGCTAATGCATCAGCAATTTCCTGAACCGCAAAAGGATTTACCGTTGTTCTAGCACCTATCCACAAGACATCAATGTCATATTCTAAAGCTAATTTTACGTGTGCAGCATTGGCTACCTCAGTTCCCATTAGCAAACCTGTTTCTTCTTTGGCTTTCTTCAACCATTTCAAACCTATTTCCCCCACGCCTTCAAATCCTCCTGGACGCGTTCTTGGTTTCCAGATTCCTGCTCTAAAAATACTTACATCTGAATCTTTTAACTCATGTGCAATTTTCAACACTTGCTCTTCGGTTTCAGCGCTACATGGCCCTGCTATCACTAATGGGTGGGTCAAATTAAATGCCTCCAACCAATTTCTCATTTCTTTCTTATTTTCCATCTTTTCTAAATTTTATTTTCTAAGTTTCGTTTTTTTATCTTTTTTCGTGAATACTGCAAACTGTTAACTGCTCACTTCTTAACATTCATGCCGTTCAATATTTCTTTAATCTTATTCACACTTTCCATTTCATTGTAGATCGCCTCGTAATCCTCATTCTCTAAAAGCTCCTTAAATTTAGATAAATTCAAGATATATTCATTCAAAGTTTTCACGACTTGCTTTCTATTTTGTTTAAAAATGGGTGTCCACATCGCGGGCGAACTTTTAGCAAGACGCACCGTACTTTCAAAACCAGAACCTGCCATATCAAAAATATCCTGCTCATGTTTTTCCTTGTCAATCACTGTTTTCCCTAACATAAAAGCACTGATGTGGGACAAATGCGACACATACGCAATGTGCTTATCATGTGATTTTGGATCCATATACCTAATCCGCATTCCCATTTCTTGAAACAATGCCAGCGCGCGCTCTTGCAATTTGAAAGTGGTTTTCTCTACCTCGCAAATAATGTTTGTTTTTCCTTGAAACAACCCTTTTATCGCTGCCGATGGTCCCGAAAATTCCGTTCCAGCAATAGGATGCGTGGCTATAAAATTTCTCCTTTTGGCGTGGTTGGCAATACCTTCACAAATAGGTAATTTTGTCGAACCCACCTCAAAAACAATCGTTTGGTCTCCTATCGCCTCCAAAACTTGAGGAACAACAGTGAGCGCTACATCTACAGGAACCGAAACAATAACAAAATCAGCATGCATTAAGTCTGTAAATGTTGCCATTTCATCAATAACACCCAATTCAATTGCCTGATCCAAATGCTTTTCATTGGTGTCAATCCCATAAATCGTGGCGTGCGGATACAAATCTTTAATATCCAATACCATCGAACCACCTATCAAGCCTATGCCTACTACAAATACTTTCATTTTTTTATTTTTATCCGAAGCTAATCCTGCTATCCGTTGCAATCTTTCCTGCCGAACGCCGGCAGCAAAGGATTTCCACTACTATCAGGGCTAAGAAACCTCGTTATACAGAAATTTATTTTTTCATTAAACCAATTCATTTTATCATGAATAATAACTTATCACAATACATCTCTCTGCTATTTCATTCCCCCTTTTGAGGTCAGGGGGCTTAAAATCGGCTGATAGCTTCCCTAATTTTTTCTTCTGCAACACACAAAGCAAACCGAATGTATCCTTCGCCATTACTCCCAAAAATAGTTCCTGGTGTAATAAAAATTGATTTCTCATGCAAGATTTTATCAATAAACGCCTCTGCTGATGTAACTCCATCAGGTAATTTTGCCCAAACAAACAAACCAACACCTTCTTTATACACTTTACAACCTAGTTTTTCAGCGAGCTCCTCTGTTACAATTCGTCTTTTTTTATAGATTTCATTCATAGCATCAAACCATGCTTTATCACTTTTTAAAGCTTCAACAGCTCCTTTTTGAATTCCGTAAAACATGCCGCTATCCATATTGCTTTTTACTTTCAAAACCGCATCAATAGCGCTGGCGTTTCCTAACACCATTCCTACTCTCCAACCCGCCATGTTAAAGGTTTTACTCAAAGAATTCAATTCTAAAGCCACTTCCTTTGCTCCTTTTACCTGCAATAAACTCATCGGACTGTCATTCAAAACAAAACTATATGGATTGTCGTTCACCAATAAAATTTCATGTTTTGCAGCAAAAGCCACTAATTTTTCAAACAATTCTAAGCTCCCTCGAGCTCCTGTTGGCATGTGTGGATACCCAATCCACATGATTTTCACTTTGGATAAATCCAGTTGCTCCAAAGCTTCGAAATCCGGCTCCCACTGGTTTCCTTCTTTTAAATCATAATACACTGGCAACGCTCCTACTAAATTGGTCACTGATGTGTACGTAGGATAGCCCGGATTCGGAATCAAAACGTGATCGCCTTCATTCAAAAAAGCCAACGAAATGTGCATAATTCCTTCCTTAGAACCCATCAAAGGCAAAATTTCTGTCACCGGGTTGAGTGTTACACCATAATTTTTGGAATAAAAATCAGCCATACCTTCGCGCAACTCCGGCAATCCCTGATAACTTTGGTATTGATGCGCGTTTTCATCTTGCATCGCAGCTACAATTGCAGCTACAATTGCAGGCGCCGGTTGTAAATCTGGACTCCCAATTCCCATATTAATGATGGGTTTGCCTTCGGCTGCCAGTTGCCTTACTTCTCTCAATTTGGAGGAGAAATAGTATTCTTCAATGATATGGAGACGCTTTGCTGTGGTAATCATGTGTAAATTTTTATATCTGTGTAATTTGGTAACTTGAGGTTATTTATATTTTAGTATTCTTGTACTCACCCAAGACTTTAAAGTATTCGGCCATTATATTCAATAATGATTTTGCTTTAGCATAATCTTCGTATTTCTCAAAAGTGACATCCACAAAAAAGGAATATTTCCACGGTGTTTCAATTTTAGGCAAAGATTGAATCTTAGTTAAATTCAATTTACAATCGCTCATTACGTTTAAAACAGCTGCTAAACTCCCGCGTTTGTGATCCAGTTCAAATTTTATCGATGCTCTGTTGATTTCACTTTCGGGAACGAATGAATTTTCTTTTTTGATAATCACAAAGCGTGTCATGTTGTTCTTAATCGTTTGGATTTCTGGAGCAATGATTTCTAAATCATACATTTCCGAAGCTGTTTTACTTGCAATTGCCGCTATTCCTTTCAGTTGCTTTTCTTGAATTCTTCGTGCTGTTTCAGCAGTGTCTTTGTCTTCAACCAATTTGATATTGGGATATTTTTTCAAGAAATCCATACACTGCAACAATGCCATCGGATGCGAATGTACTTCGAGAATATCTTCAATTTTTTGACCTTTCAACGCCATTAAATTTTGATGAATATTCAAATAATGCTCGCCAATTATATGTAAATTATTCTTGTCAATTAGCGCGTAATTCGGAATAATTGGACCTGCAATTGAATTTTCTATAGCCATAATTGCTTGCTCTGACTTGCCCGCTAACAAGCTGTCTACCAATTCCTCAAAAGACAAACACTCGTCAAGAACATATTCATGATTGAAATATTCTTGAGCTACTTGATGATGAAACGAGCCCGTAATGCCTTGTATTCCTATA
Organism: Flavobacterium tiangeerense; assembly: GCF_007830355.1. Classification (GTDB taxonomy): domain Bacteria; phylum Bacteroidota; class Bacteroidia; order Flavobacteriales; family Flavobacteriaceae; genus Flavobacterium; species Flavobacterium tiangeerense. Next base: position 297,940 of record NZ_VLKO01000005.1, on the reverse strand, counting down.
ATTGTATTCATTTTACACACTTTTAAGCAAAAAAAAATCCCGATTTGCATCGGGATTGTATATCTATAGTATCAATTTAATTTTTGAATTAAATAACCATGCAACAATCCCTTTCTACTTTCCAGAAGAAATAATAAGAGTTGCTAAAATAAAATCGGTTACTCAACATGTTGTTGTATTTTTTGTATTTATCACTTTACTCTGCGAATGTATACATAATTTTTTACTGCACCCAAAAAAAAGTTAATTTTATGACACAAAAAAGGGATTCGCTAAAAAGTTGGTTATTAATTATGTAATGTTTAAAAAAAGCCTTTAAAAATACCATTCATACAACTGCAATTCTTGTGTTGTAAAGTACAAACAAGCCTCAGTTATCTTGCAACACACAATATGGAACGTGATTTATAGTAGTGCTTTTTCAGAAAGCCATTTTTTTCCTTCGGCGATTCTTGCCACCAGCATTGCCGAAATCAAATCTCCATTAGCATTTAACAAAGTTGCCATTGGATCAACCAAAGTTCCAATAATCATTGCTGCTGGTAAGGCTTGTTCCATGGGGAAACCATAAACGGTTATCGCTAGGATTTCGCCTATGTAGCCACCATTAGGAATTCCGCCCTCAACAACAGAAACCACAACTGTAATTCCTAAAGCGGTAAGAATCGTAATTGGATCCGTAAAATCCTTACCAAACATCGCAAAAATAACGGCAATCTTAATAATGGAGGACATACTCGAACCATCCTTATGCAGAGGTGCACCCAAGGGAATAACGACATTCCTAATGTGAGCAGGAATATTCATTTTTTCGGCACCCTCAAGATTTGCGGGAATGGTTGCAATACTGCTACACGTACCAATAGCTGTTAACGAAGGCGTTATATTATTTTTCCAAAACACTTTAAACCCTAATTTGCCGCCCGCCATGTAGGCATATAAACTAAAGAATACAATGAAGTAAAAAGCACAAACAGCATAGTAAAGCCCTAGCGGCTTGGCATAAGCACCAAACAGTTGCGGACCAAAAATACCCACCTGGTAAGCAAAATAGGCACCTAAACCTACGGGTGCTGTTTGCATAATAATGTGTAGCAATTGTTTCATTACTTCGTTACCAGATCGTAAAAACCTATTGAAATCATTGCCTTTTTCGCCAGATTGCAAGCTGGCAAAACCTACTAAAAAGGAAAAAAGAATGAGCGCCAACATGTTTTTTCGCGACAACAATTCATAAAAATCACCCGCGGTGAGCAATTGCGTAATCTGAGAGCCAGTGCTATTTTCGGCTACAATTTCTAGCGGAATTTTAGAAATAATAATATCTTGATGGATTGGAAAAATCAAAACTCCTACCACCATAAGGATTGCAGATACCAAGACCGTAAACAAAAAGACTCCAATTACGATTAAGAATAACTTTCCTAGTTTTTCGGTTTTTTCTAAACTAGCAATTGATGCCGATATGGTAAAAAACACTAACGGAATTATTGCAGTGAATAATAGATTTAGAAAAATATCACCTAGCGGCTTAATGACCTCCACTCCTTTTCCAAAAACCAAACCTAAAATACTCCCCACAAAAATCCCACCGAGCAGCAAAATATTACTGTTGTAATTTTTTAAGAAACTGCCCGATTGATTATTTCCCATATTGATTTAGTTTAATTGTAAATATATAAATCTAAATGAGATTATTCTAAAAATAAAAAGCTTCCATGAAGTCATGAATGCTTTTTTTTTAATTTTATAGAGAATAGGGATTAAAAATTTTTTGAAATTCCAATATTAAATGACTGCCCAAAATTGAAATAAAAATTACTATTCTTTCCATTATTTTGATCACTCTTTGTATTTGAATATGTCAAACCACCAATACCAAAATTTAATCCAAAATTATTTTTAATATTTAGAAATAAACCAGGTGCAAAACTTGCATAAACACCATCAAACGTGGTTGTATAAGACTCTGGATCAGAAAAAGAATTAGTACCAGTTTCTTTAAGAGTCTTATAACCCGCACCTAGGTCAGCATATAGCAAAAATGTTTGGCTTAGTGATTTTGAATACCGAACAAAAGCTCCGGCTGAGAAGTTTTTAGTTATTCTTTCTTGATTATTCAATGCATTTTCTAGGTAAGTGTATTCATTTTTAGAAGATGAAAATCCAGCTTCCGCCCCTACTGTCCAATTATCCTTTAACTGATACCCTAATTTTGGAGAAAAATTAAAGTTTTCACCCTTAGATTCACTCCCTTGATTAGAATTTTTATCAGACCAAAAACTCAAATTTCCAGACACCAAGACCGTTCCTTTTTGTGCATTAGCAAAGCTTATCATAGCCATTGCAAGAATTAATAATGTTTTTTTCATAGTATATTTTATAGTTAAAAATTAATAATTGTTAACAAGAACTGTACCATTACTTAATATTTTTCATACATTTCAAATTTATTTTTTATAAACTAATTCTTCGGATCCTTTGTACTTAAAATATAAATTTTGCCGATTAATGAAGAACTATATATTTTCTATTTACTTTTGTAACAAATAAAGTTTTATGTCAATAGAGGTAAAAAACATATCCAAAAGCTACGGTGCTCAAAAAGCATTAGATAACATTTCATTTTCAATTAACAAAGGAGAAATTGTTGGTTTTTTAGGCCCAAATGGAGCTGGAAAATCAACTTTGATGAAAATTTTAACTACCTACATTACCGCTGATGAAGGAACTGCCACGGTAAACGGGCAGGATGTAAACACCAATCCAAAAGCCGTACAACTTTCTATTGGGTACTTGCCAGAGCACAATCCGTTGTATTTGGATTTGTATGTTCGTGAATATTTAGCCTTTAACGCTGATGTATACAAAGTTGCCAAATCTCGAATCGAAGAGGTAATTCAATTGACTGGTTTAAGTACCGAAAGCCACAAAAAAATAGGCCAACTTTCTAAAGGGTACCGCCAGCGTGTCGGATTGGCCAATGCTCTACTGCACAATCCTGATGTATTGATTCTTGACGAACCTACAACTGGTTTAGATCCGAACCAGCTGATGGAAATTCGCAATGTGATTAAAAACGTAGGGAAAGACAAGACTGTTTTTCTTTCTACGCACATTATGCAAGAGGTTGAGGCTATTTGTGATCGTGTTATCATCATCAACAATGGAAAAATTGTTACCGATAAAAAGCTGGATAATTTAATTTCTGAAGATAAGGAACAAGTAATTGAAGTGGAATTTGATTTTCAAGTCGAGGAACAAGTAATTTCTAAAATTGAAAATCTTGTTTCGTATGTAAACGTTCACGATATGATGTGGGAACTGACTTTTAAATCAGATAAAGACATGCGTTCTGTAGTCTTTGATTTTGCTCAAAACAATGGTTTGAAAACCTTACAACTCAATCAAAAGAATAAAAACTTAGAAGCGGTCTTTAGGGAGATCACTAAATAGTTGGCAGTGTTCAGTTATGTTTTCGATTAAAAAACAAACTCTCTTAAAATTCAAACAATAAAAAAGCTTCTAGTTCGACTTTGCGAACTAGAAGCTTTTTAAATATAAAGAATAAATTGCTAAAAAAGTTGACTCGCAATTTGACGGATATTTTCTGATTTACCCATCGAATAATAATGCAAAACAGGAACTCCAGCAGCCTTTAGTTCGCGGGATTGCTGAATAGCCCATTCGATACCCACTTGTTTCACATCTGCATTTGTTTTGCATTTGTCTACTGCATCAATTAAATCTTCGGGCAAATCAATTCTGAAAATTTGCGGTAAAATTTGCAAATGTCTTTGCACCGCCAATGGCTTGATGCCAGGAATAATAGGTACTGTAATTCCCATTTCTCTGGCTTTAGCAACAAATTCAAAATATTTAGCATTGTCAAAAAACATTTGTGTCACCACATAATCAGCACCTGCTTCCACTTTTTCTTTTAGCCTTTTCAAGTCGGAAAGTAACGATGGAGATTCCAAATGTTTTTCAGGATATCCAGCCACACCAATACAAAAATCAGCCTTATTATCAACATGCATAACTTCATGCAAGTACTTGCCTTCGTTCAATAATTTGATTTGCTGCACTAGATCAATAGCAAAGCGATTTCCACCCGCTTTCGGAACAAAGGATTGTTCGTCCTTCATCGCATCACCACGCAACGCCATCACATTATTGATTCCCAGATAATGACAATCTACCAATAAATACTCTGTTTCTTCTTTGGTAAAACCGCCACACAATACATGAGGCACCGTATCTACGTTGTATTTATGGGTTATCGAAGCGCATATTCCGAGAGTTCCTGGTCGCATTCTAGTTAGCTTTTTATCCAATAAACCATTGCCTTTATCAACATAAATAAACTCCTCGCGTGAGGTAGTCACATCAATAAATGGCGGTTTGAACTCCATCAAAGGATCAATGTTGTCATACAATTCTTGAATACTCTTCCCTTTTTGAGGCGGAATAATTTCAAATGAAAACAAAGTTTCTCCTTTTGCTTTTTCTATATGTTGTGTTACTTTCATTTTAAGTCTTAAAGTTTGAAAGTCAAAAGTCGAAAGCCACGTCTATTTTAGACTTTATGACTTTTGACTTTATGACTAAATTAGTCTGCTATATTCGGGTTCAACCATTTCATGGCTACATCAGTGGAAACATTTCTTCTTTTGGCGTAGTCAATTACTTGATCTTCTTTGATTTTTCCGAGTCCAAAATACTTGCTTTCTGGATTCCCAAAGTAATAACCCGATACTGATGAAGCCGGCCACATAGCCATACTTTCGGTTAAGGTTACACCAATTTCTTCCGCAACATTTAATAATTTCCAAATTGTTGGTTTCTCTAAATGATCCGGACAAGCTGGATATCCTGGCGCTGGTCGAATTCCTTTATAAACCTCATCAATCATATCTTCGGTAGATAAATCTTCGTCTGCGGCATAACCCCAAAATTCTTTACGTACTTTCTCGTGTAAATATTCAGCAAAAGCTTCTGCAAAACGATCAGCCAATGCTTTCACCATAATCGAATTATAATCATCTAAATCCTTTTCGAATTCAGCCGCCCATTCGTCCACACCAAAACCAGTAGTCACACAAAAAGCTCCCATATAATCGACTTTCCCACTTTCTTTTGGCGCAATAAAATCAGACAATGCAATATTTGGAGCACCTTTAGTTTTTTGTGATTGCTGACGCAAAGTCAAAAAGAGCCCCCTAACCCCCAAAGGGGGAACTATCTCCTTTGTAGACAACTCCTTGCTGATTTTTTCAATTGTTTCATGTAAATTATTCAACACCTCTTTATTAGTATATCTAACCACTTTAAAACCCTTAGATTCTAGCCAAATAGTTCTCTCTTTATCAAGTTCAATTTGTTCGGGATGATTATGAATAGATCCATCTACTTCAATAACTAGCTTTTTTTCCAAACACACAAAATCAACTATATATTCCCCTATTACATGTTGCCTTCTAAATTTACATCCTTCTACTCCTCTATTAGATAAAACATTCCATAGCATTTTCTCAGCTTCTGTTGGTTTGTTTCTCATCTCTTTAGCACGTTCTTTTAAAACATCATACATAATAGGACTTGCTGTTTCCCAAGTTTGTTTTGCTGTTTCGAGAGTAGCTCCCCCTTCGGGGGCGGGGGGGGCTTCGTATAGTTCAATATCATCATCATTGATTTGATTTGCCGGAAAAATGCCGTAAATGCCTTTGGCAGTTAATTTCTTCTCTTTCAAAATAACTTTCAGCATCGCTTGTGCATCTGCAAAAACCGAAGTCGCTTGTTCACCCACTACCTCATCAGTTAAAATCGCTGGATATTTCCCAAACAATTCCCATGTTCTAAAAAACGGCGTCCAATCGATATAAGGCACCAAAGTTTCTAACTCAACTTCTACGATTTGCTTGCCAATTACTTTAGGTTTCACGGGCGTGAAATTATCCCAATCCAATTGTAATTTATTTTTACGGGCTTGCTCAATGGTCAAGAAATTCTTGTCGCGGGAACGATTCAAAAACGTTTCTCTAAACGCATCGTATTCTGCACGAATATCACTAGCATATATTTTTCGATTGTGATCCAATAAATTACCCGCAACCGTTACCGCTCTCGAGGCATCGTTCACGTGAATTACCGTTTGGCTGTATTGAGGCGCAATTTTCACGGCCGTATGCGCACGCGAAGTTGTAGCACCACCAATCATGACTGGAATTTTCAGTCCTCTTTTATCTAATTCCTTAGCGAGATACACCATTTCGTCCAAAGACGGCGTGATCAATCCGCTCAATCCAATAATATCTACTTCATGTTCAATAGCTGCTGCAATGATTTTTTCTGGAGGCACCATTACACCTAAATCGACAATCTCATAATTATTACAAGCCAATACCACCGAAACAATATTTTTTCCAATATCATGAACATCACCTTTTACGGTAGCCATCAGGATTTTTCCGTTCCCTGATTTGTCGCCAACTTGCTTTGCCGCTTCAATAAACGGCAAAAGATAAGCTACTGCTTTTTTCATTACACGTGCCGACTTTACCACTTGTGGCAAAAACATTTTACCCGAACCAAACAAATCACCCACGACATTCATTCCCGTCATCAAGTTGATTTCGATCACCTCAATGGGTTTTGTAGCAGCTTGTCGGGCTTCTTCAACATCTTCTTCTATAAACGCATCCACTCCTTTTACTAATGAGTGCGTGATTCTTTCTTGAACCGTTCCAGAACGCCATTCTAATACCGCCTTTTCATTTGTTTTAGATCCGTCGCCTTTTACATTCTCGGCAAAATCAAGCAAACGTTCTGTCGCATCATCGCGTCTGTCTAAGATTACATCTTCAACATGTTCCAATAAATCTTTCGGAATCTCATCATATATCGACAACATTTCTGGGTTTACAATCCCCATTGTCATTCCGTTTTGAATGGCGTGGTACAAGAAAACCGAGTGCATCGCCTCACGAACCGTATCGTTTCCTCTAAACGAAAACGAAACGTTACTCACCCCACCGCTAATGTGTGCATGCGGTAAATTTTCGCGAACCCACTTAGTACCTCTAAAGAAATCCAATGCATTCAAGCGGTGCTCTTCCATACCTGTTGCTACTGGGAAAATATTCAAATCGAAGATGATGTCTTGTGGCGGAAATCCAATTCCCACCAAAATATCATACGAACGCTGACAAATTTCAACACGCCTTTCGTAATTATCAGCCTGACCCACTTCGTCAAAAGCCATCACAATTACCGCCGCTCCGTAACGCTTTATCAGTTTAGCATGGTGAATAAAAGCTTCTTCGCCTTCTTTCAACGAAATCGAATTTACAACACATTTCCCTTGTACGACTTTCAAACCCGCCTCAATGATTTCCCATTTCGAGCTGTCAATCATAATCGGCACACGCGAGATATCCGGTTCAGCCGCTATCAAATTCAGGAATTTGGTCATCGCATAAACGCCATCGAGCATTCCCTCATCCATATTGATATCGATGATTTGTGCACCGCCTTCTACTTGCTGGCGCGCAATATCAAGCGCCTCATCGTATTTTTCTTCCTTAATCAATCGAAGAAATTTTCGCGAACCCGTTACATTGGTTCGTTCCCCCACATTCACAAATACACTTTCGGGTGTTATGATTAAGGGTTCTAATCCTGATAATACTAGGTTTCTTCTTTTTTCTGCCATTTTAATTTAAGTTACTAAGATCCTAAGTAGCATAGGTTCTGAGTTGTTTTTATGATATCATTTGCTGCAAAGTTTTCAAAACCTTACCATTTTATTTCAATTCTTTTTTGGGCGTGTCCCTCCAAAAAAAGTCGGGTCGGGCTATTCGTTCTATCTTTTGCTCCGCTATCGCTTCACAAAAGGATGCCACTACTATCCCTCACGCGGGCATTGTGCTAACAACACACTTCTTTTTTTTTATTGATTCTTCCGTTTTTTATTCTTCAATTTTGTCATTCTGAGGAACGAAGACCTAAACAAGTTGCTCACATAATAAAGATTGCTTCGACAGTTCGCTATCGCTTAGGTCTTCGTTCCTCAGAATGACAAACTAACCACTAAATTGCATTTTTTTCTTTCCATTAAAAACAGCAATACCCAACCAAAAACTACATCACAGCAGTCGAAACCCTCGGTTTGTATTCCTTTGCGATATCGGCAATTAACTTGATGTGGGCTGGTGTTGTTCCGCAACAACCCCCTATGATGTTGACCAAATTATCATCGAGATATTCTTTGATAAAAGCTTGCATCTGTTCTGGTGTTTCATCGTATTCTCCAAAGGCATTAGGTAAACCTGCATTTGGATGCGCCGATACGTTGAACGATGTGTTTTGTGACAAAGTTTGCAAATATGGCTTGAGCAAATCGGCACCAAGTGCGCAATTGAATCCTACACTCAACAAAGGTATGTGCGACACCGAAACTAAGAAAGCCTCAACGGTTTGTCCCGAAAGTGTTCTTCCAGACGCATCGGTAATGGTTCCGGAAACCATAATAGGAATATCAAGATTGCGTTCGTCTTTTACTTCTTCAATGGCAAAAAGCGCTGCTTTGGCATTTAAGGTATCAAAAATAGTTTCTACCAAAAGTAAATCGCAACCACCATCCATAAGCGCTTCTACTTGTTGCTTGTACGCAATGTGCAAATCATCAAAAGTTACAGCTCTGTATCCGGGATCGTTTACATCTGGCGACATGCTTGCTGTTCTGTTCGTGGGTCCAATGGAACCCGCAACAAAACGAGGTTTATCTGGATTTTTAGCGGTAAATTCATCGGCTACTTCGCGAGCTATTTTTGCCGACTCATAGTTCAATTCATACACATATTCTTCCAGATAGTAATCTGCCATACCGATGGTGGTTCCAGAGAATGTATTGGTTTCAACAATATCAGCTCCAGCTTCAAAATATGCGGCGTGAACGTCTTTTATAGCTTGTGGCTGAGTGAGCGACAACAAATCGTTGTTTCCTTTTAGCGAATGCGGAAAATCTTTGAAACGTTCTCCTCTAAAATCTTCTTCGGAGAAATTGTAACGTTGCAACATGGTTCCCATAGCTCCATCAAGGATGAGTATGTTTTTTGTAATGGCTTCGTGAATAAGCCCCCTAGCCCCCGAAGGGGGAACTCCTAAATTGTCTTTTGAAATGCTTGACATAACTTTTTATTTCTTGTAAATCACAATTTGAAATGGTGATTTTTACTTTTGATTACTATTTCCAAAAGTTCACTATTTTTCTTTTTAGCCCTGATGGCAGCGGCATCCTTTTTATTCGCCTTTTTTCGGCGAATAAAAAGATATAGCGTACAGCAGGAACGATAATGACTGAAAAGTGCCATTTATCTGCTCTAAAAAATTCGATATGTTGTCAAGAAAAGGTTTGAGAAATACTGTAGAAGTATTCTTGTGTTATCTATCTTTGATACTGATTGTATAAAGTAGAATGTAGCACCTTCTTTAAAAAATAAAGGGTTGCTAAGGTTTCATTGGGTCTTTCCCTCCGCCTTTCGTGATAACTTTCAATAAATATAGGAACAGTGCAAAGGAACGACATAGCGCTAACAATTGCAAGTATTTTTTTTAAAGATTGTAGCTTAGTTTGTTGCAAAACTTTAAAATAAAAAAGGTTCTGAATTACTAAGATTTTAACCAACCTTAGCAACTCAGAACCTTTTTGACTTAGCAACTTTATTTACACGATTGCTTTTACAACCGCTTTTGGAGCTTCTTTACGAGTTCCGTCAAAACCATCTACGCCTGAAACGGTAGTATATTTTAAAACATAGCGCTTACCTGGATTAATGATTTGGTAGGCCGCTTGACACATTAAAGTAGCTTCGTGGAATCCGCACAAGATCAATTTTAATTTTCCTGGATAGGTATTTACGTCACCAATAGCGAAAATTCCCGGAATATTGGTTTGGTAATCTAAAGAGTTATTTACTTTGATGGCGTTCTTTTCGATTTCTAATCCCCAGTCGCCGATAGGCCCCAACTTTGGCGTAAGACCAAAAAGCGGAATAAAATAATCGGTTTCGATGGTGCGTTGTGCGCCATTTTCCTCGACTACAACTGCCTCAAGATGCTCAGCTCCTTTTAAACCTACTACTTCACCTGGAGTAATCATTTTTATTTTACCAGAAGTCTTTAACTCTTGTACTTTTTCTACAGAGTCTAAAGCACCACGAAACTCGTTGCGACGGTGAATCAAAGTCACTTCTGAAGCTACATTTGACAAAAAGATACTCCAATCTAGAGCCGAATCACCACCTCCAGCAATAACCACACGCTTGTCACGGAATTTTTCTGGATTTTTGATAAAGTATTTAATTCCTTTGTCTTCGTAGAATTCGATGTCCTCAATCAATGGTTTTCTTGGTTCAAAACTGCCTAATCCACCAGCAATAGCAATAACTGGCGCATGGAATTTCTTGCCTTTGTTTGAAGTCACAATAAATGTTCCGTCTTCTTGTTTTTCGATGGTTTCAGCACGTTCACCCAAGGTAAACCCTGGTTCGAACTGCTTGATTTGCTCCATTAAGTTATCTACTAAATCACCAGCTAATACTTCTGGAAATCCAGGAATATCATAAATAGGTTTTTTAGGATATAACTCTGATAACTGCCCACCTGCTTGTGGCAAGGCATCTAATATATGGCATTTTAATTTTAATAATCCTGCTTCAAAAACTGCAAATAAACCTGTTGGCCCCGCGCCAATAATGAGTATGTCTGTTTTAATCATTTTGATTTAATTTAGTATCCTTTATTTTGCTTCCAATTGTAATTGTAGGCTGTAATGGAAATTGTTAATTGTGTTTATATATGTTATCGTATTGAACCTAGGAGCTCAATACTTTTATTTTAAATTGAGTACAAATATCACCATTCTGTTTAGTTAAAAAAACAGAAACTGATTATTAAGAACTATTACATCTTAGCTTTTTTCTATGAACTTAAGATTCTGTCTTGTGCTTACTTTGCTTTGAGCGTCTCTGTGATTTCATTCATTTTTTGAACTTTTTCCTCAAAATTTCCTTTCAGCGTTTTTCGGTATTCATTCAAGTTTTCGACCATTTTATTGATATCGTCTGGAATTATTTCTTCAAAAAACTCTCGCAATCGTTTGGCTGTAGTGGGTGATTTCCCGTTGGTTGAAATGGCAATTTTCACATTCCCTTTGGTTACAATTCCGCCCAAATAATAATCACACAAAGGCGGTGTATCAGCAATGTTGCAAATCAAATATCTTTTTCGAGACAAATCATAAATCCTCTTGTTCACCTTCAAATCATCGGTGCAGGCAATCACCATGTGGCGTTTACGGAGCATCCAGCGATTGAATTTTTTATAAGTCAACTTCACTGTTGTATGGCTTGCCGCCAAGGTTTCTAACTCTGGTAAAAACCAAGGTGCCACTACCTCAACATTGGCATTGGGACTGGATTTCAACAGAAACGATAGTTTTTCTAAACCCACATTACCGCCACCCACAATGAGCACGTTGAGGTTGTGTAATTTTAAAAAAATAGGATATAATTCGTTTCTTTCCACAGTTATTTCAATTCTTTGGCTATGAATTCTTCGTAAAAGCCTTTTAATTTATTGCTCTCTTTAACCACCTCACCAATGACGATAATAGCAGGTGAACTTAATTGTTGTTGCGCCACCACTTGCTCAATGGTGTTGATGGTTCCAACCCCAATTTTCTCCTGAGCAGTCGTTCCGTTTTGAATAATCGCAACCGGTGTTTCACCTTTAGATTCCTTTTGGAACAAATCGATAATCTGAGAGAGTTTGCTCATTCCCATCAAAATAACCACCGTTGCTGATGATTGTGCAGCCAAAGCCACATCATTTGACAATTTCCTGTCAGAAGTTGTACCCGTAATTACCCAAAAACTCTCAGAAACACCTCTTTTGGTCAATGAAATCCCTTGATAAGCCGGAACAGCAATCGAGGATGAAATTCCAGGCACCACCGATGTCGGTATGCCAAAACTTTCTATAAAGTCAATTTCTTCACTTCCACGTCCAAAAATAAATGGATCACCTCCTTTTAAGCGAACTACATGCCCGTACGTTAAGGCATTGTCTACAATCAATTGGTTGATTTGATCTTGCGAATATTCATGACAGCCTTTGCGTTTGCCTACAAAAATCTTAATGGATTTTTTGGGAGCATATGTCAAAATCTCCTCGTTGGCCAAGGCGTCATACAATACCACATCCGCTTCTGCTAATGCTTTGGCTCCTTTGATCGTCAGTAAATCCGGATCTCCAGGACCCGCACCAACTAATGTTACGATGGGTTGTTTCTTTTTAAGCATCAGCTAAGTCTTTATTTCTATACGCTTCGATGGCATCAAAAAACACAATGGCATCTTGAATGTACTTTTTAGCAAATTCAGCAGAAGGTTCATTTTGATTGATTTGATACACAAGTTCACGCAAAGAAGATTGCAATTGAATTGTATTTGTAGCCAGAAAAACGGTATCAAACAAGTCGATAATTCCCGCTTGGTGATTTGTTTTTTGGTTTTCAGCCAGTAATAAAGCTTTGGCTCCGTTGACAAATCCGGCGTACGCCAAATAAATAGCATCCGACCATTTTGCATCTTCATAAGCTTCTTGAGCAAAAGTCAATTTTTCTTTCGCTTCAAATAATAAGGTTGCAACCAAGTCAATTACAACTCCTGCACATTCTCCTACACCAACTGCTTTTACATAATTATCTGCATTTCCCCAGTCAATAAAATCAGCTTCGGTAAGATTGGTTACATCGGCTAATGGTTTCAAAAATTCGTAGAAATATTTTTCGCCTTGAGCGTCATAATAATTCAAGAACGATTGTCCGTTGGCATTGGCTTCAAAATCATTTAAAATCAATCGCAAAGCATCTGGTCCTCTTCGGCTTGGGATTTTAATTACTTTATCAGAGAATCTTCCAGATCCATTTCCTAAATTTCCTCCTCCTAATAAAACTTGCAAGGCTGGGGCTACTAATTTACCCGCATTGATTGACATTCCTTGAAAGCCAATTTCGGCCATATTGTGTTGCCCGCAAGCGTTCATACAACCACTAATTTTAATGGTAATTTCACGGTTGTTGCTGTACTGCGGATATTCAGCAGTTAAAACGCGTTCTAACTCTACCGCGATTCCGGTACTGCTCGCAATTCCCAAGTTACACGTATCGGTACCTGGACAAGCTGTAATATCAGCAATCGTGTTGTAGCCTGTGGTTACAAAATCTAATTTGGCTAATTCTTGGTAAAAGAAAGGAAGGTTTTCCTCTTTTACGTGACGAATTAAAATATCTTGACGCAACGTAAAACGCAATTCGTTGGCTGCATAATTTTTGATCAAATACGCTAATGCTCTCGCTTTATCGGTATAAAAATCACCTAATTGTACTTTGATTCCGATGGCCACATAACCCGCTTGTTTTTGCGGAATTACATTTGATTTTTTCCACGCTTCAAAAGCTGCTGTATCTTCAATTTCGACTTTTGGAACTTCTAATAATGGCGCTGCAATAGCTCCCTCAAAAGCAGTGGTGTCAATTTCGACTGTATGCAGTGACAAGGCTTTTTTCTCTTCGTCTACCAATCGTAAAAATTCGTCTTTCCCTATTTCTTTCAACAAAAATTTCAATCGTGCTTTTAAACGTTTGGCTCTTTCGCCGTAGCGGTCAAAAATTCTTAAAATTCCTTCGGTAGTTGGAATGATTTGATTGGCCGGAATAAACTCTGTCAGCAATTCAGCATGACTCGGTTGCGAACCTAAACCTCCGCCTAACATTACTTTGAAACCTTTTACACCGTCTACAATTTTTGGAATAAAACCCAAATCGTGTAAATAACTCAAACCGGTATCTTTATCTGATGACGAGAATGACATTTTGAATTTACGTCCCATTTCTTGACAAACCGGATTTCTCAAGAAAAATTGAAACATCGCATGCGCATACGGAGACACATCAAAAGGTTCCTCTGGATCAATTCCTGCTGTTTCACTAGCGGTAATATTTCGAACCGTATTTCCACAAGCTTCTCTCAGGGTAACATCGTCTTTTTCTAACTCAGCCCAAAGTTGTGGAGTTCGATCTAAACTCACGTAATGAATTTGGATATCCTGACGCGTTGTAATGTGCAAACGTCCTGTTGAATACTCATCAGAAACTTTTGTGATGCGCACGAGTTGCTCGCTAGTCACTTTCCCAAAAGGCAATTTGATACGAATCATTTGCACGCCTTCCTGGCGCTGCCCGTAAACACCTCGTGCCAAACGGAGACTACGAAAACGCTCGTCATCAATTTTTCCGTCACGGAATAAAGCAATTTTTCTTTCTAAATCGATTATGTCTTTTTGAACAATCGGATCTTCAATTTCGGTTCTAAAACTTTCCATTTGTTATAAGCTATTAGCTATTAGCTTTGGGCTGTTAGCTGTTTATGAAATTCATTTTACATTTTTGCTGAAGGCTTAAAGCCAATAGCTAAAGGTTATTTTATAAATCCTACTCCTGCTGTTGTGTTGGTTGTTGCATCAATTAAGATGAAGGCGCCGTTTGATTTATTATCGTTATACGCATCAAAATAAATGGCTTTGCTTAACTTAATATTTACTTCTCCAATTTCATTGATGGCTAGTTGAGAGGCTTCTGTTGTTCCTGAGAAGTCAGTTGCAATCACATTTTTCACACTATCAATCTTAGCCAAAACTCTGTTGGTATTGTGTTGTACAAAATATTTAGCACCAGGAACTAGCTTTTTACTGTCCATCCAGCATACGGTGGTGTTGATGTCTTTCTCTACTTTTGGCAATTCAGATGATTTTACAATCATGTCACCTCTAGTCACATTGATATCATTTTCTAATTCGATGGTAATCGAAGAGCCCACAGCTGCTTCCTCAAATTGCTTGTCAAAAAAGTGAATATTTGTCACCACTGATTCTGTTAAAGAAGGCAGCACCGTTACCGCATCACCCACTTTGATATTATTCCCATACAATTTTCCGGCATAACCTCTAAAATCGTGGTATTCTTCTGTTTTTGGTCGGATTACGGTTTGAACAGGGAAACGCGCTTTTCCTTTTTCATAAACATCGGCTGGCTCTAACGCTTCCAGATGCTCCAAAATGGTTTGTCCTTTGTACCAAGGCATTCCTCCTAATGATTCTACTACATTATCACCTGTCAAAGCACTTAACGGAATGTAACTAACGTTTTGTTCTTTGAAAGTACTTTTAGCATTTAAGGCTTCAAAATCCGCTTTGATTTTATTAAAAACTTCTTCCGAATAATCCACCAAATCCATTTTGTTGATCGCCACAATAACTTCTTTTACTCTCAATAAATTATTGATGAAAAAGTGGCGGTAAGTTTGCTCAATTACGCCTTTACGAGCATCAATTAAAATAATCGATACTTGCGAAGTAGAAGCTCCTGTAACCATGTTTCGCGTATACTCAACGTGACCAGGAGTATCAGCAATAATGTAACTTTTTTTGGCAGTAGAAAAATATATATGCGCCACATCAATGGTAATTCCTTGTTCTCTTTCGGCCACTAAACCGTCTGTAGCCAAAGAAAAATCCAAATAATCATATCCTTTTTGCTTGCTGCTTTTTTCTATTGCTTCTAATTTATCTGTTGTCAACGATTGCGTATCATACAATAATCTCCCAATTAAGGTACTCTTACCGTCATCTACACTTCCTGCTGTTGCTATTTTTAAAACTTCCATCTGAATTTTGTTTAAAGTTTAAAAGTTTAAGGTTTCAAGTTTCCTCAAATTATCCTATCCACACTTTTAAATTTGATTTTTATATTTTAAATATTGAATTATAAATTCTAGGAACTTTTGAAAAATTCATAATTCATAATTTATAATTCTTTTCTAAAAGTATCCCTGTTGTTTTCTTTTTTCCATCGCTGCTTCTGAACGTTTGTCGTCAATTCTAGCGCCTCTTTCTGAAATTGTTGAAGATCTAATTTCGCCCACTACTTCAGAAATTGTTGCTGCGTAAGAATCAACTGCTGCCGTACAACTCATGTCTCCTACCGTTCTAAAACGAACAATGCGTTCCACGATTTCTTCGTTTTCTTCTTGGTACACAAATGGAGAATGCGACCAAATCATTCCATCTCGTAAAAATACTTTACGCTTGTGCGAAAAATAAATCGACGGAATTTCAATTTGCTCTTGTTCGATATAACTCCACACGTCTAGCTCGGTCCAATTCGAAATTGGAAAAACGCGTACGTTTTGACCGTTCTCTATTTTTCCGTTCAACAAATCGAATAATTCAGGACGCTGATTTTTTTCGTCCCATTGACCAAAATCATCACGCACCGAAAAGATTCGCTCTTTGGCTCTGGCTTTTTCCTCGTCTCGACGTGCTCCACCAATACACGCATCAAATTTAAATTCTTCGATAGCATCTAAAAGTGTTGTGGTTTGCAAGCTGTTTCTACTTGAATATTTTCCGGTTTCTTCAACCACTTTTCCTTGATCAATCGCATCTTGTACATTGCGCACAATTAATTCTAATCCTAGTTCAGCAACCAATTTGTCCCTGAACTCAATGGTTTCCGGAAAATTATGCCCAGTGTCTACGTGCAACAACGGGAACGGAATTTTAGCAGGAAAAAAAGCTTTTTGCGCCAAACGAACTAACGTAATCGAATCTTTTCCACCCGAAAAAAGTAAAACTGGTTTGTCAAACTGAGAAATTACCTCTCTGAAAATATATATCGCTTCGCTTTCTAAGGCGTTTGTTTTTAATTGTGCACTCATATCTATCGGCCCCCTAACCCCCGAAGGGGGAACTGTTGGGGTATTTATTTTGTTATTATTAATTTTTCACTTCGTTAATTCCCCCTTTGGGGGCTAGGGGGCTATGCAACCCACATTCTTTATGACTGGATTCCCACCACCATCTTCCGGCTCTGATGTCTTCATCTGGAGTGATGGCTCTCGTACACGGCGCACAACCAATGCTTACAAACCCTTTTTTGTGTAATGCATTTTGTGGTACATTATTTTTTTCTAAATAATCTTCTACTTCTTGCAAGGTCCATTTTAACAGAGGATTGAACTTAATAATTTCAAAATGTGCATCGTATTCAAAAAGTGCCAAATCATTTCTGTTTTCGGATTGCTCCGCTCTTAAGCCAGTGATCCAAATCGAATTTCCATTTAAGGCTTTGCGCAAAGGCACTACTTTACGGATGGAACAACATTCTTTTCTATTCTCAACTGATTCGTAAAAACTATTAGGTCCTTTAGTTCCCAATAAATTTTCAACCGCAGCTGCCTCAGGAAAAAACACTCTAATATTTTGATTGTATTTTTTTTGGGTTTTATGAAAAACATCATACGTTTCTTGAAACAATCGACCTGTATCCAATGTAAAAATTTGAACATCAGCACCACTATCAGCAATTATTGCTGTAATCACTTGGTCTTCTTGACCAAAAGAGGTCGAAAAAACCACTTTATCTTTATATTCTGCAGCTAAATAAACAAACGTTTCCTCTAAACTAAGGTTTTTTGTATGCTCTACTAATGCCACTACTAATTCTTTACTCATAATCTTATTTCGTTTTACAGCAGTTTTGATAAGGTTTTTAAACTCAAAAGAATAATTAAAACGCCCACTAATATCATCATTGATTTCCTTGGAATTTTATTCACTAAAAATGCTGCTAATGGAGCTGCCATTACGCCTCCTAAAATCAATCCAATTATTACTTGCCATCCTTGAATACCTCCAAAAAGCATAAATGTCACTCCGCTTGAAAAAGCTACTGCAAACTCTGCTGCATTCACCGAACCAATTGTATATCTTGGATTTCGTCCATTTCCTAATAAAGTAGAAGTCACTATCGGACCCCAACCTCCGCCTCCTACAGCATCCATAAAACCTCCAAAAGTTGCCAAAATACCTAATTTCTTTGTTTTCTTTTTTACTAGATTCTTTTTTAATGCCTTCCTAATAATGATTACTGCCAAGCCAATCATATACAAAGCAATAAATGGTTTTATTACTTCTCCATCAATGACATCCGACAACAAATAGGCACCTGTAATAGAACCTAAAACACCTGGAATTAACAAATGTCTTACTAGTTTTTTATTGATGTTTCCAAAACGATGATGCGAAATTGCCGAAGCTCCTGTTGTAAACATTTCAGCCACGTGAACACCTGTACTACTAATGGCAGGTGGAATTCCGTAAGCTAATAAAAATGAAGTTGAAGTAGCTCCATAACCCATCCCTAAAGTTCCATCAACTAATTGTGCAAATACGCCAATACAGAAAAAAATTAAAAACTCTTGATCAAAGCCAGCTATCAAGCCATCCACTGAAAATTCATCATGGTGGTTGTACACTAACGTTGCCAATAATCCTATCAATAAAATTGCAGGAACAAGAACCCATAATCGTTCTACAAAACTTGTAGCAGGGCTTTCGGTATTATTATTCACTTTTAATTCTTTATCCATTCCTTTCAATTCAACAAAATTCAATTTAAAAACTATTACCCTATCGGGTTACTAGATTATTGTGCAAAAATAATATATTTACTTTAATTACAAAACATTTTTTCTAATTAAAACTTAAAATGCAATATCTGCTAAACTATTATTTTCCAAAACCATAAGCGTATTATCACGCACCTCCGTCATTAATTTACGAACTGCACAAGTGGCTTCATCGGTACAATCGTCACAAGGCTCATAAAAATTATGACTGGCACACGGCAACAAAGCAATTGGCCCTTCCAGAATGCGATACACTTTGGCCATGCTGATGTCTTTCGGTTCTTTTATCAAGTAATAACCGCCGCCTTTTCCTTTTTTGGCTCCCAGAAAACCGGAATGACGCAACAACAATAAAATACTCTCTAAAAATTTGAGCGAGATGTTTTCAGATTTAGCAATATCCGCAATCGCAACAGGAGTTTGGTCTTCTCGGCGAGCCAAAAAGGTCAATGCTTTTATACCGTATTTTGTTTTTTTTGAGAGCATTTTACTGTTTTAGAATTGTATAAAAAAGATTCGCAAGTATGAAACATTGCTTTGTTTGAACCAAAACTACAATCTAAAATCGTTAATCCCAAATCTATCCGTTACGAAAGCGCCTGCTCCAAATCGGCAATTACATCAGTTACGGTTTCTAAACCTACAGAAACACGCACTAAACCATCGGTAATACTTACCGCCAAACGCTCTTCGACAGATAATTTACTGTGTGTTGTTGAGGCTGGGTGCGTAACAATGGTTCTGGTATCTCCTAAATTTGGCGAAAGCGAACACAATTTAATTTTATCCAAAAAAGCTCTTCCAGCTTCTAATCCTCCTTTTATTTCAAAAGCAACAATATTTCCGCCCAACTTCATTTGCTTCTTTGCAATTTCATACTGAGGATGCGATTTCAAAAAAGGATATTTCACTTTATTTACCTGCGGATGATTCTCTAAAAACTCCGCTACTTTCAAGGCATTTTCGCAATGTCTGTCCAATCGAATGGCTAATGTTTCTAAACTTTTAGACAATACCCAGGCATTAAAAGGAGATAAAGAAGGTCCTGTAAGTCGGGAAAACAAATAGATTTTCTGAATCAAATCAGTATCACCAACTGTTATTCCGCCCAAAACTCTACCTTGACCGTCCATTAATTTGGTAGCAGAATGCACCACTAAATGCGCTCCCCACTTAACTGGTTGTTGCAAATAAGGCGTTGCGAAACAATTATCAATTATTAAAATTAAATTATGCTTTTTGGCAATATTTCCTAGCAATTCCAAATCAATAATATCAACAGCAGGATTGGTTGGTGACTCTGCGAAAATAATTTTTGTATCAGGCGTAATCAAACCTTCAATAGTCTCGGGTTGATTGATGTCAAAATACGAGGTTTGTATGTTCCATTTTGGAAAATAATTAATAAACAACGAATGCGTAGCTCCAAAAACACTGCTCGAAGAGACAATATGATCTCCAGAATTCAATATAGCAGCCAATGTTGAATACACCGCAGCCATACCTGATGCAAAGGCAAAACCAGCTGCAGCACCTTCCATAGCGCATACTTTGCTAATAAATTCGTTGTTATTTGGGTTGCTGTAACGGCTGTAAATATTCCTGTCTTTTTCCTCTGCAAATGAGGCACGCATGTCTTCGGCATCTTCAAATACAAAACTAGACGTGAGGTACAACGGCACCGAATGCTCTAAATATTGTGTTCTTTCTAACTGATTGCGTATGGCTTGGGTTTCGAAACCAAAATTATCATTTTCCATAAATAAGCCCCCTAACCCCCAAAGGGGGAATTGTGTTGGGGTTGATTTGTTTGTTACTAAATTTAATATTTATCCAACAACTATTAGTTGCTAGTTCCCCCTTCGGGGGTTAGGGGGCTTCCGTTCAAAACTACCTTATAATGTATGGTTGCCGTTGGTTCTAATGTTTTGGAAACCGAGCAGTACTTTTCAAAAGAAAGTTGTGCGGCTTTTGCGGCTTTGTCTTCCTTGATATCACCTTCTAAATAAAACACCACATGGATATTTTTAAAAGGTTTTGCTTCTCCAACTTGTACGCGTTCGCCTTCAACTTCAGCTTTGAAAGACGTGATTTCTTGACGTTGTTTTTTCAAAATTGAAATCATATCAATGGCACTACACCCCGCAACTCCCATCAATACTAATTCCATTGGACTGGCACCCATATCATTTCCTCCATATTCAGGACGGCTATCTACGTTTACCAAATGCCCTCTTTCATTTTTTAATTCGAAATAGAAATTATCGTTTACTCTGTTTAATGTTATTTTCATTACTATCTTTTTTGAACGCTGATGACGCGGATTTTCTCACGCGAAGTCAACTAATTTATATTTAAATACTAATTACTGAAATCTGCTCACTGAAAACTGTACACGTCGATTAGCCCTTATCAGACAACCTTAAAATATCGCCAAAAACACCTCTAGCTGTTACCGCTGATCCTGCGCCTGCGCCTTGAATTACAATTGGTCGGTCTCCGTACGATTCAGTGTAAATTTCGAAGAAAGAATCCGAACCTTTCAATCCGCCCAAAGCCGTATCTGATGGCACCGAAACTAATTTTACTTCTAGATTTCCTTTGTCATTTTGCAAATCACCTGATAATTCTCCTATATATCGCAACACGTGATTGGGCTTTTGATCTGCTTTTATTTTTGCATAAATAGGATCAAACTCCGTCAATTTATTCAAAAACTCTCCCACATCTCCACTACGCAAATGTTCTGGAATTAAATTTTGAATCGCAATTTCTTCAAACTCATTTTGCAAGTCTAATTCTCTAGCCAAAATCAATAATTTTCGTCCTACATCATTTCCGCATAAATCCTCTCTTGGATCTGGCTCCGTATATCCATTATCGATGGCTTCTTTTAAAATCTCGCTAAACGGCGCGTCTTTAGCCGAAAAATTATTGAACAAATAACTCAATGTTCCCGAGAAAACGCCTTTAATCTTTGTGATATTTTCGCCAGAAAGGTGCAACAATTTAATGGTATCAATCAACGGCAATCCTGCTCCAACATTGGTCTCATAAAGATACGTCTTTTGGTTTTCTGCCAGAACTTTTCTCAATTTTTTATAAAAACTATAACTCAACGTATTGGCCACTTTGTTTGACGAAATCAAATCGAAACTATTTTCTACTAACGAAATGTAATTCGTAACAAAATCAGTACTTGCAGTATTATCAATAGCAATTAAATTCTCTAGATGATGCTCATTTGCGTAGGCAATCACATCATCAATTGTATACGAGAATCCGTTGGTTTGAATCTCGTTTTTCCAGTTAGGTGTCACGCCGTTTTTATTCAAGAGCACATTCTTAGAATTCGCAATAGCAAATACATTCAATTTAATATCTTTTCTTTTTTCAATGGCTGCAGCCGATTCTAAAATTTGATTAATCAAAGTACCGCCCACCAAACCGTGACCGAAAACAGCTATATTTATCTTCTTGGCTACGCCAAAAATCTCCCCATGAATGACATTCAAGGCTTTGTGCAATTGTGATTTTTTAACAACCAAACTAACATTCTTGCCCGTCACCGTATTATTGAAAAGAATCGGAACAATTTTATTCTTGATTAAAGCCGTGTAAGGTTTGTGAAAAGTGCTTAAATCCTGGCCAATAATAGAGATGACAGCTACATCATCAGCCACAGTTATTTTATTGACATCCTTTGAATAGAAATCATTTTCGAATTCCTTTTCCAATTCAATCATGGCCGTAGTAGCTTTGTCAGCAGCCACAACCAATCCTATTCCGCGCTCTGATGAACCTTGCGAAATGATACTCACACTGATATTGTTGTCGCCCATTACTCTAAAAATTCGAGCATCGACACCTGTTTTACCAAGCAAACCTCTTCCTTCCAGATTTACCAAAGCCACATTTTCAAGAACCGAAAGCGTTTTTATTCCTTCCTTATTAGAATTGGAAGTAATTAAAGTTCCTTTATTTTCATAATTGAAAGTATTTAAAATTCGAAGCGGAATGTTTTTTTCTAATAATGGAATGATAGTTTTGGCATGCAAAATAGTTGCTCCAAAATTAGCAATCTCATTCGCCTCATTAAATGATAGATGGTCAATTTTTTTAGCATCTACCACTAAATCAGGATTGGCAGTATAAATTCCGTCAACATGTGTGTAATTTTGTAATTCGTCGGCATTTAAATAATTCGCAATCAAGGAAGCGGTGTAATTACTACCGTTTCTTCCTAGAGTTGTAGTATCATTATTGGTCGTAGAGCCAATAAAACCTGTGATTATACTTACTGTATTTTCAGTGTTTTGCTTAAAAAAAGCAACCACATTTTTCTTCGAAAGTTGTTCTAAGGGTTGTGCATCACCAAATTTAGCATCGGTTTTTATCAATTCACGCGTATCTGTAAAACGAGCATGAATTCCATTTTCTATGAGGATGGCCGTCAGTAATTTTGCCGAAAGCAATTCACCTTTAGACAAAATAAGGTCTTTGATCTTTTTGCTGTAATCGCCAATCAAACTGACACCTTCAAACAATTTTTCTAAAATAGTAAACTCCTCAGACAAATCAACAGCTTCATAAACGTCTTGCTGGTATTTTTTAAAATCTTCAAAAAGTGGCTTGTAATCTCCGTTTTGAGAAGCAATAGTTAAAATTTGTTCCAACTCATCCGTAGCATTGCCACGTGCCGAAACCACAACTGCAATTTTCTCGCCCTGATTTACTTTGTCTGTTATTATGGCAACCACCTTATTTAATCCGTCACCATTTGATAACGATTTACCTCCAAATTTTAATATTTTCATTGTGTTGTTTGTTTGTAGCTTAGAATAAATCTTGAAGCAAATTGTGTAATTGTTTGTATTCTATCAAAAAAGCGTCGTGTCCGTGAATGGAAACTATTTCTTGATAACTAACTTTTTTATTTATTTTTTGTAGTTGCTCAAAAGTCGCTTTATTTTCACTGGCTGTAAAAAACAAATCCGAATTGATGGCTATGATGTGAATTTCTGCCGTTACAACTTCGATTGTATTTTCAAACGAAGACTTATTGCGAGTGATATCAATGGTTTTCAATAATTGATTCATCATTTTATAGGACAACAATTGAAAACGCTGTTGCAATTTTTCGCCATGATGCAACAACCAACTTTCAACATTAAAAATGGCTAAATCCTCATTAATTGTTCGCTGAAATTTTGCCGCAAATGATTCTGGAGTTCTATAACATAACATCGCATGCGTACGGGCATCCTGAATGGGTTTAGACGAATTATTCAGAATTTGTTCTTGCAAAAAACAATTGGCAATAAGCCAATCGGTAGCTTTCCAATCGGTCGCAATAGGAATTAATTTTTGCGTTATTGTTGGTTCTAATGCGACCATTTCCCATGCAATTCCGCCACCTACAGAACCCCCAATAATGGCAAATAGTCTTGTAACCTCAAGTAAATGAATGCCTTTTATAAAAATTCTAGCAATATCTCTTGCTGTAAAATCAAGATGATTTTCAATTACAACTCCATCAAATCCATTTCCAGGAACGTTAAAAGCAAGTACGGTATATTTTGTAGTATCAATAGTTTTGTTGGTGCCAATCAGGTCATTCCACCAACCATTATCGCCCACAACCTGTGAATTTCCGGTTAGCGCATGATTGACCAAAACGATGGGAGCTGTATGTAATGGCGACCCAAAAACTTGATAACTTAAGTTTAGAGCATTAAAAATTACACCTGACTCCGTGGTGAAATTGTGTAATGTAATTGTTGTTGGTTTATTTTCCAATTTCAAATCTGTTATAATTATGACTTGTGTTTGGAAATATTAGAAAGAAAGCTAGGTGTTATCTAGACAAATTCTTAGTGTTATCTTTCCACGATGGGCGTGGTAGAATGCAGCACCTTCTCCGATAAATCGAAGGGTTGCTAAGGCTTCATCGGGTCTAATCCCTCTGCCTTTCTTTATAACATTTCAATACTGTTGTGAACTTTAATAGTGCAAATAAAGCACTAATTTTTATTCTGAGCAAATTTTTCTGCAAAGTTTAGACTGAATTAATTTTGCGATATTCGCAAAAGTATGCAAAAAGCAAGCTGTTTTAACAAAGAAATATGGCATTTTAGACCAAAACTCCGTTAAAACAGCAATCCTAATTTAAAATGTATTTCCTCACAAGTTAAAATACATTTGCAATCACTAGATAAAAAGGACATCATTTTCCTTAGAATACATTAAAAAAAGTAATGAATTTGGCACTGCCTTTAGTGCAATGTCATCATTTGTATCCATCTCAAATCTAGGATGAACTAGCTCATTTACCACTGGAGCAGTAGTGTTACTTTTTTTTGACCCCCATAATCCTTGCCTTATTAAAAGGATTGCTTTACTAAAATAATTGTTGTTTTTCATTGTTGTTCATTTTAAGTTATTAATTGTGTAATGATTATTTTTCCTTTTTAGTATCAACTTCAATACCAGTTTTTACTATGATTTAATTTTTATTGTATTTTTTTATCCTTTTTTGTTCCTAATCTTGAAAAAAACTTTCATCAAATGCTATTTTTTTTATTCTCTAAAAATTGCAGTATTGCTAAAAGCAACAAACCCCTTTTAGATACGAATCCAAAAGGGGTTTAGTTTTATCAACCTGTCCTTTCGGGGTCACGATATATCAAATAGTACAACAGCACAAATAGGCGCTATTGCATACATTTTTTGTTGGCATTTTAGTGTATTCATAAATTTTTATTCTTAGTGGTATTTCAAAAAAAAAACTTCCCAAATACTGGGAAGCTTTACTATATAATTTAGTTCAAATTATGCAATAAGCAACCCTCAGGAATTTCCCTGTGCGACCTTTAACATATTGCAAATAAATGATTTCATGATTACTTATTTTGATTATCAAATATCGCAAATGTTTTTTAAAGTACAAAATTTTTATGTCGCTAATTTTGTTTTTGATTTAAAAAATATTTCCGAAAGATAAAACAGTAAAAAAAAGTTAAGATTAATATGCAATTCAAAATGGTTTCATACCTTTGCACCCAAATACAAGAGGAAAAATTTGAACTGATTGCAACCTCTTCATAATGAAATCAATTCATTGTGAATACTGAATAATTTTCAGTAAAAAAATGCTAAAGCAGGAACTCTCCTTTAGACCTTTTCAGCAATTATTTTTTCTCGCTTAATTTTATAAAATAATAAAACTTATGGCCTATTTATTTACGTCAGAATCTGTGAGCGAAGGACATCCAGATAAAATTGCAGATCAAATTTCAGACGCATTAATTGATAACTTTCTAGCATTTGATGCTGAATCAAAAGTAGCTTGTGAAACTTTAGTAACTACCGGTCAAGTTATTTTGGCTGGTGAGGTTAAATCAAATACATACTTAGATGTGCAAAATATTGCACGTGAAGTGATTCGAAAAATTGGTTATACCAAAAGTGAATACATGTTTGAAGCCAATTCATGCGGTATTCTTTCGGCTATTCACGAACAATCTGCTGATATCAATCAAGGTGTTGACAGAGCAAGCAAAGAAGAGCAAGGCGCTGGTGACCAAGGAATGATGTTTGGTTATGCAACCAATGAAACGGAGAATTACATGCCATTGGCACTTGATTTGTCTCACAAATTATTGCAAGAACTAGCTGTTTTAAGACGTGAAAACAATGAAATTACGTATTTGCGTCCTGATGCTAAATCACAAGTAACTTTAGAATACAGCGACGATAACAAACCAACTCGTATTGATGCGATTGTTATCTCTACACAACACGATGATTTTGACGAAGAAGCTACTATGCTTGCTAAAATCAAAAAAGACATTATTGAGATATTGATCCCAAGAATTATTACTAAAAATCCTGAGCATGCTCATTTATTTAATGATGCAATTCAATACCATATTAACCCAACAGGAAAATTCGTAATTGGAGGACCTCACGGAGATACTGGACTTACAGGAAGAAAAATCATTGTAGATACTTATGGCGGAAAAGGAGCTCACGGTGGTGGGGCTTTCTCTGGAAAAGACCCAAGTAAAGTAGACCGTTCTGCTGCTTATGCAACACGTCATATTGCTAAAAACTTAGTTTCAGCTGGTGTTGCCGATGAGATTTTGGTTCAAGTTTCGTACGCTATTGGTGTGGCTAAGCCAATGGGTATTTTTATTGATACTTATGGAACTGCGAAAGTGAATTTGACCAATGGTGAAATCGCTAAAAAAGTAGAAGCTATTTTTGATATGCGTCCGTACTTCATCGAACAACGATTGAAATTAAGAAACCCAATTTATAGTGAAACTGCTGCTTACGGGCACATGGGACGTACTCCTGAAACCGTAACGAAGACTTTCTCTGCTCCAGGTGGATTAACAAAAACAGTTGAAGTAGAATTGTTTACTTGGGAAAAATTAGATTTTGTAGATCAAGTAAAAACTGCTTTTGGATTGTAAAAAATCAAAACAAAGTATATAAAAAAGGGGATTTAGATACAACTAAATCCCCTTTGCTTTTTAAGCTAAATGAAGCTTACAAATTGTACTTTACTATGAAAGTTACAAAGCGAGGCAGAATTCTACTTTCATTCGCATTAAAACCATTCACACTAAAAGAGTTATTCAATCTAGATCTGGTGTTTAATAAATTGTTTGCTTGAATTCGATATTCAAATTTCGAGTCTTTTTTGATGTAATTCAAACTTGCCGTCATGATTTTGAAATCGTTTGTAATGCCATTGGTTTCATTTTTAAAACGATTAAATGCATAATCCCAGTTGACATTTAAACCATTCAAGAAATAATAATTTAATTTTACTGTAGGAGTTTGAGTTGTAAACCGATTGGCAGCTTGCTCCGAAAAATTAATACGATAACCCAAATCTACATTAGGATATTTTTTAAACTGTGTTGCAAAAGCTAGGTTGTATCCGTGATTTACATTTTCTATCCCTTGAATAAATTCCTGAGTTGCTCCGTTACTAACTCTTCTGTTCAAAACAAAATTCTTACTCCAACTTGCATTAACTCCTGCCGTTAATTTATAGTACTTTTTAAAACTTTTAGAGTAAAAAACATTTCCGTTCAAGTTTTCATTTTCAGCGTCCAAATTCAAACGGTCTGATGTAGAATAAATACTTTGAAAAGAAACTCCATTGACTACTGGATCTTTGGTCGTTGTATAACTGATGTTTGCAAAAATCGTAGTAAAATTATACAAGTTATACTTAGAATAATTCAATCGATGGCTGGTAATAAGTGAGTTTTCTAATTTTGCATTTCCTCGTGATAAACTGTTAAAATTGGTAAAGATAAAACCTTCAACCAAGGCATTTACATCGTTAAAACCGTTTCGAACATTGAAGTTATAGGTCAAATTTTCAGATTTTTTTAAATCCCAACGGGCAAACATATCTGGTAATACTCTAGTGAAATTAAGCTTGAAAGGGTTTTCAAATTGCTCATTAGAAGTATTGTATTGATGCACAGAAAATCCAGGATTAAAGGTAAACTTACCTCTAATAAACTTATAATGCAACCCTAAAAAAACATCGTTAAAATGATAACGCACATCATTATTATAGGCCGCTTGCTCTACCGGATTTACTGAATTATCTTGAAGAATTTGCAAGATACTCGAATTATACGATTGAAAAGCATTCGTATTTCCCGCTGTTACATTCAATATACTTTTGTTCGAAATTTGATAAAAATAATCGATTTTAGCATCTAGTTTATTGGTTTTAACAAAACGAGATTGCTCGATATTCAGCGCATTTTCATTTACAAAAACAGCACTTGGATCGTTCGGATTTGTTGAATTTGCATTTTGATACGGATTTACCGAAAGTTGCGGATTGTAAAATGGATCTTCATCCTCGTACTGATGTTGCATTTCTAACACCCAAGTCGATTTTGGATTTTGGGTATAAAACATATTCAAACTCTGGTTGAAAGAGGCTGGTGCTTGTTTTTGAAAAGCAATCACCGTATTATTATTAGTTATTGTATTTCCGTTTGAAGTAGAAGTGAAATTAGTTTGACTGTTGTCTACATCTTGCTGGTCATTTTTTCTAAAGAACGCGTCATAATCCAATTGAAAATTATCATTGGCCTTGTACTTCGAACCAAATTTGGCAATGAAAGCATTGTTTTTGGAATCTGTTCTGTTTTTTCTATTTTCTAAAGTAGCAATGTTGGTCGTGTTCGGTTCAAAAATACCACGTTCTGAATTGGTAATAGACTGATTAAACGTAGAAGAATAGGCTGCAAAACTAGATAGAGTCCATTTTTTTGAAACGGAGTGATTCAAATTTAACGCCCCAAATTTATCACTCGCCTTGGCTACATTATCACCACCAGAAAGTCCAAAGAAATTTCGGTTTAAGGTAAGAGAAGTTCCACTTCGACCAATCGTGTTTCGTGCTCCTCCATTAATTCTGAAAAAATCAGCCGAAGTCAATGAAACTTCACCAATATTATTAAAGTTTACAATAGAGTTAATGCTAGTTTTAGGCGAATAATAAAACACCTTCGGATTGAAGATATATCCTTTATCATTTGCCAAACCACCACTTACGTCACCAAACCAAAATTTATCTTTACCTTTTTTAAGTTTGATATTAATTGCAATATCATCATTATTGTTTTCAAGGCCTTTCATTTGCGACACCTCGTTAAAATTACGAAGTACCTGCACTTTATCGACCGCATCAGATGGAATGTTTTTTGAACCCAATTTTGTATCGCCTTCCATAAACGGTTTTCCGTCTACAAAAAGTTTGGTCACTTTTTTTCCTTCTACTTGCACTTGACCATCGCCCGTTACTTCAAAACCTGGTAGTTTTTTAAAAACGTCCTCTAACTTGCGTTCTTCTCCGGTTTTAAACGAATCAGTATTGTACACAATGGTATCCCCTTTTATAGAAACAGGCATCTCGCGCACAATTTCTACACCATCAAGCTCGATGCCACCAGTTTCCATGGTGATATTTTGAACCATATTTTCAGCGAGTGTAGTTACAGTGACTTCTTTATTTTGCATACCCAAATAACTTAGTTTGATTACATAAGTTGTGTTGGATTTAAGATTTAAGGTAAACTTTCCTTTATCGGTAGTTATGGCGTACGCATCCATCGCTTTAGTGGTTTGGTTCACCGCCATCACATTGGCCATTTCCAACGGCAGTTTTATTTTATCCTGAACCAATCCTTCCAAACGGATATTTTGTGCAAAAGAAATTGATACCGCTATAAAGGCGATAAAAACTAAAATTTTTCTCATTTTAATTGGGTATAAACTACTATAGTTGGTATTAATTTCCAATGCGCATTTGCATATTGCCATTTCCGCCACGTCCTTGATTCATTTCTCTAAACTCCTCCATTTTTTTTGTAACAGCATCGTCAAAATCTTTTTGTGATGTTACTTTCCCCTTGGTAGATGCTTTGATTTCGGTTTTGACTTTTGGATTTAAAACAACTTTAGAACACAAAATAACAGTTCTACCATCATTTACCTCTAAGATCAAACCTGGCAATCCCCAGTAGTTTTCAGGACCTTGACTCACTGGAATTTCGGGAGTATACCACGCCGTAATTACAATATCTTTTGGCATTTCTAAATTATCCAAAAGACTTGTTTTAGCAGCACCATCTGCTGGTTTAGCAGTAGCAGTTTCTTCTCTTCTAGGTCTAAAATTTCTAAAATCTGTTTTACTTGCTGGCTTTACAGCTGTGGCTTTAAAACAATTATAACCTCCTATTACACGTGTTTCACTTTCCATTTTCCATTGTAAGTTAGGCAATGAATCTTTTATCAAAAACTCTTTTCCCATGAACTCTTTATCCACTGTAAATGATTTTTCTTTGACATTTTTATAATACGTTCCGCCACCGCCTGTAAAAGACATCATCATTCTCATTCCACCGTTACCTTGACCTGTAGCATCTAGTTTTTCTTCTTCTTTGTAAACTGAAGCCGATTTGTCAAAATTGAGAATAAATGTTTTTTCGAACGCTTTTTTCATACGTTCCTCCATCATTTTCTGCATATCTGGAGTCATCTCTTTGTTGCCTTGCATTCTAGATTTAAAATCTGACGTGCTAGTTTTTGACTCATAAACAGCCATACCTTGAAATTCTTGAGCTTGTACCCCTATAAAAGAGGCGATAGCAATTACTACAGTGTAAATTAATTTTTGCATCTTGATGGTTTTTAATAGATAAGTGTGAAAATTACTATTTTTGTTACAATGATAATGTTAAATAAATACTAAGACAATCAATTACGCTTTTGGTTTAATTGTAATTTTACCATTATGAAAAAATTAGTTTTTTTGACCCTATTTTACTGTTCAGCAATAGGTTTTTGTCAAGATCAAAAACCAACTGTTACAAAATTGAACACGATTGCTGTGGATGCTGATGATTTTTTAGGATACGACTCCTTTGGGTTTTATTACACCCTTAAAAATGATGTTTTTTCAAAAATTAATGGGAGCGAAAGATTGGATTACAAAAACATTTCATTGGGGAAGATCACAAAGATCGATCTACAAAACCCTCTCAAATTAGTTTTATTTTACGAAAATTTCAATACGGTTATTACTCTTGACAATCAACTAAATGAAACGCAAAAAATAAATTTTTCAGAAAATCCAATACCAATAGTGGCAACAGCAGTAGGTATAGCTTCTCAAAACCAGATTTGGGTTTATAACAGCATGAATCAACAAATAGGCTTGTACGATTATTTGAATCAAAATTACAAAACACTGGCGACACCCTTAAGTGAAAACATTATATTTTACAGTACTGATTTCAATTTGTTCCAATGGATTGATGCGACAAACAACTGGTACGCGTGTGATATTTTTGGAAAAATAAAAAAAATACATAGCACACCTGATTTTGATTGTATTGCCCTTTTATATTACACCCAATACATTTATTCTAAAAGCGGAGAATTATACTTTGTTGATGTAGCAAAAGAACAAAAAACACAGTTGGTAATTTCCGAAAAAACGTTTGTCAAATTTCATTACAAAGACCAAATTTTATCTATTTTTACAACCTCAGGAATTAGTAATTATAAAATCACAATACCGTAATGCACATAGCAATAGCAGGAAACATAGGTTCAGGAAAAACAACTTTAACCCGATTATTAGCGAAACAGTTTAAGTGGGAACCGCATTTTGAAGATGTAGTTGACAATCCGTACTTAGATGATTTTTATCATCAAATGGAACGTTGGTCCTTTAATTTACAAATTTATTTCTTGAACAGTCGTTTTCGTCAAGTGATGCAAATTCGCGAAAGCGGTAAAAAAATCATTCAGGACAGAACCATTTATGAGGATGCGCACATTTTTGCTCCCAACTTATATGCGATGGGTTTAATGACCAATCGTGATTTTCAAAATTATTCTTCTTTATTTGAATTGATGGAATCTACTGTTAAAGCACCCGATCTACTGATTTATTTAAGAAGTTCTATTCCTAATTTAGTGGGACAAATACACAAACGTGGCCGCGAATACGAAAACTCCATATCAATTGAGTACTTAAGCCGTTTGAACGAGCGATACGAAGGCTGGATACAAACCTATGACAAAGGAAAATTATTGATCATTGATGTAGACAATATCAATTTTGTGGACAATCCAGAGGATTTAGGAAACATTTTCAACCGAATTGATGCCGAATTGAATGGGTTGTTTTAGAATCACAAAAAAAGATAACCTAATATTATAAAACATAAATGCCTCGCAAAATTGCAAGGCATTTTTTTATTATATGATATGCTGTTTTACTTCACAGCATCAATTTTGGCTTTTACTTCAGCTTCTGTACCTTCAAAAACTTCTGTTGTTGTTTTTCCGTTTACTATTTTAGTTACTTTCCCAACAGTATTTCCATTTGTAGAAGAGATACTAACATTCACGGTTTTTTTCTCGTATTTACTAGTATCAAAACAATCTGTTTTTTGAAATTTATATTTACCATTGGCATCAAAATTTGCTAAACATTTTGCTGTTTGTTCAGGTGTACATCCGTTTTCTTTACACATCGCTTCACATTCTGCTTTAGTCATGTTAGCCATTTTTGAAGGGTCACATTTGCCCATACTGTAAACCATTTCTGTCTTAGAATGAGCAGCGCAACAAGACTTAACTGTAGCTACATCTGAATGACCATTTCCTAAAATTGGAGCAATAACCAAACCTATCAAACAAGTCAATTTGATTAAAATATTCATAGATGGTCCCGAAGTGTCCTTGAACGGATCACCAACTGTATCTCCAGTAACCGCTGCTTTGTGCGCATCAGATCCTTTATAGGTCATTTCACCATTAATCATCACACCCGCTTCAAAAGACTTTTTGGCATTATCCCAAGCACCTCCAGCATTGTTTTGGAAAACAGCCCACAAAACGCCCGAAACCGTAACTCCAGCCATATAACCACCAAGCATTTCTGCTATTAATTGGTTGTTATCTGAATACACTAACTTGCCTAAAAGTACAATCGCAATTGGAAAACCAATAGTCAAAACACCTGGCAACATCATTTCGCGTAAAGCGGCTTTCGTCGAAATATCAACGCATTTTGCATATTCCGGTTTACCGGTACCTTCCATAATTCCTGGAATTTCTCTGAACTGACGGCGTACTTCATACACCATATCCATAGCAGCTTTTCCAACTGAGTTCATGGCTAGCGCCGAGAACACTACAGGAATCATTCCACCAACAAATAACATGGCCAATACTGGCGCTTTGAAAATATTGATTCCGTCAATTCCTGTGAATGTTACATAAGCTGCAAATAAGGCTAGTGATGTCAATGCTGCCGAAGCAATAGCAAATCCTTTCCCAGTTGCTGCTGTTGTATTGCCTACTGAATCTAAAATATCGGTTCTGGTACGTACTTCTTTAGGTAATTCGCTCATTTCTGCAATTCCGCCCGCATTATCCGATATAGGTCCAAAAGCATCGATTGCTAATTGCATCGCTGTGGTTGCCATCATTGCTGATGCCGCCAAAGCCACTCCATAAAATCCTGCAAACGCATACGAAGACCAAATTGCTGCTGCAAATAATAAAACCGTTGGGAAAGTTGAAATCATTCCGGTTGCTAATCCAGCAATTACGTTGGTACCGGCTCCCGTACTTGATTTTTGTACAATTGCCATTACTGGTTTTGTACCCAATCCCGTATAATATTCCGTAACCGATGAAATAACCGCACCTACAACCAAACCTACAATTGTTGCGTAAAAAACGCGCATGGACGAGATCTCTTTTGTTCCTTCGCCAAAGAAATCCATCTTCATAGTTTCTGGTAACATGTATTGCACTAGAAAGTAACAAGCTACTAAAGTCAAACCTATCGAAACCCAATTACCAATATTCAAAGCCTTTTGTACTTGCGCTTCTTTGGCATTGTCATCTGTGATTTTCACCAACATAGTTCCGATTATCGAAAATAAAATTCCAAAACCGGCAATTGCCATGGGTAATAAAATGGGTCCAATACCACCAAAAGCATCTTGAATACTTCCACCCATATCTTTAATTACATAATTCCCGAGCACCATTGCTGCTAAAACGGTGGCTACATAAGAACCAAATAAATCAGCACCCATACCGGCAACATCTCCTACATTATCTCCTACATTATCTGCAATTGTAGCTGGATTACGAGGATCATCTTCTGGGATTCCTGCTTCTACTTTACCTACTAAATCGGCACCTACATCGGCGGCTTTAGTGTAAATACCGCCACCAACTCTTGCAAATAATGCTATTGATTCCGCTCCAAGTGAAAAACCTGCTAATGTTTCAAGAACAATGGTCATATCTTCTGTTGAAGTCCAGACACCATTCATAAAAAAATGAAAGAAAAATATAAAGAAAGTAGTCAAACCTAATACTGCTAAACCTGCAACACCAAGTCCCATTACGGTTCCACCACCAAAAGATACTTTTAAAGCTTGTGGCAAACTCGTTCGAGCAGCCTGCGTAGTC
Source organism: Flavobacterium tiangeerense (assembly GCF_007830355.1). Taxonomy (GTDB): domain Bacteria; phylum Bacteroidota; class Bacteroidia; order Flavobacteriales; family Flavobacteriaceae; genus Flavobacterium; species Flavobacterium tiangeerense. Next base: position 263,291 of record NZ_VLKO01000005.1, on the reverse strand, counting down.
CTAACATTTGTTTTGGTCGCTATTTTCATTCCCATATTTCCTGCCAAAGCAGAGAAGAATGCACCAAAAATAAAAGCAACTACTATTAATATATGTGTTGTGGGAACAATAAACGAAATACCAGCCAATGCAATACTGGCTCCAATAACAAAGAAAGTCAATAATCGATATTCTGCTTTGAGGAAAGCCAAAGCGCCTTCGTAAATGTAATCTGAAATCTCTTTCATCTTACCGTCACCTGGATCTTGTTTTAAAACCCATGCTCGTTTTGTAAACATAAATGCCAGTCCAATGAATGCCATGGCGATTGGCAAATAAATCATAATTGTATTCATAATTTTGGTTTGGTTTATAGTTAATACTTATTGTGTAACCAAACGAATTTAAGCAAAAAAGCAACACTCCAAACGGAATATTGCTTTTTTTACAATTATTATGCTAAATTATTACTTAATGCTAAATAAACCTTCTGGTTTGTTTTCGATAGCATTAAAGCGTTCTGTACATTCTTTGATGATAGCGTATGCTTCATTTACATCTCCCCAACCTTCAACATCTACTTTCTTGTTTTCAAGATCTTTGTACACTTGAAAGAAGTGCTCTATTTCTTTTAATAAGTGTGGGTTAATGTCCGAAAGGTTTTCTAATGAATTCCAGATTGGATCAGAAACAGGCACACAGATTACTTTTTCATCTGGTCCTTTATCATCAGCCATGTGAAATACTCCAATAGGTTTTACTTCCATTACACAACCAGGAAAAGTTGGTTCGTTTACCAAAACTAATACATCTAATGGATCTCCATCTAATGCTAAAGTTTCAGGGATAAATCCGTAATCAGCTGGATACATCATTGAAGAAAATAACATTCTATCAAAACGCATTCTTTTTATTTCGAAATCATATTCGTATTTATTTCTACTTCCTCTTGGTATTTCGATTAAGACATCGAAAGTTGTTAATTTGTCTGCAGTCATTTTAGTTTTTCTTATCTATAATTATCCTGCAAAAGTAATCAAACGATACGTTTTTGCAATGAAAATTAAAGGTTATCTCTTCAATAAATTTTAAAAAAACCTACTTTTAATACGTAATGGTTCTATTTCGTTTCTTCAAGTAATGATGCCACAATAAATAAGTCGCATAGGACCGATATGGACTCCACTGCTGTGCGTGTGCATACATAAGTTCTTTGTCATGAATGTCTAGTAATTCTTTTAAAGTATTGACTACTGCTATATCACCAAGTGGCAAAACATCTGGTGCCTGCAAGCAAAACATTAAATAAATATCTATGGTCCAGTTTCCTATGCCTTTGATTTTGATGAGTTCTTCCCGAACTTCCTGAGTGGTCTTATTTGGCAAACTTTCTAAATCAAGCTCTTTATTTAATAGCGCTGTCGCCAAAGCTTTGATATAAGACGTTTTTTGTCGGCTTACGCCAAGATTCCTAAAATCGACATCAGACACATCAAGAAGAATTTCGGGTGCCATCGTTTCTAGAGTACTTTTTATTTTCAAAAAAGTGGCTTTCGCCGAATCAATAGAAACTTGTTGTTCCAAAATTAACAATACCAAAGTCTCAAAACCTTGTGGTCTTTTGGGAACAGTTGGCAATCCGTAATTTTCAATAATTGACTTAAAAATGGCATCTTTTTCTAAAAGGTAGTCGATGGCTTCTTGCATAATTTGATTTTTTAGCCCGGATTACTTCACTTAACATCTATTTTTAATAGGAGTTCAGTGAACTTCGTTTGAAGTGAAAATCCTTTTATCTCGTTTTTTAACGAGATAAAAGATTGTAACGAATAGCCTGAATAGCTCCTAGAAATTAAATCCAAAAGAGCCTTTTACCGTAAAATTATTGGCCCCTGGCGTGTTGAGATAATTACCTCTCCAAGCAAAATCAATACGGAATACTTTAAAAATATTTCCAATACCGGCGCTGTATTCCCAGTAACCTCTTTCTGGCGCATTGTAAACCAAGCCAGATGCATTTATTGCTCTATTACCATCAGTAACAGAACCATATACTCCACGCACTGCTATAATTTCTCTCCAATTGAGCTTGCGCATAAACGGAATTCTAGAAAAAATACGGCCATTAAAGTTGTGATTCCATTGTAAGGTTATGTACTCATCTGAAACGAACTCGTAGAAATTAAGATTGCTAAAAGTGTTTTCGATAGTAAAATACGTTTGATTTCCTGGAATTACGCTCAACAAACCAAGCGGAATTTCTCCAAATGTCTTCCCTACTTCCATGATTAAATTTGTTCTTCCTAGTGGGCCAATAATGATCGGCTGCTTGTAATACAATTGCAACTTATCATATTTAAAATCACTGTCTAAAAGCCCCTTAAAACCATGGCTGTAATTGACAAAGAAGCGGCTATATGGACTATCAACAATACTACGCTCTACGCCAAAACCAATTGTTTTACGTTTTGGAGAAAACTCAATTTGAAGGTTGGCTTCAGATTGTTTTACATCACTTTTGGTCACCTGATTTGCACTATCTGTAAAATAATCCAAACTAAAAGTAGAAGACGCCGACTCAAGAGTACGATACGAAACACCAGCCTGAATCACTACGTTTTTAATAGGTTCTATCTCTAGTGCAATATTGGTTAAGTTAATGTTAGTTAACTTCCCATTACTTCCGGATGAAAAAACAGCTGACGAGGCAAAACTACGCCCCAAAACATCATTGGTTGTGGTTAAGCTCGCGCCTATTTGCTCAATGTCACGCCTGTTTCCTCCCGAAATAATGATTCGGTTTTTTTTATCGACCATCCATTTTCCCGAAACGCCATATTTAAATTTATTATCATTAAAACCGTACGCGGTATAAGCTTGAAGTCGCCAAGGATCATTAGGTCCAAAATACGTTCTACCACCTGCACGCAATCGTATTCCCTCAACTTCATTGAATCCAAAGGATGAAAAAACAGGACCAAAATCAAAATTTTTAAATTCGACATAGCCGCTACCAAGTATAGAAACTAGGTTGTACAAGCGTTTGAATTTATTGACTGTTTGTAGGGTGTCTAACATTTTGTATACCCCTAACTCGTCTTTGCTTAAATTCTCAAATCGGTTGTCGTCCCAATATTCTTCTGATTTGTTATAGACTTCATCATCCATATAATTGACTTCGTCTTTGTAAAAAGATGCCGGTAAGGGTTTGTTGAACTGATGATTTCTAAAATATGTGGTTCGTTTTCCATAGACTCCTTTTGAATCTTCTTTTTTATTCAAGGCAAAGTCAGACATTAAATAATCCTTTGTCAATAAAAAAACGGAGTCACTAACTACCTCAAATTCTTGTTCAATATAAATGTCTTTTACCCAGTTAATATTAGCACTTTTTGTCACTGCCATATTAATTTTCTTGATAGCATAAGTAGAATCATTGACCCAAAAATCTCCTTTAAAAGTCAATTCGTTTTTTCTTCTTGGATAAAAAACAATATTATAACACCATTTTTTATCAATATAGGCACTGTCTCGCAGTACATAATTATACACATCAATTCCTGTTTTAGACAATGGACTCGTAAAACTCTTGTCAAAAAAAGTTAAGTGATTGTTGTAAATGTTATAATCCGAATATAAATCTTTAACAAAAGCTAATATTTGCTGATTGCCATTAAATCCCGATGTTTTACTGGCTTTAATTTTATCTTTTACTTTCTTTAAAACATTATCTCCGTAAACATCATTAAGAGATTCATTAATAAAAATAGGCAAGTACGTTTTACCCGTAACTCTTGATGTATCCATTTGATTGAAGATAAACTCCATGCCCTTGAAAATTTTATTTTTCATGAAAGCACTATCAATGGAGTTCATGTCAAATTCTATTTTCTCGTACTTTTCCATTTGGTATTGATCAAACTGGTACAAACCGTTTTTACGTTTTCGTTCCCAAATTTTCCTCAATATATCTAGCGCAGGATTGTTTTTCTTTGAAGTCTTACCAGCAAAAACCACAACTTCATTTAAACTTTCAGCTTCATTAAGCGTGATTTTAAAATTATAGTTAACTGCTTTTTCTAAGGTAATTTCTCTTTCCGAAAAACCTACTGAGGAAATCAACACAACGGTATACGTCTTTTGGGATTCCAAATAAAAATTCCCATCTTCATTTGTAACGATTCCTTCACTTGATCCTTTAAAAACCACATTAGCAAACGGAATCGGCTGGTTTTGTTTGTCTACTACAATACCGCTTATTTTGGTTTGCGCCAATACGTTATGGAATACACCACAAAAAAACAAAGTCAAAATTAAAAGATACTTTTTCATAACAAATAAAAAAACTTCACCAATAGAAACCATTGATGAAGTTATTAAGGTTAAAAATTATAAATACCAACTCCATCAACAAGAGTTGTACATTACATTTTATTTATACATTACTTTCTTTACCGCTTTCACAACGTCACCAGCATTAGGCAACCATTCTTTCAATAAAACCGGAGAGTAAGGCGCAGGAGTATCAGCCGTTGTGATACGTTGAATTGGTGCGTCTAAGAAATCAAAAGCACGCTCTTGAACAATATACGTAATCTCAGAAGCCACACTTGCAAAAGGCCAAGCCTCTTCAAGTACTACCAAACGATTCGTTTTTTTAACCGAAGTTAAAATCGTTTCATAATCCATCGGACGTACTGTTCTTAAATCAATAATTTCACAGGAAATACCTTCTTTTGCTAATTCGTCAGCAGCAATATGAGCCTCTTTGATAATTTTACCAAAAGAAACAATTGTCACATCAGTACCTTCTCTTTTAATATCAGCAACTCCAAGTGGAATAACATATTCTCCATCTGGCACTTCACCTTTGTCACCATACATTTGCTCAGATTCCATGAAAATCACAGGATCGTTATCACGAATAGCCGCTTTTAATAATCCCTTTGCATCATAAACTGTAGATGGAACTACAACTTTAAGACCTGGAGTGTTTGCAAACCAGTTTTCTAAAGCTTGAGAGTGCGTTGCACCTAATTGCCCAGCAGAAGCTGTTGGTCCACGAAAAACAATAGGCACATTAAATTGCCCACCACTCATCTGACGCATTTTGGCAGCGTTGTTTATAATTTGATCAACCCCAACCAAGCAAAAGTTGAAAGTCATATATTCTACAATTGGTCTACAACCATTCATTGCTGATCCCACTGCAATACCTGAAAAACCAAGCTCTGCAATAGGAGTATCAATCACTCTTTTTTCACCAAACTCTGCAAGCATCCCTTTTGACGCCTTGTAAGCACCATTGTATTCAGCAACCTCTTCACCCATTAAGTATATGGACTCATCGCGACGCATTTCTTCACTCATCGCTTCGCAAATAGCCTCTCTAAATTGTATCGTTCTCATATTATATGTTGTATGTATCTAATTTTCGAAAAGCAAAAATAAATATTTTAAATCACTTAAAAGCATAAAACATACTAAATTAATTCAGGATTTACACGGATGATTTTTAGGAGCTTTTTCCGGCTCTACGCTGTATCTTCCTGTGGCTAAAGGAGCCACAAGAAGGATGCCGCTACTATCCGGGCTACGAAAACGTTGTAATTTTAAAAAAATATTATGCACGCATAGTATATTATTCAAATTAATATTTTAAATTTGTAAAAGAAATTAAGATTAATAAAAAATATAGGTATGAAAATATTAGTTTGCATCAGTCACGTTCCTGATACTACATCAAAAATTAACTTTGTCAATGGAGATTCTGAATTTGACACAAACGGTGTTCAATATGTAATTAACCCAAATGACGAGTTTGGTCTAACACGTGCTATCTGGTTTCAAGAGCAACAAGGTGCTACTGTTACTGTTGTAAATGTTGGAGGTCCTGATACTGAACCTACTTTAAGAAAAGCTTTAGCAATTGGTGCGAACGAAGCTATTCGTGTTAACGCAACGCCTACTGACGGATTTTTTGTGGCTAAACAATTAGCCGAAGTAATCAAAAACGGAGGATACGATATTGTTATCGCTGGAAAAGAATCATTAGACTATAACGGCGGAATGGTACCTGGAATGATCGCTGGAATTTTAGGTTATAATTTCCTAAACTCTTGTACTAACTTAACAGTTGACGGAACTGCTGTAAAAGCAGTACGTGAAATTGATGGTGGAAAAGAAACTGTTGCCACTACATTACCATTAATTATTGGTGGACAAAAAGGATTAGTAGAAGAAAAAGACTTGCGTATTCCAAACATGAGAGGAATTATGACTGCAAGAACAAAAGCTTTGACTATCCTAGAACCAGTAGACGCTACTGTAAACACAAAAGCAGTTAAGTTTGAAAAACCTGCTCCTAAATCAGCTGTGAAACTGGTATCTGCAGATAATTTAGATGAGTTAATTAACTTATTACACAACGAAGCAAAAGTAATCTAACTGTCATAAAGTCGAATGTCGAAAGTCGAAAGGAAAGAAAGTAACAATAACTTCCCTTTATGACTTTAGACTTTAAAACCTTAAGACTAAAATAAAAAATTATGTCAATATTAATATACGCGGAATACGCAGAAGGAAAATTCAAAAAAGTAGCATTCGAACTAGCTTCTTACGCAAAAAAAGTGGCTGAAACGCTAGGAACAACAGTTACAGCTGTTACTGTTAATGCAAGTGATGTATCTGAATTAGCAAAATACGGAGTAGACAAAGTTCTTAAAGTAAACAATGATAAATTATCTGGTTTTACTGCAAAAGCTTACGCTGACGTTATTAAGCAAGCTGCACAACAAGAAGGTTCAAAACTAGTTTTATTATCTAGCACTACAGACAGTATTTACTTATCATCACTAGTTGCAGTTGCACTTGAGGCTGGATTTGCATCAAACGTGGTAGGTTTACCAGTTTCTACAAGCCCTTTTCAAGTAAAAAGAACTGCTTTTTCAAACAAAGCTTTCAATTTCACACAAATAGATACCGATGTTAAGATTTTAGGCTTAGCTAAGAATTCGTATGGTATTTTTGAAAGTCCAGTTGCAGCAACCGAAGTAGACTTCAGCCCAGCAATCGGTGAAAATGATTTTGGGGTTAAAGTAGAATCTGTTGAAAAAGGTTCTGGAAAAGTTTCTATAGCTGATGCTGACATTGTAGTTTCGGCAGGACGTGGACTTAAAGGTCCAGAAAACTGGGCAATGATCGAAGAACTAGCAACAACACTTGGTGCTGCAACAGCTTGTTCTAAACCAGTTTCTGATCTAGGATGGAGACCTCACGGAGAGCACGTAGGACAAACAGGAAAACCAGTAGCCACTAACTTATATATTGCTATTGGAATTTCAGGTGCTATACAGCACATTGCTGGAATTAACTCTTCTAAAGTTAAGGTAGTGATCAATAGCGATCCTGAAGCACCTTTCTTTAAAGTTGCTGATTACGGAATTGTAGGTGATGCCTTTGAAATTGTACCTCAATTAATTGAAAAATTCAAAGCCTTTAAAGCGCAAAACTAATAAGGAAAAAGAAATCATTACAACATTTTAAATGCTACTTAAATCAAGATATTTGTATCTTTGCTTTTAAGTAGCATTTCTTTTTAAAGGAAATGCCACTTACTTTTAATTTAAAAAAAAGTACTTTGTACTTTTCCATCAACACAATTATGAGCTTAGTTAAACTATCTATAAAAGGAATTTCATACAGTCAAACTCAAAACGGAGCCTACGCTTTAATCTTGAACGAGGTTGACGGCGAAAGAAAACTACCCATTGTAATTGGTGCTTTTGAAGCCCAATCCATTGCCATTGCATTAGAAAAAGAAATAAAACCACCACGTCCTTTGACTCATGATTTATTTAAAAATTTTGCAGAACGCTTTGATATTGTAGTAAAACAGGTAATCATTCACAAACTTGTAGATGGTGTTTTCTATTCAAGCATTATTTGCGAAAGAGACAAAATTGAGGAGATAATCGACGCTAGAACATCTGATGCTATAGCGCTGGCTCTGCGTTTTAAAGCTCCTATTTTTACTTATAAAAACATTTTAGACAAAGCTGGTATTTTCTTAAAAACAAATCCACTTGATCCCAACAAAGACAATCAAGACCTAGACGATGTATTATCAAATCCAGACACTTTTGGTCATGAGGACGAATCTAATCAAGCCGGAGATACCTATTCTAAACATACTTTGCCAGAACTTCATGATTTACTAGATCAAGCTGTAACAAACGAAGATTATGAAAAAGCGGCTAAAATACGTGATGAAATTTCAAAACGATAAAACAAGAAATCCATAAAGGATCCTAATTTTTTAGAATTGGCAATACTAAAACAGTGAAACATTTATTAGAAAACTGTTTTATTAAATCCTATATTTGATTACAATTACCTATAAATCAAACTATGAAAACAAAACTTGCCTTACTCCTACTTGTATTAGGATGCAGCACTGATGCTTTTTGCCAAGACATCTATTTGCATTGTGGAAAAATATTAAACACCTTAACTGGAAAAGAACTGGTAAACCACACCGTAATTGTTTCCAAAAATAAGATTATAAAGATTCAGGAAGGTTTTGTATCGAAATCTCAACCAAATGATATCGAAATAGACCTTAAGAAAAAGTACGTTTTACCAGGATTAATTGATCTTCACGTTCATATTGAGGGCGAACACGACACTAAAAGCTATATGTCTAAGTATCTAGAAAACGAAGCAGACATTGCTTTTCAAGCTGTTCGTTGTGCCGAAGTAACCTTACTTTCAGGGTTTACAACCGTACGAGATTTAGGAGGAACTGGAGTTAATATATCAATTAGAAACGCGATTAATAAAGGCATTGTAAAAGGACCACGTATTTTTACAGCAGGAAAATCTATAGCTACTACAGGCGGTCATGCCGACCCAACAAACGGTAGTAATCGCAAGCTTGTAGGTGATCCTGGACCACATGAAGGGGTAATAAACTCACCAGAAGAAGCCGTAAAAGCAGTTAGAGAGCGCTATAAAGAAGGTGCCGATGTGATTAAAATAACTGCAACTGGCGGTGTGTTAAGCGTTGCAAAAAGCGGCAAAAATCCTCAATTCACTTTAGAAGAAATAAAAGCAATCACCTCAACAGCTAAGGATTATAATATGCTAACTGCTGCGCATGCTCATGGTGACGAAGGTATGCAAAGAGCAATCATTGGCGGAATTAAAACCATTGAACACGGTACTTTTATGAGTGAGGAAACGATGGAGTTGATGAAAAAATACGACGCTTATCTTGTTCCTACTTTAACTGCGGGAAAAGAAGTAGAGAAAAATGCTGAAATAAATGGGTACTATCCTGAAATTGTAGTCCCAAAAGCAAGAGAAGTAGGTCCTCAACTGAAAGCAACTTTTGCAAAAGCATATAAAAAGGGCGTTAAAATTGCCTTTGGCACCGATGCAGGTGTTTTTACCCATGGGAATAATGCAAAAGAATTTGGTTATATGGTAGAAGCCGGAATGCCCGCGCTAGAAACAATACAAGCCGCCACAATTACAAATGCATCCTTATTAGGAATAGCTGATACTGTAGGTCAAATAAAAGAAAATTTTCTTGCAGATATTATAGCAGTTGACGAAAGTCCTATTACAACAATAAAAACACTTGAAAAAATAGTTTTTGTAATGAAAGACGGTAAAATTTACAAAAACTAACGTTTTGAAACACTAAACATGAAACAATATTTAGACTTGGTACAACACGTTATGGAAAACGGTTGTCAAAAAGGAGATCGCACGGGAACGGGTACAAAAAGTGTTTTTGGGTATCAAATGCGTTTTGACTTAAACGAAGGTTTCCCTATGGTGACCACAAAAAAACTTCATTTAAAATCGATTATTTTTGAGTTGCTATGGTTTTTAAAAGGAGATACCAATATCAAATATCTTCAAGAAAACGGAGTGAAAATTTGGGATGCTTGGGCTGATGCCAACGGTGATCTTGGACCTGTATATGGAAGACAATGGCGCAACTGGAATAATGAAGAAATTGATCAAATAGCTGAGTTGATAAAGGAATTAAAAACGAATCCAAATAGCCGAAGAATGTTAGTTTCAGCATGGAATCCCTCCGTTTTGCCAGATACAACAAAATCATTTGACGAAAATGTTGCCAATAATAAAGCCGCATTGCCTCCTTGTCATGCCTTTTTTCAGTTTTATGTAGCTGACGGAAAGCTATCCTGCCAATTATACCAGCGCAGTGCTGATATTTTCTTAGGGGTTCCTTTCAATATAGCTTCTTATGCACTTCTAACAATGATGATTGCACAAGTTTGTAATTTACAAGCAGGCGAATTTATTCACACTTTTGGTGATGCGCACATCTACAACAATCACTTTGAACAACTAGAATTACAATTATCAAGAAGTCCAAGACCATTGCCAAAAATGATCTTAAATCCAGAAATAAAAGACATTTTTGCATTTGAATTTAAAGATTTCACTTTAGAAGGCTATGATCCTCATGACAGTATAAAAGGAAGTGTTGCAGTATAATAACAACAGTGTTATGGTTTAAACAACTAGAACACTGTTTTCATTTCCAGCAAAGGCATTCCATCGGTAGGAGTCAGCTTCGGGCTCATTGACATAGTTTCCGTCTACTAGATATTTAAATTCATAATCAGCATCTTTATTCAAATCAAAGACTCCCTTAAAGATGCCACTCTTTAATTTACTTAAACTACCTTGCGTAGGATCCCAATTATTAAAATCACCTACAACAGCCACTTGTTGAGCTGTTTTAGCAGGGAAAGAAAAAGTAACTTTACAGACAGGTTTAGCTTTGATGAATTGTTTTTTAACAGACATAACTATTTCATTTATAGATTTATACAACAAAGTAAGTAAAAATTAACGAACATACAAACGCTCATTATTAGAATTTCTAAAATGCTTGAAACAGTGTTAATTTTTAAACTTTTTTATATTTTTACAGGCATAAAATTTTGAATTCAAAAATCGTGAATCGATTGCGTTCAAAATTATACGTTTTCCAATTGATTCATTTTAAGAAATAAACTTTATCTTTATACATTAAAAGCTTAAAAAATGGAACGAGAAATACACGAACAATACGAATATGCAAGACGCAGAATCAAGCAAAAAAAACGACTTTACTTTCATTTTGTTCTCTTTGTGCTAAGTAGTTTATTGTTATTTACTTTGAAACATTTATTTGAGAATTCTTTTATTTCAAATTGGTACTTGTACATCATTACAGTATGGTTATTTTTATTTACGCTACATTTTATAAAAATATTTATCACAGATCGTTTTATGAATAAAAGTTGGGAAAGAGAACAAATTGACAGATTGGTTGCCTTACAAAAAAAGAAGATAGACCAATTACAAACTCAAATTAATAATAACGAACAATAATAACCTGATAACATTATGATCATAATGATTGCTGCCGTTGCAGATAACAATGCTTTAGGAAAAAACAACGATTTACTGTGGCATTTACCAGATGATTTTAAGAGATTTAAAGCGCTAACATCAGGTCATCATATTATAATGGGTAGAAAAACATTTGAAAGTTTTCCTAAACCATTACCCAATAGAAAACACATCATTATTACCCGAGACAAAAAATACGAAGCAAATGACTGTATTATTGTAGATAGTCTTGAAAAAGCATTAGATCATTGCCCCGAAAATGCAGACAAATATATTATTGGTGGAGGAGAAATATACAAACTAGGACTTCAATACGCAGATCAACTTGACATTACAAGAGTACATCATGACTTTGAAGCAGATGTTTACTTTCCAGAAATAGATTTAAACATCTGGAAAATAAGTGCAACCGAATATCATGCTCCCGACGAAAAACACCAATACGCATTCACATATCAAACATACATTAGAATTTAAAACAAAAAAAAACATCCCTTTCAGTATGTTTTTTGTTTTATTTTCATTACTTTATAAACTGCAATTTATATTAAAAAAAAGATTTCAAGATTCCCAAAAAAATAAAATTTGGGTTTTGTTATAAAATTCTACTGTTTTGTTAATGTAATTTGGCTTTTTGGTATAATTTGAGCAGCTCCACCGTTTGGACAATCTTTGGCAGAAATCAACATTTGCTCAGGTTCTAAAGACAGTAGCATTTGATTATAATTGCTCTTTATTGAAGTTGAAATAAATATTGTACCTGACTGACCGCAGTTCCCTTTTTTACCAATATATGTTAATAGATAACTTGATCTATCGATATAATCCCCTCTTACTACCAAATAATTATTATCAGGCAACATTGTAGTGTTTTCTATTTCTGTTCCGTTTGCTTCAGTAATTATATAACGTATCAAAAGAATATCTTCCTTAACTCTTTCCCTAGTTTCAGTAAATTTTGTTATTCTAAACTCATACTTTTTAGTATCATAAGTTCCTTTCCAAATTCCCACGTATTTATCTAAAAGATTATTAACATCTTTTAGATAAATCAATCCCTCAGGTAATCCTGTCTCTGTTCTTCTATAATCTATAATTTTTTCAATAGGTATAATTTGTTGCGCATTACACGATAAATTTGTTATGATTATAAATCCTATAATTATTATTTTTTTCATTTTGTTATTTTTAATTATTGACATGGGATTGTTGTTAATTTAGAATTTAGGTCTAATGTTTTATTTTCGATTGCTCCATTTGTCTTTATTTTATACAAAGATATGCCATTTACCCCTACATTTTCTTTTATGAATTTTAAAAATCCTTTTTCTAAACCATAATCTTCAATAGCTTTTACATATGATGATTTTAATTCTTTCCAATTAAAATCAGTTCTTACATCGGTAATATTTCCATCAAAACGCAAGTTGTAAGTCCCAGAACTAGAGATCATTGTGCCATAAACTTCGGCGATTGAAATATTGTTAGTTTGTGCGTTAACCAATAATTCAAGAAACCTACCAACATCGGCAGGAGAAAACATTTTTATTGGGGCTAGCAATTCAGGCTCTCCATCTGAATTATATCTACCTGATTCATATGGATCAACATGTGTATGCATGTAACCGACCGTATTAGAATCAATTGTAAAACTCATTGAATTTGAGTTAGTCCCTCCGCTTCCATTTTGCAATTCTGAGAATGTTCCGTCTGCTTTTTCAGAAAAACCAGTCTCCATTTTTAATCCAGTTTTCCCTTTTAGGATTTCAATTTTAGCTTTATAGTCAGGATTTGTGGTCTGGCTTTTTATTTCATCACAAGGGTCTGTTTCGACTGGACTATAATCACCAGCTCCACCATAATTCCACGAATTACAATTTACTTCACAAGTACTAGAAGAACCTCCTCCATGGTCCCCATAAAGGTCTGCTAGAGTAAGATAAGTTATTCCTCCTGACTTTGGAGGGATTACAATTTCATTTAAAGATTGTATATTTAAGATGCAATTAGAATCATCATCGGAATGAATTTCACAATTATTAGAGAAAGACTTATTTAATGATGATGGACTTTTAAAATTACCTTTCATAAACTGCGAAATTACATTTCCATTAGTAATCCGATATCCATTTAAGAAAACCCCATTCAAATCAGTTATCAAAATTTCGCCATTAAAGTGTTCATTACGTGCATTATTATTAGAATACATACTAAAAACAACGCTCTGTATTTCATTATCTATTTTCAGCAAAAGTATTCTGCTATAATGCTTTTTATGGATGGTATATGCGGTCATTATAGTAAGCGACTCATTACTATTTATAATTTCCTCTTGGGTTACGTTTTCAACATTAGGCTTTACATAATTTATTTTTGAGGATTTTGCAACCGGATTGGTAGTTTTTGATTTAATAAAATCAATAGCTTGTTATTTGCTTACCGTTTGGACTTGACTTCCTTGTCTAAATGTGTTTTCTTCAACCTGACAATTAGTTAGTATTAAAGCTAAAGTAAAAAGAAGCAACTTAGTAGTTTTGGTCTATTTTTTTTTCATAGTTTGGTAAATATGCTAATTCTATTATGAATTTTATTGTTTAAGTTAAAAAAAAACATCCTTTTCAGGATGTTTTTTTTTAGCAATTGGTTAAAAGTGGTGAACTACTCTAGAAAGAGTATCTGATAACATAAAATAAAAATTACAAACATTAATAATATACCAGATATGGCAATAATAATGTTTGAAAACCTTTGAGAGTACATCTCAAAGTAGCCTTTAATACCAAATACCACGAAGGTACTAAAGACGAAAAAAATTAAAATTTCCAAAAACAAATTTAATCCTAAGAACGTATGTTGCGTTTTAACCTCTATACTGCTTTGTAGAACAGTACGCTCAAAAAATCTAACTAGAACAAACGAGATAAGTAACGCAAGAACTATCCATTTGCTTTGGTCCACCATTTGTCTTTTAACCATTTATTATGCTTATTTCTTCGGTACAAATGTGTAGATTAAAATTCACCTCCACAATACCCACTTTTAGTGATATTTTGATTTTTTTGTAAAAAAATGAAAGAATCTTTTTTCAATACGTTAAAAAAATAAATCTTGAGTCAAATTATAGAAACACATTACTAGTTCATTTAGATTGTATTATATTTGTACAAACAAAAAAAATGTCACAAAAAATCACTCCATACAAGGATTCTTCTCTAGGTAAAAAAGAACAAGTAGCTCAAATGTTTGACACCATATCAGGAAATTATGATAGTCTCAACCGTGTTATCTCTTTTGGAATAGACATCAAATGGCGCAAAAAAGTTTTGCAAATAGTAGCCCAGTCAAAGCCTAATAAAATTTTAGATATTGCAACAGGAACTGGAGATCTTGCAATACTAATGGCTCAAACTCAAGCTGAAAAAATCATTGGCCTAGACATATCTGCAGGAATGCTTGAAGTGGGCGAACGTAAAATTGCTGATAAGAATTTGACTAAAACTATAGATATGGTTTTAGGCGATTCAGAAAACATGCCCTTTGAGGACAATTATTTTGATGCCATAACTGTTGCTTTTGGAGTAAGAAACTTTGAAAATCTTGAGAAAGGACTTTCGGAGATTTTGAGAGTACTAAAACCTAATGGCGTTTTTGTTATTTTAGAAACATCAGTTCCCGTGAAAACTCCTTATAAACAAGGCTACAACTTTTACAGTAAAAACATACTACCACTAATAGGAAAATTATTCTCAAAAGACAACGTAGCATACGGCTATTTATCAGAATCTGCAGCAGCTTTCCCATATGGCGAAGCCTTAAACAATATTTTAAGAAAAACTGGGTTTATAGATGTTGTAGCTTTACCACAAACTTTTGGGGTTGCTACCATTTATTCAGCATCTAAAAAATAATATGAAAAAAATAATTATTGCCCTATTTTTAACTGGAATTATTACTGGAAATGCACAGAATTCAAAAGGTATTTTCAGCAAAGACCCCATTATAAATCTTGAAAATTTTCAACAAAAAAAGGTGTATTTTGGATTTTTCTTGGGTTTTAATACTTTCGATTTTAAAATAGACTATAAGACAGAAACTCCTGATATTCTTGTGAAAAAGACCACAGGATTTAATGTTGGTATTATAGGGGATTATAAACTACATGAATATATCAATCTGCGTTTTGAACCAGGATTGTATTATTCTAAAAGGGATTTAAACTACCCTAATTTTTCTAATCCAAGTGATGCATTAAGAGAAGTAAACAGCACATACATACACTTCCCTCTTTTATTAAAATTCTCATCTTTAAGAACAGGGAACATTAGACCTTATGCACTCGGCGGGTTATCTGCGACGCTCAACTTATCCAGTAATTCCAAATTAATGGACGATAACTTACAGCAACGGTTTAGGGTAAAAAGCTGGACTACAAATTACGAATTAGGATTTGGGATTGATGTATTTTCAGAATACTTTATCTTCTCCCCTTCCATTCGAGGTGTTTTTGGAATTAACGATGAGTTAATTAGAGACAATGACCCAAATAGCCCGTGGACTAGTAATATTGAATCGTTGAAGTCTCGAGCAATTTTAATCAATTTTACATTTCATTAAAAAAACTTCAAGCCCAAAAGTCTCTTATTAGCCTCTACAAAATTCACTCAAAACAATTGCTGTAGCCGTTGCTACATTAAGACTTTCTGTTTTTTGTACAGCTCCAAATCTTGGTATTGTGAGTCTACTTGTAATTTTAGATTCTATTTCTTGTGATATTCCATTAGCCTCATTACCCATTACTATGATACCTTGTTTAGGCAAGGCACTTTGATAAATGTTTTCGCCATTCATGAATGTTCCGTAAACTGGTAATTGCGTTTGAGATAAGAACAAATTCAAGTCAACATAATTCACATTTACTCTTGAAATAGATCCCATTGTGGCTTGAACCACCTTTGGGTTATAAAGATCAACTGTTTCTTTTGAACAAAGTACTTGTTGAATTCCAAACCAATCACACAATCTTAAAATAGTTCCCAGATTTCCTGGATCTCTAATAGTATCTAATGCCAAAATCAAACCCGAGGTTTTAATTTCTTTTTCTATGGGCATTTTAAATACTGCTAAACAAGAATTAGGAGTAGCTAGCGCTGAGATTTTCTTCAAGTCTTGATCTTGTAACATCGTTCTTATGGCAGGAGAAACATTTTCAAAATCATTTAAGGTAGTATACAAATGAACTAACTCAAAATTTGAATCTATTAGCTCTTGAACACCCTTTACCCCTTCGGCAAAAAATAATTGATGGGCTATTCTATATTTTTTTTGCTGTAAACTCGTTATAAGTTTTATTTGGTTTTTACTAACCATAAAAAAATGTACTTTTGAATTAAATATATTAAGACCTCTTGAAAAAAATTTCTACAAAAATAACTGCATTTATTCTAATTGCAATACTTATTTGTGCCTGTAACGCTGTAAAAAGAGTTCCTGAGGGCAAATTATTGCTTACAAAGAATGAAATAACGGTGAATGATAAAAATGTTTCTGATGAAACTATTTTCAATCAATTGTATCAAAAACCAAATAGCACCTTACTAGGATACCGATTAAGACTTAATTTATACTCTATTGCAAATTTAAATCCTGATTCAACTTATCAAGCTAAATTTACCAATAATCCCAACAAGTACAATCGTAAATCAAAATGGCTTTCTGCAAAACAAGTTGACCGATTAGGTAAATCTTTCTGGTACCATGGCATTCATGATTTTTTAAAAACTACCGGAGAGGCGCCCGTTATTTTAGACAAAGAAAAAGCAGATAAATCGTTATTCAGATTGAAATATTATTTTTTTAATAACGGCTTCTTCAATGTAAACGCATCATATGTTATTGACACACTTGAAAGAAAAAAAGGGAAAATTAAATACAATATTATATCTGGTTCAGAATATACTCTGGATACTATAAAAACAACAATATTAACACCTGCACTAGATTCTTTATATACTTCTATAAAAAGCGCAAGCTTCATTAAAGCTGGCAATACGTATAAGACAGTGGATTTTGAAAATGAAAAAAACAGAATCACAACTCATTTTAGAAACAATGGCGCTTATTATTTCCAGCCAAATTATATCACATTTGATGTAGATACTATAAAAAAAGTCAATAAAGCAAACATCAATTTATTGGTTGCAAATTATTCATACCAAATGAATGACAGCACTAAAACGGAACCGTTTAAGCTATATAAAATTAGTGATGTAAAAATATTTTCGGATTACAGCCCTAATTTGAATTCGTTTCAAATCAAAGACAGCGTGACGTATAATGGCTTTACAATTTACAGTCAAAACAAACTTAAATACAAACCAAAAGCCATAACTAATGCACTTTTTATAACAAAAGGAGGATTGTATGCCGATAACAAAACCGTACTGACAACACGCTATTTGAACAATCTTAAAATCTTTAATTATCCCTCTATACAATATGAGGTTGATAAGAGAGATACTACTGCGCATTCTCTTATTGCTAAAGTATTCTTGACACCACGAAAAAAATATAGTTTTGGTACCACTCTTGATGTGACACATTCTAACATTCAAGATTTTGGTGTTGGGGTTAGTATCTCTGAAACTGTGCGCAACGTATTTAATGGTGCCGAAACATTAGAACTGGCAGTGCGCGGCAACATTGGCTCCTCTCGAGATTTAGCTAATCCGAATAATAATTTTTTCAATGTATCTGAATATGGTTTAGATCTAAAACTAAATATCCCAAGGATTTTTATGCCTTTCAGAACCGAAAAAATCATCCCAAAAAGCATGATTCCTTCAACATTGATTACGGTAGGTTTTGCTAAGCAACAAAACATTGGACTTGATAAAGAAAACTTTACGAGTACACTATCTTACAATTGGACTCCACAAAAAAACAATACAGCACGATTTGATTTGCTCAACACACAATTTGTACGAAATTTAAATTCTCAAAATTATTTCAATGTTTACAAATCATCCTATAATGCTTTAAATAACATTAGTAAAGAATACAACACCAATAGTACTTATTACGATAACCCAACATCAAAAAATCTTCTTATTGAAAGAGGAACTTCGGGATTTACAAATGATGTATTGAGTAATAGTGGCACATTTTTAAAACCTATAGAACCTACTGATTTTCAATCTGTAAAAAGCATTGAAGAAAGAAGACAAAGATTAACTGAAAATGATTTTATTCTAGCTACAAATTTTACTTTTTCAAAAACTACTAAGAAAGATATAACTGACAATACCTTTTATTTATTTAAAACCAAAATTGAATCTGCAGGTACATTATTGTCTGCATTTGCATCTTCAACAAAACAAAAAAGAAATTCTAATGGCAACTATGAAATCTTTAATCTAGAGTATTCAGAATACATTAAAACTGAGTTTGATTACATCAAACATTGGGAACTTACAAAAGATAAAGTAATTGCATTTCGATCTTTTTTTGGTATTGCTATTCCCTTTGGCAACTCTGACAATATCCCATTTTCACGAAGTTATTTTTCGGGAGGATCAAATGATAATAGAGCTTGGCAACCCTATGCACTTGGACCAGGAAGCAGTGGAGCGGTAAATGATTTTAATGAAGCCAATATGAAAATTGCCATAAGCGGTGAATTTCGATTTAAAGTTCTTGGCGATTTAAAAGGTGCTTTATTTGCAGATGCCGGAAACATCTGGAACGCACTAGATAATGTTGAAGATGAGAAATCTACGTTTACCAGTTACCGAGATTTTAAGGACATCGCAATAGGCTCTGGCTTTGGACTTAGATATGACTTGAGTTTTTTTGTTATCCGTTTTGATTTGGGTTTTAAAACCTATAACCCAGCCAATGAAACAAATAAAAGATGGTTTAGAGAGTACAACTTTACGAACTCCGTTTTAAATTTTGGTATAAATTATCCGTTCTAATACTATTTAATTCCTATTTTTGCAGAACTAAAAACTAAAAAAATTACTTAATAATAACACTATGGCACACAACATAAAACCAGGAGTAGCAACAGGAGATCAAGTTCAAGAAATCTTTAACTATGCTAAAGAAAAAGGATTTGCATTGCCTGCAGTAAACGTAACTGGCTCAAATACAATAAATAGCGTTCTTGAAACAGCCGCTAAACTAAATGCTCCCGTAATCATTCAGTTTTCTAATGGTGGAGCACAGTTTAATGCTGGTAAAGGATTATCTAATGCTGGAGAAAAGGCAGCCATTGCTGGTGGAATTGCTGGTGCTTTGCACATTCATACACTAGCTGAAGCCTATGGTGCAACGGTAATTTTACATACTGACCATTGCGCAAAAAAATTATTGCCTTGGATTGATGGTTTATTAGACGCATCAGAAGCACATTTTGCAAAAACAGGAAAACCTCTGTATTCATCACACATGATTGATTTATCTGAGGAGCCAATTGAAGAAAACATCGAAATTTGCAAAGGCTATTTAGAGCGAATGAGCAAAATGGGGATGACTCTTGAAATTGAACTAGGTATTACAGGTGGTGAAGAAGACGGTGTGGATAACTCTGATGTAGATAGCTCAAAATTATACACTCAACCTGAAGAAGTTGCTTATGCATACGAAGAACTATCTAAAATAAGTCCTCGTTTTACAATTGCAGCCGCTTTTGGAAATGTACACGGTGTATACAAACCAGGAAATGTAAAATTAACTCCAAAAATCTTAAAGAATTCTCAAGATTTTGTTCAAAATAAATTCAACACAGGTCACAACCCCGTTGATTTTGTTTTCCACGGTGGATCAGGATCTACACTTGAAGAAATTAGAGAGGGAATTAGCTATGGTGTTATCAAAATGAATATTGACACTGATTTGCAATTTGCTTTTACAGAGGGCATTCGTGATTATATGATTAAAAATATTGATTATCTAAAAACACAAATTGGTAATCCAGAAGGCGCTGACGCTCCAAATAAAAAACATTACGATCCAAGAAAATGGTTGCGTGAAAGCGAAATCACTTTCAATACAAGATTGGAACAAGCATTTGCTGACTTGAACAACGTGAATACATTATAATAAAAAGTTTAAAGTTTCAGGTTTAAAGTTTCAAAACTTTAAACTTTAAACCTGAAACAACAAAAACAATAAATATGGCTTGGTTTAAAAGAAAAGAAAAAGGGATTACAACTGCTACTGAAGACAAAATGGACATTCCAAAAGGGCTTTGGTATAAATCTCCTACAGGAAAAATTATTGATGCAGATGAACTTGCTCGCAACTTATTTGTAAGTCCAGAAGATGGTTTTCACGTAAGAATAGGTAGCGCTGAGTATTTTCAAATTTTGTTTGACAACAATGAATTTGTTGAATTAGACAAAAACATGACTTCAAAAGACCCTCTTCATTTTGTGGATACAAAAAAGTATGCCGATCGATTGAAAGATGTC
This sequence comes from Flavobacterium tiangeerense, assembly GCF_007830355.1. Classification (GTDB taxonomy): domain Bacteria; phylum Bacteroidota; class Bacteroidia; order Flavobacteriales; family Flavobacteriaceae; genus Flavobacterium; species Flavobacterium tiangeerense. Next base: position 242,397 of record NZ_VLKO01000005.1, on the reverse strand, counting down.
ATGGATAAAACCAAACTTAAAGATGCCGTACGCACAGGCGTTGGGAAATCTAAAGGTAAAGATTTAGTAATTTGCTGTATGGATTTTGCTTTTATTGGCGGATCTATGGGAGCTGTTGTAGGCGAAAAAATTGCTAGAGGTATAGATCACGCTATCAAAAACAAAATGCCGTTTTTGATGATTTCAAAATCAGGTGGAGCCAGAATGATGGAAGCTGCTTACTCTTTAATGCAATTAGCAAAAACATCTGTAAAATTGGCACAACTTGCTGAAGCAAAATTACCCTATATCTCATTATGTACCGATCCAACTACCGGAGGAACTACAGCTTCATACGCTATGCTAGGTGACATTAACATCGCTGAGCCAGGTGCATTGATAGGTTTTGCAGGTCCTAGAGTTGTAAGAGACACCACTGGAAAAGATTTACCAGAAGGTTTTCAAACTGCTGAATTTCTTCTTGAGCACGGATTCCTAGATTTTATTACTCCAAGAAAAGAATTGAAAGACAAGATCAACTTGTATATAGATTTGATTCAAAATAATCCTGTACGATAAATTGAAATCCAAAGTATAGGCTGAATATTATTCAATACTTTTTGATTCATTAAAATAAAAAAAGCAGCTTCTCTTAATTGAGAAGCTGCTTTTTTTATAACTATTAAACCTTTAAAAATTAGAAAGAACCTTTTACATACCTGTGCGAATAGCCTCAACAGGATCTAATTTTGAAGCCGAAATAGCTGGTAGAATTCCCGAAATTACCCCAACAACAATGGATAATCCAGAACCTATTAGAATATTCCAAAAACTTAAAACAAATTCAAAATCCAATACATTTGTCAGTAATATAGACAGCAACCACACAATTATCAAACCGATAGTTCCCCCTATTACGCATAGAATAATAGCTTCAAATAAAAATTGAAAAAGTATAAATCTGTTTTTGGCGCCTAATGATTTCTGAATCCCAATTAAATTGGTACGCTCTTTTACAGAAACAAACATAATATTAGCCACCCCAAATCCACCTACTAAAAACGAGAAAAAGCTAATCAGTACACCTCCACCGCGCATTGCACCAATAATTCCGTCTAGTAAATCTGTAAATCCCGAAAGTACATTGACAAAAAAGTTATCTATTTCATCTACTTTCATACCTCTAAAACTCCTAAGTTTTTGAGCAAGTTCAGCTTTAAAAGCATCCATATCAACTCCTTTTTCTGGCTTTACAAGGATTACTGGAGTCATCCCATTATTGTTATCGCCATACATACGTCTTAAAAAATTAACCGGTATAAACACGGAGGTATCATTACTGTCCCCAAACATTCCAGCACCTTGTTTTTTGAGCATACCAATTACGGTGAATCTTTGTCCATACAATCGTAAATTTTTTCCAATTGGTTCGCTTTCACCGAAAAGACTCTGAGCAATATCATAACCTAAAACGATTACTGCCGCTCCAGAATTAGATTCAGATTCGTTGTAAAACCTTCCTTTATCAAACTCAAGACCTTGTATATCAATAAACTCATGAGATACCGGGACAACATTAACATCACTTACAGATTCCGATTCAAATTTTAAGGATTCTCTTCCAACAAAAAACTGAAAAGCCATTTGATCTAAATCATTCATCGAACTTTTCAAATATTCGTATTCATCATATTTCACATCTGGAAATTGCTCTCTTTTCCATTGAGGTATTTCGGAAGGACCAAAAGAAAAACGCATTAGATAAATCGTATTTTTATCTAAACTACTTAAATCTTTTTTAATTTTTTTGTCTAGTGAATCTACCGCAGCTAGAATTGCAATGATTGAGAAAATTCCAATGGTAACACCCAATAACGAAAGTAAGGTTCTCAATTTATTGTTGCGCAAGGCACTCATCGCAAATCCAAAACTTTCTCGTAACAATCTAAGGTAAACTAACATATAATGTGTATTGTGTTAAGTAAAAATCTATAAATAATATTCAAAAACCTAATAAAAATAAGAAAGGTTACATGAATTCTTTCATTTTAATGTAAACTCTAAAAAAGAGATTTACAAATTAAAATTATCTCATTTTCAAATGGCTTAATTTTAACATTAAAAAACTATTTTTGCACCTCATAACTATAACTACATAATGAGCACAACAAAAAAAATCCAATCAGCATTAATCTCTGTCTTTTCCAAAGAAGGATTAGAGCCAATCGTTAGACAACTAAACAGTCAAAATGTTACAATTTATTCTACTGGTGGAACTGAAGATTTTATAAAAAATCTTGGAATCCCAGTAATTCCTGTAGAAGACGTTACCTCTTACCCTTCTATTTTGGGTGGTAGAGTAAAAACATTACACCCAAAAGTTTTTGGCGGGATACTAAACCGTCAGGATAATGAGAGTGATGTGCAACAAATGAAAGAATTTGACATTCCACAAATAGACCTTGTTATTGTTGATTTATACCCATTTGAAAAAACCGTAGCTTCAGGAGCTAGTGAGGCTGATATCATTGAAAAAATAGATATCGGCGGAATATCATTAATTCGCGCCGCAGCTAAAAATTTTAAAGATACCGTTATCGTTTCGTCAATGGAGCAATACAGTTTATTTTTAGAGACCATCACTAAACAAAACGGAGCTACAACACTAGAGGATCGTAAATTATTTGCTACCAAAGCATTCCACGTATCTTCGCATTATGATGGTGCAATTTTTAATTATTTCAACACTGACGAAACCATTTACAAGGAAAGTATTGCAGATGGTCAAGTATTAAGATACGGGGAAAACCCACATCAAAAGGGATTTTTCTTCGGTGATTTTGATGCGATGTTTAAAAAAGTTCATGGAAAAGAACTTTCTTATAACAATTTACTAGATGTAGATGCAGCCGTTAATTTGATACATGAATTCAAAAATGATGGTCCAACTTTTGCCATTTTAAAACACAATAACGCTTGTGGACTGGCAACGAGAACAACAATACATGACGCCTATATTTCAGCTTTAGCATGTGACCCAACATCAGCTTTTGGTGGTGTATTAATTTCGAATACAAAAATAGATGTAGCAACCGCTCAAGAAATCAACTCTTTATTTTGCGAGGTGGTAATAGCTCCTGAATATGATAATGAAGCGCTTAGCATTCTACAGGAAAAGAAAAACCGAATTATTTTAATCCAAAACGAAATAGCTCTGCCTCAAAAACAAGTTCGTACGTGTTTAAACGGATTATTAATTCAAGAAAGAAACAACATCACAGATACTAAAGAGGATCTAAAAACCGTTACCAATACAGCGCCTACTGAGCAAGAAATTAAAGATTTAATTTTTGCTTCTAAAATTTGTAAAAACACGAAATCAAACACAATTGTATTTGCAAAAAACGGTACACTTATTGCTTCGGGTACAGGACAAACCTCTCGAGTTGATGCTTTGATGCAAGCTGTTGAAAAAGCTAAAAATTTCGGATTCGATTTACAAGGTGCCTCAATGGCGAGTGATGCTTTTTTTCCGTTTCCGGATTGTGTAGCATTAGCAAAAGAGGCAGGTATTTCAGCCGTTATTCAGCCTGGAGGATCTATTAAAGATGAATTAAGCATTAATTATTGCAATGAAAATAATCTTGCAATGGTATTTACAGGAACGCGTCATTTTAAACATTAATTTGTTTAACTTTGTCTGGCATTTTTATATAACTTTTAACCCTTAAAAAACTTATGGGATTTTTTGATTTCATGACCGAGGATATTGCGATAGACCTTGGTACCGCAAACACTTTAATCATACATAATGATAAAGTAGTAATTGACAGCCCTTCGATAGTAGCACGCGATAGAATTTCTGGAAAAATCATTGCTGTTGGTAAAGAGGCCAATATGATGCAAGGTAAAACGCATGAAAACATTAAGACAATAAGACCTTTGAAAGATGGTGTAATTGCTGATTTTGATGCTTCAGAGAAAATGATCAGTATGTTTATAAAAAGCATACCTGCATTAAAAAAACGAATGTTTACTCCAGCACTTCGCATGGTAGTATGTATACCATCTGGAATTACTGAGGTGGAAATGCGTGCTGTAAAAGAATCTTGTGAGCGCGTAAATGGTAAAGAAGTATACTTGATTCACGAACCAATGGCAGCCGCAATAGGTATTGGTATTGATATTATGCAACCAAAAGGAAACATGATTGTTGATATAGGTGGTGGTACTACTGAAATTGCAGTTATCGCTCTTGGCGGAATTGTATGTGACAAATCCGTAAAAATTGCTGGTGATGTCTTTACAAATGATATTGTATACTACATGCGTACACAACACAATTTATTTGTGGGAGAAAGTACAGCCGAAAAAATAAAAATCCAAATTGGAGCCGCAATCGAAGATCTTGAAACACCTCCAGAGGATATGTCTGTTCAAGGAAGAGATTTATTAACTGGTAAACCAAAACAAGTAGAAGTGTCTTATAGAGAAATTGCAAAAGCATTAGACAAATCTATTCAAAGAATTGAGGATGCCGTAATGGAAACTTTGTCTCAAACACCGCCAGAATTAGCAGCTGATATCTATAATACAGGTATTTATCTTGCAGGTGGTGGATCAATGCTACGAGGTCTTGACAAAAGAATTTCTCAAAAAACAGATTTACCGGTTTATATAGCAGAAGATCCTTTGAGAGCTGTTGTAAGAGGTACTGGTATGGCCTTGAAAAACATAGTTAAATTTAAAAGTATACTTATTAAATAATTAAAACATTTAAAACTAAATCCTAGATAGGCTTACCAATTAAATTAATAATTAGGATTTAGTTTTTGTTTCAATTTACTTTAAAATAATTCATTTAAGAAAATGCAGCAAATTTTTAATTTTATTTTTAAAAACAGCAACCGATTGCTGTTTTTGCTGCTTTTGGGTATATCACTTTCCTTGACTATTCAATCACACTCTTTTCATAGAAGTAAAATAATAAGTTCTGCTAATTTTTTGAGTGGTGGCGTTTATGAAAAAATAAACAATGTCAATGAATATTTGAATTTAAAAGCTCAAAATGACGCATTGGCACAAGAAAATGCAACCCTTAAAAGCTTACTATTTAATAAAAAAGATACCGCTAACGTAAAATTAATGGACAGTTTGAAAGGTGTAAAACCTGGTGATATTTTAGTTTCTAAAGTCATTCACAACTCTTATAATGTATATGAAAACTACCTCACTATAAACTCTGGGGAGCTAGATGGAGTAAAACCTGACATGGGCGTGATCAACAGTTTAGGAATTGTAGGAATTGTAGAAAACACCTCAAAAAATTATGCGACCGTAATTTCTATCTTGAATAAACGATCGCAAATTAATGCTAAGATTAAGAAGTCAAACCACTTTGGGTCATTAAATTGGAACGGAAAAAGTACTGGATTTGTTCAACTGACTGATCTACCAAGACTAGCAATGATAAAAATAGGCGATACGATAGTAACTGGTGGTCAATCTGTGATTTTTCCTGAGAATATAAATATTGGTACTATTTCAAAAATTTACAGAGACACACAAACTAACTTTTATACACTTGACGTAAAGTTATTTAATGACATGACTAATATAGGTCATGTATATATTATTAAAAGTAAGGACAAGGAAGAGATTACTAATTTAGAAAAAAGAGAAAAAGATGAATAGCACCTTGTTTGTCAACACATTTCGATTTATTCTCTTATTAGCACTTCAGATAATTGTGTTCAACAATATGAATTTACTGGGCTATGTTAGTCCGTTTCCTTATGTATTGTTTATCATTTTGTATCCTGTAAATGGAAACAAATCTGCCTTGCTGGCATCTAGTTTTTTATTGGGCATCATCATGGATCTTTTTAGTAATTCTGGAGGAACACATGCCACAGCTTGCATATTACTAGCTTACGTAAGACCTACTCTTTTTAAATTTGCATTTGGATTAAGTTATGAATACCAAACCATAAAATTAAATGAGGTACTTACCCCACAACGTTTTACATTTATCTTACTATCGGTTGTCATACATCATTTTACATTATTTTTATTAGAAGCCTTTCAGTTGAGTTTTATCTTAGACACATTACTTACTGTGTTATTGAGTACCATCTTTACAATAATTATTTGCATCATAATTATTTATCTAATCAAGCCTAATAAAAGATGAGAAAAGCACTTTTGCCCGGCCTAATAACCATTGCTACGCTATTATTGGTTGTAAGGATTTTTTATTTACAAGTAGTTGATGAAACCTTAAAATTAGAATCAGAAAACAACGCCATTAAAAAGAAATACGAGTATCCTGAACGAGGTTATATCTATGATCGTAACGGAAAACTACTTGTAGCTAACCAAGCCTCTTATGACATTATGGTTATTCCCAGAGAGGTAAAGAAAACTGATACACTAGAGTTTTGCCAATTACTGAACATTACAAAAGAAGATTTCATAAAAAAAATTGAAAAAGCAACTGTTTACAGCCCAAGGTTGCCTTCTGTTTTTTTATCGCAATTAAATAAAAATGAGTTTGCTGCTTTTCAGGAAAAGATACGAAAATACGAGGGGTTTTACTTTCAAAAACGTTCTCTTCGAGATTATGAAGTGAATTTTGGCGCCAATATTTTTGGCTTTATCACACAAGTAAATGAAAAACTAATTGAAAAAAATCCGTATTACAACAGCGGAGATTTAATTGGAAAACAAGGCGTAGAACAAAGTTATGAAGATTTATTACGTGGTATTAAAGGTGTAAAATATCTTCAAAAAGACAAGCACAACCGTGAAATAGGACCCTACAAAGCAGGTAAGTATGATACTATAGCCGTTCAAGGACAAGATATTAACCTTACTATTGATGCCGAAATCCAAAAATACGGAGAAGAGTTAATGATTAATAAAAGAGGTGGAATTGTTGCCATTGAACCTAAATCTGGTGAAATCTTGGCACTTGTAACAGCTCCATCTTACGATCCCGGAATTCTAGTAGGTAGACAACGCTCAAAAAATTACACAAAATTATACCGAGACTCTATTGCTAAACCATTATATGATCGTGGTTTACTAGCTGAATACCCCCCTGGTTCGCCATTCAAGATTTTAACAGGGCTAGTTGCTTTACAGGAAGGCGTAATTGACTACAATACGACCGTATTTTGTAATCGAGGTTTTAGCTATGCTAGAGGTAGGTTTATGGGATGCCACTGTCATGGAGGCGCGCTTCAATTGCATAGAGGAATTTTTGAGTCTTGCAACTCTTATTTTGCAACTGCTTATATGAAAACCATCAATAAGTATGCTAAACCTGCCTATGCAGTTGACGTTTGGAGCAATCACCTTAAAAGTTTTGGTTTAGGCCAATTTATGGGTTATGATTTACCTATTGGCAAAAGAGGATTGGTACCAACCTCAAAAACATACAAACGCATGTACCCAAATGGTGGCTGGAGAAGTACTGCAATTGTATCCAACGCTATTGGACAAGGAGAAGTATTGATGACCCCTATTCAACTAGCAAATATGATGGCAACAGTAGCTAATGAAGGATATTATTACACGCCTCACATCATAAAAAAAATAGAAGGTGTCCCAATTGAAAGTAAGTTCACTACTAAACATACCACAACAATTGATAAAAAGTTTTTCAAACCTATCATAAGCGGTTTATTTGATGTTTACAACCTAGGTACCGCGAGAGGACTTCGAGTGGAGGGAATTGAAATATGCGGAAAAACAGGTACCGCGGAAAACTCCACTAGAATTGGCGGTATAAAAGTAAAAATGGAAGACCATTCCATATTTGTAGCATTTGCTCCAATGAACAACCCGAAAATTGCCATAGCAGTAATGGTAGAAAATGGAGGATATGGTGCTACTATTGCAGGTCCGATTGCGAGTTTGATGATTGAAAAATACCTTAGACACAAAATCACACGTGTAGATCTTGAAAAAAGAATTCTAGCAACCAGTTTACAAGGTCGTTACGCCAAATTAGGTGGACTTTCGGAAACCGTTAAACTGCAATTAAAAATAGCAGATTCGTTACAAAAATTAAAGACAGGAACACCTAAAAAAGTTCCGTTGACTACTGATACCATTAAAGAAAAAAAACTAGCTTCTCAATCTAATGAAAAACCAAAGTATAACAAATAATATTGACTGGATCAGCATCATTATTTATACGGTGCTAGTACTATTAGGTTGGTTGAATATTTATTCCTCCTCATTATCGTCTATGCAAGACACTTATGAGAAGCAATTGATATTCATTTTATTTACTATCCCATTAATCTTTATTGTTGTATCTGTTGATGGTAAGTTTTATGAAAAATATTCTAGTATCATTTTTATTGTAGCACTTTTATCATTAGCTGGTCTATTTTTATTTGGGAAAACCATAGCTGGCCAAAGGTGTTGGTATGCAATAGGAAGTTTTACAATTCAACCCTCAGAGTTTGCAAAAGCAGCTACCTCACTAGCCTTAGCAAAGTTTTTAAGCGATTCTCAAATCAATTTAAAAGATCCAAATAGACAAATTCAAGCACTAGCTATAATACTTTTACCTGTACTTCTTATACTTCCGCAACCAGATCCTGGTAGCGCTTTAATATATAGTATTTTTATTATTGTACTGTATAGAGAAGGTTTGCCATCCTGGTATGTTTGGACGGGTTTCATAACCATTTTATTATTTGTACTCACATTAGTAATTGAGCCTATTTACGTTGTTTTGACAGCTTTACTTGTTATTGTTTTAGTTCATTATAGATCAAGATTAGCAGATAGAAACGTAATACTAAGTAGTATCTTGTTTGTACTGATAACTGGTTTTATATTTTCTGTTGATTATATTTTCAATAATGTCTTTAAACAGCATCACAGGGATCGTTTTAATATTCTACTAGGCAAAGCAATAGATTTAAAAGATTCGGGCTATAATACCAATCAATCAAAAATAGCGATCGGTTCTGGTGGTTGGCTGGGAAAAGGTTTTCTAGAAGGCACACAAACAAAAGGTGGCTTTGTACCAGAACAACATACCGATTATATTTTCACAACAGTTGGCGAAGAATGGGGGTTTGCAGGATCACTAGTAGTAATAGCGCTATTTGCAGGATTGTTTCTTAGAATTATATATTTAGCCGAAAGGCAAAAAACCAAGTTTAGTAGGGTTTATGGGTATTGCGTAGCGGGTATTTTATTTACGCACTTCTTTGTAAATATTGCTATGGTATCTGGAATATTCCCAACAATTGGTGTACCATTACCTTTTTTCTCCTACGGAGGATCAGGGCTATGGGGCTTTACAATACTACTGTTTATTTTCATCAAAATGGATGCGAATAAAGTGAATGAATGGTAATTGTTGCTTACGTTTAAAACTATTAACTTAATCCTTATCGAATGTGTAGTAGTAGATTTAGTTAAAACTCCAATCTTTATAATCCTTGTTAGCTTCTAATTGATTTTCTAAATGATAATCTAATTGAGGGAAGAAGTTAATTCCCGTGAGTTTTTCTATTGCATCTACAGAGACTACAAATTTGTATAATGGTTCATCACTTGGTTGATTAGACATTAAAAAACCTATCATTTTCACTCTATTTCCAGAGCGATTCATTAATATTTTATAAAAATATTGAGGCACAGCGACCTTTTCTTTTCCAATAGTTTTTAAGGAATTGTTTAAAACTCCTCTTGTCACTACATACACACCATTCTCTTTCACTGCCCAATACCTAACTTTTTGCTCTAATCTATTCCAAATACCGTTATTGAATTTCTTATCCTGAGGAGCTATATTTGAGGTCAAAAAAGTATCATTGTACGCTGACATTGAAAATTCCATGTCTCCTGCTGGGCACAGATGCCCTTTATCATAATTAGAATTCTTGTAATTCCTCCAATCAGCAGAACCTGTTATAACCTTAGCATCCTCAATAAAATAGGGGCGTTTAAAGTTATTGTTCTTTATGTAATCTTTCTTTAATTCATAAGCCACCCACTCTGCTTGTTCATAATTTTCATTATAAGAAAGAGAATAATAATTGTGCTTTACAATTGTATTCGTCGTCGATATTGGTAATAAATCATTTGTAGTAAGACGCAATTCTGTTTGGTTTCTACCCTCAGGTATACTCCCGTTTACATATTCGCTCTTTTCATTTGCGATTGGCACAAAACCTTTTTGGGTATTTGATATATCCTTTTTACAAGAAAAAAGTGTTGCAATCATTACAGTACACCCTACTACTATTTTGCTTCTATTAAAACTCATATAACTTAGATAACGTTAAAAAAATTATTGAAATAAAGATAGGGAAATATTAAAAAGAGAACATAAAAAAAAACGCTCAAAATTACTTTTGAGCGTTTTGGAATGGTTATCATCAAATTATGACTTTACAAGCTTATCTTTTTTTACCTTAACTGGTAACACTTTGTTAGTAAAAGCTTTAGATTGTAAATCATCTAATACATTCAAAGCTTCTTCTACATAGATATCTTTCGACAATGCTTCATGCCATCTCGCTCTTTTTTCTTTCAAAGAACTATCTTGATTCATAGCTTCTATTTCATGTGGTAAAGAACTGAATCTTAAATCATTCTTGTAATCAACAATTGATTTATACTTTTTTGCTTTTTCCTCAATTTGAGCTTGAGCAATTTTAAATTTAGTAATATTTAAACTATAAATATTTTCCTCACTACGGCCATCGATCCATTTTGCATTATCTTCGATCAATTGAAATTGTGGGCTTTGAGTAATTCTATTTTTACTATTCATTATTACTTGGCCAAAATTAGAATTATCACTCCATAATTGATAACTAGTTTGGTCAATTTTATCCCAAGGCATAGCGTTGTCAATATCCCTTTCACCCATTTTTAAATAAGAATAGCGATCCGGCATTACAATATCACTATGTACACCCTCTAGTTGCGTAGATCCTCCATTAATTCTATAAAATTTTTGAGTAGTAGTTTTAATAGCTCCTAAATCTCCCACTGCGCTATTACGAACAAGCGTATTCAAATCATATACATTTTGAACAGTACCTTTACCATACGTTTGTTTACTTCCTATTACAATTCCTCGTTTGTAATCTTGAATTGCAGCAGCAAGAATCTCAGAAGCCGAAGCAGAAAAGCTATTCACCATAATTACAAGAGGACCATCCCATTCAATTTTAGGATCCTTATCATACAAAACCTCTTTTTTACGTCCAGCCGATTTAATTTGAACAATTGGACCTTGCTCAATAAATAATCCTGCAATATCAACAACCGTAGATAGCGATCCACCTCCATCATCTCTAACATCTAATACGATTCCGCTAACACCTGCATTTTTCAAACGGTCTACTTCAAGAGCTATATCTTTACCAGCATCTCTACCATCTGGATTTTCAAAATCGATATAAAATTTCGGCAAATAAATAACACCATATTTTAATCCATTTTTCTCAACTACACTTGACTTCGCGTATGTTTCTTCAATTTCAACGATATCACGAATGATAGAAACAATTTTAATAGTTCCGTCCACTTTTTTAATCGTAAGACGCACTTCAGAACCTTTTGGTCCTTTAATTTTTTTAACCACATCATCAAGACGCATTCCTACAACATCAACTGCCTCGCCATCACCTTGAGCAACTTTCATAATTAGATCACCTGATTCTAATTGTTTTCCTCTCCAAGCAGGCCCACCAGATATAAGTTCAGATATTTCAGTAAGATCATTTTTCTTTTGTAATCTTGCTCCAATACCTTCTAACTTTCCACTAATACTTACGTCAAAACGTTCTTTTTCTTCAGCAGCAAAATAATTAGTATGAGGATCAAAACGACCTGTGATTGCATTTATGTAAACTGAAAACCAATCATTACGATCTAAATCTTTTATAAAACTGAAGTACTCATCAAGAGATTTTAAAGAACTTTCTCTCGTTTCTTTCTCTAATGCTTCAAAAGATTTCACTACATACTTAGCGTCATTTTTCTTCTTATCTTCTTCTAATCTTTGTTTATCAACCAATGAGGAAAGGGTTGACAACTTGATTTGTTTTCTCCATTTATCATTTAATTCGGTAAGATTTTTAGAATATGGTGCTTTTTCATAGTCAACATTGAAACTCTCATCAGTTTCATAATTGAACGGTTTACTAAGCACTGATTTGTAAATTTTAGTGCTCTCGTTCATCCTTTTGATCAAACGATCGTAGGTAAGATTAAAAAAACTTAAATCTTTGTTCAATAATTGATCGTCTAACAGCAGTTCAAATTTTGAAAACTCATCAATATCAGATTGCAAGAAAAATCGTTTTGAAGGATCTAATGCTACAATGTAATCCTTGTAAATGCCCTTGGAAAAATTATCATCAATTGTTGCAGGGCTATAATGTCCTTTCTCAATAACAAATGTCAATAATTCTAACAGTAATTTATCTTTTTCAGGATCATTACTTTTTGAGCTCTTGATATTAAATGCAAATAAAGCCATCGAAATACATGCGACAACAATTAATATTTTATAATTTCTTTTCATAAAGTGAAGAATAGTATTCATGAATTTTTTTATTCTAAGATACGGTAAAAACCATGCCATATAAAGACATGATGCCATAAATTTTTGTTAAAGATATAAAATGTTTTATTTTAATGAAATGAAAGTTCAATTGATATTAAATTTTTACATTTAGTTCAGTTTTTACCAATTTCAGTCAGTACATTTGTTATTAATATAAATTAATATTCTTTTTTTTAATTTTAAGTAAATGAAAAAAAACAAGCCACTAATACTTATTACAAACGACGATGGCATTTCGGCACCTGGGTTGAGAGCTTTAATAGCTGTAATGCAAGAAATTGGCGAAATTGTTGTTGTTGCACCAGATAAACCTCAAAGTGCTATGGGACATGCCATTACCATAAACAGCACTTTATACCTAAATAAAATATCCAAAGATACCGACCCCTTTTTAGAATACAGTTGTTCTGGAACTCCAGTAGATTGTGTTAAACTTGCCGTAAATGAAATCTTAGAAAGAAAACCAGATCTTTGCGTATCTGGAGTAAATCATGGTTCAAATTCTTCCATCAATGTTATCTACTCAGGCACCATGAGTGCTGCCATGGAGGCGGGAATTGAAGGTATACCCGCTATAGGATTTTCTCTTTTGGATTATGATTGGAATGCAAATTTTGATGCCATCAAAACCTTTATTCGTAAGATTGCGCTACAAGTTCTTGAAAATGGCTTACCCGAAGGTGTATTACTGAATGTTAATTTTCCAAAACTACAAGAAGAAAACATAAAAGGAATACGAGTATGCCGACAAGCAAAAGCCATTTGGGTAGAAAAATTTGACAAACGCAAAACACCTCAGGGTAGAGATTATTACTGGCTTGCAGGAGAATTTGTTAATCAAGATCATGGAGAAGATACTGATGAGTGGGCATTAAAAAACGGATACATATCAGTAGTACCTGTACAATTTGATTTAACAGCGCATCATGCCATTCAACAACTTAACACCTTTACATGGAATGAATAGTAGAGACATACTTATAGGATTTATAATAGGACTTTTGACTACCAGTTTAGGCAGTTTTATTTTTATTTATTTTTTTACAGATTACCAATTTATCGCGGGCATTCAGATCTTAAAATCTCAAGGGAATCTTGGAAAAATAATCACATTAGGCTGTGTATTAACGCTAGGAGCATTTGGGGTAGCTCTAAAATTAAACAGAGAAAAAATCGCGCAGGGAATTGTGTTTTCAGTAATTACTTTAGCCATTTTAACCTTAGTAATATAAATACAGAATTCGTTTTTTAAATTTAGCTTTTACAACCATGAAATATTACATAATTGCAGGTGAAGCCTCTGGCGATTTACACGGCTCAAACTTAATGAAAGAGCTTTTCAAAAAAGACCCACATGCAGAAATTCGTTTTTGGGGAGGTGATTTAATGGAGAATGTAGGTGGCACCTTAGTAAAACACTATCGTGAGCTTGCATTTATGGGTTTTATTGAGGTAGTCTTCAATTTAAAAACGATTTTAAACAACATAAACATTTGTAAAAAGGACATTCAGGAATTCCAACCTGATGTGTTGATTTTTATAGATTACCCTGGATTTAATCTCCGAATTGCAAAGTGGGCTAAAAAACTAGGAATCAAAACACATTACTATATTTCTCCTCAAATATGGGCTTGGAAAGAAAGCAGAATTACCGATATCAAAAGAGACATTGATAAGATGTATGTTATATTACCTTTTGAGAAAAAATTCTACGAAGAAAAACACCAATACCCTGTTGATTTCGTGGGACATCCCCTAATAGATGCCATACACAACAAATCGAATGTTACTGAAATAGATTTTAGAAAAGAAAACAACCTAAGCGATAAACCGATCATAGCAATACTTCCTGGGAGTAGAAAACAAGAAATTACAAAAATGCTGCAAATAATGCTGAGTGTTTCTAATGATTTTCCTGAATATCAATTTGTAATTGCTGGGGCTCCAAGTCAGGAATTCTCTTTTTACACCCCATTTATTACACAAAGTAACATACAGTTTGTAGCAAATAAAACCTATGAATTATTACAAAATGCAACAGCCGCTTTAGTAACCTCAGGCACGGCTACACTTGAAACGGCTTTATTTAAAGTACCAGAAGTAGTATGCTATAAAGGCAACTGGATATCTTATCAAATTGCAAAAAGAATCATAACATTAAAATACATTTCATTAGTCAACCTCATTATGGACGAAGAGGTAGTTACAGAACTCATTCAAGATGAATGCAATTCCAAACGCATCAAAGAAGAGTTGTACAAAATCTTGAAAACCGAAAAACGCAATACTATTTTAGAAAAATACATACTTCTTGAAAACAAATTAGGTGGTCGTGGTGCCAGTGAAAAAACAGCAGCTTTAATTGTAAATGATTTATTTTAAATTGAATTTTAAAACTTCGTACATACCAATAAAACAAGTACTTCGACGCAGTATAACAGTTGCTGTTATTGTGATTTTGGGTTACAGTTGTGCACCTAGAAATTATATTTCAACGGCAAACAAAAGTGACTACAAAGAAATAAAACCTACATCAGATAAAAAAAAGATAGAAAAAACACTTCAATCAGTAATAGAAAATGCCTCAAAAGAGCTTGGAGCTCCATACAAATATGGAGGAACTAGTTCAAAAGGATTTGACTGCTCTGGATTAATTATTACCATATTTAAACAGCAAGATATTATTTTGCCACATAATTCTCTACAATTGTCCAAAACTGGACTAGTAATTAATGTAAAAAAAGACAAAGTCAAAAAAGGGGATTTAGTATTTTTTTCTAACAGCAAAAATAATTCAATAGATCACGTGGGCATTGTAATTGACACCTATGATGAGGAAATAAAATTTATTCACTCCTCTACTTCAAAAGGTGTAATTGTATCATCTACCAAGGAGCCATACTATAAAAAGAATTTTGTTCAAGCCAATAGACTTTTTTAATTTTACAATTTTCTTACTAAAAAATAGTTCTTACTTATTTAAAATGTGTACTTTAGAGTTATGAAAGTGCTGCATTTCCCACTGATAAAAGTTACAATTAGTTTTATAATAGGACTTATTTTGTCTCATTATATTTTTTTACCCACAAAATATATTTTTGTAGCTATACTACTTTCACTTATTGGAATAGGAGCACAATACTTTTTTCTCAAAAAAAATAAAAAAGCAGCACCATTATTTGGGATAATTATATTGTTTTTAGCAGGATTAATTGGAGTTTCAACGCAACGCATACATTCTGATAGTTTCAGGGAGAGTCACTACTTACAAGTTAAAAATGTATTCGAACAAGAAAAAACTTATACACTAATCATTAGAGAAAAATTAAAAAAAACTTCATTTAGTGATCGATATGTGGCAATAATTACCCACATTAATAATGAAAATAAATCAGGTAAAATAGTACTGAACATCAATAATGATAGTATCGAAAATGCCTTAGAAGTCGGGAGCTTACTGCAGTTAAAAACCTCATTACATCGCAATACTTCACCCAAAAATCCTTATCAATTTGATTATGGAAAGTATTTAGAAAACAAACATATTTATGGCCAAATGTACACGTCAAGTGACGAAATAAAAATTGCAAAACAATTAAAAAAAGATCTTTGGTATTACTCGGATGCATTAAGAACACGCATTTTAAAAAACTTACAACATCATAATTTTAACGATGAAGAACTTCAAGTTGCCATGGCACTTATACTTGGGCAGCAACAAGAAATCTCGCCTACTATTATTAAAGACTATCAATATGCAGGTGCTGTACATATTTTATCCGTTTCAGGACTTCATATAGGTTTCATACTAATGTTTATGACATTGGTTTTAAAACCTATACCAAACAATAAAAAAGGTTCGTGGATAAAACTATTTATTATACTAACATCACTTATTTTATTTGGTATACTTGCTGGACTAGCACCATCAGTGGTACGTTCTGTGACTATGTTCTCTTTTATTGCAATTGGAAATCATCTTAGGCGCAGCGTAAACATATATCATACCTTAATCGTTTCCATTCTAATAATTCTACTTATTGAACCTTCATTTCTATTTGACGTAGGATTTCAATTAAGCTATTTAGCGCTCTTTTTTATAATTTGGCTACAGCCAATGTTAAGCCTACTATACCAACCCAAAAATAAATTAACAAAATATTTTTGGGATATTTTAACCGTATCATTTGCAGCACAAATTGGTACCCTTTCATTAAGCATTTATTATTTTCATCAATTTCCTGGACTCTTTTTTATTACCAATATAATAGTAATACCTTTATTAGGTGTGATAATGGTTTTTGGGGTACTCGTAATGCTTTGCGCTGCTGTATATGATGCACCACAATTTTTATCTCAATTATTTGAATGGAGTATCTATTTTCTAAATAAAATCATTCATAGTATTGCCTCCTTTGAACAGTTTATCATTAGAGATATACCTTTCCACTTTTTCATGTTAGTTAGTGCTTATATATCTATAATTTGTATGGTGCTTTGGATTAAAAAACCAAATTTCAATAAATTAGTTGGAGTATTGACCTCAATTATAGTAATGCAAGCTGGATGTATCTACATGAACTGGCAAGACTCAAACATTAGTGAATTGATTGTTTTTCATTTACCAAAAGAGACGTTAATTACTGTAAAACATGGAATTCATTGCAAGGTATATTGCAGCACTATCACTACAAAAGAAAACAAAGCAAAAAGTAACTTAAACACATACTTACTGAGCACTAATGGTATTATAAAACGAAAACAGTCTTTAAAAAACTTCATCTATTACAAGGGAAAAAGAATTTTTGTATTAGACAGCGCGAAACAACTTATCCCAAATATAAATCCCGATGTTCTACTATTAACACAATCAACTAAAGTTAATTTAGATCGTGTATTAATGGAGTTAAAACCCAAAATGGTTGTAGCAGATGGATCGAACTTTAGGTCCATACAGCAAACCTGGAAAAAGAGTTGTGATAAACAGAAAATCCCTTTTCACATGACTCGTGAAAAGGGATTTTATATGCTTAAGTAAATTTAAAAAACTATTCTGACGTTTCTGTTAATAGTACTTTTACATCGGATAGCCAAGATTTAACACCTCCTTGTTTATAAGCCATTTTACCTATTAACTGATAATTAATTTTACCTTTTCTTGAACTCGCTCTAGCAAAACATATTGAGGGATTAACATCCACACCAAAAGCTTTTTTCAAGTTTAAGTTGCGATCAATATACTCATTTCCGTCTTCTTGGGTAAGATCAATTTTAACAATTACAACGTTATCCCTAGACCATAAAGCAAAATCAAGTGTATTTAAAACTTGAGAATACAAAAGGGTATTTGAAGCATTTTTATCTGCAAATAAAAGTAATAAAGGCTTATTTTCTTTATTACTAATTTCAATAGCAGCATTTACATCTGTTAACCAATTCAAGGATTGGGCATTCATATTAAAGCTATACGATAGTATAAACACAAAAAGTAAATTCTTAATCATAAGTTAGGTCTTAAAAAGTTTTTATAAAAATAACAAAAAAACAGAATAATCAACAATAAAATGAATATTTATGTTCAATTAATCTTTATAAAACAACAAAATCTTACCGAATTACTTTTTTAAAAGCTTATTAGCTTCTGTTAACCAGGCTGCTGGTCCTCCGGCAACATATCCCGTACTGCCTAAACCCTCAAAATTGACCTTACCATCAACTGTTTTAGCATTTACAAAATGTACCGTTGGAAAACCTTGTATACCAAAAGCCATTTGCAATTCACTATTCTGCTTTTTAATTTCCTCTGTTTGGGTAGATTTTCTAGGGAAATCAAGTTCAACCAATACTACATTATCATTTGCCCATTTTGCAAATTCAGGTGTTTTTAGCACTTCTTTTTGCAATCTGATACACCAACCACACCAGTCACTTCCTGTAAAAAACAACAACATCGGTTTTTTAGTTTTGGTCGAAACTTCCATTGCCTTGTTAATATTAGTTTCCCAAACCAACTCTTGTGCTTGTGTAGCAACTGAAAAAGTTATTAGTAATAGCGTAATTATATTTTTTTTCATTGTGTTTTAATTTTTACAAATATATTCAAAAATAGTACCAAAAAAGGAGTCGTTACTTTACTTCCTGCATTAATTTTTTAATGAATGGCGAACTTAAAATCAAAACTAACCCTGCAATTAAAGCATAAATCCCCAATTGGTAATACCCATCAGCATATACGTAAAGTTTATCTAAGTTGGATGCATTTTCAGATGCTTCTGCAATATTTGCCCCTAATATTCCAGCAAAATATTGTCCATACGCACTAGCTAGAAACCACATCCCCATGATTACCGCTTGTGTTTTTTGTGGAGATAGTTTAGTCATTGCTGACATTCCTATTGGTGATAAACACAATTCTCCAAAAGTGATGATAAACCAACCAAAAGTAAAAACTCCTAAAGAGGTTCTTCCGTTTAAATCAGCAAAGAATTTAGTGTAATAAAATATCCAAAAACCTCCTGCAAGAAATATAAATGCCAAACCAAATTTAATAACTGTATTAGGTTCGATCTTTCTTTTCGCCATCCATAACCAAACCAATCCCACTAATGCTGCAAAACCAATAACAAAAAACGAATTGGCTGCATTGTTTACTCCATTTGGACTTAATTCAATTCCTAAAATATCATTGTTCAAATTATTTGCAGCAAATAAGCTTAATGAACCGCCACTTTGCTCGAAAAAAGCCCAAAAGAAAATTGAGAAAATGATAAACACTAAAGCAGCTAAAAGCTTTTTATTTTCTGCCAAAGAAAAATTCTTCATTTCGTAGAACAAATACAATATAGAGGCAGGACCAATAAAAATCATAAAATAATCGGTATACTGGGTATTTGCAACCATGATTATTATTACTGGAATAATACAAAGTGAACCAATATAGGTTGCAATTTCAAGACTTTTTTTCTTCGATTTTTCAATATCCATCAAGGGAGAAAGTCCTATTGGCCCTAAACTTTTTTGAGTTTGAGTAAAGGTTAGCAAACTTACAATCATAACAACTGCTGCAAACCCGAAGCCAACATTCCATCTTAAATTTTCCGGTACTAAAGATTGCCACATAGAACCCTCAGCTACAGCTATACAAATATAACCTCCAATTAATGCTCCTAGATTCACACCCATATAAAAGAATGAAAAACCAGCATCTCTTCGTGGATCGTCATTTTTATATAACTGTCCCACCATTGATGAGATGTTTGGTTTAAAAAAACCTGTTCCTACAATTGTAAAACCCAAACCAATAAAGAAAAAATTCTTAGGATCAACCGCTAGAATTACACTTCCTATAATCATTAAAATTCCACCCCAAAAAAGTGACTTTCTTAAACCTAAAATTTTGTCAGCAAATAATCCTCCGATAAATGTAAAGGCGTACACCCAAGCCTGAGTGGCACCATATTGCAGGTTAGCTACCGTTTCATTCATAGCCAAATGATTCACCATGAAAACCACGAGCATACCTCGCATACCATAGAAACAAAAACGTTCCCACATTTCGCTAAAAAACAAATACCACAATTGTTTTGGATACTTTCCTTTGAAATTTTGAATTTCTTCTAATGATTGATTGATTTCCATACCTTAATTAATTCCGTGGTCTTTCATTACTTTGTTTAAATTTTTAACTAAAGCAAACATTAAAAGTGTAGCAAACATAAGTAAAGCAAAATTCACCCAAAAGAAATTGGCCTTATCGTCATATTGATCCCACATACTTGCCAGAACTCCAGACAATTTATTTCCAATAGACGTTGATAAAAACCATCCACCCATCATTAAAGCAGTGATATTTTTAGGAGACAATTTAGATACAATTGACAATCCCATCGGGCTGAGAAATAATTCTCCAATGGTTATAATTCCGTAATTGGCAACAAGCCACCAAACGGATACTTTTTCGGCTCCATTGTTTCCAATGTGAACAGCAGCGACCATCACTAAAACGGATAAGGCTGAAATTAATAATCCAAAAGCAATTTTAGTTGGAGTAGATGGTTCTTTTTTCCTGCTTCGTAAAAAAGTAAAAAAAGCAACAACCAAAGGTGTTAAAATAATTACCCAACCTGGATTTATCGATTGACTTAAATTTGCCGACCATGTAAATATTTGACTTTCCTCTTTTGGTAATTTCTCTTTCGCTACATTTCTAAAATACAATGGATAATCTACAACCTTTGTAACTTCGCCATCTTTTTTCTGAATTCTAAATGCTGCATCGTACAATGCAACTGAATCTTTTTTAAAAGTTAGCGTATCAGTAAGGTTTAGTTTAGATCCAATTTGTTGTGAAGTCCCTGTTAATTCTCTATCAGTATATTTATCACCCCAATTATTTAGTGCAGAACCATTCAATTTAAACACTGCCCAAAATAAAATCACTACTGCAAAAATTGAAAGCAACGCACCGATTGGTCTTTTGTCTTCAACTTTAGCTTTGAAATATAAACTTCCATAAAAAAATACAATTGGAATACAAGCAAATATAAAAGCATCAGTACTATCAGATCCAAAAACAGAACTATCAACATTCATTTCTGACTGAACACCTTTCAAAAACCAACCTATAACTCCAAAAACAACTGATGGGACTAAAATATACAATACAATTTTATAAAAAGGCATGTCCCCTTCTTGCACTCCTTTTTTATCTGTTTTATCCCCGTAATGTTTGGTTCCCAATAAAAATACAATCACACCAATAAACATTCCTACACCAGCGGCCATAAAAGCCTCTTGCCAACCGAAAACAATTTTAAGAGCAGCACCAAAGAAGTTACAAATAAAAGCACCTACATTAATTCCCATATAGAAAATATTGTACCCTTCATCTTTCTTATCTTTATACTGTTCGTCATTGTAGAAATTACCTAACAGTGTTGAAATATTAGGTTTGAAAAATCCGTTTCCTACAATTACCAAAGTCATGGCAAAATACAACATCGGCAAACTGTGAATTCCCATCATGAGATAACCTGCACCCATCATCAATCCGCCAATTACGATTGATTTCTTATATCCAAGATACCTATCTGCAATTAATCCTCCAATGAACGGAGTTAAAAACACCAAGGCAATGAAAGTTCCATACAAATCAGAAGCTTCTTTCTCAGTCATGGCAAATCCAGCCTCAACATCTTTGAGATATAAGGTAAAAATTCCGATCATTAAATAATAACCAAAACGTTCCCACATTTCAGATAAAAATAAGTAAGGCAATGCTTTAGGGTGACTTTTCCACATAGTATATTGGTTTAAAAAACAAACCTACAAGGATTTCTTGTAGGTTTGAAAGATATAAAAATATTTTTAAAATTTAGTTAACGCACACCGTGCATCATTTTTTTCAATTTTGGAGTTAATGCCATTAAAATAACAGCTGCCAATCCGCAAAGAATAACGAATACCATGAAAAATTCAAATAAATTATGAATCTCAAATCCGGCAAAAACTGGATTGTTTGGACTGATTTGATTTTTCTCTAAGATTGCTAATTGTTCTACAGTTAAAGTGATTTTTTTATCTAATACCGCTTGTAAATCAATGCCAAGTTCTTTTGCTTTATTGAATTTATCACCAGTAGCAGGCAAAATAGAACCTAATGTTCCCGCCAATGCATAACCTGAAGCATTTGATAAAAAGAATACCCCATATAATAAAGAAGAAAAACGCTTCGGAGATAATTTACCAACTAATGACAGTCCAATTGGTGACAAACATAATTCCGCACAAGTTTGAATCAAATATAAAAGAATCAACCATTTGATAGCAAGCAAACCATTGTTTCCTAAATCTTTAACATTGTAAGCAATAATAAAATAACTCAATGCAATTAATGCTAATCCAACTGCTTGTTTTACTGGTGAAATTGGCTCTCTGTCTTTGCTTCTTAAATAATCCCACAACATACTGAATGGTACTGCAAATGCTACAACAAATAATCCGTTAAAAATTTGAACCATCGATGGCGGCATATTGTACCCGAAAAAGTTTCTATCCGTTTGATTATCGGCAATAAATGTTAAGGATGAACCAGCTTGTTCAAAAGCAGCCCAGAAAAATATAACAAAGAAAGCTACAATATAAATTACAAAAATTCTATCTCTCTCTACTTTTGTAAGTGATGAATCTGAAATTATTAATCCCGCTAGTGATAAACCACTAGCATAAATTAAAGAGTATATAAAGTTTTGTCCAAATACAAAATGGAAAATTAATCCCAATCCGAAGAATGCTACTACTGCACCAATTAATGCTTTCTGCGAAAAAACAGCTTTTTGAGATTCTCCCTCTTCATAGTCAGAAGCATCATTTTTAGAAGGCAAACCACCTAAAGGTTTTCCCTCTGGAGTAATTACATATTTGTTTTTAAGGAAATAGAAAACTGCAGTTCCTATTAACATAGCAATAGAAGCTGCTAAAAATCCCCATTTAAAGGCATGGATGTCTCTTACTCCATCTGTTTTAACATCACCTACAATTGGGCAAATCAACTGGCCTAAAAAAGCTCCTAAGTTGATACCCATGTAGAAAATTGTAAAGGCTGTATCTAGTTTGCTTTTTTCTTGCTTTGGATATAAACTCCCAACCATGGAAGAAATATTTGGCTTGAAGAAACCATTTCCAAAAATTATAATTCCCAATGCTGACCACATTAGAGTGCTTGCTAAACTGATGTTAGTACCAAATACACTAGCGCTAATAAACAAAAAGAATTGTCCAATTGCCATCATCAATCCACCTAGCAAAATACAATTTCTGTTTCCAAAAAACCTATCGGCAATAAAACCACCTAACATAGGAGTTAAATAACAAAGTCCTAAGAATCCTCCATAAATTAAAGAGGCATCTTCTTCTTTCATCATCAGTGAGTTCACCAAGAACAAGGTCAAGATAGCCCGCATTCCGTAGAAATTGAATCGCTCCCACATTTCGGTTCCAAATAACACCCAAAGTCCTTTTGGATGTCCTGTTTTTATTGCTGTTTCACTCATTTTTATTAATTTGGTTTGTTTTTAATTATCGCTTTTATAAATTCTCTTTAATGAAATTAGTCATTTTTGTATACAATTGAACTCTAGTTTTACCACCATAAATCCCGTGGTTATTATCAGGATATATCTGAGAATCAAATTGCTTATTTGCTTGTATCAAAGCCTCCATCATTTGCATAGTATTTTGCACGTGCACATTGTCATCTCCAGATCCATGAATCAACAAGTACTTTCCTTTTAATTTATTCACGTGATTTATAGGGGAATTATCATCATATCCACTAGCGTTTTCTTGTGGCGTAGTCATATAGCGCTCTGTATATACACTATCGTAAAAACGCCAGTTAGTAACTGGAGCTACCGCAATTGCCATCTTGAAAACATCATTGCCTTTCAAAATACAATTAGAGGCCATAAAACCACCATAAGACCAGCCAAATATACCAATTCTAGATTTATCTACAAATGAATAATTCCCTATTACTTTAGCAGCATCAATTTGATCCTCTACCTCATACTTACCTAGCTGCAATTGAGTCACTTTTTTAAAATCGGCGCCTTTAAAACCGGTCCCTCGTCCGTCAACACAAGCCACAATATACCCTTGTTGTGACAACATCATAAACCAGTAATCATCAGTACTGTTCCATTCATTATTTACTTGTTGAGATCCAGGACCTGAATATTGGTACATGAATACTGGATATTTCTTCTTTAGATCAAAATCTTTTGGTTTTATAATCCATGCATTCAATTCTATGCCTTTTTCTGTTTTCAACACAAAAAACTCTTTGGCAGGTAGATCGTATTTCTTTAATTTGGTTGCAAGAGACTCATTATTTTCTATTACTTGAATTTGTTTTCCAGCCTTGGCTTCATTTAAAGTATAAGTAGTAGGCTGCGAAGCGCTAGAATATGTATTGATGTAGTATTGAAAATTTGGGCTGAAAGTAGCTGCATTAGTACCTGTATTTTGAGACAGTCGTACTTTTCCTTTGCCATTAAGCAAAACTTTATATACATCTCTATTGATGGAACCATTTTCTACAGATTGATAAAAAACCGAAGTAGTTTTCTCATCATAACCATAATAATTAGTTACTTCCCAATTTCCATTGGTAACCTGATTTTTTAAACTTCCATTTTTGTCATACAAGTAAATATGATTGAAACCATTTTTTTCACTCGTCCAAATAAAACTGTTGTCTTTAAGAAAAGTCAAATTATCAGTTACGTCTACATAGGCTTTGTCCTTTTCATTCAAAACTACTTTTGTAGTTCCCGAAGTGGCATCAACAAAAATTAAATCTAAATTGTCTTGATGACGGTTTAAAACCTGAGCCGAAACAACATTACTGTCATTTGTCCATTTTAACCTGGCAATATAAAAGTCATTGTAATTACCTAGATTTATGTTTTTCACCGCATTTGCGTCTACATCATAAACGTGCAAAGACACAACCGCGTTCTTTTCGCCAGCTTTTGGATATTTAAAAGTTTGATTTGTAGGATATAAATCTTTGCCAAACATAGACATCGAGAATTCAGGTACCTTACTTTCATCAAATCGGATGTAAGCTACTTTTTTACTATCAGTACTCCAGTCAAAAGCTTTCACAAAAGCAAATTCTTCTTCGTAAACCCAGTCTGTAATTCCGTTTATGATACTATTTTTTTGTCCGTCTGTAGTTATAGCAGTAGATTTAGTAGTAGCTAGATCATAAACATAGAGATTGTTCTCTCTAGCATAAGCAATTTTTTTACCATCAGGTGAAAAGGTTGGCTCTTGAACTTGAAAATCAAAAAGTTTTTTTAACTTTTTTGTAGTTATATCGTACAAATAATAATCAGCTGTAAATGAATGACGAAAAATCTGATTGGAATTACAAGCCAGTAATATCATTTTTTCTGAGGCATCAAAGGAATAACTGTCTATTCCGCTAGCCAGCTCTTGATGCGATTTAGTATCAATTAAAGTTGCTGTTTTCTTTAAAGTCGCAAAATCATATACATCAATTTGAAAACTCCTAGATTGCATATCTACGTTCAAAACAGTGTATTGATTCGTGTTTTTTAAGGATTGCAATTCATCCATTCCTTTGGCTCGAAAGGTACCGTTGTACATTTCATCAATGGTTATTTTTTGTTGTCCAATAACCGAAAAACAAATAAATAAAAATAAAGCGATATAATTTTTTGAATACATACTATTAAATTAAGGATAAAAAACCGTCAATTTTAGTGAAAAAATTACAATAATCAGTTATTTTTTATGTTAAATGTAAAAACAGCTTACCACAACTCACTCTTATTGAAATGATTTAGATTGCAAATAAAACCGCTAATAACGTATCTTTGCAGTATAGTACAACCTAATCAATTGAGAATGAACAAGACCATAAGTGGATTTTCAAAATTATCAAAAGAAGAAAAAATCAAATGGATTGCAACAGAATATTTTTCCAATCCATCTGAAGCAATTGCGGTAATTAAAAATTATTGGAACAACGATGAAAAAATTCAACAACTTCATGATGAGTTCATAGAAAACACGATTACAAATTTTTACATCCCCCTTGGAATTGCACCAAATTTTTTGATAAACGATAAGTACCGCACCATTCCAATGGCTATTGAGGAAAGCTCTGTCGTAGCAGCAGCATCCAAAGCTGCAAAATTCTGGGCTACACGAGGAGGTTTTAAAACTACGGTCATAAATACTGAAAAAATTGGCCAAGTTCACTTTATATTCAAAGGTGACGTATCTAAACTAAGCCTATTTTTTGCTCAAAACAAAAATAAATTTTTCTCTGAAACCGAGTCGACCACCGCTAATATGCAAAAACGCGGCGGTGGAATTACCGATATAATTTTAAAAGATAAAACTGATTTATTACCAAACTATTACCAGTTACATGCTACTTTTGATACTAAAGATAGCATGGGTGCTAATTTTATAAATTCGTGTTTAGAACAATTTTCCAAAACCTTAAAAGAAGAAGCACAACACTATGATTTATTCTCAACGTCAGAGAAAGATATTGAAGTAGTGATGAGCATTCTTTCGAATTATGTGCCAAATTGCATTGTAAGAGCCGAAGTTTCTTGTCCTGTTGCTGAATTAGAGGAAAAACAAATACCAAACCCACAGGTATTTGCAGAGAAATTTGTTCAAGCAGTACAAATTGCCGAAGTAGAACCATACCGCGCCGTTACGCACAACAAAGGAATCATGAACGGAGTGGACGCGGTTGTACTGGCTACAGGTAATGATTTCCGTGCGGTTGAAGCCGGAATTCATGCCTATGCTTCCCGTAACGGAACGTATTCTAGTCTTTCACATGCCAAAATAGAAAATGGAATTTTTACTTTTTGGTTGGAGATTCCGTTAGCATTAGGAACTGTTGGAGGATTAACATCGCTGCATCCTCTTGTAAAACTTTCTCTCGAAATGCTAGAAAAACCTTCTGCACAAGAACTCATGCAATATGTTGCAGTTGCAGGGTTAGCACAAAATTTTGCAGCCTTACGTTCGTTGACTACCACCGGAATTCAAGAAGGCCACATGAAAATGCACTTAAACAACATAATCAATCAATTTGAGGCCAGTAATGAAGAACGTCTTTTGATTCAAAATCATTTCAAAAAGAATGCTGTTTCTCATAGCGCAGTAGTCTCCTTTATTGAAAACTTAAGAAAATAAGATTGATTTTTGATTTTCCAATCAAAATTAAAAACCTTGATTTGGATTAAAACAATACTGATGAAAAAAACATTTTACAGTAATGGTAAACTTCTAGTTACGGGAGAATATCTTGTTCTTGATGGCGCACAAGCCTTTGCATTGCCTACAAAACAAGGACAAAACCTTTGTGTAGAAACAAGTAAGAACCATGAAATCGTTTGGACAAGTTATGACTTTGATGGTCAAATATGGTTTCAAGACACTCTTTCATTTTCTGATATTACTAATGGGACTAGAGATCAAACGGAATCTGTAAAAAGTACACTTACCACTATTTTACACGAAGCCTATAAATTGAATCCTGAATTCATTCTCAATGCAAATGGATACAATGTTACTACTGAACTCAGTTTTCCTAAAAATTGGGGACTAGGGACGTCATCTACTTTAATCAACAACATTGCCCAATGGTTACAAATTGATGCCTTTACGTTGTTAAAAAACAGCTTTGGAGGTAGCGGATACGATATTGCTTGCGCACAAAACGACACGCCTATTCTTTTTCAGATAAAAGATGGCAATCCAACCGTCAAACAAGTTGAATTCAATCCTGAGTTTAAAAAAAATATCTATTTTGTATATCTCAATAAAAAACAAAATAGTAAAACAGCTATTGAAGCCTATCAAAAAAATAAAAAAAATAACCTAGCCGAAACCATAGCTTTAAATGACCAATTGACAACAGCTGTTTACAACGCTCCTACTCTTTTAGCATTTAAATATGCATTAACGCAACATGAAGCACACTTGAGTTCCATTTTAGAAACTACAATAGTGAAAGACACTTTATTTCCTGATTTTGATGGCGTTGTAAAAAGCCTTGGCGCTTGGGGCGGAGATTTTATAATGGCAGTATCAGAACATAATCCAACCGCTTATTTTAAATCAAAAGGATATGAGACTGTAATTCCTTATGAGGAGATGATACTACACTCTGGCAATGACTTGAAATAATAAAGTCCAATGCTCATGAACATATCATAATCATTGGACTTTACTACTATTATAAAAGGTACTCTTTTAAAAGGAATACCCTATTCTTAAATGCAAATCTGCAACTGTATCCCATTGCTCAGACACAAACAAATAACGCTTACCAATTCCTATCCCAAGTTCGTAATTAAATTTAGTCTTTGCAATAGATCTTCTAATACCCCATTTAGGTATAAATGAAATTTGCTCAGCAACACTTAAATCCTTCGTGCTTGAAATAACAAACCAGTCGGGATTGTATTTTATACCCACTGTTAAAAAACTAGCACTGTTGTTTTTTATGAATTTATTTTTAGACTCTCTTGTCTTAATGTTATAATACCATCGGGGCTCAACGGACAAGACTGGTGAAAAACCAACAATAGTACTTCCTACAAGTGAACCTCCACGAATTCCAGTATCAAATCCTAATTCGGCTCTTAATGCAACCTCATCAGACAACCTTGATTCATTATTTATCCAAATCCCCAAAAAACCTGTTTGTACATTAAAAACTGACTTTTCGACTCCTGTATTTTGAGCATTACAAATACCTACACTTAGAAAAACTATTAAAAGTACGGACAATATTTTCATTTCTTATATTATTTAAAATTAGATCTTTATTTCAACTACATTATTACCATCACAAGCAAAATAATTTAATGTAAATAATAATTTATAACGCAAATAAATTACTACATTTAAACTAAAACCTTTTGACTTTAAATTCAATTATTCAATACCATCACTGAATTTGCTACCATGCCAACTATTACCTTTTCTAACAGCACCAATTATTTTTACCCTAAAGTTTGCAGGCTTAACTAAAACGCTACAACCAACATCAGGCTTTATATTCCAATCATTCATACCTCCACTAAGACAAAGTTGCACACCCCAATCAAATGATTGCTCTCTAACACCGAGATTAAATCCAGACGAATTAACCGATTTTTGGATTATCATTTTACCATTTTGAGGATATTTTGCAACAAAAGTTCTGTTTGTTGGCACAACAACAGTTTGCCCAAAAGCGCTTTGCAATTGACTTTTAACAGTAGAAAAAAGACCATCGTAAAAATATTTATTTAACTTACTTGCATTTAAATTACTGTCGATACCTTTTTGAATCTTTTCATCCAACCATGTATTTCCACTCCCAAAAAACTCAAATGTTAACCCCTGACCAGTAGTCTGAAACACTTGAGGCAAGGAAGTTAAATTTACATAAGTTATTATAGGAGCTCCCCATTGATTATTGAAAGAAAAAGTGTTAGGCCCTGCAAAAAAAGCTTTTTGATTATTCATAAAATAAGATCGTTCATTAGTTAGGTTATTAACTGCATCATTACCTAGCAAAGCGTCTAAGTTGTATTCAAATTGAGCAGCTTCAACAACGAGACGAATTTCATCAGCAGCCTCAACTCTCCAAAAACCCGTCCAGCCTCTAAATTGATTTACACACTTAACACCTAGATGATAAACAAGTAGATAATTATAATTAAAAGCTTTAGTTTTCACACGTCTTCTATCTTCATAACGATCAATACAGACATCATTATCTCCAAACAAACTTCCAAATAATCCACTTCTTGGATCGCAACTACCTAGTGTTGACAAAAAAGCATTATAACTTGGATCAGTAGCAGCCACTGAACCTGGGGTAACAGTATACCCACCAGCGTTAGCAGAAAAATCATTAGGGTCTGACTGAAAATTAAAATATGTTAAATCATCATTAATTTGACTTATTCCAGCATCTGCATATTGATTGGCAAAGAAGAGTTGAGAATTGTATGGCGTAGCATCCAAAAAATTAGTTGAAACATTTGCTGTGTATAAATAATCTTCTAAAACATTGTATTTATCTTCCGGAACTATAAACAAACCAACATCCGTATATTTATAAATTTCATCTCCTACCTGAATCTCTCCATCTACATTTAAAAAAGCACCAAAAGTATCATCACCAATAACATCCTCTACCTCATCTAAATAGCTGAATATGTAATCGTTATCATAATTTACTTTTGAATTAATTTTTGGGGACTTTGATTTCCTCAAATAAGAATTATCTTCTATTCTCTTTTTATAATATTCATAAAGCTCTCCTTCATTTTCACTAGTAACAACGGGCCTTAAAGAATGAAAGCCATCTGCTATTAAAGGATCTAAGAAATCACTTAATCTTTCATCGGAGGCATTTGCATAACTAGCATAAACTTTAGTCAGAACATCTTTATTCACAAAAAATAATCGACCATTTTTTACTTCAACATTTTCTAACTTGGCCTGATAATCTGTAACAACTGCCAAATCGTCATTTGTACATGAAAAAATAAATAACGAGCAAAAGAAAAAAGTTAGTAATTTAGTAAAATTTGTTTTGTTTTGTTTTGTTTTGTTTTGTTTTGTTCCATTAGTATAATATTTGTTAATAAGAACAAATATAAAAAGAAAAAAAACATAATGATTTATTTTTTTACAAGATTTTTCATTATAAAAAAACCCGATACTTTGTCAGTATCGGGTTTTTTATATTTGATCAGCTTGGATTAGTAATTAAAATCCATTCTGTTATCTTCAATTTTTGCGTTTTCTTTAAGAGCAGGAACAACTCTGTTCGAGTCTGATGCACTTTGAGTTTTAAGCTTTGTAACATAAGCAGCGTGACTTTTTAAAGCTGGCGCTTTTACAACTCCTACATTTTTTATCACATAAACTCCTGTATTACCTTCAATTGGTGCAGAAAGTTTGTTAGTTGCTAATGCAAATGCATTACCTACTACTTTTGGTTCTGGACCTACGCTCGGCAACATGGTATTTTCCATCGTTAATCCTGTAGCTTGCTGTACTGTTCCTCCCACTGCTTTTGCAATAGCTTCAAGAGAAGAACCATTCATTTTAGCTTTGATTAATTCTGCTTTCTTTTTGTTTTTCAAAATAGACTCAACGTAAGGTCTTGCAACAGAAACTGCAATTAGTCCAGAATCGTCAATGCTTTTCAATTTAGCAATAACGTGCCCAACATTAGCAACCTCAAAACGTTTTACATCACCTACTTTTACTCCTTTTTCAAAAGCCCAACGAACAATTGTTCTTTGATTTCCAAGAGAACCAAAATTCTCATCTAATCCTTTTACAGAAACTGCAGGAGCAACTTTTAATCCTAATGTTTTTGCAACTGCATTAAGATCTTTATCAGCAGCATCCATTTCTAGTTTTGTAGCTTGCGTAAATATTTTATCAGCAGTAGCCTCAGAAGCCTCTACTTTTTGAGCAACAGTTGCTAAACGAATTCCGTCTTGTTTATCAGTAACTTTAATTACGTGGAAACCAAATTCAGTTTCTACTAAACCTACTTTACCAATACCATTACTAAATACAAAATCATTAAACGGTTTTACCATTTGGTTTGGACCAAAGTAACCTAAATCACCACCTTGTTGTGCAGAAGAATCATCAGAAGCTGTAAAAGCTAACATCATAAAACTATCTGGATTTGCAGTTACCTGAGCTAAAATACTTTCAGCTTTTGCTTTTGCTTCCTCCTTAGTTCTTTTTTCTTTTTGATTAGGAACTTGAGAACCTTCATACCCAATTAATATATGACTTGCTTTAACATTTACTGCTAATTTTTTACCCATAGACTTTGACAAACAAATGTATTTACCAAACATGTACGGACCATAAACAGCACCAGGAGCAAGGTTAAACAATTTATCAGCATCTACAGCTGGTAAATCTTTTTTAGCAATATATGTAG
This sequence comes from Flavobacterium tiangeerense, assembly GCF_007830355.1. Taxonomy (GTDB): domain Bacteria; phylum Bacteroidota; class Bacteroidia; order Flavobacteriales; family Flavobacteriaceae; genus Flavobacterium; species Flavobacterium tiangeerense. The sequence goes on along the minus strand of NZ_VLKO01000005.1, from coordinate 210,265 downwards.
AGTCATAAGGAATATCTGAATTTGAATTAACGAAATCTACTGCATTAGCTGTAGTTCTAAATCCTGGTAAAGTATCATTTTTACCTGTTTTTTGGTTATACACCACACTACCAGATAACAATCCGTTTATTCTAGTTTTAATTTCTGATTCATCAGCAGGTGAAGCTTTGTCTTCAATTAAAACATATTCTACTTCACGAGATTCGTCAGCTTTGTATTTTTTCTTGTTTTTATTCATAAAGTCAACAATTTCTGAATCAGAAATTTTAACTTCACTATCTTTAATTGTTGAATACAAACCAGCAACATAAGCAAAATTAACTTTGTTAGATTCCATTTCATACTTCATCTTACCTTCACTATCCGTTGTAAAAACTGAAGCTTTGATAAGCGTGTTGTACAATTGAAACTTAGCATTCAAATCAGCATCTTTTTCTCTGTCTTTCAAAAACTGAGCTTGTTCTGGGTTTGATTTAAAATATTGTTTGAATTTTGCAACATCAAAAACGCCAGCAGCATTTAAAAACAATGGATTACCACCTATGTTTTGATCCGCTTTAAAAATCTCTAACAAATGTTTCTCACCTACACGTAATCCTAGTTTTTCAAACTCAGATGTTAATAAAGCAACAGAAACCTCTTGATCCCATACTCTATTTGCAGCTTGTGTAGAAGTAATACCTTGACCACTTTTTTCAACATTACTAACTTTAACTCTAAAATCTTCAAATGAAATGTCTTTTCCATCAACACTACCTACATCTTTTGAAGTACTGCTAAAACCACCGCTATTGAATATATCACCTATGATAAATGCTAATAAACAAAACCCGATAACGAGTATCAAGAGAAGTGAACGTTGTCTAATTTTTTGTAAAACTGCCATTTTATTGTTGTTAATTTTTATATTCAGTTTGCGAAAATACAATTATCTAATTAATAATTATACTAGTAGCCTTTTATTTTGCAAGAAAATTTATTTTCCCAATAAAATAAAGCCTTGAAGCATTATTTAGTATTTTTAATTTAGCTTAAACCAATGATTTTTGAGGGTTTTAAACACTATTTAGAGCTTTTTCCATAGTCATTGAACCGTTAAAATAAACTTTGAATTAAATCCGAAAAATGATTGAAAACTAAAGTTTCATCACCTAGAAACACTTGTTTTATTGAAGACAAAACCCAACTTTCACCAAACAAAGCTATGTTGTCAAATAAACAAACCAAGTATTTTTATGGTTTCATATTTTTATTTCTTTCCTCAAATTTTTTAGTAAACCTCCTTCTGAAGAAAAACATAAACACTGCAAAAGCTGCTATTATAAAATTCAACCAAGCTTCACCAAGAGCTGGATTGTTGAGTTTTTTAACCCCATCAAAAATAAGATAGGCTGCAAAAAGTAAATAAATGTATTGTGTGTATTTAAAATATTTCATGATGATGTGTTTTATTCTTCTGTTTGGACCTCTCCTGTTATTTTTTGTGAATTGATCACTTTGAAATCTTTACTAAAATCTATTCCTTGCCCATTTGAAACTCCTTTTGCCCCAGAAAGCTTAAATTTTCTTTCGGTAAAAAACCATTCGTTTTTTTGATCAAAATACAATTGCTCTGTTTCTAATTTTTGACCGTCTTCGGTGAAAATTTTAACATTGCCTTGTAAATCAATCATATTTGTAGCTTTGTAAGAGACTGCATAATTTGACTTTATAAAGGTTTTTTTTCCTTTCTTGTCATACAATGTTACATCAATACCTTTTGGGAATTCGGTAAAAGGAAATTCAACGGTAGCATAATCTAGCATTTTTGGACTGACTAAGACTGCCGTTATACGTCCAGAATCTGTGTATTTTAAATCAACCAAATCAGCATCACTACTGGGTACAAACTCAGAGAAATTGATTTTTTGTATATTTTTAAAATTACTTTCACAACTTCCAAGCACTAAGGCACAACTGCTAATGGCTGCAAATTTTAAAAAAAAACGTTTCGTAATTGTCATATACAGCTATTAAGAACACAAATTGTAAAAGTCCTAGTAGAATTTTCTTCTTTCAAACCATTTTTCATTTAATGAAAACCCAAGACTAACATTAGCATAATTCTCCTGAATTAAATTAGCTTTTGTAGTACCTCTTTTTCCCATTTCAAATCCAATGTTTACATTAGAGAATGTTCCATTTAGCGGCAAACCTACACCAAGCGTAAGACCCATGTCATTTATAGATTCTGAATTAATAACGAGACCCGTTTTTTCATATCTTAAACCACCTCTATAAACAATTCGCTTAGCATAACTAGTAAAAGAATTGTATTTTGGAATGTAATATCCTCCTAGAGAAACACTACCATACTTACCATAACCTACATTAGCACTATTATTGTATTCATTGGCTTGACCTGAGTTTTTTCCGTACTCAATTGTACCTCCCAAAAGCCATTTTCTTGCTTCTCCAATACCCCCACCAAGCGCTATTTTACTTGGCATGCTTAAATCTTTAGACGAATTGATATCTGCAAGAACATCAACAACCGCGATATTAAAATCCGAATTGTATAGTGCAGTTGCAATGTTGCGAGAGTTATTTGATTTCAAATTACTCTGCAAGGTATAGGTCAAACTGCTATATGCATTAATCTTTTTGTACAATTTAGTTTCAAACATCATTCCCAAACTAAAATTAACACCCGATAAATCAGCAGTGTTTAACTCCCTTGTCCCTATTGAAACATCATTAATGTACTCAAAACTATTAGTCTCAATTTTACCAAAATTATAACTTACATCAGCACCGATGTTAAATTTAGGAGTAACTTTGTAGCCAAGACCTAAAAAAGCTTTATTCAAACCACCTTTTCCATCAAAACGTCTGTTTGTGGCAGCAGCATCCTCAGATGTAGATTGTATTTTAAACCCAACAGAAGAATACGGTATCAAACCAAAACCTAGACCAAATTTACCCATTGGTAATCCAACAGCTAGATAATCTATAGTTGTTCTTTTAGCATTTGCAGATTGCGAATCATTTTTCAAAGTTGTAGTTCCATATGTACCTCCAAGCGCTACACTCGTATATTTCAAATTAGCATAACTTGCAGGGTTTTGTAAATTGATATGTATACTATCTTGCTCCACTGCAACACCAGCCATAGAACGGTATTCATGTGCTCCTCTAAACCTTATTTGTCCTATACCGTAAAAAGAATATGGAGATGCCGATCCTTCTTGTGCGAAAGTTGCTACTGAAAAAAACAAGCAAGAACTTATTAAAATTTTTTTAATCATTTTTTGATATTATAATGGAATTTTCGATTCAAACTCTCTAATAGGAAATTTGAATTGGCAAATATGGTATTTTTTAATCGTTTAGCCAAAAAAACTGCATCACCGCCCGTTAAAATTATTATAAAATTTGGATACCTCAATTTGTAATCCGCTATGAATCCATCGATTTCATGAACCAATCCATTTACAACACCTGAATGAATGGAACTGTTAGTAGAATTGCCAATGCTGTCTTTTGGCATTTCTAAAGTAAGCAAAGGAAGTTTTGCTGTGAAATTGTGTAAAGATTCATATCTCAATCTTAAGCCAGGTGAAATAGCCCCTCCCAAATAAGTATCTAGATCGTCTATAAAATCATAGGTTACACAAGTGCCTGCATCTATCACCAACCTGTTTTGCTCAGGAAACTGCAATACAGCACCCGCAGCCAAAACCATCCTATCAATTCCTAATGTTGCTGGTGTCGCGTATTTATTACAAAAAGGATACTCATCCTCACGTCTAACATAGTGCACTTTTAACTTTGAATAATGGTCTAAAAAAGCAATTTCATCTACAAAACCCACTGATGAAATTGCAACATCAACCACCGATGGGAATTTTTTTAAAATATTTTCAATATTTTTTTGAACAGTCTCTTTTGCAAAAACAAAAACCTCCTCATACTTATCCCCCTCAAAAACAGCAGCTTTAATCCTGGTATTCCCAACGTCTATAACTAAAACCATAATTTAAAATTTACGATCACGAAGATACAAATTCATTTTTTTTTAAATTTGTTTTGGAGAAACAAAAAATGATTCTATATTTGCACCCGCATTAGCACGGTACCTTAGCTCAGATGGTAGAGCAATGGACTGAAAATCCATGTGTCCCTGGTTCGATCCCTGGAGGTACCACAAAACCCGAATAGAAATATTCGGGTTTTTTGTTTTTCTATACCTCTCGAAAAAAAACTAGTTTTTACTTTTTTTAAAAACACTCTGCAACACCAACCAACTATTTTTCACAACACCATAAATCTATTTGTAGCAATTTTACTATTACCACACTAAATCTTCTCTTTCTAAAGTCACTTTACAGTCAAAACCTTATTTTACTGATAATACCACAACAAATCATAGGTAAAAATAAACAGTATATATGTTTATTTATTTTTTTTTAAATAATTCTAATTTATAATGTTGCTAATTTAGTATATTTATGCAAAATTTATATACATGGAGCTTTTAGCATGCCCAAAATGTCAAGGAACCCAAATCACAAAAAGCGGAGTAATCAACAATAAACAAAGGTATTTATGTAAAAAATGCCGCTACTTTTTTACCGTAAATAAATTGGGTAAAAAGATTGATGATTACTATGTTACTAAGGCCTTACAACTTTATTTGGAAGGATTGAGTTTTCGAGAAATCGAACGTATTATTAGCGTTTCGCATGTCACCATTAGCAATTGGGTAAAATCATTTAACATAAAAAAACCATCTCATGCAAATTACCATCCTACCTACAAAATTTTAAGTCACTTAGAACTAATTGAATACTTAAAGAACAAAGCGTTATTATCTGGTGCAGGAATGATTATCACTGAACTGGGAGATAAATTCATGCTAATTAAATGGGAACGATTCAAGGATTAACTATAGACTTTACACAAAAATATATCTGAATTTTTTTTCACAATAAAAAAATAGAATTTGGCACTTTATTAACCGACCATTTACTAACCAAAATTTTATTTATGAAAAAAATATTGTTTTCAGCGGCAGTACTCCTACTATCACTGCAAGGTTTTTCTCAAGGCTCCACTGACTACGGTGCTGGCATGAAATTTAACCTGAACGAAGACGGTTCTAAATTCATGCGTGTCATTGCATGGAACCAGATCTGGATGCGTTCCTCTCAAATGAATCCCGGTACAATGATTGGTGGCGAAGCAACAACAACTGGAACCGATATAGGGAACAGACGTTTGCGTTTTCTAGCCTATGCACAAGTATCTAAACGATACATGATTTTGACCCATTTTGGGATTAACAACCAAACTTTTACTAATGGTGGTGCAGCAGGATCTTCAGGAACTGGAGCCTATGGCGCAGGAAAAAAACCAGGCTTATTCTTTCACGATGCATGGAATGAATATGCGGTTGTACTTCCAGAAAAAGACAAAAAATTTAGTATGTCACTGGGTGCAGGATTGCATTACTACATGGGTTTATCCAGATTAACAATGGCATCTACACTTAACTTCCTTACTATTGATGCTCCTATATTTAACTGGCCCTTGATTGAAAACTCAGATCAATTTGCTAGACAAATGGGGCTGTTTGCAAAAGGTAAATATGGAAAACTAGAATATCGCTTGAGTTACAACAAACCTTACGCCACTAATGTAGTTCCTACAAACACTACTACCGCAGATAACGCCGTAGCGGTTGATAACAGTGGTATGACAAAATGGTCGAAAGCTGGATATTTTGAATATCAATTTCTAGATCAAGAAGCAAATGTACTACCCTTTAAAGTAGGTAGTTATTTAGGAACTAAGAAAGTATTCAATGTAGGTGCTGGTTTTTATAATGCTCCTGATGCTACAAGATCTTCTGTGAACAGCACAATCAACAAGCACGATATTACACTTTTATCTGCTGACGTTTTTCTAGATTTACCCATTGGAAAAAAAGAAAACAAAATGGCTGTAACAGGTTACAGTGTACTTTATGATTATGATTTTGGACCTAATTATTTACGTAATGTGGGTATTATGAATATTGGATCAGTAGATCCTAATTTCACAGGTAGCAGAGCTATTTCAGGACCTGGAAATGCGCAACCTACAATTGGTTCTGGAACGATCTGGTACACACAAGCCGGGATTTTATTACCCAATAAAGAAGCAAAACCGAAGATTAGAATTCAACCCTTTGGAGCAGTTACGTACAAGGACTTTGATGCTTTAGCCCAAACAAGCACACAATTCGATATAGGTTCAAACTTTTTCTTAGACGGGCATCATGCAAAAATAACAACACAGTATTCAACGAGACCCGTTTATACCTCATCAACAAATAGGTCTGGATCATTAGGAGACTTCGTAGTACAATTGCAAATTTATTTATAACTAATTTTAAAAGCATAATTTATGAGCACTAAATCAACAAAAGGAATCTGGAAAGTTATCTCCGCATCCTCAATGGGTACCATGATTGAATGGTATGACTTTTATATCTTTGGGAGTTTAGCCGTTGTAATTTCAACTAAATTTTTCCCTTCTGACAATCCTACTGCTGCTTTCCTATCTACTTTAGCCACATTTGCTGCTGGATTCGTTGTTCGTCCGTTTGGAGCCCTTTTCTTTGGAAGATTAGGAGATTTAATCGGTAGAAAATACACTTTTATGGTTACACTCCTTTTGATGGGAGGAGCTACATTTTTAATAGGATGTATTCCAACTTATGAAACCATTGGGTTTATGGCGCCATTATTAGTTTTGATTCTTCGTTTGCTTCAAGGACTAGCGCTTGGGGGTGAGTATGGAGGAGCTGCAACGTATGTAGCTGAACATGCACCCGTAGGACAAAGAGGGTATTGGACTTCATGGATTCAAACTACCGCTACGGTGGGACTATTTATTTCCTTGATGGTAATTTTAGCTACGAGAAACTTTCTTTCTCCAGAACAATTTGACGAATGGGGATGGAGAGTTCCGTTTTGGGTATCCATTGTTATGGTAGGAGTTTCGTATTTGATTCGTAAAAATATGGATGAATCTCCTGTTTTTGCCAAAGCAAAAAGCGAAGGAAAAACGAGTACTAACCCACTAAAAGAAAGTTTTGGAAACCGTTACAACTTGAAATTTGTCTTACTCGCCTTATTTGGCGCAACAATGGGACAAGGTGTCGTTTGGTACACAGGACAATTTTACGCAATGAGTTTCCTGAAAACGGTTATGTCAATTGATTCCTCACAAGTAGATACTTTACTTGGGATTGCATTAATTATGGGTACTCCATTCTTCATATTTTTTGGATGGTTGAGTGATAAAGTGGGTAGAAAATACATTATGATGGGGGGAATGCTAATTGCTATCCTCTTGTACAGACCAATCTACAAACAGATGTTTGAAACGACTAATGTAAAAAACAAAACAGAAGTGGTTGCCAACACTAAAATTCTTGCCGAATTAAAAGAAAACAAGAAACAAACCATGGACTCTATCTATACTACTAACAAAGAGTATGAAGATGGTACAACATTAGTAGAAGTAAAAACAGTATCTTTAGAAAACGGTATTGCAAAAATAGTTGACGGAAAACCAAAAGTTGAAACTAAAACCACTATAAAAATTAACTCTAGTGACAAATGGACACTAATATTTTTAGTTTTTATTCAAGTGATATTTGTTACAATGGTTTACGGTCCTATAGCTGCTTTCCTTGTTGAAATGTTCCCGGTAAAAATTAGATACACTTCCATGTCATTGCCTTATCACGTAGGTAACGGAATTTTTGGTGGCTTACTACCCGCAATATCAACCTACTTTGTAACCAATGCGAAAGATTTAGGTCATCCTGAATATTACTTAGAAGGATTATGGTACCCAATTGTTATTGCTGCTATCAGTTTTACCATTGGAATGGTTTACATAAAAAATAAAGATAAAAACGCTCACGTATAAAAAACACAGCTATGAATCAATTAAAAAGACTTTTAGGAATCGTTTGGATTGCATGTGCAGCAGCTGCAGCCTATTTTTGTATTTTCCAATTTGGGTTACCCAAATTTACATCAGGAAAACAAGAAGATTTAGTATTTGGAATTATTATCCTTTTTGTACTCACTCCGTTAATCGTGGCGGGACTTGGAACCTTTGGTTACTATGCTCTCGCTGGTGATTATGACGAAAGAAACGATTAAGCAAACCATTATTTTGGCAATCTCTACAATCAATTGTAGAGATTGCTTATTTAAAGCAACGTTGAACGAAAAGTCATTTGCTTTACGTGCAGGAACAATTACTCCTTATTAAAAAACGCATCAATTAGACTATCCCATTTTGTATGAAAAAGAGACATGAACAAAAACTCGTTATTCTTTCAATGCTAATGCTATTGGCCTTGAACATGCCACTCTTACTTTTATTTGACAGTTCAAAACCTATTTTTGGATTTCCAATTGTCTATGTTTATATCTTCTCGGCATGGCTTTTTTCAATTGCAATCTCGTATTTAATTATCAAAAGGTATTATGAATAGTATAGGTCTTTTATTAATATTAGTACTCTATGTGTCTATTCTTTTTTACATTGCCTATTGGTCTGAAAAAAGAAGCCACTCCAAATGGACTAATAATCCTTATATTTATTCTTTTTCGTTAGCCGTATATTGTACTGCATGGACTTATTATGGCAGCATTGGCGTAGCTGCAGAATCCGGTTTAGGATACTTACCTATTTATCTTGGCCCCATATTAATCATCCCTACTTGGATGATCATCCTCAAGAAAATCATCCGAATTTCGAGAGTAAATAAAATCTCCAGCATTGCAGATTTTATTTCTTTACGGTACGGAAACAGTAGATTTCTTGGTGCCTTGGTTACCATAGTTTGTATTTTTGGAATTTTACCCTATATTTCCTTACAACTCAAATCGATATCAGATACCTTTCATATTGTAACAAAAACACAAGCAAGCTCAAATATTTTTACTGATACTACAACCTATGTATGTCTTGCTCTAGCTCTTTTTGCCTCTTACTATGGAACTAAATATGTTGATGCATCTGAAAAAAGAAGAGGTATTGTTACTGCTGTTGCAATGGAGTCGATCTTAAAGTTAATTTTCTTTTTGATCATAGGGATTTATGTAACCTATTTTGTGTTTGATGGCGTTGATGATATTTATAAACAAGCAGCAACTCTAAAAGATTTTGACAAAAAAAATACCATTGGTGGCATTACGGATGCTATGAACTGGTTTTTCCTTTGTGTTTTATCCATGTTTGCCATATTTCTTTTACCACGACAATTCCATACCGCCATAGTAGAGAACAATAAAGAAACTCATATACGCACTGCAATATGGCTATTCCCGCTGTATTTACTACTATTCAATATATTTGTATTCCCAATTGCTTGGGGCGGCAACATCCTTTTTGAAGGCAAGGGACACAATTCAGATACGTATTCCTTACTTATTCCGCAATTGTTTGACAACGATACCTTGACGGTAATGGTTTTTCTGGGTGGATTTTCTGCAGCTATATCCATGATTATCGTTTCGTCTATATCTCTAGCCACCATGTTAAGCAACAACTTATTGATTCCGTATGGCTTTATAGGTTCCTTAGAAAATTCGTCGCAAGAAAAAAATAGCAAACGCATTGTCAACAGCCGTAAAATTGGAATTTTTTCTCTAATTATTTTGGCGTATGCCATTTACAGATTATTTATTCTAGACTATTCACTGGTTTCAATAGGCTTAGTAGCCTTTGTTATCATTGCCCAATTAGCGCCCTCCTTTTTTGGTGCTATCTTTTGGCGACGAGGCTCAAAAAATGGCGCTATCACAGGAATCATTGTCGGATTTGCAGTTTGTTTTTATACCTTATTAATTCCGTATGCAACCGGCATGACAAATTCAGTCAGTCTTTTTGTTACCGAAGGGCCTTGGGGCATTTCACTCTTAAAGCCTTTTCAACTTTTTGGATTGGATTATTTAGAGCCTATTCCGCATGCTGTTTTTTGGAGCTTATTAATTAACATCATGAGTTATGCCGCAGTATCGGTAAGTTTCAAAGGAAATTACAGAGAACGCAATTATGCCGAAATGTTTGTGGATATTGACCAATACATCACCAATCACGAAAATGCTTTTGTATGGAAAGGAACAGCATACATCTCTGATATTCAAAAAGTATTGCTTCGCTTTCTTGGCGAAGAACGCACCAAACGAGCTTTGAGTATTTTCAATTTAAAATATAACATTGATAAAAACGTGACCACTGCTGATGCCCGATTTATAAAGTTTGCCGAGAATTTACTAACAGGGCACATTGGTACGGCTTCCGCCAAAATATTAATTGCAAGTGTAGTCAAAGAAGACAAAATCAGCTTGCCCGAAGTATTGCGAATTTTGGAGGAATCCAAAGAAAACATTATCATCAACAAGATGTTGACGGACACTTCGAACGAATTAAAAAAAATATCAGAACAACTCAAAAATGCCAATCAGGAATTGGTCAATAAAGACATCCAAAAAGATGAATTTCTAGATACCGTTACCCATGAATTGAGAACGCCCATAACAGCAATTCGCGCAGCAAGCGAAATCTTGCATGATGATGACGCTATTCCCGAAGAATTGAAAAAGCAGTTTTTGCAAAACATCATTTCAGAGTCGGATCGTTTGAATCGTTTGATTGATAAAATATTGGATTTAGAAAAATTTGAAACGGGAAAACAGAAAATCTACTTGTCAAAAAACAACATTACAAAAACGATTTTAACGACGATAACTTCATTAAATCAATTAATTAAAAACAAAAAAATCACAATTGACTTTGACAAAACCGATCACGTCATTAAGGCTTTTTATGATGAAGAACGAATCATACAAGTAATCCATAATTTATTGTCTAATGCTATAAAATTTTGTTCAGAAACGGATGGAAAAATAACTATTTCTATCCTTGAGAATGAAACAAATGTAGCTGTCAAAATTCACAATAACGGCAAACGAATTAAAGAAGAAGATGCCGAAGCTATTTTTGATAAATTCTATCAATCTCGGAACCAAAACATAAAAAAACCAATAGGAAGTGGATTAGGATTAGCCATTTGCAAACAAATTATAGAACATCATAAAGGAACCATTTGGAGTGAAAAGAATGAGGTTGAAGGCGCCACTTTTACTTTTACATTACCCAATTATAATACAAGCGAAACGAATTAAAACATGAAAAAAATTTTAATTGTAGATGACGAACCAAACATTGTAATGTCATTAGAATATACCTTCAAAAAAAACAATTTTGAGGTTTTTATAGCCCGTGACGGACAAGAAGCATTGGACATTTTGCAAACTAAACTCCCAGACGTTATTATTCTGGATGTCATGATGCCCATGGTGGATGGTTTTGCAACATTGGAACAAATAAAAAAAGAGGAACGTTTGCAACATTGCAAGGTAATTTTCCTTTCGGCAAAAAATAAAGAAAAAGACATTGAAAAAGGGCTTTCATTAGGTGCTAACTTGTATGTCGTGAAACCATTTTCGATCAAAAAGTTAGTCGAGCAAGTACATGATTTACTATCCTAAAAAACATTCAATACCATGAATTATAACAAAATTTACGAAGACAGTATTGCACAACCAGAACAATTCTGGACACAACAAGCTGATGCAATTGAGTGGTACAATAAACCCGCGACAATTTTATCGAAAGATGAAAATGGATATCCGCAATGGTACAAAGACGGAGAATTGAATATTTGTTATTTAGCCCTTGACAAACACATTCAAGATGGATACGGCGACCAAGTTGCCATTATATATGATTCTCCTGTAACACAAACCGTAAAAAAATATACTTACTCTGAGGTAAAAACCGAAGTAGCAAAACTAGCAGGTGGCATGCTTGCATTAGGGTTAAAAAAAGGCGATACGGCCATTATTTACATGCCTATGATTCCGCAAACAGCATTTGCAATGTTAGCTTGCGCCCGCATTGGAGTAATACATTCGGTTGTTTTTGGTGGTTTTGCACCACATGAATTGGCTATCCGCATTGATGATTGTAAACCACGTGCCATTATTACTGCTTCATCAGGAATAGAAGTAGATCGATTAATTGCCTATAAGCCATTAGTTGATGAAGCCATTGCATTAGCGAGTCACCGACCAAAAAAAGTTATCGTTTTCAATAGAAAATTAGGCGCTAGAATCCCGTTTAAGAAGTATGATGTAGATTATGACGCCTTAGTGTACGGATCAGAAGAGACAGCCTGTGTTGCCTTACCTTCTAATCATGCGCTTTATATTTTATACACATCTGGAACTACAGGAAAACCAAAAGGAATTGTAAGAGACACTGGAGGTTATGCCGTTGCATTGAAATTCTCGATGAAACATATTTACAACGTAAATCAAGATGAAGTTTTTTGGGCAGCGTCGGATATGGGTTGGGCAGTGGGACACAGCTACATTTTGTACGGCCCGTTATTAAACCGAAATACAACCATTGTATTTGAGGGCAAACCCATAAAAACACCTGATGCCAGTACGTTTTGGAGAATCATTTCGGAGCATAAAGTAGGCACCATGTTTACAGCGCCAACTGCCATTAGAGCCATTAAAAAAGAAGATCCTAACGGAGAATTCATCAAACAATACGATTTAAGTTGTTTAAAAAATCAATTTTTAGCAGGAGAACGCTGTGATAATGCCACTTTAGAATGGTATCAAGAACACATCCCGATTCCTGTTATAGACCATTGGTGGCAAACCGAATCTGGTTGGCCCATGATTGCCAACTCTCTTGGAATCGAAAAAATGCCTGTCAAATCTGGTTCGGCTACAAAAGCAGTTTGTGGCTATGACATTAAGATTTTCAATGAAAACGGCCAAGAACTAGGTCCAAATTATGAAGGGCTTGTGGTCATAAAATTACCATTGCCACCCGGAAACTTATTAGGAATTTGGGCAAACGAAGCCCGATTTAAGGCCAGTTACTTCAGCAAATTTGATGGCTATTACCTTTCTGGAGATGGCGGTTACAAAGATGAAGACGGTTATATTTTTATTACCGGAAGAACCGATGATGTCATTAACGTTGCGGGACACCGTTTATCAACCGCCGAAATGGAAGAAGTTGTGGCTGCTCATCCTTGCGTTGCAGAATGTGCTGTAATAGGCATTCACGATGAGCTAAAAGGACAAGTTCCGCTGGCTTTGGTTGTGACTAAACTAGGAACCGAAATGGAACAATACCAATTAGAACAAGAAATTATAAAACTGGTTCGGCAGCAAATTGGGGCCGTTGCTTCACTGCGAAATGTAGTTGTAGTGCAACGTTTGCCAAAAACACGATCCGGAAAAATATTGAGAAAACTAATGCGAAGTATTGTTGATGGTGAAAACTTTCAAATTCCATCTACAATTGATGACGAAGCCATTATTGACGAAATTACACAAACAGTGCAAAAACATAAAATAGGTAGTTATAATTTATAAAATTTATCAAAATCATGAGTTACTATAAAATCAATAATCTAGAGGAATATTTTAAACATTACAAAAAATCAGTTCGTGAACCAAAAAAATTCTGGGACAAAGTAGCCTCTGAAAACTTTACTTGGTACCAAGAATGGGATAAAGTGGTTGATTTTAATATGGCCGAAGCCGAGATAAAATGGTTTACCGAAGCCAAAGTAAACATCACTAAAAATTGTATTGACAGACATTTAGCCAAAAACGGAACAAAAACTGCCATCATTTTTGAGCCCAATGATCCAACCGAAACCGCTTTGCACATTTCCTATAACGAACTACACGAGCGAGTGTGCAAAATGGCTAATGTTTTACAAGAGCAAGGAATACAAAAAGGGGATCGCGTATGCATTTATTTGCCTATGATTCCAGAACTAGCCATAACTACGCTGGCTTGCGCTAGAATAGGCGCTATTCACTCTGTTGTTTTCGCGGGATTCTCGGCATCGGCGGTGGCAGCTCGTATTAATGACAGCTCTTGTAAAATGGTCATCACCTCAGATGGTGGTTATCGAGGCAATAAAACAATTGATTTAAAAAGTATCGTTGACGAAGCTTTATTGAGTTGCGATTGCGTAGAAAAGGTTTTAGTTGCAAAAAGAATTAATACCACAATACCTATGAAAGAAGGTCGTGATCAATGGTTACAGCCACTTCTAGACGCTGCCTCAGACAATAACGTGGCTGAAATTATGGATGCCGAAGATCCGTTGTTTATTTTGTACACCTCTGGCTCTACAGGAAAACCAAAAGGAATGGTTCATACTACTGCAGGCTATATGGTGTATACTGCATATACGTTTAAGAATGTTTTTAATTACGAGGACAACGACATTTTTTGGTGTACTGCTGATATTGGTTGGATCACTGGACACTCCTATATTTTGTACGGCCCTTTATTGAATGGAGCTACGACAGTAATTTTCGAAGGCGTTCCCTCCTACCCTGATTTCAGTAGGTTTTGGCAAACTATTGAGAAACATAAAGTCACTCAATTCTATACTGCTCCAACAGCAATTAGAGCTTTAGCGAAAGAAAGTATAGAATTTGTACAACGATACCAGTTGACTTCTTTAAAAGTCATTGGATCCGTAGGAGAACCTATTAATGAGGAAGCTTGGCACTGGTACAACAACCATGTAGGGGATAAAAAATGTCCTGTAGTGGACACTTGGTGGCAAACCGAAACCGGAGGAATCATGATCTCGCCAATTGCTTTTGTAACACCTACTAAACCTACGTATGCATCATTACCATTACCGGGAATCCAACCTGTTTTGATGGATGAAAAGCGCAACGAAATTGAAGGCAATCAAGTAACGGGAAGTTTATGTATTAAATTCCCTTGGCCAGGAATTGCTAGAACTATTTGGGGTGATCATCAACGATACAAAGACACGTATTTTTCTACCTTTCCAGGCAAATATTTCACTGGTGACGGCGCTTTGCGTGACGAAGTTGGGTATTACAGAATCACGGGCCGCGTAGACGATGTTGTAATTGTTTCTGGTCATAACCTTGGAACAGCACCTATTGAAGATGCCATCAATGAACATCCAGCGGTTGCTGAAAGTGCTATTGTAGGTTTCCCGCATGATATTAAAGGAAATGCTTTGTATGGCTTTGTAATTCTAAAAGAAACTGGAGAATATAGAGATAGAGAAAATCTGAGTAAAGAAATTAATCAACACATATCAGATCATATAGGTCCAATTGCAAAGTTGGATAAAATTCAGTTTGTTTCTGGTTTACCCAAAACCCGATCTGGCAAAATCATGCGTAGAATTCTACGTAAAATAGCCGAAGGAGATTACTCTAATTTTGGAGATACTTCAACCTTATTAAACCCTGAAATTGTGGACGAAATCAAGGATGGTAAAATTTAATTTTTAGTTTTAATTTGTTGTTGAAAAACTGCTTCATTTCTGGAGCAGTTTTTTTTTATACAAAAACGGCTGTCTTTTTAGGGACAGCCGTTTTTCACTAATTCAACCAAATATTAATTCTTCAATAACTTCAAGACCTTCATGAAATTATTCTCATTAAATGTTTTTACGATATAAAGCCCTTGATTCAAATCACTAACTAAAAATGGAGATCCTGCTGTTTTAGTAGCATCAAAACTTTTAACCAATTGTCCCGTGATAGAAAAAATTTGCACTTTAGAAATAGTTTCATTCAATGTAAAATAATCAGTTGCTGGGTTTGGATACAAAACAATCGTTGGTGATTTTTCATAATCGGCAATTGCCAAAGAAGCTGTTTTATTTCCGTATATTTTAAACTCACCTGGCTGTAGAGATATTGGTTGTGATGTACTTGCAATTACAATTTCACTATTGTCCATCAAATTATACCATGTGCCTGTGTAAGCAAAACCAGATGGAACTGTTTGAGCGGTTACATTAAAATTAGCAAGAATCAAAACATCTTTTAATTGGCTTGAAGCCAAAGCGCTGTTTGTAATTTTAATGTTAGGGTATAACGAACTCGTGTTTGCAATGCTTGCGGCACCAGAAAAAACCGGTTCGATTGTTTTCATAGTAATCATTTTGGCCCAATCATCGTAAATTTTACTTCTATTGGTATCCCCAAGCCAGTTACCAGTCCATTGCGGTTGTGGTTTTGTATCTAGCTTACAATCGCCAGAAGTACCATCAGAAGGTGTGTTTACAACGCCATTATTACAAGAAAAGATAGACTTTTCCCAACCTAGCTCCCCAAATTGCCAAATCATTTTTGGTCCAGGAACCAATAATGAAACGGCTCCCAAAGCAGACATTCTTGATAATGCAATATTCAAGTTTTTAACATCATGATTGGCTTCAGAACTATTACCGGTCTGTAAGTTATTGTACATCAAACGTTCTTCATCATGACTTTCAGCATAACCCATTAATCGATGCGCTGTAAACCCTCTACTGGAAGCGTTCATTCCTGATATATTTCCTGCAAATCCTTTAGTAAGATTGTTGTATTGACCCGTCAAAATTCCCCACATCATTACTCCTTTACTTGGAGTTTCATTCAATCTGTAATTTGCCCATTGCTGTTCTTCGTCATTTCCGCCTAAATGTTCAAAAATAACATAGTGATTTGGATCTAAATTCCAAGAATAATCGGCATATTTTTGCAATACCTCTACTCTATCTTGCTGTCTATTTCCAGTACAATTTTCCTGACCACCTGCCACATTAGCTGGGCAATTTTGGGTAAACCCTTTGGTTAAATCCCATCTAAATCCATCAATTTTATATTCTTCAACCCATTGTTTAATGACACGTTGCACGTAGTTTTGTGTTCTAAGTTGCTGGTGGTTAAAATCTTCACCCACACTGTAACTGTGCATGGCTGTTGTATTAAAATAAGGATTCTCAGCAGAAGGAGAGCCCCAGCCATCACCGTCAGGATCATTCATCCACATACGAACCATAGGATTACGACCAAAAGCATGATTCAACGCCACATCAAGAATCACTGCAATTCCGTTTTGATGGCACAAATCAATAAATTCTTTTAGTTTATCAGAAGTACCATAAAACTTGTCTAATGCCATGTGAAATGAGGTGTTGTATCCCCAACTTTCGTTGCCTTCATATTCCATCACTGGCATTAACTCAATTGCATTGATTTTCAAATTTTTGAAATAATCAATCTTATTAATTAAATCTTGATAACTGCGGTTGGCATCAAAATCACGTACTAATAATTCGTAAACAACTAGTTTTTCTTTTTCTGGCTTCACAAAGTTGGTGGTAGCACTGCTCCAGTTATAAGGTGCTTTACCCGTTTGTAAAACAGTAACCTCACGTTCTTGCCCTACTGGATATACAGGCATGTTTGGATACTTTGCTGCTGAGATTCCACCATCATCAAAAGGAGATAATACAAGCGTCGAATACGGATCGGCTGTTTTTACAAGTGATGGTGATCCAGCACTTGGAGTAGCATCAACAACCCAGTATTGATAGGTGTAATTTACTCCAGATGTTAAGCCTGTTAATTCTAACCAAAACTTCCCAGAGGTCGGGTCCTTTTTCATAGCATAAACGTCTGTAGGTTGCCAATTATTAAAACTTCCTGCAACGTAAACAAAATCTTTAAATGGCGCATCAAGTACAAGTGTTGCTTTTGAGGCATCGGCAGTATTATAATTAATTCCATCTACTAAACCAGCTGGCAATACTTCGCTAACCGCATTTGGGTTTACAATAGCGCTAAATTTTTTACTAATTGTTGTGGTACCTTGAGTTACTTGAAGTTCGTAATTTTGATTGCTAGTAATTGCCGTTTGATTAAAATTGTAATTAGCAGTAGCAGGGTTTGTGTTTACTGTTACTCCGTTAGCTTTTAATACATAACTCGCACTACCACCCGAATTTAAAGCTGAAATATTCAAACTTCCGCCAGTAGAAATGACAGTTGCGCTGTTTTCTGAAGGAGCAGTCAATGTTACTTGAAACGAACCTACTTCATTGATTATATCCTGCGATTTTTTATCTCCCGTACCGTCTTTAGCTTTTACTAAAAAACCAATTCTTCCGATCCCGTTTCTACTGTAAAAAGTGTTTGGAGTAAATGTTTTTGTGTAGGTATCTGAGCCCGAATCATACGTAAATCGGTTCACTTCATTCGATGCTGTCCACGCACCATTAGTAGGACAATCAACAATATTTGCATCATTGATGTCAAAAGACCATGCCCAAATATACAAAGCATTGCCCGTTACTCCCCAAGCAGACTCATTTAGACTACTCCCATTGATGGTAATATTTATAGAATTAGTTTCTTCAAAAGTTGAGGGAGTAATTACGTACGTTATGTTTTGTTGTTGCCCAAAAACCGATAGAGATACACCAAATAACACAAAAAATAGTATTTTTTTCATGGTTTAAATGAGTTAGATGTAGTGAAATAAAAAAAGGGCTATCGGTATTTGACAGCCCTTTTTTATCAAAAAAAAAATTTAATTTAAAGTGATCGTCTTAGCAACTCCATCTACTTTCAGGACTCTTAAACCTGTAGTTCCTGTATATTTAAAATTACTATCTCCATCATTTGCATTAACTAACTCTGATGTAATAGTATAACCTGAATTAGCATAAAATGGGTAATTTCTACTTGAATCCCAATTTCCGTTGCTTGTAAAGTTATTTCCTAAAAAGATACGAAATGCTTCACCGTTTTTCAATACGACTGATACTTGGTACACATTAGTTTGACCCTGTACAAGAGGAAACTCAGTTTCTGCATCGTTATCCCATGTCCATCCACCAGGAGTGGCAGCACCTACTAACCAGTGTGATGATGCTAGTGGTACACGGTATGGAGTAGCTTTGATTGTAAACGAATTAGAAAATTGAGCAGCAGTTGCAGCAGCACCCACTGATGATTTAATACGAATATCAACTAGATTTTCTTGCTTGTCTATAAAACCTCCGTTTATTAAAGCTGCGTTTAACTCAGCAACTGTAATACTTTTAAAACGACTTGTAGTTGTAGTTACTACCGTTGGAGTAGCAAATTTAGTACCTGCTTTTGCAATTTCAATACTGTAGTTTACAACAGTTGAAGTTCCCGCATAAGCAGCGTCATCCCAAACCATTGTTGTTGCAATATCCTTTTCGGTAGCCTTTGTAAGGACAATATTAAAATCTCCTTTTGGAGTCAATAATACAGGTGCAGTAGTTGCTGCTACAGGCTCTCTATCTGTATTTTGAATGTCATCGGTACATGAAATGGCTACTAAACTTAACATAGCCAGTACAATTTTATTAAAATTTTTCATCTTTTATGTTTTTTGAATTAAATATTATATTAGTAACCCGTGTTTTGAGTTAAGTTTGGATTTGCAGTAATAGAAGCGCTAGGAAGTGGAAACACATTCAACTCAGAAGGAATAGAAGTTCCATTTGCAATATTACCTTTCCAAGCCCAATTGTAAGATCCACCACCATATTTGTTAAAACGAATCAAATCTTGTCGTCTGTGTCCTTCCCAATGTAATTCACGTGATCTTTCGTCAATCATAAAATCAAGATTCACTTGTGATTGCGTAACATTTGCAATTGTTGCTCCACCATTTGCACGTTGTCTTAAAGCATTAATATAAGTTAATGACTGAGCAGTTGCTGTTGTAGCATTGTTAGTGTTTGTAGCACCATCTTTTCTCATTTGAGCTTCAGCATACATCAAATAGGCATCAGCTAATCTAAAAAGTGGAAAATCAGTATCTACAAAAGTAGAGTTTACACCAGCAACACCTGTTGTTGTTTTATTAGAATATTTGCGTAAAATGTAACCTTGTCCAGCATTGGTCAAATCAGCAATATCAATAGGTCTAGACCCTGCAGAATACGTTTTTCTCTCATCATTATTAAATTGAGAACCATCAAACTTTTCAACAAATTGTTTTCTAAGTCTAAGGGCACCACCCCAACCACCTACAGCAAACTCAGCACCATTAGACTCAACCGAACCAACTTGTCCGTTAATCATAACAGTTGTTGCACCATAATTTTGAGTTTTTACCCCGTCTGATTGTAATGTAAAAATCATTTCAGATGAAGTGTGGTTATTTGCCTTAAAGTTGTCAAGGTATTTTGTAGTTAAGGTATATCCACCAGCAATTACCTCTTGACATTTTGCCATACACTCAGCAAACTTTGGAGTACCAATGTAAACTTGAGCATTCAAATACATCTTAGCCAAAATCATTTGAGCCATAGCTTTGTCTAGCCTTCCGTACTCATTTGTTCTAGCCGCTTTTAAATTAGGAATAACTTCATTTAATTCTTTTTCAATAAAAGTAAAAAGCTGTTGTCTGTTATACTGTGGCCCTTTAAAATCTAAAGGATCATTTTCAGTAACAAACGGTGCTTTACCAAACAAGTCCATCATGTTATAATAAGCAAATGCTCTTAATACACGTACTTCATTTCTATAAAAATTGATCTCAGCAACATCGGCTGGACTTGTAATTCCTCTTGAACTAAGCAAAGCTGGAGTAGATTGTCTCAAGAAATCATTAGCTAGAGCAACCTCAGCCATGGTTCTACTAAACATTCCCAATAAAATAGGATTAGCAGATGACCATATATTACGCTGAAGTTCAGCAGTCCCTTCGTCATTCTCATAAGTCCACACTACCTCATCAGTAGTTAAATTTTGTAAATACCACATACAACGACCAAACTGGCTTGTACCGGCATCAATACCCTGTAAGAAAGACGAACCAGCATCACCAGTTCCTGTCAAGCTTAAATTACCGTAAACTCCTCCTAGTGCTTGCTTGTACCCTTGAGGCGTAGAAAACAACTCCGCAGGCGTTAGCACACGAGAATCCTCAGCTACAACATCTAAATCACCAGTACACGATTGTAAGGTCGCGAAAGCAAATAGTATGTAAATAAAATTTATTTTTTTCATAATTTAATTATTAAAATTTAACATTAACCCCACCTAAAATAGAACGTTGTCTAGGATAAATTGTTTTATCAACACCATTATTAGCAACCTCTGGATCCAAACCTGAATAATCAGAAATTACAAAAACGTTTTGCATTCCAGCAAACAAACGTAGTGATGCTTTACCTTCTAACCATTTTGGGAAAGTGTACCCTAATGTGATGTTATCCATTCTTAAAAACGATGCGTTTTCTACATACAAATCAGATAAAAATACATTTGATGTTGTTTTAAAATCAGTATCTAAAACTGATGTAGGAATGTTACCTACCATAGCATCAGGTACTAATTGATCATATTGAGCTCTACCAGCATTTACAGCGTTTAGAACTCTATTTCCTAAACTCGCTCTTAAGTTGAAAGAGAAATCAAGGTTTTTATAATTTAATGTTGATGCAAAACCAAAAGTAGCTTTTGGATCTGGATTTCTGTATACATATTTATCATTAGCATTGATCACACCATCATTATTTAAATCTTGATATCCATTCTCAATTGGTTTTCCTGAAGTATCAAATAATTGTTTGTACAACAAAAAAGAGTTTGGTGCAAAACCTACTTGATGTACTTGCCCTTGACTTCCTGTACCTGCAATAAGATCACCTGTTACAATTAAATCTGTTGTTAATTTTGTTATCTCTCTTTGAAAAGTAGTTGCATTAAAGTTTAAATTCCAGTTTACAGCTTCTGATCTAATAATATCAGCACTCAATGATAGTTCAACTCCTTTTGTAGTAAAGCTACCAATGTTTTGCCAAGATCGGTTAGAAAAGTTACTTCCATCAGCAGTAGCAACATCAGCTAATAAATCTTTAGAGTCTTTGTAAAAAACCTCAACACTACCTGTAATTCTATTGTCATACAAACCAAAATCTAAACCGGCGTTATAAGTAGTAGTTTCTTCCCATTTAAGGTTAGCACTTTGTCTTGCAGAAACCGCAATAGGCAAGGCAACCGAACCAAAATAATATTGAGAGCTACCGCTTCCTAAATTATATTGTTGTAAGTAATCATTATTATTACCTATTTCTTGTTGCCCAGTAATACCATATCCTACTCTCAATTTTAAGTCAGATACTGTAGTATTATTTGACAATAAATCTTCTTTAATTTTCCAAGCAAATGCAGCAGCGGGAAAATTTGCCCATTTATTGTTTTTATCAAAACGAGAAGAACCGTCTCTTCTATAAGATAAAGTTAATAAATATTTATCATTAAAATTTAAGTTAGATCTTCCAAAGAATCCAACATTTACTCTATCTATATCAATATAAGTTACCGGGAAACCACCCTGAGAGGCTGGTAGTAAATTTGGATTGTTTGTATTTCCTGTTACATAATTATATGAATCCCATTTTTGATAAGAGTATCCTACTGTAGCATCAAAAACAAGTTTATCAAATGTTTTGTTGTACACTAAATAAGCATCTAGCAACTTGTTTTTCCTTTCGCTTTTTGAAAATTCATTTGTCCCAAAAGGCGTATTGTTATTTGCACCTGAGCTCGCAGCAAATCTCGAAGCTGTTTTGGACCTTTCTCCATCCGCTTGGTCAAAACCTGCATTTACTACAGCTCGTAAAGCTGGCATGAAATGAAATTTATAATCTACCTCAAAGTTACCAAAAAATCTATTATTTAATCCTTTATCAAATGTTTGTAACAATTGAGCAACTGGATTACGTGGTGAATTAGGAGACAATTCACCGTTGCTTCGATTGTAATATTCAAAGAAACCACCATAAATAGAACCTGCGCTGTAAATAGGTTGTGTAGGATCAAAACGAATTGCTGAACCCTCAACACCTTCTGCAAATCTATTTTTCTCGTTAGCGTAATTGGCATTCAATTTTATTCTTAAATGATCTTTCAAGAAGGAAGGGTTTAATGCTAAACCTACTGTATTTCTATTGAACGTATTCGTTAATCGTAATCCTTCTTGGTACGTATTACCTACAGTTAATCGAGTAGGTATTGCGTTGAACAAGTTTCCTCTTATAGAAATGTTATTATCAACATAATCAGTTTTTCTATAAATTGCTTTTTGCCAATCCGTGTTTGCAGTACCTAGTTTAGATAAATCACTCGGACGCTTATCTGCAATTAATGCTCTAAATTGGTCTGCATTAAATACTGGAATCGTTTTATCAAGTGATCCACTTCCGTATTGAAAATTATAATCAACAGCTAAGTTTTTACTTCCTTTTTTAGTAGTAATGATAATCACTCCATTAGAAGCTCTTGACCCGTAAATAGCAGTAGCCGAAGCATCTTTTAATACAGTCATAGACTCAATAGTACTTGGATTGATTGAAGCTAAAATAGAAGTTGAACCAAAGTTTTTATCTGAATTATTCTCTATAGGTAATCCATCAATAACAATTAAAGGATCATTACTTGCAAATAAAGATGATCCACCACGAATTCTAATTTGAGAACCAGAACCTGGCGCACCACTAGTATTCACAGTAACACCAGCTACTCTACCGTTTAATAAATTCTCAGCAGTTACGTTTGCTCCTTTGTTAAAGTCTTTTGTACCTAATACAGTTACTGCCCCAGTAGCATCTTTTTTCTTAACAGTTCCGTAACCTACTTGCACCACTACCTCTTTTAACTGGTTTGAATCTTCTTGCAAGCTAACATTAACTGTTTTTTGACTTAGGAATTCTACAACAGCAGTTGTATATCCTATAAAAGAATAAACAATCTTATCACCTGTTTTTACATTGTTAATTTGGTATTTCCCTTCGTAATCTGTAGACACTCCATTTTTAATACCTTGAACGTTGACGTTTACTCCAGGAATAGGTTGACCTGTGGTTTTATCAACAACAGTTCCACTTACTGTACTCTGAGCCAGAATACTAAATGGGAGTAGCAGTACTAAAATCAACAACTTTTTATAAATTGTTTTCATACTTTTTGTTTATTTTAATTTAATTTTGTTTTGGTTGCGTTATAGCTTTAACAATTACTTCGAATGTTAAATTTATGTAAAATTTAATACACACAACAAGGTAAAAAAAATATCAGGTTACGAAAACGTAATAGTGTTGAAAACTTTCTGTTTTATTGAAAATTTTGAGAGTATAATTACCATATTAAAAATTTAATTTTATCTTTATTGAGAATTAAATTATATCAAATGCTATCATGAAAAGGAAAATAACGCTTAAACAAATTGCAAAAGAATTAGACGTTTCCATTTCTACCGTTTCCAAGTCCTTAAGAAATAGTCTTGAAATAGGCGAAGAGACAAGACTTAAAGTTCAGGCTTTCGCCAAATTTTACAATTACAAGCCCAACAACATTGCGCTAAGTTTAAAAAACCGAAAAACTAAAGCAATAGGCATCATAATCCCAGAGATAGTGCATCATTTTTTCTCCACTGTAATCAATGGTGTTGAACAAGTTGCAAATGAGCATGGGTACAGCGTAATCATTTGTCTTTCTGATGATTCTTTTGACAAAGAAGTATTAAACATGGAAATGCTAGCAAACGGCAGCATTGATGGCTTTATCATATCGTTATCAAAAGAAACCCAATTTAAAGCTGATTTTCATCACATTACTGAAGTCATCAATCAAGGAATGCCGGTTGTCATGTTTGACAGAGTTACCAATGATGTTTTATGTGATAAAGTAATTATTGATGATCAAGCAGCAGCTTATGAAGCCGTACAAAGCTTAATTGATAAAGGTCGAAAAAAAATAGCCCTAGTAACTACTGTAGACTACGTTAGTGTGGGGAAATTAAGAACCGATGGTTATACAAAAGCACTCCTAGATAACGGAATTCCATTTAATGAAGATCTAATCATTAAAATTGAAGACGTAAACACCTGTGAAATCACCATTAGTAAACTCTTAGAAGACAAGGCTATTGATGCGGTTTTTGCTGTAAACGAACTATTTGCCGTAACAATAATCAAAACTGCCAATAAAATAGGTTTGAATGTACCTAAAGATCTAGCAGTAATTGCTTTTACAGATGGTATTATCTCTAAATATTCTACTCCTACTATTACCACTGTAAGTCAAAGTGGTGTAAAAATGGGAAATAAAGCTGCTAAAATGCTTATTGACCGACTTGAAGCCGAAGATGAAGAGGATGAAAACTACAAAACCGAAATTATAGAAACACACTTAATCGAAAGAGAGTCTACTTTATAAATTAATCCTTTTTTAGGCGCAGTTTTCAGCTGCAGTTTTTAGTCCCTTTTTGTAAACTGCAGCTGAAAACTGAATTGATTTTTTAAAAATTCTTGTATTATATTAATTACTACAACCTTGTAGTTAAAAAAGATTGCTGATATTTCTATTTGCAAAACAATTGTTCCAAATATCTTTTTATATTTACCCCTCAAAGCTTTAACTTTTACTTCGAAAAAAAAGATAAGTTTTGATAAGCAAAGCGCTTATCGTATCACAATTAAATTACGATAATGGAAAAGCGTAGATTAAGTTTCTGGGAAATTTGGAACATGAGTTTCGGTTTCTTAGGAATTCAAATGGGTTTTGCACTGCAAAATGCTAACGCCAGCAGAATTCTCCAAATTTTTGGCGCTGACGTTCATGAACTATCCTGGTTTTGGATTATTGCCCCACTAATGGGACTTATTGTACAGCCCATCATAGGCCATTACAGTGATAAAACGTGGGGAAAATTCGGAAGACGAAAACCTTTCTTTTTAGTGGGTGCCTTGTTAGCTTCTATTGGTCTCATATTAATGCCTCAAGCCGAAATCTTTATTTCGTTTTTGCCTGCACTTTGGGTGGGAGCAGGAATGCTAATGATTATGGATGCTTCGTTTAACATTGCCATGGAACCTTTTCGTGCCTTGGTGGGCGATAATTTACGTACTGACCAACGTACGCTAGGATTTAGCGTGCAAACAGCCTTAATTGGGTTTGGTGCTGTAATCGGATCTTGGTTACCTTACGTATTAACCAATTGGTTTGGCGTTTCTAACCGTGAAGAAAATGGCGGAGTACCAATGCACTTAATCTTATCATTCATCATTGGAGCTGCTATTCTTGTGGGTTCTATTTTGGTTTCCATCTTTACAACTAAAGAATATTCACCTGAGGAATTAGCACAATTTGAAGACGAAATGGCACATCGGCAAACTACGGTAACTGATGCAAATCCAAAAGAATCCAGTTTACTAGACATTTTTGATGATTTTAGAAATATGCCTACCACCATGCGACAATTAAGCTGGGTGCAATTTTTCTCGTGGTTTGGTTTATTTGGAATGTGGGTTTTTACCACGCCAGCTATAGCCCATCATATTTATGGCTTACCCATTTCAGACAGCAAGAGTGAAGCATATCAAAATGCGGGAGACTGGGTTGGAGTTCTTTTTGGTATTTACAATTTAGTATCTGCTTTTTATGCTTTTGCTTTGCCTTACATCGCAAAAAAAATAGGCCGAAAATTAACACACGCCATCTCCTTAATTATTGGAGGACTTGGACTAATTTCCATCTATTTTGTAACCAATGAAAACTGGTTAATTCTTTCCATGGTTGGTGTGGGAATAGCTTGGGCAAGTATTTTATCTATGCCGTACGCCATATTAGCGGGATCAATTTCTCCAATGAAAATGGGCGTTTACATGGGGATTTTCAATTTCTTTATTGTTATACCTCAAATTATCAATGCCTTAATTGGCGGACCATTAGTTAAATATGCATACAATGACAATGCCATATTTGCATTAGTTACCAGCGGTGTCAGCTTCTTGATTGCTGCAATTTTAGTAGTAAAAGTGAAAGATGTTGATGACGTAATAAAATAATAGTAATGACTACAAAAGCATTTATATTCGACCTTGACGGAGTGATTGTTGACACGGCTAAATACCATTTTTTAGCATGGCAAAAAATCGCAAATGAATTACATATCGAATTTACACACGAACACAATGAATTATTAAAAGGAGTAAGCCGTGTGCGCTCCCTTGATATCATATTAGAATTAGGACAAGTAACCGCTTCGCAAGAAGATAAAGACCGATGGTTGCTTCAAAAAAATGAAGATTATTTATCCTATGTAGTTGACATGGATGAAAGCGAAATTCTACCGGGAGTTTTTAGAATTTTACAATTTTTAAAAGAAAACAACCAACCCATAGCATTAGGTTCAGCCAGTAAAAATGCGAGACCTATTTTAGAAAAAACAGGACTGCTACCCTATTTTGATGCAGTCGTAGATGGAAATGATGTGACCAATGCAAAACCAGATCCGGAAGTTTTCTTGATGGCTGCAAAATTGCTAAACATCTCTCCGGAAAATTCCATCGTGTTTGAAGATTCAGTAGCAGGAGTTCAAGCTGCAAATATCGGAAACATGACCAGCATCGGAATTGGAGAAGCATCTATGTTGCATGAGGCAAAATATATCTTTAAGGATTTTACCGAAATTGATACCGCATTCATTGCAGCATTGATACAATAAAACGAAATATATTTTAAAGTTTTCGAGACTACTTGAAACCTTACCCGAGGTGATGCCAAATTGTATGGAGCGCAGCGGAATAAAACTTTAAACAAAAAATAAAATGAATCAAGATTATATAAAACCAGACAATTGGTCCATCATAGAAGAAGGTTTTGACGCTGAACGTGTAAAATCATCCGAAAGTTTGTTTAGTATTGGCAACGGTGCTATGGGACAACGCGCTAATTTTGAAGAAAATTATAGCGGCGAAACCTTCCAAGGCAGCTACATTGCTGGAATTTATTATCCAGATAAAACAAAAGTAGGCTGGTGGAAAAACGGATATCCAGAATATTTTGCAAAGGTTTTAAATGCACCAAACTGGATTGGGATTGACATTGAAATCAACGGTGAAAAATTCGATTTGAATGCGTGTACTAATGTCAAAAACTTTCGTCGAGAATTGAACATGAAAGAAGGATGGTACCATCGTTCTTTTGAAGCTACTTTAAAAAATGGAACTGAAATTTCGGTAAATATTCGTCGTTTCCTGTCTATCGTTTTGGATGAAATTGGTGTTATCAATTATGAAATTACACCTTTGAATAAGGATTCTAAAATTGTATTCAAACCTTATATTGATGCTGGTGTAACTAATGAAGATGCAAACTGGGAAGAAAAATTCTGGGAAACGGCTGATGTAAAAAAATCAGGAAATGAAGCTTTTGTAACAGCTCAAACCTTCAAAACCCATTTCAAGGCAACCACGTTCATGCACAACAGCATTTTAACTAATGGTGAAAAAACAGGAATTTCACCATCAAATATTGATGCCACTACAGATAAAATCCAATTTAGCTACGATGTAATAGTGGCTCAAGGCCAAAAAACATCTATCCAAAAAATTGGAGGTTACACGGTTTCTTTAAACCATGAAAACACTATTACTGCAGCCGAAAAAGTAATACAAGCTGCCTTAACTTTGGGCTATGACCAGATGCTTCAAGACCAAATTGATGCTTGGGCAAAAATTTGGGAAATGTCAGACATTACAATTGATGGCGATGTCAAAGCACAACAAGGAATTCGTTTCAATATTTTTCAATTGAACCAAACCTATCTTGGTAAAGATTCTCGTTTGAATATTGGACCAAAAGGTTTCACTGGCGAAAAATATGGTGGTTCTACCTATTGGGATACCGAAGCATACTGTATTCCGTTTTACATGGCAACCAAAGACCAAGAGGTAGCCCGAAACTTGTTGACGTACCGCTACAATCAATTAGACAAAGCCATTGAAAACGCAACTAAATTAGGATTTACTAATGGTGCAGCTTTATACCCAATGGTTACTATGAACGGTGAAGAATGTCATAACGAATGGGAAATCACTTTTGAAGAAATTCATAGAAATGGAGCCATAGCATTTGCCATTTATAACTTTTACAGATACACCGGAGATTACAGTTACATTCCTGAAAAAGGTCTTGAAGTCCTTATTGGCATTGCACGTTTTTGGCATCAACGAGCGAATTTCTCGACTAATTTAAACCAATATGTAATTCTTGGTGTAACGGGTCCAAACGAATACGAGAACAACGTAAACAATAATTTTTATACCAATTATATTGCAAAATGGTGTTTAGAATATACATACGAGCAAATTCAGAAAGTGTCCCTGGAATATCCTTCAGATCACAAAAGAATTACTGAAAAAGTAAACATCACAGATGCAGAATTACAATCTTGGAAAAAAGTTTCGGACAATATGTACTTTCCGTTTTCGGAAGAACATAATGTATACTTACAGCAAGATGGTTTCCTAGAGAAAGATTTGGTTCGCGTAGCTGATTTGGATAAAAGCCAAAGACCTATCAATCAAAAATGGTCTTGGGATCGCATTTTACGTTCGCCATACATCAAGCAAGCCGATGTTTTACAGTGTTTTTATTTCTTTGAAGATCATTTTACGAAAGAAGAACTAAAAAATAATTTTGAATTTTACGAATCCTTTACGGTTCATGAAAGTTCACTTTCGCCTTGCGTACACTCTATTCAAGCGGCTTTATTAGACAAAATGGATATGGCTTATACCTTCTATTTAAGAACATCACGTCTAGATCTTGATGATTACAATAAAGAAGTAGAAGAAGGTTGTCATATTACCTCAATGGCCGGAACTTGGATGAGTATCGTAGAAGGTTTTGGAGGAATGCGCGTGAAAGAAAATACACTTCATTTTTCGCCAAAAATTCCAAAAGAATGGACAGCATATTCGTTTAAAATCAATTTCAGAAATCAAATTTTGACAGTGAATATCAATCACAAAGAAACTACTTTCTCTATTGTTGGCAATACAGAATTGACAATTGTAGTAAACGGAGAGCAGGTTGTTGTCTCCCCAGAAAACGCACTTGCAGTATAAAAAAATGTTAGAACTTGTAGTACAACCTATCATTTAAAAATTCCTTTACTAGGAAAAAACAATCCCAATTTCAATTGGGATTGTTTACATAATGTTGATTCTTAAGTACATTTAACAGTAGGATACACCACGGAATAGCATCAATTATTTCAACATCGCTTTTTAAAATTATATCATTGACCATGGACAAAATTATTTCTCTACCTTTCGCTAACAGGAAATTTTTTAAAAAGATAACCTTATTCCTTTTTTTTATGTCTGTAACGTTACATGCTCAAATAGACAAAATGGAACCTCCGTTTTGGTACGCAGGAATGAAAAATACAGAATTACAGATTCTGTTTTATGGCAAAGACATTTCTGAAAGCCAAGTTACCGTTTCTAATGGAATCAAAATAACTAACGTACAAAGAACTGAGAATCCCAACTACATTTTTGTCACCATTGACACCAAAAAAGTACCCGCCTCTGATTTCCTAATTACTTTTAAAAATAAAAACAAAGAAACGTTTACACAAAAATATTCTTTGAAGCAAAGAAGAGAAAATGCGGCGCAACGTAAAAGTTTCGATTCTTCGGATGTGATGTATTTATTGATGCCAGACCGCTTTGCGAATGGGAACACAAATAACGACAGCGAAAATTCAACTCAAGAAAAATTCAATAGAGATTTACCTGGCGGAAGACACGGTGGCGATATTGAAGGAATTATTAAAAACCTAGATTACATTTCGTCCTTAGGCGCAACGACCATTTGGAGCACGCCTCTATGTGAAGACAACGATGCTAAATTTTCGTATCACACCTACGGACAATCTGATGTGTATAAAATTGATCCACGTTATGGAACTAATGCTGATTATGCTAGATTGGCTTCTGAAATGCATAAAAGAGACATGAAACTGGTAATGGATTATGTCATCAACCATTGGGGAATTGAACACTGGATGATTAAAGATTTACCCACCAAAGATTGGATCAACCAATTTGAAAAATACACTCAAACCAATCACAAACGAACTGTTATTCATGACATCAACGCAGCTGAAATTGATAAAAAAGTAGCTATTGACGGATGGTTCGTTCCATCGATGCCCGATTTAAATTTAAAAAATCCGCTTACTTTAAATTACTTGATTCAGAATGCAATTTGGTGGATTGAATTTGCCGATTTAGATGGATTTAGAGTAGACACCTACAACTATTCCGATCCCGCAGGAATTGCAACTTGGACAAAATCTATCACCGATGAATACCCCAATTTTAATATCGTTGGCGAAGTTTGGATGCAAAATCAAGCGCAAATGGCCTATTGGCAAAAAGACAGTAAAATTGCGGCCATACAAAACTACAATTCCTACCTTCCAAGCGTTATGGATTTTACACTTTACGAAGCCACAACCAAAGCATTCAACGAGGACGATGCGGGATGGGACAAAGGCTTGATGAAGTTTTACGACAATTTCGCAAATGATTTCTTGTATCCAAACCCAAACAATATTTTAATTTTTGCGGAGAATCATGACACCAATCGCATCAATGAAACTTATGGAAAAGACATTAGGAAATACAAAATGGCCATGACAATTCTTGCAACTGTTCGCGGAATACCTCAATTGTATTACGGTAGCGAAATAGGTATGGCCGGAAATAAAGATAAAGGTGATGCTGACATCCGTCAAGATTTTCCAGGAGGTTGGAATGGTGATCCAAACAATGCCTTTACTAAAGAAGGACGATCTGTAGCCCAAAACGATTATTTTGATTTTACGGCTAAATTATTCAATTGGAGGAAATCAAAAACAGCCATTCATACCGGAAAAATGACGCATTACATTCCGGAGAACAATGTTTACGTGTATTTTAGATACAACAATGATGAAACGGTAATGGTTGTGATAAACAACAGTAACGAAACCAAAACGATAAAAACCGATCGTTTTAAAGAGAACATCAAAAACTTTAAATCAGGAAAAGACGTTATTTCTGAACTTACTTTTGACGTTACCAATGAAATTAAAATCGAAGCTAAATCGGTTTTGATTTTAGAGTTGAAATAGTATAAACCATATAAGTCATTTAAGAAATTTGAAAGTAACTAATATGACTTATATGTTTCAAAAAAAAACAATCATTTACTACTAAAAAAATGAAAAAATATTCCCTTTTACTATTGACAATGATAACTTTAAGCAGTTGCTCCAATGCGCAAACGATTGTTGAGAGTAACAAAACACCTTTCATTTGGGAAGGAGCTAATGTGTACTTCTTGATGACGGATCGCTTTAATAATGGCGACACATCCAACGACTTAAACTTTGACAGAAATAAAACCACAGGAAAACTGCGCGGATTTGAAGGTGGTGATATCAAAGGAATCTCTCAAAAAATTGACGACGGCTATTTTGACAAACTCGGCATCAATGCCATTTGGTTTACGCCGATAGTGGAACAAATTCACGATGGCGTTGACGAGGGCACTGGTTTGAGTTATGGCTTTCATGGCTACTGGGCCAAAGATTGGACGGCTTTAGACCCAAACTTTGGAACGAAAGAAGATTTAGCGGCTTTAGTTCAAAAGGCTCATGCACACGGCATCCGAATCATTCTAGACGGGGTAATCAATCACACTGGACCAGTTACTCCTATTGATACGGTTTGGCCAAAAGATTGGGTTCGAACTGGTCCAACTTGCGATTACAAATCATTTGAAAACACAACTGCCTGCACGCTCGTAGCAAACTTACCTGATGTTAAAACAGAAAGTAATCAAGCTGTGGCTTTGCCTACTTCTTTAATCGAAAAATGGAAAAAAGAAGGCCGTTACGAACAAGAAATGAAAGAACTCGACGCATTTTTTGCAAGAACCGGTTATCCAAGAGCACCAAAATATTACATCATCAAATGGTTGACGGACTATATTACTGAATACGGAATTGACGGATACCGCGGAGACACCGTAAAACATACTGATGAAACAGTTTGGGCCGATTTCAAAACCCAATGTGATTACACTTTTGAAACTTGGAAAAAAAACAATCCAACAAAAGTGCTAGATAACAATTCCTTTTACACCATTGCCGAAGTCTATAATTATGGCATCAGTGGCGGTCAAGATTTTGATTTTGGCGATAAAAAAGTGAACTATTTCAAGAATGGTTTTAACAACATGATCAATTTCGAATTCAAGTGGGATGCACAAAAAGATTACGAATTTATATTTTCAAAATATTCGACTAAACTGAACAATGACTTAAAAGGCTTTAGTGTCTTGAACTATATGTCATCGCACGACGATGGCGCACCGTTTGATGCCAAACGTACTAAAAATAAGGAAACCGGAACCAAATTATTGCTTTCGCCAGGAGTATCGCAAGTATATTACGGTGACGAAAGTGCTCGTTCGTTAGTAATCAGAGGAACACAAGGCGATGCAACCTTGCGTTCGTTTATGAATTGGGATGCTATTACATCGAATCCAGAAACTCAAAAAACACTCTTGCATTGGCAAAAATTAGGTCAATTCCGAAAAAACCATCCTTCAGTAGGTGCTGGAATTCACAAGCAAATTTCAGCTCAACCCTATACTTTTTCAAGAACTTTCTCAAAAGGAGATTATTCAGATAAAGTAGTTGTTGGCTTGGATTTAAAAAGTGGAACTAAAGAACTTTCAGTAGGAACAATTTTCGCTGACGATACCAAAGTGAAAGATGCTTATTCTGGAAAAGAATCAGTAGTGGCTAATGGAAAAGTTATAATCGATACTGAATTTGACATTGTTTTGTTAGAATTAAAAAAATAAGTCTAAAAATAATTACACTAGAACGCCTTTAGAAATGAAGGCGTTTTTTTTATGTTTACCTTTGCCTCAAAACCGAAATCAATGCTCAAAATTGGACATCGCGGCGCAAAAGGATACGAACCCGAAAATACTTTGGTTTCCTTTCAAAAAGCATTAGACCTATACGTGGACGGGATTGAACTCGATGTGCATTTGAGTGCTGATGATGAAATAATCGTGATTCACGACGAAACTATTGACAGAACAACTAACGGAAAAGGTTTTGTAAACACGTTATCTTTGCTGGAATTAAAGGCTTTTTTAATAGAAGGAAAACACGAAATCCCCACGCTAGAGGAAGTTTTTGAATTAGTAAACCAAAAGTGTTTCATCAATATAGAGCTCAAAAATTATACAGCAACAGATAAAGTAGTGGCGCTAATTGAAAAATACGTAAACAAAAAAGGCTGGAAATACGAATATTTTTTAGTTTCTAGTTTCGATTGGATTGCGTTGCAGCAAGTGGCATTGTTAAATGATAAAATTGTGATAGGCGTTTTAACAGAAACCGATTTAGACTTGGCTTTGGCTTTCGCCAAAACGATACAAGCAAAATCCATTCATCCGTATTTTCATTTATTGACAAAAGAAAACACGGCACACATACAAGTAAAAGGATTTCAAGTGTTCCCTTGGACAATCAATGAATTAGAAGACATTCAAAAAATAAAAACATACAACGTAAACGGAATCATCACTGATTTCCCAAATAGAATATGAATCAGAATTTCGATATAATAATAGTAGGCGGTGGCGCAGCAGGTTTTTTTACAGCGATTAATATTGTGGAGAAAAATCCAAAACTGAAAGTCGCAATTTTAGAACGCGGTGCAGAAGTATTGCAAAAAGTACGTATTTCCGGTGGCGGACGTTGCAATGTTACACACGCTTGCTTTGAGCCGAACGAGTTGGTAAAGTTTTATCCTCGAGGCGAAAAAGAATTGCGTGGTCCTTTTCATCAGTTTTGTTCAGGCGATACGATTGAATGGTTCGAAAAACATGGCGTAGAATTAAAAATTGAAGCCGACGGACGTATGTTTCCTATTTCGAATTCCTCACAAACCATTATTGATTGTTTCTTGAAAGCAACGCAAAAACTGGGAATCGCAGTACTTACAGGACAAAGTGTACAATCTATTTTCAATCCCGAAGTTTCGGGAGAAAACGTTTGGAAGATAGAAACACAAACCGAAAATTATCTTGTCGAAAAGTTAATTCTGGCCACGGGCAGCAATCCTAAAGTTTGGGAAATGTTACAAAATTTTGGTCACGCAGTAGTCAGCCCGGTTCCTTCCCTATTCACATTCAACATCAAAGATTCCAGAATAAAAGAATTACCTGGCGTTGCCGCACAAGTTACCGTAACCGTAAAAGACACTAAACTCACTTCAACAGGACCGTTATTAATTACGCATTGGGGAATGAGTGGCCCAGCAATTTTGAAGCTCTCTGCTTGGGGAGCCCGAATCTTGCATGACAAAAATTATCAGTTTACCATTTTCGTAAATTGGTTGAATGATGAAGACACCGCAGGAGTTGAGAAAAAACTAAAAGACTTAAAACAAGATCACGCCAAAAAATCGGTTTCAAAAAAATCACCTTTCGAACTAACCAACAGGTTATGGGAAATTTTCGTACTCGCCTCCGGAATTGAGGTGGAGACCAAATGGGCTGATTTATCGAAAACACAATTGCAAAATCTAGCCAATCAATTGACGAAAGGAACTTTTCAAGTTAATGGAAAAAGTACTTTTAAAGAAGAATTTGTAACAGCTGGCGGAATTGATTTAAAAGAAATAAACTTCAAAACTATGGAAAGTAAGTTACATGAAAACCTATATTTTGCTGGTGAAATTGTGAATATTGATGCTATTACAGGCGGATTCAATTTTCAAAATGCGTGGACCAGCGGTTTTATTGTGGCGAATGCAATCGGTTAAACCCATAACGCATTAAAAATCAACACCAAGCAAAATCTACGATACGACATTTTTTTGTAAATTTGTAAAAAAGTAATTTATGACAACGATAACCTTGAAAATCAATGAAAATACTAAAAAAGGCAAAGCTTTTTTAGAAATGGCTCGTGTCTTTTTTGAAAACTCAAAAGAAATTGTACTCATTGAAGAAGATAATAAAAGCCCCTATAATCCAGAGTTTGTAAAAAAAATTAAAAAAGCAAGCAAGGAAAAAGGAAGAGTTATGAATAGTGCAGAGGAATTATGGGACAATATCAAGTAATTATCAAACAAACAGCTGAAAGAGATTTAGTAAAACATAAGAAATCGGGCGATGTTGC
Organism: Flavobacterium tiangeerense; assembly: GCF_007830355.1. Lineage (GTDB taxonomy): Bacteria > Bacteroidota > Bacteroidia > Flavobacteriales > Flavobacteriaceae > Flavobacterium > Flavobacterium tiangeerense. Next base: position 174,232 of record NZ_VLKO01000005.1, on the reverse strand, counting down.
TTCAATAAAAAAAATAATAAAAATACTGACCGAATTACAGGACCATCCATACACTGGGATCGGAAAACCAGAAGAATTAAAACATGAATTAAAAGGTTTTTGGTCAAGAAGAATTAATAAAAAAGACCGCTTGATATATGAAGTTCATGAAAGTACGGTTACTGTTTATGTTGTTTCAGCAATGGGTCATTACTCATAATTATAAAAGTCAGTTCAGTAAGATCTAACCAAATGATCTCCTCTTAATCTCCAAAGATAAATTATTTTTTTTCCTCAATAAATTAGATGTAAATGCTATCACAGACGGATTCAATTTTCAAAATGCGTGGACAGGTGGGTTTATTGTGGCGAACTCCATTTGAGTTTAATTAACAAGAGTTTAAAACTTCAGTAAGTTTTATTTAAGATGATTCTGATAACTTTACCATTCTATTATCAGAACTTTATGAAAACAAAATTACTCGCTTTACTTCTTTTTGTGCTTTATCAAAGTGGATTTTCGCAAGTTACAGAACGCATTCAAGGGCAAATAGTTTTTGATAAAACTGTGGTAAACAAAGTAGAGGTTATCAATGCTACAAGTAAAAATGTCGCCTTAACAGATACTGAAGGTAAATTTACCATTACAGTCGAAGCGAACGATCAATTGGTTTTTGTAGCCAAAAATCATGAAATAAAAGAATTGAAAGTTACAGCTGCAATTTTAAAAGAAGGTTTCATAAACATGACTTTGGTCGCCAAAGTGGAAGAGCTAAAAGAAGTAGTGGTACAAAACACTCCTTCAATCAAATTAAGTAAAGATGCCAAATGGGAACAAGCCAAACTAGATCAATACACATTAGAGAAAAATGCTAGCAAACTAAAAAATCCAGGGGTTTACGATGGCACCATTGAAAACGGCATGGATATAATGAGGATTGGCGGAATGATTGCTAAATTATTCAAAAACAAAAATACCGACCTTGAGACAAAAAGTCCTGTATTACCGTTCACAGAGGCAGCAAAAACACAAATCGAAACCGAATTTTATACCGATACTTTGCAACTTCGTCAAGAAGAAATAGCTGCTTTTCTAGACTTTTGCAACAAAGACCCCAAGTCGAAAACGATTGCTGCACAGCAAAATATACTTTCACTGCAAGAATTTATGAGTAGCAAAATATTGCAATTCAAAAGCCTATAAAATTTTAATGATTAAACAGACTGAAAACTGTCAACTATTATTCAACCACCAAATACTTCCGTTCAAAACCGCAGCAAAACTCACCCAAGCCAAATAAGGAATAAACAAATAGCCCGCAATCTTGTCAATCTTTGCAAACTGAACATAGGTTTCGTAAATCATCAACCACAGTACAATTATTTCTAATCCTGCGAGCATTGGGTTATGCAAACCAAAAAACAAGTACGACCACAAAGCATTTAGTCCGAGTTGTATCAAAAAGAAAATTAAGGCTTTTTTCACGACCTCTTCATTGCTTTTAATTTCGTTCCACACCAATCCTGCAGCTACACCCATCATGGCATACAAGGTGCTCCAAACCGGTGCAAAAATCCAATTGGGCGGATTAAAACTAGGTTTTATCAAGGTAGGGTACCAAGTTGTAATAGAAGAGCGGGTCACCATTCCTGATGTATATCCAATAGCAAGACAAATAACAACTGCGACTAGTATTCGGGTGATTTTATTCATGTTTATTTTATTTAATATAAGTCAAATTTACTCAAATATTCAGTAGGATTTCATAAAACAATAAAAGCTTTCGCTAAACCGGAAAATGGAGTACAATTGGAACTATTTCTAAGCAAAACATTACAGTTAAAAATAAATCCAAAAAATTTGCTAGGGTATTAATTGCAAAAAAATCGCTTTGAATATCAAGAGAGTTTAAAGATGTTATAGTTTTTTTTGTTGAATGATTTCAAATAATTCTTTCTTGTAGGTATCACCAATTGGGATACTTTTTCCGTTTATAAAAACATTTAAAGAATCCGTTTTCGTGACATGACGCAACGAAACAATAAATGACTTGTGAGTTTTTACGAAGTCATTTGTTGGTAAAAAATCCTCGATACTTTTTAGGGTATTATTGGTGATCACTTGTCTGTCTTTTAAATGAATGGCAACATAATTTTTAAGCCCTTCAATAAAGCAAATCTCATTAATTTGCACTTTTTCAAAATTATTTTTACCATCTGTTTTGATAAAAATAAAATCATCCACTTCTTTTGAAACCTCTTTTACCTCAGTTTTAAAACTACTTTTCACTTTTAAAACCGCTTCGTAAAAACGTTCAAATTCAAATGGTTTTAATAAATAATCAACGGCATCCACTTCGTAACTTTGTATGGCAAACTGCGGATAAGCAGTCGTGAAAATAATTTTTGTTTTGCCTTTCACGAGTTTAGACAATTGCAAGCCTGTTAAATCGGGCATTTGAATATCCATAAAAACGAGGTCAATACCTCCTTCTTCGATAAGAGATAATGCTGTAAGTGCACTGGTAGTCGAAGAAACTAATTCCAAGAAGGGAACTCTACTCAAATATTTTTCTATCAATCGGATAGCAGGCGGTTCATCATCAACAATTAGGCATTTTATTACTTTCATAATTTATATTTTAAAGGGCAATTGAAGCAAGGTTGTAAATACATCATTTGAATTGGTGTAAAGTAAAACAAAATCCTCTTTATAAATCGCACTCAATCTACGTTCTAAATTATCTTTTCCAATGCCTGTGTTGGTATACTTTTCTGAAGAAGAAATACTATTTGACGTTTCAATAATCACTTCTCGCTCCGTAATTTGTATTTTAATTTTTGCTGGAAAGGCCGCATTATTAATCATGCCATGTTTGAAAATGTTTTCTACAAAATGTATAAATACAAGCGAAGGCACTCTTTGCTCGCCAACAATTCCTTCAACGGTGTACTCTAAAAATAAAGTATCTTCAAATCGTTTTCGGTGCAAATAAATATAATCTTCTATGAATTTAATCTCTTTGCTGAGGGGCATAAATTCATTTCCAGCTTCATACGTTACATACCGCAGGAGTTGTGACAACCGATAAATATCTTTGGCCACCTTGGGTTGTACATCAATTAAATCAGTATAAAAAGTATTTAACGTATTGAACAAAAAGTGAGGTTCGATTTGTGATTTAAGCAAATTCAATTCTGCTTTGTTGTAGTCGAGTTCTAGTTTGTGCAGTCTACTTTGATTGGCAGCAAATTCAAAAAAGTAATACACTACGGTACTATACAAAATTGATTTTATAGCAAAAATCGAATTATCAAAAGTGTAGAACAAAAACTTGCGAGATTCTTCAAAATAATTGTGTTTCCCTGTAAAATGATACAGTATCACTTCCTCAAGCAAGTAACGAACTCGTCCAAAAAGAACGATAAGGAGTACTACACCAATAGCAAATCTCCAATAGTGTTTCTTTCCTAAAGTGTAGGGACTTACAAAGTAAAAATTAACCGCATACGTTGTGAATGTTGCTGTGTACATGATGATTTGATTGTAGTTTAGAGGGAGTTGAAAATTCCTCAAAAAGCCCTTGCTGCCTCCATACACATAATCCGAAAAAAGATCCATCAATACAATAATGAGCACGAGCCCAATATGAAAGTACCATTGTTTTTTATTTATATCCATGAATCGAATTTACGCATTCTAGTTTTACCTATTATTTTTTTTTGGATGAACGCCTAATTTCTCTGTACGAACAGGTTTTTTTTAACCAAAACAATAAAAAAATTCTTTTTTCAGGTTTCATGTAGTAGAAAAGCAATCTGGTGTAAAACAACTTTTAGCCTTGGATATCTCCTATACATTTGCTGATAACAAAACCAAACAACATGAAAACCACAATCGCCTTTTTATTATTTTTCAACATTAGCCTACTGTTTGCACAAAGCCCAAAAATTACAGGAGTAGTTACTACAAAAAAAAGCACCGAGAAAGTAGCTTTTGCAACTGTTTCCCTTTTTGATGCCAATAAAAATTCTTTTATAGCATTCACCACAACTGATGAAAATGGAAAGTATGAAATTCCTCTTACTGCTGCAGCATTCTACATCAAAATCGAGTTATTAGGTTATAAAACCTTACAGTCAAAAACCTTCGCATCAACTACTCAAAATGCAACTCAAAATTTTGATTTAGAGGAAGATTCGGTAGCGTTAAACGAAGTAGTTGTGCTGCAAAAGAAAAGCGTTATAAAACTCAGCAGAGACAAGATGATTGTAGATATTGACAAAGCAGGTTTTGGGAATGGCAATGACGGACTGGAAACCTTAAGTAAATTGCCCGGTGTACAATTGGACAAAGATGACAATGTGGTTTTTAGAGGCAACGCCAATCTTCAAATTATGATTGATGGAAAACCAACCCTTTTATCAGGCGAGGAGTTGAAACAATATCTTAAATCAGTAGATGGCGCCAACATTAAATCCGTTGAAATAATAGCAAATCCTTCGGCAAAATACGATGCTTCAGGAAGTGCAGGAATTTTTAATATCGTTCTAAAAAAATCAGCTGCTACCGGTTTGACTGGAAATGCACGAACCTCAGTAGGATATGCTGAATTTATCAAAAGTAATAACGGATTAAACCTGTACAATAATACCGAAAAATGGAATCTTAAATTGGGTATGAATTACGGTTACGTAGAAAGTGTAAATCGCAGAACGATAGACCAAACCGTAGTAACACCAACAATTACAACTACTTTGCAACAAAAAAATGATTGGCTACCGGTTTCAAACAATTATTCAGGAAATTTTGGAGCAGGATATAAAATAAATAAAAATGCGAGCATGGGTGCATCAGCTAATTATTCTTTATACAAAAGTGATGAATTTACAAAAGGACGTACCAACGAATTTGATGATATGGTTTACAAAAGATACACGATCTTAAACACTCAAAACGACTTGGTGAACAATACCCTAACGGGAACTGTATTTTACAACTTTGCATCTGATAGTTTAGACACCAAAATAGATGCTCAACTTAATTATGCCAATTATATAAATGATAGCGACCGCATAACGACCAACTCCTACTTCACATCGGATACGAATGAAATGTACCGCATCACCGAAGATGTTAAATATCAAAACCCCACAAACTTCAATATCATCAGCGCACGGGTAGACTTCGAAAAAAAGATCAATGACAAATTCAACTTTGAAACCGGTAGCAAACTGAGTTACGTAAACAACGACTACACCATTATTTTAAAAGATAGAAATGATCAAGGAGAATACGTTACCAACACTAACAGAAGCAATCAATTAATTTATAAAGAATCCATTCTATCGGGCTATGGCATTACCAATTTCACCAAAGGAAATTTTGACATTCAAGCCGGACTAAGAGCAGAATATATCAATTACAATGCAACCTCATTAACCTCAAATAACACCAACAAAGACAACTATTTATCGCTTTTCCCTTCCTTTAGTATTAACGGAAATTTCAAGAACAATCAATTCAAGTTTTCATACAGCCGCCGTATTCAAAGACCACGCTACTTGTACTTAAATCCATATTTTGAATATATTGACACCTATAATGTTTCTGTAGGAAATCCAAATTTAACACCTCAATTTACAGATGCTTTTGAAGTGGTGTGGATTAAAAAACAAAAAACGTCAGTTTCTCTTTTTGCTAATTTTTCAAAAGATGAAATGTACCAAATCATTGATTATGATACTGATACTAAAATTACCACCATGTTCTTTGACAATATCGGAAAATCAAAAACTATTGGATTGTCACTCAATACAAGTATTACCGTTAAAAAATGGTGGGAAGCACAGTTCAGTAGCGAGCTTACGTATGGTCAAGCAACTTCTGATTTGGAAGGCTACAAATTTAACGATAGTGGTGTCTCATTTTCGGGAGCATTAAATCAATCATTTACTCTGGCTAAAGATTGGAGTGCCACATGGAATAGTTTTTATAGCCAAAATGGCGCTTACGGAAACACCACTTTCAAACCATCCTACGACATGTCATTTACGATGAGAAAAGACTTTTTTAACAAAAAAATTCGTTTGAACTTGAGTGCTCAAAATGTATTAAGAAAGAGTCAATGGATACAAAGTACCAAACAAGATAATGTAACTACTAATTGGGTCAATCGTTGGGAAACTCGCAAAATAACGTTGTCCCTTACGTACAATTTTGGAACAGCAAAAAAGAAAGAAGTAAAAGAGGCCGACCTGAATGAGGAGCAAAACAGATTGTAAGGGTAAGTAATTCGGTTTTACTCTAAAAATGGTGCCGATTTAAAAAAACTACGAATCAGTGGTTGCTAAAAAAAAGTATCTTTGCGTAAATTTTTCATTTTATGATTGCAGCAAACGATTTTATTCCATCATCATATACAAATACTGTTGAAAGCGGGAATTTTCAATGGAGCGCACCCAGTAATATTGCACTTGTAAAATACTGGGGGAAAAAAGAGAATCAAATTCCAGCGAATCCATCGGTGAGTTTTACGTTGAATAATTGCAAAACGATTACCAAATTGGCTTTCGCCAAAAAAATAAACACCGGAAATTTTTCTTTTAATTTAATTTTTGAAGGGCAGCCCAAAGAAGATTTCAAACCGAAAATTCAAAAGTTTTTAGAGCGAATAGAAATCTATTTGCCGTTTTTAAAAGACTATCATTTTACAATTGATACCGAAAATACGTTTCCACACAGTTCCGGAATTGCGTCATCAGCATCAGGAATGGCTGCTTTGGCAATGAACTTGATGAGTTTAGAACAAGCGTTAAACCCAGCAATGTCTGAAGATTATTTCTACCAAAAAGCGTCTTTACTAGCCCGTTTGGGTTCCGGAAGTGCTTGCCGAAGTGTAAAAGGACAAGTCGTGGTTTGGGGCAATCAGGCGAACATTCCTGGAAGTTCAGACTTATTTGGAGTGGAATTTCCGCATGCGATTCATACTAATTTTAAGAATTTTCAAGATACAATTTTACTAGTTGACAAAGGAGAAAAACAAGTCTCGAGTACTGTGGGTCATGACTTGATGCACAACCATCCTTTTGCCGAAAGGCGATTTGCACAAGCGCATGAAAATTTAGATGCACTGATTACTATTTTTGAAAGTGGCGATTTAGACGCCTTTATCAAAATTGTAGAAAGCGAAGCCTTGACATTGCACGCCATGATGATGACCTCCATGCCCTACTTTATATTAATGAAACCAAACACATTACAAATCATTAATGCTATTTGGAAATTCAGAAATGAGACCAAAATACCTGTTTGTTTCACGCTAGATGCTGGTGCCAATGTACATGTTTTGTATCCCGAAAACGTTAGCGAAAAAGTTCTGCAATTTATTAAAGACGAATTAGTTGGCTATTGTCAAAATGGGCAGTACATTTGTGATCAAATAGGAAACGGAGCAACGCTTGTTTAATCTTTTTTTGTGTATCTTTAAACATTCTTAAAAAAAAGTTGATGGATATTCAATCAGAAAAAATAGAATTGATCAAAATGTTACTCGCAACTACTGATGCATCTTTATTAGTAGCGGTCAGAAACGTTTTTGAAAAACAACAAACTGTTTGGACGGAATTATCACCTGAAGAGCAAGAACAAATTGAAATTAAAATCCAAGAAGACAATCGAGGTGATCAATTGGATTTATAAAAAATAAATACAGTATAATTACCAACCCCAAATTGTTAATTTAAAAATACATATGAAAGGACCATTATTTTATTCAAAAATATTACTCTTTGGAGAATACGGAATCATTCGTGATTCAAAAGGGCTTTCTATTCCTTATAACTTTTACAACGGCGCTTTAAAAAGAGACGAAAATCCATCTGATGAGGCTATTAAATCAAACGGTCATTTAAAACGATTTGTTGTTTATTTAGAAACCTTGCAAACGGAGCAACCGGAACTGGTTACTTTTGACCTTGACTTATTAAAAGAAGATGTTAATACGGGAATGTATTTTGACTCTAGTATTCCCCAAGGTTACGGCGTAGGAAGCAGTGGCGCTTTAGTTGCAGCTATTTACGATAAATATGCACACAATAAAATCACGGTTTTAGAGAATTTAACTCGTGAAAAATTATTACAATTAAAAAATATATTTTCTCAAATGGAAAGCTTTTTCCACGGGAAAAGCTCTGGTTTAGATCCTTTAAATAGTTATTTGAGTATTCCAATTTTGATTAATTCGAAAGATAATATCGAAGCAACTGGAATTCCTACTCAAAGTTTTGATGGCAAAGGCGCTGTATTTTTGTTAGATTCAGGTATTGTGGGCGAAACCGCACCGATGGTAAATATCTTTATGGAAAACCTGAAAGACAAAGGTTTTAGAACCATGTTGAAAAATCAATTTGTAAAATACACCGATGCTTGCGTTGAAAATTTCTTAGGCGGAGATATGAAATCACTATTCATGAACACGAAGAAACTTTCAAAAGTAGTTTTAAATAACTTTAAACCAATGATTCCTGAGCAATTTCACGGCATTTGGCAACAAGGTATTGACAGTAATGACTATTACCTGAAACTTTGCGGATCTGGTGGAGGTGGTTACATTCTTGGTTTTACCGAGGACTTAGAAAAAGCAAAAGCTTCTCTTAAAGATTACAAACTAGAAGTAGTTTATCAGTTTTAAAAAATACAAACTCCCTGACTCATTCATCAGGGAGTTTCTTAATACACTCATTTGTACCACGTACTCAAATACTCTTTAACCAATTTAAAATGTTAAGCAGACAACACAAACTTCTAATAATGAAAATTGCAAGTTTGTTCTCTGTTGTGCGAGGATATAACATACCTGTCATTATTATCGCACAATACCTTTCGGCGATTTTTATATTGGCACCAGAAAAAAGAGCACTTGACATTGTTCTCAATTTCAATCTTTTTATACTGGTTTTTGCCTCGTCACTTACGATTGCTTCGGGTTACATCATCAATAATTTTTACGACAGTCAAAAGGATTTAATCAACAGGCCTACTAAATCGATGTTAGATCGTTTGGTGAGTCAAAAAACCAAATTACAAGTCTATTTTACACTAAACTTTATCGTAGCTTTGATGGCGTTGTTTGTATCTTGGCGTGTATTTTTATTCTTTTCAGGATACATCTTTTTCATTTGGTTTTATTCTCATAAAATAAAAAAACATCCTATAATAGGAAATCTTACCGCTTCGTTACTGGCTGTAATGCCTTTTTTTGCGATACTTTTGTATTTTTATACTCGGATTCCATTTGAAGAAATTGAAAATTACAAACAACAACTTGGTGTTATTTTTGCCCATGCATCTTTTTTATTTTTATTACTGCTCATACGAGAAATGATCAAAGATTTAGAGAACTTAAAAGGCGATTTAATCAATAGTTACCAGACTATTCCTGTGGTGTATGGTGAATCACAATCTAAAAAAGTCATTACTTTATTAACACTACTCACTATAGTGCCTGTATATCTTTTGATTGCTATTTATGATGTGGGGTACATGGATATTTACTTTTACTCCAGCCTTATTGTTTTGATTTTTTTCTTGCTTTACTTGTGGAAATCCAATGCTAAATCTCAATATTTATTGCTTCACAACGTCTTGAAATTTCTTATTGTTACAGGTGTTTTTTGTATTGTACTCATTAATCCGAGTGTACTGTGGCACGGAAAAAAATTATTGATGACGGTATAGATTTATTCTAGTTCTAGCATATAAAAAGGTTGCATGAATACGCTGAAAGACTACCAAATGTTTCATTGAAGATAGCCCCGATTACTTCACTATATTTCTACTTTCAGCGGAATTCAGTAAACTTCGTTTGTAGTGGAAATCCTTTAATTTTTTTCTTTAAAAAATAAAAGATTACTTCACAATATTTTATTTTTATTGGAGTTCAGTGAATTCCATTTGAAACGATAGCGGAACATCGAAGATTCAGCGCAGCTAAATAGCTCCCAAAAAAACGATACTTAAACATATTAATTAGCTTACTAACTAGCCAGTTAGTGTTTTTATAATTAGTGGTTATTGATTGCCAAGTATATAAATAGTATCTTTGCATAAATTATTGGAATATTATGAATAACAAGGAAGGCAATAATAAGAAAAGTGGTCCAAGAGCAAACAGCTCAAGACCAAGTTCGAATAAGCCAAAACCTGCCATGCAGAAGCGCGCTCAAGGGCCGAAAAAAGTTAAAGTTACTACTAAAGTTGCCGATATTGCTACTGATAAAGTAGAGAAAAAACCAAATCAAGCACCAAAGAGACCGAAAGTAAAAGACGAAATTCGTTTGAATAAATATATTGCCAATTCTGGTGCGTGCTCACGTCGTGATGCCGATATTTACATACAATCTGGGACGGTAAAAGTAAATGGAATTCCTGTAACCGAAATGGGATACATGGTAAAACCTGGCGATGTTGTGAATTTTGATGGATCTACATTGACTCCGGAGAAAAAAGTATACATCTTGTTGAACAAACCGAAAAACTTTACGACAGCCATGGACGAAGGTCAGGAATACCGTAACGTTTTGGAACTGGTTAAAGGTTCAACGACTGCAAAAATTGGTGCGGTTGGGAGAATGGACAAAAACACAACTGGTTTGTTGTTGTTCACGAATGATACAGATATGATTCGTAAATTTACGTTGCCAAGTCAAAAATCATCTAAGATTTACCAAGTTTCATTAGACAAAAATCTAAAATTTGAAGATTTAGAAAAAATCCAAAAAGGATTAACGCTAGACGGTCACCGTGTTTTTGTAGAAGACGTAAGTTATATTGATGGCGAAGCAAAAAGTGAAATTGGATTGCAATTGCGTTCTTCAAATGTGAAAGTAGTTCGTTCTATTTTTGAGCATTTTGACTATGATGTATTGCGAATCGATAGAGTTGCTTTTGCTGGTTTGACCAAAAAGAATTTACCAAGAGGAAACTGGAGGTTGCTTACTGAACAAGAAATTATCAATTTGAAAAACGTATAAACGTTTTTCAAAATTTCATTTTAATCCCTTTCGGTTTTTTCGAAAAGGGATTTTTTTATACACTAACAAACACGTATGACTCCAGAAAAATTACAATCTATTGCTTTTAAATGGTTTGAAACTTTCAATGCTAAAGAATTAGAAAAATTACTATCTCTGTATGATGATGAAGCCATACATTATAGTCCAAAATTAAAAATGTACAAACCGGAAAGTGACGGTTTTGTAACGGGTAAAGAAGCGTTGCGCGCTTGGTGGCAAGATGCCTTTGAACGATTACCGAGTTTAAATTACAAAGTAAAATCACTTACTGCAAATGGTGATCGTGTTTTTATGGAATATACCCGTACCGTTGTAGGCGTAGAAGATTTGCTAGTTGCAGAGGTCCTTGAAATTAAAGACAACAAAATAATAGCTTCTCGCGTATACCACGGATAAGCTCTTTTTTATATTAAAAAAAGCCCTACAACAGCAAGGTGCTGCTCTAGGGCTTTCTTGTATGCAATAACTAGGACTAGCCTTTTAACTTCTTTACTGGCTCTTGTTTTTTGTCCAGACCACGTTTTCTTAAAAGTGGTTCAATGCTAGGCTCAGCTCCACGGAAACGTTTGTATAAAACCATTGGATCCTCAGTTCCTCCTTTTTCTAACACATTTTCACGGAATAATTTAGCTTTCTCTGGATTGAATAATGAAGTAGACTTAAACGCTTCGAAAGCATCTGTATCTAGTACTCCCGACCAAATATAACTGTAATACCCAGAAGAATATCCGCCAGAAAAAATATGACTAAAATACGTACTGCGGTATCTAGGAATAATCGATGGAATTAAACCAATTTTTGTCATGGCTGCTTTTTCGAAAACGTTAGCATCAACAGTAATGTCTTTGGTTTGTGAGTGGTATTCTAAATCCAATAGCGAAGCTGCTAGGTATTCTGTCGTTGTAAAACCTTGATCAAAAGTTCCTGCTTTTTTTAGTTTGTTTACTAGCGTTTCTGGTATTACTGCTCCAGTTTGATAGTGTTTGGCATACATTTTTAAAACCTCAGGCTCTGCAGCCCAGTTCTCCATAATTTGCGATGGAAGTTCAACAAAATCTCTTGGAACACTAGTTCCTGCAAGACTTCTGTACGTTACATTAGACAATAAACCGTGTAATGAATGTCCGAATTCATGAAAGAAAGTGGTCACCTCATCAAAAGTTAACAATGCTGGCGCAGTTGCTGAGGGTTTTGTAAAATTACAAACAATAGAAACTACGGGGGCAACACGCTTGCCATCAACCGTTTTTTGGCTGCGGTAGGATGTCATCCAAGCGCCGCCACGTTTCGACTCACGTGGATGAAAATCCATGTATAAAACTCCTAAGTGCGTTCCGTCTTTTTCTAAAACTTCCCAAACCGTTACATCTTCATGGTATTTTGGTACATCTGTTAAGGCTTTAAACTGAATCCCATATAACTTTTCGGTTACTTGAAAAACACCTTTGCGCACATTATCCAAACTGAAATAAGGTTTCAATTCTTCTTCGTCAAGATCAAAACGTTCTTTTCTAATTTTTTCGGTGTAATAACGCCAGTCGTATGGTTGAACCGCACCTTTAATGCCATCCTTCACCATCATTTTTTGAATATCAGCAGCTTCTGTTTTGGCAATTTCAAGAGCTGGTTTCCACAAATCATTCAAGAGCTTGTTCACATTTTTAGGTGTCTTAGCCATTGATTCCTCCAAAACATAATCAGAGTGTGATTTGTACCCTAATAAACGTGCTTTTTGTCCACGTAAATTAGCTAGTGCAACCGCATTTGCTTTATTATCAAAAGCATCGTCATGGTTGGCTCTAGTTTGATACGCATTCCAAATTTGTTGGCGCAATTCTCTATTTGAACTGTATTGTAAAAACGGCATCACACTAGAATTAGAAAGTGTAAAAAGCCATTTGCCTTCTTTGCCTTTTGCTTTAGCATCGGCGGCAGCGGCATCAATAAGTCCTAGAGGCAATCCAGCTAAATCTTTCTTAGAATCAATAACCAATTCATAACTATTGGTCTGCGCCAAAATGTTTTGACCGTATTTTAAACTTGTCAAGGACAAATCACCATTGATTTTGCGTAATATTTCCTTATCTGAATTAGACAAGTTAGCTCCACTTCGAACAAAATCTTTATAGGCGTTGTCTAAAATTTTAGCTTGTTCTAAATTCAAACCTAAACTTTCTTTTTGGTTCCAAAGCGACTTTACTCTAGCAAATAATTTTTCGTTCAAGTAAATGTTATCGCGGTGCGCCGATAGATTGGGAGCTGTTTCTTTGGCAATATTTTGAATTTCCTTGTTGGTGTTCGCAGAGTTCAAATTAGAAAAAACCGTATTCACATTGGCTAACAATTCGCCTACATTTTCCATCGCTAGGATGGTATTATCAAAAGTAGCAGGCTGCGTATTATTGGCAATAGCATCAATTTCCGCTTGATGTTTACTTATTCCTTCTAAAATAGCGGGTTTAAAATGTTCGTTCTTGATTTTGTCAAACGGCGGAACATTGAAAGGCGTGTTATAAGCCTGAAAAAATGGATTCATAGTGGTGTTTTCTTTTTTTTCTTGTGCTTGGATGGTGAGCATATTTCCGATGACTAGCATCAGAAAAAGGGATTTCTTTCTCATTTCAATTTGTTAATTAGTAACGTAAATTTAACCTAAATCCTTTTCATACACCAATCACAGCTTTGCCTTAACTTAATTTTATGATAAATAAGAGCTAGTTCTCTAAAAGGATTTCAAGATCATAATTTAAGTATTGAAATAAAATCAATACATTAGCTATTTAAATCACAAACCTAAATTATGAAAAAAATAACCGTTCTACTTTTTACACTAACTACTGCAATGCTGTTAGTGAACTGTAAATCTGAAGATAAAAAGCAAGATTTTACTAGCTTAACAAAAAGCTATTTTGACGATAAGAATGCACTAGATCCATTGGGTGCAACCCAAAGTGGCCAAAACGAGTACAACGATCAGTTGCAATTTGAAATGACCGATAGTTACAGAAAAACGCAAGCGGCTTTTTTTGACAAATACCAAACAGAGTTGCAAAATGTTGCCGTAGCCGATTTATCTGAAGAAGAAAAAAACAGTTACGAAATCATCAAATGGGAATTAGAAGTTGGAAAAGAAGTGTTAGAACAGCCAACTAATTTAATTCCGGTTCATCAATTTTGGGGAACACACTTAACCATGGGTCAGTTTGCAGGTGGAACCGGTGCACAGCCTTTTAAAACAGAACAAGATTATACCAACTTTTTAAAACGAATGGACAAATATGCCGTTTGGATTGATTCGGCAATGGTGTACATGAAAAAAGGATTAGACAAAGGAGTGGTTTTACCAAAAGCGTTGACCGTAAAATTACTTCCTCAATTTGCCTCGATGGAAACTCCAAATATCGAAGACAATTTGTTTTATTCTTCGATAAAGTTAATGCCAGCATCGTTTCCTGAAAGCATCAAGAAAGACTTAACGGCAAAATATACGGCTACAATCACCACTAAATTGATTCCGCAGTACAAGAAAATGGCTGATTTTCTGAACAAAGAATACCTGCCAGCATCAAGAGCAACGAGCGGAATAGGCAGTTTACCTTTTGGAAAAAAACTATATGCAGCTTATGTAAAACAATGGACTACCACCAATAAAACTCCTGAGGAAATTCATGAATTGGGATTGAAAGAGGTAGCAAGACTGACTGCCGAAATGGAAAAAGTAAAAGCCCAAGTTGGTTTCAAAGGTACTTTGATTGAGTTTTTTGAAGAAGTACGAAACAAGAAAGAATTAAAACCTTTTACCAAACCAGAAGAGGTTATTGCTAACTTTAACAGTATTTACACCCGAATTAAACCTAATGTTGACAAGCTATTTGCTTTACAGCCAAAAACAAAATTCGAGGTAAGACGCACCGAAGCTTTTAGAGAGCAAACCGCTAGCGCCGAATACAATCAAGGAACGGCTGATGGAACGCGTCCGGGGATTTTTTATGTTCCGATTCCGAATGTAAAAGAATACAACATGTATGGCGACGAAGATTTGTTTTTGCACGAAGCCATTCCGGGACATCATTTTCAAATTTCATTACAGCAAGAAAACAAAAGTCTTCCAGATTTTAGAAAATTCAATTGGTTTGGCGCTTATGGTGAAGGTTGGGCTTTGTACACCGAAAGTTTAGGTAAAGAGCTAGGTTTGTACCAAGATCCGTATCAATATTTTGGGATGTTGGGCAACGAAATGCACCGTGCGGTACGCTTGGTAGTTGATACTGGACTACACGCAAAAGGCTGGACAAGAGAACAAGCTATTAAATATTCCTTAGCAAACGAAGCCGAAAGTGAAGCGAGTATTATTCCTGAAATAGAGCGCTACATGGCAATTCCAGGACAAGCTTTGTCATATAAAATTGGACAATTAAAAATAATGGAGCTTCGTAAAAAAGCCGAAACTAAATTGGGCAGCAAATTTGACATTAAAAAATTCAATGAAAAAGTATTAGAGTCAGGTGTAATGCCCTTGGCTTTATTGGAACAAAAAATAAATGAGTGGGTTGAAGGAAAATAAAAACAATCATATTACAAAAAGCTTCTCACCACGAGAAGCTTTTTTTTGAACCTTACTGAACTACAATTCACTGATGCAACCTTAATATACATTGGTAAAAGCACCTTCAGCTTTTTAATTTAAAAATCACTTTTACTTTTATAGTTCATTTCAAATTTCCCTTGTTTCAAGTTCATTTTCCCCTGATTGAGAATTAATCCGTTTTAAGGCAAGCGTAAAGCTTCTACTTTAGCAACATAGAAATCCTTAAGACAACATATCATGAACACAACCGATGCAAAATTGAAATTTTTAACGCGCTACTCAACTTTTTTAACCTTACTAATGCTTTGCTTTTTTTTATTCTCCTTTAACAAACTAAAAGAGATTGAAAATTTTGAAGAAATCAACGTAAAAAGAATCAATATTATCGAAAACGATGGCACTCTAAGAATGGTACTTAGCAATAAAGAATTGCAACATTCAGGCAGAATGGATGGCAAAGATTGGGAAAAAAGGGAAAGACCATCAGGACTTATTTTCTTTAACGATCAAGGCGATGAATGTGGTGGACTTATTTATCAAACAAAGCAAACAAAGAACGGCTTGATTTCTGGAATGTCAATTACGATGGACCGCTATAAAGACGATCAAGTTTTACAATTATCCAATCAAGAATCAATTGTTAATGGCAAAATCATGTCGCAACGTGGCATTAACATCAATGATTATCCTGCAGAAAGTAATATTACCACAAGAATGGAACTTTTTGCCCAAGCTGAAAAAATAACCGATCCTGAAACACGCAAAAAAAAGATAAATGAAATATACGAGCAACATGGTGAGCGCAATCTTTTGTTCTTGGGGAAAACTAGAGCAAACTCGCAAGGTTTGTTTTTAAATGACGCTACAGGCAAGCCCAAACTAATGATTTATGTAGACGAAAAAGGCAATCCTAAAATTCAAACATTCAACACAAAAGGCGAAATGAAAAATGTGATAACTGAAGATTTGTAAACTGATACTCCTTACAAGGTTTTATTATATTTGTAAAAACAGCAGGAATGAAAACAAAAAGTAGCCTAAAAAATATTTTCTTCACAATACTAGTGGTAATTGGTGTCAACACTACACAGATTTATACGTTGTACCAAACACGTAAGTTTGGTTCCATTAATTTTTTTGCAATCGAAGATCATATTTTTGGGCTCTCTACTTGTTTCCTGGCCTTGATTAGCTCCTACTTATCATGGCAAATCATCTCTAAAAAGCAGTTCAAAAACACCCAAAAAATCATACTTTCATTTGCACTCTCCTTATTAATATTCGCTGTTTTTACAAGTTTATTTTTTATTTCTTACCGCTATTTAGTACATGGCTTAGCTACGTCAACCTGGCTTTTGATTGGTAATATTGCTTTCGGCGTCACCACTTATCACTTGTACACCTGCGGGTTTACGCTTATTTACCTTTATTTTAATAATTCTAAAAAATTGGAACTCGACATAGCACGATTAGAGCGAGAAAAAGAAATTTTTAAATCTAAAATGCTACAAAAAAACTTAGAACCTCATTTTCTATTCAACAATTTGAGCGTGCTTTCTAGTTTAACTCATAAAAATCCAGAAGATTTAGAAAACTTTATCGACGATTTTTCGGGAGTGTACCGCTATTTTTTAGACCATTACGAACAGGAAATTGTACCACTATCTGAAGAGCTTGAATTTACAAAACGATACCGTAATCTAATTAAAAAAAGATTCAATAATGCCTATAAAGTTGTTTCAAGCATCAATGACACATCAGGATTTATATTGCCTTGTACTTTGCAATTAGGAATTGAAAATGCCATAAAACACAATAAGGGAAGCGAAGAAAATCCTCTGATTATTGAATTGTATCGTAATGAAAACACGATATTCATCAAAAACCAATTGAATACAATACAACAACTAAACAGCTCTAAACTAGGAAACCAATACCTAAAAAAACACTATA
This sequence comes from Flavobacterium tiangeerense, assembly GCF_007830355.1. GTDB lineage: Bacteria > Bacteroidota > Bacteroidia > Flavobacteriales > Flavobacteriaceae > Flavobacterium > Flavobacterium tiangeerense. The sequence goes on along the minus strand of NZ_VLKO01000005.1, from coordinate 156,636 downwards.
AACTCATGTTTAACTTGGATGTCATTTTCACAAAAACAGAAAATGAGTATTGTGTAGCAATTCCTTTAATTTACTAAATATGAAATGCATAATCATTGAAGATGAAAATCATAATGCTGAAATCATTAGGAATCACATTCATAAATTTGACCCAAACATTACTATACTTGCTCAAATTAAAAGCAATGAAGAGTTGCGAAATTGGGCCACAAAAAAGGAAACTGTAGACGTCGTTTTTTCAGATATTGAGCTATTAGATGGAACGGTTTTTTTATCGTTAAAAGATAATATCGTCAGCGCTCCAATTATTTTTACGACAGCCTATAATACTTTTTATCAAGAAGCTTTTGACACAAATGGCATTGGATATTTACTAAAACCTATCAGTTATAATCGCTTTAACGAAGCCATGCAAAAATTCCTCAACCTAAAAAAGAAAGAGGAAAACACCGTTAACTGGCATGAAATGGCAATGTCATTATTACAACGCGAGGAGAAAAAATACAAAGAGCGAATTATCATTAAAAATAATGAAGGAATAGCTATGCTGAACACAAATGAAATCGCAGCAATAGTAGCAGAATCAGGCAAATGTGTTGCAATTGACACCTCAGGAAAAGAACATGCCTTTAAGGATACTTTAAGCGAATTGATACAAGAACTCAATCCAAAAGTATTTTTTCAAATCAACCGTGGCGAGATTATTAATATCAATTGTATTTTAAAAATAGAAAATTATTTTAATGACCGATTAGCAATTCAGTTAAAAAACTATAAAAAACGTTTCATTACAAGCACCTCATCAACAGCTGAATTCAGACGCTGGATCAATCAATAAATTCCAAAAAAAAGCTTCTCGATTTGAGAAGCTTTTTTAGTGCGGATAATAGTTCTTCCCGATAAAATCGGGATAAACTTCTCGTCCTAACTCCACAAAAAAAGCCCAAACTTTCGTTTGGGCTTTTCGTGCGGATAATAGGACTCGAACCTACACGCCTTGCGGCACCAGATCCTAAGTCTGGCATGTCTACCAATTTCACCATATCCGCGGCTTATTGTGGGTGCAAAGATACACTTAACTTCGAATATTCAAAACAATTTTGATAAAAAATATTCATACTCTTTTTTGTACTTTTGAAAATATAAACAACATTCAACTAATGGAAAACATAAAAGCATACGTTCAAGAACACAAAGAACGCTTTATCAATGAGTTAATCGAATTATTAAAAATTCCTTCCGTAAGTGCTGATACCGCCTATTCGCACGATGTTTTTGAAACTGCCGATGCCGTAAAAGCCAGTTTAGAGAAAGCCGGCTGTGATTTTGTCGAAATTTGCGACACACCAGGATACCCAATCGTATATGGCGAAAAAATCATCGACCCTAATTTACCTACCGTTTTAGTATACGGACACTATGATGTGCAGCCGCCAGACCCAATGGAGTTGTGGACGTCTCCTCCATTTGAACCCATAATTAAAAAAACTGATATTCATCCCGAAGGCGCCATTTTTGCCCGTGGAGCTTGTGATGACAAAGGCCAAATGTACATGCACGTTAAAGCGCTGGAATACATGGTACAATCAAACACTTTGCCTTGCAACGTAAAGTTCATGATTGAAGGCGAAGAAGAAATTGGTTCCAAAAGTTTGAGTTGGTTTGTAGAACGCAATCAAGAAAAACTTAAAAACGATGTCATTTTAATTTCAGATACAGGAATGATCTCTAATCAGCAACCATCTATCACAACTGGTTTGCGTGGTTTGAGTTATGTAGAAGTGGAAGTTACGGGACCAAACCGCGACTTGCATTCTGGCTTGTACGGTGGTGCCGTGGCAAACCCAATCAACGTGTTGGCTAAAATGATTGCTTCGCTTCACGACGACAACAACCACATTACTATTCCGGGTTTTTATGACAATGTTGAGGAATTATCACTTGAAGAAAGAGCCGAAATGGCCAAAGCGCCCTTCAGCTTAGAAAAATATAAAAACGCCTTGCAACTCAACGATGTTTACGGCGAAAAAGGCTATGTAACCAACGAAAGAAACTCCATCCGTCCTACGCTAGACGTAAACGGAATTTGGGGCGGCTACACTGGCGAAGGTGCCAAAACAGTAATTGCCAGTAAAGCATACGCCAAAATCTCTATGCGTTTGGTACCTAATCAAGACTGGGAAGAAATCACTGAATTATTCACCAAACATTTCACCAGCATTGCCCCTGCAGGCGTAACCGTTTTGGTAAAACCGCATCACGGCGGGCAAGGCTACGTAACCCCAATAGACAGCATTGGCTACAAAGCCGCAAACATGGCCTATACCGAAACCTTTGGTGTACCAGCCATTCCCGTGCGTTCCGGAGGCAGCATCCCTATTGTAGCATTATTCGAAAAAGAATTGAAATCAAAAACCATCCTCATGGGATTTGGTCTCGACAGCGATGCCATTCACTCGCCAAACGAACACTTCGGAATCTTCAATTACCTCAAGGGAATCGAAACCATACCGTTGTTTTACAAGTATTTTGTAGAATTGTCAAAATAAATGCTGTCAAAACCCACATCATCCGCTCTCCACAGGGCGGATTTTTTTTGGGCGTTCACTTGTTGCACAAAATCCTTCTTGAAAAACACCATTCGTCAAGCAACAAGGTCAGGCTGTTCGTTCTTAATCTTTTTAGCCGCCAAAAAAAGGCGCCTAAAAAGGATTTCCACTTCCATCCTTAACGCAAAATAGTGCTCGTTGATAGTTTTTTTTTGAGGAGATAAAATGGTTTTAGTTGTAGAAAATTTGTAGTTAACCTGTTGGGTTAATAGCTAACTAAACAATATTGCCAATGATTGGAAGTAAACATAGGATCGCAAAAGAATTTGAATTTACAAGTTCTTTTCTTTTAACATAACAGATGTTTAATTACTTATTGAGTATATTTTATTAATTATTTTCAACATTAAATTTTGCCAATATTTGTTTAAATTCAGAAGCAAAATCACTTTGTAATATTTTACTATCGGCTAACATTGAATAATCAATAACATTTAAGTTTTCAATATTATAATATTTATCAGCATCGTATTCTTCGTCTTTAAGGGTAGAAGTTAGTATTACTTGCTTATTTAGGCTTATATATTCATTTAACATTAAGAGTTCTTTTGAAGATGACAATTCTCCTTCTCTGAAAGAATCAATTATTATTGGAAATTTATGTTGCAAAATGTTATTTAGAGATAATATTTTACTGAAATAATATTCTTGCCCTTCGCTTCCCGAATATGTTTCACCTGTTTTTGTAAATAAATCTTCAAATATTATTAACCCCTGTGGATCAATTGTCGAATAATAATTTTTCATTTGCAAAATAATATCTGATAAAATATCTTTTTGCAAATCTTTATTTGATGAAGTTTTAATCTAGTTGTTTTGAATTTTATTAGTTATTTCATCCAATTCTTTTTGAAGTTCAGCTATAATTTTATCTACATCTTTTGAGTCTGTAATTTCGTCTTGAAAGAGAATGTAGTTTTTAATATCAGGAGTTGAAGTTTCTAATAATTTATTTATTTGAATTTGTTCTCGATGAATATTTTGATTTAATTCATCTATTATTTCAAATTTTATTGAAATGTTATTTTTAATTGATTCAATAATATTTTTTTTAACGTAATTATTGCTCACTTCAAATTCAAAATCTTCATTTGAGAAAATAATTTTATTACTACCACAATCAAGACATTTAACTTTTCCTTCATTTAAGGTTCTGTTAAGTGAAGATAATTCAGTTATTAAATTCTCTAATTTTATTTTTCTGTTTTCTTCTCTATTTCTCTGTTTTCTTAATTCAGCTATATTTAAGTGTAATTCTTTTAATTGATTAGAAGTGTTTTTAAAATCCAAATTATTAGATGCAGAACTAATAAAAGATGCAATTTGAGGATTTTGTTTAATGACTTTTATTTTTCTTGTTTCAGCTTTTATTCTAGTTTCAACATTTGCTTTTTCTTTTTTTAGATTTTCAATATCATATTTATTACTTGTTGAAATTGAAACACCTAAAAGTGAATAAATCATATTTAAAAAATCGACTTTATTATTTTGACCTTTAACTATCAGATTTGAAGTATTTCTATTGTCTTGACCAAGAAAAAACAATTCATAGAAAAGACTTAAATCAACTAATTTTTGTTCACCATTTTTATCAATTTTTGGAAGTTTAAATATCTCTTTATCGAAAAAATATTTGAATTCACTTATAGTACTAAAAACATTAAAACTTTCATTATTTATTACTAAAATGGAATTTCCTTTTCTTAAGAATTCAAAAATTGAATTGTTAAATTCTATTTTTGAATAAAAATAATATTTCTTTGGATTGAAACTATTTGGAAATATTGATTCATAACCTATTGAATAAATTAAACTTTGCATTAGCAAAGTTTTTCCTCTATTATTATCGTTACTAAAAATTATATTTGTTTTATTTTCAAATCGTTTCTCAATGAAAGCTTCATTTAAGTTTCCAAACGCTACTTCTTTTACTATCATTTCGTTCCTTCTATTATTATTGATATTAAATATTTGATTGTAAAATCTTTTAAATAAGAAATTCGGAAAGTATAATCTTTAAACGTTTCAGAATAAATATATTCAACGTCGCTAGATTTGTTATCATTTAAGAAGATTATTATTTTTTCACAAACATTCCAAAAAACTCTATTACTGTTTTTGTTGAAAAACGCACGAGAAAGATTAGAATTACATTCTTGTAAAATATCTTTTATCTCTTCGTTGTCAAAACTTTTGATTATTGGAAAAAAAGTAATTGGAATCGAAGCATAATTAAAAATTTCTACTCCAATAATTCGACTAATAATTAGAATTTCAATGTCCTTCTTCGTTAAATGGCGATTAAAAGTTAATACGTCACGGATTTCTGAAATTATTTCATTTTCGATATAAGTGTTTTTTTTTGCACTTTGTATATTTCTTAAATCTGTAAATATACTTGTATAAAAATCATCAGATTTTATTCCTACTTTCTTAAACTTGGTTACTGACTTTATATATTCATTTTCTGTACTATTATCTTCTACAATGAAAACTTTCCGCAAGAATAGTTCAATTTTTTCAGAATAGTCAAATGAATCTCCTTTTACTCTTTCAACTTCTTCTGTTAATCCGTTCAATATTCTTTTTAAAGTTGTTTCTTCAATATTGTCAAGATTATAGACATTTAATTTTGAATTTATTTTGTAATTTTCATTCAATATCGGTGAGAAAAAAATGAATTCATGAAATGAAAAAGTTGAAATATAATTATCAAATAAAGTAAAGAGATATTTCCCGATTTTTTTTGGCGTTAATGACTTTTCATTTTTGGATTGTACATCCCAAATTTTATCATGATTTTTATTCACACCACTTACATCATTAAAACAATCAAAAGTAATATATTCTATTTCTTTCTTACGACTTATTAAATATAACAGAGATTTTGTTTCAAAATCAGAAGCTTTCTTATTGTTAATTTCTGTATTTGTAAAAGTGTAATTCATTAATTATAAATTTGTTTTTTTAGTGGTTTACAGCATGATTACTACCAATTAATATATTTTCAAAACAAATCTTGCTTAACAAACCTAAATCTTACTAAGCTAACAAAAGTATGTTTCAATATGTACTCTCCAAATATAAACAAAAATTCTTACGTATCTCTGCATCATTAGCGTTAAATCAATAACACCATGAAATCAACAGTAGCTTTTGAAAAATTCATGATTTAGGTTTTTCGCTAGATGGAAATTCCTTGTTTTGATATTGTATAATTTATTGAAATCAAACGTTTTGATTCATCCTTATTTTACAAATCCGAAACAAGCTATACATTAAGTCAATTCCCAAAACTGTTGTTTAACCCTCAATGCTCTGGATTTTTAGTATGACCGCTTTCTTGTTACATTCTTTCCCATAAAATAGATCCCAATTGCTATAAAAGGCAGGCTCAACAATTGCCCCATATTCAATAGCATTCCCTCCTCAAATTCTACTTGATTGATTTTGACAAACTCAATTAAAATGCGCATCGTAAAAATTAAAGTTATTGCCAGACCAAACAAAAATCCATTTCCTAGCGTAATGTTTTTCGTTTTGTAAATAGCAAAAACAATCCCGAAAATGAGCAGATACGCAATGGCTTCATAAAGTTGGGCTGGATGTCTAGGAACACTATCAATCCTACTAAAAATAAAAGCCCAAGGCAAGGTTGTGGGGTTGCCTATCATTTCTGAGTTCATTAAGTTGGCAAGTCTTATAAATGCAGCTCCCAATGGCGCAACAATAGCAATCAAATCTAGTATTTTCAGGTATTTTATTTCATATTTTTTTGAATATAAAAAAAGTGAAACAATCAACCCAACCGTTCCACCATGACTGGCTAAACCCGCATAACCACTAAATTTATATCCTCCGTTTATCGTTTTTTGAATGGGTAAAAAAATTTCTAATACGTTTTTTGAATAATAGTCAAAATCATAAAACAAACAATGTCCCAATCTTGCTCCAGCAAAAATCCCTATAATTCCATATAGAAACAATGCTTCATGAGCGCTATCTGTTAAGTTTTCTCTTCTGTAAATTACTTTAAGAATGTACATGCTTAAAAGTAAGCCACTGGCAAATAAAAGCCCATAATATTTTAAGGGGAAACCAAAAATATTTATTATTTCGGAATCAAAATCCCAATTGATATATAGTGTTGTCATATTTTATTATTACTATTTATTGCTGCACTTTTATAGCATTACTGTCATATTCTACCATCCATTCTATCCCAAATTGATCTCTAAACATTCCAAAGTAGGAACCCCAAGGGCTATCTACAAGAGGCATTTCAATACTTCCTCCTGATGAAAGTCCGTAAAATAATGTATCGGCTTCATCTTTGCTATCAGCTCTAATAGCAATTTTACTTCTGTGTTCATTTTCATTTGTGCTCCCCATACTTTCGGGAACATCATTACCCATTAAAATGTTTTGGCCAATAGGCAAAGCAATGTGCATTATTTTATTTTCTTCATTTTCTGCAATAAGAAATTCAGGACTTGCCAAGTCTTTAAAGCGCAGTAGCTTGGAAAATTCTCCGCCAAAAACTGATTTATAAAAATGGAATGCCTCTTCCGCGTTTCCATTAAAGTTAAGATGAGGATTAATAAGTGCCATGTTTTTTATTTTTACGTTTTACAATAGGAATTATAGCTAGTTTAGTTGCTTCTGCTCAATTCATTAGGATTCCATTACTGTTCGTGGCTTATGATTGGATTAAGGCCTTTATTTGGCTTGTGTAAGCATTGCGTTATTTATCTCTTTCTTTTATACTTACTCTAATTTCTGAAATTCTTTTCCTTGTTAATTCTTCCAAACAAGTTGAATAAATGAGAGGCTTTATACTTCCGCCTTCATATTGTGAAGATTCAAATTTACAGCTTGAATCTCTAAATTTAACCCAATCCTTTTCAGCTTGAATCAATAATAACTTATCATTTTGATCAAGAATTGATATTAATTGCTTGTACACTTTATTGAGTTCGGCATCAGCTTTTTTAAATTTAGCATCAGCCGCTTTATTCATTTCTAACTGTGTTTGAGAAAATGAATTAATAGAAAAAAATAAAGCAATTAGAACAGTGGTATAATATTTTATTTTCATTTTAGTTGTTATTTTATTTTGGTTCAACAGGTCGTTACTGCGGACTTGTACTTATTTGAAACAAACCTAAGTCAAGCTACATTTTCGATGGTATGTTTCGATTTTTCTTGTTCAAATATAAACAAATTTCTTACGGCTAGATGGAGTCTACTGTTAAATCGATATATGGCTATATCAAGACTCTATTTCAATTACTCCTGTAAATCCTTGACGGACAATTTTTTTACAAAACATTTGTTTATTTCAAATTTTACTCTACATTTGTAGAGCAATGTTTCAAACTGTAGAATATGAAAAACCACAATTGCTATCTTATTATCCTTATAAGCCTCTGCATCAGCGTAGCAAGTTGCAGCATCAATCAAACTAAAAACGGATATAAAACCGGCAAATGGGTAGAAAGTAAGGAGTTTATGAAACTTGAATCTAGCGCTATCGGGCGTTACCATAAAGGAAACAAAACCGGAACGTGGAAGTACTTCTTGGGCGAAAGATTAGTATCGCAAGAAAAATTTAAAAAGAACAGTTGCCATGTGATTAAATACCACAACACTGGAAGAATTCAGCAAATAGGATTTTCAAAAAAATACCTAATCGACTCAAAAGAAGAATGGCTACCCACCGGGTATTGGCAATTTTATGATTCCGAAGGAGTTTTACTAGGCACCAAAATCTACGAAAAAGGAATACCCGTTCAAGAAACATACACCAATTAAAAAATACACATGCAACAGCTCACCAACTCAGAAGAACAACTCATGGAACACCTTTGGCAACTCGAAAAAGCCTTCATGAAAGATTTACTCGAAGCCTATCCAGAGCCAAAACCCGCTACCACAACGGTTGCTACTTTGCTAAAACGCATGATTGACAAGCAATTTGTAGCCTACCGCGAATATGGAAACTCAAGAGAATATTATCCTTTGGTCAAAAAAACCGACTATTTCTCGAAACACGTTAACGGATTGATTAGTAATTTCTTCAACAATTCGGCATCACAATTTGCTTCTTTCTTTACCAAAGAAACTAATTTGTCGCAAACGGAACTGGAAGAACTCAAGAAAATAATTGACAGTGAAATTCTAAAAAAGAAAAAATGACCGACTTTCTAATCAAATCAACCCTCAGCCTTGTGGTGCTTTTAGGAGTGTATCACTTCCTGCTAGAAAAGGAAAAAATGCACCGTTTCAATAGGTTTTACTTGTTGTTTGCTTTGGTTTTTTCGATGGTGATTCCGTTTATAACTATTGAAGTTGTTCAGGAAATTGCACAACCCACGGTTACAGCAGGAAATATCCGAATTCTACAAACAACTGCCGTTGTAGTGGAAGAAACAAACTATACAGCAATAGCGCTTTGGGGATTGTATGGTTTGGTTACCCTTGTTTTGGCGTTGCGATTTATGCGTAATGTGATCCAGATTTCAAAAAAAATGAAGTCCAATACTCCCATTGCATATCAAAATGCTCAATTGGTTTTGGTTCCCGAAAAAACGTTACCGCATACGTTTTTGAATACCATTTTCATCAACGAAACGGAATACAACAACCGTGAGGTTGAAGCCGAATTATACACACACGAGCTTACGCATGTGACTCAAAAACATACTTTGGATATTTTGTTTATCGAAGTATTGAAAACCGTTTTTTGGTTCAACCCTATTTTTATTTTTTACAAAAAATCCATACAACTCAATCACGAATTTCTCGCCGATGAGAAAGTAGTGCACTCTTATAACAATGTTCCGTTTTACCAATCTTTGTTGCTTTCAAAGGCAAACGCGAACCCAACTTTTTACTTGGCCAGTAATTTGAACTATTTAATAACTAAAAAACGATTACTCATGATGACTAAAACCACATCAAGCTCAAAATCATTTGCGAAGAAAATCATTTTGATTCCGTTATTTACTGGACTAGTAAATTTAATGTGTACACAAACAATTGCTCAATCCAGCACAAACAACAACACTACCATACAGTCTGAAATTAAAAAAAGAGACGTTTATTACAAAGGAGTTCGATTGATTGTAAAGGATGATACGAAAAAAGTACTATTGGACAAAAAATATGAAGCACTAACTCCAAATGAAAAGCGTTTCTATATTAGCAATGTTCCACCAGAAACTTCAATGAAAAAGCCAACACAAAAAGAGTTTGACAGTTGGACTAAAGATCCCAAGTTTTCAGGACTATTTAAAGGAAAAAAATTAAACAATATTGATCTAAAAAAACATGATATAAAAGAAATTGCTGGTTATATAAGATTTTACAGTCCATCACGAAACGGTAAACCTTATGATATTGATCTAAATCATTATGCTCTATTCACCAACTCTGAACGTGAAATGATTATAAAAAAAAGCAGAAAAAGTGTTTCTTATAAAGTAATTGAAAAAACCATAAAAGCTGGAACATTCTCAAATCCCGTTTTGATTAGGATGGTTGAAAGAAACACCTAATAGACAATGAAATTCTAAAAAAGAAAAAATGACCGACTTTCTAATCAAATCGACTCTTAGCCTTGTGGTACTTTTAGGAGTGTATCACTTGCTGCTAGAAAAGGAAAAAATGCACCATTTCAATAGGTTTTACTTGTTGTTTGCTTTGGTTTTTTCGATGGTGATTCCTTTTATAACTATTGAAGTTGTTCAGGAAATTGCGCAACCCACAGTAACACCGGGAAATATCCAAATCCTACCGGTAACTGCGGTTGTGGTGGAAGAAACGAACTATTTTGGCATAGCACTTTGGGGTTTGTATGGATTGGTCACTCTTGTTTTGGGGTTTCGATTTCTGCGCAATGTGGTTCAGATTTCAAAAAAAATGAAGTCCAATACTCCCATTGCATACCAGAATGCTCAACTGATTTTGGTTCCCGAAAAAACGTTACCGCACACGTTCTTGAATACCATTTTCATCAACGAAATGGAATACAACAACCGCGAAGTTGAGGCCGAATTGTACACCCACGAGCTTACGCATGTGACTCAAAAACATACTTTGGATATTTTATTTATTGAAGTATTGAAAACTGTTTTTTGGTTCAACCCCGTTTTCATTTTTTATAAAAAAGCCATTCAACTCAACCACGAATTTCTCGCCGATGAGAAAGTAGTGCACTCTTATAACAATGTTCCGTTTTACCAATCCCTGTTGCTCTCAAAGGCAAACGCGAACCCAACTTTTTACTTGGCCAGTAATTTGAACTATTTAATAACTAAAAAACGATTACTTATGATGACTAAAACCACATCAAAAAGAAAAGCCATTGCCAAGCAAGCCTTGCTCTTGCCTGCGGTAACAGCGTTACTATTTTCACTATGCACCAAGGTAGTGGCGCAACAAATAGGTACCCAACAAAATGCGCAACCTAACAAAGTGGGGAGTTTGTTTACTACCTACTACAATAAAACCACTTTTAAGGTAAAAGATGAAAAGGGAAAAATTGCCGCCGAAAAAAAGTACAACGACTTAACTCCTACCGAAAAAAGGGCGATCCCATCGATTTTATCAAAAGAAGAAAAACTCCCAACCAACGAGGAACTTTTAACCAAATTAAGCAAAGGTGCTCCTGAAACTATGGAAATAGATCCGTTTAGCCTTGAAAATAAGATTGTAAAAAAAGGAGAAAACGACCTCTATAATACCTCAGAAATACTGGAAAAACCAGATTTCCCTGGCGGTATGAACAGTTTTTACAAATTCGTAGGTAACAATTACAAAACTCCTGAACAACCCAATTTAAAAGGGAAAATTTACATCACTTTTATCATTGAAAAAGACGGCAGTATTAGTGAAGTAAAAAACCTTCGTGATATTGGTTTTGGCACAGGTGACGAGGCGATACGTGTGATGAACTTATGCCCAAAATGGATTCCTGGTAAAGTAGATGGCGTCCCTGTGAGAGTGCTGTACAGTTTACCAATAACTATACAATCAGCCAAATCATAATTAAAAAAATCCGCTTCTATGAGGCGGATTTCTTTTTTAATGTTGTTGGTTTTAGATGTTGAAATACTTTATTACACAAAATCGTTAAGGCGATTTTTTTAAAATGTCTTTTGTTCCTTACCACGAGGAATATGTAATGAGATAATCTTGAGTTTTAATAAAAATTGAATATTGCATTGAGGCCTTTTGTTAGAAAAAAACAAATACCAATTATTAATAAATTTATTAAAGCTCTAAAAATCCATTTCCGATTTGATAAGTTGTAGTTAATTTCTTTTGAAATCACAACGCATATCCCCATTAAAAGAAACCAAACTGCAAAGAAAAGTGAAATTTCACCTCTTATTACTGTCGTTACTAAATCGTGAATGAGTCCACAAAAAACAAATGTCAACACTAAAGAAAATCCAATTGGAAATATTTTTTTTAACGGTCGAAATACTTTTGTTCCTAAATAATAGCCGAAAATTGGGTTCCAGAAATCCCAAAAAATTGAAAAATTATTTGCACCAAGCGACCTTTCTAAATTATTACGAAGCGAGTTAGGGTGTCCGATTGGAACGCCATTTCTCTTCTTTATAAATTCGGATAATTTCATTTAGTTTTATTCTCTTCGGGTTAGATATTGATTGTTTCCTGGCATTCGTCAAGTTGATGACTTCACTTTGTTTTTTTTTATTACCTGAGTTTCTGTCGCATTCTAATTAACGTTCTGCCACTAAGGCGGGTTTGGCACTACATTAAGCTCTATTTGCGGATTTGCCACTCGAGCGATAGCGAATAGACGATGTAAATCTCCCAAATACAAGAACAACTTCAAATTAAGCCTAAAACCCATATTGCTTGTAGTGTGTTGGTGGCAGTTTTTATTTTTGCGTGTAGTGATGCCAAGTTGCTTTTGTTATATCTGCAATTATTTTTTCAGTATTTTCTTTTGTTTCTGTTATGTTTTTCAAGTAAACTGAAATAATTAAATGTTTTCCGTTTGGAAGTTTTACAATTCCAACATCGTTCAATGCAACTCGCAGATTATCATCATTGGTTCCTGAAATCCCTGTTCGGTGTGCTAATTCGGTTCCATCGGGAAGTCCTGCTTTCATCCAAGTACTTCCTCTCGAACATTCTACCATAATTTGATGCAAATAGTTTGTTGATTTCTTTTTGAGGATTTTTCCTTTATAAAATTTTTCAAGTAGTTCTGTTGTAGCTAATGGCGTTGTTGTGTTTATGTAAAGATTTTCCCGAGTTTGCATTTCCTGTTCATTTACTTTTATTGTAAAATCTTTTATTCCTTGATTATTGATAAATTTTTGAACCGCTTCTGTTCCACCAATCAGGTCTAAAAGAATATCACAACCATTGTTGTCACTATGTGAAACGGTATATTTCAATAATTGGTCTACTGTCAAATACATATTTCCTTCGGGAAACTCGTCTCGTATTGGGCTCCAAGTATTTTTGTGCAAATCTTGTTTTTTTATAAAAATTTTCTGTGTTAAAGTAAGTTTTTCTTTGTCTACCAAGTTTAAAGTTGCCAAAGCAATATGAAATTTGAAAACACTCATCAACGGTGCATTCAACTTTCCGTTGATGCTCAACGTATCTTTGTCTTCAATACTTTTGATGGAAACTCCAATGGTTGCATTTTTTGTGGAGATAATTTTGTTCAGTTCTTCCCGAAGTTCATTCGTGTTTTGACCAAATAGTTGAACCGAAAATAGAGAAAGACAGAGTAGGAATATTATTTTATTCATAATAAAATTATTATTTTAACCATTTTGCTATGGTGTTGATAAATATTTGTTGTTGATCAACAAATAAATAATGTGAACAGTTTTCAATGATTTTAAAGTTTTGATTATTTACTATTTTCTTTATATCATTCAATTGTTTTTCTGAAAATACGCCGTCTTCTTGTCCATAAATTGCAAATAACTTTACTTGTTTTTTCAGGTTTTTTAAAATTGGTTTTGTGTCGATATTGTTTTTGACTTCATTTTTATAGAATAAAATGGGTGCATTGTCATTTCTGATGTTATTTTCCCCAAACCCACTTTTCTCATAATTTTCTCTAAGTTGGTTCGCTTCTTTTGTGGGTAATGGCATTTTGAAATAATTGTTTTGGCTTGCAATTTCGTAACATTGCTTTCTGTATTCAGCGGAATTTTTAGGAAGCTTCTCAATTTCAGAAATTTTAGAAAGCATCAAACTATCTTTTTTTTCTGTATAACTTTTCTGGGATGTTTTCAATATATGGTTATACGTCTCTTGTTGAGAAAACAAAGCACCTGCCAGAATTAGCGCATTTACTTTTTCAGGGTTTTGCTCCGTAAAAAGCGTTCCAACTAAACCACCAAAACTGTGAGCAATAATGTTTGCTTTTGCAATGTTGTAGTTTTTGTATAGTTCATTTAAATCATCAATCGCTTCTTGATAAGTAAAAGTTGCAGTTGTATCAATGGAACGACCTTCGCCACGCATGTCATAAACAATTACATAAAACCCTTTTTCGGCTAATTTTTGGGCAGTTGTTCCTTCAAAAAGTGTCGAATTTCCTCTCGGTCCCCCGTGAATAAATAGGATTGCAGGATTTCCACTTTGTCCATACGTTTTTGAGTAAATAGTGTGATTTGTTTGTGCATTTGCAATGAATGAGATTATATTACAAAACAGCAATAGTACTTTTTTCATTGAAGCGATTTATTTCAAAAGTTTACTTTCTTTAACTATTTTTCTAATTTCCTGCTCAAAATAATAAGCAATTTCAAAGTTTTCATGGGCTTGATTTTGCATTACAATTATACTTGTTTTGGTCATTGGGTAATATAGATTTACGGCAGTAAACCCTTCGGCTGGATGAAATCCTGTATGTCCAATTTCGTAGATGTCGGCTTTATCATTAATTCGCAAACCATAACCGTAACCAATAGGATTTTTGCCAAAAAGAGTATGAGTGTTAGTAATAGAATAATTGGTCATCAGTTTGTAAGTAGCTGTTTTTAATAACTTTCCATTATGCAAACACTCATTCCATTTAGCTAAATCTGGTGCGCTAACAATCAAATGACTTCCCCAATACTGGTCAGGTGTAAAGCTAATTTTTTCAAATTGCGTTATTGTTCCCTCTTTTTTTATAAGGTGCCCTTTGGTCAAAAAATTACTATTGGTTTCGTTAGGATAATAGCTGTTGTTCATTTTACATTTCTTAAATAGTGCCGTTACTAAGGTTTCGAAACTTTTTCCACTTTGCTTTTCCAAAACCATTCCAGCCACATAATAACCAATATTTGAATAGTTGAATGCAGTACCTGGCTTAAATTTTAAAGGCTTGTCTAAGCTTTCGCTGTACAAACCCGAAGTGTTGTTAAGCAATTGATGAACAGAAACGGTGTCTGCCCAAGAATATTTTAAATCGGGTAAATATTTACGAATAGGAGTCTGCAAATCAATTGTTCCTTTTTCAACTTCTTGTAAGATAAGCGTAGCCGTAAATTGTTTTGCTATCGACATTGTAGAGAATTTGTCGTCGATTTTCAGAGGTATTTTTTTGTTTAAATTAGCAAATCCGTATGCTTTAGCATATTTAAATTCTCCGTTTTGTTGAATATAAACTACTCCGTTAAAACTTCTAGGAATTTTAGTTGTTAGTAAACTATCAATTTTTGTGGAGTAGTTGTCTTTTTGTTGTGCTGATAAATTGCAACTTGCAAATAAAATTGTTGTTGCAAGTATTATTAGTCTAAAAAATTGTTCCATTTAGGTTCTGAAAATTATTAAATATTTGTTCGTTTATTTGTGTTTTGAGGTTACGTCGGTTCGTAAAATTGCCGCCAACTTGCATATAAGCAAAACAAACCTTCGTATACACAACCAAACATGTGCAGATAATCAAGAGTTTTTTTCGCTTTGCACCTTCCAAATATATTAAAATTTTCTTACTATTTTATAAAAATCAGCAACTGAAAACTGGGCTCGCGTGAAGGATGGCAGCGGAAATCCTTTGGGTTTTTTCTTTAAAAACACAAAGATTGCAGCGTACAGCCTGACCCGAAGTTTTTCACGAAGGGGCACGCCCAAGAACTCAAACCAAAGGGATTTTTAAAAAGAAATCCTCTTCAAGACTAGACCTGAAGCGGATTTGTTTTTTAATGTACTGGGTTTAGATGTTAAAACACTTTATAACACGAAATCGTTAAGGCGATTTTTTTGTTGATTTCTTTTTAGTTCACTTATGATTTAGTTGACTTCAGTTTTGCATAAATGTCAAGACTTATAAACTTGCCATTTTTAATTTCACATTCTTTCATCGTTCCTTCGTGTTGGAAATCTAGTTTAGCCATTGCATTTTTACAATTCTTATTTTCAGACTCTACAAATCCTTCAATTCTATGAAGTCCTAAATTGTCGAAGCCATAATCACAAAGTAGTGGCATCGCTTCTTTCATAATTCCGTTACCCCAGAAGTCTGAAATTAACCAAAATCCTATTTCTGCTTTTTTATGTTCTTTACTTAAACTGTTGAGTCCGCCTGCTCCGTAAAATATCTTGTTGTCAGCTGAGCAAACAGCCCACCAAATTCCAGTTTCATTTTTTTCAAGGTCAGCAAAAAAAGTCATTTGTTCTTTCGTTGCTTCCAATGTTTGAAAACTCACTCCATAATATTTGATAATGTATGGGTGCGAAAGTCCTTTGAAAACATTCTCAAGGTCGTCATCAACAAATTGTCGCAGTAAAAGTCTTTCGGTTCTTAATATTGGAAATTCTGTTGTCATTGTATTTTTTTGCGGGTAATGAATCGTTGTGTTAGTGCTTTTGGAGGCATTTTTTCTATTTCACGCGATCTTTTTTCTTTAAATCCTCTCCTTTAACGCCACTTTCAAATTCAATTTTTGTTGATATTAATCCATGTTCTACTGTTGGTATTTTTGCATTAAAATGTAAATGTGGTGTAGTCGTAAAGCCTGTCATACCACTAATTGCAATTGCTTGTCCTTTAACTACAAAATCTCCCAACTTAACTAGAGAGCCTTTGTGGTTTAAATGTACATATTGAGTGAAGATTCCGCTTTGTGGGTGGTATATGGTTATATAATTACTTTTGTCATTTTTTAACCATTTTTTGCTTGTTCCATAATCTTTATAATCTTCAATTAACCCAACTACATAACCACTATCAGCACTTGTTATTGTATCTCCAATTTTTAAATCAAAGTCTATTGCGTATTGACTAATAAGCGTGTTATGAGTAAAATTCCCGTTGTAGCCTTGAATGATTTTATACTCTTTGCCTTTTGGGAAAGGGTAAGAAACTTGATTTTTTAATATTTTTTTATTTAAATCTCCGTATTTAACAATATATTTTGTTTCATTGGCTTGATTGAAATCGCGGTATTTAAAACTAATTACAGTGTCTTGTAATTCTCTTAATGTAATATGACCAAACAAATTTTCGATATTTGGGTTTAGAGAATCTTTTACTAATTTAACATTTACAGGACATTTTAGAGGATTTTTTAAGTGGAAAGATATTGTGTCGTTTTTGATTTCTCTATTGAAGTAGTACAAAAACTCATAGTAATGTTCTTTTGGAAGTTTTCTCAAACTTGAACAAGAAGCAAATACTAGTATTACTATTGATAGGATGTTTTTCCTCATGATTGTTATTCTATGATTGCACAACATCCTGCTGCTTTGCAAAGGCGGGTTGGAGACTAAATTAAGCTCTATTTTCTGATTTGCCATTAGAGCGATAGCGAATATAAGAAGTAAATTATCTCAAATACAAAACTACTTTTCGATTAAGCCTAATTCCCAACTATTGCTTACTAGCTGTTGAACTAAACCTACGGCAGCTTGCGAGCCTTAAAATAAATTCCTTTCAAAAACAACCATTAAAAAAAAATCAAAAACTATTTTTTGTACTTTTTGGAATAGAATAAGTAAGTTTATATTTGTATTACTTAATTGATTATCAATTTATTGTTGATAATTCCGTAATAGAAATAAAAACACTTCTCAAATAGCCTTATTTACACTTTTCGATAACTCCATAGTTCCTGCCAATGACCGGTTCCGTTCAACACGAGTTTCATTGTTCGTGCTTCGCACGCAACGAAACCCTAGTTGTTAGCGGAAGTGTTTTTACGTTGTTTGAAATGAAATCATCAAATTGTTAAAATTCTTATTTTCTAATTCTTTTGTTTTTAACCCAATATAGAAAACACCACTTCCCCCAAATTTATCTAAATTTGTATTTGAATCCATACAATCCAGTTGAAGTAAATTACTGAATGTTTTAGAATTATCAAGAATTTCATTCCACTTTTCTGTATATTTTTCATCTGACATATTCAATTCATTTTTACTGTATTCATAAACAACACTTGACTGAATAGATTTATCCTCTCCAAGAATTTGATGCATATTGTCTGCAATTCCATTTAATTCTTCCGCAATATATTCCTCTGTATCTTGATAAAAATGGAAGTAGAAATCTTCATACTTTTCATCAAAATAAATAAGTTTATAATTTTCATCATCTGGAATAGTTATACTTTCAAAATATTGAATTTCTGCTGGCTCAACTTTTCCTTCTGTTTTTAAAGTCGTTGGATATTCTTTTCGTTCTAAATCTTCAAGGTTTTCTATAAAGAATATTTTGCAATCTTTTTGTTCAATAGAAAATTCATTGTATTCGCCATTAATTCCAATAAATACATACAACATTCCTTTCTCAGGAAGTAAATTTTCAACATCAAATTTTTTAATTTCTGAAAAATTATATTGAGCACAAAAAACTAAATCAGAATCATTTACTCTTGGCCACAAAACATCTTTAGGCAAATCTGGTTTTCCTCCAATTTTCGAACCTCCAATTTTCCAATTATCAGATTCCATTTTTTTTGTTAGTATTCCAATAGCAGGTTTAATTAATTTAATGATTTTTTCTTTATCATCTACTGAAAGTTTATTGTCAGATTTTTTAATAAACTTAATAAGTTTTTCTAATTTACTTTTCTTGAAATTAAACATATTTTCTGTTTTTCAGTTTTTTTTTGGGAATATTACACACAACGTTTTGCTGCTTGCCGAAGGCGGGGCTTTCGGAGCGCCATCTGTCAAGCTACGATTAAAGTTTATTCGGAGCCGAGTAGTTTTTGCCACCAAGAATGCCCCGCTTTTGGCAAGGTGCTGTTAGGTGTAGTTTTTATTTTCAAAGTTCCGTTTATTTCAAAATCTAGTATTCTCCACTTGTTGTCGCTAAACCAAATTTGATACTTGTCAGCACCAATCTCAGTAATCTTTGCTCCGGTCGCTCGATACATGTCAACTAAGTCAGAAACGAAGCCTTTGTCAACGTGTGCGGATTTTACGTTCTCAAATATTTTGATAAGGTCTGAATATTTGTCTGAGAAAAGTGGGTTGGTCAATAAAAACACTTCGTTGTCATTTGAGACTCCAACTACAGTGTCAATTATTGTAAATTTGCGATAACCAGTAAAAAATTTCGTCTTATAAAAGTCGAGCTTTGTAATTGCCTGAAGTTTCGGACTGTCTAGTCTAATAATTTCATGTTGGTCTAGAAAAACAAGTCGACCCTCAACCCGTTCTTCTGTCTTCGGAAATTTGCTCGTCAATATGGTTTGAATGTCTGTCATTAAATTACACCTAACTTTAATATATACGAAACAAACCTTCTTATACACAACCAAACATGTGGAAATAATCTAAGGTTTGTTTCGCTTTGCGTTTTTCAAATATAAACAAATTTTCTTACTATTTAATAAAAATCAGCAACTGAAAACCGGGCTCGCGTGAAAGATGGTAGCGGAAATCCTTTGTGTTTTTTCTTTAAAAACACAAAGATTGTAGCGTACAGCCTGACCCGAAGTTTTTCACGGAGGGGCACGCCCAAATTGTTAAAAAAATAAATTAGCTCTTTATGTAGAGAATACAGACTTAACTATGAAAAAAATGTAACAATATCAACTTCATTGCTATAAGGCAAAGACAACTTTGATAACGGCTTGTCTTGGCCTTAAATTAAAATTAGTCTCTATGTAACTGAAATCACTTATGCTAACGGTTTTAAAAGTTGAGTTGTTGAATATATTATTAACCTGAAATTCAAAATCAATTTTTTTCTTTTTTATGGTGTATCTATAAATAAAATCCAGGAATACATTTTTTGAATCTTCGGAAAATAAATTGTTTTTAATATACTCCGATTTTACGATAAAAATTTGATTTTCAAACCTATTGCAATTTAAATTTAGCAAATGATTTTGCTGTATGATTAAGGGATTATACTTTTCTTGAATTTTATTTTTAGAAAAGTTCATTCTAGATTCATATTCAATATTGATCCCTTTAACGATATCAATATCAATTTTGTTTCCTAGATTCCAACTCTTGTTTTTTATTGAAGTAGTATTTGCATTTAATATTTGTTGTGCCTCTGCTAAGCTGTACCCAAAATTAAGGGTGACATTAGTTTTTAATTCATTGAATTGTTTGTTGATACGTGATGAAATATTTTGACCCAAAACAGTGTTTTTTTGTTCGATCGCTTTTATCTCTGTTGCTCCATTAGCTAAAATTTGTGTGTCATATTGCAAATTATTTGTGCTTTTAGTGTTCGTGTAGGCAATATTCCAAAACAAGGCTTTTAGTGGGTTTCTGTACCCAAACCCGAGCGATTTATTCTGATTAAAAATTTGCGGCAATGGAGCATCAATTTTTTGTATGCTTCTGTAATTTTGCAAAATATAGGCATAATGCAATTGATTTATTGTCCCAAACTGATTGCTAAAACTTACCGTTGAGTTGATTTTCCAATAGGAATTTAAATCATAAACTATCGATAGTCGTGGTTCAAATGTTGCCGTATTGAAGTTCCTTTTTCTTTGTAAAGGCTCGTCATTTATGGCATAAGTTTGCATGTTTATGGGTGTTGTCAAGTCTAAATGCCATTTGTTTTTTTGATACTGTGTTAGGAGATCAAAATAAATTTTTGATCGCATCCAATCTAAATTATTGGACAAATCACCTCCCAAAGGAACATTACTCGTAGTGACTATCTGGCTATTCAAATTTTGATTTTCTAATTGAAAACCTATTTTGGGTTCAAATGTAAATTGATAGATTCCTTTAGTTAAACTGAAAGAATTGTTTGTGTAAAACGTTTTTAAATCTACAGCTTGAGTTACTTGCTCATAAGGATTACTATTGTTTAAAATTTCTTCAAACTGTCCCGGATTTACTTTTAATTTTTGTGGTGTTTTATTATAACCTACATAAGAATTAAAAGTTAACAATTGTTTTCCCAAACCAAAAATTGATTTATGACTATTTGATACTTTAAGATATTCACTCCTTACATTTTGTGTCAAATTTTGATTTCCAGTGTCAATAAATCCTCGCTGGCGGTCCCAGTTCCCTTCAAAATCTAAACTGTTTTTAAAATATTTTTTTTTAGAATTCTTGTGTATCGTAATGTTAGTTTGTACCAGATTTGTAGCATATAGATTGCTGTTTTCTTCCAGAAGATTCACGGTATTATTTTGTGTTATAAAACGAGTATTAGTAGATCCCTCCTGCCGTTGATTGTCGTTTAAATAGGACAAGTTCAACCTTAATTCATAATCATTTTTCATTTTTTGCAAACAGTTAATGGAGAGCAAATTAATGTTATTGTCTAACCATCGTTTCTCTGAAAAATTAGGGTTTGATAATTTTTGAATGGATAACCAATTTGTTTTTTCGTTACTACTTTCAAATTGACTTAATAAATCGTCAATAGTTAAGGTCTTGAGTTGAGAGGCTATATTATTACCCGTGTTATTAGCTTGATAGGAAACTAATACTTGTCTTTTTTTTGTAAAGAGCATGGGTGTAACATTGATGTCCCATAAAAATGGAGCCGTACCTACACCTAGTTTAGCCTGACCAGTAAAGGTGTAGTCTTTTTTTAGTTTAATATTTAATGCTGCATCATTAGAAAATTTTAAACTGTCCAGCAGCTTAACGGGTTGATGATTCTCAAGGATTTGCACTTGGGAAACAGCTTTGTAGGATAAGTTATCATTAGCTAAATTGTACTTCCCTTCTAATAAATCAAGTCCCTCAATATAATATTTATTGATAGGCTTGCCTTGATATAAAACTTTTCCATCTGATAAAATTTCTATTCCGGGCATTCTTTTCAAAACATCGGCTATACTCCTATCTTGCTCTTTAGAAAATGAATTTACAGCATAATTAATCGTATCCCCTTTTTGAGTAATTGGGGAAGACTTTATTACAACTTCTTTTAATTCAAATACTTTGTCTTGTAATACAAAATCTTTTTTTTGATTCTCATTTTTGAGTGTTTCAATAACCGTTTCAAAATCTATAGAACTTATTTGAATATCTATTTCTTTTTGATCTACATTGAAATTTAGACTGTACATTCCCTTGTCATCTGAAGTGGAATAGGAAATGATGTCTTGCGTAGCTTTATTATTGATTAAAATATTTGCGTTAGCAATTGGAGATCCTTTTTTGTCGTATATATTTCCTTTGATGGTAGTTTGTGCGTATCCATAGTTCCCTATCAAAATAAATAGAATTATCATTCTCATCATTAGTGCGCCGATTTTTTTCCACAAATAAAAATTAACCTTTTCTTGTTTAACTTATTCTTGTGGGTATTTAACATCTAGGAGTACAATTGCTCTATACATTCTTTTTACTCCGTTAAACCATTTTTTTCTTTCCTCAGAAGTTTTAAATAGTACAACACCATCATCTGCAGTTAAAATTTTAAATCTATTTTTATAATATTTATCTTTTCCTATTAAAGTATAATCTTTTATTCTTGGCAGTGTGTATGTCTCTGTTTTCTTTTTATAGCTCTCAAGTGTAAAATTTAATTTTTTTTCAGAGTCGTACATATTTACTATCAAACCTGGTAATCCTTTGAATTTATATGGCCCATAATTAAGCGGTATTTCAGCTGTAAACCATGCATACCATGTTCTGCCATATGCATTGCATTTAGCTAGTTGCGCATTCACTTTACCAATTTTCTTTTTTTCCTTCATTATTTCCCAATTGAGTTTTTCGTTCTCAATATACCTGTACTTAAACTCTTTTATATCTTCAAAAACATCAATCTTGTTGTTATTATGATATACAATCTCAGGACATTCTGAACTATATGATGCATAATCGTTTGGATTGGTTTTTTTTAAGGAATTTAGGGAATATACGGTACTACTTAAAAAGGCCGACTTATTACTCTTACTATCAACTAATAAAATAAATTGTTCATTATCCGAAGAATTGTCATTTCGGGTATATTTAAAATTATACAAACAAACATAATCGGAATTAATGTTTTGAGAGACTGCTGTTGTAAAAACGAACAAAGTAAGTAAAAGGTTAATGTATCTTAATTTCATTATTATAGTATTTATTAGGCTACCTAAATAAATTTAGATAGCCCTAATTAATTTTAATTGGAAAGCGTAGGTGTAACTTTTGTTGTTGTCATTTGATTTTGATTGATCTGGGCGAATAAGTAAGCCATAACTTTCAAGTGCTATACGCAGTTTTGTACTAAATTAAGCCTACTTTTTTTTCGGATTTGCCAAATCATCCCAAATACAAAACCATCTTTAAATTCAGCCAAATGCCCAAATCTCGTGTAACGGCTGTTGGCAGTAGTTTTTTTCTAAAATGTTGATGAATAATATTTAAAAAGTTCTGGATTAGACGAAATCCCAAACCCATCAATTACACTTCCCTTCAATTTTTCAATATTTAAATTTTCCGCTTCATCAATTCCAAAAAATTTCATTCCATAATAGCAAAAATGATTATAATTTCCCATTCTTCCGTGATATTCAATAATTCCAAACCAACTATCTCTCGAAGTTGTTTCGTGTATAATTTCATTATTATCTGATTCAAAAGTATAGTCTACGCAAAAATTTCCAATTGTTGGATTTTCTATTTCTGAATCGTATTTTATTAGTTCTATTTTACTTTCTAAATAACTTGAAATAAGAATAGCTGATAATTGATTATTTTGATGTAAAATTTTTATAAGACAATTTTCAAATCTATATTCATTAATATTCACAATTAAATCATTTCCAAATAATTCATTTTCATCAATCGTGTAAGCAAATAATGGTAAGCCGATAAATTCTTCAAGTTTAACCATCGACATTCCAATAGTTATAGAATGAATAAAATCTTTTGGAATAATCTTTCTGTTGTCTTCTAATTTTTCTTTAATATGATTTTTTCTTTTATTTTTTTCGTTTCTAATTTGAATATAATAAACGAACAAACCTCCAAGAAATCCACAAATTAAATTAATTATAAAATCTTTCAATTTTCGTATTTTTTTAAAATTACTACCAACTTGTATATAAGCAAAACAAACCTTCATACACACAACTAAACATGAGTAGATAATCAAAGTTTTGTTTCGCTTTGCGTTTTCCAAATATATTAAAATTATCTTACAAATTATTAAAAAATCAGCAACTGAAAACTGGGCTCGCGTGAAGGATGGCAGCGAAAATCCTTTGTGTTTTTTCTTTAAAAACACAAAGATTGCAGTGTACAGCCTGACCCGAAGTTTTTCACGGAGGGGCACGCCCAAGGACT
This sequence comes from Flavobacterium tiangeerense, assembly GCF_007830355.1. GTDB lineage: Bacteria > Bacteroidota > Bacteroidia > Flavobacteriales > Flavobacteriaceae > Flavobacterium > Flavobacterium tiangeerense. Next base: position 132,310 of record NZ_VLKO01000005.1, on the reverse strand, counting down.
GAAAATAAAACTATCTAAAAAAACAAATCCGCTACTTAGTGAAAAGGAGCGGATTCATCCAACTATAAATCTAACAAAACTACTAACTAAACTCTTTATCAGGATTGTATCCTAAATACGGCATGGCGGTTTCATTGAAGATTACGCCGTATTGTTCTAACTCTTTTAAAATAGGCTCGTATACTTCTTTAAGAATAGGTAACTGTACGCCTGGCGTGGTGATTTTGCCATTCAGGATTAATAATGTGGCCATGGCAACGGGTAAACCTACAGTTTTGGCCATGGCAGTATAGGTTTGATCGTCACCAAGACAAACCATTTTTGCATCTATTTGTTCTTTTTTTCCGTTTATCTCGTAGCCAAATTTATGGTACATGACAATCATGTCTTTGTCCTCTTCTTGTAAGGTCCAGCTATCGGTTAATATTTTCTCTAATATTTGGGCTGGTGTGGCGTTTGTCAAACCTACTTTTTTGTTGGGATTGAACAAATCAAGTTCTAATAATTTGTCCCACATGATGTCGTCTTGGTCAATCTTGAGAATCAAACGAGTCTTGATTTCAACCGAATCAGTAGGATGATACGGCAGAAACGAGTTGACAAATTCACGGTAGCTCATGTTTTCGGAGTTTTCCATGATGTAACTATCATCGGTCATGCCAAGTTGTACGAACATGTTCCAAGCTTTAGAAAAACCTACTCTACGAATGGTGCCACGGTACAAGGTAAGTACATCATCTAGTCCGTAAACAGAGCGGTATTTTAGGGAATCTCTGTTAGAGTACGCCTCAAAACGACCGTAACCTTCTACTTGCAAAAACTCGGTTCTACGAAACAAATTGCAATAGGGTATGTACTTGTAGGTGCCTTCTTGAATAAACTTAGCAGCGCCTCCTTGACCTGCCAGCACCACATTGCGCGGCGCCCAAGTAAATTTATAATTCCACAAATTCGTGTCTGATTCGGGTGCTACCAGTCCGCCACAAAAGGACTCAAACAAAATCATTTCGCCGCCTTTCTCCTTAATTTCATCAATCACTTTCATAGCACTCATGTGATCAATTCCCGGATCAAGTCCGATTTCGTTCATGAAAATAAGATTGTTTGCTTTAGCCTGAGCATCTAATTCTTGCATGGCATCACTCACGTATGAGGCCGTAACTAAGTGCTTTTTATACGTGATACAATCTTGTGCAACCTGAATGTGCAAATGTGCGGGCAGCATGGAAATGACAATGGTGGCATTTTGAATGGCTTGTTGCCGTTGCTTTTCATCAAAGATATCAAGGGCGATTGCGGTAGCATTAGGATGGTTGTTGGTTTTTTTCTGGGCCAAAGCCAATGACAAGTCACCAATAACAAGATGCAACTGCTCTTGTTCCGATTTTTGAAGCAAATACCGAATTAAAGAAGAGGCCGATCTTCCTGCGCCAATGATTAAAATTGTTCTCATTTTTGTATATTTATAACACAAACATACATAATTGTTGTATTTATAACAAATGAAGTGTGATTATTTTATTTAAAACCTACAAATACAGCTTCTTTTTTAACATGCGTTCGCCAAAACAAAGACCGCGAAAACTTTCATTTTCATATTAGATCAAATACTTTTGTACTAAATACAAGATCCATGAAAAAAAGAATCATAGCCAGCGGTGCTGTTTTAGGAATGATTGCCATTATTTTAGGCGCTTTTGGCGCGCATGCCTTGAAAAAAGTTTTATCAATAGACCAATTAGCAACATTTGAAACGGGAGTTCGGTACCAAATGTATCATGCTTTGTTTTTACTTTTTATAGGGAACTATGATGCGCTTTCACAAAAAAAGCAAAAAGCCATTTATTATTTAGTGCTTTCGGGCGTTGCATTATTCTCAGGGTCAATATATCTTTTGGCTACCAACAGCATCACTTCTTTCGATTTTAAAATTATAGGATTCGTAACGCCAATAGGCGGTCTCCTACTAATTATTGCTTGGTTTCTGCTATTGACATCAATATTTGATAAAAAATCACAAAATCATCAGAATTAAAGGCTAACTGAAATTTAATTTCTACTTTTGTAGTCTATTAAATGTAACTATACACACTAAATTTATGGATAATACTATGCATTTCTCGCAATCGATTTCGTTAACAGATTTAGGAATTGAAAACGTAAACATTCATTACCAGTTATCTCCAGAAGAATTACACAATATTACAATACAATCAGGTCAAGGAGTTGAGAGTTCTACAGGAGCTTTAGCCGTAAATACAGGAGAATATACAGGCCGTTCTCCACAAGATCGTTTTATTGTGCGTGATAGCATCAGTGAAGATAAAGTATGGTGGGGTAAAGTAAACATTCCGTTTGAGCCTGCTGCTTTTGAAAAACTATACAATAAAGTAACTGCTTACTTATCAAATAAAGAAGTTTATGTACGTGATTCGTACGTATGTTCTGATCCAAATTACAGATTAAATGTACGTGTGGTAACCGAAACTCCTTGGGCAAACTTGTTTTGCTACAATATGTTTTTAAGACCAGAAGCATCAGAAATAGCTACTTTTGCACCAGAATGGACGGTACTTTGTGTACCAAGTTTTATGGCAGATCCAGCTGTAGATGGTACACGCCAAAGTAATTTTGCCATATTAGACTTTACTAAAAAAGTAGTTTTAATAGGCGGTACAGGATATACAGGAGAAATGAAAAAAGGAATTTTCTCTGCATTGAATTTCATTTTACCAGTTTTCAAAAACACATTGCCTATGCATTGCAGTGCCAATGTGGGTGAAAAAGGAGATACGGCTATATTTTTTGGTTTGTCTGGAACTGGCAAAACAACTTTATCAGCTGATCCAGATCGTAAATTAATTGGTGATGATGAGCACGGATGGACCAATGAAAATACCGTTTTCAACTTTGAAGGAGGTTGCTACGCCAAAGTAATTAATCTTAGCGAGGAAAACGAACCAGACATTTTTAGAGCTATTAAAAAAGGAGCTATTCTTGAAAATGTAGTTTTTAAAGAAGGTACCAATGAAGTAGATTTTGAAGATGTAAGCATCACTCAAAACACACGCGTAAGCTACCCAATTACACATATAGACAATATCCAACCAGGATCTATAGGTAACAATCCTAAAAACATATTTTTCTTAACGGCTGATTCATTTGGTATTTTGCCTCCTATTGCAAAATTGACTCCAGGTCAAGCAGCGTACCACTTTATATCTGGTTATACCGCTAAAGTTGCAGGAACAGAAGCAGGAGTAACAGAACCACAGCCTAATTTTTCGGCTTGTTTTGGAGCGCCATTTATGCCTTTGCACCCAACGAAATATGCTGAAATGTTAAGCAAAAAAATGAAAGATGCTAATGTAACGGTTTGGTTGATCAACACAGGTTGGACAGGTGGTGCATACGGAGTAGGAAGCCGTATGAAATTAAAATACACAAGAGCCATGATCACAGCAGCACTTAACGGTGAGCTTGATAATGTTGCTTATGAAAACCATAAAGTTTTTGGAATTGCAAAACCACAATCGTGTCCTAATGTTCCTAGTGAAATTTTGAATCCTAGAAATACTTGGGAAAACCCAGAGCTTTACGATGAAAAAGCATTAGAACTTGCTCAAAAATTTAAAGAAAATTTTGCGAAATTTGAAGAATTTGCCAATCCAGAGATTATGGCAGGTGCTCCACTAGCATAAGTTAATTATAATTCAACACTTGTAAAGCCGTTCGTAAAGAGCGGCTTTACTTTTTTTATGTGGTAAGACAAAAGAAATCAACATTTTAGCATGCGATTCGTTTTTTGGCGTTAAATTTGTAAGTAATCAAAACGTCCTCGTGACAAAAACACAAATCAATCAAAACAATCTACAATCATGTTAAAACAATTTTTCATTCTATGCTCAGGGGCAGACAAAGACCTTCTAGAAACGTGCTCAGAAGGTGAGCAAACAAAATATGTAGGGATAGGTGCCACCGTATTCTTTACAGCCGTTATGGCATTTTTAGCCAGTGCTTATGCCCTATTCACCGTATTTGATAGTGTTTATCCCGCCGTCGCTTTTGGTGTTGTATGGGCTTTTCTTATTTTTAATTTGGATCGTTTTATTGTTTCTACTATTCGAAAACGAGATCAGTTTGGTGCCGAATTTTTACAAGCTACACCCCGAATCATTTTAGCGATAATCATTGCCATTGTAATCTCAAAACCCTTAGAAATTAAAATTTTCGAAAAAGAAATCAATACCGTTTTGTTGAAAGAGAAAAATGCGATGGCTCTAGCCAATAAAAAAGAAGTAGCTACGTATTTCAAAAGTGATTTAGACAAAAACAAAGCCGAAGTTGATAAGTTAAAATTAGAAATAACAACCAAAGAGAAAGAGGTCAATACTTTATACGAAACCTATATCAAAGAGGCCGAAGGAACAGCAGGAACCAAAAAATTAGGCAAAGGTCCTGTCTTTAAAGAAAAAATTGCCAAGCATGATCTGGCCAAAAAAGAACTAGACACTTTACAAAAAACCAATTTGGCCAAAATTGCCGATATGGAAAAGAGTACAAAAACTTTACAAGCTGATTTAGACAAAAAAGTAACCGAAACCCAACCCATTATTGATGGATTTGATGGTTTAATGGCTCGAATCAATGCTTTGAACAAACTGCCTTGGTTGCCATCGTTTTTTATCATGTTGCTATTTTTAGCCATTGAAACTTCTCCTATTATCGCCAAATTATTAGCACCAAAAGGCGAATACGATTTTAAATTAGAAGATCTTGAAACCGCATTAAAAGCAACTATTGAGCAAGACAAATACCAACGCTCTTTGCTAGTAAAAACTAGTGCTACGATGCATGATAAAGTATATGCTGACATCGCCGATGATAAAAAATTGTATGATTTACAGCGCAAAAACGCCACTGATTTACTAGAATTGCAATCTAATAATTTTGTAGAAAAACAGAAAAGAACACTTTAAAAAAAAGTCCTAAAGTCAAAAGGTAAACTATCTTTTGGCTTTAGGACTTTTGACTTTATGACTCTAACACTATTTACATGTGACTCAAAATTTCTTTCTTAAAAGCATCGTATTCGCCTTGTAAGATCAAGCCGTTATCGAGTAGTTTTTTATAATTCTGTAGTTTTTCAAACAATTCGTCTTGAGATAAACTAGCAAGTCCTGCTTCTTTACTTGGCTCCGGCACTGTTGGCTCTTGTTCCTTTTCATAATTATAAGCTGGCAGCACAGCAACTGGCATTATTTCGGCAAAACTAGTCACTTCTTCAGTTTCCATCTCCTCAATAATTTCAGCATCAGGAACAACTGCAGCTGATTGTGCCTCCTCAACAGTTATAGCACTTACCGCGCCTGTTCTTAAAATATCAAGTTGCTCCTTGGCATACGTAAAAATTTTACGGGCTTGTATTTTTGGAATATAATCAATTGACACTTCCATGTTGGTTCTAGTTGTAAATGAAAACTCTGACCCTAAAATGTTTTCCTTAACAAAAGTTCCCTCTATTTCATCCCAAGTATAATCAATGAAATTCATAGATAGCCCAAGGTTTTTAGGCTGACAAATAATGATTCGCTTGTTAGTAAGGACAATACTGTCTGGTAAGACTGTAATAGCTGGTTTTTTTTGAACCGCTATATAACCTACTTCCTCGTTTTTCATTAATAAATCACTCAGTTTAGCAGCAATTTTTTCTATTGCTTTTGGGTCTTGGTCTTCGTTTAAAAATTTTTTAATTTGATCTATCATTGTGTTTACAGTGGTTTTAGACTTTGTATTAATACGCTGTCAAAAGTAATACCAATTTTATTTTTCTGCACTCAAGGTGTGTATTTTTGTTTCCTTATTTTAAAATTTAATTTTAGTTAATTATCTATAGTGAATGGCAATTTGGCCTATTTGGAACACAATTTTCAAGGAATCTTTAAAAGAAAGTTTAGATCCATCAGCATGAATCCATCTTTTTAAGGGCTGTTCACATACTAGCTTTTTAGTTTCTTCATCCCCGTACACTTGTTTCATTCGCATTAAAATTTCTACATCAAACAACCACTTGGTCAAAAACTTGGTTTGAAAGGTTTTTTCAATCACATCTTTGCTCATGATTTTAGCACCACATTGCGTGTCATTGAATTCCATTCCAATTGTTCTTCGAATGATAAAATTAATGATTTTACTAATAATAGCACGAGCGGATTCCTTAGTAATATCTGCACCCATACGAGCCATCCTAGAGCCCCCGACAAATTTAAAACTTGACGTTGAAATGGTAGTCACCAAATCATGAAAATCTTCAAAATCTGTAGATAAATCAGCATCTAAAAAACCGATGTAATCAAATTGATCTTGTTTAGCTAGGTGAAGCATCCCTAATCGTACTGCTTCGGCTTTGCCTCCATTTTTTTCACAATCATAAATACTAATGTGATCTTCATTTCCTTCTCTTAATTTTTCAAGAACTTCAAGGGTTTTATCTTTACTACCATCATTTACAAAACACAAATGGTATCCTAAATTTGAATTAATAAAAGCTTTGAAGTCGTCCCCTAACAAACGAAGTTCCTCATTATAACATGGAATTACAACCCCAATACAGTTGTTTTGAATGATTTGATTTTTTTGCGTTATTTTAGCCGGCTTACCGCCCACACCTATCAACCTTTTTACACGCGCTCCTATCTCACTTAGACTGAGTGGTTTTTTCATGTAATCATCAACTCCTAAATCAAATCCTTTTACAATAATATCCTCCTCTGTATTACCCGATAAAATCATAACGGGAGTATTATGCCCTCTAACTACTTTTATGTGTTTTGCAATTTCAAGACCATTGTACACATTAAGTTCTTCCTTAGTGATTTCCTTTTCATTAGAATAAGGCATGTTAATATCAGCTATAACAAGATTGGGCAAGTGTAAATCATAGCTTTTAATTCCATCAGAAATGGTATTGGCTGAAAATACTTCGTAACCTAAATCAACAAGGCTTTTTTCTAAAGAGAGTATTACTAACTCCTGATCGTCAATAATTAATATTTTCATAGGTATGAGTTTATGATAGATTGATTATCGTAAATATATCAAATTTGATTTGAAATACACAATAAAATCTTTGTTAATGACTGTCATCTAGCGTTAAATTAACAGTTTTATTAATACATTTACAAAAACATCAATACAAACTGGATGTCTACCGAAAAATCAAATAAATATTTAATTGCAGCCCTACTTATAGGAGTGGTTTTTCATGGTAGCGCTATATTTTTCACGCTAGAAAGTACGTATGATGCTTTAATTCATATGTTTTTTGCCAATCATTATGCTACAAGTTGGTTTGAACCCTGGAATTACAGTTGGTACACCGGTTTTACCGTTATGGGGTATCCACCGCTTGTGCATCAAGCTATAGGGCTGTTATCGCTATTAGGTGGTTTAAAGTTTGGTTTATTTACTGTGGCTATTATTGGTATTCTTTTGTTTATAACAGGAGTTTACCGCTATACCCTATTGATTACTGCCGATAGAACTGTAGCTGGTTATGCTGCTTTAGTAGCCGTATTCTCGTCATCATTTGTTGAGACCTTGCATATTTTTGGGCAATTGCCCAGCATAGTAGGTGTTTCAATATTAATGCACTGTATGCCAGAAATTTATCTTTGGATAAAAACTGGAAAAATCAAGAACCTTCTTAGTGCATTTTCATTGCTTGCAGTTACCATATGCTCCCATCATGTAACCCCTATTTTCGGGATGGTTTTCTTTATTTTCCCTTTGATAGGTACTGTTGTTATGGATGTATCTCGGGAAAAGGTAAACTCCTATAAGGAAATACGATTCAAATTATTTGTACAGACCTTGTTCAAACTCTTAAAAAGGATTATTATTTTTGGAGCTGGTTCACTAGTGCTTATTGTATTTTGTATTTTTCCGTATTGGGTCAACTCCAAAGCTAATCCTATCACGCAAGTACCCATACCTCATGGCAGCCGTGATAATTTTCTAGAAGTAACCTCATCTGGGTTAATGTTTTTTGTCATACCCTGGGGAATCCTATTTTTTATTTTACCCTATGTATTTTACCGTTATTTCAGCAAAAGATACATTTGTTTTGGATTGTCAATCACTTTGCTCACCATACTAGGAACTGGAGGTACAACACCTATACCGCTTAAGGTTTTAGGAGAAAATGCGTTTAACATTCTTACGCTTGACCGTTTTACCCTTTGGGCTTCTATTATGAGTTTACCCATGTCTGGAGAGTTTGTATACCGCTTAATTGAAGGCGATTTAAAAACGGCTATTCAAAATAAATTTGGGAATATTTACCATCGAATTCTTGGCGCAGCCTTTGCGGGTTCTTTTTTGTTTTTTGCCAGTTTTACAATTACTCTTGGTTATTTTAGACCTTTTCAACCCCAAAAAATAAATACTCTCCCGCTAGTCAACTTTTTAAATCAAGATCAACACGATCAATGGCGGTATTTACCCTTAGGTTTTGGGGATCAAATGGCAACGTTATCCTCACAAACCAATGCCAAAACGGTTGATGGAAATTACCACTCAGCCAGGAGATTACCCGAGCTTACCTCACGAGCAATAGAACGACTTGAGAATTCTAAGTTTAGAGGTATGGAAGGAATTGGTTCTTTACAACAATTTTTAACCGTACCCGAAAAATACAATTTAAAATATGTGTTTTCGAATGATAAATTTTATGATCCCATACTATATTTTTGTGGGTGGCACCGCCTTTCTCAGTTAGAAAATGGCATTATGGTTTGGGAAAGACTTAATATTGCTCCGTTACCAAAAGTACTTCCTAAAGATGAAGTTCCAGTTTATCTTAAACTAATGTGGGGTATTATACCAATACTTACAATTATTATTGCCTTTATGGTAAATGTACAAAGTATTTTTTTCAAAGCGTTGAAGTTAAAGGAAGAACCAAAACCCGATTTTTTTAAGTTTAAAGTTTCTTACACTCGGTTTCCTCTAAAACTCATTAGTGTATTACATCTTTGGGTCCTTATATTGTTTATCATTATGGCCTTTGGAGGATATAAAACCTATGTTGCCAATGCTACCCAAATAAGCCCTGAAAATGTGGTAAAAAGCTACTATGATGCGCTCGATTTTAAGTTTTATGAAAAAGCCCACTCTTTTATTGACCCTAGGAGCAAACTTTCTATATCACAATTTATGCTGGAAACATCAGTAGCTGACGGAATTTTAAATTCATACGCTAAACTTGATGCCATAGAAATTCAAATTGTAAAGAAAACCGATCAAAGAACTACGCTTGTTGCCAAAACAAAATGGATTACACCCTTAGAAATCATTAATAAGGATTACTATCACGAAACTATCAAACGTAACGGAAAATGGTTTATTCTTCCTCAAAAAACACCATTAGACATACCGCCAGATCAATTTTTATCTAGTAATTTAACGGAGTATTACAAACAAGGACGACGAAAAATCACCACCCAACAAACCTATCATGAAGATGTATTAAAGCAACCTGAGCTTGAAATCCTATCGGCCAAATTAATTCAGTATAACAATGAATACATGATTGTAGGGGAATTACAAAACCTTGATAACAGTCCTGCAGATGTTATTGTAAAATCTACTTTGTATAATAAATACGACAAAGAATTAGCAACATTCAATGCCAAAGACGCTATTAAGCATAAAATTTTACCCAAAGAGACAACTAGTTTTAAAGTAAACTTTGAAGAGATTTCTTGGTTAAAAAAAGAGGTAAACAAGCCTACAACGTTCAACCCTAATGAATATACCCCTAAAAATATTGCCGAAACACCGTCTAACTTTGACATTCAATCAGCAGGAAATGTTGCCATAACAGATTTTTATATACAAGTAGCCCTGTCAGACCTTGTAGTAGAAAATAACCATCTAAAGGGAACGCTTTTTAATTATGGGATTCAAGAAGTAACCGTTCCAGAATTGATTGTATCTTATTACACTAAAGAAAAAGAACTTTTATATGTTGATCATTATTTTGTTAGGGAAGGTGTTCGGGTGCAACGCAAACAATATTTTGATTACAAACTCCTTGACTTGACGAACTGTAAAATTATTTTATCATCATTAGAAAATTGCTTTGTAAATGGTTTACCAAATAAAGATCTGGCACAAACTATTGTTCCCAATAGAAACAAGGTAATGGAAAAGGAACTTTTACAAAAAGTAAACGGAAAAGGTTTTAGTTATGTTAAAATTGAATTGAACAACTATATTGGTAATCCTAAATAATGAAAAAAATAGCAGTCATTCTCCTTTGTATCTGTTGCCTAGTCGTTTTTGCAGTTGTAAAAACAACTAACACTGCAGCTACAATTAAATTGGATACATCCCAAAAAAAATTTACTGCTGGAACACCAATACTGATTCAGTTTTCCTCACTAAGAGTAGTTAAAAATGCTGATTTATTTTTGATTCATTCCTACGGAAAAACAATCGTCAAAGGAAAAGTTGACAAGAATAAATTGCGGTTTAGTATTCCCGAATTGTATGCCAAAAAAACAGGAACCGTTTCTTGGTATCTTATCCAAGATAGAAAGAATATTGCGGCTGGACAATTTGAAATTGTACCTAATGATGCCACGCCCACTTTGATTGAAAATTATTTGGGTCCAACTACCATTCTCACAGGGCAAGATCATTACACAATGATGGTTGCAATCCCCACGGACAGTTATGACAACCCAAAAACAGACAACACCACTGTGTTTATAAAAGATCAATTCCTAGATGACATTACTGTTACCACTAAGAAAACGGCTGATTTTATAGCATGGAAAAACATTTACTCCAGAACAGCCTCGGGGAAAATGCTCATTTCAACACAATGCAACACGGCATTATCAAAGGAATTTGAAACTGACATCACGCCATCAATAGCCACAAACTTTACTATTGATTATGCTAGGAACCATCAATTTGCAGATGGAAACCAAATTACCAGACTAAGGACTTCGGTCATTAAAGATCAATTTGGCAATTTAGTAGGAGACGGAACCTTAGTTACATTTCAAGTTACTACAAAAAATAATATTTTCCTAAAAACATTTGCAGCCACAATAAATGGTGTGGCAATTGCACAGTTGTTGCATCCAGATCACCAAGAAATTTATACGGTAAAAGCCTATGTTACGGGCATGGCCGAAAGCAAACCCATTCAAATTGCGTATCAAGCACTGATAAGAGATTTCCCATATCAGTTTCTTGAAAAAAATCGTAAAATTGTGGTAGGACCATTAACTAGTTTCATGAATCAAATAGTTCCTGATGGAATAAAAGTAGAGCTAAAAATATTTCATAAAAATAAATTAATAGAAACAAAAATTGTTGAAAGTGCCAAAGGATTAGCTACATTTATACTATTACCTCCTTTTTACAAACAATCCGCTTATCAATTTGAAATTACCACTCTTGGCGTAACCAAGAAAACTGAAACCATACCGTATGAAAATTATCAATAACCGAAATATTTACAAAGCGGCCTTTATACTATCCTTTATCGTTATTAGTATTTTTACGCTATTTGGTATGGCAAAAATTCTGGATTACTTGAATACGGGTGCTGACAGAAGTGCCATGTTGCACCTTGAAACAAAAAGTGAGGATGTCTACTTACCTAAAGTGACCTGGACCAAACTTGAAAATCCAGCGCGTAAAATGGAGAAAAACACACTAGGAAAAATTGAACGGGACTACCTTTTTTCTTGGCACATAAAAAACAAAGCTCTACAAAATAACACCCCAAAAGGCATTGACGATTATTATACCATGAACACTCGTGATAATCTATACAAAGTCATTCAACACAATAAAGCCCAAGAAATCACAATAGAAAACACCACACTAAAACACTTTCCTGAATTAGAATTTTACAGCGAAGACGGACAGCTAGTCGTTTTTACGGATAAAAACGTGATTGAATTTCAAAAAATTTACCTCAATAAAAAGTTGTTAACTACCGTACAAGATACCGCAACATACAAAGTAATGATGCTCCTTGAGGATGGCTACTGGCGTGTGCGTCATTTTCAAAAAATGGAACCCTCTCCATTTGTTAAAGACTCTATACAACCAGAGCCCGAGTACAGTATTCAAGAGGATAAAATTCTTAAAAACAAAAAACAATTTGTTATCAAAGGTATTAATTACTATCCAAAAAATTCAGCTTGGGATACCTTTGGGGAACAATTTCGCAAGGATACTATTGCAAAGGATTTTGACATCATCAAAAAATCAAATTTAAACTCTATACGGGTTTTTATTCAATACGATGATTTTGGGAAAGCAAATATAAATCCTGAAAAGATGGTTAAACTTAAAACCCTTTTAGATTTGGCTGCAGCCAAAAATCTAGGAGTTATGGTAACCTTATTTGATTTTTACAGCGATTACTCACTAGACAGTTGGACTCTAACACACAGACATGCAGAGCAAATAGTATCTACATTTAAAGATCATAAAGCAATCATAGCTTGGGATTTAAAAAACGAGCCTAATTTAGATTTTGAAAACAGAGGTAAAGAAAATGTTTTGCAATGGCTTGACCACATGGTAACGGTAATTAGAGAAAATGACCCAAACCACTTAATTACAATTGGCTGGTCAAACTCTGTGGCGGCTTCACAACTGGCTGATAAAGTAGATTTTGTTTCGTATCACTTTTACAATGATATAAAGCACCTTGAGTATGAAACCAATACTTTAATCAAAACAGTTAAGAAACCGGTTGTAATTCAAGAATTTGGAGTTCCTTCTTACGGCGGGATTTGGAATTTATGGGAAAGTAGTTTAGAAAATCAAGCCCAATACCACCAAAAAATGCAAGCGTATTTCAAGAAAAACAATTATTCATTTATGTCCTGGACATTGTATGATTTTCCAAAAGTACCGGATCAAGTTGCTGGAAAATGGCCTTGGCAAAAAAACAGGCAAAAACAATTTGGGTTTATTGATGTTAAAGGCAAAAACAAACCCGCGTACAAATACATTTCGAATTAAAATTTAGATTTTATAATTTTTTGGAATGTTTTCAAATACATGTCTGTAATTGTTGCCATAGATAAAGCGCTTGCTGCTTTAAAGTTCTGCATAGCAATTGATTTTCGATTTGCATCATCATTAATTATTTTCTCTATTGCAGTTGCAAGTGATTCAGCACTTTCAGGATTAAAAAACTCGCCTTTATACCCCTCTTCTTCTACTAGTAAGGCTAAATCTCCCAGATCTGGCATGACTACGGCTTTGCCATAACTCCCTGCTTGATGTAACACCCCAGAACTCCCTGTGGTAGAAGTGTACGGAAAAGCAACAACTGTACTGTCTCCAAAAATTACGGGTACATCTTTCTCCTCAACATATCCTGTAAATCGAATACCAGGAATATCTTTGTATTTTTCTTGAACACTCGCTAAATAGCCAGGCGTATTAGGACTATCAGTACCTGCGACAACTACTTCTATGGCTTCTGAACTACGTTTTCTAATGATTATAGCTGATTCTATCAAAATTTCGACTTTTTTATAGGTTCCAAATTTCCCAAAAGCCATAATTTGTTTTGGTCCAGGAACTAAGTCAAACGAGGGTTCGTCAATGGTATCAAAAGTTCCATGTGGTACTACAATAACATTATTTACTTTGTATTTCTTTACCAGTACCTCTACATATTTGTTGATAGTTACTGCCACGACATCAGACTTTAATATGAATTTGGTCAATGAAGTGCCTACAAAATTATAGAAACGTTGCGCTAGTTTATTATCTGTAAAACCAGCACTCTCCAGGTCAACTTGCTCTAGGATGTTGTGTAGCAAGGAAACTGTTGGGATAGAATTCAATCGTAAAACCGAAGGAATCATAAGTCCTAAAGCTGCAGGAACCTTTTTATCGCCAAATTTCATGAATTGCAGATTAATCAAAACAGCATCCGGTTTTTCAGCACGTATGGCATCCATTATTGAGATAATATTGGTGTAACTATTAAATGACCAGCATTCCCTCACCTTTACTTTATCACTGTTTTCAAAGTCCAGTTGCTTAGCATCTTGAGTTTTATCACACAGTAAAATCACCTCTGAGATTTCATTTTTTTGTGCAAAATTTTTAACTAAATGATACCCATATTCGTTAAGAGTTACTTTACTTGGCGGAAAAGCTGTGATTACGGCTACTTTCATGTGCTTTAAATTTGGTTTAATACTTAGGCATTGGTTATTTACTGTAATGAAATACGATTTTTGTAAAAGAAATATAACAATTGGAAAAAAAGCAAGGTTACCATGGCAATAATTTGCATGTGAACCACTTGTTCCAGAGAGTTATGGTAAAAAATAATTAAAACAATTTGTGTACATCCCAAAACAGCCGAGACTACTACAGGAATATATTGATTTAAAGACAAATAGTAATAGGCAAAAATATTTGCAACAGCAAAAAGTGAGGTTGCAAGCGCATACTTCCAAAGTAAGTAAGAGATAGAAACATAAGCTTTACCAAACATGATTTGCACTACGAAATTTGGAAATATAGCAGTAAACAAAACAATAAACGAAGATAAAACTACAATATAACTCACATATTTAAGCAAAATAGGAAGCGTATCCTTATTGTCTTTTTTCATTTGAATCACTTTAGGTAGCAAAAGCATAACAAACATCCAAGCTACAAAATATACCACGCGCCCTATTAAGGCAAGTGATGCATACAAACCTGCATCTTTGTTGCTAAAAAAATGCTTGACAAGTATAATATCACTATTATTAATAATGATTTGTGTACACTCATAAAACGCTGTCAACGCAAAAAACACCACAATAGATTTGTGATTGATAGCAGCGTTGCTGTTAGCCTCTACTTTACTAAACATTGTTTTTTGAAATGGAACTAATCCAGCTACAAAAGACAGTAAAATACCTATAGCAACTACAACAGAACTAGGAATTGAAGGCAAAAGCAATAAGAACGGAATTGTAAATAACAACCTGCTCCCCATTTCGGTTTGGTAAGTAGTAGCTAATCGAGAAAGGTTGTTTTGACCTTGATACAAACCCCTATTTACACTCATGACAAAATACAAGGGAACACCAAAACCAAAAATATAAAACATAGAGGCGGTTTGGGTATGAAAAAGTATTTGAAGTTCCTTGTGAAAAACCACAATGCCTAAACCTAGAATAATTCCAAGTATGAGAGCATATTTCAAAATAAATTTAAGAAATAACAACAACTGATTCTCCTGAAAAAGAACAGCATATTTTGCAGCTACTATTTGAAAAGTCATCCCAACAAAAGAAAGTATCAGTAAGAGTGTAATTAATATAGCCGCATCAGAAAATGCCTCGGGACCTAAAAGCCTCCCCAAAATAAGATTGTACAAATAATTACCTCCGTTTACCAATAATATGGTCAACATAAAAAGCTGCTCAGGACCTAGTTTTCTGGGTATTTTTGAGGTAATATTTGCAAGTAATTTCATTTGAGACACATTTTTAATTCAATATTAAAGTAACACATCAGTTGAACCAAGTGCATCAAAACAAGCCGAAATACATTTATTTTTTCTACCTATGATAAAAAATGATTTATCATCCTTTTGAGCTTTGTCATATATAGCTAGAATATTTCGGGTTGTATATGCATCCATAGCTTCTACTTTTTCAAATGAAACTACAATACCATTTGAAGTAGAGAGCAAACTATTTAAATGATTCTCTAAATATACACTGTTTTCTGAACTCAACAATCCTTTAATTTCATAAACTCCAGAATTGTATGTAATGTGTACTGCCATCTTATTTATATTGAAGTTAGAATTAGTTTCGTTACCAAATATCGCACATTATTAAAAACAAGCATTAATACTTAGATGAATAACCTGAAAGTGTAGACGAAATATTACGATTTAATACTTAACTTGCAATAACGAATCTTACACCTAACCAATATGAATTTACTACAAAAAATTGCGCTTGTATTTATAAGTATATTTAGTTTTACACTGCAAGCACAAGACATGAATGTGGGATTTAGCCATCTAGAAAAAGGAGAGTTTGCAAAAGCAGAACTTTTTTTTAAAGATATCCTTAAATTTTATCCAAAAAATAAAACAGCCCGACTATGCTATGCAAGGGCCATTGGTTTAAACAATCAAGCTCCAGCAGCACTTGAAAATTTCATTCAATTAAAGAGTGAATATCCTGGAGATTTAGAAATCGAATTAAATTATGCCGAATCTTTGCTTTGGAACAAAAAGTTTGACGAAGCTAAAGTATTCTACAGCGAGCTTGTTCAAAAAAATCCAACCAATTTTGTAGCGCATCTTGGTTTTGCCAATACTTTATCCAATTTGAAAGAATATCCTACTGCATTAGCAAACGTAAACAAAGCCCTAGAATTGTCAGCTGCAAACCCAGGTGCTTTGGTTTCAAGGAAATATATTAAATTAGGATATGGTTACCAATATGTGAATGAAAAAAAATACTCAGAAGCCGAGGCGTTTTATGATGAAATCCTAGTTGACTTTCCATTAGATAAAGAGACCTTGATGAATAAGGCAAATATGTACCTCATCACAAAAGATATTGCCAAAGGTAATGCGGTGTACCAATTACTATCAAAAGACCATCCCGTACTAGCATTAAATGGACTTTCACTTCTAGCACATATTGACAATAAAGAAAAAGAGGCCTTAAAACTAGCTACTGAATCATTATCCTTATCGCAAAATATAACTGATGAAAGTTTAAAAAAACAAACTCAAGAGCGCTATACTCAAGCCTTGATTTGGAACAAAAAATACAAAGAAGCTAAAGTTTATATTGAAGCGTTGCAAATAAAATACCCTAATGAAAACTGGGTTTTGTCACTTGCCGCAACGCTGGATATTTACAAAAGTAATTTCCCAGATAGCATCACTTATTATAAAAACATTTTAGAAAACGACACAAAATCATTTGATGGTAACTTAGGTATCGCCAATGCTTACAAAGCTTCTGGCGAAACGAGTATGGCGTATCAGGCAGCTATGACTACTTTATCTATTTTTAATAATCAAGGAGATGCACTTCAATTTATAAAAAAAATGAAAGAGGATTTTACTCCTTTTATCGAAGAAAAATTAAGCTACTCATTTGATAACGGTAATAATACAGCTATAGCTACAAGAACTGCCATAACATTGCCCTTATCTACAAGATGGACCGTAAATGCAACCTATCAATACCGCAAAACTGAAAATACAGTTACATTAAAAAATGCAGAAAGTAATGATTACTTGATTGGAGCAAGTTATCAATTTCATCCTAAAATAAGTTTCTCCTTTGAGACTGGAATAAATACTGCCAGTTCATTGACTTCCAATTACAACCAACTTTTATTGCATACTTATTTCAAGATGAAGCCTATGAAACTTCAAGATCTTGAAGCGGGTTACAAGCGTGAAATGCAAAACTTTAATACTGATCTTATTGACAAGCAAATCGCTACCAACAACTATTATTTAAATTATAATTTGAGTACCAACTTTAATTTTGGTTGGTTTACTCAATATTTTTTCACATCGCAAACAGACAACAACAATCGAAATTTATTATTTACCTCTTTTTACTATAATTTCCTCTCTAAACCTGTTCTAAAAGGTGGATTAAACTATCAATATATAGCTTTTAAAGATCGTGTTCCTACTGATTATTTTAGTCCAAAGAAATTCAACGCCGTAGAACTATTTTTGGAGGTATTAAAAGATGAAAAAATTATTGAGTCTAAATCATGGTTTTACAATGCTAACTTGGCTACAGGATACCAGTTTATTGAAGACAATTCAAAACAGTGGACATACCGTATTCAAGCAAAACTAGGATACAAATTTTCGGATAGGCTGTTGAGTAATATTTATGTAACCCGAAGTAATATTGCCTCTACTACTGCCTCTGGATTTACTTTTAATGAATTTGGCTTACGAATAAAATGGAATTTAAGTAAGGAACCATTATTTACCCTCAAGTAATACCACTTGATACATCTTATTAACAAAGAAAGACTGCTTGTGGGCAGTCTTTCTTTGTTTTGCTTAACCTCATTATAAATGTTAAAATTGATTTGAATTTGATGTAAAATACAACTTGAAATAATAAAAATCTTACTTGAGTATCAAAGTGAGTTTATAGTATAAACAAAAAAGACTGCTCGTGGCAGCAGTCTTTTTTTACTAACTCAACAATGAAACTAAAAAATTAAACTTGCTTTTAAAAAACTATTTATTCTAGCAAGGACTATTTTCACAATCCAATAAAACAGCATTTAAAAAATTTGATTTGGGGTCAAAAAGGGTTTGCTTCCTGATTGCTTAACAAAGATACATTCAAACTAAAGATAGAAAGAGATGTTTTCGATAAACGATTGATAACCTTCGGTAAACGGTTTAAGACTGTAGGTAAATGGAATTTTATAAGAATAATTTCTGGTCGAAGTTTTATTTTAGTTTGCTAATTGTAAATCGTCATTATCAATATTAATTGCTTTGCGCGCTTCGGCAGTGTTAGGAAGGTATACCACATCATTCAGTATTTGTAAAAAAGGTCGTATTGTGGCAATACTTACAATAGAAATAGAAGGGTTGTTAATACTTAACTTTATAACTTCATGCTTAGTTAATGGACCTGCCCAATCTAAATTGTAACAGTATCCTAACGCATTTTTCCTTACGAAAGTAATATTAACATCATTCATTACAGTCCATTTTGTGGATACTAAAAAATAACCAGATAACTCATTGTTTGAAGAATCAAGAGCTAAAGTTACTGCATTGGGTAGATTTACTTTCATAATTGTCATTTTAAATACAGATCTAAAATAACAACATTATAGACTAAATGCAAAAATAATCGATGAAATGCATTTTTTTAAAATAATTGTAGTAAATATATTACTTACAATACATTGATTCGTTTTAAAAGTTCTGTTTTGTATGACCTACTTATTGGGATAACATCCTTTGCAATGAGAACACTATTATCCTCAATATCGATAATTTTTGTAACATTGATTATAAAGGAACGGTGAATTTTTAAAAATAAATCTTTTGGAAGTATATCCTCTATTTTTTTCATTGCAGAGTGTACAATGTAATTTTTGGTGTCCGTTTTTATATGAATATAATCTCCTTTAGCTTCAATAACATTCACTGAGTTATTGTCTATTTTAATCAATCTTCGATCTATGTTTACATAAAAATGATCAGGCTTTTCTTCAGACTGTATCGCTGTATTTACTTGTTGCTCATCAGTTTTTATTGCTAAGACTTTGTGTACAGCTTTTAAAAAACGTGGCTCGGTAATGGGCTTTACAAGATAATCTATAATACATTCATATTCAAAGGCTTCAATAGCAAAATCTCTATCAGAAGTTACTAAGATAATATGAGGAGGATTTTTTATGGTTTGAATAAAATCAAAACCTGTAAAATTTGGCATGTGAATGTCTAAGAAAATAAGATCAACATGATTTAAATTCAAAAATTTTATTGCATCTATGGCGCTACAAAACTCTCCAATACATTCAATATCTGTTGATTTAGTTACAAATTGAGCTATTATGGCTCTTGCCATTTCTTCATCATCAACAATAATGCAATTCATATAGCTATTTATTTAGAGTTTAATAACAAACTCCTGCATAGCTTTTAAAATTGTTTCAAAATCATTTTTTAAGGCTACAGAGTCATTATTTAAATTATGCTCATAATCAACAGCAATATAATAACTTTTTTCGAGACCTAGTATAGAAATTTTATGTTTCAGTTTATGAACAGACTGTGCAGCATTAAAAAAATCTAATCCTTGCATGTATTTTTCATAATTTTCAACCTCTACTGGCAACTCTTTTTTTAGGATGGATAAAATTTTTGTCTTAAATTGCACATTGTCACCAGACAATTCATTTACATAGTTTAAATTAGGTGTTTCCATGATCCTTTGGTATTGTGAAGAAAAAAGTAGTTCCTACTTTTTCTTGGCTTTCAAGCCAAATTCTTCCTTTATAAAATTCTATAATTCTTTTAACGATAGAAAGACCAATCCCTGAAGAGTTATCGTCATTTTGTAATTTAGAAAAAATATCAAATATTTTGTGCTGGTATGCTTGAGGAATACCTATACCATTGTCTTTTATTTGAAATAAATATTCTTGCTCCTTTTCGGTACTTGAGATCTCAATTTCTATATGTTCTTTATCATTGTATTTAAGCGCATTTTGTATTAGATTTTGAAAAAGTTGTTTCAATCTAAAATCATTTCCCATTAAAACAGGAAGATCATTAGTTATGCTAATGTCTGCATTATTTGGAATTTCAATAGTTTTCAAGAAATCTTGCACAACATGATTAACATCAATAATACGTTCTTCATGCGTGTGATTTTCAATAGAGGAATAGTTTAAAATCCCCTTAATAAGAGAATCCATTTTCTCCACATTTAACAAAATCCTATTCAAAGATTTTAGATTGGCTTCATTCAATAGAGAATCATTATCCTGAATAAACCAGTTAATCAAAGTATCAATACTACGCAAAGGTGCCTTTAAATCATGTGAAACCATGTGTGCATATTCATTCAATGCCTTGTTTTGTTTTTCAAGATTAAATAACAATTCTTCTCTTTGTTTATTAATTTTTACAATTTCAATAGATTGTTGTTTAATGTATTCAGAAGAATCAAAAACCTCAGTATTTGTCATAAAATCTTGACCAACACTCATGGAATCAAGAATAGATTGCAAGTTTTTATTTAATTCTTTTAAGCTTTTAGCTTCATCTCTCAATTTTTGATTCGCCTCAAATAATTCATCAGAGCTAATTTTCATAGCCCTTTGCAACATCTCTATTTGGCTTTCATAATTTTGGTACGATTCATTCACTGCATCCAAAAAAATATCCAAGTCATTAAGACCTCCCGCAAGTTTTTTATCTATCTGACGTTTTAGTAATGAATGCATTATTCGCTTATTAAGGTTAATGTCATCGTTTGATTGTGTAATTCACAAGCGGTCTCCCCATTAAAAGGAGCCATTTCACCATAAGAATAAAATCCTGAAATAGGTACTTGTTGACCAATAACCTCTCTTACATGCTCTATTTCTTCTTCAACACGCTGACTCATTACCAATTTCCTACCAATACAGCTTACCAAAAGAGCTAATTCAGGGGCTGTAGTTCTATTTTTCATACCGTAATTTGCAGCAGTATTAGCACCTTGTGCAATCCCATCAACTGATGCCATCATGAGTTGAACTCTTGAATTTACAGGTACATCGCCTGCAAGGATCATAGACTGTGTATCATTATCAATATTTAAAATAGTACGTACCACTGGTTCTTTCTTACCATCTGGTGTTACATTTAAAGGATATAATAAAGAGGCTTGTGGAAGTTCACTAGATTTATCTCCTAAATATTTTTTATATAAGTCTAAAGCTGGTTGACCATCAATTTCATACAATACATTTGCTACTGACTTTGTGATGACACGCTCTGGGCCAAAGGGAATCCAACCACCAAAACTAGCATACGAAACCTCGAATGTTGATCCATAAAAACCAATAAGAACCACTTCTCCTTCTTTTGGATCTTCTTTGTATGAGGCAAGTGTTTTTTCAAAACGTGCATCATCACCACACATACCGCCTGTTATGGATAATCCAGAGTCCTCCATATTGGTCTCAAGACCTGAAATTAAAGAACTTCCATTTACAAAACTCCCCTCTGAGAGTACAAATAAATGTTTAAGATTTTCCTTCGGCATTTGCTCATACAAGTGCTCACCAAGATGTTTAGCATCTTTATTATGGTGTAAAATATTATCTCTTTTAACTATAAAACTTGATTTTTCAAACTCGATCGCTACCACCGAAATGGAATCGTCATTTACATTAGAACCTGAAATTTCACCAGACGTTGACCCAAAAACAAGATGCTCATACGGAAACTCATTACGAATATCCTTTAACACTTGACTGTTTTGTAATAATAGACGATTCCCAAAAACAATAACTAATGGATTTGACAATTCTGATTTTTCTTGTATGTATTTCCAACCCTGATGGGCTAATTTACTTGCTTGAATAATTTTCATGATTCTTTTTTTAATTTCACAAAAAATGTGGTACCCACACCCTCTTTGCTATCTAACCAAATTTCTCCTCGATAAAAAGTAATAATTTTTTTCACTATTGATAGACCTAAACCTGTTGAATGTTTACTAGTTGTAAAAGATTTAAAGGTTTCAAATATTTTTGAATGGATTGCTTTTGGCATTCCTACACCATTATCTTTTATAGAAAAAATATAACTATCACCATCTTCAACAGCGCTAATTTCAACTAATCCTTGAGTTTTATCAATATAATTTACAGCATTACCAATGAGGTTTTGAAACAATTGCTGTATCCTAAATTTATCTGCATTAATGCTAGGCAATGTACCTAAAATAGATACGCTAATGTGATCTGGCAGATGAATAATACCTATAATACCTTGAACAATTTCATGGATATTTATTTTCTCTGATTTTACAGCTTCTTTATCAATTTTAGAATACGTCAAAATTCCTTCAATAAGATGATCCATTTTTTCGACTTTATGCTCAATTAATGAAAAATATTTTTGAGTTGGTGCGTCAAAGCTATCTACATTCTCCTCTTTAATCCAGGTAATCAATGAATTAATACTGCGTAAAGGAGATTTTAAATCATGTGATACTATTTGCGCATAATCCTCAAGCTCTTTATTGGTTTTTGCTAAATCTGATAATAAATTCTCTTTTTGGGATTCCAGCTCTTTTTGAGCGGTAACATCTTCCTCAATGGCAAAATATTTTATTAATTTCCCGGCTTTATCATAAAGTGCCTGTCCTTGAATACGTACCCAATATTTCTCTTTGTTTTTTGAATAATTAATAATCTCACAATTAAAAGGGAGACCCTTTTTAATTTGATTTCTCAAATAAAGAATCACTTCAGGATTGGATTCTGGACCTTGTAACAAAGCTCCTGGCCTTTGACCTATAATTTCGTCCTTAGAATACCCTGACATTCTTAAAAAACTAGCATTGGCCCATTCAATTCGACCCATTCGATCTGCAATTATAACCGAATTTAAATTTTTCTCAGCAATCAACGATAACAAATACAATTGCTGCTCTTGATTTTTTTGATCAGTAATATCAAGATGAATACCTATGGATCCTATTAAATTACCTTGTAAATCATAATTTGGAGCACCACTAATAAGCCATATTCTTTCTTTTTTATTTTTATCATAGACTTGCAACTCATAGGAATCTGTTAATCCATCAGATCTTAATTTATCTTTTGTCTTCAATACATTCTTACCACTTTCATTAACAAAGATTTCTATAGCATTATTCCCTATGAGCTCTTGCTGTGAATAGCCACTCATAGTTGTAAAACCATGATTGGCCATGGTAATGTTATTATCTAGATCAACTTCAAGCAATCCTAGATTCATATTTGCAATTATTCCTCTGTACTTTTCTTTTTCTATTTGTAAACTTTCATCGTACCTTTTTTTAAGAGAAATATCCTCAATCATGGCAAAAAATTGGGTAACCTCACCATTTGCATCAAGTATGGGCTGCCCTTTGGCCTTGACCCAAAAAGAACTACCATCTTTTCTTCCGTGCTTCAGTTCAACATCAAATGGAAATCCATTATAAAAAGAACTAACCATAATATCCAACTGCTCATCATCAATATCCGAGGTTCGACCTATTTGCACTGGAGTTTTCCCTATAATTTCATCTTTAGAATATCCCGTATAGGTGGTATAAGCATCATTACACCAAAATATTTTACCATTAGGCTTGGTAAACACAATACCATTATTATTTAAACTTGCCACGAGTGACAATCTTTTTAGCTCTTCTTCATCTTCCTTTTTTGCTGTAACATCCTCTATTAACGCAAAATATTCTTTTACATTTCCCTCACTGTCAAATAAAGGTTGCCCTTCAGCTTTTGCCCAAAACCACGTACTATCTTTTTTATAATGTATTAATTCCTGACTAAAATGCTCCCCTTTTGCTTTAGCGATTTTTATAGCCTCAAAGGTGGATTGATCCACTAGTGCTCCTTGAAACAAATCCTCAGTGGTACGACCTATTGCTTCCTTCAAGGAGAAACCTGTAAGTTTCACAAATCCTTCATTGGCCCAATTGATAGTTCCATCAAGTGCTGTAAAAATTACCGCATTAATGTTAGTACTAGCTACAAGAGACAATCTATTTATCTCTTCCTGACTTTTTTTCTGTTCAGTTACATCACGGCCGTAAATGTTTACATAACCCAAATCCTTGAGTGTCTTGCACACAAAGGAATAATCTCTACTATTAGTTTGCGCTTCAAAAATCCATCGATCTGTATCAAAATCAATTTTAGAAGCAATGTGTTTAAAAAATGCCTCGGTTGCATATTCTATTTCGTCATGAACAAATGTTGTTAATTTTTCTGCTGCTGGATTACGTTTCAAAAGATTTCCCTGCGTGTCAATTCGGATTAAAGGATCCGGATTTTGAGTAGGAAAAAGTGCAATATCTTGAATTTCTTTATTGGCTTGTTTTAACTTGTTTTTTTGTTCGTTAATGGTTGTCAATAATTCCTTTAATTCCTTAGAAGTGTTGTCAGCATTATTAAGCACATGAAGTAAATCAATTGAAGGATCATTAGGAGCAAAATCTTCAAAAGTTAAGCCTTTATTCATCAATTCAACCATTGATGTAAACCAAGGGGAACCTACAAACAAAACATTATCTCCCATTAATTCAAACTGTCCTCTTAAATTTAGACCAGATGAACTATGTTGTAAAACAAGATGACTGTTGCAATGTGACACTATTTCCTGGAACGAAAAAGTTTCTAAATATGGTCTAGTAATTTTAAATAAATCCGAAAATAATTTAGTGTTATTTAAATCTTGGCACACTTTCCCTAAGCTAGAACCAAAATTTATAATTTCAAAATTTGGTGAAACCAGTATGTAAAATGGAAACAATCTATTCAAACTGTTTTCATTAAAACAAAGTGCTAGATCCTTCATTATTTTACCAGTTTATTTTGAATATCTCGTGCGTACTGCCTTCGTTTCTTGATTGTAGTAAAGTTATGGTAACTGGTGTCTTGTATACAATACTTAAACCTTGTATAATGCCCCTTACAAAATCTTGAAGTCCTACTCTTTTTGAGTGATAGTGCAAATGAAGACCATCAGCGGTAATATCACTTACCTTGAACTCAGGAGGTGTGAGCTTAGGGTAAACAAGCATAACTCTATTGTGAAAATTAGGTAAATTGATTAAAAAATCGCTTAAACTTTTCCCTCCAGACTCCATTAAACCGGGATATTTCTCAGATGTGGTATGCACAACCCACCATTCGCCAAAAGCAATTAACACTTGACTTAAAGTCATGTTCATTTCTTCTGAAAGTGTGGTAGCAATTTGATAGGTTATAGCATCATCATAGACTTCATTGCTAAGAAAAAAATCTACATCTATACCGCTTTTTTCATGTACAAACTCCCATTTTTCTCTGCCAAAATTAGCAACTACTAGATCCTCTATTGATTTATTAACAATACCGTACATAACCCCTAATTTGTGATTAACTCATTTGTGCTCCAATATTCAACAAGCTTAGTAACCCTATCCACATACTCATCGTATTTTAAGGGCTTTAGTAAATACCCTGCGATACCTATTTTATAACACTCTAATAAATCAGACCTATTACTTGATGTGGTCAATATAATGGCTGGAATGTATTTTAAATATTCATCTGACTTTAATATTCCTAAAAACTCTATTCCATTAATCTTTGGCATATTTAAATCTAAAACAATGATATCAGGAATCATTTCTTTTTCCTTTAGAATTGTAATAGCTTCCTCACCATTATTTGCTTCAACAATTTTATGGGTTG
This sequence comes from Flavobacterium tiangeerense, assembly GCF_007830355.1. GTDB lineage: Bacteria > Bacteroidota > Bacteroidia > Flavobacteriales > Flavobacteriaceae > Flavobacterium > Flavobacterium tiangeerense. Next base: position 106,264 of record NZ_VLKO01000005.1, on the reverse strand, counting down.
TTTTTAAATTGCTCAAAACTCTATTGAACTTCATTACTTCAATTTCATCGTCCTCTATTAGCAAAATATTTAGTGCCTTTGTCATGGTATTTAGTTGTTATTTTAAAAAACTAAAAGTACTAAAGTTATACCTAGCAATTGGGCTCTATCGATAATACTGAATTTAATATAGACGAAAACCCACTAAGTGTCGATAAGTGGTCATGGTAAATTAAGTTCTATTCGAACTTTTTTAGGCAAACTAATACAAATTAATTCATAAGAATGTTGAATCAATTCTTTAATCAAATCATCTGAAACCGATTGATTTATAGTTATTGTGTTCCAATGGATTTTGCTCATATGAAAACCAGGTTGAATGTCATCATATTCTGCACGCAATTCAAGAGCGCGCTCTGGATCACATTTTAAGTTAACAGATGGTTGACCTTTCTCCCACCGGATTAAAGATGATAACGCAAACATTTTACCTCCTACTTTAAAAACCAAAGTGTCTTCATCAAAAGGAAAATGTTCTGTCACACCTTTTTTCGAAAGGCAATATTCGTAGTAGGTTTCTAAATTCATGGCTATTGAAAAAGGTATAAAACAGGTTTACTCGGACTGGCATCATTCTCAAAAGAAGCGATTTGTAAATTCAGCAAATAACTACCATCTTTAACTTCATCAGCCACATAAATCATTTCGGTAATGGTACAATGCAGTCGTGCATCAGCATTCAGATTATTGACATCGGTTACATTCCAAAAGGCTTTGTGTGACAACAATTTTCCTTCATCTTTTTCTTTATCCACACTAGGCAAATCAATCAATAAGTGCTGAATTCTGCTTTCGCGAATGAAGCGCGCGGCATCTTCTATTAGATATGGCGGATTGGTATTCGAATATTTCAAATGCTTTTTATCCTCTAAATTGGGTAATGTTCTAATAACAATTGCTTCAGGATTTTTTCCTATTAAAGCATTTTCAATTTGGCTTTTAGTAATCACCAAGTCTTCGCCTTGTAATTCAGGTTGTACCGAAATTAATTCGGCCATAAAAAAAAACTGTTTCAAACATTGATTGATGCTGTAAAATTCCCGTGTGATATGACCCAAGCACTCCGTATGCGTACCGTGTCCGTGCGGATTGAAGAAAATATTATTGAAATTGGTTGACGATTTCCCTTCCGAAACTTTCCCGATCCAATCCCCAAAAATAACGGGTTCTATGACTGGTTTATCGATATACCAAGCAATAGGATTTTCATCGGTATTGGTTAACGGAATAGAAATATCAATGGGTTTTGATAGGTCGATATTAAATTCTTTGTTGATGGTTGCTATCATATTTCTTTAAACACTAAGTTCACAAAGAACGCACCAATCACACAAAAGCTTAGTGAACTTTGTGCCTTCTTTGTTTCTTTGTGGTTAATTTGCTATTCCAAATTTAAGTAAAATAAGTCTGATGCAATTCCATCCGTCAAAAACTTTCCTTTTGATGTTGTTTTCAAGATGTTGTTTTCAATAAAAACCAAATCATCATTAAGGAATTTCTGCATCTGTTTATTCAAATATTCCAAATATTCGTTTCCGAATTCACTTTCAATTCTGGTTAATGAAACGCCCCAAATAGTCCGCAAACCCGTCATTACATATTCGTTATAACGATCAGCAACAGATAAAAATTCAACTTCATTAGACAATTTGTCTTGCTGAATACCTTTTAAATACAAGGCATTATTTGCTATGTTCCAACTCCTAGAAACACCATCATAACTGTGCGCTGATGGGCCAATTCCTAAATATTTTTTCCCCAACCAATAAGCCGAATTGTTCTTTGAAAAATAATTGGCTTTGCCAAAATTAGATAATTCATAGTGTATAAAATCATTCGCATCCAATGTTTCAACTAAAATAGCAAAGTGTTCCTGAGCAGATTCATCGTTGGGTTTGGCTATTTTTCCCGTTTGAATGAGTTTGTTTAATGCCGTTTTGGGTTCAACGGTTAAAGCATAACTAGAAATATGCGGTATTCCAAAAGACAAAGCAGTCTCGATATTTTGTTTCCATTTTTCGTTACTCATATCAGGAATTCCATATATCAAATCAAGAGAAATGTTGTCGAAATATTGGGTAGCTTCTGCCAAACATTTTTTGGCTTCCGCCGAATTATGAGCCCGATTCATCAGAAGTAAATCCTCTTCAAAAAATGACTGAATCCCAATGCTTAAACGATTTATTTTGCTTTTTGAAAGTTCAAGTATTCGCTCGCTAGATAAATCGTCTGGATTGGCTTCGAGCGTAATTTCGGGATTCTCAACTACTTTAAAATTAGCGTATACCTCATTTATCAAAAAATTAATTTCGTCAGAATCCAATACGCTTGGCGTCCCTCCTCCAAAATAAATGGTCTCAACTTGTTCCTTTTCAAACTCGCTTTTGCGCATTTGCAATTCTTTGGCAATAGCCAAAACCATCTCTTCTTTCTTCCTCATCGAAGTCGAAAAATGAAAATCACAGTAATGACATGCCTGCTTGCAAAAGGGTATGTGTATGTAGATTCCGCTCATTTCTATAGTATTCAGTCACAGTCGCAGTTTACATTTGCTGCGACTGAAAACTATTTTTTAACTCGTTCCTCATTTTGTTTCACAAAAGCGTCCCAACCGGTATAACTTTTAGCACCAACCACTTTTCCTGAATTGAAAAAATGACAAACTGCTGCTGCCAAACCATCCGTACTATCGAGATTTTTAGGCAATTCTTTCAATCCTAAAAGCTGTTGCAGCATTTTGGCAACTTGTTCTTTTGTGGCATTTCCGTTTCCGGTAATAGCCATTTTAATTTTCTTGGGTTCGTATTCCGTTATGGGGATATCTCTAGAAAGTCCCGCAGCCATGGCTACACCTTGCGCACGACCCAACTTGAGCATTGATTGTACGTTTTTACCAAAGAAAGGCGCTTCAATGGCTATTTCATCTGGATGGTGCGTATCAATTAACTCAATAGTTCGTTCAAAAATGATTTTCAGTTTCTGATAATGATTGTCGTATTTTGACAATTGCAATTCATTCAACTGCAAAAAATGCATTTTTTTATTGACAATTTTAATCAATCCAAAACCCATAATCGTGGTTCCAGGATCAATTCCTAATATGATGCGTTCGTTTGCCAATTCTTTCTTATTTATACTTCTTTGTTATTACACGAAGAGGCTCTAAGGATCCACAGAGGTTCACTAAGCTTGCCATCCTCCTATTATTTTTTGTAAATCTTCGCGAATTCTTTGTGAATCTCTGTGAAATAGCTTTTTCACAATAGTTTTCCTTTACTTTGCACTAATGATTTCAATTCCACACAAAACTAAGCAATTCCTCGTACTTCTAATCAAAGTTTTGATTGTGGCTGGTGCGTTTTATTTTATTTACAATCAACTTGCCAATAATGATAAATTAGATTGGCAAAAATTCATTTTTCTATTCCAAAAAAACCAATCTATCACTGGAATTTCGTTTCTTTTATTGCTAAGTGTTTTGAATCGGTTTTTTGAAATATTGAAATGGCAAAACCTAGTAGCATTTATCCATAAAACAACTTTAGGCGAAGCTTCAAAACAAGTTCTCGGCGCACTAACTGCTGGTCTATTTACGCCAAACGGAGTGGGAGAATATGCCGGAAAAGCACTCTTTTTTGAAAAAAAAGAAACAAAAAAAGTCATATTCTTAAACCTGATTTGCAACGGGATCCAAATGATTCTGACCGTTATTTTTGGGATTTTCGGATTGCTATATTTTAATGCACAATATCATGTAATTACGATAAAAACGGTAGCTCTCCTTTTTGGAATGCTTTTGCTCCTTTTTATCATTTTATTTTCAATCAAAAAAATCACTATCAAAGGCTATTCTATTGAAAAACTGATTCATAAAATTAATGAAATTCCAAAACCCATTCATCAAAAAAATATCTTTTTGGGTATTTGTCGCTATCTCGTTTTCTCGCATCAATATTACTTTTTTTTTTTAGCTTTTGATGTTGATTTACCTTACTTCACCTTGATTGCAACAATTTCATCCGTTTATTTTTTAGCATCTTCCTTACCTACTTTTCAATTTTTGGACTTTGCCGTTAAAGGAAGTGTAGCGGTTTATTTCTTTGGAATTCTTGGCGTAAACGAATGGATTGTAATTTTTATTTCGACTTTAATGTGGTTTTTAAATGTAGTTTTACCAGTTATTATTGGAACGTACTATGTTTTGAATTTTAATAGTAAATCCATAATAAAAGGAACTAAAACACAATAAAAAGATGCTATTTTCAATTATTGTTTCCCTCATCATACTTTTGTATTGCTTAGCAATACTGGCGTTAATTTATGGTTTTAAAAAGGTAACTACAATAAATTACTTGGGCTTAAAGCCAAAAACAAAATTCTCGATTGTTGTTCCTTTCCGGAATGAAGCTGAAAATTTACCCATTTTATTAGAAAGCTTATCGAAATTGAAATATCCCATAGAGCTGCTTGAGGTGATCTTAGTAGACGATGAATCAGAAGAAGAATTTCAAGTTTCAAGTTTCAAGTTTCAAGTTTCGGTTATAAAAAATATTAGGGTTTCTAATTCGCCTAAAAAAGATGCTATAGTAACTGCAATGCAAATTGTGAACTCCAATTGGGTTATTACCACCGATGCCGATTGTATAGTTCCAGGAAACTGGTTATTAACGTTGGATAATTACATTCAGCTTCATGATGTAGCTATGATTGCTGGTGCGGTCACATATGCGTGTAATAATTCATTTCTACATCAGTTTCAGCAATTGGATTTGGCAAGTTTACAAGGCGCAACTATTGGAAGTTTTGGCATCAACAAAGGATTTATCTGTAATGGCGCCAACTTTGCGTATACCAGGTCCTTTTTTCAAGAGCTCAATGGTTTTGAAGGAAATGATAAAATCGCTAGTGGTGACGATGTATTTTTACTCCAAAAAGCAATTGCAAAATCCCCTAAAAAAGTGCATTATCTAAAATCTGAAAACAATATTGTTACTACAAAACCCCAAAGTAATTGGGAATCTTTGTTTTACCAACGTGTTCGTTGGGCATCTAAAACAAGTTCCTATCAAAGTAGTTTCGGAAAAGGATTGGGATTGATCGTTTTTGCTGGGAATTTGAGTTGGGTGTTAATTCTTGGCTCTTGGTTCTTAGGTTTATCTACTTTTCAAAATACAATTTTAGTCTGTACTTTCAAATTCACAGTTGATACCATTTTGATTTATAAAACCAATCATTTTTTATCCAAAAAGAAAAAGCAATACTTACTTTTAAGTAGTATATTTTATCCTTTTTTCAGTACCAGCGTGGCGTTGTATTCTCTGTTTGGCAAATACGAATGGAAGGGTAGAAAATTTACTAAATAATTTTTTTATTTCTAAAAATCAAACCTGTTATAGTAATTGCCAATATTGTTGAAGAAATAATAGTCACTATAACATTACCTATTTGATTCAATTGTGTTCCAAAATAAAATCTAAGAGTAATAAAAACTACAGTAAAAAAAATAGACCAATACCAATAATTAAAATTAACTTTTTTACCGTTTTCATTTTTTTCTGGAAGTTTATAAATATAAAACAAGATCCACAACAGGCCAATAACAGAACTTAAATGCTGAGCTATTTTATAAAACGGAATTGAAAAAAACTCTAGATTAAAAAAATAAAATTGTTGTACTAAAAAACCATCCCAATGCGTCATTGAATCCCATACTATATGAGTAACCACTCCTAAAAAAAAGGATGTCAAAACTACAAAAACATCACTTTTGAAATAAAACAACCAATTGAATTTTCTTAATTTCTCTACCCTATTTTGAAGAAAATGAGGCAAATTTTCAATGAAAGGACGTTTTATAATTTCATGAAAAACAAACATAACTATAAACCCAAGAGGAAAATCAATTAGAAAAATTCCTAAAAAAGTATGACTAATTTCGCTTTGTATTTTCATTCTGAAAAAATATTCAAAATCAGGAGACATAGAGCCAACTATCAAAGCGGTAGCTGACAATTTTTTATTTTTAAAAAAAGGCAAAAGTATGGCTGGGTGAGAAAATGTAAATGGCATTACCTACTCTACTTTTAAAATCACCGGAAGAATAAATTGTGTTTTCACGGGTACACCTCGTTTTATGGCTGGATTAATTTTTGGAAAATCAACTAGACGAACTTTAAGTATGCTGTCAATTTTGATTTTGTCATACGCTATAGAATCTTTTGGAAATTGAGGTTCAAACTGCATCGTTGCATTTGGAAAAATAGTAACTTTAACTTCAATTGTGTCTAGTTCAGGATAAAGAATTGAAAGCGTATCTACACTCAATTTCTCTTGAATCAATTGAGTTAAAACCTCAAAAAAGCACTTTTGGCGTTGCTTTTTATCTTCTATTTTTTCACAATCTACCACAGATGGATACTCATCAACCTCTTTCCAATTGATGGATTTCAGTTCCTTTTGTAAAAGCTCTTGCTCTGAAGGAACAGGAGTCTCAAAATACTGACAGGAGTTAAAGATAAGAAAAACTATTAAAAGATAATATGGCTTCAAGATATGTGTATTTGCTATTTTTTTTTAAAGGATAAAACTACAACTAATTTTTTTGCGAATTTTTGATTTTCAAATAATCCTCATAACTTTCAGCAAACCATTTATTCCTACTCTCCATGGCTACTGCTTTTTGGTCTGGGTATAAAGCAGCAAGACGTTCAGAGAATATTGCAATTCGAATCGTATAAGAATAAAACTCCACTTTATTTAAAACAGTTGGGCTTGCTTTTTTATCAAAAAATTCAAAAAAAATCGCATCAAAATCTTTCATCGAAAAATTTAAAACTTTCATTTTATTCTTATTGTATATGCTATCTTTTACTAGAGCATCTTTTTGATTATCAAAACCACCCTGAGCATAAATAGAATTACAACTACTCATAATTAGTATTAAGAACACTAAAAGTGAAAAACTATTTATTGCTTTCATTTGAAAAATTCGAGTTATATTTATGTTGTACAAAAATACTAAAAATAAATTATGGATTTATTTCTTTTACTCCTTGGTTTTTGTTGTGTCATTGCCGGTATAATAGGGAGTTTTTTACCCGTATTACCAGGCCCTACTATCAGTTGGGTTGGTATAGCAATATTGTATTTTACACATGCTGTACCCATGAACCACTGGATTCTTTGGAGTACCTTACTCATTACTATCGTAATTTCAATTTTAGATTACATTATTCCTGCCAAAGGAACTAAAAAATTTGGCGGCAGTAGTTATGGTATTTGGGGAACAAATATTGGACTTGTGATTGGGATATTTGCACCAATCCCTTTTGGATTTCTTATTGGCCCTTTCTTGGGTGCTTTAATCGGTGAACTTATTTATGATTTTAAAGATCAAAATAGAGCTCTAAAAGCCGCTACTGGGTCTTTCATTGGCTTCCTCGTCTCTAGCTTCATGAAGTTTGTACTTTGTATGGTTTTTTTAGGACTCTATATTTGGATTGTTTGGCAATATAAAACAGTTTTGTTTTAATCTACGACATGTAAACTAAATACATAATAGCAACTATTTATTTTTTCCAAAAAACAAAAAAGTCTTTCTTTCGAAAGACTTTTTTAAATACTGGCGGTCTGGACGGGACTCGAACCCGCGACCCCATGCGTGACAGGCATGTATTCTAACCAACTGAACTACCAAACCAGCATTATTTTATAAACCTTTTGATTCTAAAATTTAATTGATTAAAGAAAGCAATTGAAGTTCAAACAATTAAAAACTAACCACTTTTCAATCTAAAAATTAAAACCCTTCCTTCAAATTAAATCAAAAAAGCTATTCGCCGAGGCGAAAAGCTTTTCATTGGTCTAACTACTAAACCCGCTACGAGTTACAAATTCGTAGCAAACAACACAACTAACGTTAAAAACCGTAAAGGGGCAAAAAAGCCTTTCTGTTACGAAAGGCTTTCCCCAATATTGCGGTCTGGACGGGACTCGAACCCGCGACCCCATGCGTGACAGGCATGTATTCTAACCAACTGAACTACCAAACCTCTGCGTTATTGCGGTGGCAAAGATACAATAGATTTCCGTTTGCGCAAGCCTTTTTTAAAAATAATTTCAAAAAAATTATCGCTTATTATCCAAAGTTTTGTTTTTCAGCTAAATATGTCATCATTATTTTTTCAAAATTTTCATCAACATGAACTGGAACGTACTTAATTCTGTTTTGTGAGCAAGTCATAGACAGCTTTTTTAAGTATAATTGCATCTGATTTTGGTATTCTTCTTGAACCGTATCTGAGAAAACAGCAACTTCTTCTCCTGTTTCCACATCAACAAACTTTCTAGGTGTATTGTCAAATTCAAAATCAAGCTCCGTTTTGCCGTCAATTACATGAAACAAGACTACTTTATGCTTATTGTGCTTTAAGTGCTGTAGGGCACTAAATAAGGCTTGTTCTTTTTTAGAATCAACAGACTCGTCAAAACTCTGAAACATATCCGTAAACAAGATGACCATAGACCTACGATGCATCTTTTCGGCTATTTGATGTAAATATGTTATGGTATCTGTATTTTTTGCAACCATAGGCTTTTGCAACAAGCCTTCAAGAGCATTTAAAATCATTCTGTGGTGTCGGTCGCTTCCTTTCTCAGGTGCATAGTACTCATACGTATCCGAAAAAACACTTAATCCAACAGCATCTCTCTGTTTCTTTAATAAATTCATCAATACCGCCGAGGCCAATACTGAAAATCCTATCTTGTTATCAAAAAAGTTTTGGTTCGCTAACAATTGAGGATAATGCATAGAAGACGAATTATCAATTATAATATGACATCTTAAATTAGTCTCTTCTTCATAACGTTTGGTATACAACCTATCGGTTTTGGCATACAGCTTCCAATCAATATGCTTTGTGCTCTCGCCTGCATTGTATACTTTATGCTCAGCAAACTCTGCCGAAAAGCCATGAAACGGACTCTTGTGCATCCCTGAAATAAATCCTTCTACAACTTGATTAGCGAGCAATTCAAGGTGCTGGAAACTAGTAATCTTTTCTATTTGCGATTCAATCTTCATAATCCAAATATATTAAAAGATTAAATGATTTAAAAATTAAAGCGCTACATAACAAGATTAGCCCAAAATAAAACACAAAACTGTTCTTAAACAAAAAAAGGTTTGACTTGCGCCAAACCTTTTTGATATCTAAAATTGATTCTAAAACTTCAATGTTAATTACAACAAAGCGTCAAGACTATCTGCATACGTTTGCTTAGGAGCTACTCCTACTTGCTTTCCTACTACTTCTCCATTATGGAAAACCAATACCGTTGGAATATTTCTAACACCGTATTTTGCAGCAAATTCTTGATTGGCATCAACATCAACCTTACCAACAACAACTTTCCCTTCGTATTCGTTGCTTAATTCATCAATGATTGGACCTACCATTCTACATGGTCCACACCATGCTGCCCAAAAATCTACCATTACTGGTTTGTCTGATTTCAAAACTACTTCTTCAAAAGTAGCATCCGTTATTGCTAATGCCATAATATATATTTTAAGTTTATGATTTGAATTTTTAAATATTCAAACTAGAGTACAAATTTATAAATTAAAAACAAATCAATCACTATTCCTAAATTAGTTTTGACTATTAATCTATTATCAATTCCTATATACTTACTTTATACTAGAAATTTATTTTCTTTTGGAGCTTTTTCCCGCTGTACGCTGTATTCCCGATAAATAAAAACTACGGCTAAAAAGCCTTGTTTTTCTAAATCGGGAGATGCCGCTTCCATCAGGGCTATGAAAACAATCTCCGAAACTTATTTTTTCAAACAAAAAAAGGGATGCTCTTTCGAACACCCCTTCTTCTTAAAACTTTTTATTAAATTACAAACTGTACTTCAATCCAAGAGTTAATCCTAAACCGCTTATACCTACGTAAGAACTCAACTCATCCATTTTGTCATTTGGTCTAGTAGTATCCTTAGTATCCGGCGTTGCTGTATTTGGATTAAACAATGGGTTATTAGAATTCACATCCAAACGATCAACATAATTGGTGTTGATTTGAGAATTTGTTCTGGTTGCTAAAGCATCATTACCATTAACTGTGAAACTAGTCGTCTCTTTACTTTTTCCATGAACTGTAAAGTTACGGTATTCTAATTCAGCAAATGCTGAAATATTTTTCCCTAATTTATATGAAGTACCCAATGCCGCCATAAAACCTACAGTAGGATTTGGTTTCACTTTATCAACACTATGAACATTCCCGTAAACATATGAGCTAGTTGCTGGATTAAATCCAATCGCAGGAGTTGCATCTGTAGTAATTTCTAAATCTCCATGTACAGGAACAATTACACCAACCTTACTGTATGGCTCAAAACCATTAGATTCACCTAAAAATAATACTAAGGAAGGAGCTAAGTCAAAAGCGGTAATTTTACCTACAGATTTAAAATTATAAATACTAGGAGTATTAGCATCAGTAGTTGTTTGAGCCATTGTTTTATCAGCACTTGAGTAATAATTTACACCCATTTCAAATCCAACTCTTGTATTAAATCTGTATCCTGCAGTTAATCCAGTTCTAAAACCTTCTCCAAAAGATCCTGTTACACTTTCTTCAGAAACTAATTTACCTCCAACGTAAGTTCTATTTAAGGGTAAGTTCCCTCCAACGGTTGGAAATTCTGTAGCTGCAGTTTGCATAAAATAAGAACCACCTAATTTAAAATACCAACTTTCATTTTTTTCTGTTTGGGCTACCATCGTCATTGTGCATAGTGCGAATCCCAATAAGAATAACTGTTTTTTCATGCTATTGTTTTTTATATTTTATGCAAAAGTACTTCAATTACACTAATAATTTCTCAAAAATTGCATGAAGATGGATGTTAAATTTAACTATTCATTAAGAATCAATACTTTATAAAAAGTGTTGAAAAAAAATTACAAAAGTCATTCCTACAATTTTAAAGCTTACAAATAAATTTGTACGAATTACAAATCACATCCCAAACATTAATTTAGTTTAAAATTAATTTGCATTTTCTCTAACTCAAATAGTAATTCATTTGAAATTTTAACTTTCAATTTTCTACTAGCCATTGCTAGCTTTGTAACTACTTTTATCTCCTCAACCTCTTCTACTTTTACTACTGCCGTTGCTTCACCCAGTTCCCCATTGCCAGCCTCAACATCTTCTAAATCATCTGCAAAACTCATCTCTTCTGGATCTATATCTGGTGTTGCAACTGGAATAAGTTTTTTTATTTTTTCGAGTTCCATTACTTCAAATGAAACGGTGTTATCTCCTTTATACTCTTGAAAAAGCCGACTTAAATTGTGAATAAATTCAGCATGTAAATCATTTATGTTAAGATACAAAATAAGTTTTTTGGCAAAAGTAGCCAACACATCCTGCAATTGCTTAACCTCTACAAATTGCATTCTTGGCTCACTTTTTTTGCCTGTATCCTGATTGACCCAACCTTCTTTAATGAGTACTTTTATAAACACAAATTGATTATTGTATAAAAAATGATAAAACTTGAGATACTCTTCACCAAAAATTTTAAACTCAAAACTCTCTTCAAATCCTTCGAGTGTAAATATTGCCCAATCCTTACCATTCTTAGCGGTTCGGCGTTGAAAATTACTTACAATACCGGCAAAGGTTAAATTCTTACCTACATACTGCTCCATGTTTCTGAGCGCATCTAAACGAGCATTGCAAAAATATTTTATTTCAAATCTAAAATCATCCAGCGGATGCCCAGAGATGTAAATACCTACAACCTCCTTTTCTCTTGATAATTTTTCCATCGTGCTCCAATCTTCACATGGAGGCACTACAGGTTCAGCAATTTGCACCTCGCTAGCATCGCCAAACAAACTTACTTGAGAGGAATTTTCGTTTTCTTGAAACTTAGCTCCATACCGAATCGCTTTTTCGTAAAACGTTATTCCGTCTCCATCATCATGAAAGTATTGCGCTCTAGTTGTATCGCCAAAAGAGTCAAAACCTCCAGCCAGCGCTAAGTTTTCTAACGCTTTTTTATTGGCAGCACGCAAATCAATTCGTTTGGTCAAATCAAAAATGGATTTGTATTTCCCGTCTTTTCTTCTCTCCACTATGGTTGCAACTGCACCAGAACCGACACCCTTTATAGCTCCCATCCCAAAACGTACCGCATAATCATCATTTACAGTAAATTTATAGAATGATTCATTTACATCAGGACCCAAAACTTGCAAGCCCATTCGCTTACACTCTTCCATAAAGAAAGAAACTTGTTTGATATCACTCATATTATTAGACAGTACCGCTGCCATATACTCTGCAGGGTAATTTGCTTTTAAGTAGGCCGTTTGATAAGCAATCCAAGCATAACAAGTAGAGTGGGATTTATTAAAGGCATATTCCGCAAAGGCTTCCCAGTCTTTCCAAATTTTCTCCAGTTTATCTTCGGCATGCCCTTTGGCGGCAGCCTGACTGATAAATTTAGGTTTCATTTTGTCCAAAACGTCCTTTTGCTTTTTTCCCATTGCTTTACGCAAAACATCGGCATCACCCTTAGAGAAATCAGCCAGTTTTTGGGATAAAAGCATTACTTGCTCTTGATAAACGGTAATTCCGTAGGTATCCTTAAGTAATTCTTCGCAAGCTTCAAGATCGTAAATAATCTCTTCCTCACCATTTTTTCGCTTGACGAAACTCGGAATATAAGCTATCGGACCCGGACGGTATAAGGCATTCATGGCAATTAAATCGGGGAAAACCGTAGGCTTTAACTCCTTCATGTATTTTTGCATTCCAGGACTTTCATACTGAAAAATACCAACCGTTTCACCGCGCTGAAAAAGCTCGTATGTTTTTAGATCATCAATAGGAAACTCATCTGGATTGAGCTCAATTCCGCTTCGGTATTTTACTAGCTTAACGGTATCTTTTATCAACGTTAGGGTCTTCAAACCCAAGAAGTCCATCTTTAATAAACCAGCGCTCTCTACCACCGAGTTATCAAATTGAGTCACATACAAATCCGAATCTTTGGCCGTAGCCACAGGAACAAAATTAGTAATATCACTTGGTGTAATAATCACTCCACAAGCGTGAATCCCCGTATTTCTTAGATTCCCCTCTAAAACTTTGGCTTGCTGAATGGTTTCACCTCCAAGGTCATCTTCATTGGCAAGTCCTATTAATTCTTTTATTTTATCATACTCTTCCGGTCGAACCGCTTTTTTTATGATATCTTCTTTTTCATTTAAAAACCGAGCTAAATTCCACTTAGACGGCATCATTCCCGGAATCAATTTCGCAATTTTATCTGCTTCAAAAAGTGGTAAATCTAGTACACGAGCAGTATCACGAATTGCTGATTTGGTAGCCATTTTACCATAGGTGATAATTTGCGCCACTTGCTTGGAACCGTATTTTCGGATCACATAATCCATCACACTGCTTCGGCCTTCATCATCAAAATCGATATCAATATCGGGTAATGACACACGATCCGGATTCAGGAAACGCTCAAAAAGCAAGTTGTACTTTAAAGGATCTATATTGGTAATTTTCAAACAATACGCCACTACCGATCCCGCCGCAGAACCCCTTCCTGGACCTACCGAAACGCCCATACTTCTGGCTTCGGCGATTAAATCCTGTACAATCAAGAAATATCCAGGATAACCAGAATTAGAAATCGTTAATAATTCGAAATCCAATCGTTCTTGAATTTCTTCAGTAATTACAGGATATCTTTTTTTAGCTCCCTCAAAAGTAAGATGCCTCAAATACGCATTTTCACCTCTCACTCCACCATCAACGGCGTCTTCGGGATTATTAAATTCAACTGGAATTTCAAACTTTGGAAGCAATACTTCGCGAGCCAAATCATAAATTTCAATTTTATCTACAATCTCCGAAATATTTGAAATCGCCTCTGGTAAATTAGCAAAGAGTTGCTTCATTTCGTCCCCAGACTTGAAATAGTACTCTTGATTTGGCAACCCATAACGATAGCCGCGGCCACGACCAATAGGTGTAGTTTGTTTTTCACCATCGCGCACACAAAGCAAAATATCATGTGCATTCGAATTTTCCTTGTCTATATAAAAGGTATTGTTTGTGGCAACGATCTTAACATCGTGCTTTCTTGCCAATGAAATCAAAGAAGTATTCACCCTATTTTCATCTTCTTGATTGTGGCGCATGACCTCAATATAAAAATCGTCCTTGAATTCATTTTTCCACCAGATCAAAGCATCTTCGGCTTGGTTTTCACCAATGTTTAGAATCTTATTTGGTATTTCACCATACAAGTTTCCAGACAAAACAATAATATCTTCTTTGAATTCCTGAATAACTTTCCTGTCGATTCTGGGTACATAATAAAATCCTTCAGTATATGCAATAGAAGACATTTTAGCCAAATTATGATATCCTTTTTTGGTCTTCGCCAAAAGGACTATTTGGTATCCATTATCCTTAACCGACTTGTTTTTATGGTCTTCGCAAACAAAAAATTCGCAACCTACAATAGGTTTCATAGGAACTTCGGTAGGTTCCTCACCGTTTTCTATTGCCGCATTATTTTTAGCCACCGCTGCTTTGTTGTGATTTAAAATATCACGCACAAAATGAAACGCTCCCATCAAATTCGCATGATCGGTCATGGCAACCGCAGGCATTTTTTGTTGCGCTGCCGCTTTGACTAATGCAGCAATGCTAATGGTAGATTGCAATACCGAAAACTGGGTATGATTGTGCAAATGAACAAAGGGCGCTTCAACTAAAACTTTCTTATTCTCCGAAAGGTCCTCTTTAGAAACAGTAGGCGCTTGCTTTTCGCCAAATTGTTGTCGGATTTTATCTGAAGCCTTCTTTAAATTGATATGTTTTAACCCAATGAGTTTGATTTCGGTTGGGTTTTTACTTTGGAAATCTTTGAAATAAGAAACCGGAACATCCAGTTCTTCTTTCGTAAAAATTTCACGACGTATTAATTCTAAAAAACAGCGTGTTGTTGCCTCCACATCGGCAGTAGCGTTGTGTGCTTCGCCGAAAGGTTTATTAAAAAGATACGAGTGCAACTCTGTCAACGTAGGCAATTTGAATTTGCCTCCACGACCTCCTGGTAATTTCAATAAGGAAGCAGTAATTTCAGTACACGTATCCAGAATAGGCATCGAGCTCATTTGGCTTTCCACTCCCATTCGATAGAATTCGCAACCCATAATATTGATGTCAAAACCTAAATTTTGACCCACAATAAACTTCGCTTTACCTAAAGCAATATTGAATTTCTCTAAAACTTCAGACAATGAAACGCCATTGGCATCTGCCAATTCCGTAGAGATACCGTGAATTCGTTCCGCATCATACGGTATATTAAAACCTTCGGGCTTGACCAAATAATCTTGATGCTCGATGAGTTTTCCCATATCATCATGCAACTGCCAAGCAATTTGAATACATCTCGGCCAATTGTCTGTGTCAGAAATGGGAGCGCCCCAACGCTTTGGTAATCCTGTGGTTTCGGTATCGAATATTAAGTACATAAATCCCCTCACCAGCCCTCCCCAAAGGAAAGGGTGTCTAAACTCATAGATTTAGACAGTGTATTTAACTGGCTTTAAACACTTTAAAATTAATGAAAGTAGCAAAAAATGAATTTCAAATTTAGTTTTTTTTGAGTAGAACTAAAGCTAAGTTACTAACAAAAACAAATTTATTTTCCAAGACTATTCTCCTACTAAAACCAGAATGACTTGGAACAAATCGTCTAAATCATACTGTGTTATAAAGATAAAAAGACCACATATTAATTTTTGGATGTCGTAGTATTTCAACAAAAAAAATAACGTAAGACAATTAAAAAACAACCAACTTATTCCTAAAATTAGGTTTAAAATAGTTATATCAATAGTCAAACAACGAATTTAAAATTGAAAAAAAATCAATTTTAATCTAATTCCGTTAAATATTCACAACTCAAACTACTTCAAAAGCATAAATACTAACTATTCGATAAATATCAAAAATTAAAAAAACGACAACACATTTTGTCAAAATTAAAAATCACACTTTTAAAAAAGAAGTCAAAAATACAAAATTCAGTTATGAAATATTTGGTTGAGCTTTTGGGCATCGTATAAATTGAAAAAATCAAAAATACACATTAACTCCTTTTTTTAGTTTTGCGTTCTTGATTATCCTAAGGCTTACTTGGCCACAAAACTAAAATTTATACAATGAGTACTACATTATTTGACAAAGTATGGGATGCACACGTGGTGCGCAAAATAGAAGATGGACCAGATGTGTTTTTTATTGACCGCCATTTCATTCATGAGGTTACAAGTCCAGTAGCTTTTTTAGGATTAAAAGCTAGAAATGTAACGGTTTTATACCCAGAGCGTACTTTTGCCTCTGCAGATCACAATACCCCAACTATAAACCAACACCTACCTGTTGTTGATCCTCTATCAGCAAATCAATTGCAAGCCTTGGAGGATAATGCAGCCACGTACGGCATTTCACACTGGGGATTAGGACATCACAAAAACGGAATCGTGCATGTTGTAGGGCCAGAAAACGGAATTACTTTGCCAGGAGCCACAATAGTTTGTGGAGATTCGCACACCTCTACGCACGGTGCTTTTGGAGCAATCGCTTTTGGAATAGGAACTTCTGAGGTCGAAATGGTTTTGGCTACCCAATGCATCATGCAACCCAAACCAAAAAAAATGCGCATCAATGTAAACGGAACTTTAAGCAAAGGCGTAGGTCCAAAAGATGTAGCCCTTTATATCATTTCTCAACTGACCACTTCTGGCGGAACAGGCTATTTTGTTGAGTACGCAGGAAATGTTTTTGAAGAAATGTCGATGGAAGGCCGAATGACCGTGTGCAATTTAAGCATAGAAATGGGTGCTCGTGGTGGCATGATTGCTCCAGATCAAAAAACATTCGATTTCCTTGAAGGAAGATTATATGCTCCAAAAGGCGAAGCTTGGACAAAAGCCGTTGCATATTGGAAAACCTTAAAAACCGATGCTGATGCTATTTTTGATGCTGAATTAAATATCGATGCAACAGATATCGAGCCAATGATTACTTACGGAACTAATCCAGGGATGGGAATTGGTATCTCAAAAAATATTCCAAACGCCAACCGAGTAGAAGGTGGCGCCGAAACCTATAAAAAATCATTGGCCTACATGGGTTTTCAAGAAGATGATGTGATGATAGGCAAACCAATTGATTATGTTTTCTTAGGGAGCTGCACTAACGGTCGTATTGAAGATTTTAGGGCTTTCGCCGAAATTGTAAAAGGACGAAAAAAGGCCGATAACGTAACAGCATGGTTGGTTCCAGGTTCTCACGTTGTGGAAGCACAAATCAAAGAAGAGGGTCTTCTAGACATTCTTACCGAAGCTGGTTTTGTATTGCGTCAGCCCGGTTGTTCTGCCTGTTTGGCCATGAATGATGATAAAGTTCCTGCAGGAAAATATGCAGTAAGTACATCCAATAGAAATTTTGAAGGAAGACAAGGCCCTGGTTCAAGGACTTTGCTTGCAAGTCCTATTATGGCTGCCGCTGCTGCTGTTACCGGAGTTTTAACAGACCCAAGAAAATTAATGTAGCCTCCTAACTCCCAAAGGGAGAATTTTCAACAAAATAAATAGTACAATTAAAAAAAAACAACTTTCGCCTCCAACAACTCCCCTTCGGGGGTTGAGGGGCTAATAAAAAATAAAAATGGCATACGATAAATTCAATATACTAACTAGTAGCGCAGTACCACTGCCGATAGAAAATGTAGATACGGACCAAATCATTCCAGCTCGTTTCTTAAAAGCAACTGAGCGTGTAGGTTTTGGCGACAACTTATTTAGAGATTGGCGATACAACTCGGACGAATCTCCCAAAAAAGATTTCGTTTTAAATGACAGTACCTACAGCGGTAAAATTTTAGTGGGCGGGAAAAATTTTGGCTCTGGTTCTTCTCGTGAACACGCCGCATGGGCGGTATATGATTACGGCTTTAGAGCAGTTGTATCTAGTTTTTTTGCAGATATTTTTAAAGGAAACTGTCTCAATATTGGTGTTTTGCCTGTACAGGTGAGCCCCGAATTTGCCGATTCTATTTTTAAAGCCATTGCCGAAGATCCTTCTACGCAACTAGAAATCAACTTACCAAATCAAACCATCACCTTGTTAACCACAGGTCAGCAAGAATCTTTTGCCATTAACGGCTACAAAAAGAACAATATGATCAACGGTTTTGATGATATTGATTACCTACAAAACATGAAAGAAGATATTAAAGAATTTGCAAACACACGTCCCTTTTAAGTACAAAATCAAATACGAAGCACTATCGTAAAACCTAAAAATACAGCTCGTAAAAAGTTGGTTTTTTGAGTTCCAAATTTATAATGATGAAAAGAAAAATTGAAATAATGGACACAACGCTCCGTGATGGTGAACAAACCTCAGGAGTATCCTTTTCTGCTGCAGAAAAATTGACCATTGCACAATTATTGATCGAAGAATTAAATATTGACCGTATAGAAATTGCCTCTGCACGAGTGAGCGACGGAGAATTTCAGGGAGTAAAAGGCATTATGGCTTGGGCCAATAAACAAAATTATACAGATAGAATAGAAGTACTCACTTTTGTAGATGGCGGATTATCTATTGAATGGATGAAAAAAACAGGTGCTAAAGTTCAAAATTTATTAACCAAAGGATCTTTGAATCATCTAACGCATCAGTTAAAAAAAACTCCCCAAGAACACTTTGATGAAATTGCTGCAGCCATTGCATTAGCCCAAGAAAATAACATTTCTACAAATGTATATCTAGAAGATTGGAGCAACGGCATGCGTAATTCTCCTGAATATGTATTTCAATATTTAGATTTCCTAACACAACAGCCCGTGAAAAGAATCTTACTTCCAGATACATTGGGAGTATTGATCCCATCAGAAACACTTGAGTTCATTTCGAAAATCACAACGCGATATCCTAGCATCCATTTTGATTTTCATGCCCACAATGATTATGATTTAAGCATTGCAAATGTCATGGAAGCTATAAAAGCTGGTATTCATGGCCTACACGTTACTGTAAATGGCATGGGAGAGCGTGCAGGAAATGCTCCACTTGAAAGTGCCGTTGCCGTTATCAATGACTTTTTTCCGGAAATAGCAATTGGCGTAAAAGAATCATCCTTATATTCAGTGAGTAAGTTGGTCGAAACTTTTACAGGATATAGAATTCCGGCAAACAAACCTATAGTAGGTGATAATGTATTTACACAAACAGCCGGTATTCATGCTGACGGAGACAATAAAAATAACCTTTATTTTAACGATCTATTACCAGAACGTTTTGGTCGAAAAAGAAAGTATGCTTTAGGCAAAACATCTGGCAAAGCTAATATTGAAAAAAATCTTCAGGAATTAGGCCTTCAATTAAACCCTGAAGATTTAAAATTAGTTACGCAACGTATCATTGAATTAGGTGATAAAAAAGAAACCGTTACCAAAGAAGATTTACCTTATATAATCTCTGATGTTTTAGACAGTCAAACTTATCAAGAAAAAATTATTGTTGAGTCCTATATATTATCTCATGCAAAAGGCATGCGTCCATCAACCACCTTATCACTAAAAATTGATGGAGAAGTGATTGAAGAACACGCACAAGGTGATGGACAATTTGATGCTTTTATGAATGCATTGACAAAAATATACAAAAGCAAAAATTTAGAATTGCCTCATTTGATAGATTATGCAGTACGAATCCCACCAGGAAGTAGTTCTGATGCATTATGCGAAACTATAATAACATGGCTAAACAATGGTAAAGAATTCAAAACACGAGGATTAGATTCTGACCAGACCGTTGCAGCTATCATTGCAACACAAAAAATGTTGAATGTTATTCCTTAAAAAAAAGGCACAAAGGCTCAGAGTGACAAAGGTTCAAAGTTTTTTATTTCTTTGACTCTGAACCTTTTAACCTTTATCCCTTTACCACTTTGAACCTTAAAATAAAAAATACTTTAAAAATGAAATTAAACATAGCCCTTTTAGCCGGAGACGGAATTGGACCCGAAGTAATCAACGAAGCCGTAAAAGTTTCTGACGCGATAGCAAAAAAATTCAAGCACGAAATCACTTGGACACCAGCATTAACAGGCGCATGTGCTATTGATGCGGTGGGCGTTCCTTATCCAGATGAAACCCATGAAATTTGTCTTGCTGCAGATGCAGTACTGTTTGGAGCTATTGGTCATCCAAAATACGATAATGACCCAACCGCAACTGTACGACCAGAACAAGGATTGTTGCTTATGCGAAAAAAACTAGGCTTATTTGCTAATGTGAGACCTACTTTTACTTTCCCATCTTTGATTGATAATTCCCCATTAAAACGAGAACGCATAGAGGGAACCGACTTGATTTTCCTAAGAGAATTAACCGGTGGGATCTATTTTGGTGAAAAAGGAAGATTAGACGATGGCGAAACCGCATACGACACTTGTACTTATACAAGAGCAGAAGTGAAACGACTGGCAAAAAAAGGCTTTGAATTGGCCATGAGCCGTTCTAAAAAACTATGTTGTGTGGACAAAGCTAACGTTATGGAAACTTCCAGGCTATGGAGAGAAACCGTTCAAGCCATGGAAAAAGACTATCCAGAAGTTACAGTTTCCTATGAATTTGTTGATGCCGTAGCCATGCGACTAGTGCAATGGCCCAATTCTTATGATGTGTTGATTACTGAAAATCTATTTGGTGATATATTAACGGATGAAGCTTCGGTAATATCAGGATCTATGGGATTAATGCCTTCGGCATCTGTGGGCGAACATACTTCGTTATACGAACCCATCCACGGATCATATCCTCAAGCAACGGGACTCAATATTGCAAATCCGCTGGCAACAATTTTATCTGCAGCCATGATGTTTGAAGACGCTTTTGGATTAAAAGAAGAAGCAGAAGCTATAAGAGCAGTTGTAAATAGTTCACTAGAACAAGGAATAGTAACCGAGGATTTAGTTAGCAAAGGAAACAAAGCTTACAAAACAAGCGAAGTAGGTGACTGGCTTGTTGCAAACCTGTAAAAACAAAAAAGGTGTCAATTTTCATTGACACCTTTTTTTATAGCTAGAAAAAAATATTAATATCCTCCTCTGTTTCCACCACCACGGTTGTCTCCACCACGGCTGTTTCCACCATAACCACCACGAGAGTCACCTCCACGGTTGTTATTAAAACTTCTTCTTTCACCTTCAGGTTTAGGCTCAGATTTGTTTACTACAATTGCACGTCCTTGAACAGTAGCACCATTCAACTCGTCAATTGCTTTTTGAGCTTCATCATCATTTGGCATCTCAACAAAACCGAATCCTTTACTTCTTCCTGTAAATTTATCTGAGATAATTTTAACTGAATCAACTGCTCCGTAAGCCTCGAAAGACTCTCTTAAATCTGCTTCCTCAATACTGAATGGAAGGCTTCCAACAAAAATATTCATATGTACTTATTTAAATAATACAACAAATGTACTGCTATTTTTCTCTAATCTACTATATATTAGCTTATTTATGATTTTATTTTGAATTTGCGTTTTTAAAACTAAGAAATAAATACAACAAACTGATCTTTGTTTTTCTAAAACTACCCTGTTTTATTTCAAAAAGAACAGATTGAAAAAATTATTTAATAGATCTTAGCTCCTGACAAAACTAAAAATCCATTTACCAGAAAATAACAATAAAATCACCTAACCTATTCCTTTACATTATTTTAAAATTCGCATTAGTAATTTGGAATAAAAAATGTATCTTTACACCCTTAATTAATCGAGGTCGAGTACCTCAAAATTTAATCACAAGATTATGTCAGTAAAAATTAGATTACAAAGACACGGTAAAAAACAAAAACCTTTTTACTGGGTTGTAGCTGCAGATGCACGCTCAAAAAGAGATGGTAAATACCTAGAAAAAATTGGTACTTACAATCCTAACACTAACCCAGCGACTATCGAGTTAAACCTTGAAAGCGCAGTAAAATGGTTACACAACGGTGCACAACCTACAGATACTGCAAAAGCAATTCTTTCTTACAAAGGTGCTTTATTGAAACACCACCTTGATGGAGGTATTCGTAAAGGTGCTTTAACACAAGAGCAAGCTGATGCAAAATTAGCGGCTTGGTTAGAAGCTAAAGCTGGTAAAGTTGACGCTAAAAAAGAAGGTTTGACTAAAGCTCAAGCTGCTGATAAAGCTAAAGCTTTCAAAGCAGAACAAGAAGTAAATGCAAAACGTTTAGCTGCTGCTGCACAAGCAGAGGCAGATGCTATTGCTGCTGCAACTCCTGCTGTTGAAGAAGAAGTTGCTGAAGAGGCTCCTGCTGCTGAAGAAAACAACGAAACTACTGAAGCATAATTTAGAAGGCGACGATGCATAAAGAAGATTGTTTCTACTTAGGTAAAATCGCTAAAAAATTTAGTTTCAAAGGGGAAGTTCTTGCCTATTTAGACACGGACGAACCTGAGTTATACGAAAACTTGGAATCAGTGTTTGTTGAATGCAACAAACACTTGGTTCCTTTTTTTATTGAAAGCAGTTCGCTGCACAAAAACGATTTTTTACGAATCCGTTTTGAAGATACAAATACCGAAGAAGAAGCCGATGCACTTATAGGCAATGATTTGTATTTACCCTTAAAAATGTTGCCAAAACTTACCGGTAACAAGTTTTATTTCCACGAAGTAATTGGGTTTGAAGTTGAAGACAAACGCCTAGGAATCGTTGGTAAAATAGAATCTATCAATGACACCACTGCACAACCTTTATTTGAGGTTTTAAATGGCAGTGTAGAAATCTTAATCCCTATGATTGACCATTTCTTAGTTAAAATAGATCGTGAAAACAAAAAAGTAATCATGGATTTACCAGAGGGTCTGATCGAGATGTACCTATAATTTAGTAGGCAGTAATCAGTACTCAGTCACAGTGGTCAATCTCTCGAAATCTGCAATTATCTCTAGTTGAATATCACAAAGGACAGCATTCATTACACTACAATCTAATACTACTTATGTCTAAATTCCAATTCAAACAATTTGCGGTTGAACAAGACCGTTGTGCTATGAAAATTGGCACCGATGGAGTTCTTCTTGGCGCTTGGACTCCTATAAGCAATAATCCTTTTAGTATTTTAGATATTGGTGCTGGAACTGGAATCATTGCCCTGATGCTGGCACAAAGAAGCAACGCAGAGCAAATTGATGCTTTAGAAATTGACGAAGATGCCTACGAACAAGCAACAGATAATTTTGAAAATTCTCTATGGAGCGATCGGTTATTTTGTTATCATGCCGGTTTAGATGAATTTGTTGAAGAACCCGAATACGAATACGATGTAATTGTTTCCAACCCTCCTTTTTATACCGAAGATTACAAAACAGATAACGAGCAGCGCGATATAGCACGTTTTGCTGATGCGATGCCTTTTGAAGAATTGATTGAAGCCGCCGATTTATTACTTTCTGAAAACGGAATATTCTCCGTAATCATTCCTTACAAAGAAGAAGAAAATTTCTTGGCTTTAGCCGTAGCATACGAGTTGTATCCCTTAAAAATCACTCGCGTAAAAGGAACACCAACCACTGAAATCAAACGTAGTTTACTCGCATTTACTCGAAAAGAAACTACTAATTTTGCAGTTGACGAATTAATTATCGAAACGGCAAGACACGTATACACCCCAGAATATATTGCCTTGACTAAGGATTTTTATTTGAAGATGTAGACACTTTAACTACACTCAACTAACAAATACGACTCTTGATAGAAAGGGTAAAACTATTTATAAAAAAAGAACAGTAAAGTCCTTTTCTAAAATGACTTAGTTCCCTTCTTACATAATATTCATAAAATAAAATGCAATTGTATTTTATTTCATGTATATTATCAACTTATATAGCCCCCAAAAATATAAATAACAAGTGAGAAATGAATCCTAAATAAATGCTCTAATCTTAAGAAATTAAAAAGCTAATTAAAAAATTCTTCCATCAGGAGTAAAGCTCAGTGTAAATTGCACGATTTTTTTAAAAAAAAATAGAAAATGATGGATATTAATTGAGTTAACCGATCAATAAATATATAGCAAGATTAAAAGGGAAAGGTAGTTTATGTTTTAACTATGCAGGACTAAAATCCAAAAAAATGACCCTTTGAAGAATGTCTCCAGTGTAACTAAATCTTAAAAAATAAAAATTCTATTTTAAATAAATACAAAACAACCTTTTTTTAACTCACAATCAATTAAATTGGAATAAAGCACAAACAAAACCAGATACAAATTAATAAAAAAAGCACAAAAACTTAATTATTTCTGACTTGTCTATTGTTTAACTTTATTTACACTTTAAGTGTAAAGCCAAACTCTACTTCAGCAATATCTTTGTCTTATAAATTTCTTTTAAAGATTTTTAAAAGTTGGCAGAAAATTTTTGACCTATTTTTGCGCTGAAAAATGACTAAAAACATAATCAAAAAGATTATGTAACATAAATAAAGCGACCCGAAAGTAGCAAAATTAGTAAATCAGCGGGGCGGTGCATTAAACAATAAGAATAGTACCTAAAGTTATCGTCCTTTCAGTAGTCCGAATTAAAATAAATGGGAAGAAAAAAAATATTATGCAAAATTTATTAAAAATCACATTTGGAATGTTATTGTTTTCAATATTATTTATCTCCTGTGAAAAAGAAGCCATTGATGAGCCAAAAGCTGCAGAAAACTTTAACAGTCCTGATTTGACTAAAAATATTTTGGAGTTTGTAACAATTGATGCTAATCTAAACAATGAAATCGAGAAAGGTTTAAAACTAAACAAGAATTTAAAGTTTGATAATAATATAATGGTTCAATTACAAAATTGTAAGACAGAAACAGAAATACTCAACCTTTTTTTAATTTCGAGTATTTCAAACGAAAAATATATTTTGAGTTTACTAAAACAAAAAGTACATTACCAAAATTTATTTAAAAAGAATAATAATATCTTTTATGAAAAAACAATAACCGAAAGGCAGAATCTATTGGATACGGTTATCAACGAATTTATTGATAAACAAACTTTAAATAATAATAGTAATCGTCTGTTAAGTTGTGCATCAGAATACAATACAGACATCGGAAGGTGTAATCGTGATGCATTAATTGGGTCAACTGCTGCAATAATTACTGCTGGAGCAGGTATATTACCTGGACTCGGTGCGGCAGTTTTAGTAATGATAGCAAATCATAATTGCAAGTCGGATGCTATGGAGGATTACAATTCGTGTAAAAATTAAAAAACTTGAAAATGAAAAATAATAATCTTATAGCATTGTCATTAGTTATTTTATATGGTTTAGTTCATCATTTCATTCATAGAGAATACAAACTTTACATCTCTATTATATTTTTAGTGTCAATGATACTATTTACGGTATTTAGTATTTACTCAGAACCTAATAAGTTATCTCGAGTAGAAAAAATTAAGACTTCATTTTCGAGAATGATGGTTATAGCAATGATACTAGGGATATATTTTTTCCTTACAAACAAGAATTAAAATAAAAGGCAGTTTTTAGAATTTCTAAAAACTGCCTTTATCAATAAATGTACTGCTTAAAATGTCCAAAAAATAAATCTTCTGCTTACAGCAGTTATACAAGCTTTGGGTTTTATTTGTCAATATAAAGTTAGTTTTACGTATTAAAATTCAGTCTTTAACCGCAAGTTCAGGCATTCTTTTTCCAAAATCTCGTGTAGTAGCGAAACAATAAGATTTAATAGATCAGACAAAAAATTCTATCTTTTATCAGTCTATAGGTAATTGAAAAATAATAAGAAACCAAAAAGTTTGAATTTTGCTTTACATCAGCTTTTTAAACAAGTCATCAATAGATTTTCATACAACAAAAGGCATCAATACAAAAGTGCCAAAAAACACATTAGTTTTTAAAACTATCGTGTTAATCAAAAAGATTTTCTCGATTCTAGATTGTAAAATTATACACAAAATAGAGCCGTCTAAATAAACCGCTTGCAAGCAAAAATTAATGTTACTTTTTAAAGAGTTGGTTTGGTAACATTTCTTATAAAAAAATCAACCACAAAAAAAACAGCCATACTTCAAAAATGTTTTCGACGACATAAAGTATGACTGCAAATAATTAAAAAACAAAAATATGAAAAAATTATTATTTGGCCTAGTGGCTACAGTTATGATTTCACTAAGTGGATTTGCTAATGTTTCGCCATTAAAATCTTTTGAAACTAGTATTAATAAAGAATTACCACAAGAAGTTCAAATACAATATTCTTACGGTAACAAGAAAGTTTCTACTAATAAGACCTTTACTTCTCAAGGTTTGGAAATGCAGACTTATATCAATTCCGAACTTGATAAAATGGAATCTGTATTAAACTCATTAAGTAATGCTGAAGAACTAACTTGTAGCGCTACAGTTCACGTTGGGACTGCAAACAATTATATTGAGGTAACTGTTTCTGGGCCTTGTTCAGAAATTGCCGCCCAAGTTAAAAAATTAAAAAGAGAGTTACTGGCATCCCTGTAAACATTTATTTTAATAATAATCCTTCAAATAAAATTTGTAGGATTATTTAAAACATACAAATATGAAAGCAAGACATTTCACTTTAATATTTTTTTATAGTTCATTATTATTTTCGCAAAAAGTTGAATTTAATAGCAAGATTGAATACGAGATGAATTTTTTGTTAAAAAATTATAATGCCGTACTATTATATAATACTGAAAAATCAGTTTTTACATATTCTGATTTAGCGAACGATGACGAAAAAACTGATGATGAGGGAAACATAAATATAACAGTAGCTGACACTATTTCACATTTAGTATTTACCAACATCATAGAAAAAAAGCTTTATAACTATACTTGCATATTCTCTCCAAAAAAACATGACTGGGTTGAAGAAAGTAAACCTGATTTTAATTGGATAAAAATAAATGATACAAAAACAATCAATAATTTATTATGCAATAAAGCAACTTGTACTTTTAGAGGAAGAAATTATACCGCATGGTATTGTCCTGAAATAAAGAACGATTATGGACCATGGAAATTCAGCGGTTTACCAGGATTGATTTTAGAAATTTATGATTCTGAGAATGAGGTCCACTTTTTAGTAAAAAGAATCAGCATTCCATTTGATTGCTCAGTTGCAATTAATCCAAATAATACAATTCCTTATGATAGAGTAAGACTCATTCAAAAGGAAAAAACAGACGAATTAATTAAAAAAATGGAATCGAAACAAGAACGCGGATTTTCAATTAAAGTAAAAGTTAATAGCCAACAGCAAATTGAAAGAGAGTAAAAATATATTATTTTGTCTAGTACTTTTTATCACAAGTAACAGTATATATTGCCAAACTACAATATTTGGTTATTCAAGAAATTCTGAAAGCAAAATAGCTTTAAATTCAAGTGTAATACTGAAAAATATAAATTCTAAAGAAATTCTAGTTTTT
Organism: Flavobacterium tiangeerense; assembly: GCF_007830355.1. Classification (GTDB taxonomy): domain Bacteria; phylum Bacteroidota; class Bacteroidia; order Flavobacteriales; family Flavobacteriaceae; genus Flavobacterium; species Flavobacterium tiangeerense. Next base: position 78,588 of record NZ_VLKO01000005.1, on the reverse strand, counting down.
AGCAATACGAATGAAAAAGGATATTATGAACTAAAAACTAACAAAACGGGGAAATTTACATTAACATTTTCAACACTTAATTATGATACGCAAACTATAGAAATTGAAATTACATCCGAAACCAAAATAATCGAAAAAAATATTTTTTTAGCTTTTAAACCAGTTGAATTACGGGAAATCATAATCAAAAAAGAAAAACCAATTACAATTAAAAAAGACACTATTGTCTTTAATGCAAAATCTTTTTTACAAGGAAACGAGCAAGTAGTTGAGGATTTACTTAAAAAAATTCCAGGATTATCTATAGACCAAAACGGAACTATAAAAGTAGGTAATCAAGAAATAGAAAAAGTTATGATTGATGGTGATGATTTTTTTGAAAAAGGATACAAATTGATTACCAAAAATATGCCGGTGAATACAATTGAAAAGGTAGAATTGTACCAGCATTATTCAAATAATAAATTATTAAAAGGTATTGAAAAAAGTGACAAAGTTGCTTTAAATCTAAAACTAAAAGATAATTTTAAAAGACAATGGTTTGGTAATTTCATATCAGGATATGGACTCGCTTCTGAAAATCGCTATGAAATACGAAGTAATTTGATGAATTTTGGTAAAAAAAACAAACATTATTTCATTACTAATCTCAATAATACTGGTAATAACGCAACTGGTGACATTGATAATTTGATTAGACCATTTCGCTTTGATGATATAGAAACTATTGGAGATGACCAAAATGTAAATACGATAATAAGTTTAGAAAGCGAATTACCGAATTTAAAACAAAGCAGAGTCAATTTTAATAATGCCGAAATGCTTTCACTTAACTCGATTTTTACAATTTCTCCAAAAACTAAACTTAAGACTTTAAGTTTTTTAAATACGGATGAAAACTATTTTCTTAAAAATAGTTTTCAATCTTATTCAGTTGGAAATACTTCATTTGTAAATACCGAAAATTTTATTGGCAGAAAAATACAAATAACAGGTTTTGGAAAAATAGATTTAATTTATGATGTCACTAAAACAAAAACATTAGAATATTCAGGAAAGTTTAACTCAACAAACGAAAAAAATAGAAGTAATTTAAACTTTAATGGTGACTTGCTTAATGAAAAGTTAAAAAGTAACAACCAGCTCTTTGACCAAAAAATAGTTTTTACTAATAAATACAAAAACAATCAAGTTTTATTATTTATTGGAAGATATATCGCAGAGAAAACTCCTCAAAATTATTCAGTAAATCAGTTTTTATATCAAGATTTATTTTTACAAAATGCAAATAATATTGCGCAAAATAGCGAAAACAAAATGCAGTTTGCAGGTTTTGATGTTCATTTGTTAGACCGAAAAAAAAATGGTGATTTACTAGAAATTCAATTTGGAAATCAATTTAGAACAGATATTTTAATATCAAATTTTCAGCTAAAAAACGACGATAACATAGTTTCAGAACCTTTAGAATATCAGAATAATATAAACTACAACACTAATGATTTATATTTAAACACCAAATATCGTTTTAAGTTAAAAAAAATCAGCGTGCTATCACAAGCCAGTTTTCATCAACTATTCAATAAATTTAAATCTTTAATATACTCTCAAACACAAACGCCATTTTTTATTAACCCAAAGTTAGGATTAGAATGGGAGATAAATGCAAAAAATAAAGTTCTAACTTCATATTCCTTGAATAAAACAAATGCCACGATACAAGATGTGTATAATAACTATATTCAAACTGGTTTTCGTTCTTTTTCAAAAGGAACGGGCAACTTTAATCAATTGAATACCTCATCTGTTTTACTAAATTACATTTATGGTAATTGGGGTGATAAATTTTTTGCAAATAGTTCTATAGTATTTGCTAAGGATTACGATTTTTTTAGTACAAATACTATTATAGAACAAAACTATGCACAATCCGAAAAAATCCTTATCAAAAATAGAGAGCTACTAACCTTTTCATCAAACATTGATAGATACCTTAAGTCAATGTCATCAAATTTAAAATTAACATTTGGTGGTTCAAAATCAAACTTTAAGAATATTGTTAATAACTCAGACCCTCGAGAGATAAATATAAAGTCATTAAATTATGGTGTTGAATTAAGGTCCGGATTTCGGGGTATTTTTAATTACCACTTAGGAACAAAATGGGATTATAGTGAAGTGAAAACTTCTTTTACAAATTCGTTTATAAATAATTTAACATTTTTAGATTTGTTTTTCATAATGAATGATAAATTAAATTTTCAAATACAATCAGAACGTTATTTTTTTGGAAATCTTGATAAAAATAATAACAAATATTATTTTATGGATTTAGAAGCTCGCTACACTGTAAAAGAAAACAAACTAACATTCTCGCTTTCAGGGAACAATCTTTTCAACACTAAAACTTTTCGAAGTTTCAATATAAATGATATCAGTATTTCAAAAACAGAATATCGCTTACAACCCAGATACGGACTTTTAAAAATGGAATATAGGTTTTGAAGTATATGACAATCCTCAATTAAGTTATCAATTGCGCTATAAAAATTGGCACCGATGGGGTTCTTCTTGGTGCTTGGGCTCCTATAAGTAATAATCCTTTTAGTATTTTAGATATTGGTGCCGGAACTGGAATCATTGCCCTGATGCTTGCACAAAGAATCAACGCTGAACAAATTGATGCTTTAGAAATTGACGAGGATGCCTATGAACAAGCAACCGATAATTTTGAAAATTCGCCATGGAGCGATCGGTTATTTTGTTATCATGCCGGTTTAGATGAATTTGTTGAAGAACCCGAAGACGAATACGATATAATTGTTTCCAACCCACCATTTTATACCGAAGATTACAGAACAGAAAAAGCAACTATATCTATTCAAACTGCCGATGCAAAAACAGTTTACAATTTTAATTCCATCAATGATTTTAAAAATTATACCGATGAAATCATAGAAGACGTAAACAATCAATCACTTGATGAAGCTTGTACCGTAACTATTACAATGTCAGTTACTGTTACTGTAAGTGGTGGTATACCTGGTGTAGTGGGCGGAGAAGTGTCAACTACTGTTTCAGGCTCAGTTACAGCTTCATGTGCAGGAGCTGTTGCTGCTGGCAAAAAACTACGTGCTAGTCTTGTAGAGATGGCACAAGGTTAAATAATATAAAAGCCCTAACTTTACAGTTAGGGCTAACTTAAAAAATAGTTATGAAAATAAACAAAATTCTTTTTTTACTTTTTTGTGGTATAAATAGTTTCTCTCAAAACTTTATTTCTGCTGGAAAAATAGACTATGAAATGATGATTTATTCAGGAACTTCATATGATAACTATACTGCTTCATTATTGTTTAATGACTCTTTTTCGAGATTTAATACTAATAGTAAAGATATTGGAGATAGAGTTACTGAAAACAAAGTGAGCGATAATAACACCTCTATTAATATCAAAAAATCAGACACTACTAATTATGCTATTTTTAATGATTTAAAAAAAGCGGTCTTGTATGCTGTAGGTGGTAATGAAGTTATTTTTGAAAATGAAACAAAACAAGAATGGGAGCTAGTAAACGAAGAAAAAAAAATAGGTAATTTAGTTTGTTTCAAAGCGACTTGCGACTTTAGAGGACGCTCATACACTGCATGGTACGCTATTTCTATTCCAATTCCGTTGGGTCCATGGAAATTTAAAGGACTACCTGGATTAATTATTGAACTTTCGGATTCCAAAAATGAAGTGATTTTTTCTGTTAAAAAAATAGAAATCCCTTTTCAAAGTGAAGTAAATGGTATAGATCCTAAATACAATTTAATATCAAGGGAAGAAGCCAAAATAATTACTAGTGCACAATTGATCAAGCAAAAAGCTAAAATGGAAGAGAGAGCTAAAATTTTGGAAAGTAAAGTTTCTAAAGGAGAGCGTTTGAAAATAAATGTATCTACGCCTATTTTAAAAAAAGGAATTGAATTAGATTAAGATGTAAAGATTTAAAAAATTAGAACATTTCGTACAAATAATACAAGAACTGACGTTAAAAAACTATGAAATTATTACTCACTTTTCTGTTATTACCCTTTTATCTACTTAGTCAAAATTCGACAAGTGAAATTGTATATTCATGTAATGTAAATAATGGAGGTTATTACAAATCAACCCCTTTCAATTTTTCAAACTGAAAATTTATTTAAGAAAACTATAAAAAGGGTTGCTGTTAAGTCCAATGATAAAAAGAATGAAGTCGATTTAAGTTTCAACTAGATTCTACAATCCCAGATGCATTAGGGATGCTTACCAATTTAAAAGAAGGTTTAATTATTGAAAATTTTTATCTTTATGTAGGATTATGAAATATGAATGACACGCTCTATGTAAAAGATAAAACGAGAATTATTGATTGGGAAGTAAGTGAAGAAACAAAAAAGATAAGTTAGTTTCTATGTCAAAAAGCCATGGGGAAATTTCGTGATAGAGTTCATACGGTATGGTTTACCAATGAAATTCCAGTAAGTTTTGGTCCATGGAAATTAAACGGATTGCCTTGTATAATAATTGGAAGCCCAAGCTAAACAAAAACATTTATGTTTTTTACTAAAAATGTAACACTAAATAAATCAAGATAAATTTATTGTTAAAAAATACACTACACCTATCAATGCTAAAGACAAGACTATTGCTATGTAAAAAAAACAGAAGAAGATATTTCAATGAAATTAAGAACTTCTTCACCTAGAGATGTAAAAATAACTAGTACAAAAACTGAAACAAAAGGAGTTGATGAAAATGATTTTATTGAAAAAAGTTTCGATGACATAAAATAAAAATAACGTATTACATTCTAATACGACGATACGAAAATGAACAAATTTCTCTTTCTCCTTTTACTAAGTTTTACCATACAAGCACAATCGACTCTGACAGGTCACATACATGACATTGCAAAAAATCCCATTCCGTTTGTGAATGTATATATAAAGCCAACCGGGAGCAATGCAATTGCTGCTTATACCACTTCTGATAAAGACGGGAATTACAGTCTGACAACAAAAAAAACAGGAACCTTTGAGCTTAGTTTTAGTGCCATGTCCTACAAAACGGCTACTTTTTCAGTAGAAATAGAGCCCAATAAAGCATCTGTACAAAACGCAGTGTTAAGTAACGAGCAACTAGTCCTCAAAGAAGTAATTGTACAGTCGGAAAGACCCGTAACTATCAAAAAAGATACAATTACGATTAATGTGAAAACATTTTTAAAAGGTAATGAAACTGTAGTTGAAGATCTACTAAGAAATTTACCTGGTGTGAATGTAGGTGACGATGGCACGATTAAAATAGGAAATAAAGAAATTGAAAAAGTAATGGTAGAAGGTGACGATTTCTTTGAACGGGGCTACAAATTACTGACGAAAAACTTGAATGCAAACACAATCGATAAAGTAGAAATTTACCAAAAATACTCTAACAATAGATTACTCAAAGGAATTGAAAACAGCGACAAAGTAGCGATCAATTTAAAACTTAAAAAAGATTTAAAATTACAGTGGTTTGGCAACATGAGTATGGGTTATGGCGTGGTAAGTGAAAATAGATATGAGCTAAGAACCAACTTAATGTCTTTTGGTAAAAAAGCTAAATACTACCTCATTGGGAACCTCAACAATACAGGAATTGATGGAACTGGTGATATTGACCAACTCATTCGACCGTTTCGAATGGATGACATAGGTACTTTGGGTGATGATGAACAGTCAAATAGTTTGCTAAGTTTAAATAGTGCAAGTCCATCTTTGAAAAAAGAAATCACCAATTTTAATAATGCCGAAATGACATCGCTTAATACGATATTTACGTTATCTCCAAAAGTTAAAATGAAAACCTTAGGCTTTTTCAATTGGGATGAAAATGATTTTTTTAGAAATGGATTCCAATCATACAAAATCAACAATACCTCTTTTACCAATACCGAAGATTATGCTTTGAAGAAAAAAAAGGTGATTGGTTTTGGGAAAATAGATTTGACTTATGATGTGTCCAAAACCAAAATGTTGGAATTTACTAGTAAGTACAACAATGGTCGACATGATAGTCAGTCTAGTTTGGTATTCAACAATGATCCTACCATTGAAAAACTTAAGGAAGACAACCAATTGATTGATCAAAAATTGGTTTTTACCAATAAAATATCCGACAAAAAAGTGTTTATTATATCTGGACGATATATCAATGAGAAATCACCACAACAATATAATATTAATTCGTTTTTGTTTCCTAATTTATTTCCTAAGCAAAGCAATACTGAAGCTTTGTCGCAAATGAGTGAAAACAAAATGCAATTTGCCGCCATCGATGGTCATTTATTAGACCGAAAAAAGAACGATAATTTACTTGAAATACAAGCGGGTTTTAAATTCCGTCATGATATTGTAAATACATCCTTGTTTTTTGAAACCAACAATACAAGCTCATTAGCTTCGCAAGATTACCAGAACCAAGTACAATACAACAGTAGCGATTTTTATTTTAAATCGAAATATTTATACAAAAAAGGGAAGTATGGCCTTGTTGCTCAAATAGATGCGCATCAACTTATTAATCATTTTTCTTCTTTTAATGTGGAGCAAAAGCAACAACCTTTTTTTGTGAATCCAAAAATTGGCATAAACTGGGAAATCAACAAAAATAACAAAGTAGTTACCTCTTATTCTTATAACACGACCAATGCTAAAATTCTTGATATCTATTCTAATTATGTACTTACAAGTTATCGCAACTTTGATAAAGGAGTTTCTAGCTTAAACCAGCTTAACGCGAGCACATTCTTTTTTAATTATGGCATAGGCAATTGGGGCAATAAGTTTTTTGCAAATTTCTCGGCGGTTTATAACAAAGACCATGATTTTTATTCCACTAACACTACTTTAGCTCCTAATTATTCGCAAACAGAAAAAATCATTATCAATAACCGTGATATGTTTAGTTTGAGTACTAATGCTGATTATTTCATTAAATATATTAGTTCCAATCTAAAACTGACTTCGAGTTATTCGAAATCCAATTATAAAAACATTGTGAATAGCACCAACTTAAGGGAAGTAATCGCAAACAATTACAATTATGGCTTTGAACTGAGATCAGGTTTTAAAGGGATTTTCAACTATCATATCGGTAGTAAATGGACAACAAGCGAAGTGGAGACATCGATTGTAAATACAAATACAAACAATATGAGTTTTTTAGATTTGAATTTTAATTTTTCTAAAAAATTCAATGTCGATATTCAAAGTGAAAGGTACTTTTTTGGCAACCTAAATAAAAACAACAACCGATATTACTTTTTAGATTTAGAATCAAAGTACACTGTTAAAGATAATAAATTATCGTTTGTTCTCTCTGGCAAAAATCTTTTCAATACTAAAAAATTCACCGAATACTATGTGAGTGATATCTCTGTATCTTCTACTGAATATCGTTTGTTATCTCGATATGTACTATTAAAGATTGACTACAGGTTTTGATGAACTTATTGAAGCAACGGAAGACGAACCGAGCGATAGCGAACTGGCGCAGCAATACGATGTAATTGTATCCAACCCTCCCTTTTATACAGAAGATTACAGAACAGAAAATGACCAACGTGATATCGCCCGTTTTGCTGATGCAATGCCTTTTGAAGAATTAATCGAAGCCGCAGATTTATTGCTTTCTGAAAACGGAATGTTCTCCGTAATCATTCCTTACAAAGAAGAAGAAAACTTTTGGCTATAGCCAATGAATAAGAATTATATCCCTTAAAAATCACTCGCGTCAAAGGAACACCAACCACGGAAATCAAACGTACATTATTTGCTTTTAGCCGAAAAGAAACAATACATTTTCCAATTGAAGAATTAATTATCGAAACCGCAAGACACGTTTACACTCCAAAATACATTGATCTAACTAGGGAATTTTATTTTAAGATGTAGTGGTTTGACTTTGTACATTAAACACATCTCTAAATTGATACAACAAACGTTCTATTAATCTTAAATCTTCGGTCACGATATCTGCAGACCCCTTCATCTCTTGCTGAAAGGGGATTTGCTTTTTATAAGAAGACTCTAATCCTTTTGACAAAGACACATCTATTAGTAAATTACCATCTTTGTCTGGCACCAAAGAAATATTACTTACTTTGCCACTCAAAACACCAAATTCCCTATCTGGAAAATTAAACAAGCGAATATTTACTTTTTGTCCCACTTTTATTTTACCGGAATTCAATACAGGAGCTTTCACTTTACCAACGTAACCTTCTTTTACGGTTGGTATAATGGAAAAAACATTGTCTCCTGAAACAATAGTTTGATTTTTGCTCCAAACTTGCAAAAAAGAAACAGTTCCTTCAACAGAGGATTTTAATGTATAAATCAATTCCCAATCTTTTATTGCTTTTTTTAATTGGTAAAAAGCCTGGGTAACATTACGATCTAAGTTTACATTTTCTCTTGTTCCATTTATTTGTGAGCTTTGACTTGACCTTGTGTTATCAATCAAGGATGATTTTAATTGAGAAATTGAAGACAATAAACTTCTATAATTCTTGTCAGCCTGAAGATATCCTAATTTTTTATTTTCAAAATCCTGCGCAGAAACAACTCCCTTATTGTATAAAATTTCAAAACGATTGACATCATTTTTTTGAAGTTGCAATTCACTTTCATTAATTGTTTTTTGTTGTTCTAATAAGCGTAAACGTTCTTTTAACTGAGCATTCTCGGAACGTTGCGAATTATTTTCCAATTGGAAAGGTTGCAATTGCGAATTTAACTCCTCGGCAATATACTCTTTTTGAAAAATAGCATACGCGTTTTCTACATCTCCTAATTGTGCATTATCAAGTAAATGAAAAGGAAATTTTGTAGTTCCGTTTAAATCAAAATGTTCCATATAGTTCTTCAAAACAAATACATCTTTATAATTGGCATTATTCTCAATTATAGCAAGTGTTGTGTTCCCTGTAGTTACTTCTTTATCTCTTACTAAAATAGCCTCGATTCTTCCCGTAGTTTTAGCCACTATCTTCTCAGGGGGAATATTAGTGGTAATTACCACCTCTGTACTAACGATATCTGGATATTTCAAAAACCAAGACACAAAAAAGAGCATCACAATGATAGCAAAAATTAAAACGGTCCCCCAGAGAATCATCCAGTGCGGAACACGAGTAAGAATATCTTGAACTTCTTCACTTCTTAGTTCGAAAGTAGTACTATTTTCTTCCATAGCTGTTAATTTCCTAATTGTAATTGATTTCTAACCAATTCAAAATAATTCCCTTTTTGTTCTACCAATTCCGAATGAGTTCCAATTTCAATGATTTTCCCTTTGTCAAGGACTACAATTTGATCTGCATTCATTACGGTACTCAAGCGGTGCGCTATAACCACTACTGTTTTGTTTTTGAAAAAGAGATCCAATTTACCCATAATTACTTTTTCATTATTAGCATCTAAAGCTGAAGTAGCTTCATCAAAAAACAACATTTCAGGGTTTTTATAAACTGCTCTAGCAATGAGCAATCGCTGCTTTTGCCCTGTACTCATTCCCATTCCTTCTGAACCTATTTTAGTATTGTATCCCAAAGGTAACCCTAAAATATATTCAGTAATATTAGCAACATCTGCGGCATATACCAGCCGCTCTTTATCAATTAAATCAACCCCTATGGCAATATTATTAGCAATCGTATCATTAAAAATAAATCCTTCTTGCATAACAGCACCTATATTAGCTCTCCAAGATTTCTGCGCAATGTTTTTGAGTTGGGTATTCCCTAAATTGATTTCGCCTTTATCTGGGGCATAGAACTTAAGTAATAATTTCATTAAAGTAGTTTTCCCGCTTCCGCTAACACCGACGATAGCCGTTACTTTGTGAGCTGGAATCTTTAAATTCAGATTATCTAATACTGGAATGTCCGAGCCTAGATAGCGGTAACATAAATCCTTTATAACAATATCACTGTTTTGCGGAATATCATGAGTTTGATTCATTTCTTGTTGTGACTCGTCTTCTTTTTCGTGAATTTCAGACAAGCGCGACAATGAAATTTTGGCGTCTTGCAGTTCTCGCACAAACTCAATAAGTTGGGTAATAGGACCATTCAAACTCCCTACAATAGAACTTATTGCCATCATCATTCCCAAGGTAATTGATCCATCAATGACCAGTTTTGCCGAAAGAAAAATGATGAAAATATTCTTTAATTCATTTATAACTGAAGAACCAATAGTTTGTGTTTGTTCCAGCACTAATCCTTTTATAGATACTCGAAACAATCGGGCTTGCACATATTCCCATCCCCAGCGTTTTTGTTTTTCGGCATTGTGTAGTTTAATTTCCTGCATACCATTAATGAGCTCCATCACTTTGCTTTGCTCCTGGCTCACCTCCGAAAATCGTTTATAATCTAGTTCTTTTCTTCTTTTAAGAAACAGAGTAATCCAACCAAAATACAGTATACTTCCTGCGAAGAAAACAAAGAAAATTTGAAGATTATAATACGCCAAAACCCCTCCCATAATAAACATATTGATAACAGAAAACAATACATTTAGAGATGAGGTAGTCAGAATTTTTTCTATACGATGATGATCGTTAATGCGTTGCATTATATCTCCAGTCATTCGAACATCAAAGAATGAAATGGGCAAGTTCATTAACTTTATAAAGAAATCTGAGATTAAGGAAATATTTATTCTAGTCGAAAGATGCAAGAGTATCCAGCTCCTAATGAGTTCTAATCCTGTCTTTCCAGCAAAAAGAAACAATTGCGCAAAGAGGACTAAATAAATAAAATGAATATTCTGATTTTGAATCCCAACATCAACAATGCTTTGTGTCAAAAAAGGAAAAATAAGTTGCAACAAACTACTAGCCAATAAACCTAGACTTAACTGAACTAAAAAAGACTTGTATCTCCATACATATTGGGATAATAAACCAAAACCAAACCCCTTATTCTCTTCCTTGTCAAATTCAGATTGAAAAAATTTCGGTGAAGCTTCTAATAATAAAGCAATGCCTTCTTGAGTAGTTTCATCGGCATTGTTCCCAATCCAAAATTTTATAAAATCGTTTTGCTCATAAATTGATAACCCAAGAGCTGGATCAGAAATATAGAATTTACCTCTTCTAATTTTATATAAAACTACGTAATGGTTTTTATTCCAATGCAAAATACAAGGCAAAGGAGCATCTAACAAATCATCAACACATATTTTGACACCTAACGTTCTAAAACCTATATTTTCAGCTGCATCGCTAAGTGTTAACAAATTAGTACCTACTCGTGTAGTTTCCGATATCTCACGTAAAATTTTAATACTAAGTAAACGACCAAAATACTTAGCAATGATTTTTATGCAAGTTGGACCACAATCCTTTGATTCAGTTTGTTTATAATTTGGAAAATTGTTAATTGCATTCATTTAAAATATCTTCATCTTCAATTAAATTATCCAAAAAATAAAAAATATCATTTCTTTCATATAAAACAGGAAATAAGTAATTGTTAATTAAAATTTGTGGCGTGTATGTTAATCCAAAAGAAATATTCTCTTCGGCTAAATCGATTATTCCATCCATTTCAGTTTCAAGTGTAAATTGGCTATATTCATTTAGAAAAATTTCTATATCGTTTCTATCATGCCAAAATTCTATTGCTTCTAAGAAAAAATCTGCTCCTTTCTTTGTATATATATTTCTGAAAATTGTAATTAATAATGTTAAATTATGATCTGCATTAATTGGTAAATAACTAAATCTTAATTGCAAAGAAATATCTGGATATCTTTTAATAATTTTTCTTATGATTTTATAGATCTCCGCACAATATCCACAATATGGATTAGTAATTAAAGAAATATTTAGTCTAGAGTCCTTACTGCCAAACCTAAACTCATCGTTTTTAATATGAAAATTATATTTTTTTTCCTGGAGCTCTCGTTTAAAAATAGAATAATTTTTTTTAAATCTAATATTCTTTACGTTCAATATATGATTTTTTTCCTTTTCATCTAAAATACTATTAATATATGCGACAAGAGAGAATATGACTAAAAAACTAAAGACAGAAATAAATAACACATCAACACTAACAATTATATTAATGAAAAATATACTAACAATCATTTGACACAAAAGAGTAACGATTATTAATAAACAAATTTTACAAAAAGTTTTTTCGATAAAAAGTTGAATATATAATGAATAACAAATTACTATTCCGGACAAAAAAGAGAGATATTTTAAGATAAAATAGTTTTCTCTAATAAATAATCCAACAAATAGTAAACCAAAAAAATAGACTAAACTAAAATCTGAGAGTTTTAATCCTATAAAATTAATTTTATCAGATTTAAAAATTTTTGTGCAACTATTATTTGTCTCAGATACTTTTCCAGAACCAGTACAAATTGAATTTATAACAGCAGATTTTCGTCCAAATTTTGTTTTAAACAATTCCAATGAAACATATAAGCCAAAAATGCTAAAAATATTAAATACAAATAAGACATGACTATGAGTAAAGAAAGAGTATCCAATGATTAAACTCATCAAAAATCTAATGAACCATTTATTATTTATCGTCAATCTGTCTGTACTATATTCATTTTCTTCATTATCATCAAAAAGTAAAACAATATTTTCAGAATCATTATACAATTTATCAGTTGAAATTTTCTCAACTTTATCATTTGATACCAAATAGTTATCATCTAATCCTTCTACAATAGTATATTTATTTTCATAAATAGTAATAAATTTTTGAGGTAGCTCAAGCCAAAATTCTTTCTCAATCTCATAAACTTCATTCTTAAAACCTAAAAATGTTAAAGTATCGCTGAATGACAATACAGAAGGGTAATTTGGATGTGACTGAAATTGAAACAAAAACTCATCTTGTGAGACTTTGAGTTTTTTATAAAAAATATCCATATTTTTAGTTGATAAGAGAATTATTCTGAAATAAATTTATCCAACTCTATTCCTGTCATTAAACCGACACTTGACCGTATAACATTCATATTATCATCTAACAAAACCATGTACGGTATCGAGCTACTAAGTTGAAAAAATATTTCAATTTGCTCGTAATTTACTGACTCTTCATTTACAAAAAGTTGTTTCCATGACATGTTTTCTTGTTCTAAAGCTTTTTTCCAAGCCTTTTCTTTAGCATCTATTGAAATAGAAACAAACTCAATATTTTTTTTATGTTGAAGGTGCATTTTTTTCAATTCTGGAATCTCTTGCCTGCAAGGTCCACACCAGCTTGCCCAGAAAACAACAACGTGCTTTTTATATTTTGTATTTAAAATTTCTGTTTTTTCGTCTTTGTTATTCAACAGTAACGGAAGTTTGATTTGTTTTCTGTCAAATCTTTTTTTGTTATACGTTTTTAATTTTTCAAAAATTTCACTCGCAACAATTCTTCCTTTAAATAAGCTTAAAAAATCTTGGTTTTGCGTTGCTGTAAAACTATTTCTATTGTTGTTTATTTGATATAATAAGTGATATGAATTTGGATACTGTTTTATTTTCGCTTCAATTTTTTCATATGTGTTTTTTGATATGTTAGTAAACATATCACCATCAGAATTAAATAATGCGTTTGTTTGATAACCCGCTTTTATTTTTGGCATTGTTACTATTTTTACCTTCTCAGGCAGTTCAACACCATCTTGTTTAAATTCAGTAAATTCTCCATCAAGTGAAATTAAAGAATCCGATAAAAAAAATTGTGAGTTGTAAGCTGAACCTTTAAATCTAGCGTTTGTTTTGAAAGAAAAAGCTCTCAAAATACCCTTTGAATCTACATGGTCGATCCCTAAATAGACAAAAGGATAAGTTTCGTTTGCACTCCAGTTATGTTCAATTGTGAATTGACCATTTTTTGTTTGTACGCTATCAATTCGATTATTGTAAACATCTTTATATAAATACAAAATGCCATCAGGTAAATTTGGAATATTACCTTTGATTCTAGTACTAGAACTCTTATCCGAGCAAGAAAAATGTATTATTAAAAATAGCCAAAAAAATATTTTGATTTTCATTTATCAATTTTAAGATTTAAAATATTTCATTAGAAACACTTAGAAATATTATTTTTAATATTGAAACAAAGACTGCATTCAAACAGTCTTTGTTCAATTTAATCATTTTTTAACATCTGGAATGTCCCCCATTTGAAGTAAGTTTTATGTTACCTAATCCGGTTTCACAATACATTTTTGGACCTAAAACTTCCATAGCAAGATCGAACAGACTAGGCTCAATTGATGTTATTCTAAGTTCTCTTTGACATGTACCTTGTCTTGTTGTCCATGATCCATCAGCACTTTGAATAGCTATACTACAACCTTGCCCACCAAGCACATTTTTCAATTCTTCTCTCGACAGTTTTTTAAAATTTTTCTTAGTTTAATTTTGTTAATATTTAAAGATTAAAAGAAATACAGAATTTTATATTTTGCCCGTGCACTGACTACTTTACAACGTCCGTATTGATTATCTAATCCAAATATACTTTGTTAATTTAGAAGAAAATAATTATAAAATAAATTTCATAGGAAAAAAATATGCGCATATATTTGTAAGAACCAAATCAACCACTAAAATGAACTTAAAAGAAATTAGAATAAAAAAAGGCTTGACGCAAAAACAAATGGCTATTAAAATGGCAATGGAGCAAACTACTTATTCTCGTAAAGAAAATGGAAAATCACCAATAACTGAGAAAGAATTCGAAAAACTATCTAATGTACTTGAAACTTCTATCGAGGAAATTAAAAAAGAAGTTCCAAATATTGTAACTAATGATAATTGTGTTATTAATGATAATGCTATCGGTCTACAAATTATTTCAATACCAAAAGATACATTAAATATTATGCTTAAGTACACCGCAAAATTAGAAGAAGAAGTTGCTTATTTAAAGCAAATTAAATTACAACATAAAAATATTGCAACTTAAGTTTTACTGAAGGATTTCATTTGACAAATAAATTATGAAAATATAAAAATATAACAATTGTTAATGCTTTTGTTATATTTCTTTATGTAAATTTGTAGCTATAAAAAGTACTAAACCATGAAACCAGACTTATTTCAATCACCAGATTATTATAACTTAGACGATTTACTAACGGAAGAACACAAACTAGTGCGTGATTCTGCACGTGCTTGGGTAAAAAAAGAAGTATCGCCTATTATTGAAGACTTTGCACAACGTGCTGAATTCCCGAAACAAATTATAAAAGGTTTGGGTGAAATTGGTGGCTTTGGTCCATACATCCCTGTTGAGTACGGCGGTGCTGGTTTAGACCAAATATCATACGGTTTAATCATGCAAGAAATTGAGCGCGGAGATTCTGGTGTTCGTTCTACTTCATCTGTTCAATCCTCTTTAGTGATGTATCCTATTTGGAAATATGGAAACGAAGAGCAACGCATGAAATATTTACCAAAATTAGCTACTGGAGAATTCATGGGTTGTTTTGGCTTGACCGAACCTGATCATGGATCTAATCCGGGTGGAATGACTACCAACTTTAAAGACATGGGTGACCATTACCTTTTAAATGGTGCCAAAATGTGGATTTCTAATGCACCGTTTGCTGATATTGCCGTAGTTTGGGCTAAAAATGAAGAAGGTAGAATTCACGGTTTGATTGTAGAGCGCGGTATGGAAGGTTTCACTACTCCAGAAACACACAACAAATGGTCGCTTCGTGCATCATCTACAGGAGAATTAATTTTTGACAACGTAAAGGTTCCAAAAGAAAACCTTTTACCAAATAAATCTGGATTAGGAGCACCACTTGGTTGCTTAGACTCGGCTCGTTATGGAATTGCTTGGGGCGCTATTGGTGCCGCTATGGATTGCTACGATACCGCTTTGCGTTATGCCAAGGAAAGAATTCAGTTTGACAAACCAATTGCAGGAACACAATTGCAACAAAAGAAATTGGCCGAAATGATTACTGAAATCACCAAAGCACAATTGCTAACTTGGAGATTAGGCGTTTTAAGAAACGAAGGAAAAGCAACAACGGCTCAAATCTCAATGGCCAAAAGAAACAATGTTGACATGGCTATCAATATAGCTCGTGAAGCCAGACAAATTTTAGGTGGAATGGGGATTACTGGAGAATACTCAATTATGCGCCACATGATGAACTTAGAATCTGTAATTACATACGAAGGGACACACGACATTCACTTGCTAATCACAGGTATGGATATTACTGGAATTCCAGCTTTTAAGTAGTAGTAAACGTTTATTAAAGTATACTTAAAAATGATAACAAAGGCTTCTTGGAAACAAGAAGCTTTTTTATCTTTACACAAAAATACCACCTATGAATATTGCCACTATAAACAATAGTATTCAATCACAAAAAGAACAATTACTGCAGCACACATTGTACAATAAAGTGAGAACAATTGAAGATTTACAATGTTTTCTAGAGAATCACGTCTACGCTGTTTGGGACTTTATGTCACTTTTAAAAGCGCTTCAGTCTAAACTTACCTGCACAGCAACGCCATGGTTTGCTACTCCAAATCCTGAAACGAGATATTTAATCAATGAAATTGTATTAGCCGAAGAGTCTGATTTGACTCTTGATGGTAAACGCTCCAGTCATTATGAAATGTATATTGAAGCCATGGAAGCGTGTCAAGCAGATACCAATGGAATCAAAGGCTTTTTACAGGAGGTAGACTCTTTGAAAAATATTTTTGTAGCGATTAAAACAAGTAATTTACATCCCAACATTAAAGCTTTTTTAGACTTTACTTTCCGAGTTATTGAAGAAGGTAAATCTCATGAAATTGCCGCTGCTTTCACTTTTGGCAGAGAAGATTTGATTCCTAGTATGTTTACTGAAATCTTAAAAAACTTTCAAGCTAATTTCCCTGAAACAGACTTGAGTAAACTTATCTATTATTTTGAAAGACATATTGAACTTGACGCTGACGAACACGGACCAATGGCCATGAAAATGATTACAGAGCTTTGTGGTACTGACGAACAAAAATGGTCAGATGTGGAGGAAGTTTCGAAAATGGCATTAGAAAAAAGAATTGGTCTTTGGGATGCTATAGAAGAACAATTAATTCCTGAAAAAATGCTAGCTGATTAGTAAAAAGTCTGCCTTAACATATTGCAAATCCTGATTCATCATCAGGATTTTTTTTTGCAGTAGCAACAATTATTCTTTTCAAATTGAAAAGTTACTTCTTGGATTTCCAAATAAAACCATCTAGTAAATAATGAGTGAATTGAGGTACTGTGAGTAAGGGAACCAAGATAAATTGCCAGCTGGAAAAATCATAATTAGCAACAGCAAACTGATCGTTCCAAACCAATATTTCCCAAAAATATTCTTCGCAAAAAGCGATAAAAACCACAAAACTAATAAAAAGAAGTACTCCTTTAGCACCGCGCAGAGAACCTAAAAAACGATATGTATTGGTAGTTTTTTTTTGAATATCATTAAGATAAATCAAAGCCATATACGGAATACCATGAGACACCACATTGAGTAACGTAAAAACCAAATCATTATTAAAATATACGATTCCGAAATACCATGATAAAAAAGTTCCTGCAATAATGGCGTTTTTTGGAATATTAAAATACTGATCTTTTACATATTTATACCCCGTAAAAACTAGATAACTTACTAGAATTAGTGCGTAAACCCAACCCAAAACACTTAAAATTCCTTGATGTTCGAGTTTTACAAAATCGTGGGGCGTGAACCAGTTGAAGGCTCTAGGTGTTGAAAAAAACCAATACAACATAGGATATCCTGTAGCGGTATAAATAACTAAAGCATCGTAAAAAGTACTCCACTTGGTTTTAACTTCTTTGCGTGAATACAAGCGCATGAATCCATATTGCTGCCTTATAAAATGAAAAACAGCTACATACGCCAAGACTGACCAAAAGACAAGGCTTCCAAAACTAAAGAGAATCATACCAATTACAAAACATAAAATCGGAAGAAAAATCAATAAAGACCATCTTTTTCGAAATACCTCTGGAACAAAATACGTTTTAAACAAGGTAGCATACACATGCGCCACATCTATAAAAACAATCAGAAACAACCAGGTATAAAAGGAAAAATGCTCCTCCACATACTGTAACGTATCTTGAAATAAAAAAACGACAGTAACCACAAAAAAAGCAGGCGCTAGAATAAAAACAACATCTGTTTTGGGCTTATCAATCCACGGCTGCTCCATCTAGAATTGTGTTTACAATGTTAATACCTTGATGAAATGCTTCTTCAAAAATTGAAATTCCAGCCAAATCAGAATGAGCAAAGAAAATCCGATTATCAATGCTAGCTGAAGCTTCTTTTTTGGCTTGACCAAAAATAAAATCCGGAACAGGACTAATCATTCCATGTCCCAAACGATGAATGTGTATGTCCTCTATAAAACTTTCAATGGTGGGATGCGCCATTTTTAAATCGTCAAGAACTATTTGTTTCCAATAGTTTTCTTTTTGGGAGTACAACAGTCGGCGGTTTTTCTTAATCTCAAGTGTTGAAAAACTATAATAATACGTAATCACTTTCTTCGGTTGGATTTGCTGTACCGTTTGGTGTTGGTCGTAGATATACCCCAACCCTTTTGAACCATAAATTACATTGTCCCAGCACAAGGGAAAACTACCATTATCTGGAAGTTCTGAAACTACGAGAGTTGCCAAAAACCAAGGCGCGTAGTGAAAATCTTTGGTGATTTTTTTTCGATCCTTAAAAAAGTATTGATTGACAAACTGAGGTGTAGCCATAATAACCTTATCGGCAATTATCTCAAGTGAAGATTGATTTTGCGCATCAAATGTGGCAGCAATTACTTTATTGTTTTCAATTTTTACATCAAATACAATGTGATTGGTTAGTGTTTTAGAATGAGTATATTTCTTTAAATGTGAAGCCAAACGTGCATTGCCTTCTGGCCAAGTAAGTACGGTATCATTTCCATCTGGAGCCGTGTCCTGCTTACGAGCTGCAAAGTAGTGAATACCGGCCCAAGCCGAAACTTCTTTGATCCCCAAACCAAAATCATCTCTACAGCAATAATCAATATAATTCAAGAGTGGTTGCGCTGTGTATCCTTCTTGCGTGATCCATTGTTGCATTGTCAATTTATCTAAAGCTCGTATGGATGGTTCCTGAGAAGATTTGGATAACGGAATATCAAAATAATACACTCCGTTCTTATCTTTACCCGCTCTAAAAGTGCTCATCTTCAAGAAAAAATCTTGAATTTGTGCATCCTCATTTGGCGTGTTTCCTGTTTTTGGTACCAAACCTTCCTGCCAATTGTTTCTATAAAACAATCTTTCATCTGGTGCAAATGTGAGTTGTTGCACATCAAATATTGGAAAACCCTTATGATCATAACCTTGAATAATGGCTTCTTCCTCTAGAAAATCAAGCAGTTCTTGATCGGATTTATTAGGTAATGGTAAGTAGTGCGCTCCTAGCGGATATTTAGAATACTTATTTTCTCCACTTGATGAATTTCCTCCCAAATGATTTTCTAATTCCACCACTAAAAAATCATGAATTCCTTTTTTTGAAAATTGCCTAGCAGCACTTAGTGCAGATATTCCACCTCCTACAATTAAATAGGGAATATGAATTTGTTTGGTTGGTTTTGGAAAGTTTTTGGTGCGCAATCGGTGCCCCAAAATATGATTGGTGCCAGACAAACGAATAAGAACCTGAATTACCTTTTCTTGACATGCCTGTAAAAATGGAACTGCTAATAAAGCTAATGCAACCGTCTTTACAAAAAAGCGTCTCGAGGTATTATAATTTTCCCCATTCTTCATCAAAGTAGCGCACTAAAATTTGGTTATCTAATCGATTGATTTCAATGTCTTTTGAAATCATATCTTTGGCAAAATAATTGAATTTATCAAACTGATAATTGTAAAAACGCAACCCTTCTACTTGCCTGTTTACGGTGTTAAAATTAGTTTGAAACCCATTCATAGCAATTGAAAATCCCCATTCTCCAAAAGAAGGAACATAGGCGTGATACGCATCCACCTGAGGAAAAACTTCCATCATGGTTTTATTGATACACCAAAACGATTTTGGAGCAAAATACGGCGAGGTTGTTTGCACTACCACCACGGCATCAGGAGTTAAAATTTGTTTGAGGGTACTGTAAAAACTCCAAGAATACAACTTCCCTAAACTGTAATTTGAAGGATCTGGAAAGTCCACCACCACTACATCATATTGTTTTTTGGTATTCTTAGCCCATACAAAAGCATCTTTGTTGAGTACTTCTACTTTGGCATTATTCAAGGAATTTTGATTGAATTTAGTCAAAACAGAATTGGTTTGAAACAACTTGGTCATTCCTTCATCAAGATCTACAAGAGTGACATGCTTTACATCTTTGTATTTCAAAATTTCTCGAACGGCTAATCCGTCTCCACCGCCTAAAACCAACACATTATCTACTTTTTTGGCCATAGACATAGCAGGATGCACCAGTGCTTCATGATATCGGTATTCATCTGTTGAACTGAATTGCAAATTATTATTCAAGTATAAGCGGTAATCGCTCTTGTTATGAGTAAGCACAATGCGCTGGTAGGGAGTTGCATTTGAGTAAATAATGTTTTCACCGTACAGTTTCCCTTCAGAATACGACAAAATAGAATTTGAAAACAAGTACACTATAAACAAGATTAAGAAAGCTCCAATGGCTTTCGTCCTTAATAGATACACGCTCTTCAATTCGGCTTTTAAAAGAAAGCACAAGGCAATGGCAATACTCACGTTGATCATCCCAAAAAACAAGGAAGTTCCCATGATTCCGAGTTTAGGAACCAACACTAACGGAAATAATATGGATGCCAATAATGCTCCGATATAATCAAAAGTAAACACATTAGAAACCAAGTCTCTAAACTGTACTTTGTCTTTTAAAATGTTCATCAACAATGGGATTTCAAGTCCCACAAGACAGCCCGTTATAAACACTAACAGGTATAAAATAAATTGAAAAGAGTATACGCTCTCAAACAGCAAGAACAGTACAACAGAACTTAAACCACCGATAAGCCCAACCAAGATTTCAATTTCTACAAAAGTGTTGAGCATGTTCTTTGTTAGGAATTTAGCAAAATAAGAACCCACTCCCATAGCGAAAAGATAAACCCCTATGATAAACGAAAACTGTTTTACCGAATCGCCTAATAAGTAACTGGCCAATGTTCCTGCAACCAATTCATATACCAAACCACAAGTTGCAATTGTAAAAACAGCAAAAAGCAGCAGGTATTCAAACTTTAAAAATTTTTTACCCATGTATTGCGGCACTAATAATCATTGAAAAACCAATAATAAGTGCACCAAAGACAATAGCTACAGCGGTATTATTTTTTTCTGTAATTTGTTTCCAAGTATTCTCGGGAGTTAGTTTTTCAATAATAAAGTACGCTATCAGCAAAATGATAATTCCTAAAAGTGAAAAAACAAGCGAGTTTAAAATAGGTTTTGAAGCGATAAAATCCATATTTGATAGTTTAAAATTAATTTATTTATGATAAAAACGGTTTACTGCACCACGTGAGTGTACAGATGACGGTTTATAATTTTCGGTAGATTCGCAATCACATAGCTGACTGCCAGAGGTGTTGTAATATAAAAACAAAGCGTAAAAAATAGCTCCTATCACAAGTGAAAGAGCATTACTGCGCATAAAATCTAAAATCTTATCCATACTTAAGAATTAAAAAAAGACTCGTTAGTTTCTCCCCATCTTTTAGCTTCGAAATTTTTCTCTATATAATACAAGATCAGTACAAAAACAACCATAATTATTAAAATGAGCCAAATATTTCTGGATGAAGGCTCGCTCCAAACCACTTTTACATTTATAAAATCACTATTCACATCTTCAGGAGCTTTCATTGGGGTGATGTTCAAATGATAGGTTCCCGCAGGAATACCACACAAATTAAACTCCTCCGAATTTGAACCTTCGGACCATGACTCACCATCTGTGTAGCCTGAATAATGCTCAATATCTTTACTAGCGTAGACTTCTTCACCTGTTTTTTCATTGATAAGTGCTACTTGAACATTGACCCACGAATTGCTCACGGGTGCATACAATTGTACCTTTAATGGTGCAGCGCTACCGGTAAGGGTAAAACTAGGACTTACAAAATCTTTAGAATTAAAGTTTGCCAATGCTAATTGGGTATCCAGGACTTCTGTTCGAACACGCTCTTTGTTCAAATACCAATTAGACACTAAAATTAATGCTAAAACACAGCATAGAGTAATGGCTAAATTACGCAAGTTAAACAGAAAAGGCTGCACCATTCCTACACCAACTTTAGTGGGTAAATAAGAAGCTTTGAAAGCTTTTTTAATTGCTGCTTTAGAAATGTGTTTCCCCAAAAAAGCATTTTGTTCACTTCCATTTCGTTCAAAAGAAAGTACTTGAGGCGGATTTATATATTCAATGAGCTCTGCTTTCTCAAAAATATCAAAGTCAAAAAAACCGCGAGCCGCTATTAATTTGGGATAAAAATAATCGTATCTGTCAAAAGTTAGTTCTTCATAATCAACCGTTAATGGATGATTCCCTACTTTTGAAGCAAATTCTATTTCTTCAAGAATGATCCAGTGCCCATCGGCTTCGGATAGATATAAAAAATTTTCTTTGCCTTGCAGGATGTATTCCGTCCATTCAAATCCTTCATTTTCTTTGACCAAAATCCCCGTAATGGTGTAATCGGTATTGTTAAAAATACCTACTTGACCCACTTGTAATTGATCTGAAAATGTAAATGGTCTTAATTGATCTTTAAATCGTAAACCATCTCGTTCTTGATAAACATAAACGCAATTGGTACACGCATAGATTTTTACATCAAAGTTTAGATCTAATTGTGTGGTATGATTGCAATTTGTACAGGTAACTTCCATACGTATTATCTGTTAATTTCGAAATCTTTTATAAGCACCCCATCAAAATAAGCCACATAGGCAGCCATTACATCTTTTACTTTTTGTGAATTGTCTTGTAAATAATTGCACAAATAGACATCTAAAGTGAGCTGGTTGTACTCTGGCCAAGTGTGAATACAAATGTGGGATTCTTTGAGGCAAAATGAAATAGTGAAACTCCTATTTTCGAAATCATGAACTACGACACCTACTTTTTCTAGCGAAAATTGAGTCAAAATTTCTTCTGTAACCTTAGTGAAACCGGCACTATCCGTTAATTTTTGAGAGTCCTGAACTTGCAAGGTAACTAGTTTATGCAATCCAGGAGAATAGGTCGTAAGGTTCATGTATTCGTAATGAAAAATTGAAATGTGATTTTGTACTGTACGAATATATCTCTTTTATTTTGAATAAAAAAAAACCTCAAATAATTTTCATTATTTGAGGTTGTATGTTGGTGGTAACTTTTGCTTAATTTTCAGGAGCTAGTTCTAACTCTAATCCTTCTAACTCTTCGGTAATTGGGATTTGGCATCCCAAACGGCTGTTTGATTTAACATAAAAAGCTTCAGACAGCATAGCCTCTTCATCATCACCCATTTCTGGCAGGGCAACATCATTTAAAACATAGCATTGGCAAGAAGCACACATAGCCATACCGCCACAAGTTCCTTCTACAGGAAGTTCATAAGCTTTACAAAGCTCCATAATATTCATTGCCATATCTGTAGGAGCTTGTAATTCATGCACTACTCCTTCTCTATCTTTTATTTTGATTAATACATCCATGCTATTCTAGTGTGTGTGTGTTACGATTATGTTGTTAGTTGCGCCCGCGTGAAGGATAGAAGCAATCCGCCAAAGCGGAGCGGATAGCCTGACCGTTTTATTGAAATAGGCCACTCAGTTGTACTACTGGTAGCCTATTTTAATAAAAGGGTCACGCCATACTGATGTTATAAAATATTGACAACAGTCTCTATTTGAGGAGCAAATTTTTTGATGGTTGTTTCAACACCTGCTCGCAGCGTCATTTGGTTTACGCTACAACTGGTGCAAGCTCCTTCAAGACGAACCTTTACATGTTTGTCATCTTCAATGGAGATAAGTGTAATATCGCCGCCATCTGAATTCAAGAAAGGTCTTATTTCTTCGAGTGCTTTTTGAACTTCTATTGTTAATTCTTCTGTTGTCATTTTCTTTATTTAAAGATTGAAAGATTAGAAAATTGAAAGATTATAAATCATTTTCAAAAGATTCTAATATTATTTTTTTACAGCTGAGCAACCGGCCATTGTTGTTATTTTTACTGCTTCGGTGGCTGGTAAACTCTCGTTTCGAGCTACTACCTCTCGCACTACATTGCGGGTTACCTCATCAAAAATATGTTCTACTACTGAGGCCATTTGCATGGCTGCAGGACGACCATAATCTCCAGCTTCGCGAATAGATTGTACAATTGGAATTTCCCCCAAGAAAGGTACGCCTAAATCCTCTGAAAGATTCTTAGCTCCTTCTTGACCAAAGATGTAATATTTGTTTTCTGGTAACTCTTCGGGTGTGAAATACGCCATGTTTTCAATAATTCCTAAAACAGGAACATTGATAGCTTCAGACAAGAACATGGATACTCCTTTTTTGGCATCAGCCAAAGCAACCGCTTGTGGTGTACTTACTACAACGGCGCCGGTAATAGGCAATGATTGTACAATAGATAAGTGAATATCTCCTGTTCCTGGAGGCAAATCAATAAGCATAAAATCAAGTTCTCCCCAATCAGCATCAAAGATCATTTGGTTCAAAGCTTTAGAAGCCATGGGTCCTCTCCAGATTACAGCTTGGCTTGGCGCAGTAAAAAACCCAATAGATAGAATTTTTACCTCATAGCTTTCTACTGGTTTCATTTTAGACCTTCCATCAACGGTAACTGATATTGGTTTTTCATTTTCAACATCAAACATGATAGGCATAGATGGTCCGTAAATATCGGCATCTAAAATCCCTACTGAAAAACCCATTTTTGCTAATGTTACAGCTAGGTTTGCTGTAACTGTTGATTTACCTACTCCTCCTTTTCCAGAGGCTACGGCTATAATATTTTTTATTCCTGGTATTGATTTTCCTTTAATTTCTGGCTTATCAGCTACTTCAACTTTAGTATTAATTTTAATTTTGGCATCAGCCGAAACCAATTCAAGGATCGTTTTTTTGATATCATCTTCAGCGCGTTTCTTGATGTGCATCGCTGGTGTATGCAAGACTAAATCAACAACTACCTCATCTCCAAAAGTGATTACGTTTGTAATTGCACCACTCTCTACCATATTTTTCCCTTCGCCAGCTATAGTAATTGTTTCTAAAGCTTTAAGAATGTCTTTTCTATCTAATTTCATTTCTCGTTAACTGTTTTCACTTGGTATTTGCACACCAGAATATTATCTTTATTTAAACTGATTTCAGATTACAAAGATAGGATGAAAAGTTAATATTTTAAAGTATTTGTATTGCATTTATTGATTTATCAATCAGTAGGAATTATAACTGATTTTCAGTTTAAAATTGTTACTCAACAGCTGTTTTGGGCTGCCAAAAATGTTTCTTAAAATCAACAATCTGGTTGTCTACTACCACAATCCCCTCGTTTTCTAGAAGTTGCTGCATTAAATTGGTGCCATCAAAGTGCATTTTGCCCGTTAATAGTCCGTTTCGGTTGACAACTCTGTGTGCAGGTACATCCTCAAGAGTGTGTGATGCATTCATGGCCCAACCCACCATTCTGGCTGATCGCGCTGCTCCTAGCGCTTTTGCAATAGCGCCGTATGAAGTTACTTTGCCGTACGGTATTTGCCTTACGATATCATAAACACGTTCAAAGAAATTAGTATCAGTCATGATTGTGGAGTTCTACAATGAGTTACAAGAATTATCCCCAATAGTATCGAACAATATTCACTAAGGTGACAAGAGATATCAAACCTGTAATACTGCCAATTATAGTATTCATGTTGCGCATGAGATAATCTGTCTTGTCTTGAATTTTTTGAAAAAAAGTAATGTAACAATAAAAGACTAAAAAAGACCCTAACACAACCCCAGAAACAAAAATAAAGACATGAGTAGTATCAAAATAAAATAAATTGTAGGAAGCAAGTGTAACCCCCACAAACACATAATACGGAATAGGGAAAAAATTAAGTGCAGAGAGCAGCATGCCTAAGAAAAAACGTGTAGACGTACTTCGTTTCTTGATTTTGTCTTTTTTCTTAACCGGTTTTTTGGCTAAAAACAAAAAATAAATGGTGAGTAAAGCAAAAATTCCAAAACCTATTTCACGCAAGAGCACAATAACATCTGGACGTTCTTTGATGAATTGGGCAAAAAAAAGTGCTAAGGCCGCCTGAAAAAAGATCACAATTACAGCTCCTAGTACAAACCAGTAGGCACTACTTTTGCCTTCCTTGATATTCACTTTGGCGGCAGTCATATTGATTAAACCCGGAGGTGTAATGCCTACAAAAGCGGTAATAAAACCCAAAAACAAGGAAGTGATTAAATTCATAGTCAAAGTGCTAGTACAGAAATATCTGCATCAAATATAAAACTATTCTTTGATTTTGAATCGAATATATGTTATTGCTTTGTTAATTTCTAAGTATTGTTTTTCGTAAAAAGTTTGAAAAGCAGTTACTTCCTCTGGACTTCCTTCATTAACATACACATTGTGATTGGCATACAAAACCTCATGACCTTCACCATGTAGCAAGCCTAGCGTGTAGCCATGCATGAATTCACTATCGGTTTTTAAGTTTACAACACCGTCTTTTTTGAGGATTTTTTTATACAATTGCAAAAACTCTGAATTTGTCATTCGGTGTTTTGTTCGCTTGTATTTTATTTGTGGATCTGGAAAAGTGATCCAGATTTCATCTACTTCGTTTTCAGCAAAAATATGGTTGATGAGTTCAATTTGAGTTCGAATAAAAGCCACATTATACAATCTGGTTTCAACCGCTGTTTTGGCTCCACGCCAAAAACGAGCGCCTTTGATATCGATACCTACAAAATTTTTGTTTGGATATCGTTCTGCAAGTCCCACAGAATATTCGCCTTTTCCGCAACCTAGCTCCAGAACTAATGGATTGTCATTTTTAAAAAAATCAGTATTCCACTTTCCTTTCAACGGAAATAAATCGCCTACTACTTCTTCTCTCGTTGGTTGAAAAACGTTATTGAATGTCTCGTTTTCTTTGAACCTCTTTAATTTATTTTTGCTTCCCACTTTTTTTGAATATTTGGGCAAAATTAAGGAATTATATAAGATAGAATGTCAAAGTAGCAAAAAAATGAAAAATCAAGAGACAAACTCTCGAAAACGAAACCTATTTGTTGCTTAAAAAAGTACCACCTCTTAGTTTTTCATTCCTTTAGCCTTGAGCTTATCGATAATAATCGACTCGCTTGCTGCTTTCAATTCGATCACTTTACTGAAATTTTCATTAGGAATGGTCATCGATAAAACATAATGCTGTATTTGCCATTGGTTACCCACTTTTACCAAAACACCAGATCCTCTGCAAATTTTCATTTGAGTGTCAAGCAATTCATCAAACCAAGCTGTAGTTCCAGTTTTATCAAAAAACAAATGTCGTTCCAGCGGTGTAAAACTCCAAGCTTTACCTTTATCAAAATGAGGTTTTGCGTAGGCTTGAAAGGCTTTTTTATCCCAATTCTCTGTTGCATCGGTGCCAATAAAAACAGCATCATCGGTCATTAAACTAAAATAGTCTTTATAGTTTGCTTCTGCTGCGGCTTTATGCCAATTATTAAGTACGGTATGAATGGCGTCTTTATCTTTTTGCTGTTGTGCTGTTGCAAAAGGTGTTCCCCACACAAAAAATACTACTGCAAATAAACACACAGACTTACTGAAAAACATTGCTTTATTCATGATTTTTGTTCCATTTAATTTTAATTTTCCCATCGACATCTGCGGCTAGTAAGTGCAAGACGATGCCTTTGGTACGTTTTTCATCTCGCTCTTTATCCGTTGCGAGTAAGTGATCTTTTTTAGGATTTCGCAATGGAATAGTCATAGCCAATCGAGTTCCTCGACCATACGAATATACTCCTTTTGCATCTAAATTCAGCATATTCGAACTCACTTTTAAAGCGTTTACCTGAATTTTTTCACCATTTATTTTAAAATCACCTGATAAATCACTGAAGGAAATATTATTTACATCCCGAAAAGGAAAGGCAAACTTAGCAATGTTAGTAATAGGTTTAAAATCTATCAACGCTCCTTTTACCACTTCAAATTTGGCTACACCTGTCATGGAGTTGGTTTTAAGCTGTCCGCCAGGTTGCAGCTGTCCTTGCACTGTAGCAGTAGCAGTAAGCTTCCCTTTGACATTGCGAGGTTCAAAAGATGTGATGCCAAAATTGTTCAATCCTTCTAAAAACTGAGTCAGGTTTACTTTCTGTATTTTTGTTTCCGACTGCCATTTAAAATGATCTTTTTCTGGAGTCAATTGCCCTTCAAAATCTACAGTTCCGCCTGCACATTGCACGCTGCCATTATTTACGCGTAAAGTATTATTTGCCAATACAATTGTTGCTTTGGTTTGGGTAGCCACAAGTTTGCTGTACGTCATTTTATCTGCTTTTAGCTTTAGTACAACTTGGCATTTATCTATGACTTCATATAACTCTTCCGAGAATGAGTCCTGTGATTTTTCTTTAATGACTGGTTTACCACTACTACTCGTTAGGGCTCCTATACATTGTTTCACATCTAAAAAAGGAGCGTATATATCCCAATTTACAACCATTTTTTCTGGATTTTCATAGTACAGAGTCATGAAATTGTCTATTCGTCCCTCCATGAAAACCGAGTTGCGATTGTCCTTGAAGTTAATTTTTTTAATGAGCAACGCTTTTTCTGTAAAGTCAAGTTGTATATCGGTTTTAAGAAACGTGAGATTTCGTGGGCCATAATTTACGATAGCATCTTTAACATAAACATTCCCAGTAAACTTGGGTTTTTTAATGCGTAACTTTTGAACATCAAATTTAAAATCTAAGTTCACTTTGGCTTGACCGCCAGAAAAATGCATCAATTCTTTATTGATCACTTGATTCAATTGTGTAATCGGGAAATTAGATCGAAAACTTCCAGCTGCTTCTGTTTTCTCCAAATTCAAAATGATTCCGATAGGAATTTCAAAAGGGATGGTTTTAAACTTTCCTTTCATATCGGTAATCGTAATGGCTGAATTAGCATCATTGAAACCCGCTCCTTTTTTATAATTATTAGTAAACGTAGCATCAAAAGTACAGGCTGTAATTAGCCCATCAGGAAGTTTTAAATCATTGTTTTTTATTTTGGCTTGTACTATAATTTCTGGATCCCCTGTTTTACTCATGTCTCCGTTTATAGTACAGCCCACCTGAATGGGTTTTTTAAAATCAAATTGATTTACCTTTTCACTAATATTATTGCTCAATAAACTTGAGGCTTCACGCCAAAGCAAGGTCGCGTTTAACGCAATTTTAAAAGGTGATGTATTAGGGTCTAAATTAAAACGGGCATCAACCTCAAAAAACGTATTTCCTATGGCCAGTTCCTTAGACACCACAGCAATGGAATTACTTTCGGCATTAAAATCTAAACCCAAAAGGCCTTCCACTTTTTTATTTTCTATAAAACTACCTCTTTGTGTGTTAAATGCCATGCTTCTTGCGTGCGTACTCAAATCAGCAAAGGCATGCCAATTATCTCCATCATATTGTACTTTACTTTGCAAAGAAATGAAATCAAAATCAAACAGTTTGTGGTTTTCTTGATGCTCAGATATAAACCGAACTTGGCTTAAAATTATTTGATCAATAGATGGTGGCGAGTTCTTCTTGTCCTCTTTATTTTTGGGTTTAACCCGAAACAAAAGCGTATTGTCTAAACCGTTTTTCCCTTTAAAAAGATGGATTTTGGCCTGCTGAATTTCAATTTTATCCATTTCGATTTGGTTACCCAAAAGTGCTACGACGTTCAATCGCAACTCGATTTTTTCGGCACGAAGCAGCGTCCTTTTGTGCGCTTGCCACATGCTATCTTTTACTACAACTTGGCTTAAAGCCAATGTCATGCTAGGAAAACCCTTAAACAACTTATAATCTATGTCACCTATGACTACTGATGCAGTGCTTTTTTCATTGATTTTAGCATTTACAAGTGCTACAATTTCTTTTTTATGGCTTGTAAAATACCATGAAAATAGTCCGGTAACTAGACCCAATACAGCCACAAGTACCACTATAAAAATACCAAGACCCTTTAAGATTTTCTTGTAAGGCATGGCTTTGAGATGGTTTATTATATTCAAGATTCTTTTTTTCATACTACAGGGTGCATTCCGTCAAAATAAAGATACAGGATTATCAGCTTTATATCTTTGGCCACAGCCTGAAATACAAAACTATTTGGCACCAAAAAGCTAGTCTATACTCACAACAGTATCAAACAACAAAATAGCGCCATAAAAACTAGATATTAGTTACAAGTATTTGCGCATTTGTTGTATAATTATTGGATTAAGCCTCTTGTTATGTAAGCCTAATACAGTTAAACAAAACAAAAATTACTTTGCAAAACGTTTATTTACAGTAATTTACTATTTTTACTTTTTGAAAAAATTTAAAATAAAACAAACAGTAGTAGTCTTGCCACAAGCTTGACGCTATTCCATTGTGGTCGGCGAGGTTCCTATTTGCCTTAATTTTGCATCACAAAACCGCTGTTTTTAAAATATTATTTGGTCTTATGAAAAAACTGTACGTTACCGTATTTTGCCTTGTTTTTATCTTGTTCCTGACCTTTGTTTCTTGCAAGAAAAAGGAACTCGCCACAAACGCTACAAAAAGCACTCCTATATTTGAAGCCACTTTTGATAGCACTCAAATCCAAACTTTTTTTACCCAGCATCCCGCCTTGCAACAGTATCAAACCGAAGTGGCGCAATTGTACCGCAAACATCAGTTCAAGTATATTTGGTATGATAAAAACGGCATCAATGAGTTTGCTGGCGTTATGTACAATAAAGTCAACAACATCAGTGAAGAAGGCGTGCGAACCAAAATACCCTACAAGGAAAAACTGGATGCTTTGTTCACAAGTCCTGCCGAAACTAAAAAACCCAATATCAACACGGAGTTGCTGTGCTCTGCGATATATTTCTTTTATGTAGACAAAGTATTTCATGGAATTGATCCAGAGAAATCTAAAGAATTAGGATGGTTTCTACCAAGACAAAAACAATCCTACGTGGACTATTTGGATTCCTTATTAGTTGATCCTAAGTTGATTCATAAAAATGAAAAAGGTGCCATCAAGCAGTATTATTTATTAAAAAACGTTCTTGAAGAATATAGAAAAATAGAAAAAAAAGGCGGCTGGAAACCCATTCCTATTGACTCTACTGTTGCGTCCTACAAACCCGGAGACAGCGCAGCCACCATTGCAGCCATTCGCACCCGCTTGTTTATCACTAAAGATATTTCTACCGATTCTAAAAGTGCTGTTTATGACGATGAACTAGCCGAGGGAATACTGCACTTTAAGAAAAGAAGCGGCAATCTCTTGAACAAAAAGATTTTGCCAAAACACATTCGGTACATGAATGTGCCTGTCGAAAGTAGAATTAGGACTTTAATGATCAATATGGAACGCTGCAGATGGATATCAAAAGACATCACAAAATCCAAAGAACTGATTGTAGTTAACATTCCTGCCTACGAACTTACTTTTTTTAGAGACGGAAAACCCGAACTCCAGTCGAAAGTTGTGGTGGGCAAGACCCTGAATAAAACAGTGATTTTTAGCGCGCCCATGAAGTATATTGTTTTTAGACCGTACTGGAATGTGCCGCAAAGCATCATTAAAAAAGAAATCTTACCCGCTATTACCAAAAACCCCAATTACTTGGAGCAACACAATATGGAGTGGAAAGACAATCTGGTGCGACAAAAACCCGGAAATCATAATTCTCTAGGTCTTGTGAAATTTTTATTTCCCAATTCAAATTCAATTTACTTGCATGATACGCCCTCCAAAGGTTTGTTTGGCAGAGAAGACCGCGCTTTTAGCCATGGATGCATTCGGGTTGCAAAACCAAGACAACTAGCGGCAGCCATCATGAAAGACGACCCAAAATGGAATCCTGAAAAAATTAATGCCGCCATGGATACCGGCGATGAAAAATGGTACACCCTAAAAAATAAAATTCCGGTTTACATAGGTTATTTTACCGCTTGGGTAGATCCAGATGGTGTGATTCATTTTTACGAAGACGTGTATGAGCGTGATGAGGCGCTAGCCAACTTACTGTTTGATAAATAATCAGTTCCAGCAATGCTTTTACGTATACACCCGAAAAAAATGACACTATCTCCATAAGACAGTGTCATTTTTTTTTAGTGTGCCAAAAGGCTATGGTTTAAAACGTTCTAAAACTAGTTCATCATCTAATTTGTTGTTTCAACTATTCTTTTAATATATTATTATCTTCTTTTAAAACTTTAGCATTTTGTGGGCTAACAATTTTTTTACCCGTTTGTTCTTCAATTTGCTTTCGGGTATTTCCAGCAATTTCACCGCCTTTTCGGGCAATTCTTTTATTATCTGCAAAGGTTTTAGGATTGTTTTCTTTACTAATCTCTGTTGTGGTTGCTTACGCCAACATATTTAAAACCAACTCTAAGTTGGTCATATTATCTCTTAGGTTTTCTTTTTTTAAGCCTTTTAAATTCTTGTACTGCTTTACTGTGTTTCCGCTCCAAGCTTGGGTAATTATATCAGTAAGTGAAGCAAATTCCTGCCCTTTTTTAACACCTCTATTTTCCCATTCATCGGTGAGTTCTTTTCTAACTTCGATGCTTTTCAAGCGCTGATTAATCCATGCTGTAGAGTATCCTAATTTCAAATAATTTTCCATAGCACGATCAATCGCCTTTTCTGGATCTTGACTCTCTTCTATTCGTTCGTAGCCTATTTTAGCTAACCATTGTTTAAAAGGCTCTGCTTTTGGCGAAGGAATAGATTGAATCAAACGGAATAGTTGCTCTGTATCAGCAACATCTGTTAAACGCATTTTACCATCAGGAGCTACCATTTTCAAACCGTTACAATTTGTAACGGTTTCATTTCCCTCAGCCAAAAGTCGTTTTTTTAAAACACGCCAATACACTTGTGGATTATTACTATCAGTTAAAGCAGCAATGATATCTACAATGGAGAAAAACCATTTCTCTTGTTCATTATCCCACAAGGAACGTATTTTTTGGCTTTCGAATAATTTTATGTTTTCCATTATTTTGTTCTAATAAATTTCGTTTTCTCAAATGGCTACTTTTCAATGCTTTTTGGAATCACAGCGAGAATACTAATTTACTATTAAAATAATAAAAACTACTATTGCAATTCTAAAGATTCTTAACCAAAAAAAATGACACTATCTCCATAAGACAGTGTCATTTTTTTTAGTGTGCCAAAAGGCTATGGTTTAAAACGCCCTCTTTTTCTCGAAAGAGGTTTCTAGTACTTTTTTTATTTTATCAAGTGCGCCGTGAAAAGCTTTCTCAGTAGTATCGGCGTGGTTTGTTACTGCTACAGGCTGCATGTTTATAGGTCTAGCCTCAATGGTACAACGCTTGTCATTTACTCCGCCTTTGTCACTATTTTCATCTCCTAAATGCACCTCAAGGCGAGTTACCTTTTCCTCAAAACGAGCCAAAGTAGTGGCTACCTCATCTTGGATATATGATTTTAAGCGTGCATGTCCCTCTACGTTATTGTCTGTGTTGATTTGTACTGTCATAATTTTTATTATTTAATGTTCTATTCTCAAATTTACCGATTGCTGTATGAAAAACCGAACACCTTAATAAAATATTGGGAAAATAAAAGAGAGAATTTGTGGTATTGAGTAAAGGACTGGATTCTAGTTTAAGATTTCAAATTTGAGTTTTTTGAGGATTAAAGCCGATGTAATAAAAAAGGTTCTGTACTTTTTTACGGTAGCGATTACAGAGATTCTATAACAATTTTGCAAAGCGTATTTCAGCTTTAGTATTGGTAATGCTAATAATTCGCAGGCGTATTTAACGTCGATTTGGTTTAGCAAGATCCATTATTTTTTAAATCGTATTTGTATATTAATTTTAAAATTTAAATCATTTTCAGCCTGATATAACCAACCATAATAATACTTTTTAGTACCTTTTTTGGTTCTTGGATTCCCAGGATTGTTTTCATCCTCACCTGTTGAGGCTTGTTCAAATACAGTATTATTAATCAAATAATTTCTAAATAGATTAAAATCATATATGTGGAAACAAACAATTTCCCCATCATTTTTAGCGATTATAACTCCTCCAAAAGAATCATATTCTCCTAACCATACTTTTTCAGAGGTCATTCCCATTGCACATTCTGCTAAAAATTTCTTAATTTTATATTCATACATTTTTTGTTCAGAAACTTCATTATTGTAAAAATTTAAAGGGTCTTCTTTTTCTAAGATTTCAGCGACTTCTTTTACAGAAGATTTTCCGTAAATCCATCTATAGTACAAAGCAAAAGCAATAATTTCTGGAAGATCTCCATCTATCATTTTTAAATTTTTCCATAACTGAAACGATTGAATCTTGTCAAAAGAGATAGAACATTCTTTTTCTAACAATTCTTTCAATCTAAAGGTGATTTTAGATTTTCTTTCTGGCGGTTTTAAAGTGTATGAATTAAAATCACTTACACTCATTCCAAGATCGCCTTCAATTTTGTATATAAAATTATTTTTCGGTCCAGTATTAAACAATGTCGAATCAGAACCAATTAAAGATTTGATACTAAAACCTAAATCCGTTTCTTTTGCTAATCTATGATCATAAATTTTTAATTTAAGATCTGATTTTACATTAGATTCAGCTTTAAGTTTTTTGATTAAGGAGTTATCGATAAAACTATTAGCTTCTGAGATATTAAAAGATAAACCGCTATTACTTTTTATACCGTTGAATATTTTATTTGCAATCTCTTCAAATTCTATTAAAGTGTGTGATTGTAATAGAAGTTTTTCTTCATTAACAACTTTTATAATATTTATTTGTTCATTTCTATCAAATTCTAAAACATAATCTTTTTCATTTTTAAAAGCCTTTATAACGTCATATATATTATTCAAATCCTTATTCAAATTAATATCCGACTGATATAATTTTCCGTCAGCTATTAACTTTACAAGAACATATAACTCACTCCAATCACCTTTATTTCCTTTAATCATAATTTAGCTTTTATCAAATCAATAATTTTTTGTGCTGTTGCTTGAATAGCTGGAACCGCAACGGAATTCCCAAATTGTTTATAAGCAGATGCATCAGCAACAGGAATTATAAAATTATCTGGAAAACCTTGCAATCTTGCCCACTCTCTTGGAGTCATTTTTCGTATTCCTTTACGATTCACTTCGCCTTTAATATGAGTAGTTGGGGTGTAATCTGTTATTCGATTATCAATAACTAAATTTCTCTCTCGACCCATTCCACCGACTACAATAGCATTTGAAACTTCATTGTCTTGTATAATCTCATATCCAAAACCATTACCTTTATTTGCATGCCTCTCTTTGTGACTTACTAGAGTTTGCAAATACTGAGTTGATAAATAATATTTCGTAGGAACTACATTTTCCTCTTTTATTTCTCCGAAAAAGACTTTTTCTTCATAAGGCTCAGGATACGAAAATGAATTAATATTGAGATCATTTCTAAAACCAACTATATAAATACGCTCCCGATTTTGTGGTACTCCAAAATTCTTAGCGTTTATTATTTGCGGCTCTGGAATAAAATATCCTAAGTCATTGCGCAAAACATTTAAAATTGTCGCTAAAGTTTTTCCACCATTATGATTTCTTAAACCTTTTACATTTTCTAAGAAAATTGCTTTTGGTTTTTTATTCTTTATTATTTCTGCTACATCAAAAAAAAGCGTTCCTCTTGTATCTTCAAAACCTCCTCTTTTACCTGCTATTGAAAAAGCTTGACAAGGAAACCCAGCACACAATACATCAAAATCATCTGGTATATAATTCTTAGTTCTTTCTTTTGTTATATCTCCAAATGGTGTTTCTCCATAATTTGCTCTATACGTTTTCTTAGCATTTTCATCCCATTCAGAGGTGAAAACACATTTTCCGCCCAGATTTTGCATGGCCATTCTGAATCCACCAATCCCTGCAAAAAGGTCTATAAATTTAAAAGTATAATTTTTAGGTGTTGGAAATGGGACGGTTTCGACTTCAAATAGTAATTGTTGTAATGCTTCTTCTGAAACAAGATTTAAATTTTCTTCTTCATTTTTATACTCAACAATTTGATCAATGTACTCTGATGCTTCTTCATGAAAGTGATCTTTTACACCATTATCATAATTATGCAAATAATGAGTTATAACCGCTTTTCTATTATCTTCTTCATCGACGAAGCGAATTTTAAATTTTTTCTTATCAAACTCTTCAATTGATATACTCTCTTTCATTTTCATTTCTTAAAATTTTTATCGTTGAAGAACTCCATAAATTCAGTATCGAGAGCTAGGATGATTTTCTCAATAATTTCAATAGAAACATTTCTTTTTCCCTTTTCGATGTCTGAGATATAATTTCTGTCAACATTCGATATGTTAGCTAGTTGCTCAATAGAGAAACCTTTATTCTCTCTTAATTCTTTTACTTTATGACCGAATTTTTCTTTAATATCCATATTTGATAAAATTACTTTTACGCCTACAATTGACCCGCCTACAATTGACCTCATTAATTTTTAGTTTTCAACTTGATTTTTTAAAACAGAAATAATCTTAAACAAAAAAAACGCTACTCTTTCGAATAGCGTTTTTTGAAATTTGTGTGGTGATGGCTTTTTTCCTCGTGAAGACAATCATCTGAGGAGTTGAATGCCCTAGCCCTGATTACTTCACTATACTTTTATTTCCATAGGAGTTCAGTGAATTCCATTTGAAGTGAAAATCCTTTATTTCCGCCTTTTCGGCGGATATAAAGATTGAAACGGATAGCAGGATTAAGCTCCTAAAAAAAAAGAGTAACCACACCGTACCTCTGTTGCTTTTATTTACTGGCAGGGATGGTCATAATCCCCATGTTGTAGAGTGTAAAGGCTTGTATGTCTACGTTTTCTTGTATGGTTGCTGCTACTGATTTTCCGGCGCCGTGTCCTGCATTGATGTCTATGCGAATAAGGGTTGGGTTTGTTCCTGCTTGTTTTTCTTGCAACTCAGCAGCAAATTTAAAGCTGTGTGCCGGCACTACTCTATCATCATGATCTCCTGTTGTGACCATAGTGGCTGGGTACTGGGTTCCTGTTTTTACGTTGTGTACCGGTGAATATCGTTGAATGTAGCTGAACATTTCTTTGCTGTCCTGAGCTGTTCCGTAATCATACGCCCAACCTGCTCCTGCGGTAAAGGTATGGTAGCGCAACATGTCCATCACACCTACTGCTGGCAAGGCTACCTTCATTAATTCTGGGCGTTGTGTCATGGTAGCGCCTACTAACAAACCTCCGTTTGACCCACCACGAATGGCTAGGTATTGTGAAGAGGTGTATTTTTGTGCAATTAAATATTCGGCTGCTGCAATGAAATCATCAAATACGTTTTGTTTTTGCATTTTGGTTCCTGCATCATGCCATTTTTTTCCGTATTCACCTCCACCACGCAAGTTGGGTACGGCATACACGCCTCCGTTTTCCATCCAGATGGCATTGGCTATGCTAAAACTTGGTGTTAAACTCACGTTGAATCCGCCATATCCGTAAAGCATGGTTGGATTTGTCCCATCAAGTTTTAATCCTTTTTTGTGGGTGATGATCATTGGGATTTTGGTACCGTCTTTTGAGGTATAAAACACTTGTTTAGACTCATACAGATCCGTATTGAAATCTACTTTTGGTTTTTCATACACAACAGAGGTTCCTGTTTGCGTATCTAAACTAAAAATAGAACCGGGTGTGATATAATTTGTAAAGGAGAAATAAAGGTTTTTCTCTTTTTTCTTTCCGCCAAAACCGCCCGCTGTTCCTACTCCAGGAAGTTTGATTTCGCGTATCAATTTTCCTGTGTAATCATATTGTTTTACCAATGAAACGGCATCTTTCATGTAATTTGCAAAGAAATAACCGCCACCTGTTGATGGTGATAAAACATTCTCTGTTTCTGGAATGAAGTCTTTCCAGTTTTCTGGTTTTGGATTCTTGATATCCACAGTAACGATGCGTTTGTTGGGCGCATTCAAATCAGTTTCTATGA
Source organism: Flavobacterium tiangeerense (assembly GCF_007830355.1). Taxonomy (GTDB): domain Bacteria; phylum Bacteroidota; class Bacteroidia; order Flavobacteriales; family Flavobacteriaceae; genus Flavobacterium; species Flavobacterium tiangeerense. The sequence continues at coordinate 40,142 of NZ_VLKO01000005.1, read as the reverse complement.
ATAATTTTCCGCCTTCATTTTCAATAATACTGTTGTCACTCTTGAAATTATCTACAATAGTCACAATAGGACTGTTGGGTTTTGTTAAATCTTTGATGTACAACTCGTTCCCATAGGTGGAGTTTGCGGCTGATATCACAAGGTAGCGGTCGTCCTCAGTCACGCCACCGCCTACATAACGGCGTTTTTGATCGGCACCAAAAATGATTTGATCGTCTTTTTGAGCTGTGCCTAATTTATGAAAATAGAGTTTGTGCTCATCTGTTTTTGCTGATAATTCACTTCCTTTTGGTTTGTCATAACTGGAATAGTAGAAACCTTCATTCCCTCTCCAGGACACGCCGCTGAATTTCACATCGACAATGGTGTCTTCAATAATTGTATTGGTAATGGCATCCATGATGATTACTTTGCGCCAGTCGCTTCCACCTTCTGAAATGGCATAGGCTACTTTTGAACCGTCTTTGGAAAAATCTAATCCGCCAAGTGACGTGGTTCCGTCTTTAGAGAAGGTGTTGGGATCTAAGAAAACCGTTTCGGTTCCTTTGGCATCTTTTCTATACAACACCGACTGGTTTTGCAAACCGTTGTTTTTATAGTAATATGTGAAATTCCCTTCTTTGAAAGGCGCTCCTATTTTTTCGTAATTCCAAAGCTTTTCCATTCTTGCTTTTAACGCATCACGAAACGGAATTTGATTGAGATACCCGTAGGTTACTTCGTTTTGAGCTTTGACCCAAGCACCGGTCTCAGCTGATTTATCATCTTCTAGCCAACGGTAGGGATCTGGGACTTTTGCATCAAAATAAGCATCTACCGTAGTTCCTTTGTTGGTCGTTGGGTATGTTATTTTTTCGTTTTTATTTTGGCCAAAAGTTGCCATTGCAGAGGTTACAGCCATTATTAAAAAGGATTTCTTCATTAGTTATTTTTTTAGGTTGTTACAAAAATAAGGAAATAGTTAGTGTTCTAGACTTGACCAAGTCTTAAATAAAGTTAAAAAAAACGCTGCTATTTGGGGTAAAGTATTTTCTACAGTTCTATCGTTTCCTTAATTATTTTCTTTGGCTTCCTCAAAATTTTGCAATTCTATATTCACAGCTTCCAGCAACTGTTGCTCAGTAGGTAGGTATAGTTTATATTGACTAGCTACAATATTTTTCTCGTTTTCCGGCAACATAAATTTTACAACGCCGTCATTTTTATTTGCACAAAGCAAAATACCAATAGTTGGATTTTCACGGGGCAGTTTTTCTACCCGATCGTAATAATTGACATACATCTGTAGTTGTCCTATATCCTGATGCGTAAGTTTATCTGTTTTGATTTCGATAATAACAAAGCATTGTAATATCCGATTATAAAAAACTAAGTCTGTAAAAAATTCATCGCCATCAATGTGTATTCTTTTTTGTCTTGCTACAAATGAAAAACCATTTCCTAGTTCCAATAAAAAATCTTGCAAATGAGTAATTATAGCACTTTCTAAATCTTTTTCATAGTAAGCCGCTTCTCGTTTTAAGCCCAGAAATTCAAGATACATCGGGTCTTTTATAATCTCTTTAGCATCCGAAGGCAGTTTTTCATTTTTGGCAACAGCGAGTACGCTTTCTTTATCATTGCTCATTAAAAGACGTTCCCAAAGACTACTATAAATCTGACGCTCTAATTGTCTTGTGTTCCAATTATTTTTTACGCTTTCTGCAATGTAAAATTCTCTTTTATACTGATTGTCAATTACCAAAAGGAATTTATATTGTGTCCAACTCAATTGCGTCCGCAGTGCGGACGCAATTGGAAACATTCGGTAAAACTGTCGGTATCTCTCTAATTGCCTAACTGAAAAACCACTCCCATATTCTGGCTGTAATTGTTGAGAAAGAAATTTAATTAAATAAGTCCCATAATCAGCACGGTCCTTTCCGTTTTGTTCTTCCTCGAAAATACGTTGCCCAATATGCCAGTACATCAAGGTTCTTTCATTGTCTACCGCTCTAATTGCTTTGTCTTTTGAAGCTGCTATAATGGCTTTAATATCAGGAATTACAGATTGGTTTTGTAGCATCGTTATTTTGGATTATAAAAATTTAACTCGATTACACATACAATAATACGAAAAAAAGAACTGAAATAGTAACCCGTACTTTTTGCACTTAAACCCAAAAAAAACGCTACTCTTTCGAATAGCGTTTTTTTGATATGTGGATGAAGCAATTGATTTACAAGTTAAAATTCAGCCCAAAAACGATGTTTCTTCCAATGTTTGGAATGCCATCCGTTTTTAAGCGAGAAAGATGCGCAATGTATCCTTTATCGAATAAATTATTCCCGTTGATGTTGACATCAAATACAGTTTTGCCCAGTTTTACTGTGCCGCCAAAGCCTAAATTTACTAGGTTATACCCTTTCGATTCGGTTTCAAATCCACTTACATTTTTTTGGCTGAATGTACTAGCAACATTTAAAGTTGCAAAACCATCTTCCAACCAATTTTTGATTTTGAATTCGGTTCTAATAGTGTTGTTCCAATTGTTAGCTGGAATTAACGGCAAGTAGTCTCCATTTTGTTTTTTGCCTGTTACGGTTTCAAAACTCGTTTCAAAATGCAACCAATCCAATGGATGCGGATGAAAATGCAATCCTATTTCGCCTCCGTACAACTTTGCATTATCTTGAATATAATCGAACACGGCATTTTCATCAATTATCTCTCCAGTTGGAGAGGTGTAAATGTAATTGTTGATGTGATTGTAAAATCCGTTGACAAAAAACTCAACATGATCCACTTTGTATTCTAAATTTAAATCTGTTTGTACGTTTTGCTCTGTTTTTAAATTGCTGTTTCCTATTTCATAGCGATTCGTTCCTTCATGCACACCATTTGAAGTTAATTCAGCCAGATTTGGCGCTCTAAATCCCGATGCCACATTCAAACGCAACGTTACATCATCGGCCAGATTGGTTTTATAACCCAACGAGGCATTGAAACTGTCGTATGATTTATCGATCGCTTCAAAGGAACCTTCTTCGCCTGCAATTCCTTGTGTCTCTGTAGTAACATTTCTATTATCAAAACGCAACCCGGCTTGCAACACATTAGATTTCCACTCATAATTTGCGGTTCCAAAAACACCAAAATCATTTGTAACGGCATCGGGAATCAAATATTCTTCTCCAGAATTCACATTGGTTTGATGCATTCCTTGTACACCTACAATGGTTTCTATTCTTCCCATTTTTGGCAAATGGTATTTTGCGTTGTAATTAAATGTCTTTAGTTTCATTTGTAAAACCGCCACATTGCTGTCTTCAAACTCACTTCGATCATTGGCAACATAGCCTAAATCAACATCCAGTTTTGATTGTTCAAAAAAGAAAACATTGTTTAAACTCCATAAATGATTGAAAACTCCTTGTTTTGGAAATCCAGTTTTCTTGCTTGTTGTTTGTTCTCCAATCCCATCTTCTGGAATTCCCAAATCCAATTCATTGTAATTGTAACGCAACACACTTGAAAACTTAGCATTGCTGTATCCTATTCCAGTTTTGAAATCGGTTTCATTGTAACGGGTATTTGTCACTCGGTCACCATCGGCAACTTTATAATCAGAATGAGTATTGTAACTTCCACGAGCCATAAATTTCCAGTTATCAGTCGACGTTTTCAAACCTAATGAAGAACTGCTACCAGCGGTATTCGAGAAATATCTTTGACTGAAGTTTGTTTTAAAGGTATTTGCATCAGCAAATTTTTCTGGGTTAAAATACAAAACACCACCCAAAGCATCGGAACCATATAACAATGAAGCTGGCCCTTTTATAACCTCAACACTTTCAACTCCAGAATCGTTCAATCCCAAACCATGTTCGTCGCCAAATTGTTGATTTTCAATTCGAACGCCTTGCGAGTACACCAAAACACGGTTGCCGCTTAAACCACGAATTACCGGTTTCCCAATAGAAGTTCCTGTAGAAACTTGAGAAACTCCAGGAATGGTTGCCAATCCTTCGATCAAAGTGGCTGTTCCTTTTCGTTGTAAATTTTTGATGCTTTCGTGCTCCACTTTCATGACATTTTGCGATTGCATTTTATTGAAAGCCGTTGAAACAATCACTTCATCCATTTCGAAAATTGCTTCTTCGAGCATAACATCAAGTGTATTTTCTTTTTGAAGACTGTTTATGGTTTTGTTTTGGGTTGCAAATCCTATGAATGTAAAACTGATTTTTAAGTTTTTATTGGGCAGGTTGGAAAGAGTGTATTTTCCGTTTTCATCTGTTGTAGTCCCTTTATGCAATTCTGATGCATAGACTGAAACGCCTTTTATGGGTTGGTTTTTTAAATCTGTTACTGTTCCCGAAAGGGTATTTTGCGCTTGAAGCATTGCCGTAAATCCCAATAATAGGGATATGATCATTTTTTTCATTGAAAATTAGTGTAGTATCCGTCTAGTCAGTAAGCCTTTTAAAACAAGGAGGCTTGTGCTAGCGGAATTATTTAGTAAATAGTACTGCATCCAGAAAAATCAAATGAATGAACTTGCCTGGAATAAAAATTACAGAAGCTGAAATAAATTTAGCTTAAACTAGTTACTGGGGGACCTCGAAGGGAATACAAACTGCCAGAAAACGAAATAACCGTTTGCGACGCAGTAAAAAAATATGGGATTTTATCAAAAGTTGCATACAATTGATACGACAAATTTGCTGGAGGTATGTAACTTCCTAGTGCAAATTCGCATACATAACAGTGATCAACTTTTTTGTGTTGGTGTGTTATCTCCTTACCGGTGACATTGTATTTATGGTGGCACTGCTTTTGGGAAAGCTGTTTAGACCAGTGCTCATAGGTATGCAAGGACTGAAACAGCATTGAGCACAATACCGTAACAACCAGAGAAAAACTAACTATGAGTTTGTTTATTTTCATTAGCGCCAAAGATAGCAAAAACAAGAAAAAAGAAAACCATTTGTTTCACAAAAATATTTTTTCGTGAAGCAAATGGTTTTGTTAAAGTACAAAAAACTGGTTTACACCAATTTGTTAGCTACCAAATATTCAGCAATTTGAACTGTATTTGTAGCAGCTCCTTTACGCAAGTTATCAGCAACAATCCACATATTCAAAGTATTTTCTTGACTTTCATCACGACGAATTCTACCTACAAAAACAGCGTCTTTCCCTTCGGCATAAAGTGGCATTGGATAAGTAAAAGCATCAATGTTATCTTGAAGAACAACTCCATCAGTGTGGTGTAAAATGGCTCTTACCTCACTCACATCAAAGTCGTTTGTGAACTCCACATTCACAGCCTCACTGTGTCCTCCTACAACAGGAACACGCACTGCAGTAGCCGTTACAGCAATGGTTCTGTCATCTAATATTTTTTGTGTTTCACGAACCAATTTCATCTCTTCTTTGGTATATCCATTTTCTTCAAAAGAGTCACATTGTGGAATCGCATTGCGGTGAATAGGATACTTATAGGCCATTTCACCTTGTACGCCTGCATATTCGTTTTCTAATTGTTGCACTGCCTTAACTCCCGTTCCGGTGATGGATTGGTAAGTAGAAACAATCACACGTTTGATATTGTATTTACGGTGCAATGGCGCTAATACCAAGACCATTTGAATAGTCGAACAGTTTGGATTGGCGATAATTTTATCAGCAGCAGTTAGCGCATCAGCATTAATCTCTGGAACAATAAGTTTTTTGGTAGGATCCATTCTCCAAGCCGATGAGTTATCAATAACCGTAGTTCCCGCAGCAGCAAATTTTGGAGCCCACTCCAGAGAAGTTTCACCACCAGCTGAAAATAAAGCAATATCCGCTTTCATATCAACAGCAGTTTGCAAGCCCACAACAGTATATTTTTGACCTTTAAAATCAATCTCTTTCCCTACAGAACGTTCTGATGCTACTGGAATTAATTCTGTTACTGGGAAGTTTCTTTCGGCTAAAACTTTCAACATGATCTCGCCTACCATTCCTGTGGCTCCTACAACTGCTATTTTCATCGTATGTGTTTTTTCTAGGTTTACATTTGAAGAACAAAAGTAATTAATATTAAAAACATTTCAATAGCGTTCACAAAAAATAACAAAATGTTACAAAACAAACTTTTTATTAAACGAGCTCCATTTGGTTTATGCCAAAACTTAGATACAGAATGAAATATACACAAAGAAAAACCGCCACAATTACGTAGCGGTTTAGTTAGAATATATAATGTAGCGGAAATTACTTTTTTAATAAATCTCTAATTTGAGTTAACAACTCTTCTTGAGTAGGACCAGCAGGAGCAGCTGCAACTTCTTCTTTCTTTTTAGCTTTTTCAGCAGCTCTTAACACTACAAAAATAAAGAAAGCAATAATTACAAAATTGATGATTGCTTGTACTAAATTACCATACGTAATTACGGCAGCACCAGCAGCTTTTGCAGCAGCTAAATCCGGATATGAATTCCCGTTTAAAGCTACAAATTTCTGAGTAAAATCTATTCCGCCTGTTACTAAACCAACTATTGGCATAATGACATCATCTACTGCTGAACCAATAATTTTACCAAAAGCACCACCCATTACAACAGCAGTAGCTAAACTTATCACATCGCCCTTCATCAAAGAAGCTTTGAAATCACTAAAAAATCCCATAATAATTTAAATTTAAGTTAATATTTGTTTGTGAGTACGAACTTAAATAAATTTTTAATGCGAATAAGCAAAAAATTAACAAAATTATAACTATTCTCTATAAAAGACACGTTTTACCCGTTGAGATACATTCGTTAATATTTCATAAGGAATTGTATTTAATTTCTCAGCAATTTCATTCACTCGGAGCTGCTCTCCAAAAAGCACCACTACATCTCCTTCTTTACAATCAATTCCAGTCACATCAACCATCAACATGTCCATACAGACACTACCCACAATGGCCGCTTTAGTATTTCGCACTAGCACATGACCTACACCATTGCCCAAACCTCGTGAAATTCCATCAGCATAACCAATAGGTATAGTGGCAATTACCGTGTCTTTTGAAGCAACAAATCGCCTGCCATATCCTACACTTTCTCCCGCTTTAATAGTGCGTAATTGTGAAATTATGGATTTAAGTGTCCCAACATTTTCAAGTTTATGTTGTTCGTCACTATCATTTGAAACTCCATACAAACCAATCCCCAACCGAACCATGTCATATTGAGAATCCATAAAATTACTAATTCCAGATGTGTTCAAGATGTGTCGCAATGGAACATTCGGTAATTGAGCCATCAGTTTTGAGGATAGTTGCTCAAAAAGCGCTATTTGTGATCGAGCAAAATCATGTTGAGAAGGATCATCACTAGTTGCTAAATGTGATAAAATACTTTTGACTTGCACTGTTTTGTTTCCTTGCAAAGCCAAAATCAATTCGTCTATTGTAGCCGCTTCAAAACCCAATCGATGCATTCCAGTATCCATCTTAATATGAATGGGAAAATTCTCTAATCCTTTTTGGCTGGCAATTTTTAAAAAGGCGTAAAGTCCTTTTAAACTGTAAATCTCTGGTTCTAATTTATGTTTGATAATTGCTGAAAAACTGGTACTTTCTGGATTGAGAACCATAATAGGAACTTTAATCCCACCTTTTTTTAATGCTATTCCCTCATCTGCAAAGGCCACACCTAGATAATTCACCTTATTAAACTCTAACAATTTTGCAATTTCAAGACCGCCATTACCATATCCAAAAGCCTTGACCATTACCATAATTTTTACATTTGGCTTAAGTTTAGCTTTGAAAAAATTTAGGTTGTGCGATATGGCATTCAAATTGATTTCTAAAACAGTTTCATGTGTTTTCTCTTCGAGTAAATACACTATTTCTTCAAATTGAAATGCTCTTGCTCCTTTTATTAAAATGGTTTCATTAAAAAAATCTAGTTGTGCTATATCGGCAATAAACTCGGCTGTCGTTTTGAAAAAAAGAGCATTGGTAAACTTATCTTGAAATTTACTAATAGTTTCACCAATAGCGATTACTCGATCAATATTATTGACCTTGATGAGATGCGAAACTTTATCATACAACTCCTCAAGGGATAATCCGCTTTGAAAAATATCTGATAAAATTAATGTCTTTTTCTTAGACTGTTTTTGATTTTCAAGAAAGTCCAATGCAATTTTTAACGACTGGAAATCACTACTATAACTATCATCAATAATATTGCAATTGTTGATGCCATTTTTTAATTTCAGGCGCATTTCAACCGGATACAATTGCGATATACGCTCCTGAATAGTACTGACCTCAACATGTAAAAACAACAAAACTAAAATACAAGAAATGGCATTTTCTATTGAAGCTTCATCAAAAAAAGGAATTTTAACATCAAAAACCACTTCTCCGCAATGAATGTGCAAAATAGTATTGGAATCCTTCACTTCTTTAGTAACAAGTACAGTTGCTAAGGGATTTAAAAAACTCCAAGAGAATTTTTGTATGTCCGACGGCAAGTATGCTTCAACGGTTTGATTTTTATAATAAATTAGTACTTCAGCATTTTGAAATAATAATAATTTCTCTTTAATTTTTTCAGTTGTATTGGTAAATCCTTCGTCATGAGCAGTACCTATATTGGTTAGCACTCCTATGGTAGGCTTGATGATTTTTTCTAAGTTTTGCATTTCGCCACGAGTTGAAATACCTGCTTCAAAAATACCTAAGTTGTGTTTTTCATTTATGCCAACAACAGATAATGGAACACCTACCTGAGAATTATAACTCTTTGGACTGCGAATAATATTATAATCTGGAGCCAATAAAAAATTGAGCCACTCCTTAACAATGGTCTTTCCGTTGCTACCGGTTAACCCAATAACTGGAATTTGAAAAAGCGCTCTGTAATATGCTGCAAATTCTTGCAAGGCCGTCATCGTATTCGAAACGACATAAAAATTAGCTTTCCCTTCGCACTCTTTTGGGATAAAAGTGACTACAAAGTTTTGAACACCCGATACAATAAGATCATCTATATAGTCATGCGCGTCATGCTGCACGCCAACCAAAGCAAAAAAAAGCGTTTGAACTCCGTTTTGCAACGAACGGCTATCAATAGAAACTGCATCTAAGTCATCATTATCAAAATCGCCATGACGCACGGATTGAATTGTTTGCAAACTTGCTAGAATTTTTTGACTCATAGTTCTCCTTATTATCTTACTTAAAATTGCAATTAAGCTTTAATTTTTATCAAAAATACACAAAAATTACACGCTCTTTCTAGGATAAAGCTTCTAGAATTCAAAAAACAAGTAGCAAAAGAAAAAGGGTGTTTTTTACACTTATAAGATTCATTATATTTGTTTTCAAAAAAAATTGTCTTGAAAAAAATCCTTCCTGTTTTCTCTTATGTCTTTCACCCTGTTTTTATACCAACTATAGCAGCTTTACTATATATGTGGTATAGTGGAAACACGTTTCAGTTTCAAGAAAAATTATTTGTGCTCTTTCAAGTGGTTTTATTAACCGTGTGCATTCCTATTTTAGGATTTTTTATCCTAAAGGTTTCAGGACAAATTGATTCTGTGATGGTTTATAAAATTGCACAACGAAAGATTCCGTTATTATTGCATTGTTTTTTAATTATTTTGCTAGTCAAAAACACAATCGTGATTAATCGTTATCCTGAATTGCATTTCTTTTTAATTGGGGGACTTTTTAGTAGTTTAATGGCATTACTCTTGCTTTTTATGAACATTAAAGCAAGCTTACACTTACTAAGCATAAGCTCTTTGACCGTTTTTATTATAGGTTTAAGCATGCATTTGCAATTGGAAAATACAATTACCGTTGCATTACTCATTTTATTGAACGGACTTATAGCATCGTCCCGACTGGTAATGAACGCGCACACTTATAAAGAACTCGTTATTGGTTTTGCATTAGGTGCCGTTCCACAATTGTTTTTATTGTTCTTATGGTTATAAGATATAAAAAATAATTCCCAAATTAAATGCTCTCATGTTTACAGAAGCTCCATTTAATGTTGCTTTTTGAAACAAAGGATTTAAACCATAATACATATACAAATTTACAGTGTTGTAGCCCGTAGCAAGATACACTCCGTATTGAAGTGCATTAAAATCAGAATTGTTTTGAACTATAATACGCTCTGGACTTCCGTTAAAAAGGGAACGATCATACAACAAATAACTAAATTTTAAACCCGTATAAATGCGCCAAAATTTATGACTCTCATAAGTTGATGTACGCCATCTTAATTCTATGGGCACATCCACTGAGAGTTGAGAAAACTTGTTTTTATCTACACGGACATCGGCTGGAATGAGTTGGTAATTCACAACACTATTTTGCTCATTCACTATAAGATTTTGATTGAAATTGTTATATGTAAATCCAAGTCCTGTGGCTACGGCCCAAGTTCTATTAGCATTAATAGGCATGTCTCTTAAAAAACCCAACGACACACCCGAAGAAAATTTATTTTGAGACACTCCCGCAGGTCTGTTTACCAATGAGTTGTATGATAAAGCAAAATAAAACTGATCTTCTCTGTATAATGAATCTACCTTAACAATTGCCTTTTCCTCAATAGCTTGATTCTCTTGACCAAAAGCAGACATACTAATAAAAATACATCCCACAAGAAAGCTGTTTCTATATTTTTTTAGAACTTTTATCATTCTATCCTACTTAATTTAATGGATTATACATTTTAGATTGCACTAGAACCTTATTAACAAAGATAGTATTTCCTAGGTATGAAGGACACAATTGTTGCTGTTTAAAATAATTTGCAACACATTCTCGCTGCAACTCTACTGCTTGTAAATAAACACCTAAGTTTACATTTGATACTGTGAAATTAAATATTGTAAATCTAAAATGTTGATTGGTAAATGACTGATCGCAAATTTAGTGAGTCGCGTTGCAAACGTTATGGCTTTTTTATAGATATGTAGGATTAGTTGAAAACGAGAACAGGACAGGATTAAAACCAGCTCCCGTTTTGTATTTGTACCACAATTTCTCTTTTGTTGATAAGATATTATGAAATTCAACTCCGAATTTCTTACATTTAGCCTTCAAACGCTATAATAAAGCATCATTACATATCAGTACCTAAAAAAAATGATAACAGCATTTAAAATACCACGATTTTAAAACTGTTTTTAAAGGGATCACTGCATGTAAAAAATCAAACAAGAAAAATTCGCTACATGACCATTGAACAATACATTACTAAAATAAATACTTTATTTCAAACAGGTAACGCACGAGAACACTCCTACCGTGGGGATTTGCAGAATCTTTTAATGGCTATTTTGCCAGACGTTTTAGTTACAAATGAGCCCGCTAGAGTGGCTTGTGGCGCACCTGATTATGTATTGACACGTAAGGACATTCCTGTTGGGTATGTAGAAGCTAAAGATATTGGCGTAGATCTAAAAGATAAAAAACTCAAAGAACAGTTTGATCGATACAAAGCGGGTTTAAGTAATTTGATATTTACAGATTATATGGATTTCCATTTTTATAAAGATGGTGAATTTGTTACTAAAATTGAAATTGCTTCTCTAGAAAATGGAAGCATCATTGCTAAACCCGAAAACTTCGACCAGTTTAAAAACTTGATTAAAAACTTTGCCGAAACCATATCGCAAACCATTAAAAGCCCCACAAAGCTGGCGCAAATGATGGCCGGTAAAGCAAAATTAATGGCCGATGTTATTGAAAAATCTTTAATCAGTGATGATGAACACAACAACCGTTCGCAACTAAAATCGCAAATGTTATCGTTTCAGCAAATGCTAATTCATGATATCGACAATAAGGCTTTCGCCGATATTTATGCGCAAACCATTGCTTACGGAATGTTTGCCGCTCGTTATCACGACCCAACATTAGAAAATTTTTCACGGGAAGAAGCTGCCACACTTATACCTAAAAGCAATCCTTTTTTACGAAAATTATTTCAAGACATTGCAGGTTACGACTTAGATACGCGCTTGGTTTGGATAGTAGATGAATTAATTTCTATTTTCTTGGCCAGTGATGTCGAGGATATTATGAAAAACTTCGGGAAAAGCACCAAGCAAGAAGATCCTGTGGTGCATTTTTACGAAACCTTTCTTGGTGAATACAATCCAGCCTTACGTAAAGCTCGCGGAGTTTGGTACACACCACAACCTGTAGTAAATTTTATAGTGCGTGCGGTAGATGATATTTTAAAAACTGAGTTCAACTTGCCACAAGGTTTAGCTGATACCAGCAAAATTAAAATCAAGAAAAAAGCCGTTACGCAAACTGGTGTAGGTGCTAAATCTAAAATTGTAGAAGTAGAAACCGAAGTCGAAGTTCACAAAGTACAAATCTTAGATCCCGCCACTGGAACGGGAACCTTTCTTGCCGAGGTGGTAAAACACATTCACAAGAAATTCAAGGGACAACAAGGCATTTGGAGCAAGTACGTTACTAACGATTTAATACCACGTTTAAATGGTTTTGAGTTGCTAATGGCCTCTTACGCTATGGCACACCTGAAGATGGACATGTTACTAACCGAAACAGGTTACAAACCCACCGATGACCAACGTTTTAGAATTTTCCTAACCAATAGTTTAGAAGAAGCCCACCCCGACTCTCAAACCTTATTTAGCAGCTGGTTGAGTGACGAAGCCGATCAAGCCAACGCCATAAAACGTGATGCACCCGTTATGGTGGTGATAGGGAATCCGCCGTATAGTGGCGAAAGTGCCAACAAAGGCGAATGGATTATGAACCTGATGGAAGATTATAAAAAAGAACCAGGAGGTAAAGAAAAATTAAAAGAAAGAAATCCTAAATGGATAAATGACGATTACGTAAAATTTATGCGTTTTGGGCAACATTTTATTGACAAAAACGGTAGTGGAATTTTAGCATTTATTAATCCTCATGGCTTTTTAGATAATCCTACTTTCAGAGGAATGCGATGGAATTTACTGAAAACCTACGATAAAATTTACACCATAGATTTACACGGAAATAGTAAGAAAAAAGAAGTTTCACCTGATGGTTCTGTTGACCAAAATGTCTTTGACATCATGCAGGGTGTTTCCATTAACTTATTTGTAAAAACAGGTAAGAAAAAAGTTGATGAATTGGCAGATGTTTTTCATTATGATTTATTTGGTAAAAGGGAATTGAAATATGATTTTCTATCAAATAATTCTATAAAAACTATTGATTATAAAAAGTTGCCAAATGTTGCTCCAAATTATTTTTTTGTAAGTAAAGATTTTGACATTCAAGAAAATTATGATGAAGGATTTAAATTAAATGAACTATTTACTTTAAATAATGTTGGAATTGTTACTGCAAGAGATAATTTCACAATACATAAGACTGAAAACGATTTAACCAAAACGATTGAAGATTTTTTATTATTAGATGATGAAACGGCTAGAACAAAATATCAATTAGGAAAAGATGTAAGAGATTGGCAAGTGAATTTTGCAAAGAAAGATTTACAAGAAAACTATCCTTATAAAGGAAAAATAACAAAAATATCATATCGCCTCTTTGACGATAGATATACTTTTTACACAGGAAAAACAAAAGGGTTTCATTGTTATCCGAGAAATGAAATAATGAAACATTTTATTGATAGAGACAATCTAGGAATATTATCTGTAAATAGACAACCTCAAAACAATCCAACAAGTTATTATTTCTTAACAAAAAACATTTTCTCTACAGGATGTATAAGATCAGATAGCGTTGGAATTGATAGTGTCTTCCCTCTCTATTTATACCCAGAAAAAACTAATCAGCCAAGTTTATTAGATGAAGTGGTTCGCACGCCTAATCTTAACATGGATATTGTTTATAAAATATGCAATGATCTGTTGATGAAATTTTCACCTGAAAAGATTGAAAGTATACAATCAGATCTTTTAACGCCAATTGACCTACTTGATTACATCTATGCGGTATTACACAGTCCAACGTACAGAGAGAAATACAAAGAGTTTTTAAAAATTGATTTTCCAAGAGTTCCTTATCCTACTGATATTAAAAAGTTTTATGAGCTAGTAGCATTAGGTGGCGAGTTACGTCAAATCCATTTACTAGAAAGTGAAACAGTAGAAAATTATATCACAGAATATCCCGAAGATGGCGACAATATTGTAGGTAAACCAAAATTTGTCCCTTCGAGCGCAGTCGAGAAGCACTTAGGTCGCGTGTACATCAACGACACACAATATTTTGACAACGTTCCCGAAGTAGCTTGGAACTTTTACATAGGCGGCTACCAACCCGCTCAAAAATGGCTCAAAGACCGAAAGGAACGAGAATTATCCTTTGAAGACATTCTGCATTACCAAAAGATTATTGTAGCGCTAAGTGAGACCGATAGGATTATGAAGGAAATAGATAAAATTGAGATTTAAAAAAATAAATTTTAATTAACACTTACTGTTAATAAAATAATTTACCTTTGCATGACAATTACGTTTGATGATAACAAATTAAGAAAGTATGCTAACGATGATCGATTAGCCGAAAAAAAACTTGGCAAACGAGAAGCTGATTTATACAAACAGCGCCTTGATGATTTAGCAGCAGCACAAACGTTAGAAGATGTTAGATATTTACCTGGTAATTACCATGAATTAGTTGGAAATAGAAAAGGACAATGGGCTTGTAATTTAGTTCATCCCTATCGATTAATTTTTGAACCTCACGAAGACCCTATCCCTACTAACGAAAACGGTCAATATCTCTGGATAGCGATAAAAGGAGTTGAAATAATTGAAATTGAAGATTATCATTAACAAAAGCACAAATGGCAACAATTACCCAATATTACCCTCAATCAGTTTCACATCCGGGAACTACTTTAGCTGAAATTTTAGCTGAAAAAGAAATGGGAGCAAAAGAATTTGCGGTAAGAACTGGTAAACCTGAAAAAACAATCTCAGATGTTTTGAATGGAAAAAGTAGTATCACTCCCGAAATGGGAATTTTATTTGAACAAGTATTAAAAATTCCCTCCCATTTCTGGATTAACAGACAAAGAACCTACGATGAATACTTAGCTAGAGTAGCATATCAAAAAACAATAGAAGAAGGTGTAGCATGGTCTAAAACATTTCCTTATGCTAAAATGGCTGCACTAGGCTGGGTTAAACCAACTATAAAAAAAGAAGAAAAGGTAATACACTTATTTGAGTATTTTGAAGTATCTAACACTAAAGGGTACTATGATTTTTACCACAATCAAAAACTACTAGTGAATTTCAGAATTTCATTGAAAGAAAATGAAAATGCAGGAGCAATAGCAGCATGGTTAAGACAGGGGGAAATTCAAGCTGCAGCTTTGAACATCCCTGAATTTAATAAAACGAAATTGACCGAAATTTTGCCAAAGTTAAAAACGATAATGGTTTCGCAACCTGCAGACTTTTTTACTAAAATACAAGATTTATGCAGTTATGCGGGAGTTAAAGTTGTGCATACACCCTGTTTGCCTAAAGCACCAATTCATGGCTCTACAAGATGGCTAAATGATGTTCCTTTGATACAATTGAGTGGACGTTATAGAAGAAATGATATATTTTGGTTTACTTTCTTCCATGAGATAGGACACATTTTACTTCATGGTAAAAAATATATTTCAATCGAGAACATTGAATATGATGGAGAAAATCAAATTTATGAAAATGAAGCGGATGCTTTTTCTGCTGATTTTCTTTTGAATAAACAACAAGAAAAAGAAATTATTAGCAATCAATCATTAACCGAAAGTGATATTATTAATTATGCAAAAAAATTCCAAACACATCCTGCTATTATAATTGGAAGATTGCAACATTTGAAACTAGTTCCTTTCGGTTTAGGAAATAATTTGTTTCATCCTATTGATTTTTCTTAAAAACCACTGGTGCTCGTTGAATGTCATTAAGTTAAGAGTTCATTTGTCCTTCCGACGAAGGAGGAATCTCTGTTTGTTGCTCGCGTTTGTTGCCATTCATCCTTTGTCGGAATGACAACCTACTTACTTAATTAACGAAAGCAAAGCGTTTGCAACGCGGATTACTTAGACAGACGCCTGCAAAACAAATTTACTCCTTTTAATTTTTTTGCTTAGACAAACTAAAAAGTTTGCCACGCCAAAGCTAGAGATTAACTCCGTTGATCCCAAGAAGGGCGTCTCACAATAAAATTAATGCTCGGCATTTCATGCCTGATCCTTTTTTGTTTTATAGCTTAGACAAACTAAAAAGCTTGCCACGCTATAAAACAAAAAATGCTCCCCTTTCGGAAAGCATTATTTTTTTGCAGAGAGGAAGGGATTCGAACCCTCGATACAGTTACCCATATACTAGCTTTCCAGGCTAGCTCCTTCAACCACTCGGACACCTCTCTAATTAGGTTTGCAAATAACTTAAAAAAAACTGACTTTGAAAAGCAAAATCTAACTTTAAATCATTTCGCCACGCAATGGCTTTTCAAAAAAAGCTTTAAAATCCTTGGCAGCAATATCTTGGCCTAATACATACATTAGTTTTGTAATTGCAGCCTCGGTGGTGATGTCTTTTCCAGATATTAATCCTAATTCTTTCAATTCGGTACTGGTTTCGTAATGCCCCATACTTACACTACCACCTGAACATTGTGTTACATTTACAATATGCAATCCTGCTTTGATAGCATTGTGTAATAAATGAAGAAACCAGTCTTCTGTAGGTGCGTTTCCAGATCCATACGTTTCTAGAACAATTCCTTTTAAGTTAGGGATATTAAAAATAGCCGCTAAAACAGCTTCACTAATACCCGGAAACATTTTTATGATGGCAACATTATTATCTAACTTCTTATGTACTTGAAATGATTTAGTAGTGCTTTTAGGCAAAAACATTTCTGGATTAATTTTCAAATGTACACCAGACTCCACCAGCTCAGGATAATTAGGAGAGGTAAATGCTTTAAAATGTTCGGCATTTATCTTTGTGGTGCGGTTTCCTCTGTACAACTTGTATTCAAAATAAAGGCAGACTTCTTGTATCAAAGGCCCGTTTTGATCTCGTAACGAAGCTATTTGTATGGCAGTAATTAAATTCTCTTTGGCATCAGTTCGTAAATCACCTATTGGCAATTGAGAGCCTGTAAAAATCACTGGTTTGTCTAAATTTTCGAGCATAAAACTCAACGCCGATGCAGAGTATGACATGGTATCTGATCCATGAAGTACTACAAAACCGTCATAGGTGCTGTAATTTTGCTCCATTAGGGTTGCCATTTTTGACCATTCAGCGGGATTCATATTAGAGGAGTCTATGGGTACCTCAAATGAAACTGTTTCAATATCACAATCTAATTGTTTTAGCTCTGGGATATTTTGCAATAACTTACTAAAATTAAAGGCCTTGAGTGCTCCAGTCTCAAAATCTTTGCGCATACCAATGGTTCCGCCGGTATAAATTAAAAGTATTTTAGCTTTATACAATGTCATGGTATTTTAATTTATTGACAACAGGATTAGCATACATGGCTAAAAATCCATCTAGTGCCACAGGATTATCATGATCTATACGCATTTCTAATCGGCGTTCAAACAATGATTTTTCGTTTTCACTATACAAATGGGCGTATCGTTCTGTTTTATGAACAATATCATACGCTATAAAATTAGTAGGCCACAATTTGTAATTACTCAAAATCGTATCGTCTATTTCTTGCGCCAGTGCTGCGACTTGTTTATTTGAATTGTCGTTATCCGCTTTTACCCGATCAATCTCGGCATCCAAAACAGTGCCTACATGAATATGAATTCGTTTCTTTTGGCCTAAAGCTCCGCTTAGAATAGTCATGAAATCTTCATTTTTCTCCTTAACGTACACTTCATTATTAGCTTCGGCCATTAGTTGAGGCATTTTTAAGGCATCAGTAGGATCATATTCATAAGAAATAGAAACAGGAACTATTTTTATTTTCTTAAAATAGTCCATCACATTTTTCTCATCAGATGCCATTCCAATCATTTTTAAAACACCTGGATTTGTCTCGTCATTACCATCTTTTGTTCTTCCTTCGCGCTGAGCAATCCACACCGAACGATTTTCATGCAAAAGCAAATTACCCATAAACTCAGATAATAATTTAGAGCTTTGCAACATTTCTCTTGGTGTTAATCCTCTTTGAACTAAGAAATTCCTGTTGAGTTTTGCTAATGTTTTTAAAAATGATTTTTTAACTAAATTATCACCTATTGCTGATGCTGTCATTACTAAACCATGTTCAAACAAAGCCGTATTCAATAAGGTAGTATCTAATAATATATCCCTATGGTTTGAAATGAACATGTAAGAAGTATTAGCCTCTAAGTTTTCAAATCCTGATGTAGTAATACCGTCAGAACTTTTTTCTAATACTCTTTGTACAGATTGATATATAAAATTACATTGAAAATCACGAATAGAATGCGTTTTTTTCAGTTGCTCTTTCCATACCTCATCTGCCACATCTGGAAATGTAAAATTCATCAATGCCTTCATCATAGGATGATTTACCACATCATGAAGTGCTTCATTTATTTCCGAATCATAAAAGGGCCTAATAGCGTCAAATTTCTGCATTTTGGTTCTCAATTTTTGTGTGGGCAAATGAACAAAAAAAATATTAAAATAAGTTAAAATCTAGTTTAAATCCCAAAAATAGCTTTAGAATTTGCCGTAGTTACCGCCGCTATTTCATTTGCCGAAAGGCCATAAAGTTGAGACAACTTTTCTACAACGTTTACAATATAACTGCTCTCATTCCTTTTTCCTCTATACGGCACGGGTGCTAAATAAGGGGAATCGGTTTCTAGAACAATATGTTTGAGGTTTATTTGATTTAAAAACTGATCTATTTTACCATTCTTGAAAGTAGCTACACCGCCAATTCCTAGTTTCATGTTATACGAGATAGCCTGTAACGCTTGCTCATAGGTTCCTGAAAAACAATGAAAAATACCAAATAATTCTGGAGATTTCTCTTGTTCTAAAATTTCGAATATTTCGTCAAAAGCTTCACGACAATGAATCACAATAGGGAGTTTGTACTCTTTTGCAAGTTGTATTTGTTTTCTAAAAGCAATTTGTTGCTGTGGCAAATGAGTTTTATCCCAATACAAATCAATCCCTATTTCACCAATAGCATAGAACTTTCGTTTTGAAAGCTCGTCTGCAACATGTTGTAACTCTTGCTCATAATTTTCATTAACATAAGTAGGATGCAATCCCATCATTAAAAAGATATGACCTGGGTAATTCTGTTCTAAATCATACATAGATTGCGTACAAGTAGAATCTATCGCAGGAATAAAGAAACGCGAAACACCAGCATCAATGGCTCGTTGAATCATTTGGTCTCTATCTTGATCAAAATCTTCGGCATAAAGGTGTGTATGTGTGTCAGTGATGACTATATTTGTTTCCAAGTGTATCTTTTCAGTTTTGAGATGCAAAATTACGATTATTAGACGTAGTTTCCCATACCTATAAACAATCAAGATGTTAATTTTAATGACTTTAATATCGCAAAATAGAGATTCAAAATCCCAACAGAAACTATGAAAAATTTAGATAAAATTCTCAAGAAAGTAAGCTACAAGAAAATCCCATTCAAGATTATGAAAACGCAGCACTTGTTGATAAAAGCAAAAATCAACGGGATAAAAGGGAATTTTATTTTAGATACTGGCGCCTCAAACAGCTGCATTGGTTTTGAAAGTATAGAAGTATTTCAATTACAACCCAAAAACTCAGACACCAAGGCCTCCGGAGCTGGTGCCACAGGAATGGAAACCCAATTGGCTTTGAAAAACAAACTCCAATTAGGTACATGGAAAGACAACCATTTCAACCTCGTAATTTTTGATTTATCACACGTAAATACGGCTTTATTGGCCCACAAAGCCAAACCCGTTCACGGAATAATAGGTGCTGATATCTTGATGAAAGGAAAAGGAATCATTGACTACTTTAACAATTGCTTATATTTGTTAAAATAATGTGTTTAAAAAATTGGATAACTACTTTTTTATAATACTTCTAATACCTACTCAATTATGAAGAAAATTTTACTTTCCTTTTTTTTATTCACGTCGTTGAGTTTTTACGCTCAAGTTGCTAATTTGACTAATTGTGCAGGCACTAAAATTTTTAATTTAACACAAAACTACTCTTTACTGATTGGGAATTTAAACCCTACTCAAACTACAGTAACGTATCATCTTGCAGCCGCAGATGCATTAAGTGGCACCAATACAATCTCTAACCCTACCAGTTTTACCATTGCAGCTGCTCCTAGTAACGGCATAACATCACAAACTATTTATGCAAGAATTAATAACCTTGGCAACATTACCACAAATTATTTTAATTTGATAGTAAACACCGCTCTTATTCCTACTGCGATCATTAAACAAATAGATTGCATAAACAATGGCTCTGTGACCGTTAGTGCAACAGGAGGCACGCCTCCATACACGTATTCTAAAAATGGAAGTGTATTTACACCAAATAATGTTTTTAATAACTTAATTCCAGGCAGCTACTCTTTCGACGTAAAAGATGCCATTGGTTGCTTAAATATAGTTAATACTGTAGTAACAATTGCTCAACCAACTCCTATTGTAATTACTGCTGCTAGTACATACATAAATTGTAGTGGTAATGCAGATGGCTCTATGACGGTATTTACTAGCGGAGGTACTTTACCTTACAAGTATTCATTAAATAACGGACCTAGCCAGGCCAGTACTGTATTTACAGGCTTATCAGCTGGAACCCACGTAATCACCGTAACAGATTCTAGTAATTGCATGGCTACTGCAACAGCAACCATAACCGAACCTCTTGCTTTAACAACCACAACTGTGAGCAGCAATCAATCTGTAATAGTAAATGCATCAGGCGGGGTATCTCCTTATTCATATTCATTAGATAATGGACAGGTTTTCCAAGTTAATAACACTTTTAATAATCTAGTTCCAGGAAATTACGTATTTCTCACGAGAGATAATAATGGCTGTACAACCCAAAATCCAATTGTTATAAATACGCCATCTCCGCTGATAAATGGACAACCCAAATTGACCATAGAATTCAAGGCCGGTCAAACATTGGCCGATCTTGTAGTTGAAGGTCAAAATATTAAATGGTATTTAAATCAGAATCCATTGGCTGGAAAAACAAATAAAACAAGCCAAGTTCCTTTGCCATTAACCACTGTTATTGTGGATGGAACCACCTATTATGCATCACAAACGATAAACGGAATTGAAAGCGTGCAAAGACTAGCGGTAACTGTAAAATCTAGCACGTTGGGTATAGATGAATTGGCATTCAAAAACTTTTCTTTTTATCCAAATCCCGTGAAAAACGTTATTTCAATTTCAAATGATTCCATTATTGATGAAATAACATTTATTTCTATCAAAGGAGAAACAATTTTAACCCAGAAGCCTAATAGTCTGAGTGCTGAAATTGATTTATCTAATTTATCTGCAGGTATTTATTTTTTAAAAGTAACATCAGATGGAGTTAAAAAAACAGTAAAAATTATAAAAACTAAGTAAATAATATACCCCATCAAAAAACCCGACTTGAGTACAAGTCGGGTTTTTCTTTTATTTCGAAAAATTGTATTCTTTGTAATTACAATTCCAATGCTTTTTTAGGATTGTTATCCATCAATAATTCCATTGGGTTTTCTAAAGCTTCTTTTACTGCTACTAAGAAACCAACAGACTCACGACCATCAATAATTCTGTGGTCATAAGAAAGTGCCACATACATCATTGGGTGAATTTCAACTTTACCATTTACAGCAATTGGACGCTCAATAATGTTGTGCATTCCTAGAATCCCTGATTGTGGTGGGTTGATAATTGGAGTTGACAACATAGAACCAAATACACCACCATTAGTGATTGTAAATGTTCCACCAGTCATATCATCTACTGTAATTTGACCATCACGCGCTTTGATTGCTAATCTTTTAATATCAGCTTCAACTCCACGGAAAGTCAAGTTCTCTGCATTACGAACCACAGGAACCATTAATCCTTTTGGTCCAGAAACTGCAATTGAAATATCGCAAAAATCAAAAGCTATTTTATGATCGCCATCCATCATAGAGTTAACGTCTGGATATAATTGTAATGCTCTTGTTACTGCTTTTGTAAAAAATGACATGTAACCTAATCCTACCCCACCATGTTTAGCTTTGAAAGCGTCTTTATATTCATTACGAATCAAGTTGATCGGTGTCATGTTTACTTCATTAAAAGTAGTTAACATGGCTGTTTCGTTTTTAGCGGCAACTAATCTTTCAGCCACTTTACGACGCAACATAGACAACTTTGTACGCTCTGTACCTCTAGATCCTCCAGTAGGAGTTCCCATTGATGGCACTGCATTTACAGCATCTTCTTTTGTAATTCTTCCGCCTTTACCTGTACCAGAGACAGTGGTTGGCGCTATATTTTTTTCGTCTAATATTTTTCTTGCTGCTGGAGATGCATGTCCTTCAGCTGCTGATGGTGGTGTTTGTGCCACTGGTGCCGCTTTTGGAGCTACAGTTTCTACAACTGCTTTTGGTCCCGAAGTCTCGGGATCAACTGCTGCCGCTGGTGCATCGCCTGATGGTTTTGCAGCACTTGTATCAATCAAACAAACTACTGCTCCTACTGCTACAGCATCACCTTCTTCTGCTTTTAATGTAATGATTCCGCTAGCTTCAGCTGGCAATTCAAGTGTTGCTTTGTCTGAATCAACTTCAGCAATTGCTTGATCTTTTTCTACATAATCTCCATCTTTTACTAACCAAGTTGCAATTTCAACTTCTTTTATAGATTCCCCTGGCGAAGGGACTTTCATTTCTAAAATCATCTTTGTTATTGTTTAAGGTGTGAATTGTTTAAAGTTCAAAGTCACCCAAAAGTAGCTTTAAACCTTAAACTTTAAACTATTTTTTATCTAAATAAATTTTTGTCAAATACCATTCTAATTGCAT
Organism: Flavobacterium tiangeerense; assembly: GCF_007830355.1. Lineage (GTDB taxonomy): Bacteria > Bacteroidota > Bacteroidia > Flavobacteriales > Flavobacteriaceae > Flavobacterium > Flavobacterium tiangeerense. Next base: position 17,079 of record NZ_VLKO01000005.1, on the reverse strand, counting down.
CAGCGTGACGTCTTTTTGCTCTAGTGTAACTTCCTGCTGCTGGTGCTGCATAGGCTTTTAGAGATGCTAATCTCCATTTTACCAAATCAAAATTCATCAACATATAACTATAAGCTCCCATGTTTTTTGGCTCTTCTTGCGCCCAAACATAATCATCTGCATTTGGATACTGTGCAATTATCGCTTTAAGTTGTTCAACCGGTAGTGGAAACAATTGCTCCACACGAACTACTGCAACGTCATTACGACCGTTGTTGGTTCTTTCGGCTACAATATCATAGTAAAATTTACCCGTACAGAATACTAGGGTTTTTACCTCTGCTTTGTTTACTGTAGCGTCATCTATAGTTTCTTGAAATTCTCCATTGGCTAATTCCTCAACTGTAGAAACACATCTTGGATCACGCAATAAACTTTTTGGTGAAAACACAACTAGCGGCTTACGGAAATTGGTTTTCATTTGTCTTCTCAACAAGTGAAAAAAGTTGGCTGGCGTAGTACAATCGGCAACGTACATGTTGTGACGTGCACAAAGTTGTAAATATCGTTCCATTCTTGCCGATGAGTGCTCTGCTCCTTGTCCTTCATACCCATGAGGCAACAATAAAACAATACCGTTCTGGTTGTTCCATTTGTCTTCGCCACATGAAATGTATTGGTCAATCATGATTTGAGCTCCATTGGAGAAATCCCCAAATTGTGCTTCCCAAATGGTAAGTGCATTTGGATTTGCTAGTGCATACCCGTAATCAAAACCAAGTACGCCGTACTCTGAAAGTAATGAATTGAAAATACGGAATTTTCCTTTTTTGTTTTGGATGTGATCCAATAATACTACTTCTTCCTCTGAGTCCTCAACTTTTACTACTGCGTGACGGTGTGAAAAAGTACCACGCTCAACATCTTGTCCTGAAATTCGAACATCATAACCTTCTGTCAATAATGATCCATAAGCAAGTGTTTCTGCAGTTCCCCAGTCAATAGTATTGTTATCATAGACTGTTTTTCTATCGGTAACAATTTTTGTGATTTTATTAAGGAATTTCTTGTCTGTTGGTAAACTTGATACGGTTGAAATAATAGAATCTAAAGTTGCTTTATCAACCTTGGTATCTACTTTTTGAAGCATCACATCATTTGACACTTGCTTGAATCCATCCCATTCGTTTTGCATGAACGGAGTGATGATTGTTAAATCTTTTTTACGGGAAGCCTCTAAGTTTTGATCCAGATCGTCTTTGTATTCTTTCTCTAAAGTTTTAACTAAATCAGCGTTTATAACCCCTTCAGAAAGTAACTTTTCAGTATACAAATCTCTTGGGTTTTTGTGCTTTGCAATAATTTTATATAAAACGGGTTGTGTAAAACGAGGTTCGTCACCTTCATTATGACCGTATTTTCTATATCCTAATAAATCAATAAATACATCACACCCAAATTGCATACGGAAATCTAATGCAAACTGCATAGCGTGTACTACAGACTCTGCATCATCAGCGTTTACATGCAATACTGGCGAGAGTGTAACCTTTGCAACATCGGTACAATACGTAGAAGAACGGGCATCAAGATAGTTTGTTGTAAAACCTACTTGATTGTTGATCACAATGTGAATGGTACCGCCTGTTTTATACCCATCAAGCTGCGCCATTTGAACAATTTCATACAAAATTCCTTGTCCTGCAATGGCAGCATCACCATGAACTGCAATAGGTAAAACTTTAGAGAAATCGTCTGGAAAATATTTATCTTGTTTGGCACGTGTAATACCTTCAATAACTGCTCCTACCGTCTCAAGATGCGAAGGATTTGGCGCCAAATTAATATTTATTTTTTTGCCAGTACTTGTTACTTTATCAGCCGTTAAACCTAAATGGTATTTTACATCTCCATCAAAGTACTCCTGATCATAATCTTTACCATCAAATTCACCAAAAATATCTTGGGTTGATTTACCAAAAATATTAGCCAAAACATTAAGACGACCACGGTGGGCCATCCCCATTACAAATTGCTCTACACCTTTCTCTGCTGCTTTCTCAATAAGCGCATCAAGTGCTGGTATGATTGACTCACCACCTTCTAATGAAAAACGTTTTTGACCCACATATTTGGTATGCAAAAAGTTTTCAAAAGACACTGCTTGATTCAGTTTATTTAAAATTGCTTTTTTCTCATCGTTAGAAAACTTAGGTTGATTGTCATTTACCCCAAGTTTTTTCTGGATCCACTCTACCACTTCAGGTTTACGAATATACATATACTCAATACCGATGTGCTGACAATATATTGTATCTAAATGTGTAATAATTTCTTGAAGTGTACACGGTTGGATATTTATCGCTTTTGCAGCATCAAAAACAGTATTCAAATCTGATGATGACAAACCAAAATTAACAATATCAAGTGTAGGAGATACGGTACGTCTTGCTCTAACAGGATTTGTTTTTGTAAACAAATGTCCTCGTGTACGATACCCATCGATTAGCTTAAGAACATTAAATTCTTTTTGGAGTTTATCAGAAACCAGACTTACATCAGTATTGGTAGAGGCAAAATTTGCCAATTGTGCTACTGGATTTTCCTCATTGTAAGTCGTCATCCCAAAGTCAAAACCTTGAAAAAAACTTCTCCAACTTGGCTCAACGCTATCTGGATTCTCTAAATATTGATCGTATAACTGTGCAAAAAATTCGGTGTGTGCTGCGTTTAAAAATGAAAACCTATCCATAATATGTAGTGAATATACTTTTTTGTTAAAATAGTTTGGCAAAAGTACGATAATACAATAAATTTATAATTTATTTTAAGATACTTTTACGTTGAATATTGTTAAAAAACTAAAAACTTATAGCTATGAAATGTTTTTTCAATCGTTTTAGAACCCTTTTTGTCTTGTTTGTCTTGTTTTTTTTTAATGAAGTGAAGGCACAGCAAGACAATACATCTACTCCAAAAGAGCAACAATTTTGGGATAAAGTACAATTTGGCGGCGGCATAGGTCTTGGCTTTGGGTCAGGGTATACTGATATCTCTTTAGCTCCAAGTGCCATTTACAATGTAAATGAATATGGTTCTATAGGAGTTGGCTTGCAGTATAAATACTTAAAACAACAAAATAGCTTTGCCTCACACTTGTATGGCGGGAGTGTTATTGGGCTTTTAAATCCTTTACCGGAAATTCAATTATCAGCAGAATTAGAACAACTCAGAGTAAACGTTAATTTAGACGGATCTAACAGTAATTCTCAAAGTTTCTGGAACACGGGTCTATTCTTGGGAGCGGGTTATCGCTCTGGATTTGCAACTATTGGAGTTCGGTATAATGTGATAGATGATGAAAACAATATTTACGGAAGCCGTTTTATGCCTTTTGTAAGGTTGTATTTTTAGTTTTGCTTAAACAGTTGCTGTAAAAGCTTTATTTGTATTTGTTTTTAAACCATACTTTTTGCCATTCTCTTTTTAGAATTAAGAAAGCAACTTGTTCTGCTAGGATTACCAAATCAGATCCATCTAATTTTTTTATTTCTTCTTCAGAAACATCAATTATATAAAGTAAATTGAGGTATTCAGCAAACTTGTATTGAATGAGTCGGTAGATTTTTTCATGCAATTCCAGCTTTAATTCATTAGGAGAAATACTCAAAGGAAAATCAACCGCTTCATTTGCTAAATTGAAATCCTTATTCATTTGTTCAATTAACTTTAAATACAAGTTATCTCCTTCTGCTTCAGAAAGTAGTAAATCGGTGTTTTTAGGGGCTACAAACATATATTTAAAAATTTCAATGTCAATTTTAAAATCAGTATTAATCCTAGTCAACCAAACTTAAAGTCAATTTTTCAAAAGTATTTTTTAAATTTTGATTCGCTATTGTCGTTGGTTTTTTAAACCTTTCTACCCATCAGGTTTTCACCAAAAGCTTTCAGCATTTCCTTTTTCTCAATATTGATGTTCATTTTATCAAGAGTTTGGAACGCCTTAAACGTAAATTCTTGTATCGCATCCTGAGTAGCTTTGGACGCACCTGAACTATTAAAAAGTGCCTTAACGCGTTCTATCTTATCGGTATTATCTTCCGGTTGAATAGAAAACAAGCTTTTCAGCTCCTCAGCTTCTTTTTCATTTGAAAAAGCAACTGCTTTAAGGTATAAATAGGTTTTTTTGTTTTCAATGATATCTCCGCCAACTTGTTTTCCAAAAGTTTCTGGGTTTCCAAAAGCGTCTAAAAAGTCATCTTGCAATTGGAAAGCCAATCCTAAATTAAGACCAAAATCATAAATTAAATTTGCATTTTCAACTGAAGTTTCGGCAATAATTGCTCCCATTTTCATGGCTGCTGCCACTAAAACAGCTGTTTTATACTGAATCATTTTTAAATATTCAGGAATGGTAACATCTGTACGATCTTCAAAATCAACATCCCATTGTTGCCCTTCGCAAACTTCAAGAGCTGTTTTGCTAAATAACTTGGCTAAATCTCTAAAAATCAACGGCTCGTATTGCTCAAAATACTGATAGGCAAGAATTAACATTGCATCACCAGACAAGATACCAGTATTAATATTCCATTTTTCATGCACCGTTTCATGACCTCTACGCAAAGGAGCATCATCCATAATATCATCATGCACCAGAGAGAAATTATGAAAAACCTCAACCGCTAAGGCTGCTGGAAGTGCTTTTTTATAATCGGCATCAAAAACCTCAGCACTCATTAAAGTCAATACTGGGCGCATTCTTTTACCACCTAAATCTAAAATATAATGAATAGGCTCATACAAATTCCTTGGTTCTTTGGTTTCATATTGAGATTGCAAATAAGCAGAAAGGAACTCTTGATATTGAACGATATTGTGCATTGTTGTTTTGTTTAGCGTTTAAAATTAAAAAAGGAATACAAAATATCCCAACTTTTGAACTTTATATTCGCAAAGAAACTCAAAAAACTTCAAACTAGCTAAAATGTTAAAGTTACTCAAACGTTAAATAAATCTAAATACTCAGGAAACTTATTTGGTATTTAAAGTTTCCGTCTTACATTTGCACTCGAAATTGACTGCTTCAGTTATCTACTTTCCCAATTGAAAACATTGTTGCTTTCTTTTCTAATTTAAAATATTCAAATCCTTATGAAAACCACTTGGACCATTGACTCGAATCAATCTGATGTTCTTATTAAAATGAGACACTCTATCATTGCGTATTTAGCGGGCAGCATCAATGAATTTGACGGTCATATTGACATAGATAATAATGAAATAGCCGATGCATCAATCGCTTTTTCACTTGATGTAAATAGCAGAGACGCTACATTAGAACAAATAGACAATCACTTAAAGATGAATGATTTCTTTAATGTGAAGGAATATCCATTAATTAGTTTTAAATCTACTTCATTTGAAAAAGTTACTCCTAATATCAATTTCTTAAAAGGAAATCTCACCATTAAAAATATCACCAAATCAGTAGAACTTGACGCAGAATTTATTGGAATTAACGCTTACAATGGCAACAAAAAAGCTGCTTTTGAGATCACAGCCAATATCAATCGAAAAGATTTTGGCTTGACGCAAAATTCCTTTCAACAAGCAAGCGGACTTGCTCTAGGTCAGGATATTAAGTTAATTGCCAATCTAGAATTTACAGTATAATCAATAATGAAAAGCTAACGTTAAATAATTACTAATAAAACGGAAACTTATTTAGTTTCTAAAGTTTCCGCTGTATCTTTGCATAGAATTTAAACAGACGTTGAGCGTCTATTAGCTCCAAAAAAAAAACCAACTATAATTGCACAATTAAAATGAAAGAGAAAATCATATCTAAAGCTAAGGAAATGTTTTTGAAACTGGGTTTCAAGAGTATCACTATGGATGATATTGCAGGCGAAATGTGTATTTCAAAAAAAACAATTTACAAGTATTTTGCTAATAAAGAGTTACTCATAGAAGAAAGTGTTCAAGTGATTCATACTGAAGTAAACACGATCATAAACACGATAACCTCTCAAGATTTTAATGCCATTGAAGAGAATTTTGAAATCAGACGGATGTTTGAAAACATGTTTAAGTCTACTGATACTTCACCGGTGTACCAATTAAAGAAGCACTACCCTGAGGTGTACCAAAAAGTGTTATCTGATCAAGTAGAAATGTGCGAGTCCTGTTTTAGGAAAAATATCGAAAAAGGGATAGCCCAAGGTTTATATCGCAAAGACCTAAATGTAGATGCATATGTCAAGTTTTATTACATGTTAATTTTTTCGATCAACGAAAATATTAGGTCAGAACGAGAAGCCTTTGCGCTTGAAATGGAAGCACTACAATACCATACTAGAGCAATGGCAACAGACAAGGGCATACTAGAATTAGAAAAAAATTTAATCAAATCAAGCTTATAAAATGAGAAAAACAATTATACTAATGACCGTGCTGCTTTCTTTAAGCATCAATGCACAAGAAATAAAAAGCCTTACTTTACAAGACGCAATCGTATACGCATTGGAGAATAAAGCCGATGCAAAAAAGGCAAGATTACAAGTAGAAAAAGGAGAATACGAAATTCAAGAAGTTCGTTCAAGGGCTTTGCCGCAAATTGCCGCAAATGGTAGCTTAAATTACAACCCAATTTTACAAACTACCGTAATTGACGGAGCTGGATTCGGTCAACCTGGAACTACAATTCAAGCTGCTTTTGGTCAAAAATGGAGCTCAACCGCAGGAATTTCCCTTAATCAAGCCTTATACGACCAAGCTGTATTTATAGGTTTGAAGGCGGCAAAATCAACTCGTGAGTTTTACCAAATAAACGCACAATTAACTGAAGAGCAAGTTATAGAGCGTGTAGCCAATGCGTACTACCAAGTTTACGTAACACGCCAAAACTTAACTGTACTAGACAATAACCTTAAAAACACCACAAAAGTTAAGGACATCATAAAAGGACAATACGATAACGGATTGGCCAAAAAAATTGACTTAGACAGAACTTTAGTTCGTATCTCAAACATCAATACACTACGTCAGCAAACCATAAATGCCGTTACACTGCAAGAAAATGCACTGAAATTTTTTATGGGTTTACCAATGGATACTCGCATTTCTATTCCTGAAACGGAATTCGAAATTACTCCAAATGTTCTTTCACTGACTCCAGATACAAAAACAAGAACCGAATATTTATTGCTTAAAAAGAACGAACAATTATTGGAGTACCAAAAAAAATCTATAGAGGCTGCCTACTACCCAAGTTTATCACTTACCGGAGGATATAACTTCATCGGTCAAGGTCCAGAGATGCCTTGGTTCAAGAAACCATCAGATGGAGTGTACTGGTCTGATTTTGCTTCGGTAGGCTTAAATTTACGCATCCCAATCTTTTCGGGATTTGGAACAAAATCAAGAGTAAGCCAAGCTGATAACAAACTTGCTTCTATAAAAGTTGATTTAGAAGAAACGAAACTAGCATTGGATTTACAATATACCAACGCTAGAACACAAATCGAGAATAGCATCGTATCGATCAACAATCAAAAAGAAAACGCGAAACTAGCGCAAGAAGTCTTGACCAATACTAACAACAACTATACTCAAGGCCTAGCATCCTTAACGGATCTACTTGAAGCAGAAAGTGAACTTGTTGTTGCCCAAAACAATTACACTACAGCGCTATTAGAATATAAATTAGCCGAAATACAATTAATTAAAGCAAAAGGAGAACTAAAAACATTAACCAATAAATAATCAAAATGAAAAAAATTATCATAACCGTAGTTGTAATTGCTGCCTCTCTAGGAATTATTGCTTACGTACTTACCAATAACAAAAAAGAGAACGAAGCTAAAACTGCGATTGTAGCTGAGAAAAATGCAACGATATCCGTAAGAACTGATGTGGTAAAAACAGAAGAAGTTTCTCTTGACTTTGTTTCTAACGGAAATTTTGAACCAGTTCAAGAATTAAAATTTTCAGCAGAAAAGTCAGGTAAAATAACCAAAATATTGGCCAAAGAAGGTGACTACGTAAGCGTAGGACAAACTCTTGCTATTGTGCGTAGTGATGTGGTGAATGTAAATGCTCAAAACGCAAATGCCATTTATCAAAACGCTGTTGCTGATTACAACCGATTTGAAAATGCATTTAAAACCGGAGGTGTAACCAAGCAACAACTAGACCAAGCCAAATTACAAATGGTAAATGCTAAGTCACAATTGACTCAAGCTAACATTAACGTGGGTGATACTAGAATTAAAGCGCCAATAAGTGGGTTTATCAATAAAAAACACATTGAAGTAGGATCTATCATTACTGGAATGCCTGCAACACAATTATTTGATATTGTAAACGTATCGAAGTTAAAATTGAAAGTTAACGTAAACGAAAGTCAAGTAGCTGGATTAAGAGTAGGAACTGCTACTACTGTAGTTGCAAGTGTATATCCAGACAAAACTTTTTCAGGAAAAATAACTTTCATTGCTGCAAAAGCGGATGAAACTTTAAACTTCCCTGTTGAAATAGAAATTACAAACAACGCTAATAAAGACCTAAAAGCAGGAATGTACGGTACCGCTGCTTTTGCATCAAACCAACAAAAACAAGCTTTGAAAATTGTTCCACGAAATGCTTTTGTAGGTAGTGTGAGTAGTAACCAAATATTTGTAATTGAGAATGGAATTGCCAAGTTAAAAAAAGTAACTGCTGGTAGAATTCTAGGCGATAAAGTAGAGATCTTAAACGGCCTTGAAGATGGTGAGCAAGTAATTGTAACCGGACAAATCAATTTGCAAGACGGAAGCAAAGTGGAGGTTATTAAATAAGTCTTGAAGCCGAAAGTCTTAAAGCCATAAAGAAAAAAAACGTATGAAATTAGCAGAAATATCCATAAAACGTCCTTCATTAGTTATCGTATTATTTACGATTCTAACATTAGGAGGACTGTTCAGTTACAGCCAATTAGGCTATGAGTTGATCCCGAAATTTGAAACCAACGTGATTTCGATTGCAACGGTTTATCCCGGAGCATCACCTAGTGAGGTCGAAAATACCGTTACCAAGAAAATTGAAGACGCAATTTCATCTCTGGAAAACATCAAAAAAATTGATTCTAAGTCTTTTGAAAGTTTATCTTCGGTTTCGATAACATTAACATCTAATGCTGATGTAAATATTTCTATGAATGATGCACAGCGTAAAATAAATGCCATCATCAATGACTTACCAGATGACGCTCAGGCGCCTTCATTAAACAAGTTTTCGTTAAGCGATTTACCAATTATGACCATTGGTGCCAACGGAAAAATGGACGAAGTAGCTTTTTACGACTTAATAGACAAGAAACTTGCACCGGTACTTTCTCGTGTGCCAGGAGTAGCTCAAGTAAATATTACCGGTGGACAAGAAAGAGAAATTCAAGTAAACCTTGATGCCGTAAAAATGCAAGCCTACGGACTTTCTATTCCACAGGTACAACAGAATATTTTATCTTCGAACTTAGATTTTCCAACAGGAAATATTCAAACTAGAGAACAAAAAATATTAATTCGTTTAGCCGGAAAATATAAAAATGTCGAAGAATTAAGAAACTTAATTGTTTCCTCAAGAGGTGGAATCCAAGTGCGTTTAGGCGATATTGCTGATGTCCAGGATACCCAAAAAATTACAGAGAAAGTAGCTCGTGTGAATCAGAAAAGTGCGATTATTTTACAAATTATTAAGCAATCTGATGCCAACGCAGTTGCTGTAAGTGAAGAATTGGTGAAAACCATTGCGAAACTGGAAGGCGAATATAAAGCTGCCGATTTAAAACTAGAAATTGCCAAAGACAGTACAATTTTTACCCTTGAAGCTGCTGATGCCGTTGTGCACGATTTGCTTATTGCCGTTCTTTTAGTGGCTTTTGTAATGCTATTTTTCTTGCACAGTATTCGAAACTCCTTGATTGTAATGGTATCTATTCCTGCTTCGTTAATTGCCACTTTTATTGGGATTTACTTAATGGGCTACACCTTGAACTTAATGAGTTTGTTAGGATTGTCTCTCGTTGTAGGTATTCTTGTGGATGACGCCATTGTGGTTTTGGAGAATATTTACAGGCACATGGAAATGGGCAAAAACAAAGTTCGAGCTGCCTATGATGGTACAGCCGAAATTGGTGGAACTGTAGTATCGATTACGCTTGTAATTGTGGTTGTGTTTTTACCAATTGCATTGAGTTCTGGTCTGGTTTCTAATATTATTACGCAATTTTGTGTCACGGTAATTATATCCACTTTGTTGTCATTAGTTGCTTCGTTTACTATTATTCCTTGGTTATCATCTAGATACGGAAAATTAGAACATATTACAGGTAAAAACCTTTTTGGACGAATCATTCTTGGTTTTGAAAGTTATTTAACCCGTTTCATCAACTGGATCTCAGGATTACTGACATGGTCTTTGGATCATTATAAAACAACACTTGCCATTGTTTTAGTTTTATTCTTCAGCTCAATTGCATTAGTACCAGCAGGATTTATTGGTGGTGAATTCTTTGCAGCATCGGATAGTGGTGAGTTTTTAGTTCAAATCGAAATGCCAAAAGATGCCTCGCTAGAACAAACCAACTTTATGACACAAAAAGCAGAAGCCTTTTTAGACAAAGAAGATTTTGTTCACAGTCAATTTACTATTGTGGGTCAAACTAGTGGTGGTATGGGGGCTTCACAATCAACTGCTTATAAAGCAGAAATTAACGTGAAAATGGTTGAATTAGACCAACGTAATGAACCTGCAAATGTTTACGCTGCAAAAACCAAACGTAAATTAGAAAAATTACTAGTGGGTGCCAAAGTAAAAACGGTTCCCGTAGGTATTTTAGGAACAGCTGAAGATGCTACTTTAGGACTTATTGTAACAGGTCCAGATGTAGCAAGTGCTATGAAATTTGCTATTGCTGCCGAAAAAGAATTGCGTTCTATTCCAGGTGCAACAGAAATTGAATTATCAGTAGAGGACGGAAATCCTGAAGTAAGCGTAAAAGTAGACAGAGATAAAATGGCCGCACTTGGTTTGAGTTTACAAACCGTAGGTATGACTATGCAAACTGCTTTTAGTGGAAACACAGACGGACGTTTTAGAGCTGGAGAATACGAATACGACATCAATATTAAGTATAATGCTTTCGATAGAAAAAGTATTGCCGATGTAAGCAACTTGATATTCATCAATGATATGGGTCAACAAATTAAGTTAAATCAATTTGCAACCGTTACGGAAGGTTCTGGTCCAAGCCAATTAGAGCGTAGAGACAAAACAGCGTCTGTAACTGTTAAAGGCCAAAATGTTGGTATCTCTTCTGGAACTATTGTATCACAATGGGAAGAGAAAATTGACAAATTGAAGAAACCAGTTGGTGTAGACTATATTTGGGGTGGACAAAAAGAGAATGAAACAGAAGGTTTTGGAACCTTAGGAATTGCTTTATTGGCTGCTATTATCCTGGTTTACCTAGTAATGGTTTCGTTATACGACAGTTTTGCACACCCATTTGTGGTATTGTTTGCTATTCCGCTTTCGTTTATTGGAGCATTATTAGCCTTGGCTTTGACCAATAATACGTTGAATATTTTTACTATTCTTGGGGTGATTATGTTAATTGGTCTAGTTTGTAAAAATGCGATTATGCTTGTGGATTACACCAATCAGCGAAGAGCTGCGGGTGAGAGCATCAGAACCGCATTAATTCAAGCGAATCACGCACGTCTTCGTCCTATTTTGATGACAACCATTGCGATGGTATTTGGTATGTTCCCAATTGCATTAGCATCTGGTGCTGGTGCCGAATGGAAAAACGGTTTGGCTTGGGTAATTATTGGTGGTTTAATTTCATCATTATTCCTAACCTTGATTATTGTTCCGGTGATTTATGAAATCATGGAGAAACTAATTGCTAAATTCTCTAAAGGTCAAAAAGTAAATTATGAAGCTGAGATGATTGCTGATTACGAACACAGAGAATTAAATGAGGACGGAGTTACTCCAAAACACTAACACCTTCTCACATCATAACAAACGACCTGCTCTTAATAGATGCAGGTCGTTTTTTTTTTATAATTAAGTTTAAATTAAATGGCTTACAGCTTTTTAATTACATAAGTTACAATCCCCCAAATGATGAGTTCGTTTTCCTCAGTGACTTTTATGGGTGGATAATCTGGATTTTCTGGCATGAGATACAAACAATCTTTTTCTACCTTCATTCGCTTTACGGTAAACTCTCCATCAATAAAACAAATGGCTATTTTATTATTTTGTGGCTCTAGGCTTCGGTCAACAACAAGAACATCCTTGTCATCAATACCTGCATCAATCATAGAGTTTCCTTTGACCTTAATATAAAAAGTAGCCAGCGGGTTTTCACTCAATTGTTTGTTCAAATCGATACTCATTTCCATAAAATCAGCAGCTGGCGATGGAAATCCTGCTGAAACTCCTTCGTTTATAAAAGGAATGCGCAATTCACTTTCAAAATCAGGAAAGTAAAAAGTAAGTTTGGATGTTTTATTTACTGGCATTTTATTTCAAGTATATCTTTAAAACTGGTGGTGTATCTAGGTGACAAATGGTTTTGTTTCATATTCCAGGTCAAACTTAAATTCTGCGATGCTAGTTTTATTTTTTTGTCGCCTATTTTAGCATTCAACCCATCAATTACTTTCATTAGTTGTAAATGTTTGGGGTTTTCTTCCTCAAAAAGATCAAACTGTTTTTTATTTTCATCAATAAGTTCAGTAACAATTACACCTGCTTTTTTAAATTTTAAGTGGTCATTGCCTGCATGAAGTTTTTTAAGTAAGGTAATCGCGGCATTGGCAATAGTCAATGTAGAATTAGACCCATAAGGCAATGTTACGGCGCAATTAAAATAATATTTAGATGTTTGTATGCTGTGTTTGTCTACAACTAGCATGACTATTATGGTGTGGCAACAAGATTTTTGCTTGCGTAATTTCTCGGCACATTGCGCAGCAAAAGTAGCTACACGCTCTCGTAATAAATCAAACTCCGCAATTTGTTTAGGAAAACTTCTGGTAGTAGCAATACTCTTTTTTTGGGTAGCAATAGGCTCTAGGTCTAAGACAGATTTACCTTCTAGTTCATACTTTAAACGCATTCCCAGTACACCCATTTCTTTTTTTATCCAAGCCTCATGTTGTGGTGCGGTAAAGTCAAGAGCGGTTGCTATATTTCTAGTTTTCATTTTCTTATTCAGTCGATGTCCTATCCCCCAAACATCTTCAATCTTAGTCCATTTAAGTGCTTTTACTCGCTTTTCATCACTATCTATAACATAAACACCTTGCGTTCTATCTTGGAATTTTTTAGCAATCTTATTAGCTACTTTTGATAATGCTTTGGTTTCGGCAAAGCCAATACAAACCGGAATACCAACCCATTTGTGCACTCGGCTCTTCATTTGAATTCCATACTGGTGATAGTCCTCAATTGATAATCCATCAAAGTTTAAAAAAGCTTCATCAATACTATAAATCTCTACATTTGGTGTAAACTGCTCTAAAATCTTCATTACTCGATTGCTCAAATCACCATACAAGGCATAATTTGAAGAAAATAATTGCACATCATGCTGTTTTACAATTTCTTTTATTTGAAAAGCGGGCGCTCCCATTCCTATTCCTACCGCTTTCGCCTCATTACTACGTGAAATGACACAACCGTCATTATTAGACAAAATTGCAACAGGTTTCCCGTTGAATTTCGGCTGAAAAACACGTTCGCATGAGGCATAAAAATTGTTACAATCTACTAGTGCATACATGCTACAAAATTACTCAATATCAGTTGAAGCGTGTTCGTAACAGAAGTTAATTTTAAGCAGTGTTGATAAGTAGTTTGATTCTATTTGCTTAAAAAATTAAAAATAACCACTCTTTTGAAAATATTTTTGGTTTAAAATTAATTCTATACATCATTGATATACTGCATTTTAAACGATATAAAAACTACAACAGCAGCAGTTTAAATACTAGTTCTAGATCACAGCTACTTTTTTTTGGCACACTACTTGAATACCCCTATTCAACTAAACAGTTAAAGCGAAAGCCGAAAAGCTCAAGAGTAGGCAAAATTCAAAATAGAAGTATCATGAAAAAAATTACCCTTTTAGTTGCTAGTATCTTCGTATTTGGAGGTAGTGTTGCCAACGCAACAGAGAAAAAAGATTTCTCTGTAATTATAAAATCGTCTTCTCTTTATGACAATGACGAACCTGTAGAATTCATAGAAAGAGGCATTGCCTTTTATGTATTTCCTGATGGTCAACTGGATTTTAATACCAGGCCAACAACTCGCGGTGAGATGTATTACAAAGCAAACTCAAACAGTAGAGTCAATAGAACGTATGGAACACCTAATAGAAATCGTCTTATCAATTATGGAGTGAGAATTGAGCATGATAATCTAGGTCGCGTGAGACAAGTAGGTAATGTATTTATCAATTACGATGCTAACGACCGAGTGAAGCGAATAGGATCTGTTTACATGACTTACAATAGATTTGCTCTAGAGCGTGTGGGCGGATTAGAAATCATCTACAACCGTAGAGGACAAATTATAGACATGATAGGTACTGTAAAAGGCGGAAAAGCATACTACTATGGTCAAAATTCAAACTCTGTAGGCTATGGCAACAATCAAGACTCTTCTGATGAGGATTCTTATTATTACAGATCTACTAATCCAAAAAACAAAATTGAAGATCAAAAATCAAATAATACCCCTATAATAATCAACAGAAAGAATTAAAACTGTATAAACTAAAACCATAGGAAAAATTATCCTATGGTTTTTTATAATTTTATCAAGTAACAAAAAAGGCTATCCATATATAACTTGGATAGCCTTTTTAGATTTTTATTATTTTGAGAAGATTTATTGCATAGATACAATAATAAACTCACTTCTTCTATTGGCTTGATGTTGTGTCTCTGTACAGTTTGATTTGTTTGTAGGTTCACATCCACAATCGTTTACAAGTTGTGATTCGCCGTATCCTTTAGCGGTTAATCTACTAGCAGCTATACCGTTTTTTACCAACCATGCCTTAGTTGATTTAGCTCTTCTATCAGATAGCGCCTGGTTGTAAGCAACAGTTTGTCTGCAATCTGTATGGGATCTAATGTCGATGGTCATCTTTGGGTATTGTTGCATCACTGCTAATACTTTTTCTAGCTCAAATGCCGCATCCTTACGAATAAATGACTTGTCTAAATCAAAATAAAGCATTGGAATATCCAAGGTTTTAGCTAAATCTGTACCTACATTAACAGCTTTTTTTCTTGGCTCTAAGGCTAATGGGCCTTGCGTTACTCCAGATACTTTTGCTATTACAATTTTATTCTCTTTGGTTTCATACTCTGGCTTTTCTCCACGTAAATAATACGCCTTACCACATTCTACCTCAAAGCTGTAGGCTCCTGATAATGGAGTGGTAATTTCTTGGATCAAATTAAAATTCGCGTCAAACAAACTTACCTTAGCATTGGACAAGACTAAACCTGTATCTTGATCCTTGATGACTCCTTGAAGTGCTTGATTACAAACAGGAACAGGAAATTTATTGAATCTATAGATGTCGTCCGATCCTAATCCTCCCTCTCTATTGGAGGTTACAAATCCTTTTTTATTCTCTGCATCTATCACAAATGAAAAATCGTCTTGGGTACTGTTTATAGGTGTTCCTATGTTTTTTATGGTACTGCCGGGAGTTTTTGAGGACAAATCCATCACAAACACATCTAACCCTCCTAGTCCTGGGTGTCCATCACTGGCAAAGTACATTTTGTTATCTGGTGAGATATACGGAAAGGTTTCTCTTGCCTCTGTGTTGATAGGCAATCCTAGATTCTCTGGTGTCCCGTAGGTGTCATTAGCATTGATGCTTACTTTAAAAAGATCTGATAATCCCTTGGTACCTGGCATGTCTGATGCAAAATACAAGGTTTTCTCGTCTACACTCAGCGCTGGATGCGCTACACTGTATTCGTTACTGTTAAAAGGTAGCTCTTGTACATTGACCCATTTTCCGTTTTCGTTTGTGGCCTTGTAGAGTTTTAATAATATAATTCGTCTGCTGTCTTTTTGCTTTTTCCCGTTTAGGTAATTATTACGCGTGAAGTACATGGTTTGGCCATCTTTGGTAAAAACGGGTGTTGACTCATGAAATCTACTGTTGATGTTTTTATTGAATACCTCTGGTTTGCCCGCACTACCATCTGTACTGATCTGGGAGCTGTACAAGTTAGTGAAAGATTCATTGTTCCACTTGAACACTTTTTTTGCTACTCCGCCTGTATCTCGTGCTGAGGCAAAAAGTAAGGTGTTGTTGTAGTAAGCACTACCGTAATCTGAGTACGGGGAGTTGATTCCTGCATCAAAAATTTCATATTTTCCTGAATTTTCCTTGATGTCTTTTAAGTAATCGCGCTGACTTGCAAATAGTTTCCCTCGCTGGTCTGTGGCTGATTTTGCTATAAATTGCTCTAACATTTTATCGGCCTTAGCATAATTCCCTACGGCTTTTAATGATTGAGAATATCTGTAATAGTACTCTGGCTCTTGAGTGGGATTCATCTCAAAAAGTGCAGTGTACCACTTCTCTGCCTTGATCAAATCGGCTATGAAGAAATAGGAGTCTCCTAGCTTTTGAAACATTTTCTCGTCTTTGTAGCCTTTCTCTGCTACTTTCTCATAAGTAGCTATAGCATCAACGTAAGAATAATTTTCGAAGTTTTTATCTGCGGTTGCCACTCCTTTTTTTTGTGTATACCCCATTACTGTTGATACTAAAAAAACTACACAGCATCCGAAATGTTTGGCGCTTAATTTCATAACGTTATATTAAATTAAAAGAATCTAGGTGATGTAATTTTGTTGTATGTTTTGAATATTTCGTAACGAAGAAATATTTCATGTGATCCAGAATTGTAATTAGCCAATCGTGTGGTTTCCATATCGTATGCATACCCAATAAACCAAGAATCTGATACCTGAAAGCCTACCATGGCACTCAATGCA
>NZ_VLKO01000004.1 GCF_007830355.1 Flavobacterium tiangeerense | reverse complement strand
CTGAAAATCCATGTGTCCCTGGTTCGATCCCTGGAGGTACCACAACATCGCTCGGATGGTGAAATTGGTAGACACGCTGGACTTAAAATCCAGTGAACAGCAATGTTCGTGCGGGTTCAAGTCCCGCTCTGAGTACTTTAAAAACTCCAACACAGTCGTGTTGGAGTTTTTTTGTTTAGAGGAAGTGTTTTATTTTGTTATTTTAAGGATGCTTTTTTTTCTGCTCCTGTATTTGATCTGCTAATTTAAAATTTGTTCAATTATAATAGAAAAATTTTCCTATAATTAGTTTGGTAAGTATCAAAAAAAAGTCAAATTGACTCTTAACATTCTGTCAAAGGGTTAAATTTAAATTCAATGATGTCTGGATATACTTTTTTTAGTATTTACTTACATGACTGGAGCCTAGTTTTTATTCAGTTGAGGAAATATTTCATTATTAAACTTTAACTTGTAAGTATTTTTAATTTTCGTGAAATTTTGTATTAATCATAATGCAAAAATTATTTAGTATTAGTTATCATACTTGATGGCCTTTCTAAATTAGAAGCTATAATTACAAGTGATAATTAAACTTCTTGGAACAATATTAGTTGTATAATTACTTGTATAATAATCTGATGTGCGAATTTCAATAAAGCGCTCGTTATTTAAAATGTTTTTTGCATTGAAACTGTAGCTGAATTGTTTGTTTTTAGGAATATATTTAACTAACAAATCGAGAAAAGAATAATTGGCTTTCTTGTTTATTTTATAAAAATCATATGTTAAACTGGAAAACCATTTTTTATTAGGAGTATAAAATAGTTTGAATGCATTATTCAAATCTTGGTTTTCAAAACTAGCATTAGCATTCGTTTTATTTTTAGTCAAATTGAATTGAAGAATATTTTGAAAATTAAGTTGGCCATCAAAAGCTGACTTCAAAAATAGTTCATTCCTACTGCTTTTACTTATATTATTTCGTAATTCAGAATTATTGATGAGATTTTTATAATCATATATATTGTATTGAGTTCTAAATCTTATCGTGGATTGTAGAAATGGTAAATACTTTTCTATTTTAAAATTTAAATCTACAGTACTGAATTTTTCTTCTAAGAACAAAAAGGCTATTTGTGAATTGTTTTGATCAATATTTAGATTGGAGAAAAAATTACCTTTGTTTTCAGAATAATTTATACTTACATTCATTAAAAATTGTTTTGACAGGTCATATAAATTGTAACCGATTGCATAGTAAGCTGTTCTTTGTAGCTGTAAATCAAGATTGTTTTTTATTGTGGTTCTGTTGCTAACAAGAATGTCATTTGAATAGTTGTAATTGTCAATCAAAGGATTTACTTTTGAACTTAAACTTACATTAAAACTAGATACTCTACTGAATTTATAGCTTAAACTAATGTCTGGCTCAATTAAAATCGCGGTGCTTTTGATTTCGGTGTTTGAGACTTTATTTTTAATAGCCTGATGAAGTATAGTGTTATTAAAATTAGAAATAATTAGTATGTTTCCCCAGTCATAATCTAACTTGTTATTAAAAAAAACTTTAGTTTTAATGAAATCAATATCATTTATATTTGGATTTTCTAATGGATTTTCTTCTGTCTTTAGGTCTGAGTAGAGCGGATTTGATATCAATTCAGTTCCGAGAATTGAATTGTATTTAGCTCTTTTTATTTTGCCAAGGTAACTAGCTTGAAGATCAAAAAACGCTTTTCTTTTTTGAATGCCTTGGATGGCACTTACATCGGATGTTTGCGATTGTGTTTTGAAATTCTGATATAGATTATCAAATGTTTGATGTGATGTAATTTGAATTGCTTTTTTATCTGATATTCTCTTTGTAAACTGAACTTTAGATTTTAAAAATAAATTTTCGGTTTGTAATTCAGTATTAAAAAAGTCTTTTTCATTTTGAAATAATGAAGAAGAAGTATTGATTTTTTCATTATTGATGATAAAGTAGTAATCAATAGTTGATGTGTTTGAAATAGAATGCTTAACATCAAAATCCATTCGAAACAATATTGGTTTTTTATCTGCATTTATTTTATCACTTGTTGTAAATTTTTGATTGTTTATCAAGTTGTTAGTCTCGTTTAGACTTAAAGAATTGATAAGATCCTTAACAAAATAAAAATTTGATTTATAAGTAGTGTTTAGTCCTGTTTTTAAAGAGATATTGTAGTTGGCAAATATGGAATTATTAAGTATAGTTCTTTTATTATCCAGCATATTTATATAGCTAAATTCAGATATAATTTTGCTATTTTTAAAAGCAGTGTTGATATTTTCATTTTGTGTTCTAAAATTGCCAAAATAATCAAATGGCGAATAGTTGACAGCAACATTATTAAAACTAATAGTGCCAAAGGATTTAATTTTTGAGGATAGTGTTAAGAAATTAATGTCAGTGTCTATAGCAGTTTTCATTTCTTTAAAAGTTCCTAAAGATGAATTCAAACTTCCTGAGATGTCTCTGATATTTTTTTTAAGTTTAAGATTTAATGCTACTTTTCCATCGCCTTCTAGACCTTTTAAAAGTTTGTTGCTCGAAAAATTCTCAAGTGCTTGAACTTTATCAATCATGTCTACATTAATATTTTTGGTGCCAATTGTGTAATTGCCACTAAAAAGATCATCGCCGTCTAGCTGTACTGTCTCTACAGCTTTACCTTTGTATTTAATTTCACCTGTATTGTCATTTACTTCCATTCCGGGTAGTTTCCTAATGATGTCTTGTATTTTTCTATCAGATCCATCTTTATAAGACGCCACATTAAAATTGACAGTATCTTTCACCTCGGTATAAGCCTTTTTTTTTGCAAAAATTTTTACATCTTTTAGCAGTATTGTGGTCTCGTGGTTTAATGTAAAGTCATGTGTATAGGTTGTACCTTGTTGAGGGTTCAATATGGTATGACCTACTTTAGCATAATTATTTGCGGTTACTTCAATATATAGGTTTTTATATGCTTTGGTAAGTTTAATTTCATATGCACCGTTTCTGGCTACTGTAAATTCTTTAATGCCTCTGGCATTAGCTGAATCTTTAATTATAACACTTGCAGTTATAAGGTCTATTTGGTCCGATGATGTAATTTTGCCTTTAAGAATTTGTGCTTTTAAACTTATTGTAAAGATTACAAAAACTAATAATGTTCCTGTTATCCTCATTTATTTAAATTCTATTATGGGTAAATCTAAATCGTTGATGGTCATTTTTAAATCAGAATCTGGATTTTTAGATTTTTTATATTTAAATTGAGTTTCCACACTTTTTATTCTAGCTTTAATTCTTTCAGCACGATCTTCTATTTTTTTGAATGTTGGTAAACTGTATAGATATGTGCTACTAGACATTTTTTTTATAGATGTAAAATAAAAATTATGATTTCTATCTGTGCTGTGTACTTCAATAATTAAACCCGGTAAACCTGATAATTTCCATGGGCCATCATGAATTGCTATTTCACTAGTAAACCAAATTTCGAACTCACGACCATAAACTGATGCAATTGCTTTTTGACAATTGTAGGTACTTATAGTTTTAAATTCGTCTTGAATTTTAAAATCTATTTTTTCTAATTTTTCTTTAACAAGAATGGCTCCTGAGGTTCGTAAGTAAATAGAATCTGATTCCATGAATTTTGTAACCACATATCCTATGCTGTCACCATATACCATCCCTTTATCCTCTGATTTAAATTTTTCTTCTAAATCTTTATTAGGATATTGCAACTCTTGTTCATAACCACCATTTATTACTCTGTCCTTGATAAATTTAGATCTAGAATTGTCTGTATATAAATAACATTTAGAAATGGTTTTAGCATTGCCAAAACTGTCATTTGTTTCACTTGTGTAATCGTATTCAATTTTATATTGGCTGTAACAATTACAAGTTAATAATAATAGTATCAGTAGTTTTTTCATTTTTTATTCAAATACCGTTCTAGGAATATCAAGGTTGTTTAGAGTAACTGTAAATTTTACATTGGGATCCCCTTGCGCCTTATTAAACTTAAATTTATTTTCTTCAATTTCTAAATACCTTTTTTGATAGGTTTCTAAGTCAATCTTTTTCTTGAATGGAAAAGTTGTAGTAGAACTGTCTAAAGGTTTTGTTTTGTTGATACTTCTGGCAAGATATAAATGAAGGTTATCGGTAGATTTAATTTCTAATATAAGCCCTGGTAATCCTTGAAATAGCCATGGGCCGTCACTGATAGGAATTTCATTTGTAAACCAAAGTTCAAATTGCCTATTTTCAAAATTCACTAATGCTTTTTGACATTTATAATTGCAAATTGATTTATATTCCTCTATTATCTCATATTGAAATTTCACCATTTTTCGTGGTATTTTTACATATTCAGACTTGTCATTTAAAAGTCTCATATAGATAGAATCTTTACTAAAGTTTTTGGCAATCACGTACCCTAAACTATCTCCTTTTGCATATTTATTACTTTTATTAGCACTTTCCTCTAAATCAGTCATTGAATTTTCAAATTTCACATCTACTACGCCATTAAAAACACGGTTTTTTACAAATCTTGAATAGATACCATCAGTAACTAAAAAAGTATTGGCTCTTACAATACTGACATTACCGGGTAATTGATTGGTAATTACATAATCATATTCAATCTTATACTGTGCCGTTACAACATTTAAAAAATTAAGAAAGATGAAAAGGATACCTATTTTTTTCATGAAGAAATATTAAATTTTAAATAAATTAAACGAGGTGTTTGCTATTCTATTTTTTTATATTTTGAATTGTATTATAAAACGAATTATTAGAATATCGAATATATTACTTTTTTGATGTAAAATTATAATATTGTTATGTATTAGTACAACTAATCTTTAAAATACTAATAGTTTAGTTTTTTTAGTGTCATAAAATCATTTTAAATTGTTTACGCTCTTGATTAATATTTTACTACATTAGATAAAAAATAAAAAATATATATTTTTATGAAAAGAAGATCTTTTTTGGCTTCATCGGCTATTGCTGCCATTGGAATAAATACTTTTTTGGTTACTGGTTGCGAGTCTAAATCTAATGATAAAAATACATCAGCTTCTGGAGAGGAGTTTAATTTGAGTTTTGATCTTGATGAAGAATCAATTACTTCTTTGCAATCTAAATTGAAATCAGGGACATTTACATCGGAGCAATTGGTGCGTTTGTATTTGAATCGAATTGAAGAAATAGATAAAAAGGGTCCTAAACTCAATTCAGTAATAGAGGTTAATCCAGATGCTTTAACCATTGCAAAACAACTTGACGAAGAACATAAAGCTGGAAAAAGCCGTGGTGCAATGCATGGAATCCCCGTTTTGATTAAAGACAATATTGACACGGCTGATAAAATGCAAACAACGGCTGGATCTTTGGCAATGGCTGGGAACATAGCTTCTAACGATGCAACTGTTGTGAAAAAGTTAAGAGATGCAGGCGCAGTAATCATTGGTAAAACCAATTTAAGTGAATGGGCCAACTTTAGATCAACACAATCTTCATCAGGATGGAGTAGTAGAGGCGGTCAAACTAAAAATCCTTATTTTCTGGATCATAACCCTTGCGGTTCAAGTGCGGGTTCAGGAACAGCAGTTTCGGCAAATTTGTGTGTAGTGGCGGTAGGTACAGAAACAGATGGCTCTATTGTTTGTCCGGCTTCGGTTAATGGAATTGTAGGTATTAAGCCCACTGTAGGTTTAGTGAGTCGTTCTGGGATTATTCCTATTTCTAAAACGCAAGATACAGCTGGACCTATGGCTAGAACAGTATCTGATGCTGCTATCTTATTAGGTGTATTAGCTTCTTTAGATCAAAAAGATCTTGTAACTCTTGAAAGTAAAGGAAAATCTGTAACTGATTATAGTTCTTTCTTAAAATTAGACGGATTAAAAGGAAAGAGAATTGGTATTGAAAATAAACCGCAAGGAGAGAATCAATATATAAATGCTCTTTTTGATGACGCTATTAAATTATTAGAGAAGCAAGGGGCTACGGTTGTAAAAATTGATTATATAGATAAAATTAATGCATTAGGACAAGCTGAGTTTGAAGTTTTGCAATATGAATTCAAGGATGGACTCAATCAGTATTTAGCTACCGCAAATGCTAAAATAAAAACTTTAAAAGACGTCATTGATTTTAATAGTGCAAACGAAGATAAAGCGATGCCTTATTTTAAGCAAGAAACTTTATTGAGTTCTAATTTGAAAAAAGATTTAAATGCTTCTGAATATAAAGATAGTCTAGAAAAGAGTTTTAATAGAAGTAAAAAAATATTGAATGAAGTCATGGCTCAAAATAGTCTTGATGCCATTTGCGGAATTACAATGGGGCCTTCATGCAGTATTGACACTATTTATGGTGACCGTTGGGGAACTTATTCCTTAACTTCACCAGCTGCAATGAGCGGTTATCCTCATATCACAGTTCCCTGTGGGCAGGTATATGAATTACCTGTTGGGCTTTCCTTTTTTGGTAAACCGTATACCGAAGGCTTGTTAATTTCTTTAGGATATGCGTATGAGCAAGCCACCAAAAAAAGAGCAGTACCAAAATACAAGGCCTCTTTCTTGAGTTAAATTGAAAAAGGGATTAAGTCATTCGTACTTAATCCCTTTTTATCATTTACTTAAAGTTGATAGAGAGCGAATTTACACAATATCTTTGACCTGTTTTTGTAGGGCCATCATTAAAAACATGTCCTAAATGGCTACCGCAAGTGGCACATAAAATTTCAGTACGTTTCATTCCGTGAGATACATCATCAATATACTGTACTTTTCCGGGTATTGATTCGTCAAAAGAAGGCCATCCGCAATGCGCATCAAATTTTGCATTGCTTTCAAATAAACTTTCATTGCAAGCTCCACAGGTATAGGTTCCTTTTTCAAAGTGCAAATTGAACGTTCCTGTATGTGGATATTCGGTGCCTTTGAGACGTAAAATTCTGTATCTTTCTTCTCCTAAAAGTGCTTTCCATTCTTCTTCTGTTTTTTCTATTGGATATTTCATAATGATATATTTTAATGTTCTTATTTTTCTAAAAATGCTATTGTTACTTCAATTACTTTCGAATTCCCTAATATTTTTCGATGACCAAGTCCGTTTGTTATTAATAATTCCCCTTTTTTTAAATGATTGTGAATATTATGGGCAGCGCTTACTGGAACTTCAGGATCATCTTCATCATGAATGACTAGAACAGGGATATGTACTTCCTTTGCTGCATGAGATGCCGAATAATTATTCATATCATCCTTGTATTTTTCTTCGAAGTGAGCTCGTAAAGACAGACCTATTTTTGGGTCTAGTTTTAGTTTTGCTATAAAATCATTTATTATGTCAGAGACAACATCTCCGCTACCTATAATAATTCCTTTGTTGACTTTGATTCCATTTTTTATAGCATTTAATACTGACATTCCTCCTAATGAATGACCAACAATACCATCAAACGGACCATGTATTTTATCAATTTCAAGTATAGAAGCTATAAAATCAGTCATAACACCAGATGAGCCGTTAGATTTTCCATGTGCAGGCGCATCAAAACTTATTGTTTTATAATTTTTTTGCAAAAGGGCATCTGCTATTTTAAATAATTGCGTGCCACGACCTGACCAACCGTGAACTAGTAGTATTTTCCTATCACTTTTTCCATATTCATAGAGCACAATTTCTTTGTTGATTGCAGGAATGTGTAAACTACTTTTTAAACTTTTACTTTCCATTGTGAGTTCTCTTTTGGGAACTTTATATTTTGTAGGTGTAGTGAACAATTTTGCAGCAAATAGTGTAACTAGTTTTGGAGAAAAAAAAGCGATTAATTTGCAAGTGTGTAAAATTATCGTGGGAATTTTTAAGGATTGTGTATGAACGGTACTCTTTTTTGTCATTATACTAAATTTTCGATAGGATTATTTTTTTGTAATTTTTTTACTAAATTTAGTAAAACATAAAAGTACTTTTTTTTCAATTTTTAAATGAAAATTAAATGTTTTTTTAACATAAAGTATTTTTAACACAAATTTTATTCATGGAGTTATTTCATATTAGCGCTGAATGTTTTCCCGTTGCAAAAGTTGGTGGTCTTGCCGATGTTGTAGGAGCCTTACCAAAATATCAAACTAAAGCAGGTCATGAAGTTCGGGTTATTATTCCAGAATATGATGTGGTTTTTATGAATGAAAATGCATTTGAAACTGTTTTTAAAGGCAATGTATCTTTAGGGAATTTAAATTTTCCTTTTAGTGTTCATAAAGAGTCAACAAATAAATTAGGATTTGAATTGTATTTGGTTGCTATCCCTGAATTATTTGATAGGAAGCAAGTGTACGGGTTTCCGGATGATATAGAACGCTTTTTGGCTTTTCAGATCGCTGCTTTAGATTTTATTTCAAATAGAGATACAATTCCAGATATTATCAATTGCCATGACCATCATACAGGTTTAATTCCGTTTATGATGTTGTACAGCTTTAAATATGAAAAACTCCGAGCAGTTCCCACCGTGATTACAATTCATAATGGTTTGTACCAAGGACAATTTGGGTTTGAAAAAATGAATTACATTCCAGAGTTTGATTTAATTCATAAAAATGTTTTGGAATGGGATCATTGCATTAATTCATTGGCTGTAGCCGTAAAATGTGCAGGTGGAGTTACTACTGTTTCTCCTAGTTATTTAGACGAAATAAATGGTTTTGCTAATGGTTTAGAATCACTTTTTCAAAATGTTAGATACAAATCTAAAGGTATTTTGAACGGAATAGATGTAGAGATTTGGAATTCGATGACGGATGCTATGCTGGAGAAAAATTATTCTATAGCTGACTTTGAAACTGGAAAAAAGGCCAATAAAGAAAAGCTTTGTTCACTTTTTAATCTAGATGCAACAAAACCACTTTTTAGTTTTATAGGAAGATTATTTGATGAAAAAGGAGGTGATTTGCTACCAGACGCAGCATTCTTTGCCTTGAAAGAACATGCCAATGAAATCAACATTTTTGTTTTAGGGTCTGGAAATGCAACCATTGAGGACAGATTAAAAAATCTTATTCCGGAATTTAAAGGTAATTTTAATGCCAGTATTGGTTACAATGAAGCTTTAGCGCATTTAGTTTATGCAGGTTCTGATTTTATGTTAATGCCATCAAGAGTGGAGCCTTGTGGACTAAATCAAATGTATGCTATGCGTTACGGGACAATTCCAATTGTGAGAAGAACAGGAGGATTAAGAGATACTGTAATTGATTTTGGTGATGATGGAAACGGTATTTGTCATGATCAGGCATCTGTTGTGGATATTTGTTATTCGATAAGGCGTGCAAAACAGCTTTTTGAAAACAAAGAAGCAATTAATGAAGTTATTGAGAGAGGAATGAACACAGACAATTCATGGGAACGTGTCTGTCAAGAATATTTAGAAATGTACAATACTATAATTGACAAAAAATGAACGCTAAAAAGAAAAATGTTATTGCAATTATTTTAGGTGGTGGACAAGGTTCCAGATTATATCCTTTAACAGAGTCGAGATCTAAACCTGCTGTGCCCATTGGAGGGAAGTATAGATTGGTAGATATTCCTATTTCAAATTGTATGAATTCAGATATTTATAGAATATTTGTATTGACTCAATTCAATTCGGCTTCCTTAAATGCTCACATAAAAAACACCTATAACTTTAGTATTTTTAGTCATTCTTTTGTTGATATATTGGCTGCGGAGCAAACTCCAGATAACCCAACTTGGTTTCAAGGCACTGCAGATGCTGTAAGACAATGTATGCCCCATTTTTTAAACCATGAGTTTGATTATGCATTGATTTTATCTGGGGATCAATTGTATCAAATGGACTTTAATGAGATGGTTGAAGAACATATCAAGCGACAAGCCGATATTACCATTGCAACTTTACCCGTTAATGCAAAAGATGCACCTGAATTTGGGATTTTAAAAACGAATGCCGAAAGTTGTATTGAATCTTTTATTGAAAAACCGGCTAAAGAATTATTGCCAGATTGGGAATCTGATGTGAGTGACCAAATGAAAGAAGAGGGTAAGCATTACCTCGCTTCAATGGGGATTTACATCTTTAACAAAGATTTGTTAGTAGACATCATGTCAAATAAGGAAACAAAAGACTTTGGAAAAGAAATTATTCCCCAAGCAGTGGGTCATAAAAAAATACTAAGTTATCAATATGAAGGATACTGGACCGATATTGGAAACATAGATTCTTTCTTTAAAGCTAACATTGGTCTTACAGAAGATTTACCAAAGTTTAATTTGTTTGATGATACCAATAAAATTTATACTAGACCGAGACTTTTACCACCTTCTAAATTTCAAAAGACCATGGTTGAACGTTCTTTGATATCTGAAGGCTGTATTTTGAATGCCAAAGAAATAAACAATTCTGTGATAGGAATTCGTTCAAGATTAGGCACTGGAACAGTTATTCAGAATTGTTACATTATGGGAAATGATTTTTATCAAAACATTGATGAGATGGATGCTGATGTTACTAATGGCAAACTATTAGTAGGAATTGGTGAAAGGTGTTATATCAATAATGCATTAGTAGATAAAAATTGCCGAATAGGAAATGATGTCCACATAAACGGTGGCAACCATCTCTCTGATTTTTCTACGGATTTATATGCTATTAAAGACGGTATTGTTGTTATAAAAAAAGGAGCTGTAATACCAGATAATTTTAGTATTAAATAGTTTAAATTCCACATCATTTACATGTATACAATACCTATATGAATACTGTTATCACACACTCCATTTTTACTGATTTTGATATTGATTTGTTTAAAGCTGGCAAGCATTTTCGTCTTTATGAAAAATTAGGAGCGCACATGATGTCTTTGAATGGAGTGCAAGGGGTTTACTTTGCAGTTTGGGCACCATCGGCTCATTCAGTATCTGTTGTAGGGGATTTTAATTTTTGGCAGCAACATTCGCATTCATTAAACGTACGGTGGGATTCATCAGGAATTTGGGAAGGTTTTATTCCAAATATTGAAAAAGGAGCTATTTACAAGTACAAAATTCAATCTAGCATTGATGGAGTTGTCACTGAAAAAGCAGATCCATTTGCTTTTTTTTGTGAGCAACCGCCAAAAACAGCCTCTGTTGTATGGGATCTTGATTACGATTGGAACGACGCAAAATGGATGCAAAACAGAAAAGAAAATAATGCTTTAGACAAACCTTTTTCTGTTTATGAGATGCACTTGGGGTCGTGGAAACGTCATGTTGAGGATAATAGTTTTCTGTCGTATCAAGAATTAGCACTTGATTTAGTTCAATATCTCAAAGAAACGGGGTTTACTCATGTAGAGTTTATGCCTATAATGGAGTATCCATACGATCCATCTTGGGGATATCAATTAGTAGGATATTTTGCGCCAACATCTAGATTTGGAAATCCTCAAGATCTCATGTATTTGATAGATAAATTACATCAAGAGGGAATAGGAGTGATTCTGGATTGGGTGCCATCTCATTTTCCAGATGATGCACATGGTTTAGGATTTTTTGATGGTTCTAATCTTTTTGAACATCCAGATCGAAGAAAAGGATACCATCCAGATTGGAAAAGTTTGGTATTTAATTATGGACGCAATGAAGTTCGTTCTTTTTTGATCAGTAATGCCTTGTTTTGGTTACAGCATTACCATGCAGATGGATTGCGTGTAGATGCAGTCGCTTCCATGTTGTATTTAGATTATTCTCGAAAAAAAGGAGAGTGGGAGCCCAACATTTACGGAGGTCGAGAAAATCTGGATACAATCAGTTTTCTTAAAGAGTTTAATGAAGCAGTTTATCTTAATTACGAGGGTGTTCAAACCATTGCAGAGGAAAGTACATCATTCCCAATGGTTTCAAGACCTACCTTTATAGGTGGTTTAGGTTTTGGGATGAAATGGATGATGGGTTGGATGCATGATACTTTGGATTATTTTAAAAAAGATACTATTTATAGAAAATACCATCAAAATGAGTTAACATTCTCCATGACATATGCCTTTACAGAAAATTTTATGTTACCACTATCACATGATGAAGTGGTTTATGGCAAAAAATCTATTTTAGGAAGAATGCCCGGTGATGAGTGGCAACAATTTGCAAATCTTAGACTTTTATATGCCTATATGTTCATGCATCCAGGTACCAAGCTTTTGTTTATGGGCGGAGAATTTGGTCAAAGTAGCGAATGGAATTTTGAAAAAAGCTTAGATTGGTATTTATTAGAATTTTCTTTTCACAAAGGAATTAAAAAGATCATTACAGATTTGAATACATTGTATAAATCGCAACCTGCATTGTATGAAAAACAATTTACTCCTGATGGTTTTGAATGGATTAATTATTCGGATCATCAAAATGCAGTTTTTTCATTTATCAGAAAAGGAAATAATCAAGAAGATGATTTAGTTGTTGTGTGTAATTTCACGCCAGTGGTTAGAGAAAACTATACCATTGGTATTCCAAGATCGGGTAATTTACAATCTATATTTAATAGTGACGAGACTATTTATGGAGGAAGCGGTGTTCAAAACTCTAAGAGAATGTTAATTCAAAGTATTCCTTACGATGGTAGAGATTATTCGGTTGCTTTGATTCTTCCTCCATTGAGTGTAATTGCTTTCCAGATTGTATAAAATTTGTGTTCAAACTTTAATTTTTATTTAAAAAAATGGATGGTGCATATCAATAATTATATATAACGTTTTCGTTAATAAATAGCATGTTTTAAAGAGATTACGTTCGTTTTTTGTATGTTTGATTTTTGAAAACCAGTCCAAATAAATACCATACCACATGATTACAAATACAGAACTAGAATATAAAGGAGACTTGTATCCTACAAAAATAGTATCGTTTGAACATGATGTTGATTCTGTTTATTTTCACACAGACAACAGTGTTATTTTAAAAGTAACGGTATTAAGAGATAGTTTAATACGTTTTAGATTTACTACCAAAGGGTATTTTAGCAATGATTTTTCGTATGCAGTAGATAAAAGCCATTCGCATGGGTATAATTTTCTTGAGGTAAGTGAGCACGAAGTATTTTACCAAATAAAAACAAGTAAAGTTAAGTGTAAGATTCAAAAATCAGACATGAGACTTTCTATTTATGACTTAGAAGATACCATTATATTAGAGGATGAACTAGGATTTCACTGGGAAGAAAGTTATGAATATGGTGGGAACATTGTAAAAATGAGTAAGTCCTCAAAAGACGGGGAATGTTTTTACGGTTTAGGTGATAAAGCCACTCAAATGAATCTTAAAGGAAAACGTATTGAAAATTTTGCAACAGATCAATATGCTTTTCAAAAAGATCAAGAACCACTGTATAAAGTAGTTCCATTTTACATTGGTTTACACAACAAAAAATCATACGGAATTTTCTTTGATAATACTTTTAGAACATTTTTTGATTTTTGCCATGAACGCCGCAACGTAACAAGTTATTGGGCCGAAGGTGGAGAGATGAATTATTATTTTATTTACGGTCCGCAAATGCAAGATGTGGTAACAACTTACACAGATTTAACAGGAAAACCAGAGTTACCACCTTTGTGGGCATTAGGCTATCACCAATGCAAATGGAGTTATTACCCTGAAAGTAATTTAAAAGAAATTGCTGCAAAGTTTAGAGCGTTAAAAATACCTTGTGATGCTTTGTATCTTGACATTGATTACATGGACGGTTTTAGATGTTTTACATGGAATAAAAACTATTTTCCAGATCCTAAACGAATGGTAGCCGAGTTAGCCGAAGATGGTTTTAAAACGGTTGTTATAATTGATCCTGGGATAAAAATTGATAAAGAATATTCGGTTTATAAAGAAGCATTGGCAAACGATTATTTTTGTAAACGTGCCGATGGTCCTTACATGAAAGGAAAAGTTTGGCCAGGAGAATGTAATTTTCCTGATTTTACAAATCCCACAGTAAGAGAATGGTGGGCGGGCTTATTTAAAGAATTAATATCGGATATAGGTGTAAAAGGAGTTTGGAATGATATGAACGAGCCTGCCGTTATGGAGGTTCCTAATAAAACATTTCCAATGGACGTGCGTCATCATTACGATGGAAATCCATGTAGCCACAGGAAAGCACACAATATTTATGGTACCCAAATGGCTAGAGCTACCTATCATGGTGTAAAGCGTTTTGCCTACCCTAAGAGGCCATTTGTTATTACACGATCAGCTTATGCTGGTGCACAACGTTACACTTCTTCATGGACAGGTGACAATGTAGCTACGTGGGAGCATTTGTGGATTGCAAATATTCAAGTACAGCGCATGTCCATTTCAGGAATGGGTTTTACGGGCTCAGATATTGGTGGTTTTGCAGAGCAGCCTTCAGGGGAATTGTATGCTAGATGGATACAATTAGGAGTGTTTCACCCCTTTTGTAGAACGCATTCTTCTGGAGATCATGGCGATCAAGAACCTTGGGCTTTTGATGACGAAGTGATTGATATTACAAGAAAGTTTGTAAATTTAAGATACCAATTGTTGCCTTACTTGTATACCATGTTTTGGCAGTACATCGAAGAAGGTGTACCAATGTTGAAACCATTAGTATATTTTGACCAAGAAGATACTCAAACCCACTATCGTAATGACGAATTTGTTTTTGGAAATCAAATAGTAGTCTGTCCCATATTAGAACCTAATGCTTTAGGTAGAAGAATGTATTTACCTCGTGGCGAATGGTATAATTACTGGACAAACGAGTTGTGTAAAGGTGGAAAAGAACTTTGGGTGGATACCAAGTTTGATCAAATTCCAATTTTTATAAAAGCAGGATCTATTATTCCTAAATATCCAGTTCAACAATATGTAGGCGAACTCGAGTTTGATGAGTTGATACTAGATGTTTATTACAAAGACGGTAAAGAATTATCTGTAGTCTATGAGGATGCTCAAGATGGTTATGATTACAAAAAAGGACGCTATAGTTTTATGTCTTTTCAAGCTACTGGTAAAGAAAACGAATTAATTATCCAGGCTCATCAAGAGGGGAAGTACGTAACTAATTATTCTAAATATAAGATGAATTTAATAGGGTTGCCTTTTAAGGTTGAAACTTTAGAAATTGACAATGTAGCAGTTGTATTTGATAGTGATACCTTAGAAAAAGAAGGATATATTCTTGTTGAAAAAGGATTTATATCTTTTCATATTATGGGTAACTTGGATTAATATTGAAACTATTTACATTAATTATATAAGTAATGCAGACACATTTTTTGTATTTTTGATTCTTATAAAATTACAGTTATGAAAAAATATGTATTAGTTAGTTTGGTTACATTAGGAATTGTTTATTCTTGCGCTACCAATCCCATTACAGGAAAAAAAACACTCAATTTTGTGCCAAATAATCAGTTATTTCCAACAGCCTTTCAACAATACGATACGTTTTTGAAAGAGAATAAAGTAATTACAGGAACTGCCGATGCAAAGAAAGTGGAGGCTATAGGTTTCCGAATTAAGGCTGCTGCTGAGAAATATTTAACATATTTAGGTCAAGGACAGTATTTAGTAGATTATCGATGGGAATATAAATTAGTCGACAACAAAGAAGTTAACGCATGGTGTATGCCAGGTGGAAAAATCGTAGTGTATTCTGGGATTTTACCAATTACTAAAGATGACGCAGGCCTAGCAACAGTTATGGGACATGAGGTTTCGCACGCTCTTGCAGATCATGGTGCGCAACGTATGAGTGCCTCTCAATTGCAACAATTAGGAGCCGTAGGAGTAGCAGTTGCGACTGGAGGTAAAAGTGAAAAAACACAACAAGTATGGAGTCAAGTTTATGGATTAGGCTCTCAAGGTTTAGGAATACTTCCATTTAGTAGAGCTCACGAAACAGAAGCTGATAAAATAGGATTGGTTTTAATGACCATTGCAGGATATAATCCTGAAACGTCTATTGCTTTTTGGCAGCGCATGTCGGCTCAATCTAATGGTCAAGCACCACCAGAATTTATGAGTACACACCCATCTGATGCTACCCGAATTGCTAATTTACAAGCGTACATACCCGAAGCAAAAGCAATTGCTGCTAAAGTAGGATTGATAAGATAATATTGTTTTTTATTATGTAGAAAGCTATCCGTTATGGATAGCTTTTTTTGTTTACATAAGATGATTTTATGAATAATGATTTCTTAATGTGTAAAAAAATAAGGTTTTGCATTGTTCTTGAAAAAAAATAAATACATTCGTAACCAAAAAAAATCACATGGCTGAATTAGAAAAAGGAAGTAAAAAATTATTAAATGCGTGGGCTTTTTATGATTGGGCAAACTCTGTCTATACTTTAACTATTGCATCAGCTGTTTTTCCTATTTTTTATGATGCTTTATTTTCAGACCGCAGTCATTATATTGATGTTTTTGGGATGCACCTTAAGAATTCAGCGTTAA
The DNA here is from genome assembly GCF_007830355.1 of Flavobacterium tiangeerense. Classification (GTDB taxonomy): domain Bacteria; phylum Bacteroidota; class Bacteroidia; order Flavobacteriales; family Flavobacteriaceae; genus Flavobacterium; species Flavobacterium tiangeerense. The sequence continues at coordinate 319,593 of NZ_VLKO01000004.1, read as the reverse complement.
TAAGTTTTATTACTGCTTTTGCTTTCTTAATAGTTTCATTCTTATCTCCATTATTATCTGGAATAGCTGATTATGTTGGAAATAAAAAGGCGTTTATGAAATTCTTTTGTTATTTAGGGGCCTTATCCTGTATGGGTTTGTATTGGTTTGACCTTGAAAATATATATGTTGGTTTATTATTTTATTTATTAGGATTAATAGGGTATTGGGGGAGTTTGGTTTTTTATAACTCTTATTTACCAGATATTGCACATGAAGAGCAGCAAGATCAAATAAGTGCTAAGGGCTATTCCATGGGATATATAGGGAGTGTAATTTTATTAATTATTAATTTATTGATGATTATGAAACCTAAGCTTTTTGGAATTTCAGGAACAGATGGAGAAGCAGCCATGAAAGCAATGCGCTACTCTTTTGTTATGGTAGGTGTTTGGTGGATTCTTTTTAGCCAATATTCATATTATTATTTACCCAACGGCAACAAAAATAGCGGTCACAAAGTTACCCGTCAAGTAGTGTTTAATGGTTTTAATGAACTTAAAAAAGTATGGCTTTTATTGCAAGAAAATAAAGCTTTAAAAGCATATTTAAGAAGTTTTTTTGTGTCGAGTATGGCTGTACAAACCGTGATGCTGGTAGCTACTTATTTTGGTGCACAAGAAATTCAATGGCCTACTAAAGAAGAAGGAACAGTAGGTTTGATAATTTGTATTTTGCTCATTCAATTAGTCGCAGTTTTAGGCGCTTTCTTAACGTCAAGAGCTTCTAGTAAATTTGGTAATATTCCAACGTTAATTTTTATCAATTGCTTTTGGGTTTTACTTTGTGTTGCGGCATACTTCATTACTCAACCTTTAGAGTTTTATATAATGGCGAGTTGTGTAGGACTTGTTATGGGGGGCATTCAGTCGTTATCAAGGTCAACTTATTCAAAGTTGTTGCCTCAAACTACGGATACGGCATCGTTTTTTAGTTTTTATGACGTAGCCGAAAAAATAGGTATTGTAATAGGAATGGTGGTTTATGGAATCGTAGATCAAATTACTGGAAGTCCTAGATTAGCTATTGCTATATTAGCCCTTTTCTTTATAATTGCTGTAATTCTGTTGAATAAAGTACCAAAAAAAGGTGTTTTACAATCGTAAAACACCTTTTCAATATCTTTTAAAATAGTTTTTTTAGGATTTCGATATACTTCCTGATCCACTTACTTTGGTGTCTTTTTTCTTTGGATCACCTTTGTATTGAATGTCACCCGAACCCGAAACTCTAGCGTGTAAGTTATCAGAACAAAAAACAGTAGTATCTCCTGAACCTGATACGGCAGCATGAACGTTTTTAGCCTTCAGTTTTGAAGTATCGATATCTCCAGAACCGTTTAGAGCTGTATTTAATTCGTCTGTAGTTCCTGAAATAGTGACATCTCCGGATCCTGTTACATCTATTGCAACTGAATTTGATGCTACTTCTAAATTAATATCACCAGAACCAGTTAACTGAACTAAGAATGAATTGCTATTGATTGTTTTTTTTGTATTAATATCTCCTGATCCAGTCAAACTTAATTTGTTGATTTCCTCGAAGGGAACCGAAATTAAAATTTGCTTGCCTTTACTCGTGCTCAAGTACTTATTTTTTTCAGAACTAATTTTAAGTATATTGTTTATAACTTCAATTTTTATGAAAGGAATTAAATTTCCCTCTCCTTTAACAGTAATGTCTCCTTCTTTTCCTGAAACCAGTTCTACATCAAAGAAACCAGATACAGCAATAGCATCATAATCTGTTGTAGTTCTTTTTTCAGAAACTATGTTTCCATTTCCTTGAATTTTATTTTTGCTAGACCACTGAGCAAAGGTTAAATTAGTGGATAATAAAGCGCAACCTGCAAGTAATAAAAGTGATTTTTTCATAATTAATTTAGTTTAGGTTATTGGTTTTGTGTGAGCACTACGTTCCCATAATTAGATGTAATAGTCATGCTATTTATTCCTTTTCTTTTATGAAAGCCTGTGTATTTTTTTGTTTGTGAGGTTTCTTCTTTACTGTCCATTTCAAGAGCGCTATCGTATTTTAGATTTGCATATTTTAAAATGGCATTCAAGTCAAAATAATAATTGGGTTGAAACCCAATAGTTATTCCTGTATAAGCTGCTGATATCATTTGAGACTTAGCTTTAGCATGAACAGATTGAATAGCAAGTGAACTATATTTTGTTTGAAGAGATAAGCTTCCTGTAATTTCTCCGATTTGAATAGTAAGATAGTCTCCACTAGCTTCTAGGTTTCTTATTTTTGAGATTTTAATTTTACCATAATCGCTAGTGTAAGCAACAGAATCACTATTTAAGATTTCTATATCTGTATAATCAGATGTTAATTGAAGTTTGGAGGTCTCCTCAATCTTAATACTTGAATATCGGGCGTTTATTTGTCCGTTTTTGATAAGCTCTATGCTGGAATTGTTGCAATATTCTATATTGATGTCGCTAATTCCTTGCAATTTTCCAGTGGTAATCTTACCGTATTTGCATTTTATTTCAGCATTTGATACAATATCAGTAGTGGTAATATTACCATATTTGTTGTTCAATTTAATACTTCCATTTCTAGGTATTTTGAGAATATAATTTATTTCAAAACTATTTTTTTTTCCAGAACTTTTAATATTCGAATTTTCAAATATTGTTTTTGCGGTTACTAATCCTTTTAGAGCTTGGATATCAATTGTTATAGCGTCTATTTTTTGATTGACCCAATTTTCGTTGTCACCGCTAACTCTTATTTGAACATCTAGTTCTATTTTATCTTCGTCCCATGTAGTTACTACAAGAAATCCGTATGAATTATCTACCGCTAGAATAGCGTTTGAATTAACATAGTATGCTTTTTTGATGTTTTTTTGTTTAGAATGAATAAAATCATTTGTAGCTGCCTGCACTAAAAATGGTACTAAAAGCAATAATAGTATATAGTTATATTGTTTTTTCATCTGGAAATACGTTTTTGTTTTCGTTGTTTTCAAGGTGTTCGAGTACCTTTTGCAAAAAAGAAATGCGTGTTTGTAAGTTACTAATCATGGCATAAATAATCTGTTTACTTTCGCCATTAACCTCTAATTCCTGAATTATTTTTTCATAGTCAGCATCTAGCTGATTCATTTGTTTTAGAGCATCAGTTATAATTTTCTTGTTTTCGGGTGATTTCTTTTCTTCAATTTTTTCTAATTCTCTTTCAATTAAAACTGTAAAAATAGAATCGGTTTGTATGGTTTCTCTTGATGCGTATTGCAGTTCAGAAGGTTTTTCATAAGAAGGTTTGCATAGTGTAATCCCCATGAATATTATAATTGACGCAGCTATACCGATACTTGTAAAGAGTTTCCAATTAAATTTCTTTTGATTTAATTTTTCTTTAAAACGCACTTCATGATTTGCTTCTAAATTCTCAATGTCCCATTGAAATTGGTGTTTAATAAAGAGTTCGTCTATTGGGTCTTCGTTCCTTTTCATATTTCTTCTAATTTTTTTCTCAAACTGTCTTTGGCTCTGCTCAAGGTTGTTCTGCAATTGGCATAACTTATATTTAAAATTTCACTGATCTCTTCTTGGTCATATCCTTCAATGTAAAATAATGTCAAAACCATCTGATAGTTATATTTTAAAGTTGCTATGGTTTCTAAAATTTGTTTGACTTTCAAATTAGTAAAGTCACTATTCATTGATAAATCCGAATCTATATCTTCAATTTTATGCAAAGTCATCTCAAAATCTTCCCGCTTAAACTGATTGTTTTTTTTATAAAAATCAATGCTTTGGTTGACCACAATTCTTTTTAACCAAGCGCCAAATGAAACTTCTTGTTTGTAATGTTCTAGTTTTGAAAATGCTTTCAAAAAACTTTCTTGCATTACATCCTCAGCATAATGGCTGTCTTTTACAATTCTAAAAGCAACATTATACATAGCGGAAGCATAACGGTTGTATACTTCGTATTGTGCTTTTTGATTGTTTTGCTTACACAATACAATCAGCTCTTCGATATTACATTGGTTAATGTTCAAGTAGTGGTTTCGTTTTAATAAAGACTTGGGTTCGGAATTAATGTTACACTTTATGTAAAAATAAGTTTTAAAGATATTGATTTACTGCAAATCATTTGTTTTTATGAATCTTATTTATAAGATAATTAGCATTTGATTCATTTCTTTTGGCATAAAGATTGAGACTTTTACTTGATGGTCATTTAATAAAGATTAATCCTTGTTTTTTTCAATAAAGACGATTCTGAAATCCTATATTTGTGATCCAAAAACTTTTTTTAATGACAAAAAGACTTAATTAAATATATGTCAAATCATAAAATACTTACCATTGACAATTTGTCACTTCAAGAATTTGATTCAGAAGCAGATTTAATTCCATTATTGACTCCAGAGGACGAAGAAGAAATGAATAATGAAGCTTTACCTGAATTGCTTGCCATTTTACCTTTGCGAAACATGGTTTTATTTCCAGGAGTTGTAATTCCCATTACAGCCGGTAGAGATAAATCTATAAAATTGATAAATGATGCCAATGCAGCAGGGAAAACAATAGGAGTAGTGGCTCAAATAAATGAAGAAGACGAAGATCCAACCAAAGAAGATATTCATAAAATAGGTACTGTTGCTCGTATTTTACGCGTTTTAAAAATGCCAGATGGCAATGTAACGGTAATTCTTCAGGGTAAAAAACGTTTCGAAATTGACTCTGTAGTCTCTGAGGATCCCTATCTTACTGCAAAAATAAAAGAAGTTCCAGAAAAACGTCCGAAGAAAAATGACACGGAATTCTTAGCTATTCTTGATTCTATAAAAGAACTAGCAATTCAAATTATCAAAGAAAGTCCTAACATTCCTAGCGAAGCAACTTTTGCAATAAAGAACATTGAAAGTCAATCTTTTTTAATCAATTTCGTGACTTCAAACATGAATTTATTGGTTAAAGAAAAGCAAGATTTATTGGCTATCAATGAACTGAAAGGAAGAGCATTAGAGACTTTGCGTTATATGAATATCGAGTTGCAAAAACTTGAATTAAAAAATGACATCCAGTCTAAAGTTCGTTTTGATTTAGATCAGCAACAACGAGAATATTTCTTGCACCAACAAATGAAAACCATTCAAGAAGAATTGGGTGGCGTTTCGCAAGAGGAAGAAATGGACGAGATGTTGCAAAAATCCTTAACCAAAAAGTGGGACGATAAAACCAAAAAGCATTTTGAAAAAGAACTTTCTAAAATGCGCCGAATGAATCCGCAGGCACCTGATTTTGGTATTCAAAGAAATTACTTAGAGTTGTTTCTTGATTTGCCTTGGAACGAATACTCCAAAGATATTTTTGATTTAAAACGCGCTCAAAAAATCTTAGATAGAGACCATTTTGGTTTAGAAGAAGTTAAAAAACGAATGATAGAACATCTAGCTGTTTTAAAATTGCGTAACGATATGAAATCGCCAATCATTTGCTTGACAGGACCTCCAGGTGTTGGTAAAACCTCTATTGGCCGTTCTATAGCTGAAGCGTTGGGTAGAGAGTATGTGCGAATTTCATTGGGTGGTTTGCGTGATGAATCTGAAATTCGTGGTCACAGAAAAACGTATATTGGCGCTATGCCAGGTCGAATTATTCAAAGTTTGAAAAAAGCAGGTACATCAAATCCGGTTTTTGTTTTAGATGAGATTGATAAATTGTCAAATAGCCATCAAGGGGATCCATCATCAGCATTGCTAGAAGTTTTAGACCCGGAGCAAAACAATTCTTTTTATGATAATTTCCTAGAAATGGGATATGATCTTTCAAAAGTAATGTTTATTGCAACTTCAAATAATATGGCAGCCATTCAACCCGCATTGCGTGACCGTATGGAAATCATCAAAATGTCAGGCTATACCATTGAAGAAAAAGTCGAAATTGCGCGTCAGCATTTGTTTCCTAGACAATTAAAAGAGCATGGTTTAACGACTAAGGATTTGACTATTGGTAAAAAACAATTGGAAAAAATTGTGGAAGGCTATACCAGAGAATCAGGCGTACGTGGACTTGAGGGTAAAATTGCGCAAGTGATTCGAAACGCAGCCAAGTCAGTTGCAATGGAGGAAGAGTATAATAAAAAAGTAACAGATGAAGATCTTGTAAAAACACTTGGTGTTGCGCGTTTAGAGCGTGATAAATACGAAAATAATGATGTAGCGGGAGTAGTTACTGGATTAGCGTGGACTTCAGTTGGTGGTGATATTTTGTTTATCGAATCGCTGCTTTCTCCAGGGAAAGGCACCATGAGTATTACGGGTAATCTAGGTACTGTAATGAAAGAATCGGCTACAATTGCTTTGGAATACATCAAGGCCAATACCAAGCTTTTAGGATTAGAATCGGATATGCTTTCTAAATACAACATTCATTTGCACGTTCCTGAAGGAGCAACGCCAAAGGATGGACCAAGTGCAGGTATTGCTATGTTGACGTCATTAGTTTCTTTGTTTACTCAAAAACGTGTTAAGAAAAACCTTGCCATGACTGGTGAGATTACTTTGCGTGGTAAAGTATTGCCTGTAGGCGGAATCAAAGAAAAAATTCTTGCTGCTAAGCGAGCAAATATTAAAGAAATTATCTTGTGTCACGAAAATAAAAATGATATCGACGAGATTAAACCAGAATATTTAGAAGGACTTACTTTTCATTATGTAAAGGAAATGAGCGAAGTATTGCAATTTGCACTTACTGATCAAAAAGTTAAAAATGCAAAAACTTTGTAAATAAGTCGTTTTCGAAATCAATAAAAATCCAAATTCCTAAACTGTTTTTTCAGTTCAAGAATTTGGATTTTTTTTTTATAAAAAAGGTATTGTTATTGCAATAGTGCGTTGACTTTTTGTATGAAAATTGCTGGGAATAATTGTGGCGCTTTCAAGTGGTCGCCTTCATATATCCAAAGTTCTTTTTTAGTTTTGGTATTGTTATACACCGTTTCACATTGGCTAAAAGGCACGTCTTTGTCGGTTTTAGAATGAATGAATAAAACAGGTACTGATTGAATGTTTTTGATATCTTCTGCAGCAGAATAAGGCGAAGTGACATACATACGAATCATTTGATGTTGCGCTTCGGGAGTTTTACTAACTGCTATTTCTGTAAAGGAACTAATAACGCCGTCTACAATTAATCCGCTTATTTTATCTTGATTGTTTTTGGTTAAATTAACCGCAACTTGTGTTCCCATTGATGCCCCGTAAATGATGATTTTTTTGTTTTTAAAGTCGGGATTTTTTTGAATTTCATTAAAAACAGTTTGAGCGTCAGCTGCAATGTTGAGGTGAGTGGGTTTACCACTTGATTTTCCGTAGCCTCTCATGTCAATCATAATTACTTCGTAACCATTTTTAACCAAAGGTTTTACAAAAGGTACATAACTCATACAATTACCACCGGCACCATGAAAATAAAGTATAGTTGCCTTGGGTTGTTTTTGTTTTGGTGATAATACCACACTATTGATAGTATCTTTTTCAATATAATAATTGTGCTCTTTGAATTGTAAAGAATCTATTGTGATGGTTTTTGCTTTTTTTGGATAATAAAATTTATCGTCCATCTGAGCTTGAACATTGCATAAACATAATAATAGAAGCGTAGTAAAAAGTAAATTTTTCATAGTTTTTAGTTTTAGTTTTGAATTCTTTGTCAAAACTAGGTGTAAACCAAACGTTTCAAAAAGGTTTTATACTGAACTGTTGATTTTAAGGACTGAATTGTCCCTTTTTAAACTTTTCTTTTTCTAAAAAATAATATCTTCGCACTGGCGTTATCATTGTATACTTTTGGCGCTTTTGCAACATGTTTAAAAAAATAGTAATATTCAGTTTGTTACTCTACGGTACCGCATCAATCGGTCAGATAGGCGGTAAAACAATATATCAATTTTTAAATCTCGTTGCCTCTCCAAGACAAGCGGCTTTAGGAGGAAAAGTGTTGACTATATATGATGATGATGTGAATCAAGCTCATTTTAATCCGGCCACAATCAATGCAGAGATGGACAATCATTTAGCACTGAATTATGGAAATTACTATGGTGCGCTTACCTACGGAACCGCTTCTTATGCGTACACCTATGACAGACACCTGCAAACGTTTCAAGCAGGTGTAAATTACATCAATTATGGTAGTTTTGAGGGCTATGACGAAAATGGTCAAGCCACAACTGCCTTTTCAGGAAGCGAAGTAGCCTTATCTATGGGGTATGCGTACAATGTTCCTTATACCGATTTACATGTTGGTGCTAGTGCTAAGTTGATTTCGTCTAGTCTAGAAACCTATCATTCTTTTGGAGGAGCATTAGACATTGGTGCTTTGTATATTGATGAACGGAACGATGTCAATTGGGCGTTGGCCATACGAAATCTAGGGACTCAATTTTCAACTTACAATGGTGTTCGAGAAAAGTTACCTCTGGAGGTTTTAGTAGGAGTTTCGCAAGAGTTAGAAAATGTTCCCATTCGATGGTATTTAACTTTGGAGAATTTACAACAATGGAATATTGCTTTTGCTAATCCAGCACGATCAGAACAATCTTTTAATGGAGCAGCAACTCCTGAAAAAGTATCTTTTGTAAATAATGCTTTGAGGCATGTAATTGCAGGAGTAGAGTTGTTCCCAAAAAGAGGATTTAACTTGCGTTTGGGATACAATTTTAGGCGAGCCGAGGAATTACGCATTCTGGAACAACGTAATTTTTCTGGACTTTCTTTTGGCTTTGGACTCAAATTAAACAAACTTAAGTTCAATTATTCCTATTCCAGATATACGCTTGCTGGAAACACAAGTCTCTTTGGGCTAACCATAAATTTTCAAGAATAGTTTATTCATTTTAATTACCTTAAATTTTATATTTTGACAAAAAAAATTACAATTGCAATAGATGGATTTTCATCAACTGGAAAAAGTACGCTAGCAAAACAATTAGCAAAACATTTAGGATATATTTATGTAGACACAGGAGCAATGTATCGTGCCGTAACTTTTTTTGCTATGAAACAAGGGTACATCAATGCAGATGCTTTTGATAGTACAACTTTAATTGCAAGTTTGCCTTCAATTAGACTGCATTTTGAATTTAATGCAGAGTTAGGATTTGCAGAGGTTTTTTTGAACGATGTCAATGTTGAAACTGAAATTCGAACCATTGAAGTATCGCGTTTTGTGAGCAAGGTTGCTGAGGTTTCTCAGGTTCGGGCTAAATTAGTGGAACAACAAAAAGAAATGGGCAAGAACAAGGCTATTGTTATGGATGGACGAGACATTGGTACTGTGGTATTTCCTGATGCCGAGCTTAAAATATTCATGACGGCAAGTGCTAGCACCAGAGCACAAAGGCGATATGATGAGTTAGTAGCTAAAGGTGATGCGGTAACCTATGAGGAAGTCCTCAAAAATGTAGAAGAAAGAGATTACATAGATACCCATCGCGAAGATTCACCCTTAGTGATGGCAGTAGATGCAATTGAAATTGATAATTCACATTTGAATCGTGAGGAACAATTTGCTCAAGTTTTAGAAATGGTCAACGATATCACTAAAACGATATAAATATTTGCAGATATCATTTTTAATGGTAGATTTACGCCTTGTAAATTTTTTAAAGTAAAAAAAAACAATTCATCTCATGGGAATTAAAAATAGATTGATCATAATGAGTTTTCTCCAGTTTTTTGTGTGGGGAGCTTGGTTGATTACAATTGCAAATTATTGGTTTGGTACAAAAAGTTGGGAAGGAACCCAGTTTGGATTGGTTTTTAGTACCATGGGGATAGCGTCATTGTTTATGCCAACCCTAACTGGTATTATGGCAGACCGATGGATCAATGCTGAAAAGTTGTATGGAGCGCTACATGTGTTGTATGCAGGAGTATTGTTTTACATTCCTCAAGTTACAACACCTGAAAATTTTATTTACATTATGCTTTTGGCTATGTGTTTTTATATGCCAACTATTGCATTGAGTAATTCAATTTCCTATAATGCGTTAAAATTAAACAATAAAGATGTCATCAAAAATTTTCCACCTATTAGAGTTTGGGGAACAGTTGGCTTTATTGCAGCTATGTGGATAACTAATTTAACAGGTAATAAAGCAACTGAATATCAATTTTATATTGCGGGATTGGCAGCTGTAGCACTTGGTTTGTATGCCTTTACATTGCCACCGTGTAAACCGCAACGATTGTCAAAAGAAAATGCTTCTTTGATGGAGACTTTAGGATTGGAGTCCTTTAAATTGTTTGCTGATTATAAAATGGCATTGTTCTTTGTTTTCTCCATGTTTTTAGGAGGAGCACTGCAATTAACAAATGCTTATGGAGATGTTTTCTTGGATGAGTTCAAGCATTTTCCTAAATACGCCGATTCATTTGTAGTAGAATATTCTACAATTATCATGTCGATTTCCCAAATTTCAGAGACCTTGTTTATTTTGGCAATTCCGTTTTTCTTGAAACGTTTTGGAATTAAGCAAGTCATGTTAATAAGTATGTTAGCGTGGGTATTACGTTTTGGGTTGTTTGCTTATGGAAACCCTACAAGCGGTTTATGGATGATTATTATGTCATGTATAGTGTACGGAATGGCGTTTGACTTCTTTAATATCTCGGGATCCTTATTTGTTGAAACGAATACAGATGCTAAAAACAGATCTTCAGCGCAAGGATTGTTTATGATGATGACCAATGGTTTTGGAGCTGTTTTGGGTAGTTTCACCTCAGGTTGGGCAATAGATAAATATTTCACAAAGTCATTTACTGGCACTACCGATTTAGCAGGTTTCTTGCAAACAGAGCCTACTAATGCTAAAATGACTGATTTTGTGACCAGTCAAGGTAAAAAAATAGGAGCAGACGGACTTTTCGATTCGGTTATATTGATGAAAGATTGGCATACCATCTGGCTTGCTTTTGCCATTTATGCGTTGATAATAGCAGTTGCATTTGCTGTTTTATTCAAGCACAAACACAATCCTTTGGATGTAGAGCAAATTAGTCATTAAAGAGAAACATAAAAATAGATTGAACCCGATAGCAACTGCATGATCGGGTTTTTTTTTGTTCTTGAAAGTACGAATTCTAGTAAAATAGCCCCGAGTGAAGCGGCATCCTTTTATAAGGCTTCTAGTTCGCCGCGACGAACTAGAAGCCTTATAAAAGATACAGCGAAAAGCGGGAACGGGCTTCTTGAAAAAGACTGTATCTTCTGCTCCTAATTATCAATTGATTATCTAGAGTTTAAAATTTTGGTAATCAAAATTAATGTATTACTTTTGCAGTCCTTAAGGTGAATTAGAGTTTCCTTTGGGGTTCAATCATTTATACAAACAACTTCTGCTGTTTTCGATCACATCATGAAACTCGAGAAAATACAGAATACAAATTTTTAATCAGCATGTCTGAACAAGTAAAATCACAAGAAGAGTTTTTAGCAAATTTTAACTGGCACAATTTCGAAGAAGGTATTGATGCTGTTGATGAAAAAAACTTATTAGAGTTTGAGGAATTAGTTTCTAAAACTTTTATTGCAACTGATCAAGAGGAAGTTGTAGAAGGAACAGTTGTAAGAATTACAGATAGAGACGTTATCGTTGATATCAACGCTAAATCTGAAGGTGTAATTTCATTGAATGAATTCCGTTACAACCCAGCATTAAAAGTAGGTGATACTGTTGAGGTATTAATTGACATCCGTGAGGATAAAACAGGTCAGTTAGTATTATCTCACCGTAAAGCACGTACTATCAAATCTTGGGATAGAGTTATTTCGGCTAACGAAACAGGTGAAATCGTTAATGGTTTTGTTAAATGCAGAACTAAAGGTGGTATGATCGTTGACGTTTTCGGAATTGAAGCGTTCTTACCAGGATCTCAAATTGATGTTAAGCCAATTAGAGATTACGATGTATACGTAAACAAAATGATGGAGTTCAAAGTTGTGAAAATTAACCACGAATTTAAAAACGTAGTTGTTTCTCACAAAGCGCTTATCGAAGCGGATATTGAAATCCAGAAAAAAGAAATTATCGGTCAATTACAAAAAGGACAAGTATTAGAAGGTGTTGTTAAAAACATTACTTCTTATGGTGTGTTTATTGACTTAGGTGGAGTTGATGGATTGATTCACATTACTGACCTTTCTTGGTCTAGAATCAACCACCCATCTGAAGTTCTTGAATTAGATCAAAAATTGAACGTTGTAATCCTTGATTTCGATGATGAGAAAACAAGAATTCAATTAGGATTGAAACAATTAAACGCTCACCCATGGGACGCTTTAAATGCTGATTTAAAAATTGGTGATAAAGTAAACGGTAAAGTAGTTGTAATCGCTGATTACGGTGCATTTATCGAAGTTGCTGAAGGTGTTGAAGGTTTAATCCACGTTTCTGAAATGTCTTGGTCTACGCACTTGCGTTCTGCTCAAGATTTCGTAAAAGTTGGTGATGTTGTTGAAGCTGTTATCTTAACTTTAGATAGAGATGACCGTAAAATGTCATTAGGTATCAAACAATTGTCTCAAGATCCTTGGACTGATATCACTGCTAAATACCCAGTAGGTTCTAAGCATACAGGTATTGTTAGAAACTTTACAAACTTTGGAATTTTCGTAGAACTTGAAGAAGGAATTGATGGGTTAATCTACATCTCTGACTTATCTTGGACTAAGAAAATCAAACACCCATCTGAATTCGTAAACGTTGGTGAAAAACTTGACGTTGTAGTATTAGAATTGGATGTTGACGGACGTAAATTATCTTTAGGTCACAAACAAACAACTGCTAATCCTTGGGATCAGTACGAAGATTCATTCGCTGTAGGAACTATCCACAATGGTGAAATTTCTGAGATTGTTGACAAAGGAGCTACTGTAGAATTCGGAGATGATATCGTTGCTTTCATTCCAACTCGTCACCTTGAAAAAGAAGACGGAAAGAAATTGAAAAAAGGCGATACTGCTGATTTCAAAGTAATCGAATTCAACAAAGAATTCAAAAGAGTAGTTGCCTCTCACACTGCTATCTTCCGTGAAGAAGAAGAGAAAAATGTGAAATCAGCTTCAGAAAACACATCATCTAACTCTTCTACAAATGCACCAGCTGCAACTTTAGGAGATAACAATGATATGTTAGCTGCATTGAAAGCTAAAATGGAAAAATCAGAGAAAAAATAATTCTCCGTTTTTTATAAATAGAAAGTCCCACAGCAATGTGGGACTTTTTTTGTAGTTCTAATTTATAGGAGCTTTTTCCTGCTATTCGCTTCAATCTTTTTTATAGGAAACAGCCCTTAAATGGCTGTATCCTATAAAAAAGGATTTACGCTGCTATCAGGGCTAGGGAGTTTTTTTGCAGTAGGTAAATTTTTAATTAATTTCAGCCTATTTTATATTTGATTCAACTTTAATTTACTCAGATATTTAGCAATTTACATTCGTGTAAATCTGTGTAATTCGTGTTTAATACATATAGCAATCCTGGATCATAGATTGACTTTCAACTTTTTTTAATTAGCTGCCAATAATTGAGATTCTTCTGGAGTAAACTCATTAACGATCGCGTAGCTATCAATTTTGGCAATAGCCATTTCATCTAAAATATCAACTAGATTTTTATAGTTGCATTTTTTACTTGGTTTTATGATTACAACTGGTCCTCTGTTAGGTTTACCTATTGCCGATGTGTACGCATGCACTTTAGAATTTATTACTGAAAGTTCGCTTCGAATACCTTCTTTACCATAGAGCGATACTTTTGGACCTTGCAGTGGTGCAAATAACAAACCATGATATGTTATGAGTTTATCATTATCATCGAGTAAAATTGTATAAGTTCGAATTTCATCTTGCATATTGCATATTGGTTCAGGACCACAACCATCTCTTTCTCCAGAATAATATTCGATCATTTTCGGCTTTGCCAAATCAATAGTGACCATGAAAAACACGATCAAAAGAAAAGACACACTAACCATAGCGGTTAAATCAACTCTAGACTCTAATTTTTTGCTTCTAATTTTTTCAGGTAGGTTTTTCATAGCTTAAAGTTTATATTCTAAGGTAGTAAAAATAGTTTACGGTTGTTAAAAAAGTGCTAATTTATTTATATGTTTATTTGTCAATATGTTGATATATAGATATTTATGATTTTAATTTACTTTTCTTTATTTTTTAAGTAAAACCATATTCATAAAAGGAGCGTAAATGACTTTATATAACTTAAACAATTAAATTTTATGAAAACTAGAAAAATTTTATCAGTTGCTTTTATGGCATTAGTATTTGGAGCAACCTCTTTTGCACAAAAAACAGTAATGGTTGGTGGAGCTGCCATGTATCCTTCAAAAAACATTGTTGAAAATGCTGTAAACTCAAAAGATCACACCACACTAGTTGCAGCAGTACAAGCAGCTGGACTAGTAGAAACATTACAAAGTAAAGGACCATTCACCGTTTTTGCCCCAACAAATGCAGCGTTTGATAAGTTGCCAGCAGGTACAGTTGATACTTTATTAAAACCAGAAAATTTAAAAACATTGCAAACTATCTTAACTTATCACGTAGTTGCAGGGAAAATGAATGCTGTAGATATTGCAAAAGCAATTAAAGCAGGAAATGGAAAAGCTATACTAAAAACAGTAAGTGGCGGAACATTAACAGCTTGGATGAAAGGTAAAGATCTTTACATTACAGATGAAAATGGTGGCCAATCAAAAGTAACGATTGCTGATGTTAACCAATCAAATGGTGTCATTCATGTTGTAGATACTGTTGTGTTACCTAAAAAATAAATGTAAGAATGAGGTTGATTTTTGGTTAGTTTTTGTAGCCCTACACTTTTTGTGTGGGGCTATTTTATTATAATCAATTTGTAACATCGTAAATACGGAAACTTTTCTTTACTTATTTTTCTTATAAATAAACGATTTTTAAATAAATGTTAAAAAAAAGTGTAGTTTTGTTTAAATTTTAATACTATGACTATAAAATCACCTTTTTTTTCGACTAAGGTTGTTTGTTTTGTTGTTTTTTCTTTCGCTTTTCTTTCGCATTCTGCTTACAGTCAATGTGAAGGAATTGCTGGTACTGATAACGTAGCGCTTGATATTTGTGATATAACAAACATTTCCAGTAGAAACATAGATCTTAAAACGCAACTTGGTTCGCATTCTGCTGGTGGTACGTGGAGAGATGAAGATAGATCAGGCGGTCTCAATAGAACCACAGGAATTTTAAATGCTCAATTAATTCGTCGTAGCGGAACATATCATTATTCTTATACCGTTACAACAAGTTCAGGATGCATTGATACTGCTATAGTTACGGTTAGAGTAGGAGGATATACAGGAGTTCCTGGTGCGAATACCTCTATTTGTAATACAGAATCTGCATATAATTTATTTGAAGCCTTTAATGGAGATTTTCTTCCTCCACAAATAGGCGGTACTTGGGTAGGAAATACCACTAGTCTTGGTTTGAACAATAATACTCTTAATACCATCAATCTAAATCCCGGTAGTACATATGAATACACCTATTCAATTCCTGCTATAGGTTCTTGTCCTGCTCCACCAGACGTAAAAATATTTGTAACCATATATCGTTCGCCTCGTGCTGGAACACCTGACGAAGTCAAATTATGTTCTAATGAGTTAAACTCTTATACTAACTATAATCTATTTGATGGTTTAGTAGGCGAGGATGCTGGAGGTGTATGGCGAGAAAGTGGCACTAACGAGTTAGATGATACTGATGATACAGACTCTGTTGTAAACATTCAAAATATATACAACACACGCGGACCCGGATTTTACCGTTTTACGTATACTGTTTTATCAGATAACAACGTGTGTGTAGACCAAACATCAGTATTGTTTATTACTTTAGAAAAACAGCTGGATTATACAGGTGCCACTTTGCAGGTAAATGCACCAATTTGTGAAAATGAGCGCGTTACAACAGATTTTTCGGCTTCGATAAGAAATGTAGTTGCTATTCCCAATGGAGTATATACGGTTACATATACCATTTCTGGTAATTCTACTGTTTTTTCGACAACGCAAAATTTTACCAATAACGTTTTTACTTTTCCTTTGCCATCTAGTAATTTTAATGCTGTTGGAAATTATACCATAACTATACTAAATATAGAAAGCGCAACCACTCTAGGAATTTGTACTAATATAATTCCTGCTATTGCCGCTAATATTGTAATAAACCCAATTCCACAAACAAATAATGCCTCCTTACTTATAAATTCTATTTGTCAATCAACAAATGCAGAAGTTACTTTATCAGGAATTAGTAATCTAACAGATGGGGATTATAGTATTGTGTATTCTTTATCTGGAAG
Source organism: Flavobacterium tiangeerense (assembly GCF_007830355.1). GTDB lineage: Bacteria > Bacteroidota > Bacteroidia > Flavobacteriales > Flavobacteriaceae > Flavobacterium > Flavobacterium tiangeerense. The sequence goes on along the minus strand of NZ_VLKO01000004.1, from coordinate 303,162 downwards.
TAATAGTCTTGCTAATCAAAGCATGAGCATTACGGTTCGTGCAGGAGTTGCATCATTCCAGATTCCTGCTTCGCAAATTCCTAATGTGGGAAATACTAATTTTATTATTAGCAGAATTACAAACTTGGCTACTAATTGTACCAATACCGCATCAATAGTTAGCTCGTTTTTGATAAAAGCGCTACCAGATGCGCGCAATTTATCAGTTGCTATTAGAGCGGTTTGTAAAGATCAGCCCATAGTTGTTGAACTTTCTGGATTAGGGAATTTAACCGCTATAACAATTAGTTACTCTTTGTCTGGTGCTAATACTAGCGGAGTTCAAATGGTTCCTTTGCTTGTAAATGCTGGTAGAGCCACTTATACCATTCCTAATTCATTATTAACTAATACTGGAACAACATTATTTAATTTACAATCTCTTACAGATTCAAATACGAGCTGTCTTGCTTTAATGAATACTATTAGCAAAGATTTTGTGATTAACGCCTTACCTAATACACCCATTACAAGCAATCAAGAATTTTGTAAAGTCCAAAATGCTACCGTAGCTAGTCTAGTACCTAATGGCCTTCAGTATAGATGGTTTAATTCGCTCACAAGTACAACTGCCTTACCTGCGGCAACGGTATTGCAATCAGCGAATTATTACGTAAAGGAGGTTAACGCAACTACAGGGTGTGAATCTGGTTTAGCTCTTGCTCAAGTTGTCATAAATGAATTGCAAACTCCTGTACTACTTCAAAATGGAGAAAAATTTTGTGGTTTAGATTTGCCTACTATTCAAAGTTTATCCAGTAATGTAACTTCAAATGGAACTGTGGTGTGGTATAATGCTGCTATAGGAGGAAATTTATTACCTAACACAGCATTACTGATAGATAATGGAATATATTATGGTTTTGATTCAATAAATACAAACAATTGTTTATCAACAACTCCTTTACAAGTTATAGTTTCGCTTACCAATTGTGATGCAACTCCTGAATTTTTTATTCCAGATGGATTTTCACCCAATGGTGATGGTGTAAATGATACTTTTTCTATTCCGGATATTGATTTTATCTATCCTAATTATGTATTAGAAATATTCAACAGATACGGAAGTCTCTTGTATACAGCTAATAAAAACAAGTCAAAATGGGATGGTACTTCATCAGACTCTAAAACAAGTAGCAACGGAAAAGCGCCTGAAGGAGTTTATTTTTATGTTATTCACTTCAATAAAGGAGGCATTTCCCCTAAACAAGGACGTCTTTATTTAAACAGATAACAATCTTTATTTTTTAAAAAATAAAACATGAAAAAGTTTATAATACTATCAAGTCTTTTCTTGATAATAACAAAATTAACGGCACAACAAGACCCTCAATATACCCAATATATGTATAATATGAGTGTTTTAAATCCTGCATATGCCACAGGTATAGAATCTAATTTGAATTTGGGTGCCTTATATAGATCCCAGTGGGTGGGTGCTGTGGGTGCACCAAAAACATTGACATTATTTGCACACATGCCTGTAAATGAAAAAATAGAAGTAGGGTTTTCATTAATATCAGATGATATAGGCGGCGGAGCAAAAAAAGAAAATAATTTTTTTGCAGATTTTGCTTATTTACTAGAGTTTAATAACAATCATAAAGTATCCTTTGGTGTAAAAGCTGGATTTACAAATTTGCAAACAAATTTTGATGGTTTTGTATTTGAAAGTGGTAATCCAGGAACAGATGATGCTTTTTCAGAAAACAGAAATGACATCATGCCAAATGTAGGTGTTGGTGCCTTCTATTTTACAGACAACTATTATGTAGGTTTATCTGCCCCAAATTTATTAGCAACAAAACAATTTGAAAATAGGTCAGGAACCAATTCATTTAGCAGAGAAAATACCCATGTTTTCCTAACAGCTGGATATGTATTTCAAGTATCTGAACAATTCAAATTTAAGCCAGCTGTTATGTCAAAATACGTTTCGGGTGCACCAATATCTCTTGATGTAACTGCAAATGTTTTGTACAATGAAAAGTTTGAGTTTGGAGCGGCATATCGTTTTGGAGATGCTATAAGTGCAATGACAAATGTGAAAGTAACACCGAGCATTCGTGTTGGATACGCCTATGATTACAATACTTCTAATTTAGGTCAATTTAACTCTGGAACACATGAAATTTTTGTATTGTTTAATTTAGATTTATCCAGCAGAGGATATGATAAATCACCACGATTTTTCTAAGACATAAATTATGAAAAAAATATACTTGCTACTATTGGTATTTTCTATCCAATTACTTCATGCACAAGACGACAATCTAAAAAGAGCTAACCAACTTTTTGAACGCACTTTTTACAATAAAGCAATTCCATTGTATAAATCAATAATACAAGATAATAATTCGCAAATTGTAATTCAAAACCTTGCTGACTGCTACTATTATACCAATGATTTTAATACTTCTCAGTATTACTACAAACTTTTAATTACAAATTTTGGAAATGAAGTTGGAGAAGAATATTATTTTAAATATTCACAAACTTTAAAAGCATCTGGAAAATATGATGAAGCTTATACTGTTTTACAAAAATATTATGCTTCCTTATCAGATAAAGATGTTTTGATAAAGTATCAAAAAGGCCTTCAAGTTCTTGAAAACGTTACTGCTATTGGGGATAGATACCAAATTAAAAATTTGAAAATAAATACACCCAATACGGATTTTGGAGGCTTTATTACAGGTAATTCTTTTGTATTTGCAGGTGTCAAATCTAAAATGGGTATGTTTGATAAACGTTTTAAATGGAATGGCGAATCTTATCTTGATTTGATGGCAATTCCGTTAAGCAATGTAAATGCAGTTGACTCAGTAGCCACTGGTTTTGACAACAAAATAAACACAGCTATGCATGAATCTAATGCAGTGTTTACAAAAGATGGCAAAACCATGTTTTTCACCAGAAATAATTATAAAAAAGGCAGACGCGGAAAAAATAAAGATAAAGTTTCCAATTTACAGTTGTTTAGAGCTTCATGGCATAACGGAAAATGGACAAATATCATTTCGTTACCTTTTAACAATGATAATTATTCAACAGAACATCCAGCATTAAGCATGGATGAAAAAACATTGTATTTTGCTTCGGATATGCCAGGAACATTGGGTTCATTTGATATTTTTTCAGTAGAAATTTACGGAGATACTTTTGGAGTACCTGTTAATCTTGGCAATACAATTAATACTGCTAGAAAAGAGCAATTTCCATTTGTTTCAAAAGACAACAAATTGTATTTTTCATCAAATGGACATGAAGGGTATGGTGCATTAGACGTATTTGTTTCGAATTTACAAAATGGAGTTCCTACGCAAGCTGAAAATGTTGGGTTACCCATAAACTCAGGATATGATGACTTTGCTTTTTTTATTAATTCCGATACAAAGGAGGGTTTTTTCTCTTCAAACCGCTCAGGAGGTAAAGGCAGTGATGATATTTATTCGTTCACAGAAGAGAAACCATTGATTATTGAAGATTGTAAGCAATATATAACTGGAATTATTACAGATATTGATACTAAATTACCATTAGATAATGTTTTGGTACAATTACAAAACGCTGATGGTGAAATAGTACAAAGTAGCATAACAACTACCGAAGGTAAATTAATTTTTGAAGTATTATGTAAATCCACCTATAAAATTACGGCAGAAAAAGACAATTATACTTCAGCATTCAAAACAATAGTAGTTAATGCTGAGCGCAAAAAAAATAATGATGCTTCCATGCAAATTAAATCAAATGAGGCAATTAAACGAGAGCAGCAACTTGTTTTAGAGGAAGAAGAGAGAAATAAGCTCACTGCTCTAGCTTTGCAACAAGAAAAAGAAAAAGTAGCTCAGGCTGAGAAAATTAAAAGCATTGCAATAACTGCAAAAAGAAATCAAGAATTAGCTGAAGCCAAAAAAATTGAAAAAGTTGCTACTATTTTAGCAAATGAAAAAGATGTTGTAAAAGACAAAGACCGCTTAATTATCAAGACCGATCCTATTTATTTTGATTATAATTTATGGTACATTAGAAAAGACTCAAAAACTATCTTGAATAAAGTTGTTGCTTTAATGAAAAAATATCCAGAAATGATCTTAGAAATAGGTTCCCACACGGATAATAGAGGAAATGAAAAATTTAATAAAGACTTATCTCAAAAAAGAGCACAGGCTACAAGAGATTACTTTTTAGAGCAAGGAATTTCACCCAAACAAATTTTTGCAAAAGGATATGGTGAATCAGTTCAAATTATAAAATGTATTCCTGAAGAGAGCTGTACCGAAGAAGAGCACGAGCTCAACAGAAGAAGTGAATTTGTGATTAAGAGTTTATAAAAAAAGTATACATATGAAAATGCCCCAAAAAGTGATTCGCTTTTTGGGGCATTTTTTATGAAATTTATTGTGTAAAAATAGAATTTTAAATAATAACGATTTTGTTTTTTATAGCATAAAGTACAAGACCAATTCTAGTTTTAATTTCAAGTTTTTCAAATAGGACTTCTCTATAACCATCGATTGTTTTTGGACTTAGACACATTTCATCTGCAATTTCCTTGTATGTTTTTTCGGTACAGGCTAGTTTTAGAAAAATGAGTTCTTTTTCTTTTAAAATAATTTTTTTACTATCACTATCAATTCGATTAATCAAAATAGATGAAACTAACTCAGTAAAATAATAGTCTTTTTCAATTACCGCAATAATTGCTTCTTGAAAAATTTTTGGACTAGTATCTTTTAGTAAATATCCTTTGGCGCCATTAGTAATCATTTTTATGATGGTTTCATCGTCATTGTTTACTGAGAGGGCTATAACGTTCAAGTTGGGTTGGTTTTCCTTTATCCATTTAATGGTGCTTAGTCCATCTAAAATGGGCATATTAACATCCAAAAGTACAAGATCAACAATGGTGTCAGGGTTTTCTTGAAGATGATTGATAAATTCTTTGCCATTCTCGAAGCTATTAACCACTTCAAAATCATCAAAACTATTTATTAAGAGTTTTAAGGATTGTGAAAAGAGTAGATGATCATCTACAATAATTATTTTATTGATAGTCTTCATGATTTGTGGTTAAAGGATAAATTAACTTAATTGAGGTGCCATTATTGTTAGAATGTATATCTACTGATGCTCCAATAAGTTGAGCTCTTAGTTTCATGTTGTTCAATCCAGAACCGGTAGATAATTCATTGGTATTGTATCCAATTCCGAAATCAGTTAAAGTTAATAGGAAATGATCTTTTGAAGTTTGAATTGTGATTTCAAAGGTTTCACTATGGGAATGTTTTAAACTATTGTGAATGGCTTCTTGAAAAATTCGGTAAATAAACAATTCATGTTCAAAATGTATTTGTGGTGAAATGCCATCCCAATTTAAAATACATTTGATTTTCTTTAATTTTTTAATTTTATCTAAGTCTATCTGTATAGCTTCAATGAAATTGCATTGCAAGGTATTTTCTTTATTAATTATTCGCGATAAAATTCTAATTTCATCCAGCGCGTTTGCAATGATATCTTTTAGATTATTAAGTTCTTTGGGTTTAACAATTTTATTTTCATCCTGCAGGAATAAGTTCAATTGCATTATGGCCACAGATAGTATTTGGCCAATATTATCATGAAGTTCTTTACTAATTTCGGATAAGGTTTGATCTTTTATTTCTATCCTTGTTTTTACTAGTTCAGATTGAAAGTAGTGCTTGGATTTCATTTGTTCAATTAAAAAAGAATTCTTTTTCTTTGAAAAATAAAAGAACAAAGTCAGTAGTATTACAATTAGTGTAAAGAAAATTATACTAAGTGAAATTATTAATAGTTGTATCTCTTTTCGCTCCATAAAAATCCGATGATAAAACAGCCGTTCATTAATAGATTCAATATAAAAAGCACTAAACTAAATATTGATTCATCATTTTTTATTAAAAACCATTTTATAGCCAACATAAAAGGTAAAAAAGGTACGTGAAAAAGCAAAATTCCAAGTATAAACCAAAAGTAAATTGATTTCTTGAAATTAAGTATTTTTTTAGAATTAAAAATTTCTATGAAATAGCAACATGATAGGAGTAATACAAAAACTACTCCAAGTGCAAAACTATTGGTGAATACGGTATCGTTATGATATTGAAAGTAATAAAGGTTACAAAAGTAAAATAAATAGAATATTATTAAGAAGCAAATTGCAATTCTTTTAAATTCTAATTTAAGAAAGAGCGCATACAGCAATACGATATAGGCACTGAAACTAGCTAACATATAAAAATTATAGACTGAAAAATTAATTAATCCAGTCCATAATGTAAAATATTTGCCTACAAATTCTGTCAAAAAAGAAAATACTATTATAAACAATATAAATTTAGCTTTATTATTAGGCAATTTATAATAGAATCGAAATCCTATTATGCTTGATAATAAAGCTAAATAAATTATATAAAATCTTAAATCTTCAAACATTTAATAAATATAAGGGATTGGAGGTGGATTACCAATAGAGCCATAGTTTAATGGTGCAATATTCAAGGAATCATCATTTTCTATAGATTTTTCCATTTTGGACACTTCTGTAGTTTTTTTAATTTTCTTTGTCCCTGTTGGAGCTAAAAAAATAGTTGTTAAACCGGCTTTTTCGGCATATGCTTTATCTTCAGGATATGCGCCAAAATGAAAGCGAATACCATCAATTTCACCTTTTTGCCTTTTTGCTTCAGCTTTTATGTAAGCAATATAATTTTCTAATTCCACAATAGAAAACCAAATCGCATTAGCATCTTCTTTTTTTATAGCTTCCTTGATCAAAGGATATCTGGTTTTATTATAATTTTCATTTAGCAATTTAGCAAATTCTTTAGTAATAAGTTGTTTTGGCTTAATTGGTTTTTGTTCCATAATGTTTTTTAGTTAAGGTTATATTATTAAAAGGTAACAGGACAAAAATATTTCAATTCAGCAGATACCACAAGGGGAAATATCCCCTTTTTTTTAGGGTATATCTAAAAATAAAATAGGGTGTCTTTACTCTTTTGTGAAAACTAGTTATGTCACAACTTTGTATCAATCCATTTGGTGCACAAAATGGAGAGGTGGAATCTGAAAAACCTTAATAAGAGAGTAAGAATTAAATTTTAATAATAATAGTTATGTCAAATTTAGTCGCAGAATTAAATAGTTTAGATTTTAGTGTTTACATCGGTGGACCATTACAAGCAGCTGTTCAAGCTCAAAATGCAGCCTCTATGGCACAAGTTAATTTTATACAATCAGTTGGTTTTGAAGATGGAGCTTCTGCTACTGATCCAAAAAAGTTACGTTATGTAGATTTCAACTACAAAAAATCTATTCCTAATCCAAATTATGATCCAGATCCTACAAAAGCATCCGTTCCAGGAAATACAAAATTTGATGATAAAGAGGTGGAAATTAGAGTTCCATTCTTAACGATGTTGTCTATTCCAAGTATCAGAATAGAAGAAATGACCATTGATTTCAATGCAAAGCTTACTTCTACAGAGACCAAAAGTGTTTCTAGTGAGTTTGTCGCAAGTGCTGAACTTGGTATTAATTACAAAATTGTCAATTTCAAAGCTTCTGCTTCGTACAAGAGGACTTCAGTTACGGGTTCAAATGTTGAGAAAACCTATAATCTAGGCGTACACGTTCGTGCTGTTAATGATGAATTACCAGCTGGATTAGATCGTATATTAACAATGCTAGAAGACAGTATAGCTAGTGTAAACGCGTAATAATATTAAAATAGATTGGCTGTCTTGTTGGGGTGGCCAATCTATTTAAAAAATAAGAAACTATGATAAAATTGAATGATTACCTAGGAAGTATTGTGGCTAGTTTTACCAATGCTAAAATAATGTCTGACCTTCAAACTGTAAAATTGGCCGAAGAATATGCAAAACATGATTATTTGAAACATTTTTCAATTCCAAGAATGCGTATTGATGATGTTGAAATGACAATTCCCATTGCTTTAGATGAAATTGAAAACATCTCAAAACCTCCAGTAATTGGTTTTGATAGTATCAAGATTAACACTTTAGTTTATAGTTTCCTATTAGAAAAATTTGGAGTCTTAAAAATTACAAAAGAACCTACTAAATTGCTACAAACGGAGACAGCCAGACAAGTAAGTATTTTGGAAAAACAAATTAAAATAACTAACAGTCATGATTCTATTTTGGGTTTTTCAAAAGAAATCGTAGTGTATTATTTAAAGATAATTGAAAAATATGCTTTGGTAAACAAGGAGGTATTAGCCAAAATGAACATTGATTTGATTGTTAGAGATTTAATAACAGTTTTAATGCGAGAAATTACAATTAGTAAAGAGGTGGAGGCTTTAGCTAATCTTAATATAGTTGTTGAAGCTAATAAATTAAGAGAACTTAAGTCTGAAAATTTAATCTTCATTAAATTAAAAATTTCTGAAAACGGAATGGAGTGGAGTAGATCTGAAAATGCTAAAGGAGAAATAGAATCAAAATTATTACCTGAATAAAGATGAGAAAATCAACATTAAACCTAGTTAGCGTTTTGAAAAATAACTTGTTAGAATTTCCAAAAATAACGAGAAGTCTTCAAACAAAAGATCCTTTGTTTATCGAAAAATTAACAGCTTGGATTGCTAAAAATGAAGAAATTTTAAGCACATATACTATCAGTGAAGTAGCTGAATTGTCCGGTTTACAAAGTAAATTATTGATTCCAAGGTTTTCTGATAATAAAAGTATCTCTTTAAAGAAAGCACAATTAAAAGCTGCCTCGGAGATATTAAATGATTTACAAAGCTTGATATTGACAGTTTTGAAACCCTTTGAATTAAAAGTTGAAGAGTGTAGAGAACTGGTAAAGCAAATCTTATTGATCATTAGCCAGGCAAAAGTTGTAAAGTATGATCCTGATTTGCCGTTTGAAAATTTTGTAGATGCTATCTGGAAATTTACGACGTCAAATGAACAATTACAAGCTGGAGCAATCAAATTGAAAACAATGTTGATTATGTCTGATATCCAAATGCTTATTGCCGAAGAAATAAACTTAGAAGATTATTGCTAAAAAGAAAACTGTAAATTATTTTTAGTGTTTCAAAATATTAAAAAAAGCGGTCGACTACAATTTAAAGCAACCGCTTTTTTAATTTCCACAATATGTATTATCTTAAAACGGCACCAACTTCTGTTTCAAAGTTCTTTTGCAACTTACTCATAATTTTATCGATTTGAGCATCAGTAAGTGTTTTTGCATTGTCTTGAATGGTAAAACTCAAGGCATATGATTTTTTGCCTTCGGGTAAGTTTTGACCTTCGTAAACATCAAATAGATCAATGTTTTTCAAAAGTCCTTTTTCAGTTTGTCTAGCCAAGTTGTATAAGCTTTCATAACTAACTGTTTGATCTAGCAATAAAGCTAAGTCTCTGCGTACCTCAGGATATTTTGGAATCTCTGTATATTTAATTTTAGTACTTATTTTTTTAAGGATTAAATCCCAATTAAAGTCTGCATAAAACACTTCTTGTTTGATTCCAAAATGTTTTAATATTACTTTTTTAACTACTCCTAATGAAACGATTGTGTCATTCCCAACAACTAGTGAAATTCCTTCAGCAAAAACATCTAGTTCAACTGGTTTAGTTTGTAATTTATCAATACCCAATCGAGATAAAATTCCTAAAACATATCCTTTAAACAAAAAGAAATCTGAAGTTTTTAGTGTTCCAGTCCAGTTTTCTTGGTTTCTATTACCAGTAAGTAATAAACTTAAATGTTTTTTTTCTTCATAACCAGCAAGGTAATTGTGGTAAGTTTTACCAAACTCAAATAATTTTAAATCAGCGTTTTTACGATTAATGTTATACGATACTGCTTCAAGTCCAGAGAATAGTAATGATTGTCTCATGGTTGATAAATCAGCACTCAAAGGATTTAACATGGTTACATTATTCGTAGGATTTAGTTGATCAGAAAGTGTAACGTAGTTTGCCGTTGTCAATGAGTTAGCCATCATTTCATGAAATCCTTGAGAGTTCAATTGAGAGGAAATAACATTTTGAATTTTATAATCTTCGTTTCTTGGAGCGTTGAAAACCGTAGCATTCAATTTATTCGAAAAAGCAATATTGTTATAACCGTAAACTCTTAAAAGTTCTTCAATAACATCAATTTCTCTTTGAACATCTACACGGTACGCAGGAATAGTCAATCCAAGTCCAGCATCCGATACACTATTTACCTTAATGTCTAATGAAACCAGTATTTTTTTAATAGTATCTTTTGGAATTTCCTGTCCAATTATTTTATTAACATTTTTAAAGTTCAGAAAAACATTAAAATCTTCAATTTTCTTTGGATAGACATTCACTACATCTGATGTAATTTCACCACCGGCAACTTCTTGAATTAATAATGCGGCACGCTTTAAGGCATATTCAGTGATGTTAGGGTCAATTCCTCTTTCAAATCTAAAAGAGGCATCGGTATTAAGTTGGTGTCTCTTCGCTGTTTTTCTAATACTTACAGGATTGAAATAGGCACTTTCCAAGAAAATAGTACTAGTACTTTCTGAAACTCCTGATTTTTTTCCGCCAAAAACACCAGCAATACAAAGTGGTCCTTTTTCATCACAAATCATTAAGTCTTCCTCATGCAATTCTCTTTCAACATCATCAAGAGTGGTAAATTTTGTCCCCGTCGCAAGAGTTTGAACGACTACTTTTCCGTTTATTTTAGCAGCATCAAAGGCATGAAGGGGCTGACCCAATTCGTGTAAAACGTAATTCGTAACATCAACAATGTTATTTTTTGGGTTTAACCCAATAGATTTTAATCTGTTTTGTAACCAAGCAGGAGAAGGTTTTACTTCAATACCAGAGATTGTAACGCCACAATATCTAGGTGCTAATTTTGGTTCTTTAACATCAATATCAATCTTTAAAGTTCTTTTATCTACTCTAAAATTACTAACTGAAGGTGTAATAAGCTCTACGCTAACTCCATTTTGTAAAAGTCCTGCTCTCAAATCTCTAGCTGTACCTAGATGGCTCATAGCATCAGCACGATTTGGTGTTAATCCTATTTCAAAAACTTCATCATTTTCTATTTTAAACACAGTTGCAGCGGCTGTTCCAGGTACCAATGAGTCGTCTAAGATCATAATTCCATCGTGGCTTTCACCAAGACCTAATTCGTCTTCTGCACAAATCATACCGTGGCTTTCTTGACCTCTAATTTTTCCTTTCTTGATCGTAAAAGCATTGCCCTCTTTATCATACAATTCAGTCCCAATAGTAGCAACAGGAACTTTTTGTCCTGCACCTACATTACTAACACCACAAACTACTTGTATTGGTGTGCCGGTTCCTATATCAACAGTTGTTATTTTCAGTCTGTCAGCATCTGGATGTTGTACACATGTTAATACATGACCTATAACTACTCCTTCTAATCCTCCTTTAATAGATTGGTACTTTTCAACCACTTCTACCTCAAGCCCTAAGTCTGTAAGCAATGCAGCTGTTTCTTCGGATTTCCAGTCTATTTTTATAAATTGTTTTAACCAGTTGTATGATATTTTCATTTGTATTTTTTAATGATATTGCTTTACAAGTCCCGTTTTCAAAGACGCGTACAAATATAAGGATTGCAGTTTGTAGTAAGAAACTATTTTTTTTGTTTTTTAAGTTATAATTGTATTCATTTTAAATTACTGATTTTTAAAACTTTTGAAAAAAAAATAAAATTATTTAATTCGTATAAAATTATATTTAAAAAAATGTATTTGAAAATTTTATGCTATAAATTGAATGAATTATGCTATTTAGTTTCTTAAAAGTTAAATATTTTTGGATAAACTAAAAAAAAGTATAAAATGAGTACATTACTTCAAAGACCTGAATTTAAGGCTAAATATGATAATTATATTGGAGGAAAATTTATTGCTCCTGTAAATGGGAACTACTTTGATGTTGTTTCACCTGTAGATGGTAAAGTGTATACACAAGCAGCACACTCCAGTAAAGAAGATTTAGAACTTGCTGTAGATCATGCATATAACGCCTTTCAAAATTGGGGTAAAACATCGGTTACAGAACGAAGTAATTTATTGAATAAAATAGCACAAGTTATTGAAGACAATCTTGAATATCTTGCTATTGTTGAAACTATTGATAACGGAAAAGCCATTCGTGAAACTATGGCAGCAGATTTACCTCTTGCCATAGATCATTTTCGTTATTTTGCAAGTGTAATTAGAGCTGAAGAAAGCACTATTACAGAGCTTGATTCTCAAACGGTTTCTATTGCACTAAGTGAACCTCTTGGAGTTATTGCACAAATTATCCCATGGAATTTCCCTATTCTTATGGCTGTTTGGAAACTCGCTCCTGCACTTGCCGCAGGAAATACTGTAGTTTTGAAACCAGCCGAAAGTACGCCAATTTCAATACTAATCCTTATGGAACTTATTGGTGATTTATTACCAGCTGGAGTTGTAAACATTGTAAACGGTTTTGGATCTGAATTAGGTCGTGCCTTGGTAACCAATAAAAAAGTATCAAAAGCAGCATTTACAGGGTCAACACCTACGGGAAGATTAGTCATGCAATATGCTACAGAAAATATTATACCAGTAACATTAGAACTAGGAGGGAAGTCACCTAATATTTTTATGAAGTCTGTGGCTGATGCCGATGATGATTTCTTTGACAAAGCTGTTGAAGGTGCCGTAATGTTTGCTTTAAATCAAGGTGAAATATGTACTTGTCCATCCAGATTATTGGTACATGAAGATATTTATGATCAATTTATAGCAAGAGTTATTGAGCGAACCAATGCTATAAAATTAGGTAACCCTCTTGATACAAACACTATGATGGGCGCACAAACTTCATTAGTTCAACAAGAGAAAATTATGGCTTACATTAGACTAGGTATTGAGGAAGGTGCCGTACTATTAGCAGGTGGCGAGGCAAATGAAATGGGTGATGATTTATCTGAAGGGTATTATATCAAGCCTACTTTATTTAAAGGACACAATAAAATGCGCATCTTTCAGGAAGAAATTTTTGGACCTGTACTTGCAATTACCACATTTAAGACTACCGAGGAGGCTATTGCCATCGCAAATGATACCATGTATGGTCTAGGTGCTGGTTTATGGACTCGCGATGCGCATGAAATTTATCAGGTTCCAAGGGCAATTCAAGCAGGTAGAGTTTGGATTAACCAATACCATTCTTATCCAGCTGGTGCGCCTTTTGGAGGCTACAAACAATCTGGAATTGGTAGAGAAAACCACAAAATGATGTTAGGTCACTACCGTCAAACTAAAAATATGCTTATTTCTTATGATAAAAAGAAGTTGGGTTTCTTTTAATAATTTAAATTTTTAATAAACCTCATTTCATTAACAAACCTGGCAGTTCTCTCTGTCAGGTTTTTAAATTAATATAATAAAGATGCAAAAAAGAATAGATGCCACAGAAAAAGCAATTGAATTAATTAAAATTTTAAAAGAAAAACACGGTGATTTGATGTTTTATCAAGCAGGAGGATGTTGCGAGGGTACACAGCCACAATGTTTTGAAAAAGGAGGTTTTTATCAAAGAATGGGGGATGTATGCATTGGTACGATTGAAAATACAGAATTTTGGGTGGATAAAGATTTATTCGAATATTGGAAACATGCCCACTTTACTTTAGATGTTATTGATGCTTTTGGTGTAGGTGGTTTTTCACTAGAAACTCCTATGAAAAAAACATTTAAAATTATATATCGACTCTTTACACCCGAGGAAACTGCTTCTTTAGAACCGGTATTTTATATCGAATGAATTAATTGACATACAACAATTGGTATTGTTTTGGGGTAATGCCTTCATGTTTTTTAAAGAGTCTTATAAAATAATTACAGTCTTCAAAACCGGATAGATAGCATATTTCGTTGATTTGCATACTCGGGTTTTTTAAAAGTTGTTTGGCACATTTTATCTTTTCGTTTATTATAAATTCAACGGGTGTCATGCCTAATTCTCTTTTGAAAAAACGATAAAAAGACGTTGTACTCATACACGCTTTTTCGCTAAGTAGCTTCATGCTAAATTTCTCCTTTAAATTTTGTCTTATAAATTCAATAACAGGATTCATAGGATTATTAGTCTGTGAAAACGAGCCTTCACTAACTGCTGTTGCTGTTTGAGTTTGTATAATCCTAATTAATAATTCTTGCAAAGTTAGGTCGGCAAGTGCATCTTTGGTTATAGAGACACTCATACATTCTTTGATCAGTTTGTTGATTGTTGTGGCTAATTCAATATTGTTGTAAAAAAAATAATTTTGGTAATTCAATTGCCAGAATTGATTATCACCTTCTTTAGGATACCTTTCGTTTAAAAAATGTAAAGTATCTGTTATTTTTTTTGGGTCTATGGCCAATGCTAAACATTGGGTAGGGTTGTTTTTTGAAGCTTCTGGAAAATCAATTTTCATAGCCACATTTGATGGAATAACAACAGTTTCGCCTGGTAAATACACAAAACCTGGATCATCAAAAAGGTGCATTACTTTTTTACCTCTCAACATGCTAGTAACTACAAAATCATTAAATTGTAATGGTACTGAAGTTGATGTTTCATAGGTTTCAAAAATATTTAATTCACAGTGATTTAGTGAGTAAACAGTTCTGTTTTCTACTAATGTTTTTAAAGATTTTTCACTTGTTAATAGTGGCGGTTGTATTAAAGCTCGATTCGTATTCATATCCTTAAATTTGTTAAAAAACAGAATCTAAATTTACAAAATTAAATAGCTAGTAATTGAAACTTTAACACAATTTAAATAAGTTCTTCTATATGCTTCTTGATGTTGGCAGCAATTTTTGGAGTGGGTAAATCATTCTCATCAGTACCAAAAGGATCCTCTATTTCCTCTGCTATTAATTCAAGACTAGCTAGTACATAAAAGATAAAAATTACAACTGGTACCACATAATAACCTAAACTAAAAGAGTATCCAAAAGGTAAAGTCATTACATAAAAGAATATGAATTTTTTCAAGAAAGCGCTGTAGGAATAAGGAATAGGCGTGTTTTTAATTCTCTCACAAGCGCCACATATTTCTGTAAATGATTTTACTTCTTCGTTTAATACGATCAATTGATCTCCAGAAATTACATTTCTTTTATAAAGCTCATTTATTTTTTGAAATAATAATTTAGCAACCTGATTCGGTTTGTGTTTTTCATGGTCTATTTCAAATATTGCATCATCAAACAATTCTTTACTAGTTTCTATATCCTTTAGATGCTCATCAAGAACAGTTGCGTACATGGGAATCCATTTTTTAAAGTATTCTAGATCCTCTTTATCATTAAGCATTACCGAAAGTTTAATGGCAAAATTACGGCTATTATTCACGAGTGAGCCCCATAATTTTCTTCCTTCCCACCATCTATCATAGGCTGTATTAGTTCTAAAAACAAGTAAAAGTGAAATTACAAAACCAAGCATACCGTGCATAATGGTGATGTTCTTTACATAACTGTTGTCACTAAGTTTAAAATATTCAACTTCTAGATATCCAATAAAGCCAGAATAGATACCAATAGCAATCATTACTGGAAACAGTGTCCTAAACGTATCTGCTTTGTGAAATCTAAAAATAAATGTAAACCAATCTTTGGTATTGTATGAAATCATAATGCTACTTAAATTTTTTTAGAACACCAAATTCCCAGCCAATTCTCTAAGTGCTATTTCTGAGAGTTTTCCTTGAAATTGAGCATTGTTATAACGCACTTTTGCATTCACATAATTGAGCTGTGCGGTTCTAAACTCCAAGGTTGTTATCGTTCCTATTCTAAATTTGTCAAGGGTAATATTTAAATTTTGCTTGGCTATAGCCTCGTTGTTCTCTTCTAGTGTGATCAACTCTAAATTAGTTAAATACGTTTGGTAAGTAGTCGCTAATTGGGAGTTGAGAATCAGATTTTGTTGATCAATATTCAATTTGGCATTTTCAACAAGTAATGAGGCTACTTTTTCGTTTCTTCTTTGATTGAATCCATCAAAAATATTTACTGATGCTGTGAAGCCATAATTAAAACCTCGGGACTGTGCTTGAGCCACAAACCCTAAACTAGATTGACTTTCAGAAAAATTATAGGCACTATTCACTCGTATGGTAGGATACCGACCTGCTTTTACTTGTTTTAGTTCCAATTCGGCTACTCTTTTATTGATTATTTGAGCTTCTAATTGCGGGTTTTGCTTTTCTGCCAGTGCCTTTAGTTCAGCTAGTTGTAACAATTTATCGACATCTAATTTATCAATAACTGTAAAGTTTGTTGTAACATCTCTTGCTAAAAGTTGGTTCAAAGCAATTTTACCATTAGCATATAATTCTTTCTGACGCAACAAAGCTACTTGATCAGTGTTTAAGTCTACTTGGGCATTCAAAACCTCAAGCTTTGATGCTTTACCAATTGTGAATCTGTTTTGAGCGAGTTGCAATCGTTGATTTGAGATGACAATTGTAGTGTCAAGTGCAGCAAGTTGTTGTTGTTGCTGCACTAAGTCATAGTAAGCCGCATTTACATCGCTAATTCTAGTAATGATGGCAAGTTTAAGTTGCGCTTCTCCTAGTTTTTGTAACTCTTTTAACTGATCTCTTCTAGCAAACATGCGCATTCCGTCAAAAATGGTCCAATCTAATCCTACGCCGTAGGTTAAACTGTTGTTTTTCGCATTATCAAGTTCGTTTTTGGTTCCGTCCTGTCTGGTTTGTGAACTATTTTGTATGCTATTATTATCAACAACATTTGCTGACAGAGTTGGTAGCATGCCAGCATTTCCTAAACTTACATTTGTTTTTTGAATTAAGGAATTGTTGGATGCAATTTTAATTTCATAATTGTTTTCTAATGCAATTTTTAATGCATTTTCAAGTGTGAGAACTTCTTGAGCCTCAACTTTTGGTATAAAAAATAACAGTAAAATAAAACTGTACAACAGTATTTTAGTATGTTTCATAGGTATCTTATTTTGTTTAGATTTTTATTGTAAAATCCTTTTTAATAATCTAAACAGCTCTATTTTATAATTTTAATTAAAATTTTTCTCATACTCCTCAATATGATCAAATTCTGGATAATGTTTACGAGCTTTTGACCACATTAAGTAAAGTGCTGGAATTACAAATAGCGTAAGTACTAATGAAAAAATAGTTCCTCCTACAATAACTACTCCCATACCTATTCTGCTTGTAGATGCCGCTCCTAGAGATAATGCAATAGGTAAAGCACCTAGAGAAATGGCTAAACTAGTCATTAATATAGGTCGCAATCTCGCTTCTGATGCTTCAAGAATCGCCTCTAGTTTTGGTTTTCCTTGTTCGCGTAACTGATTGGCAAATTCGACAATAAGGATTCCATTTTTGGTTACCAAACCAATAAGCATTACGGTTCCAATTTGACTAAAAATATTCCAAGTTTGATCAAATAACCACAATGAAAATAAAGCTCCCGCAACGGCCATTGGCACAGTCAAAATAATAATGAATGGATCAATAAAACTTTCAAATTGCGCTGCTAGTATTAAGAATATCAACAATAAGGCAAGTCCAAAAGCGAATGCAGTATTCGAACTACTTTCAACAAAATCCCGAGATTCACCGCCCAAGTCGGTTGTAAAAGTATCGTCAAGCACTTTTGCTTTTATTTCGTTCATGGCATCAATACCGTCGCTAATACTTTTGCCTGGAGCAAGACCTGCAGAAACTGTTGCAGCCATATAACGGTTGTTGTGGTACAATTGCGGCGGATTGCTTTTTTCCTCAATGGTCACAACATTATCCATTTGGATTAATTGTCCCATATTATTTTTTACAAACATTGAGGTTAAGTCTAACGGTTTTGATCTGTCTTCTTGATCAAATTGTCCAATGACTTGATATTGTTTTCCGTTTCTCATAAAATAGCCAAAACGTTGTCCGCTCAAAGAAAGTTGCAGCGTTTGTGCAATATCAATAACTGATATGCCCAGGCTTTCTGCTTTTTCTCTATCTATGGTAACATTGACTTCGGGTTTATTGAATTTTAAGTTCACATCACTTACCGCAAACGTTGGATTCTTAGCTACTTCATCCATAAAAAGCGGAATCTTCTCTTCAAGTTTATTAAAGTTGGGAGCTTGTATGATATATTGAATTGGTAACCCACCACGTCTATTTACTGCAATGGTAGGCTGTTCTATCACAGATGTCTTTGCGTCAGGATATTGTTTCGTCCATTTGGTTAGTTTTTCAGCTATTTCCTTTTGTGTATTTGGTCTTTCATTGGGTTGAACCAAAGATACTCGTATGAAACCACTGTTTACAGATGAAGACCCAAAACCAGGAGAAGTGATTACTAGAGCCACTTTTTTGGCAGGAATAGAATCATCAACCAATTTAGAAATTTCTTGCATGAATCGGTCGGTGTATTCATATGAGGACCCTTCGGGAGTAGACATACGCAATACAAAACCAGAACGGTCGTCATAAGGTGCGGTTTCTTTTTGTAAAAGTGTAAAGAACATGTATATCAATCCGAAACAAGCAATCAAGATTGGGAAACTCAACCATTTTTTCTTCATGAAACTTGATAACGCACTTGCATAACCATTGTTAAGTTTCTCAAAATACGGTTCTGTACGAATGTAGAATTTTGATTTTTTTTGTTCGCCGCCTTTCATTAAATACGCATTCAACATTGGCGTAAGCGTCAAGGATACAAAAGCGGATATCAATACGGCAGCTCCTATGACTACTCCAAATTCCCGAAAGAGTCGGCCAACAAATCCTTCTAAAAAGATTACAGGAAGAAAAACCGCGGCTAATGTGATTGAGATTGAAATTACGGCAAAGAAGATCTCATTCGATCCCTTAATCGCAGCTTCGATAGGTGTCATACCTTCTTCTACTTTCTTGAAGATATTTTCGGTCACCACAATTCCATCATCAACTACAAGACCTGTAGCGAGAACGATAGCTAATAATGTCAATACATTTATGGAGAAACCAAAGAGCCACATAATAAAGAACGTAGCGATTAATGATACTGGAATATCAATTAAAGGTCTAAAAGCAATTGCCCAGTCTCTAAAGAATAAATAGATGATTAAAATTACCAATATAATTGAGATTCCTAACGTTTCAGCAACTTCAATAACTGATTTTTTTACAAATATGGTATTGTCTATGGCAATATTAAGCTTGATATCTTTTGGTAAATCTTTCTTTAATTTTTCGAATTCTTTATAAAATGCGGCCGAAATATCCAAATAATTAGCACCAGGGAGCGGTACAATCGCAATTCCTACAAGAGGAGTACCTGATTGAGTCATTTTGGTTTCGGTGTTTTCAGGGCCTATGCTTGCTGTCCCTACATCACTAAAACGCACTACTTTTTCTCCTTCAGTTCGAATAATTATATTGTTAAACTCCTCGGCAGTTGAAAGATTTCCAATTGTTTTTACAGTAAGTTCTGTATTGTTTCCGGTTAATTTTCCAGATGGTAACTCCACATTTTGTTTGTTCAATGCATCACGCACTTCAGCTACTGTGCAACCGTAAGCAGCAAGCTTTACGGGATCAATCCACAATCGCATGGCGTAACGTTTTTGACCCCAAATTTGAACGCCGCTTACACCAGGAATTGTTTCTAGACGTTGTGAGATAACGTTTTCAGCATAATCACTTAATTCTAAAGCATTCCGAGTATCGCTTTGTACCGTCATCGAAATAATAGCATCTCCGTTGGCATCAGCTTTTGAAACTACTGGAGGTGAATCAATATCTTGTGGTAAGTTACGCACCGCTTGTGATACTTTATCACGTACATCATTAGCCGCATCTTCAAGATTTTTATCTAAATTAAATTCTATGGTGATGTTGCTGCTTCCTTGTGCGCTAGATGAAGTTACGTTTCTAATACCATCTATTGAATTTATCGCCTTTTCTAGTGGTTCAGTGATTTGTGATTCAATAATATCAGCATTGGCACCAGCATAACGGGTACTGATGGATACTTGTGCGGGATCTATAGAGGGAAATTCTCGTACTCCAAGAAAGGTATAACCAATCAACCCAAACAAAACAATGGCTACATTGATTACGATGGTAAATACAGGTCTTCTAATACTCGTGGTTGATAAACTCATTTAAGGATTGTAATTAAAGTTGCTAATTTAGATTTTGGTTTGCAAGATTCTAAAAGCTTTGTTTATTTGATTTTTACTTTTACTGGAGTTTCATCTTTTAAGGACATTACTCCACTTGTAATAACAGTATCTCCTGGTTTTAATCCAGATAGTACAAGTAATGAAGAAGCAGTTCTAGTAGCAGTTTCAATCATAACTTCTTTGGCTTGACCGTTACTTGTAATAAATACTTTCTTTCCTTTTTGTACTGGTATTACTGCTTCGGTAGGTACTACAATAGCATCTTTTATAATATCTAGCGGCAATTCTACATCAGCAAAAGTACCTGGCAACAAAATTCCGTTTTTATTATCTGCAATAGCACGAACTTGAAGTGTGCGTGTAGCTACTTCAACCTCTGGTTCTATGGCGTATACTTTAGCACTAAATATTTCAGTAGATCCTGCAACCTTGAAGCTTAGCGAAGTGTTGTTTTTAACTTGAGTAGCATATTTTTCAGGAATAGAAAAAGTAATTTTTAATTTACCTGTATTAACCAGTTTTGCAACAAGAATAGCAGGAGTGATGTATGTTCCTGGTGATATAGATCGTAATCCTATTCTACCAGAGAACGGTGCTCTTACCGCTGTTTTTGCTATTTGAGCTTTTATTAATTGACTTTGTGCTTGCGCTGATTTTAAATCGGCTCGAGCCAGATCATATTCTTCTTGACTGATGGCTTCTTTTTGCAATAATAATTTTGCTCTTCGCTCATTTTCTGATGCTAAACCTTCACGGGTTGTGGTTTGTCTCAATTGTGCACGCAGTTCAATATCATTTACCTTGAACAAAATTTGACCTTTACTAACATTGCTTCCTTCTTGAAAATAAATTCCTTCTACAATACCAGAAACTTCGCTTCTTATTTCAACTTGCTCGTTGGCTTCTATGGATCCAGATAAAGATAAATTATTATCAAATGTTTCTGGAGTGGCAACAATTCCAGTTACATTCATGGTTTTGCCTTTTCCTTTTGGGTCTTTTGAGTCGCCGCCTTCGCTTTTGTTTTCGCTAATACGGTATCCTATAAAACCAATAAATCCGATGAGTAACATGGCGTAAACGAGGTATTTTATTTTCATAATTTGAGTTGTAAAGTAAGATTTAGTTGCAATAAAATAAGTTAAATTCAAAATTAGCCTTTATGATTGAATATTGACTTCATGTTAATTATTATTTAACGTTTGTACCTACAAGTATTAACAATAAAAACAAAAATGCCACTTCACAATAAAAATGCTAAAAAAACTTTGACATTAGAAAAGCCTAAAGGTTTAATCTCTGTTTGTAAAAAAATATTATTTTTTGATAAATTATAATAAAGGGTTTAGAAAATGACGATTATTCTTAAAAAGAATCTTTAAAAGAAGATTGTAATTATGCATTGTGTAAAATAGATCAAAAAGGAAATAGTTCATTTTAGACTATTTCGAAACATACGTATATTAAAACCGAGTATAATTTAACTGATATAGTTCCAGATATTTTTCTTTTTTGTCATTTCTATAAAAACCGCGCGTAGTGCTGCATGTTCTGGTTTTTGCATGGGAGCATCATCCTTTAATAATTTGACAGCATAACTACGAGCGAGAGCCAAGGTATCTCTGTCTCGAACTAAATCAGCTATTTGAAGATTTAAAACGCCACTTTGTTGTGTTCCCATGATGTCACCAGGTCCGCGAAGTTTAAGGTCTACTTCTGCAATTTCAAAACCATCGTTAGTTTGTACCATGGTTTCCATTCTGGTTTTACTATCGTTGCTTAATTTATGGCTTGTCATCAATATGCAATAACTTTGTTCAGCTCCTCGACCTACACGTCCGCGTAATTGGTGTAGCTGTGATAACCCAAAACGTTCTGCACTTTCAATAATCATAACACTAGCATTGGGTACATTTACACCCACTTCAATTACGGTGGTTGCTACCATTATATTGGTTTTACCCTCAGCAAAACGCTTCATTTCGGCATCTTTATCTGCGGGTTTCATTTTTCCGTGAAGAATAGAAATGGCATATTGCGGTAAAGGAAAATCTCTTGAAATACTCTCGTAACCGTCCATTAAATCTTTAAAATCCATTTTTTCCGATTCTTGAATTAATGGGTACACAATATAAATTTGGCGCCCCAAGGCAATCTCATCCCGAATAAATTTCCAGACTTTCAATCGGTTACTATCGTATCTATGAACCGTTTGTATGGGTTTACGTCCCGGGGGAAGTTCATCAATAACCGAAATGTCAAGATCGCCATAAAGGCTCATGGCCAGTGTTCTAGGTATGGGAGTTGCAGTCATTACTAGAACGTGTGGAGGAACAATTTCGCCACCTTTTATTGGATCAGGATTTGATTTTTTCCACAATTTAGAGCGTTGTTCTACACCGAAACGGTGTTGTTCATCAATAACTGCAAGACCAAGATTTTTAAATTTTACTTTATCCTCTAGTAAGGCATGTGTACCAATAAGTAGGTGCAAAGATCCATTTTCTAATTCTTCATGAATAATGCGGCGTTGAGCTATTTTTGTAGATCCTGTTAGTAATTTTATATTGATGTTTAATGATTGCGCTAGTTCTGATAATCCTATAAAATGTTGGTTGGCTAGAATTTCGGTAGGAGCCATCAAGCAAGCCTGGTAGCCATTATCAAGTGCTAAAAGCATGCTCATAAAAGCTACAATTGTTTTGCCAGAACCTACATCACCTTGTAACAAACGATTCATTTGGGCATTACTTCCCATGTCCGATCGGATTTCTTTGACTACCCTTTTTTGAGCATTGGTCAATTGAAAAGGCAAATGATTTTGGTAGAAATCATTAAAATAGTGGCCAACAGTAGTAAACGGATGACCTTTTATTTTGTGCTTTCGAACTAAGTTTTTAGTTATCAATTGCAACTGAATGAAAAATAACTCTTCAAAAATAAGCCTGAATTTGGCTTTAGCCAATACCTCCGTATTTTTTGGGAAGTGAATATTGAATAAAGCAGCATTTTTTGGAATTAATTTTAATTCATCAATGATTTTTGCGGGCAAAGTTTCAGTAAACAAAGTGTGCGTTTCATGAAACAATTGCTGCATGAGTTTGTTAATCACTCTGTTTGTAATACCTCTGTTTGTCAAGGTTTCAGTTGATGGATATACGGGTTGCATGGCTGATCTTAAGCTTTTTTCATGCTCGCTCAACAATTCAATTTCTGGATGGGCCATATTGAAGTTACTACCAAAAGCAGTACATTTTCCAAAAATAACACACATTTCATTAATCTTTAGGCTTTCCCTAATCCACTTGTGACCCTGAAACCACACAAGTTCCATTTGGCCTGTATCATCAACAAAAGTAGCTACTAATCTTTTTTGATTCTTGCCAAATTCAACCGTTTTGATGTTTACAATTTTACCAATAATTTGGATTTCAGCAACAGAACCAGCACTTCTAGAATGGAGTTCATTAATTTTATAATACCGTGTCCGGTCAATATAACGGTTTGGAAAAAAATTGATTAAATCCTGATACTTATAGATTCCTAATTCTTTTCGAAGTAGTTCAGCCCTGTTCGGACCAACGCCTTTCAAAAATTCAATAGGGGTAAGTAAGAGGTTGTTTGACATTGAAACGTTATTAAATGAATCTATTTTAGTGGACAATTATACGAAATGTAAAAAAAAATTCTGTTTTGATAATTTGTAAAATGCGAAGATAGTTTATTGAATGGAAATTTGGAAATGAGTTCTTTTGGAAATGGAGTAGCAATCATATATATTTGGTTCTAAAATTAAAGAGTTTTGTTTTTTAATGATTTTCTTAAAGTGGATGATCTAAATATAATTACTAAAAACTCTTGAAAAGCACTTTAAACATGACAACTCATCTCGCATTGCTTCGTGGCATCAACGTATCTGGTCACAGTATGATCAAAATGGAAGCGCTAAAATCAGCTTTAGAAGCCATAGGTTTCCATAATGTACAAACATACATTCAATCTGGAAATGTTTTTGTGGATACGGATGAGCAAAGTGGCGCCGCCGTAGGATTCAAAATAAAACAAGAAATTTTTAAAGTTTTTGGGCATGAAGTTCCTGTTGTAGTTGTTACACAAGGAGATTTAGAAAGATGTTTTCAGGAAAATCCCTATTTAAAAGAGAAAGAAATTGATAATAAAAAGTTATACGTTGCATTTTTGTCCACAACTTTGCAGGGAAATAGTATGAATGATCTTAAAATTAGTCAGTTTAAGCCAGATGAAGCCAGTATTGATGGCAATAAAATATTTATAAAATATGCTGTTGGAGCTGGTAAAACGAGGTTAGATCAAAAATATATTGAAAAAAAATTAAATGTTATTGCAACAATTCGAAACTGGAACACCGTTACTAATTTGCTGCAAATTTATAAGGAGCGCATGGGAAATGACTTGCTATAAGTTAAAAATTATCATTTTGTAGTTCATCAAATTCTATTTTTTAAGTACCTAAAAAAGAAGCAATCTAATTGCGAATTTTGTATCTTTAAACAACTTTAAATTGAAATTCATGAAAAAATTAATAGCATTAGTAATTCTCAGTATTTCATTTCACTCTTGTATTAAAGAGCAAGAAGGCAATGGTTCTAAAAAAGATATTTATGGGAAATGGAACTTGGTTTCCATGTCTGGATCAAGACCGAATTCTGTTGCAACTGGTGAAGCAATGTCTTGGCAAGAATCGTATACGTTTGACAAGGACAGTACTTTTACTAAAACTCGGGTTGAAAACGCAAAAAGCACAACAGTATCAGGTACATTTTCTTTTAAAAAAGAAACTGATGGTGAATACTTAATTCTTACTCATACAAAGAAAACGGAACTCATAGGCAGTTGCATGGGAAATTTGCAAGAGATTTTCTATTTTTCAGATAAAAATACCCTTTCAAGTACTTGGAAAAACTGTGATGGACCTGGTTTAGAATACAAGAAGTAATTTTACTAAATGTTATTTTTTGTGTTTTAAGTGTTCAATGGAGTTTCTAAACTACTAAATTTTTTATAATTTTTTTCCATTGTAAATCCTTTAAAAATGGAATAGTTTACCTTTGAAGTATGCTAAAACAGGTAAATATTCTTTGAAATAATTTACTTACTATTTACTTAGAATACTTAAATGTTTTGGTTTAACCTCAAAAACGAACCATGATAAAGACAGATGCATACAAACATGAATACGAGCGTTTACAAGCACTTGAATCGTATTCGATTTTAGATACTTTGCAGGAAGAGGAATATGATAATTTAACGTTTTTGGCTTCGCAAATTTGTGGTACACCTGTAGCTTTACTTGGTTTTGTTGATGAAACAAGACATTGGTTCAAATCAGCTGTAGGAATTAATAATCTAACTCAAAATCCTAGAGAATATTCTTTTTGCACGCATGCAATTCAAGAGCCTAATACTGTTTTCATTATTCCAGATGCTCGCTTGGACAACCGCTTTCTTAATAATCCCTTGGTTACGGGTGATATGAAAGTTGTTTTTTATGCAGGCGTTTCTCTGGTAAATGATGAAGGTTTTCCATTAGGGACTATTTGTGTAATTGATCATAAACCTAATTCTTTGTCGCCAGCACAAATTAAATCGTTAGAAGCCTTGTCTCAACAGACAATGAAACTACTAGAATTAAGAGTTAATAAAATTAAATTAGAAGGAGCGCTTCATTCACTAGAAAATAAGAATATTGAGTTAGAACAATTTGCATATACGGCAGCCCATGATTTAAAATCTCCATTGGCTAATATATCGGGTCTTACAGATTTTTTAATCGAAAATTACAATGACAATATTGATGAAGAAGGCATCGAAATTATTCAATTGATTAAGAGTTCCTCTTTAAAATTAAGAGAAATGATAGAGAGTTTGTTGCTGTACAGTAAATCAAACAAATTGTCCCATGAAAACTACACCAAAGTATCCATTTCTAAACTTGAAAATGAACTTGTTGATCTCTTTTCTTTTAATTATAATTGTAGTATTGCAATACAATCTGAGTTGCAATTTGTAGAAACTAATAAAACAGCATTTGAGCAAATTTTAATCAATTTGGTTTCAAATGCTATAAAATACAGTGATAAAGAACAAACAAATATAGATATCTTCATTTCTGAAGAGGTTGATTATTACAAAATTACCGTATCAGATAATGGTGCTGGTATTGAAAAGGAACATCAAGAAGTAATTTTCGAAATCTTTGAAGTCGCTATAGATAAAGATCGTTTTGGAGAAAAAGGTCACGGGATAGGATTGGCTACTGTTAAAAAAATAATCGAAAATATGGGAGGAGATATTACAGTAAATTCGGAAATAGGACTTGGTGCTACGTTTGATTTTACTTTGGCGAAAGCCAAAAAAAAGTAATATTTTATGGTTACATTTTTAAAGGCTTACCGGAATTAAATCGCAATACCAAAACCCAAAGTCATATACACTCTCATCACTAGTATCACAAGCTGTATTAGAGGACTCGTTTGTTGCTGGTTTTTCATATTTTCTATAGACAATTTCTCCTTTTTCGTATAGTATAGGTGTAGAGAATATTGGTCCATCATAGGTAAAAGTATGAAACTCTCCGTTTTCTCCACATACATCAACATCGGCTGGCAAATCATTCAAAAAATCTTGATCTATAGTTCTACCTACAAAACTTTTGTCTAAAAACCGTTCGTTTACACAAACAACAATGGTTTTAAATCCCAATGAAATGAACTCCTGAATTAAATCTGGAGTAGGCGTTTTCCAGAGCGGAAACAAACCTTTTATTTGAACTTCGGCTAGTTTATCTTCGCGGTATTTACGTAAATCTTCTAAAAATATATCCCCAAAAATAGAATGTGTAATGCCTTGTACTTTGCAGTTTTTTAAGGTTTCTTTCATGATGTTATCATAAATTTCCATAGTAGGCATTTCTGGAATTTGCATGATTTCAAGCGGTAACCCAATGCTTTTAGCTTGAAGTTCTAGTAAATCAACACGCACTCCATGCATAGATACGCGCTGGTATAACTGGTTTACACTTGTAAGTAGGGTTATGATTTCAAGAGTAGGGTCTTGAAGGGTCTTGTATAAGGCTAGTGCAGAGTCTTTGCCACTGCTCCAATTAAAAAGGGCTTTGTTTTTCATACGATTTAGTAACACAAAAGTTTTGACGAAATATAAACGAATTTCATATAGAAAACCTTTGTAACTTTGAATTTTTAAGGATTATTAAGCAATGAAAAAAGTTCTATTTTTATTATTTTCAACAGTTGCTATGGCACAGCAATCAAATCACGTTGATTTTATAACTGCTTTGGGCAAAGTTACAATAAATGATACTTCCAAAATTGTAAAAGGTACGGTTGAATTTGAATTTAAGGTGTTAAATGCAATCGATACCATAAAAATTGACGCTCAAAATATGGAGTTTTCTAATGTGAAACTAAATGATAAACCGGTTCCATTTATAAATACTCGTAAAGAAATGCAAATTGTTTTTCCGTTTGTTAAAGGAAATAACAACTTGACTTTTGATTATCAGGCAAAACCCATACAAGCCATGTATTTCATAGGTTCACAAGTTACAGATGATTTACAGATATGGACTCAAGGGCAAGGAAAGTATACAAGTAATTGGTTTCCAAGTTTTGATGATGTAAATGAAAAAGTGGTGTTCAATTTGGATATTATTTTTGATAAAAAGTATGAAGTTTTGTCGAATGGGGTCTTAACAAAACAATCCAATCAAGGTGAAACAAAAAAATGGGAATATCGGATGGAAAAACCCATGAGTTCGTATTTGTTGATGTTAGCCATTGGTAAATTTAGAAAACAAACGCAGCGTTCAAAGTCAGGTGTTCCTCTAGAACTATATCTAGATGAAAAAGACAGCCTCCTTTATGAAACAACCTACATGCATACCCAAAAAATATTTAATTTTTTAGAAAAAGAAATAGGTTTTAATTATCCTTGGCATGTTTATAGACAAGCGCCGGTTAAAGATTTTCTTTATGCTGGAATGGAGAATACGAGTGCAACTCTTTTTAATACGCGCTATGTTGTGGATGCTATAGGGTTTAAAGACCGCAGTTACCTGAATGTAAATGCACATGAATTAGCGCACCAATGGTTTGGAAACTTGATTACAGCAGAAACAGGTACCCATCATTGGTTGCAAGAGGGATTTGCAACCTATTTCGCATTATTAGCGGAACGTAACATTTATGGGGAAGATCATTTTTATCATGCCTTGTATGAAACAGCGCAGCAATTAAAATTTGCATCCAGAACTGATACGATTCCGGTTTTAAATCCAAAGGCAAGTTCTCTCACTTTTTATCAAAAAGGAGCTTGGGCGCTCTTTGTAATGCATGAAACTTTAGGAGATAAAGATTTCAAGAAAGTGATTAAAAACTATCTCCAAAAGAACGCATTTCAAAACGTAAATACACAAGATTTTTTTGATGAGGTTACAAAGGTTTCAAAATTTGATACTGAAAATTTTAGTAAAGTATGGCTAGAAACCACAGCATTTAATACATTAGAGGCGAACGAATTACTGCTGAAAAATAAATTTATTCAACAGCTTTTTGAAGTGAACAAACTAAAGAATACACCATTTCAAGAAAAGAGACAGTACTTAGAAAAAGTAATGCAATCGGATGTTTATTTTAAAGTTAAGGAAGCAGTTTTAAGTCAAATTCAAAATGAAAGTTGGAGCGATAAAATTAAACTCTATGAAATGGCTTTAAACTCTAATAATACATCTGTACGCCAATTGCTGGCCGTTACGGTCTCTACTATTCCAGAAAATTTTAGATCGCAATATGAAACCTTGCTTTTAGATGCATCTTATGAAACGCAAGAAATTGCATTGACCACTTTGTGGAATAATTTCCCAAATCATCGATCACGTTACCTTGATGTATCCAAAAACTGGATTGGTTTTAAAGATTTAAACCTTCGAATTGTATGGCTTTCACTGGCGCTGGCAACACCAAACTATGCTTTGGATCAAGATATTTTGCAAAAGGAACTGATATCATACACATCTCCAATTTACGAAGCAAGCGTTAGGCAAAATGCATTAGAGCAGCTTTTACTGAATCAAATTTTGAGTGATGAAGTGTTACGAAGTCTAGTAAATGCAACTACTCATCATGCTTGGCAGTTTTCTAAATTTGGTCGAGATACAATTCGAAAATTGATAAAAAATTCAGAAATAAGAACTGTTTATCAAACCTTGCAACCTACGCTGCTGGAACAAGAAAGGTTACAATTGCAACGGTTATTAAATGAATAGTTTATGAAGTTGAAACTAATTGGTTACCACAACTCACTCACTTCGTTTTTTAGGTAAGCCAGCGCAGCGTTACTTGGAGATTGTTTGTCTAGTAAATCATTTAAGATTTTTTCTCGCATTGCGTCAGCATTTGCAATATCTTCGGTTCTACTGACTTTGCGAATCATTTGAATCGTACTGTTCTTTGCAGTCAAAATAATAGTCCAAGAAGCATCGGATAAATACAATTGTTGGGTTAAATTATGTTCAAATTCTTGTTCAATTTGCGATATAATCAAGTTTTCATAATCACTTTTTTCTTGAGAAATAGGAGCAACTCTTAACAACATTTTAGTGGGATTGATACGCTCCAGGAATAACACCATGCGCTCGTATGCTTGTAGTCTTTGCGGAAAAGCTAGTTTTTGATTTTCTTTTTGAATCAACCATCTTCGGGTATTTTGTTGATCTTTGAAGTAAGATATAAAAATAGAATAAGCAACTCCGCCTGTAATCAATGAGGGTAAAGTATAAGCCAGTATTTCAAGAATCTTTGTCATGTTTCTATTTTCTAATTTTTTGTAACAAAAATATACTTTTTTAGTAATAAATCAACTTCTATTTAAACGAATAACTGCAAATGGAATCTTATGTTTGCATACAATATTTAGAAAGTAATAGGACTATACAATGGATTCATATGTTTTACCATTATTATGTTTAGCAGCATTTGCGGCCGGTTTTATTGACGCAGTAGTAGGAGGAGGTGGCCTTATCCAAACTCCGATGGGACTTATTTTATTGCCAAGTTTACCCGTTTCAACGGTTATTGGTACCCTAAAAGTTCCAGCTTTTAGCGGAACATCTTTTGCGGCCTATCAATATTTAAAAAAAGTAACTTTAAACTGGAAGTTACTGGCCATAATGATGCTTTTAGCATTTCCCTCGGCTTTTTTAGGGTCTACCTTGCTCACGTATGTAAGCAATGATTTTATGAAACCAGTGCTTTTAGTTGTTTTGTCATTGTTAGTGGTGTATACTTTTGCAAAAAAGAACTTTGGGCAACACATAGAAAAAAATCAATCTACTAGAACCCAAATAGCGAATGCTGTGGGAATAAGTTTTGTGATAGGGATGTATGATGGTTTTATTGGGCCTGGAACAGGAAGTTTTTTGGTAGTTGCCTTTATTGTTATCATGGGTTTTGATTTTTTGCATGCTTCCGCCAATGCTAAAATGGTCAATTTAGCAACAAACTTTGGATCTATATGTTTGTTTATTTATAAAGGAAAAATTATTTGGGCTATAGCTTTGCCCATGGCAGCCTGCAATGCTTTAGGAGGCTGGCTTGGTGCAAAAGTTGCTATAAACAAGGGGAATTCCTTTATTAGGATCTTCTTTTTGATTGTAGTGATAGGTACTTTATTACGCTTTGCTTACGATGTTTTTTGGAAATAAAAAGCAAGTAATTCAAAGCATTTAGATTCAAATATACAAATGCAAATGTTGTCGTATTTACATCTAAAACTTCGTTCAAATTCGTTATTTTTGCTCTACAAAATATACTATTATCCATGCAGAATTATATAGATCAACTTAATGAAGCCCAACGTGAACCTGTTTTACAAAAAGATGGGCCAATGATCATTATTGCTGGTGCAGGCTCAGGAAAAACTAGGGTGTTGACCATAAGAATTGCTTACCTCATGCATCAAGGGGTTGATGCATTTAGCATACTTTCACTTACGTTTACCAATAAAGCGGCTCGTGAGATGAAAAAAAGAATCTCAGACATAGTAGGAGCAGGCGAAGCCAAAAACTTATGGATGGGTACTTTTCACTCGGTTTTTGCCCGAATTTTACGTTCAGAGGCTGAACATTTAGGATATCCATCTAACTTTACCATTTACGATTCGCAGGATTCACTTCGAGCTATTTCGGGAATTATTAAAGAAATGCAACTGGATAGGGATGTGTACAAACCCAAACAAGTTTTAGGGCGTATTTCTAATTTCAAGAATAGTTTGATAACCGTAAAAGCCTACTTTAACAATCCTGAATTACAAGAAGCCGATGCTATGTCTAAAAAACCTAGAATGGGCGAAATTTATCAAAATTATGTAGACCGCTGCTTTAAAGCAGGTGCTATGGATTTTGATGATTTGTTATTAAAAACGAACGAGTTGCTTACACGTTTCCCAGAAATTTTAGCCAAGTACCAAAACCGTTTTAGATACATACTTGTTGATGAGTACCAAGATACCAATCACTCTCAATATTTAATTGTAAGAGCTTTATCTGATAAATTTCAAAATATTTGCGTTGTGGGAGATGATGCTCAAAGTATTTATGCTTTTCGAGGTGCAAACATCAATAACATTCTTAATTTCCAAAAAGATTATGAAGGTGTAAAAACCTTTAGATTAGAGCAAAATTACCGTTCCACAAAAAATATTGTTGAAGCTGCGAATACCATAATCGATAAAAATAAGGTTAAGCTAGATAAGATTGTTTGGACCGCAAATGATTTTGGTCCCAAAATAAAAGTTCATAGAAGCTTAACAGATAATGAAGAAGGGCGCTTTGTGGCAAGTACTATTTGGGAGCAAAAAATGCAGCAACAATTACCAAACGGTGCTTTTGCCATTTTATACAGAACCAATGCGCAATCCCGTGCTATGGAAGATGCTTTGAGAAAAAGAGACATTCCTTATCGTATTTATGGAGGCTTATCTTTTTACCAAAGAAAAGAGGTAAAAGATGTTTTGTGCTATCTTAGACTAGTTATTAATCCAAAGGATGAAGAGGCCTTAATGCGTGTGATTAATTATCCGGCAAGAGGAATAGGAAATACAACTATTGAAAAACTAACCATTGCTGCAAATCATTACAAGCGTTCTATTTTTGAAGTAATGCAGAATATTGAGCGAATTGATTTAAAATTAAACTCGGGAACCAAACAGAAACTATTGGATTTTGTAACCATGGTTCAGAGTTTTCAGGCCATTAATGAAAATCAGGATGCCTTTTATCTTGCCGAACATGTAGCCAAGAAAACAGGTTTAATTCAAGAACTTAAGAAAGATGCTACTCCTGAGGGAATGGCTAAGATTCAAAATATTGAAGAATTGTTAAACGGTATCAAGGACTTTACCGAAGGCCAAGTTGAGGTTGATGGCGCCAGAGGATCTCTAGCGGAGTTCATGGAGGATGTAGCCTTAGCAACAGATTTGGACAAAGATACCAGTGACGAAGATCGTGTGGCACTTATGACAATTCACTTGGCAAAAGGATTAGAATTTCCTCATGTTTTTGTGGTGGGAATGGAAGAAGATTTGTTTCCAAGTGCCATGAGTATGAGTACCCGAAGCGAACTTGAAGAAGAACGTCGTTTGTTTTACGTAGCGCTCACTAGGGCTGAGCATCAAGCGTATTTAACCTATTCTCAATCTAGGTACCGCTGGGGTAAATTAACAGATAGTGAACCGTCTCGATTTATTGAAGAAATTGACAGTCAATATCTGGAATACATGACACCTCCAGAAAATAATTATAGGTACAAACCCATGATTGATAGTGATATCTTTGGGGATATTGATAAATCTAAATTACGTCTTGCAAAGCCAGCTAATGGAGTTCCACCCGTAAAAAATTATAGTGAACCAGAACGTAATCAGGAGATTACAATTCGAAAATTAAAACCTTTAAATAGTAACGCGCCATCAACTAATACAGGAATGCTTGATTCGGGTCTCATGGCTGGTAAAATTGTGATGCACGAACGTTTTGGCAAAGGTGAAGTTTTAAATTTAGAAGGAGTTGGCGCTGATAAGAAAGCTGAAATTAAATTTGAAGTTGGAGGGATAAAAAAATTATTATTACGCTTTGCCAAACTGAATATCATTGAATAAGATTTAAAATTAATCCTTCAAAGGGTATTAGAAATTCATAATTAAAGCAATTTAAAATATAAAAAATGGCTCAATTTATTAAAATTTACGAAAATAATCCCAACGAAGCTGCAATAGCAAAAGTGGTAAAAACACTTCGTGATGGAGGGTTAGTTATTTATCCCACAGATACGGTGTATGGTTTGGGTTGCGATATTACAAATACAAAGGCTCTTGAGCGCATTGCAAAAATCAAAGGAATCAAACTTGACAAAGCAAACTTCTCTTTTATTTGTCATGATTTAAGCAACTTGTCAGATTATGTGAAGCAGATAGATACACCCACATTCAAAATTTTAAAGAGAGCACTTCCTGGACCGTATACTTTCATTTTGCCTGGTAATAACAATTTACCAAAAGAGTTTAAAAAGAAAACTACAGTAGGGATCAGGGTTCCAAACAACAGTATAGTTCTTGAAATAGTAAAACAACTAGGGAATCCCATAGTTTCTACCTCAATAAGGGATGAAGATGATGTAATTGAATATACAACTGATCCTGAATTAATATTTGAGAAATGGCAAAACCTTGTAGACCTTGTCATTGATGGTGGTTATGGTGACAATATAGGATCCAGTATTATAGATTTATCTGGAGATGAGCCTATTGTGATTAGAGAAGGAAAAGGAGATTTGAGTATCATATAATTTTTTATGAAAAATTTTATTTTCATTTTTTACTTCCTTTTTTTGACACAAAACTTTTTTGGGCAATCCATTACGGGTAAAGTTGTAGATGAGCAATCAAAACCTATTGCAGCAGTAAATGTTTATTTTGATGGAACAACATTAGGAACTCTAACAGATAAAAACGGATTTTTTACGCTACATTTTGGGGCTAAGTTAAATAGTATTCTTGTTATTAGTTGCTTGGGGTATACCTCTGAGTATCTCACTAATTTTAAACCAAATGAATTCTTAAACATAAAACTTAATATGTCTGTTAATGTGCTCCGAGAGGTAGTAGTGCAACGCGACGGATTTAGTAGAGCACAAAAAATGATAGTTTTCAAAAAGCAGTTTTTGGGAAGTACAAAAAATGGAAAAAGTTCTGTTATTGAAAACGAAGAAGATATTTATTTTACTTACAATACAAAAACGAATATACTTGAGGCATTTGCAGATGAGCCCATACGTATCCTCAATAATTCCCTTGGATACAAGATCAATTACCAGCTTGTAAAATTTGAATGTAATTTATACCCTTGGAAGACTAAACCAAATGGGATTAGAAGCTGTTATTATGCGGGTTTAACTCGTTTTGAAAGCATTTCAAATCTTGATAAAATAAAGAGAAAACGGGATGAAGTATATGATGGATCTCGATTGCATTTTTTTAGAAGTGTTGCAGCTAATAACTGGAAAAATGACAATTTTAGATTGTTTAGAGGCGGGTGGGAAGTCAATCCAATAGGTTTTTTTACTGTTAAGGATACTTTAGATTATAAGAAAGTTACAGTTTCTACCTTAAAAAATAAACAACCTCAGATGAAAGTTTTAGCTGAATTTGATCTCTTGAGAAATGGTGATCAATCCAAAATAATTTTTGAAACTTCAACTTTTTATGTTGACAAATTTGGAAATAACTCCCACTCGGATAAAATATATTTTTCGGGTCCAATGAGTGAACAAAAAGTAGGGGATATGCTTCCTATGGATTATGGAATCAATTAATTACAATCTAAATAAAATCGATACATAATCAAAAGGCAATTGTACAATTGTGTTTATTGACCTTATTTAAGAGCAAAAAGAATATCAGTAATCTACTATTTGATATTCCCTGAATAGATTACATAAATCGTACTAGATTAGATTTAAAACAAGAGTGAAATTTTTTTTTTCTTTTTTCTACTTAGATTAGTTCAACCCGTTATTAAACCCATTTATTTAGTATAACGCTTCCACACTTTAACCAACTCATACCATAATACAGAAGCTGCACCAACTCCAGTGGCTATAAACACTTGATTCACAGTAAGATGTTCAAATTGAAAAAAAATGGTAAGTGGTTTTAGATAAAGCAATAATCCTGTAATAGCTATAGTAATTCCTATAATTATGAAGACCAAATTGTTTTTATATCTTATAGTGGTAAAAATAGAATAATAAAAAGAACGGTTTATTAAAGTTAAAAATATATTTGAAGTAACTAAAACCAAGAAAACCATTGTTCGTGTGATGTTTTCATTAAAGCCATTATATACCGAAAATTGATAAACAGATAAAGTTCCTATTGTAATAATCAAACCCTGAAGTATACTTGTAGAAAGTTCTTTCCAGCTAAAAAAGGTAGTGGTAAATGGTCTTGGTTTTTGTGTCATTGTATTCTTTTCCATAGGCTCATTTTCATATACTATGGAACAAGTTGGCCCCATAACTAATTCTAAAAATATAATGTGAATGGGCGAAAAAATATTGGGATAAATCCATCCTAATGCCAAAGGGATAAATACGGTAAGTATAATAGGAATATGTATGGATATGATAAATTGTATTGCTTTTTTTAAATTTGAAAAAATTTTTCTACCCATTGCAATAGCATCTACCATTTTTGATAAATCATCATTGATTAAAATAAGTGATGCCGCTTGTTTAGCAATTTCGGTGCCTTTTTTTCCCATTGCAATGCCTATATGAGCAGCTTTTAGTGCAGGACCATCGTTGACACCATCTCCAGTCATGGCCACAATTTCTGAATTAGATTTTAATGCATTTATGATTTTTAGTTTTGCCTCAGGAAACATTCTAGTAAATAAATTGATTTCTGAAACTTGTTTTTTAAATTCGTTATCTGATAATTGCATTAAATCGTCACCCGAAATACTTTTCTCATAGCCTATAAATCCTATTTGTTTGGCTATTGATGAAGTGGTTTCGGCATTGTCTCCAGTGATGATTTTTACTTTAATTCCTGCTTTATAGAAATGTTGCAACACGAGATGGATATTTTTCTTTGGCGGGTCATAAAAAGCTACAAGTCCATAGAATTCAAATTGAAATTCTTGTTGGGTTTTTGGATAATTTTTTCCTTCAAAAATAGCTTTTCCAACGGCTAAAATTCGATATCCTTCAGCTGATAATTCCTTTATTGCGCCTAAGATTGCGGCTTTTTCTTCATTCGAAAGTTTTGAAATGGCCATTATAGCTTCTGAAGCACCTTTGGCAGCAATGATCATTTCTCCGGTTTTATTTTCAAAAATATGGGTCATCATAGGAGGTTTTCCAGATAATGGATATTCATGAATCATTTTAAAATCGGGCCTTTGATCCTTTTCAATAACTTTAGAATAGATTTCGTGCAAGGCTGTTTCCATGGGATCAAAAGGAACGGGTTCACTTGCCCACATGGAGGTGGTAATTAATTCTTTTTCTTCATTGGATAATTTATTTCCAATAGCTGTAATTTTTTGAGATTTGAGTGTAAATATTTTAGCGAGACTCATTTTATTTTCGGTAATCGTTCCTGTTTTGTCAATGCAAATTACTGTAGCGCTTCCTAAAGTTTCTACAGTCTTCATTTGTTTAACGATAATTCCATTTTCCATCATTCGCCAAGCACCAAGAGCCATAAAAGTGGTAAATGCAATAGGAATTTCTTCGGGTAAAACACTCATAGCAAGTGTTAATGCTTTGAGCAAGCTGTCTAATATATTATGAGAATTTAAAAAATTTATTATCCAAACAATCACAAAAATTACGGCTCCTGCAATAGCCATTTTTTTTACAAAATTGCCAATTTGAACTTCTAAGGGCGTTTTCTCTTCTTGAATTTCTTCTAGGCTTTTACCTATTTTCCCTAATTTAGTTTCGGCGCCAATAGCAGTAATGGTTGCAATTGCTAGTCCGCTTGCTACGGTTGTACCGTGATAAACAGCGTTATCTTTGGTCGATTTGTCTTTGGTAACCGACATAGATTCTCCAGTGAGGATTGATTCATTTACAGAAAAATCATTAGAGGATTCAATAATTCCATCAGCTGCAATTGCATTTCCTTCTTCAATTAATAAACTGTCACCTATTACTAATTCTTCTGTCTTTATTTCGATAACTTCACTATTTCTAATGACTTTGCATTTGGGTTTTGTAAAATCTTTTAATTTTTCTAAAGCGTTATGACTTCTTGCTTTTTGATAAGATGAAATTATAGCTATCAATATAATTGCTGAAGCTAAAAAAATACCATCCGAAGTTTTTCCGCATACGAAATAAATAGTTGATGCGACCAGTAATAAAATGGTCATAGGATCTTTGACAATCTGAATTAAGCCATTTAAAAACATATTGGTTTTTTTATAGACCGTTTTATTCTGACCGTATTTTTCTCTTGCTTCAACTACTTGCGCATCTGATAAACCATTAATATTAAACGTATTAGAATTCATAGAAAAGTATGTTAATATTGAGGATTTTAGTTTAATATCTAGGTTTAAAGTTTCAAATTCCGCAATCGCAATGCATTTCCTATTACTGAAACTGAACTAAAGCTCATTGCTAGCGCAGCTATCATTGGCGAAAGCAAAATTCCAAAAAATGGATATAAAACTCCTGCTGCGATTGGTACACCTAGCACGTTATAGAAAAAGGCAAAAAATAGGTTTTGCTTACTATTTCTCATAACGGCATGGCTTAAATTTTTGGCTTTTACGATGCCTTGTAAATCGCCTTTTACTAAAGTTATCTTGGCACTTTCTATGGCTGCATCGGTTCCTGTCCCCATTGCAATTCCAATGTCAGCTTGCGCTAATGCAGGTGCATCATTGATACCATCTCCTGCCATAGCTACAATATTGCCTTCTGCTTGTAATCGTTTTATTTCTTTGAGTTTATCTTCGGGTAAACAACCTGCTTTGTAAGAAGTTAAATTTAGGTCATCCGCAACAGCTTTGGCAGTATTCACATTGTCGCCAGTTAACATAATTACTTCTATACCTTGACGCATTAATTCTTTTATGGCTGCTGCGCTAGATGTTTTTATAGCATCGGTAATGGATACAAAACCAACAGCAACGCCATCTACAGCAATATAAGAAACGGTTTTTCCAAGTTTTTGTTCGGTGCTAATTTTGTTTTCTAAATCATCTGAAACTGCAGCTTTTACTTGTTCCATTAGTTTTTTATTGCCTAATGCGATCTTTTTATTGGTTACTGTTCCTATAACTCCTTTTCCTGCAATGGCTTCAAAATCTTTAACTTCAATTAAAGAAATAGATTTTGTTTTAGCATAATTTACAACGGCTTGCGCCAAAGGATGTTCACTGTATTGATTTAATGAAGCGATGTTTTGTAAAAGATCATTTTCGTCATTATTTGACGAATAAACCTTTTCTACCGATGGTTTTCCTTCCGTTATTGTTCCAGTTTTATCGGTTATTAGCACATTAACCTTATTCATATTCTCTAAGGCCTCAGCATTCTTTATTAAAACTCCTGATTGTGCCCCTTTCCCCACGCCAACCATAATTGACATGGGTGTTGCCAAGCCTAAAGCGCAAGGACAAGCAATAATTAATACCGCTATGGCATTTATAAATCCATATACTAATGATGGTTCAGGACCAAATTTTGCCCAAATGAAAAAGGTTATAGCAGAAATAATAACTACAGTGGGTACGAAATATTTAGCAATCTTATCGGCTAATTTTTGAATAGGCGCTCTTGATCGAGAAGCATCATTTACCATTTGAACGATTTGTGAAAGCAAGGTTTCTGAACCTACTTTTTCAGCCATCATGACAAAGGATTTATTACCGTTTATTGTTCCTGCAATTACATTATCGTCTTTCTTTTTGTCTATAGGAATGGGTTCGCCCGTAATCATGGCTTCATCAATGCTGCTTTCGCCATCGGTTATTTTTCCATCCACAGGAATTTTTTCTCCAGGTTTTACCCGCAATAAGTCGCCTTTTTTGATATCGTGAATTGAGATTACTTTATCGTTTCCATCGATTACCAAAGTAGCTTCGGTTGGCGAGAGCTTTAATAATTCTTTGATAGCTCCGCTTGTTTGACTGTGCGCTCTGGCTTCGAGTAATTGCCCTAATAAAACCAACGTTAATATGACCGTTGTCGCTTCAAAATAAAGTGAAACGGATCCGTTGTGTGTTTTGAATTCAGCTGGAAAAATATTTGGAAAAAACAATCCAACCAAACTAAACAGAAAAGCAACACCAGACCCAATTCCGACTAAGGTGAACATATTCAAGTTCCAAGTAATTATAGATTTCCAGGCACGCTCAAAAAACATCCAACAGGCGTAAAAAACAACAGGAAGAGATAAAAGTAGTTGTATCCAATTCCATTTTGAGGTCTCCATTAATTTTAATAATGGATTGTTGTGTACCATTTCTAACATTGAAATCACGAAAATAGGAACAGTAAATACAACCGCTATTTTCATTTTTTTGACCAAATCTTTATAGGTCTTTTGGTCTTCGGTATCACTTGGATTCATTGGTACTAAATCCATTCCGCAAATAGGGCAAGCGCCTGGCGTTTCGCTAATAACTTCGGGATGCATTGGACAAGTATATGAGGCTTTACTAACAGTCAAGTCTGGTCCTTTGACTAAATCCATTCCACATACAGGACAATCGCCTGCTTTATCATATACTTTTTCGCCCTCACAATGCATCGGACAATAATATTTGCCATTAGTAGTAACTGGCACTTTAATTTCTTTTTTATCGCTATGGGTATGAGTAGAGCAACAAGATTTTGAAGTAGTTTCATTGGTTATTACCAGTTGAGGTATTTCACCGTTAATCATTTCTATATTATATTTTCCATCAGCAGCTAAAGCTTCTTGAAACTGTGTTGTAGGAATGTGCTTTACCATAGTAATAGTAGCTATTGGTGGATGTAATGAAACTTTTGCTTCAACGCCATCCATAGCATTCAATATTTTTTCGACTTTGGTGCGACAACCATCACAAGTCATTCCGGTAATGTTGTAAGTGTGTATCATTTTTTATTTCAATAAATACGATAAATTAAACTTGTAATAACTTACTAAGTTCAATTCAGTTTTGTAATGTTGAATTATTTACTTTCCTCTGTTTTTTCAGGAACAGGCTCTGTTAATTTCATACCACATTTTGAGCATTTGTCATTCATTTTTCCTTGTACTTCGGGATGCATTGTGCAGGCATACCTATTTTCTTGATTCCCCATCATTTTAGTTTTATTGTTCATTATTGTACTGTCATTGTCCATCATGGTACTATCATTGTTCATCATGAGGGAATGATCTGTTCTAGTTTCAGTATTTTTTTTATTACAAGATACCAATACGGTTGCCATTACTATGGCTGAAAAGAGTATTTTTTTCATTTTTTTTTAGATTTTAATTCATAAATAGTTAGACCATGTTAAGCGATACAATTACCTTTTGTTTAGAATTTAATGAAGGTCGTGCATAATTAATTTATTTTATTGCAATAAATAATACTAATTTACTGATTTTGGGATTGATAAACTAGTATTTATAGTTGTAGCATATTTTATATTTTAAGTAGGAAGGAATAACTGTTTAAACTAGCTGTACATCTTGGTGAGTTTTCAATATAGTTTTTTTAAATCGGCTTCGGTGGTTTTCGGAAGTTAAAGAATTTTTAGATTAAACAAACATTCTATTTTAGTTTTTGTAAAACTATTGTGTGTTTGACATTCTTTCAGTTATTCTTGATTTTTAACGTTGAGCATAAAGTTGGCAGTTTCTGTTGTTGTATCAAACCCATCAACCAAAGTGCCTTTCTCCCCATTATCGCATTCAATAATGTAAATGATAGAAGTGTACTCAAGATTTGATGCACCTTCAAAACGATAGAAATGAACTATTCTAACTTCATTACTGTGGAATCGAATATCCGTTTTTAATGAAATCATATTTTTTCCATTTACTTTAAATTGGGAATGAAATCCGAGTTTTTCAGCAGCAGTTATTACCATAACCAGACTATCCTTTTTTACTTTGTCCATTTTTTGATACTATTTACTTTATATGTTTTACAACTCTGTCAATCAATGTGTCAATTTCATAAAACTTTGCCTCAAAAAATTTTTGCTTGGCATTTAAATCAAGTTCTTCAGTAAACCTGCGTACCTTTTTAGTTTTGGTATCTATAACAGGATTATCCACTAAGATTTTTGACAATTTATCAGTTATTCTTGCAAGATTTAATTCAATAATTCCAATAGTTGTTTGCATTTTTAAAGATTTATGAGAAGGGATTTTTAGTCATCAAATTCAATATATAAATCATTTTGTACTTGCGTAACACCTGGAGCATTCCACGCAATTCTGCTAGCCTCATTTTTTTGATAGCAAGAATCTACGTGTCCAATTAAAGTGACCACATTATCAACTACATAAACACGGATGTCTTTGTTCTTAATGGCACCATTGCGCTCTATGGCAGTTTGAATATCTTTTTTTTTGATAGTGTCTTTGGATGTTGATATTATCTTGATATTATTTGTTATTCCTGTAATTCCGATGAGGTTATTAAGTGCATTTTTAGTTGCTTCTTTTTGATAGTTCCATTCCAGTTGGCCACTTAAAAATACCCATCCATTTTCAACAAGGACTTTAATTTTTTCGGTTGGAATATCCCAATGCCACATAAAAATATTCTCAATTACATTCTTAATTTCAGTATCGGGTCTACTTTCATCAGTACCACAAACAACTTTGATATCTTCGATTACATTAGCTACTCCTGCTACGTTTTTAGCAGCTTGTTCGGCTTCGTTTTTTTTGGCATAAGTATTTACTGATCCGGTTAGAGTAACTACGCCTCTATTAGTCATAACCCCAATTTCTGCGGCTTGCAGTAGGGGTTCCCAATTGATGGCGTCCACAACATTTTTTTGCAGTTCTTCGTTGCTTTTCATTTTGAAATTATTTAGTTTTTGTTTGAATACAAAGCTGTGGTTTCATTTGAAATCGTCTTATGAACTAGAGTATTTAAAATGATTTTTAATTTATAAGCTCCAAATTTCTATTTTCAATAAAAACTGTTTTGGCCTTATGGTATTCTATTTCCTCTCTGCATTTTTGGATTGTTAGTCGTGCCATAAGATAACTCACAGTTGACTCAGCTCCCTGATTAAGATTGATGTAATCTTCTTCTAGTCCATCATAACAACCACCCGTACAAGGGTTGTAAATAATTTTTTGGAGATGGTTGTTACCAAGAAACCAACTAAAAGCTGTTTCCATTTTATGTAGATAGGCAGTGATTTTAAAAGTATTGTAAAATTTGGCTAAAGCCAAGATGGTGTAAGCAACATCAATAGGTTGTTCTCCGCCAATTACTTCTTTTGTAACGGCCTTGTTATAGTGTAACCATCCTTTATTCGAAATGACTTTGATACTATTTTCCGTTATTGTTTTTGATAATAAAAAATCAAAAGAAGTCTTGGCTATTTCTTTGTAAATCATGTCGCCGGTAGCAAGGTAAGCACAAAGTATGGCTTCGGGAAGAATGCTGTTTCCATAGGTCATATAGCTCTCAAACCAATGCCAATTTGCTTTAGATTCGTGTCTGTACATCTGAACTAATCGGTTTGCTAATAGTTTTATGAGCGCCTTATTTTCAAAATTCATTTCTTTTTTATTACTGTAATAAATCCCTTTTATAGTAAAAGCCATCGCCCTTGTTGAATGCATGCTGGTAGCTGATACCAAGGCAGCTTGCATTGTTTTTTTGGCTTTGGTGATTAATGATTCTGGTAATAAATCATGCATAGAAACTAGAAATCCTAATGCCCATATTGCTCTTCCGTTAGAATCTTCTAGATTTTCACTATTTTGATCTGTAAACTTTTTATTTTCGTTTACATAATTCAAAAAGGAGCCATCTTTTTGTTGACAAAACTGAATAAACTGATAATATTGAATGATATAGGCCAAATCTTTATCATCATTTGTCAATTCAAAATGCTG
This sequence comes from Flavobacterium tiangeerense, assembly GCF_007830355.1. Lineage (GTDB taxonomy): Bacteria > Bacteroidota > Bacteroidia > Flavobacteriales > Flavobacteriaceae > Flavobacterium > Flavobacterium tiangeerense. Next base: position 259,693 of record NZ_VLKO01000004.1, on the reverse strand, counting down.
ACACATGGCTACTAATGCTCTTGCATTATCATCTAGAGTGTAGCCGCTATTTAAATCAGGCTTATTGATAATGGAGAATTGTATCATTGCAAAAGGTGTAGTCAAACTTTTAAAGTGTTCTAAATTGATTGCGGGGGTTTTGTACTTTAATTTAGATTTTCGATCCATTACACTATTTAACAACAACGCATGTGCAATTGCAGCGTTTTCCCAAGCTGTTGGTGCCATTTTATGAATGCCTTTATTGGAGATTTCTTTACACAACTGTGGATTGTTTAATAAATTTAAAACTTGTTTTTGCAATTGCTCTGAATTTTCGAAGTCAATAATTATTCCACCTCCATTTTTTAATAATTCAGAAGCATGGGGAATAGGGGTAGATATTACAGGGCAACCACAACTTATAGCATAAGAAAATGTACCGCTCACCGCTTGATTTGGGTCTTTGGAGGTAAAAAGATAAATATCTGTGAGTTGTAAATAATCCAGTAATTGCTCAAGTGGTAAATAAGAATTGATGAATTTTACATGTTCTTTTAGTCCTAATATTTTGATTTTTTGTTCCAAACTGTCGCGGTATATTTCACCTTCTTCCTTAACAACCGAAGGATGCGTTTTCCCAATTATAAGAAAAAGAATATCTGGATTTTCAACAACAATTAAGGGCATGGCATCCAATGTAGTTTCTATTGATTTTCCAGAACTCAATAAACCAAAAGTTGAAATCACTCTTCTTTTTGATAAGTTGTATTTTTCTTTTAAAGCTTCCTTATCCGTATGTTTTACTAAATGAGTTCCGTGTGGAATAACGGTAATCTTATTTTTTAAAATACCGTAATCGTTTTCCAATAATTTTGCCGAAGCATTTGTCATAACTATAAATGAATCTACAAGCGTATTCATTTCGGCTATGTTTTCTTTTAGTATCGCATTCGGATTGGGTAGCACAGTATGAAAAACAATAATTATGGGTTTATTTATCGCTTTTAAGCAAAGGATAAAGTCAGCTTCATTCGTTTTGAATAAACCAAACTCATGTTGGATTAATGCAAGAGCTATCTCCTTATTGCTATTGATATTTTGTGCAAGAGCATGATAAGAATATGTATTGTCTGTTTCTAAAACATAAGTGACCTCATCATTATAAGAATACCTATTATTTTGTAATTCCAATGCTGCAATTTTAATGTTGAAGGTATTTTGGAATTTGTTGTTTAATGCTAAAATTAAATCCTGCGAATACGTAGCTATACCACATTCACGCGGCGGATAAGTAGTAATAAATAAGATTTCGGGCAGGCTTTCTTTTTCTTTGATTTGAGTTTTATTCAAATTATAAGATGTACCATTTTGAGCTGGAAATGTTTTGTTTCGATTTGATCTTAGTTTATTTATCATCTTGTTTATTGTAAAGTAATAATTCTTTGATTAATGCCGAAACGGAAACAGAAGCAGTAGCAATTCTCTCGTCTGCAGCACCATAATAAATGTATAAAGTGTCATCGAATACTACAGCTCCCGTTGGGAAACAAACGTTATTTACTTCGCCTTTTAGTTCCCAATCTAATTCGGGTTTAAATAGGGGATAAGGTAAGCGAGCGATTTCTTTTCTTGGTTCCTCCAAATCTAGTAAAGCGGCACATGCCGAATATATATATCCGTAAAGACCATCTTTGACACCGTGGTAAATGATTAGCCATCCTTGATCTGTTTCTATGGGAGGACAGCCACCACCTACATAACTAATTTCATGATCATGTTTTGAACTAAGCAGCACATGATCATTAAAATTACTTAGATAATCTTGATAGAAGGCTTCGGTCAAATCTTTTAAATTTTCAACGCCTACAACTATTTGAATATCAGGTTTTATTCGATGCATGAAGTGAAATTTCCCTTTAATTTTCCTTGGAAAAAAAATAACATTTTTATCCCAAATCAGTGATTTTTCCAAATCAGATTCTAAAACACCAATGTGTTCGTTGTAACGAAAATATTTTTTATTAATAGGACTACTTTGCTCTGCCAGTTGATCAAATGCAGCATAGCTAATTTGTGGAACTATAATTCCTTTTTTTTCAAAATGAATTAAATCTATAGAAATAGCAAGACATCCTAACGCGTTTATACCATCATAGGCAGTATAAGTTAAGTAGTATGTGTCTTCTATTTTTACAATCCTAGGATCTTCCATGCCTTGACATTCGTAGTCAAATTCAGGTGCTAGCAATGATTTCTTGTGCCTATCAAATACTGATAATGGCCCATTGAGTTTACAATACCCAATACTAGAATGATTGCCTTGGCTTACGGCACGATAAAACATATGTACAAAATGGCCTTCTCTTATGGCAGCTGGATTTAGTACACCCTCATCTTCAAATGGAATTAACGTTTTGGCTAATAATACCCCTTCTTTTTTGACTTGTATCATTTGTTTTATAATTGAAGTGAAGATTGACTGTTGTCAATCTTCACTAAATTAATTTAATAGTTTGTTTTCAATTCAACCCTACGATTCTTAGCACGTCCCAGAGCTGTAGTATTGGTTGCTATAGGATTACTTTCGCCTTTTCCTATTCCTGTTATTCTGGCCGAAGCAATTCCTTTCCCAATCAAATAATTCCGAACAGACTCGGTTCGTTTTTGTGATAATTCAATATTAAATTGATCTGATCCGTTACTATCTGTATAACCTTCAATGACTAAACTAGCAGCATCGTATTTGAATAGTATTTTTGTAAGTTCATCCAGTTGCGATAAGGAGGCTACTTTTAGTTTATCGCTATTGTTTTCAAAGAATATTTTGCTTCCTAAATAAGTAATACGCACTGCATCTTGTTTTGTAATTTCGGGGCATCCTTTGTTTGCCATCGTACCTTTAACTTCGGGACATCTGTCGTCTAAATTAGCAATTCCGTCTCCATCGCTATCTGGGCATCCTTTTAAAGCTAGTAATCCTGCAACATCAGGACAACGATCCATATCGTCCATGACACCATCGTTATCGCTATCCATGATACAACCCACTTTATCTACACGACTTCCTGCTTTTGTATTGGGGCATTTATCATCTAAATCAGGCACACCATCGTTATCACTATCTGGACAGCCTTTTAAAGCCTTAGGACCCGCTAGTTCTGGACATCGATCCTCTGAATCAGCAACACCATCGTTATCCTTGTCTGGACAACCATTCAATGAAGCAGTTCCTGAAACGTCGGGACAACTGTCTAAATAATCAGCAATACCATCTTTATCCCGATCTAAAGGACAGCCTTTTTTATCCACACTAATTCCTGTTGGAGTATCAGAACAGTTGTCATTTTTGTCTGAAACTCCATCCTGATCGGCATCTTTTACACTTCCAAGATTAAAGGTTAGCCCAATCATGTGCGAGAGGTAGCTGTCTTTTTCGCCTGCGGTCACTCCATCTCTTCGGTCTTTATTAGAGAAAGAAAAAGTTTCTTGAAGATTCAGCATAATTTCTGGAGATAATCTAAAATTGATACCCGCTCCAGCAGTAGGCAAGGCATAGTCAATTCTATCTTGATCAAAATTAACCTGATTGTCAAAAAGGATAATACCGACACCAGCTAACACGTAAGGTCTAATAACATATTCTGGAGCGGTCAGGTTGAAACGCAGGTTGAATGAAGTTGCATTAAAATCGCTTTTAAAACTCCCCGTGTCACCATTGTATCCAATAGTACCTTTGGTTAATAACAAATTGGCATCAAAAAGTTTTCCTAAATATCTAGAAACAGATACTCCTCCAAAGCCATACATAGCTTTATCTGTTTTGTAAAAACTGCGTCCAAGATCTCCATGATATTGTGTTGCACCTCCATGAATACCAATGTTCCATTTTTTGTCGGCAGTTTGTGCATTTAAGGCTGCTGCATACGCTAAGCATATACATACTAGTTGTATTTTTTTCATTTTAATTGTCATTTAGATTAGTAATTTTTTCGCCTTCAAGTGTTTCTAGCAGTAATTTTGCCACTGCTACTGATGAGGCTGCATTTTGTCCTGTGACCAGCAAACCATCTTGCTTTACATAAGATTCAGAATCTTTTCCCTTACTATAAAGTCCACCTAATTTAGTAAGTTCATCTTCCAGTAAAAAAGGTACTATTTTGCTTAGCTGGACTGCTTCTTCTTCGGTATTAGAAAATCCTGTTAGTTGTTTTCCCTTTACTAAATAATCACCATTTTGAATTTTAACATGTACTAAAGCAGCTGGTGCATGACATACAAAGGCAATTGGTTTTTTGTTATTGTAAAAGTCTTCAATGAGATGTATAGAATCTGGATCATTTGCCAAATCCCATAACGGACCATGGCCACCAGGATAAAATACAGCATCATAATCCGCTTGGTTTATTTCGCTTAATTTTATAGAATGCGCTACTAAGTCAATAGCAGTATTGTCTTTGTAAAATCTTTGAGTATATTGGGTTTGTGCTTCTTTGTCTTCACTCTTCGGGTCAACTGGAGGCTGATCACCCTTTGGAGAAGCAATTGTGATTATAGCACCTGCATCTTTAAAAATAAAATAAGGAGCTGCGAATTCCTCTATCCAAAACCCCGTTTTTAGGCCACTGGTTCCTAAAACATCATGTGATGTAAGTACAATAAGTATTTTCATGTCGCTACTATTTATTTAAAACATTATTCTTTTTTAGAATTCTACTTGAGATTATCTATTTACAGTATTTTACCCGTATCGTAATTCAAGAAACTTTTAAATTCAAATTTGAGTCTATTTGGTTGAATTGGAAATGACCATACGCACATCAAAAAGTGATGCCAAGCACTTTTAAACTTTAATTTTGAAAAGAACTTAGGACTTTTTTTAAAGTTTTGATATTCGTTTTTTTTTAATATTCCTTACTAATTAAAATTGGTGATGTTTATTTTTTTAGTTAGATTTTAAATGATTTAATCTATTCATCTTCAATCAGTAATTCATTTTCAACACTTACAACACCTCTTGTTTTCCAAGCAATAAATCCTGCAATTTCTTTTTGATACCATGATTCCACAGAACCTTTTAAAATTATCTTTGAATCTGATACCTCAATTTCAATATCTTTTGAATCCAATGCAAGATGGTTTTCTAGTGCAAGTCTAAGAGTCGTTTTGTCTATTTTAGTATCCAATTGAGATTTTATATTAATTTTATTACTAACTCCTTTTACACCAATTAGACTTGTAATAGCTTCTTTAGCAGCTTCTTTTTGATAGTTCCATTCTAATTCTCCAGATAGCGTTACCCATCCTTCAAGTACCTTAACTTTAATGGTATCATTTAGTGTATTCCAGTTCCATCTGAAAATAGTAAGAATTTCATTTGTGATTGCTATATCTTTTTTCTGTTCCAAGCGATTTATTGTTACATCAATTTTATTGATTACTGATTGTACTCCGGATATTGCACTTGATATTCTTTCGGCTTGCGTTTTCTTTTTATAGGTATCTACATTACCTTTTAGAGTAATTACTCTATTATTTGAAATGACTATTATAGTGCAATCAACACTAAAAAGTTCCCATTTTAATGCTTGAATTACATTTTGCCGTAAAATATCATCTGTTATCATTTTCCGTTTTTAATATCAATACTATATTGTTTTAAAGAACTTTACAAAGTTGGTTTATATAGTATTGTATTGAAATGAGCATCGGCTGAACTATATGTGATTTACGTCACTTATGATTCTTTAAAGCTTAAAAGAGTAAATTTCAAAAGATATAGATATAATAATATAAGGAGATAACTACTCAGGTGGCCTTATCTTTACATAAGTCAATACACTTTGACAAAATAAGTTATGGAGAAATCTGCTTTACTAGATGCCCTTGTGCATAACGCTATTGACGGTATCATAACTATTGATGAATTGGGCATTGTTGAAAGCATAAATCCATCTGCATGTAAACTTTTTGATTATGCTGAACCAGAAGTATTAGGTGAAAATATTTCAATGCTAATGCCTTTTGACGATAAAGTGGCTCATGATTCCTATTTAAAATACTACAAAATGTCTGGTCAATCGCATATTATGGGAATAGGAAGAGAGCTCATTGGTAAAACTAAGAATGGTAATCAATTTACATTTAAAATAGGTGTAAGTGAAGTGAAACATGCAGGAAGAAAAATTTACGCCGGATTTATTCATGATCTTACCCAGCAAAAAAAGGATGAGGAGCGCCTTAAAAATTATGCTTCCCATCTAGAAGAACTTGTAGAAGAGCGAACAAAAACCTTAAACGATACGATTAAAGCACTTGAAAAAGCAAAAGCAAAAGTAAGTGCCAGTTTAGAGAAGGAAAAACTAATCAGTAAATTAAAAAATAGGTTTTTATCTATGGCTTCGCATGAATTTCGAACTCCATTGAGTACGGCACATTTATCAGCTTCTCTCATCGAAAAATATGCTGAGCCGTTAAATAATGCTAATATCATTAAACATGCGGGTAAAATAATTAATGCTGTAACAAATTTAACTACTGTATTGAATGATTTTTTATACATAGAACAATTAGAAGTAGGCAATGTAAAAGCTAAACCAACATGTTTTGATCTGGTACAATTAGCGGAAGAAATTACAGAAGAGATGCAATTACTAGCCAAAGAAAAACAGCAAATACATTTTTCCCATAATGGATGTCAGAAACTCATAACCCTAGACCAAAATTTAATTAAAAATAGTATTATCAATCTAATTACCAATGCTATAAAATATTCAGAGGATGGTTGTACTATTGAATTTACAACAGAAATTAATGACAGCCATTGTATCATTTGCGTGAAGGATGAAGGAATTGGAATTCCTGAAGAAGATCAATTGCATTTATTCGAACCTTTTTTCAGAGCACATAATACTGGTAATATCCCAGGAACTGGACTTGGTTTAAATATTGTGGCGCGTTATATCGCCTTAATGAATGGTTCTATATCCTATGTAAGTACTATAAATGAAGGAACATCATTCACACTAACATTTTCATCGATATGAGCAAAGTATTAGTAATTGAAGACAATAATGAAATAAGAGAAAATATAGTAGAAATTCTTGAATTGGCAGACTATGAAGTTTTTGTTGCTAAAAATGGCAAGGAAGGAGTTGATAAAGCTTTACTCTATTTACCTGATGTAATTTTGTGTGATATCATGATGCCTGTGCTAGATGGTTATGATGTACTGTATCTTTTAAATAAAAATCTAGAAACCACCGCTATCCCCTTTATTTTTATTACTTCAAAATCCGAGCGACTTGATTTGCGTAAGGGAATGGAAATGGGTGCCGATGATTATCTTACAAAGCCATTTGGGAGATTAGAACTTTTAAATGCTATTGAAAGCAGATTAAAAAAAAAAGAAAGCCAGCACCATTTTTATAGTAAATCATTAGAAAATTTAGATAAGCTGGTTTCTGAAAACAGTGGATTAAAAAAATTAAAAAAAATTATAGACGAACGAAAAACTAGATTTTTTAAAAAGAATCAGGTAATACATTATGAGGGCGATAATGCAACAGGAATTTACCTTGTAGTCTCGGGGAAAATTAAGACTATTAAAATGACCGAAGATGGACATGAACTCATGACAGGAATATACCAAGAGGAGGATTTTTTAGGGATAAATATCATTCTTTGCAATAAACCGTATGATGATACGGCAACTGCCATGGAAGATAGTTATTTGTGTTTTTTTCCTAAAATACAATTTGATAAAATGTTGCAGCATTACCCTGATATTGCTGGAAAATTTCTTGAAATATTATCCAATGAAATTCGAAATAAAGACGCGAGTCTCCTGCAGCTGGCATACCAATCAGTACGAAAACGAATTGCGGAAGCACTTTTGCAGTTGTTTAAGCATGATACTACTATTAGAATTAGTAGAGATGAACTTGCAGCACTTACGGGAACTGCCTCTGAAACCGTTAGCCGTACCTTAACCGAATTTAAAAATGAAGGACTGATTGAAAGAAAAGGAAGTACAGTAACAATTCTTGATTATGATAAAATCAGTAAAATGAAGAACTAGTTTCTTATTAAAAGATGTAGATTTTAATTAATAAATTGAAATTGAAATTTGTTTGTTTTCAATATTCAAAAGATGAGGTTTGAAGTTCATTAAAAGTGCCGTAAATACTGTTGCCGATTATCAAAAAGTAGTAGATAATATTAATGCAAATGCTACTGATGATGATATCGTAAAAATAGATTTTCCAGTAACTATGGTGTACTATAATTACTTCGAAAAACTGATTCTAGATGAAGCTGATTTTAAATCTTTAATCGATTATTGGAATCTATATCCTGATCTTTTGAGTAAGATTAATGGTTTAAATATCAATTACCCTATTACAGTAAATAGCTATAACATTTCTAATCAGTTCGCTAGTTCCATATCAATCATTAGCGATCAAGCCTTTTTTTATTTTATAAAAAAATTTGACTCCTAGTCAGTATATTTCCTTACAATATCCTATTTCAATATTGGATCACAATAATCAACCAAGGACAATTTCAAATGTCTTGTCCTGAAATAGCGATACACAAAAACTAATAATCAAACTCAGCATACTAGTTTTGGTTAACATTCCATACAAACATTATAATTCAATTAACACCTCAAAATATAGCCTCATCATCTTAATGCCTAATTTTGTACTACAAATAAATTTTTATGAAAAACGCTATTGCTATATCTTTATTAGAATTGGCTTTAATTACTGAAAACAGCAATGCCAGTGATACCATGCAAAAAACCAAAGAGTTGGCGCAACTGGCAGATCATTTGGGATACAATCGGTTTTGGTTGGCAGAGCATCATAATATGGCTCACGTGGCCAGTACTGCAACGGTGGTTTTGATTGGTTATATTGCCAGTCAAACTCAAAATATTCGGGTAGGATCAGGTGGGATCATGTTGCCCAATCATTCACCATTAATCATTACGGAACAGTTTGGCACCTTGGCTACTTTGTATCCGAACCGAATTGATTTAGGTCTTGGAAGAGCTCCAGGAACTGATGCGTTAACTGCACAAGCTATTCGAAAAGATTTTTTTGAAGAAGCCCAACAATTTCCCAAGAATGTATCCAAATTGCAAAGATATTTCTCTGAAGCCAATGCTACAGAAAAAGTGAGGGCTTTTCCGGCCGAAGGGTTGAATGTGCCCATTTGGATTTTAGGTTCGAGTATGGATAGTGCAAAATTGGCAGCTGAATATAGCTTGCCGTATGCTTTTGCAGGACATTTTGCACCTAGACAAATGCTACAGGCATTTGAATTTTACAGAGAAAATTTTCAACCTTCAACCTTTTTGAACGAACCCAAAACAATGGCTTGCGTGAATATCATAGCAGCCGACTCTGATGAAGAAGCACAGTTTTTATCGACTAGTTTGTATCAAATGTTTTTGAATTTAATTCGCAACGATAGAAAAGGTTTGCAGCCTCCCGTAGCCTCTCTTGATGGCATTATGAATGAGGAAGAACGCTTTCATGTGAATCAAATGACTGCTCTTACCTTTACAGGAAGCAAAGAAAAACTGACTAAAGATTTAAAAGAATTTATTCAATATACTCGCATAAATGAATTGATGATTACCAGCCCCATTTTTGACCATCAAGATAAATTAAAGAGTTTACAGATTTCTAAAGCGGTCATGGATGCGATTAATGAATAATGGATAGGATCGTTAGCAATAAAAAAACGCTGTAAAATTTTACTTTTACAGCGTTTCGCTTTTAATTCCGCGGAGAAAGAGGGATTCGAACCCCCGGACCTGTTACAGTCAACAGTTTTCAAGACTGCCGCATTCGACCGCTCTGCCATTTCTCCAGTATGTTGCTATCATTTTTTGATTGCGAGTGCAAATATAATAAGTTTTTTCGAATCTGCAACATTCTATTATGATTTTACTAAAAAAAGAATGTTAAAAAATAAGTATGGTATACGGATCAATTTTTTAAAACAAAATAATACCACAAATTTTTCATCTTTATATTTTTGCTAAGAAAATTGGATTACTAATGAGGTCCTAGAAGGGGAGTCCTGCAATGAAATCGAAAACATTTATAAAAGAAAATTTTTAAGGCTTTTATGAAATAAAAAAAGCCTAAAACTTGCGTTTCGGGCTTTCCTTGCGGAGAAAGAGGGATTCTCTATTGTTATTTTTTTAAAATGTAAACGATTGATTTTAATTAGCTTACAAACATTTTAAAAATTTGTTTATTGAGTTATTGTTCACTATTTGTTCACCAAAGTTAAAAAAATTAAATTGTTTATTTTTCATTTCTTAACCAAATATAAAATAGCGAGCTTTGACGAAGATTTTACGCTTGCTTTGTAGAAGCAATATAACGGGACTACTATAGGACCCAATTGATCAATAATGATATCAGATATGTTGGAGCACCAATTGCGCTGTGATCAGACAGGTGAATGTAAACAATATCAAGCTTATTGATCTCGGTAGACAAGTAATCGTATGTTGCCTCAATTTCAGGATAGTTTGGTGTATCGCCAGCTACCCCATAAGGCGTCAAACGAAAACCGGTTTTATCTTTACCACTTGCTTTTGCAACCTCAGCTACTGTTTCCAGAACAAATTTGCACCGATTCTCTATGCTACCTCCAAATTCGTCTGTGCGTATATTACAAATAGGTGATAGAAACTTTTCTAACAAATTACCGTTGGCAGCATGTAATTCTTCATCATTAAAACAGGTAATACGGAATCTTCTACTGCGGCTACAAATTCTGTTTTTGCATGAATGATATTTTGCAGGGTCATTTTATTTTAAACTACGTAGTCTTTCAGACTATGTTATTATGTACACAGTTATTCAGCTATTTTCACTTTCGATGGGGCTAGAATTTGAGCATTAGCATCCATATTCAAATGGTGACTAATTATCCCGGAACGCATCAACTACACGAGTATTTTTCCATCATATTGATGTATTTTGTAGGTTGTTTTTTTATCCTTTTACGTGATGGGTATTAAATAGTCTAAGAATTCTAGAATAACCCAATCCATTTGGAGAAGGTGACGTATCCTCTGTCATAATAAGTAGCCATGGTTTCATTCGGAATGTTTCCTTTTGGTCTAAAGCCCGTCATTGTTGCCATAATAATACTTTTTTGACAGCTATAAAGCCTATTTTTTTTGGAGAAAATAATTGATATGTTTTCATTTTGTGTTTTTAAGTAAAAGAATATCGAGAGAAATAGCACCTTAAAAAATCAATATTGTATTAAATGACTTGTAGTTTATTTATAAAAAAATGAAGCTAGATAACAGTCTTGTTGCAATCTAATTAACGGGTATCAAGCTCGTGTACCTATTCGTTGGTCATAGGCGGAAGATTGGAAAACCCCTATGTTCTTGATGCCGTTGCGCCAATCTGGCAAACTAGAAAAGAAGTTATCTAACTACATTTAATATTTACAATCTCTAAAAAGGATCTGAAATTGAACTGATTCGGATTAGTTTTTTGTTCACAAATTCATGAATACCAAACTCTGATAATTCTCTTCCATAACCGGAATTTTTGGTACCACCAAATGGCAAATCAGCTTGAGTCCAAGTTGGGTGATTGATAAAAACCATTCCTGCATCAATTTGATCAGCAATATGTTCGGCGCGTACTATATCTTTGGTAAAAATGGAGCAACCCAAACCATAATGAGAGTCATTTGCTAATGCAATTGCTTCGTCTTCATTTTTTACTCTAAAAAAGGAAGCAACAGGGCCAAATATTTCCTCATAATAAGCTGGTATTTCCGGTGTTAAATCCGTTAAAATGGTAGGTGCTACAAAAGCTCCTGGTCTATCAGCTCGTGTTCCTCCTAAAAGGATTGTGGCACCAGCATCTACTGATCTTCTAATTTGGTCAATAATATGAACAGCAGCTTCTTCGCTACTCATAGGACCTAGTTGAGTGGCTGGATCCATTGGATCTCCAATAATTAATTGTTCAAGTTTTTCTTTGAACTTTTCAATAAATGTATCAGCGATTTCTTCTACTGCAATAAAACGTTTTGAAGCCACACAACATTGACCATTATTGTTTATTCTACCCACCATTGCCCATGCTACGGTTTCATCAATATCAGCATCTTCAAGAATAATAAAGGCATCATTTCCCCCTAATTCTAATACTGATTTTTTTAAATATTTTCCAGCTTGAGCTGCTATATGGGAGCCAGCAGCTTCACTTCCCGTCAATGCTACACCTTTAATTCTTGTGTCAGCTACGAGTAGTGAGGTACGTTCTCCAGAAATGTATAAGGTTGTATACAATCCCGCTGGAGCGCCAGCTTCATTAAACAAATCTTCGATAGCTACTGCACATTGCGGAACCATTGATGCATGCTTCACAAGGACTGTATTGCCTACCATAATATTAGGAGCAGCAAATCTTGCCACTTGATAAAACGGAAAGTTCCATGGTTCAACTCCAAGAATTGTTCCTATGGGACTTGAGCGAACGTATGCTGATCCTAAAGTAGGTTGTAACGGTTTGTCAGCTAAAAATGTAGCAGCATGTGTTGCATAATAATCAAATATATCAGCACTCAATGCTATTTCTCCCTCGGCTTCAGCGATTAGTTTACCCATTTCTAAGGTAATAATTTTGGCTAAATAGTCTTTTTTTTCACGCATCAACGAAGCAACTCTTCGCAATATCACGGCGCGTTGTTCGTAGTTTGTTTTTTTCCAATCGTGGAATGTTTTTGTTGCTTGTTCAATTAACATGTCTACAGTTGTATCTGTCATTTCATCAAAGGTTCGTACTACTTGATTGTTGAACGGGTTCACGGTTTGAATTGCCATTTTATAATGTATTTAAAAATTGTTTATTTTGTTTTCCTTTTTTTTTGAAAAGAGTATGATTTGTAGCCTTAATGTTCTGCTAGAGATAAACTCTTATGGAAGTTTTTACAATTCAGCGTCAAAGAGATTTGTAAGCTGTAATAGAATACTGTAAAGTTGCGCTCTTTTAGCGATTAAAGTATTACACAATAAACGCTATGACTTGCAAGATTCGCACGTTTTAAAAAATTTATAATTTTTTGAAGTTTCTCGAAGAAGTATAGACAACGTTTTATTAAACTAATTTTGATTCAAACAATTAGTTTTTGAATACTATAAAATGTAGCAAGTACAATCGTTTAATAATTATTCTCAGTAAAATGTAGTAAACAATAATATAGATAAGACAGACTGGTGTTTTTTGCTAACGATTTATAGTTACTATTTTTTCAAACATGATCTTTTAGTCTAATGTTGAATTATCTTTTTTAAGTACTGCGATGGGAATAATTAGTTTGATTTATTATGCTTTCATCTTTGCTTCAAATTATTTATTTATCTGATTTTATAATTTATTACTCGTTTATTCTAAGAATATAGACAAAATTTCATTTTCTATTTTTCGAATTTAGGTTTGATATTCTTAACTATTAGATTGAAATATTTAATTTAAGTTTGTTCGATTTTGTTAATTTTGGTTTCTTAATTACATCGAATGGTAATTATACTTAAATTTGAGTAATCAATAAATTAATTTAAAAATGGTTAAATTAAATGTAAATAGTAAATCACATGATTGTGATATTAGTAATGACATGCCACTACTTTGGGCATTGCGTGATATTCTTAATTTAACTGGTACAAAGTACGGTTGTGGTGTAGCGCAATGTGGTGCATGCGTTGTCCATTTGGATGGCGAAGCTGTGCGTTCTTGCGTAACCAAAGTGAGTCGTGCCGAAGGTAAAAAAATCACGACCATCGAAGGACTTTCCTTAAATAACGATCATCCATTACAAAAAGCTTGGCAGGAAATTGATGTACCGCAATGTGGGTATTGTCATTCCGGACAAATTATGTCGGCTGCAGTGCTGCTCCGAGAAAACAAAAATCCTACTGATGAAGACATAGACAACGCCATGGCTGGAAACATTTGCCGTTGTGGAACCTATCCTAGAGTTAGAAAAGCAATTCATATTGCCGCTGATATGCAACGAAAAGCCGAAAATAAATCGTAGCATTATTAGAGTAAAATAGAGATAACTTATCAATAATATCGTATGAATAACAATAGGCCATCCCATTATATCAGCCCCAGCAAAAAAAATAAGAAGATAGCAGTATTACTAGTGCTTTCGGTTATAATTTCAGTAACAGCATTCGGAATTAATTCCCGATACAATGCACAAAACACGTATACAGCAATTCCAAAATCAACAGTAAAGAAAGACAGCATCGCATCGGTCAAAGCATTCGAAAAAGTTTATGCTGTTTTAATGAGTCCAAGATGTGTCAATTGCCATCCCATTGGCGATATTCCGTTGCAAGGCGATGACAGCCACGTGCACAAAATGTTTCCAAAACGTGGTGAAGATGGCAAAGGGTTATACGCTATGAAATGTGCTAATTGCCATCAATCAGAAAACACAAAAGGTGAGCATGCACCTCCTGGAGCTGAAAACTGGCATTTACCACCTGCTAATATGAAAATGGTTTTTGAAGGAAGATCAGCTCATGATTTGGCCAAACAACTGATCGATACAAAGCAGAATGGAAATAAGGATATGAAAAAACTGCTTGAACATGCTGATGACGGATTGGTTTTATCGGGTTGGAAACCTGCCCAAGGAAATTCATTGCCACCAATGAGTCATAGCGAATTTAAGAAAGCTTGGACCACTTGGCTTGAAAATGGCGCTTATGCTCCAGCTAAAAAATAATGATAGTTATACCTAATACAGAAAAACGATGTCAGATTCAAATACAATTCCAAACACGTCACGTAGAAGTTTCCTTAAACTAGCAGGAATAGGAGGAACCGCTTTTTATCTGGGTGTTTTTTACAGTGATGATGCTTCCGCAAATGTTATAAATCCCGATTTACCAGCAGCCAGTAAAATAGAAATGAATGCTTGGATTATTATTGAGGAAAGCGGAAAAGTAACACTAGTAGATCACCGTGCCGAAATGGGACAAGGTTCTTTTCACTCTGTACCTCAAATTATCGCCGAAGAACTTGAAGTAGATTTGAAAGACATCAACGTTATTTTTGCACAAGGAAGTAAAAAATACGGAGGTCAAATTACAGGCGGAAGTTCTACTATACGAGGTTCTTACAAGAATTTATTAAAGCTTAGCGCTACAGCTAGAGAAATGTTAATTACTGCAGCAGCTGGTATTTGGGCAGTTCCTGCAAATGAATGTTTTGCACAATCAGGTGCTATTATTCATAAACCATCAGGCAAAAGTTTGCATTACGGACAATTGGCTGAAAAGGCATCCAAATTGCCAACTCCAACTGATGTAAAATTAAAAAAACGTGCCGATTATAAATTGATTGGCAAAGGCATTCGTCGTATTGATACTCCTTTAAAAACAAATGGAAAGGCCATCTTTGGTCTCGATAAAAGAATTGATGGGATGCTTTTTGCAGCAGTAGAACGCAATCCAAGATTGAGAGGAAAATTAGTAAGTTTTGATGCTGCTGAAACCTTAAAAATTCCTGGTGTAAAAAAAGTATTCAAGATACAAATGCAAGTGCATAGTACGCTTCGCGATGGCGTAGCAGTAGTTGCAGACAATAGTTGGGCAGCCTTACAAGGTAAAAAAGCGTTAAAAGTCGTTTGGGATGATAGCGGTTTTGAACATTTAAGTTCACCTGAAATAGCAAAACGAAAGTTGGATTTACTTCAAAAAGAGGAAGGACTTATTGTAAAAAAAGAAGGAGATCCAAGCAAAATTATTGCTGCAGCCACAAAAAAATTGGATGTAGTTTACGAAACACCGTACCAATCGCATTATGCCATGGAACCTGTTAATTGCATTGCGCATTATCAAGATACTAAAATTGAAATTTGGGGTCCATTACAAGCGCCAGATTGGATGCAACAACATATCAGTAAAACGTTTTCTCTGCCAGCAGAGTCGGTTATTGTTAACATGACTTTTTTAGGTGGTGGTTTCGGAAGAAAAGCTTTTACTGATTATTGTCACGAAGCGGTGGTTATTTCAAAAGAGATTAAAAAACCAGTTCAAATTGTTTGGTCGCGCGAGGATGATGCAACCCAAGGACCATTCCGTCCCGGAGTTTCCTATAGAGGCGAAGGTGTTATTGAGAATGGAGAAATTGCTGCATTAAAATTCAGGATGGCAGGTCAAAATATAGATCATTGGATGTCAGACAAACGAGGAAAACCAAATGGAAGTACTACCGAAGGGTTTTTAGCGCCTTATTTTGAGTCGATTAAAAACATAAGTTTTTCAGATATTCCTTTTGAAACACCAATTCCTGTACTTTGGTGGCGTTCTGTATATGCGTCAACTAATGGATTTGCTTATGAAAGCTTTATGGACGAGATGGCACATGAAGCCAAAGCTGATCCACTTGATTTTAGAAGAAAATATTTAAAGGAACCGCGCGTTCAAATTTTGATCGATAAGATGGAAGAAGTTTCGGGTTGGAAATCAAGAAAGAAAAATGAAGGGTACGGCGTTGCGATTACAGAATGTTTTGACAGTACAGTCGGGCAAATTGTAAAAGTTTCTAAAAAACGAACTGGCGGTATCAAAATAGATAAAGTGTGGGCTGTTATGGATTGCGGTTGGTATGTAAATCCAGATATTATAGAGGCTCAAATTGAAGGTTCTATCATCATGGGATTGGGTGCTGCAGCTTTTCACGAAATGACTTTTACCGATGGTATGGCTGATAAAAAGAATTTCTACGAATACAACATGCCACGTATTTATGATATGCCAGAAATGGAAGTGCACATTATTGATAATGATGCCGATGCAGGAGGAGTTGGTGAGCCAGCGTTACCGCCATTTGCACCAGCATTAACCAATGCTATTTTTGATTTAACAGGAACAAGAATCAGAAAGTTGCCTTTCAACATGGATGAGGTGTCGTAAGTATCATTATAAAATTAGTTTTCAGAATTATTTACGAATGAAAGAAATCAGAGATATTCTAAAGGCGTATGAAGTTGCTACTAACTTAGGAAAAAAAACAGCTCTTGCAACTGTGGTTAAAGTCGAAGGTTCTTCGTATAGGCAACCTGGAGCACGAATGCTAGTCACTGAAGATGGTGACTTAACTGGCGCCATAAGCGGTGGTTGCCTTGAAGGCGATGCGTTGCGTAAAGCTTTGTTGGCGATCCATCAGCAGCAAAATAAGTTAATTACTTATGATACCAGCAACGAAGATGACGCTGATTTTGGTGTACAATTGGGTTGTAACGGTATTGTTCATATTCTTTTTGAATATATTGATTCGACTAAAGAGAATAACCCAATACAACTGCTGCAACAACTAGAAAAAGAGCGTAAAGATGCCGTTATTGTTACGATTTTCTCGCTCAAAAGACAAAGTATTCAATTGGGAACCGTATTGTTTTACAGAAAAGAAAAGGTAACTGCAGTCGACGAAAAATATACTTTTTTGGCAAAGGAGAGTGCAACTATTTTAGAGCAAAAAAGGTCTATTATTAAAAAAATAGCTATTGATTCGGAACCATACGAAGCATTGATAGAATATTGTCCTGTGCCAGTTGCTTTAGTATTATGTGGTGCAGGAAACGATGTAAAACCGGTAGTAGAAATAGCATCCGTTTTAGGATGGGAAACGAATGTTTTTGATGGACGAGCAACTCATGCTACAGCAAATAGATTTCCAAAAGCGACACGAGTAACCATTGCTAAAGCAGAGGAAATTTCTGAACAAATAATAGTGGACAACAGTACATTTTTTGTCTTGATGACTCATAATTACAACTACGACTTGGCTGTGCTAAAATGTTTATTAACTACTGATTGTGAATACATTGGAATTTTGGGTCCAAAAACAAAACTTAATCGAATGCTATCCGATTTAGAAAAGGAAGGAATCGTTTTATCAGATAAACAAATGGCACGCCTTTATGGACCAGTTGGATTAAATATTGGAGCCGAAACATCAGAAGAAATTGCTTTGTCTATAATTTCAGAAATTAAAGCAGTAATGACTCGAAATGTAGGTACTTCTTTAAAATACAAACAAGAAAAAATACATGCAACTACAGCAGTTGTTTACTAAAATATGATTCAAGATACCTATGGTCGCGTTCACGATTATTTGCGAATATCGCTGACTGATAATTGCAATTTACGCTGTTTTTACTGCATGCCAGAGGAAGAATATGCTTTTGCACCAGCATCCAAATTAATGCAGGTAGATGAAATTGAAAAGCTTGCTAAGATTTTTGTAGCACAAGGAGTAAAAAAAATCCGTCTTACTGGAGGAGAGCCACTAGTTCGAAAAGATGCGCCTAAAATTATTGAAGCATTGGGGAAACTAGATGTTGAATTAGCTATTACCACCAATGGAATTCGTGTAGATGAAATGTTGCCTCAGCTAATGGCTGCAAACATCAAAGCCATCAACATCAGTTTAGACACTTTACAACAAGATAAATTTCTAAAAATTACACGTCGGGATTTGTACCATCGTGTTCGTAGCAATATCGAGCTATTATTACACCACAACATTCGAGTAAAGATTAATGTGGTGGTCATGAAAGACTTTAATGACAATGAGATTCTGGATTTTATTGCACTTACCAAACACAATAATATAGAAATTCGATTTATCGAATTCATGCCTTTTAGTGGTAATAAATGGAGCAGCAACCAAGTTTTTACGATGCATGAAATTTTATCTGAAATTGCAACAAAATATGATGCGATTCCAGTAGTTGCTGAACTAAATGATACTTCAAAACGGTTTATGATTCCAAGTCATGTTGGATCTTTTGCGGTGATTAGTACCATGAGTGCACCATTTTGTGATACCTGCAATAGAATGCGCCTTACGGCAGATGGAAAATTAAAAAACTGTCTTTTTAGTAAATCAGAAACCGATTTGTTAACTCCTTTACGAAATGGAGAAGCTATTTTACCGCTCATTCAAGAAACTATTTTGGCAAAAGCCAAAGAATTGGGAGGACAATTTAGTGGCGCTTTCGAAACCATTGATACTGCAACCATTGACAACCGAAGCATGATTACTATTGGAGGATAATATGGAAATAGGCATCTTACTTTTGGCAGCTGGAAATTCTTCAAGATTGGGACAACCCAAGCAGTTATTGCAATTTAATGATACGTCATTGTTACAAAATACAATAGTTCAGGCAAAAAAAGTACCTAATAGTTTTGTTTTAGTGGTAACTGGCGCATACAAAGAGTCTATAGATATTGAAATTGCTAAAACAGAAGCACAAAGCATTCATAATCCATATTGGGAAAGCGGTATGGCATCATCAATTGCGGTAGGCTTACAACAATTACAAGATCTAAAACCAGCAATTCGTACTTGTATTATTTCGGTTTGTGATCAACCCTATATTTCAACTATTCTATTTGAGGATTTGATCAAAAAACATAAAGTGTCTAGAAAAGGCATTGTAGCCTCAAATTATTTAAATATTGTTGGTGTTCCAGTACTGTTTGATAGTGACTATTTTGCAGCACTTAAAAATCTACAAGGAAATGAAGGTGCCAAAAAAATGATACAACAACATCAACATGATATCGCTATTGTTGCGTTCGAAAAAGGAGCCATTGATATCGATACCATTGACGATTACAACAAACTCATTAACAAATTATGATTGCAGTTCAAGAAGCCAAACAAATTATTCAAAATTTAGTGACTGATAGCACGATTAAAGAAGTGCCGTTACGAGACGCTTTTGGTTTTACGTTAGCCGAATCTATTACGGCAACGGTGGCTATCCCAAATTTTGACCAATCTTCGATGGACGGTTATGCTTTTAAATTTGAAGATAAAAATAAACCTTTACAAATTATTGGCGAAATGGCTGCTGGTATTGCCAATCAAATTACAATTGAAAACGGACAAGCAACCCGAATTTTTACCGGTGCGCCATTGCCAAATGGTGCTGATACCGTTGTCATGCAAGAAAAAGTAAGCGTCGAAAATAATATGCTAACCATACATGATGATAATCTTTCGCAAGGTTTAAACGTTCGTCCTAAAGGTGCCGAAGTACAAAAATGTGCACTTGCTATGGAGAAAGGCACTTATTTATCAGCTGCTGCTTTGGGTTTTTTAGCCGGAATTGGTTGTACAAATGTTTCTATTTTTTTACCACCAAAAGTGGCCATTATATTGACAGGTAATGAATTACAACAACCTGGAAATCCATTAGCATTCGGACAAGTTTACGAAGCGAATTCGGTTCTTTTAACCGCAGCTTTGCATAAAGCAGGAATTACAGATATCACAATTTTATATAGCGAGGATAATCCTGAGCAATTAGCGGCTGTATTACAATCCGCTATCGAAAGTAATGATATGGTGCTTTTAAATGGCGGTGTTAGTGTAGGTGATTACGATTATGTGGTTGGAGCTGCAAAAGCTTGTGGTGTAACACAAAGATTCCATAAAATCAAACAAAAGCCAGGAAAACCATTGTTTTTTGGTACTATAGAAAATAAGCTCATTTTTGGACTTCCCGGAAATCCGTCTAGTGGATTAACTTGTTTTTACGAATATGTTTTGCCAGCTTTGGAAAAAGCAATGCACAAAGAGCAAAGCGTAATTAGTACAACAGCAATTGCAACCCACGACTATAAAAAGCCAGCTGGATTAACTCATTTTCTAAAAGCTTTTTACAATAAAGGAGAAGTTACGCCTTTGCATGCACAAGAATCTTTTCGATTGCATTCTTTCGCACAAGCCAATTGTTTTATTGTTGTTTCAGAAGAATCAGTTGGATTTAGTGTTGGTTCTACTGTTGAAGTTCACTTATTACCCATTTAATTATGACTATAGAATTATTTTATAGCATTCTTTTTTGTGTTGCTTTTTTGTATGCCGCTGTTGGTCATGGTGGTGCTAGTGGTTATCTTGCTTTGATGGCACTATATGGCGTGGCACCAGAGGAAATGAAACCTACAGCTTTGATGCTTAATTTATTTGTCTCACTTACTTCTTTCCTTCAATATTACCGTCGAGGTTATTTTATTCAGAAATTATTTCTGCCTATTGCAGCGGCTTCTGTTCCTTTGGCTTTTATTGGCGGCATGATTACGGTCGAAGCTAGTATTTACAAGCGGATTCTGGGTGTATTGTTGCTTTTTCCAATCCTTCGTTTTTTCTTTTTTAAAAATGTTGCCGATAAAGATTTAAAGCCCTCTAATTTGACGATTTCAATAGTAATTGGCGGAATTATTGGATTACTTTCAGGAATGATTGGTATTGGTGGAGGCATTATTCTTTCGCCAATATTGTTGCTTTTACAATGGTCTAATCAAAAACAAACGGCTGCCATAAGTGCTGCATTTATTTTCGTAAATTCGATCGCTGGATTAAGCGGTATGCTTACGCAAGGAATTTCGTTTAATGCAAACATGGCATTGTATATTGTAATTGCATTTTCTGGTGGATTACTCGGTGCTTATTTTGGTGCCAAAAAATTCAATCAAAATGTATTGAAATACGTTTTGGCCTTAGTACTTTTAGTTGCTTCTTACAAATTAATAGGAACTACTGCTTAATTTCGGAATGATTTTTTATTGCTATTAACAACACAAATACAAAATTCAAAATACAAATAAATGGTTATAAAAGTAATTGCTTTTGGTTCAATAGCTGAAATTACAGGAAAGGATTTTTCTGCAAATGCTAGCGACTTGGATACTTTAAAGTCAAATTTAATCGATCAGTTTCCAATATTAGCAGAACGAAAATTTGCTATAGCTGTAAACCAAAAACTAGTCAACGAAAATTATATTTTTACAGAAAATGATACGGTAGCACTTATGCCGCCGTATTCCGGAGGATAACATGAAACAGTACAATCCAAGATATGCACGCCATTATTCCTTGAAGGATTTTGGTATGGAAGGTCAGCAAAAACTCGCTCAAGCCAAAATTTTAGTTGTTGGAGCAGGAGGTTTGGGTTGTCCTGTTTTGCAGTACCTTGTAGCTTCTGGTATAGGGCAAATAGGAATTGTTGATGATGATATCGTATCGGTAAGCAACTTGCAACGTCAGGTTTTATATAGTACAGAAGATATTGGTCGTGACAAAGTAACTGTTGCAAAAGATAAATTACATCAGCTGAATCCAGAAATTAAAATTAATAGTTTCAAAGTAAGAATAGATACTTCGAATGCATTGGTTTTATTTTCAGATTATGATGTTATTGTAGATTGCACTGATAATTTTGCTTCAAGATACCTGATTAATGACGCTTGTTTTTTGTTGAAAAAGCCGCTTATTTTTGGAGCAATTCATCAGTATGAAGGTCAAGTTGCCGTTTTTAATGTCGCTGATGCGAATGGAAATAGCACCAATTATCGGAATTTATTTCCAATACCACCAAATCCTTTAGAAGTTTCTGACTGCAATGAAGCTGGAGTTTTGGGTGTTTTACCTGGGATTATTGGTCTTTTTCAAGCAACCGAAGTTATAAAATTACTTACCGGAATAGGAGAGGTGATAGTTAATAAACTGATGACTTTTAGTATTTTAAACTATCAAAGTTTTATTGTCGAAATTCTAATAAACGATTCAGTTACTGCTTTAATTCCTAAAGATGAAATGTCTTTTCAAGCGACAGATTACCATTGGTTTTGCGGAATGGGAACTTATGGAATTCAAGAAATAGACGCAGCAGTTTTTTTTGAGAAAATTAAAATTCCCAACACTGCAGTTATTGATGTTCGTGAAGTGGGTGAATTGCCAAAAGTTGATTTTGAAACAATTCAAATTCCGTTATCAAACTTTGCTGAAAACTTACCTCAAATATATTCTGACACCATAATTTTGTTTTGTCAAAGTGGTAAACGAAGCTTAAAAGCTGCGCAAATATTATTTGAAAAATGGGGTCATTCCAAAAAAATAAGCCATCTCAAAAGTGGCATCATCACCTTACAAGAAATTAAAAATGAGTAAACCAATTAAAAATATATTTTCACAAGGACCAATACCGCCAAGCTTTATCGCCGATAGTATTGCCAAACATGCCACTAAAAAAGATATTGGCGCACACAGTATTTTTCTAGGACAAGTTCGTGCAGATGTTATGGAAGGAAAAACGGTTTCTGCAATCGAATATACTGCTTATGAAGAACTTGCTTCGCAAAAAATGCATGAAATTCGAGAAGCCATTTTTAGCAAATACCAACTCACTTGTATGCACGTGCATCACAGTTTAGGATTAGTAAAAGCTGGTGAAATTTGCCTGTTTGTTTTCACCTCTTCTAAGCATCGTAAAATGGCTATTGCTGCCTGCGAAGAAATTGTAGAACAAATTAAATTAGAATTACCTATTTGGGGAAAAGAGATTTTTGAAGACGAAACCCATCAATGGAAAGAAAATAAATAATATGGTAGATATTACACACAAATCGTTCACGTTGCGTAAAGCCATTGCCACGGCAATTGTAAAAACTTCCTCTCAGGAAACAATTGATGCTATTGAACAACGAAAAGTTCCTAAAGGCGATATTTTTGAGTTTAGTCGTGCGGCTGCGCTTTTTGCAATTAAAAAAACTAGCGATGTAATTCCGGATTGTCATCCGCTTCCAGTAGAATATGCCGCAATTACTTATAAAATAGAAGGTTTGCAAGTGATGATTTCTGTAGAAGTGCATACGATTTATAAAACTGGGGTTGAAGTTGAAGCCATGCATGGTGCTTCAGTTGCTGCCTTGGTGATGTATGATATGCTAAAGCCAATAGACAAAAATGTAGAAATTCAAAACATTCGTTTGCAAGAAAAGCATGGTGGCAAATCGGATCTAAAAAAACTAGAAAACCAAAAGCTAATGTGTGCTGTTGTAGTATGTTCAGATACAGCATATAAAGGCGAAAAAGAAGATACCTCGGGTAAAGCAATTGTAGCTATTCTAAAAAAATATGGAATGGTTGACATTGAATATACCATTATTCCAGATGAATTTGAGATGATACAAAATACCTTTAAAAACTATATTACTCAAAATAAAAATTTGGTGCTATTTACTGGCGGAACAGGCGTTTCGGTTCGAGATGTTACTCCAGACGCTATTGCACCTTTGATAGACAAACACGTTCCAGGAATTGTAGAAACGGCACGCAATTATGGACAGCAACGCATCAAAACGGCTATGTTATCACGAGGAGTTGCTGGTTTTGCTGGAGAAACTTTTGTCTTGACCTTACCGGGTTCTAAAAAAGGAGTAGAAGAAACGATGGAAGCCCTTTTTCCGCAACTGTTGCATGTGTTTGATGTGCGTGAAAACCAACCTCATTAATTGTTTTTTTGCCTCAACTCGGCAACAACTTGGGTTACTTTTTGAATTACGAGTTCTATTTCATCGGCTGTTGTAAATTTGCTTAAGCTAAATCGAATGGAGCTTAGAGCTTCAGCATCAGAAAGTCCTATTGCTTTTAAAACATGTGATGGTTCGGTTGTGACCGCAGAACAGGCTGAACCACTGGAAACGGAAATATTTTGTAAAGCCAGTTTCATTTTTTCGGAGTTAACGCCCGGAAAACAGATGTTAGTGGTATTACACAAACGATTTTTAATACTTCCATTTACAAAAGTACCCTCTATTTTTAAAAGTTCTTTTTCCAGATGATTTCTTAAAATGGTAATTTGTTTGGTGTTGGTATCCATTTCAGCCGACACTATTTCACAAGCTTTTCCTAATCCAATTATTCCGGGAACATTTAGTGTTCCGCTGCGTATTTTTCGTTCTTGACCTCCACCATGAATTTGTGAATCCAATTTTATTTTGGCTGCAGCCGAAACGTATAATGCTCCAATTCCTTTTGGACCGTAAAATTTATGAGCAGAAAGCGGCATTAAATCAATTCCCAAATCGGATACATCAACAGCAAGTTTGCCTATGGCTTGCGTGGCGTCTGTCATTACTAAAATGTTGTTTTTACGAGCTAATTTGCTAATTTCTCGAATTGGATTTATAACTCCTGTTTCATTATTAGCCAACATGACGCAAACGAGCAAAGTATCCTTTCTAATGGTAGCTTTTAGTAAATTTAAATCCAATAAACCTTCTTTATTAAGAGGTAAATAGGTTACGTCAAAACCACAATGTTCCATAAAACTACAGGTATCTAAAACGGCTTTATGCTCGGTTGTGACTGTTATGATGTGTTTTTTAGAATAGTGTTGTAGTCCTTTAATGGCCAAGTTAATGGATTCAGTTGCACCTGAAGTAAATATGATTTCTTTCGGTTGTGCTCCAATGAATGTAGCTATATTTTCTCTCGATTCATCCACTGCTTCACCAACCGATAAACCAAAAAGATGGTTACTAGTTGCATTGGCGTAGCTTTCGGTAAAATAAGGCAACATGGCATTCAGGACGCTTTTGTCCATTTGTGTAGTGGCATTGTTGTCAAAGTAAAGTTCTTGTTTTGGCATCGCAGGAGTTAAGAAATTAGGAAGTAATTTTGAACTATATCTTATTATAATTCGAAATAATACAATTCAATTTTTGTATTTTATTCGGTTGCTGTAAAGATAGTAATATGGCTTTTAGCAGAAAAATATTAGAATACTTTACCATTAAATATTAAGATTTATTGCTTCTTTTTTCATGTTGTTATGTTAGTTACAATTTAGTTACTACTTTCTTGCTCTTTTCTTTCGCTTTAGCTTTGCACCTGTAATATAAAAAATATTTTTATGGAAAAGTTTAAAGGTCAAAAAGTAGTTATTGTTGGTGGCAGTTCGGGTATGGGATTGGCTACTGCCAAAATTTTATCAAATGCTGGCGCAAGTGTTGTCATTGCTGGTAGAAGTCTTGATAAATTAATAAGTGCTAAAAACGAAATTGGAGGCGAGGTGACTACGCTACAATTTGATATTAATGACGAAGAGGCTGTGAAAAAAGGTTTTGAATCTATTGGAACTTTTAAACATTTATTTGTAACAGGCAGTAGTCCTTCATTTGTACCTGTTGGCAGTGCAAATATTTCAAAAGCACAAGATGAATTTAATTCAAAATTTTGGGGACAATACAAAGTTGTAAAAAGTGCTGTGCCTTTTCTTGAAAAAGGAAGCTCAATTGTATTAACCTCTGGTGCTTATGGCCTTCGTCCAGATGCGGGTACCTCAGTAATGTCGGCTGCAAATGGTGCAATAGAATCATTGGTAAGAGCTTTGGCAGTTGAGTTATCGCCAACTAGAGTTAATGCAGTTTCCCCCGGTTTAGTGGATACGCCGTTGATGCGCAACAGTTTTTCGGAAGAAGTTAGAGTAAGTATTTACCAATCGGTAGAAGAAAAATTGCTTACAAAAAGAGTAGCAACTGCCGAAGATGTAGCTTTGGCTGTTGAATTTTTATTCAGCAGTTTGCATATTACCGGAAGTGCCATTCGGGTTGATGGTGGAGCCACTTTGTTTTAATAGTTATCTATTATTTTTAGCCCAAAGTTTAATTGGGGCAAGTACTTCTATAAGTTCTTGCCCTTTTTTTGTTATTTGATATTCTATATTTAGGGGTTTCTCAGTAATAATTTCTTTTTGAATAATGCCGCTTTCACAAAGAAGATTTACTCTATCGGATAATACCTTTTTTGAAATATTTTCTAATTCCTTTTGCAATGAACTAAATCTGTTATTTCCCTTATCAATGGCGTATAATACCGCAAGAGTCCACCTACTGCTTATCAAGTTTAATGATTCTTGCACTGCACACAGCTCTTTTAGGTAGGCTTCGTTGATAGCATTTGTTGAATTTTCTTTTTTCATAAAAAACCATTTATTTTAGGAAACCAAAAAGCCCTCTAAATACATTATTTTATTCTTAAAAAGAGTCTTATTCCAACTCAAATTTAATAGTTACGCTTCCTGTTCCTAATGCTGAGGCTAATCCATTGGGATTACTGATTTTGCCAAGTTTGGTGTAGTTGTATGTTGTATTTAAACTTTCGTAAAACAACACCAAGCAGTTATCTCCATAAAGCATCAAATCACCATTTTGGATATTCCCTCCTGGTGCAGAATGTGTGGGCAAGGTATTTGAAAAATAAAAATACTTTTCATTGCCGTTTAATTCGCTCATATTAAGGGTTATTGGCAACATCGCTTTAAATGCTTTAGTTGTTGCATTGTCAAAGAGTGTTGCCGAATAAACAGAGGATCCAATTATTATTTTCATAGTTCCATTTGTTTGATTGCTCGTGTTATTTGTTTGAGTTGTGGTTGGCTCCATATTTTTATCGGTAGTGCAACTGGCACTACTCAATAAAAAGCAAGTGAGAACCATAACTACCGAAACTAAATATCTCATAGTGCTTAGATTTAGAATGTACTGGCATCAATTACGAATCGGTATCGTGCTTCTTTATTGACCACTTTATCCCAAGCTGCATTTATTTCTGTAGCATTAATCATTTCTATTTGAGGGTGAATATTGTTTTTGGCACAGTAATCTACTACCTCTTGCGTTTCTGGAATTCCTCCAATTAACGATGCGTTGAAATTCACCCTATTGAAAATCATCTGAAAATTATTCAATGATAAATGTCCGTTAATGGGCATACCAACCTGAGTGAAATTGCCGTACGGTTTTACGCAATTCGCATACGAAGCCAAATCATAATCATAAGGAACGGTGGAAAGCATATAATCCAATTTTCCTCTATAGGGATTTAGTTTTTCCATTGAATCAACCACAATTACTTCTTTGGCACCAAATGATAAAATATCTGCTTTTTTATTAGCAGTGGTGGTAAAAGCATAGACTTCGGCTCCTTTAGAGACTGCTAATTTTACCGCAATATGTCCCAAACCGCCAATTCCAATAATTCCAACTTTGTCTCCTTTTTTAAAGTTTTGCCTCATTAAAGGAGAATAAGTGGTTATACCCGCACATAATAAGGGTGCGACATATTTTAAATCTAGATTATTTGGAATTTTGATAGCAAAATGTGCTTTTACAACAATGTTATTAGCGTAACCACCTTGGGTAATCCCCGTTGGTGACGACTTTTCTGGACTACCATAGGTTCCTGTCATACCCGTTTCACAATGGTGCTCTTCGCCATTTTTACAGCTTTCACATTTCATACAACTATCTACCATACAGCCAATTCCTGCTTGATCGCCAAGTTTAAATGTAGTTACGTTTTTTCCAATGGCAGTTACTATACCTGCAATTTCGTGTTCTGGAACGTGAGGGTATTTTTGTGGCCCCCAATGTCCTTTGATAGTATGAATATCGGAATGACAAATCCCCGAAAATTTAATTTCAATTAAAATATCATCATCACCAACAGCACGACGTTCAAATTCCCATTTAACTAGTGGATCAGTTATATTTTTACCTGCGTAACCTCTTGATTTGATATTTGTGCTCATCGTTTTTGTGTTTTTTTCGTTTGAAAATAATTGTAATGGAGTGGCCAGTAGCAAACCTGTACCCGCCAGTGTTGCTTGTTGTATAAATTCTCTTCTTCCTTTTGTAGAATTATTATTGTCCGATTTCATTACTCTAAATTTATATCTTTGAATTCATCGTCAGTTACCTTTTCTAGCCAATTTACTAAGCCCTTTTCTGTATTTGGATTAATGGCAATGTGAGTCATAGCGCTATGTATTGATGCACCATGCCAATGCTCAACGTTAGGTTTGAAAGTTATAATATTGCCTTTTTTCATTGTTTGAACCGCTTCTCCTTTTCGTTGATAAGAGCCTTCTCCTTCAACAACTAGTAGAATTTGTCCACTAGGATGAGTGTGCCAATTTGTTCTTGCATTTTTTTCAAAAATCACATTATAAATGTTACATTGAAAATACTCATCATCAGAAAGTAATGCTTTTGCTTTTACATTTCCTGTGAAATATTCAGCTGGTGCCGATTCACCAATTTCAAAAATGCTTTTTTCCGCTTCTTTTTTCATAATTTCTTTGTTTTTGTTGTCGCAACTGTTCAATAAGAAAGGAATTGTAATTAATACTCCTATTTTCTCATTTGTTATTTATTCAAGTAGTTCAAATATTGCTTTCATTGATGCAGGTACTTTGAATATTTCAATTCCAGTGTCAATCTTCCCAAAAACGATCAAACCATTCGCATAATGAAAATCTTTGTAGAAAATAGCCAAATTTCCCCAAGGAGCATATAAAGCAATGTCACCGACTAAAGGTTTGCTTCCAATAGGAGCATCTTCGGTTGTTAATTTTTTTGGAAGATTGCTTATTTTTTCAGTTTTAGCATAATCTTCAAGTATAAGTTGTAATGGCAACAATGAAATAAAATCCTTAGAAGTTTTACTATTATCTAGAGTTGCCGTTACTATTTTTCCTTGAATGGTAATCTTAACTTTATGTTGTACTGAGTGATTCATTCTTCACTATATTTCATTTTCCTTTACAATTTTTAATGCAAAAATGGAGGCAATTCCTGCCATACAAGTTATCACGCTACTGCCTATATAAACCCCTATTATTCCTAT
Source organism: Flavobacterium tiangeerense (assembly GCF_007830355.1). Lineage (GTDB taxonomy): Bacteria > Bacteroidota > Bacteroidia > Flavobacteriales > Flavobacteriaceae > Flavobacterium > Flavobacterium tiangeerense. The sequence goes on along the minus strand of NZ_VLKO01000004.1, from coordinate 230,144 downwards.
ATAATCGAAAATAAGTCCTCCAATGGCGGCTCCCAAAGTAATCGCAAGTTGTATGGCTGCCACTTGTATACCACCTGCACTTTCTGCCTGATCTGGAATAGTTCTGGTAAGCCAAGTTGGCCAGGCTACTTGTATTATTCCAAAAGTAAGTCCCCAAAGAGCTATAAGTATTGCTGCTGCTGCCATTGCTTGCCCAAAGAGTATTAAAGCCGCTACTATCATACTCATAATGATTGGAACGATGATTAAAGACCATTTTAAACTTTTTTCTAGTACAATTCTAGCTAGAGTGGTCCCAAAGAAATTTGAAATGCCAAAACCAAATAGGATTGCCGTAAGGCTGGATTGATTAACACCAGTTATTTGTTCAAGAAACGGACGTAAATAGGTAAAGAATGTCGCGTATCCAATGAAAATTAGCATTGTCGCCAACAATCCTTCTTTAATTTTATAACGTTGGAGAACATGAAATAGTGTATTTAATTTCACAGGTTTTTCAGTACGCATCGAAGGTAAAGAAACAGCTTGCCAAATAAGTGCGATAACACCAACGGCTGCGGCAACTAAAAATACATTACGCCATCCAATAAGTCCACCGAGGAAACTACCCATTGGAGCAGCAATAACTGTAGCAATTGACAGCGCTCCAAAAATGATGGATAAAGCTTTTGGAACCATTCTTTGAGGCACTAGTCGCATGGCAGTTGCTGCTGACATTGCCCAGAAACCTCCAAGTCCGATTCCTAATAAAACTCTGCCTAAAAGGAGTATAGTGAAACTAGGAGCAAAGACTACCAATACATTTGAACTGATTTGAAGAAGGCAAAAGGAAAGCAAAACCCATCGTCTGTCAAAACCTTGCGTAAGTACCGTTACTAATAAACTGGTAATCATAGCTGCTACTGCCGTTATAGAAATTGTTTGACCTGCAGCACCTTCAGTTATTCCTAAATCTCTTGCCATTGGTGTAAGTAAACTTACTGGAAGGAATTCTGCAGTAATCAATGCTGCTACTGCTAAAGCAAGTGAAAATACTGCATTCCATAATGGTTCTTTTACTATTTCTGCAATTGCAAATTCGTCATTGTTGGCAATCATTTTCATTTATTGTTTTGAAAGTTGCTATTGACGGTCTATTCGGTACAACCTGCCTTGATCTGTAATTGTATAAAGAGCTCCGTCGGTACCTTGCGCTATGTCTCTGAATCGTTGGTTTTGATCTACTAATAAACGTTCCTCACCAGTTACTACATTGTTCTCAATGACGAGGCGTGCGATGTGCATGCCGCTAAGTGCTCCAATAAACAAGTTATTTTGCCATTCTGGAATTCGGTTGCCACTATAAAATGTCATTCCACTTGGCGATATTACAGGATCCCAATAATAAACGGGTTGTTGTAATCCCACTTGTTGTTGAATTCCGGTTCCTATAGGTTGACCTCCATATTCAATTCCGTAGGAAATAATAGGCCATCCAAAATTTTGTGCTGCTGTGAGGCGATTGAGTTCATCGCCACCTCTTGGACCATGCTCGCTTTGCCAAAAATCACCTGTTATAGGATGTATAGCAAGTCCTTGTGGATTTCTGTGTCCAATACTAAATAATTCTGGAAGTGCATTTGGTTGTGAGAATGTAGGATTTCCAGTTGCGGGTTGTCAATTTGTATTAATTCTAATTATTTTACCTAATGCGGCAGTAACGGATTGTGCAAGTGGTCGTGTTGAAATATCTGAACCTTCACCTATACTTACCATTAAGTTACCTGTTCGATCAAAAAGGATTCGTCCACCATAATGTGCACTACTTGAACGTGCAGGATTCGCTCTGTAAATTACTGTAGCCGATTCTATAGTAGTTTCATCATTGGATAATCTGCCTTTGGCTACTGAGGCAATATTACCTCCAGAAATTACTTCTGAAAAAATCCAATATACCATCCTATTGCTAGTGAATTGAGGATCAATACAAAGGCCTAGTAGTCCTCCCTGTCCAATAGCATTTACTACGGGAATTCCACCAATAGGATTGCTAACGATTCCTGTGTTGGAAACGATACACATGCTTCCTGCTTTTTGGGTAACTAATAATCTGCCATCAGGCAATGCAGTTATACCCCATGGACTAATAAGTGCAGTTGTCAGTATAACCGCTTGATAGGCAGAAGTAGTCTGCACAGACCCTATCCTAGTCTGACCTAGAAAGGCTGGAGGATAATTTGTATTAGCAGCATTAGTTTCTACAGGTTGCGAAGTAGTTGGATTTGTGGTATTGTCATCATCATTATTTTTAGAACAACTACCCAAAACTAAAACGCTAAAAACAATTGAAAGTGTAAAAAATAGATTTTTCATATCTTTATTTTAAATTTTTATTAAAGAATTGTTCTAATGTTTTAAACGGTATCATGTCAACTTTGTCATATAAATCACAGTGCGTAGCTCCTGTCACAATTATCAATTCTTTTGGTCCTGCTACCATTTTGTAAACATCTTCAGAATAGTACCGTGAGTGAGCCTTTGCTCCAGCGATAAGCATAATTGGTCTTGGCGAAAGCAAATCAAGATTTGAATGCATTGGAAAATTAAAAAAAGAAATTGGCGTAGTAGCAGTCCAAGCTGAATTTGAGTTTATAGATCTTGGATGATAACCACGTTTAGTTTTGTAATACGAATAAAAATCAGCCAAAACTGGATTTGGATTTTTTGGTAAGGTATCTGGTAAAAGCTTTGTTCCCTTCACAATATTATTTTTATCGTCAAACGGAACTTCGTGATAACCCAGGGTATAAGCCCCTTTTTCAGCATCAACCCATCGTTGCTGACTTAAATAATCTATAACTTTACTTCGTTGGTCGCTGGTGTAGCTATCTGCATAACTTTTACTAATACTCCGAGACATATCATACATTGAAACAGTTGCAACCGCTTTAATTCTTGTATCACTTGCTGCTGCTGTAATAGCCATTCCGCTTAATCCACATATAGCTAATGCTCCAATTTTATTTCGGTCAACATATTTCTGCAATCCTAAATAATCTACTGCAGCACTAAAATCTTCTGTAAAAATATCAGGTGAAGCAACATTGCGAACTTCACCACCACTTTCACCAGTAAAAGACGGGTCAAATGCCAAGGCAACAAAACCTCTTTTTGCCATCTCATTTGCGTATAAACCTGATGATTGTTCTTTGACAGCGCCAAATGGTCCGCTTAATACTAATGATGCATATTTTTTAGATTTGTCGATATTTTTTGGCATATACAAATGTGCTGCAATCGTAATTCCGTATCGATTTTTAAAAGTTACACTTTCTTTTGTCACTTCACTACTTAGTGTGAAAGTCAAACTATCATTAATCTTTTTTGTTTCCATTTTATCTTTTTTTGAACTTTGGCTGCAGGAATAAGTAATCAATACTATAGTTGCAAAAGCAATTAATTTTAGATATTTCATCTTTTAAATTATTAAATTTTATATTTTAGTTGGTATTGTGTCAGCGATAGTATTATCCAGAACATTTACATAAAAAAGTAAAGTAATTTCTAAGACTTTTTTAAAGAACCTTGATTTTTATCAAATACAAAATTACTGCTATTGTTAATTAAGACAATAACAACAATCAAACCGATAGTTAAGAAAATCAAACTTCGGTTGAACGGAAATTTTTAGGATTAGTATTTGTTGCTTTTTTAAAATAGTTATTAAAGTAGGAAGGGTATTCAAAACCGAGAGCATAAGCAATGTCAGCTATATTCCAATCTGTGTGCTGTAATAATGCTTTTGCTTCACTAATTATACGTTCTGAAATGTGTGTTGAAGTTGATTTTCCTGTTGTATTTTTCACCGCTCTGTTGAGATAATTAACATGAATGGATAGTGCAGAAGCAAAATCTTGTGGGGTTTTTAGTTTTAAAGTTCTATCAATTGTTTCTATTGGAAACTGTCTTTCTAATAATTCAAGAAAAACCGATGCAATACGAGAATTTGCATTTGAACTATTAGAGTAATTTTCAGAGGGTTGCATTTTTAATGCTTCATGTATGATTAACTGCAAGTAGTTTCTAATCATATCATCTTTATGATTGTATGTAGATTCTTGTTCTTCAATCATTTTTGCAAAAAGCGTGGTGATAATTTTATCTTGTTCCTCATTTAACACAAGAATTGGCGTACCATCTATCTTAAATAGAGATGATTGTAAAAGTGAATCTAAACGGTTGCTAATTTGAAAAAAATCTTCAGAGAAAAGGCACGCACAACCGCTAAATGTCGGAGATATTGTTTCCCACGCATATGGAATATTAGGATTACCAAAGAAAAGAATAGTGTCATTAGTTTCAAATGTGCGGTCAGCATAGTGAATGATATTTTTACCTCTATTGAGACAAATTTTATAAAAGTCTTTTCTACTATAAGTACGAACAACATAACTTGAGCTTTCAAAGCTGTAAGCTGCAAAACCTTTAAGTTTTAATTCAGGGTTTAAATCTTTAAAGCTGTTTATTTCTATCTTTTTCATTTTGCAAAGTTATAAAAATCAAATTAATTATTTCTAGTTAGATATCTGTCTACGAAGATTTACTTTTATGCATACGATTTAAAATCCTTAATTTTGTTTTTAGCAATTGCATATACTTACTAACTTTGTAATCCAATACTTTTCCATAATGTTGAGTAGTTCTCCAGTTTATTTGACCAAGAATTTTACTAACACTTTCAAATGGAACGCGATTAAGAAGGGTTACAGTAGTTGCATATGTATGTCTAGCAATGTGAAAAGTTAGTTCTTTTTCAATTTCGCAAACTTCATTAATTTCTTTGAAAAACCGATTCAACGCCACAACCTAATTCAAACTATTTCTAGAGTAAACCGAAAATTTGAAGGAAAAGAGAAAGGATTAGTCGTGGATTACATTGGTATTAAAAAGCAAATGAATTTAGCATTAGCACATTACAACAATGCCGATAACCAAAACATTGAAGATATCGAGCAATCTATTGTAGTGGTCAAGGATCAACTGGATTTGCTTGGGAAATTATTTCACAAGTTTGACAAATCTGGATACTTATCAGGCGTTCCATTACAACAATTAAAAACATTAAATCAAGCAGCTGAGTTTGTACAACTAACACAAGAGCTGGAGAAAAGATTCATGTATATTGTAAAACGATTAAAATCAGCTTACGATATTTGCTCAGGAAGCGGTGCATTTACAGAGGTACAAAGAGATGAAATTCATTTTTATTTAGCGGTCCGCGCGATAATATTCAAATTAACCAAAGGAGTAGCGCCAGATACTGCGCAGATGAATAATCGTGTAAAACAAATGCTTCAAGATGCTATCGAAAGTGATGGAATTGAAGAGATCTTTAAGCTAGGAGATGAAAATCAAACTGAGATTGATATCTTTTCTGATGACTACGTGGCTAAAATTGATAAAATTAAGTTACCCAATACTAAAATTAAACTATTGCAAAAGCTTTTAGCAAAAGCAATAGATGATGTGAAAAAAATAAATAAAATTACGGGAATAGATTTTTCAAAGCGTTTACAATTCATCGTTGATAAATATAATGAACGCAAAGAGAGTGATGTTCTTCGAAGCGAAGTACTTGAGGATTTTACAGATGAAATCATCGATTTGTATTATGCCTTGAAAAAAGAAAAAGACTCTTTCAAAGATCTAGGAATTGATTTTGAAGAAAAAGCGTTTTATGACATACTGAAAGCATTGGCTGTTAAGTATGATTTTAGCTACCCAAATGATAAATTAATAGCCTTAGCTCAAAAGGTAAAAACGGTTGTTGATGACAAAGCAAAATACACAGATTGGAGCAAACGAGACGATATCAAGGCCGAACTTAAGGTCGATTTAATAATACTTTTAGCCGAAAACGACTATCCACCTGTAGACAGAGACGAAATTTACAAAGAGATATTTGAGCAAGCAGAGAATTTTAAGAAGTATCGAAATTGAAATTTATCTAATATCTCTAAATTAGTCTTATAATTAAAATTCAGGTGAATTTTCTAGAATGTTTTTTCGATGTACTTCTTTTATCACTTTTGCATATTTTTCTGTCATTAGTTTTGACGTATGACCATATAACTCTCTTAAACTATCTAACTCTAAGCCGGCTAAAATCTTCATATTTGCACCATGATGTTTTAGGGCGTATATATTCATTTGAATTCCTAAACCTTTCTTTACAATTTTTTCCCATCGTTTTGTTGCTGTATCTCTATTTATGTGAGTAGGACCGGGGATGAAATCTTTATGTTTTCCAATATTTCCTTTACCAGGTTTTCTAAAGCTTCCAAATAAATAATAATCTTTTGGTAAACGTTCAAAATTCATTTTTTTATAATGTACCATTAAGAACTGATTTATTGGTACAATTCGCTTTCTTTTTGTTTTTGTGATTTCAGCAGTAAGAATGATTTCTGATTTTTTCAAATTAACCATTTCTAGTTTAATATTTAAAATTTCTTCAGGTCTAATTCCCGTGTGAAAAATAGTTATCAAAAAAATATAGAACTCAAAATGCTTATTTTCAAGTTCTGTTTTTATTATTTCAATTTCTTGAACTGAGGCAGGGCTATTAGCATTACTTTCAGAAACCTCTAAATTATTAATTTTATGTGCTGGATTACTTTCTATAATATCCCATTGAATTAACTCACTTAGAATTGCCTTCAAATGATTTAGATGTTTATTGAAGGCATTGTTAGTCCAATTGCGCTCCTCTTTTGCTTTTTCCATGATTAACTTGATATGAGCTCTTTTGGTTTCTACAATAGGAAGTTTGTTCAAGCCAACGAGTACAGTCGATACTTTAATGAAGTTGATTGTGCCTTGGTAGCCCGAAATTGTCTTTTTTCCAATATTAGGAGTTTTCTTTTCTAAAGCAAAATCAAGTGCTTCAATAAAGGTTAGATTGCTTTGTTGTTGAATTGGATCAGGTATTTGTGGATTCCAACCCTCTCTTAGTTTTTGATACAAAGCATCTCGAAGTAAATTAGCTTCGATCTCTCTTTTTTTGTAGTTGTCAATGTAATTGATACCGTATTTATAACGGAAAAGTACCTTGTTATATCTGAAATAAACAAACCAAGGTTTTGACAGGTCATCATATTTGACAACCTTAGGAATTGTGTAAATTGATTTCATTTTAATTTGTTTTAAAATTAAAATGCTTGCGGGGACATTAAATCAATCTAGAGAACATTTCTGTTCACTTTTTGTTCACTTTTAAATAAAAAAAAACGGGAAATCCTTATTTTAAGAGACTTCCCGCATTATGCGGAGAAAGAGGGATTCGAACCCCCGGACCTGTTACAGTCAACAGTTTTCAAGACTGCCGCATTCGACCGCTCTGCCATTTCTCCAGTATGTCGATCTCATTAGATGATTTCGACTGCAAATTTAAGGCTCTTTTTGGGTTATGCAAGTGTATAACTGAAAAAAAATAAAGATAATTTTGATTTATTTTATAAAATATTCATAATCTTATGGTTACAAATAAATTTATTTTTTACTTTTTTTTCAAAACAAACTAATACCTTACGTATTCTGTTATTTCTAATCCATAACCAATCATTCCAACGCGTTTTGTGCCTTCCGTATTGGTTACTAATCTTATTTTTGAAATGTCAATATCATGTAGTATTTGAGCACCGATACCAAAATCTTTGCTATCAATAATGATTTTTGGTGCTTTCAGTGTTCCATTTTGCTGCAAAACTTTTAACTCACTCAATCTATTTAAAAAGTTTAAAGATTGTACGTCTTGATTTATGAAAATTAATGCCCCTTTTCCTTCTTCATTAATCACCTTAAACATATCATCTAATTGTTGGTCGGCATTATTAGTTAATGTCCCCAATAAATCATTATTCACAAGTGATGAGTTAATTCGGGTGAGTATGGAATCACCTAAGTTCCAAGTTCCTTTGGTTAAGGCAATATGAATTTGCTTGTTTGTTGTTTGTTGGTAAGCTCTTAATCTAAAAGTGCCAAAACGGGTTTCTATATTGAAATCTTCTTTTTTTACAATTAAACTATCATGTTGCATTCTATACGCTACTAGGGCTTCAATTGAGACTAATTTTAAATTGAATTTCTTGGCAACTTCTACTAATTGTGGAAGACGAGCCATAGTTCCATCTTCATTCATTATTTCAACAATGACACCGGCAGGTTTAAACCCAGCAAGTCTTGCAAAATCAATTGCAGCCTCAGTATGACCTGTTCTTCTTAATACACCACCTTGTTTTGCTATAAGCGGAAAAATATGTCCAGGTCTAGCTAAGTCGTGTGGTTTTGTATTTTGATCTACTAATGAAAGAATTGTTTTAGCTCTATCAGATGCTGATATTCCCGTAGTAACTCCATTTCCTCTTAAATCTACCGAAACAGTAAATGCAGTTTCCATAGGATCTGTATTATTACTTACCATTACATGTAGTCCTAATTCTTTACAACGGTTTTCTGTCAATGGCGCACAAATTAATCCACGTCCGTGTGTAGCCATAAAATTAATCATTTCAGGTGTTACCATTTCGGCTGCTGCCAAAAAATCACCTTCGTTTTCACGATCTTCATCATCAACCACTATGATTATTTTACCTTGTCTGATGTCTTCTATTGCTTCTTCAATAGTGTTAAGTTGAATTGTATTTGAGCTCATTGTGTGTTAGTTTTGTGTTGTTGGGAATAATTTTTTAAATAACTTTTGAAAAGGCAAAAGAATTACATCCATATTAATAAGTCCTATGTCGTTAGTTGCACGATAGGTTAGTAATATAGCGAAAGGTGTTAGTATAATAGAGGATAGCCAAGCTCCTAAAAAAGGAGTCATTCCATCTTCTTGTGCAAGTCTTTTTCCAAATGTATTGATGAAATGGTAGGTTATAAAAATAAGAACAGCAAAAACAATTGGCAATCCTAAACCACCTTTTCTAATTATTGCTCCAAGGGGTGCACCAATAAAAAACATTAAAAAACAGGCAAATACAATTACAAATTTGTCGTAAAATGCAATTAGGTGTTTGTTGATGTTTTTTTGTTTGTTCAAAATTTCACTTCTAATTGTTTCAATAGAGTAGGAGGTGTTGGTAATGTTGCTACTTGCTATTTTTAAAATATCTGATTTTTGCTGATTGGTATACAAACTCAAAATATCAGTAGGTAGCTCTTTTTTGACTTTTGTTTTTGGGAAAACTTTTGGAGCAGGATAATTTATTCTTGCAGTTGGATTTTCTGTAAAATTTTTAACTTCCGTTTTAATATTTTTGTTTAGAGAATCAAGGGTATATGACAGTTCATTTATCGTTAACATCGTATTGGTATTGGTTACCGATGCATCGTTGACGTCAGTTTTATTCAACTCTGATAAATCAATATTTATAATTTGTTTTTTAAATGAACTTTTAGCAAAAGGCATTTTGCTTCTATCTTCATAGTTTTTTGGAACAATATCTTCATAATAATACCCATCGTTTAAAACTAATTGGAGAATACTAGATTCTTCACTACTTATTAACGAACCATTTTTGGCTTTTATTACTGTTTTACTCCCATCACCAATTTTAGATTTTTTGTGAATGGTTATTCCTGTAAGCTCATTGCCTTCTTTTCCTGATTTTTTGTTGACTTTAATGTTGTAAAACCCTACATCATTAAATTGTCCTTCAGCAATAGCAAGTGCTGGTTTTACTTGAGCTATATTTTTACGGAAATTAATAAACTTATATTCAGCATATGGAATAACATTGTTGGCAAAAAAGAAAGCCATGATGCTCAACAATATGATAAAAATTGTTAGCATTCTCATGGCTCTTTGTAGTGATATTCCAGAGGATTTCATGGCTGCAAATTCATAATTTTCAGCAAGATTCCCAAACGTCATTATTGAAGCTAGTAAAATAGATAATGGTAATACGAGCGGAACTATACGAGGCATCGCAAAGGCTAAAAATTTAATAACCATTACTAGGTCTAAATCTTTACCCGCTAATTCTGATATAAATAACCAAACGGTTTGTAAAATAAAAATAAAAAATAAGATTACAAATACAGTTGTAAATGTAGTCAGGAACGTTTTTAATAAGTATTTGTCAAGAATTTTCACCTAGTGCATTAATCTAATTTGTTGATGTAGTAATTTGGATATTTACTTGCCGCAAAGGTAAATTGATTTTTTGACAAAGGTTGATTGGTTTTAAAAGAATTAACGGTTAATGTGGTTTTTGTTCCTTTTTTACCTATTTCAATAAGATTATAAATGTGTTTCGTTTGAATATCAATACCCAATAAAACCTCTTTTCTTTGATCTTTTGTACTTACAGGTACTAATTTTATATATTGAATTTTTCTACCCTTAACATTTTGAACAATATCCATCGTGTATTTATAACCTGAATTAAAAAAGGTTAACATTTTTGATGGTGTTATGGCATTGTCATCTTTTTCATTTACAGTTGAAATTGTAATTTCTTCATCCTCGGGTACTATGGTATATGTTTTTTTTCCATCAAAAACTTTAGTAACTCCCATGAAATTCAATACATATTGATTTCCTTTCATCGTAACATTTCCCTTGCTATCTTGGTTAATATTTTCCTTAGAGTTGTTAAGGGAATATTTAAAATCGATAGTGATGTTATTGTAACTTTTAACTTTTGTTGTTACTTGATCAAGTAAATCTTTAGCTTTTTTATCCTGAGCAGAAACTGAAATAGTAAGTAAAAAAAGTATACAAAAAGTGATGATTTTTGAACTAAAAGTTTTCATCTCAATCTTTTTTGTTTTCAAAGCGTTTAATTTCATGTTTTAATTATTTTGTTCATTGTTGAAAAATTGATCTAGAGAACTCATATCAAGTATGTTTACGCTTCTTGCTTTACTTCCTTCAAATGGTCCAACTATACCAGCAGCTTCTAATTGATCAATAAGTCTACCGGCTCTGTTGTATCCTAATTTTAATTTTCGTTGGAGTAGTGAAGCCGAACCTTGTTGTGCATTGACAATAATCTCTGCAGCTTCCCTGAAAAGCGTATCTCTTTCAGAAATATCTATATCAAGATTAATGCCACTTTCTTCTCCAATAAACTCTGGGAGCAAATACGCAGTAGCATAGGCTTTTTGAGCTCCAATAAATTCTGTTATTTTTTCAACTTCTGGCGTGTCAATAAATGCACATTGTACACGAACTACATCATTACCATTTGTGTATAACATATCTCCACGTCCAATCAACTGATCAGCTCCTTGTGTATCCAGAATTGTTCTTGAATCAATTTTTGAAGTTACTCTAAATGCAATTCTCGCAGGGAAATTGGCTTTTATTAAACCCGTAATTACATTTACCGATGGACGCTGAGTTGCTATGATTAAATGTATTCCAATAGCTCGGGCTAATTGAGCCAGTCGTGCAATAGGGACTTCAACTTCTTTACCTGCAGTCATGATCAAATCGGCAAATTCATCTACAACAAGAACAATGTAGGGTAAAAATCGGTGTCCATTTTCTGGATTCAATTTTCTCGCCTTAAATTTGTCGTTGTACTCTTTGATATTTCTTACCATCGCATCCTTCAATAAGGAATACCGATTATCCATTTCTACACAGAGAGAGTTTAAAGTATTTACAACTTTAGCATTATCTGTTATAATAGCATCATCCATATCAGGGAGTTTAGCTAAATAATGTCTTTCTATTTTATTAAAAAGAGTAAGTTCTACTTTTTTTGGATCAACCAATACAAATTTTACTTCTGCTGGATGTTTTTTGTACAATAATGATGTTAAAACCGCATTTAACCCAACTGATTTTCCTTGTCCAGTAGCACCTGCCATCAATAAGTGCGGCATTTTGGCTAAATCCACAACAAAAGTTTCATTAGAAATAGTTTTTCCTAGTGCGATAGGCAATTCCATTTCAGCCTCTTGAAATTTGGCTGAGCCAATGACACTTTTCATAGAAACCATAGTAGGATTCTTATTGGGTACTTCAATACCAATAGTTCCTTTTCCTGGGATAGGAGCAATAATACGTATTCCTAAAGCGGATAAAGACAAGGCGATATCGTCTTCAAGACTTTTGATTTTTGATATTCTAATTCCAGCCTCAGGTACAATTTCATATAATGTAACCGATGGGCCTACGGTAGCTTTTATTTGTGCAATTTCTATTTTGTAATTGCGCAAGGTATCTACAATTCTGTTTTTATTTTCTTCCAGTTCTTCCTGGTTGATTGTAATTCCTCCTGTTGAATATTCTTTTAGTAAATCAATTACAGGAAATTTATAATTTGATAAATCAAGAGTTGGATCAAATAATCCAAAATCAGCCACAAGTCTTGAAGCAAGATTCTCTTCAATGATATCTTCTTCAGCAGCTTTTTCAATAACAAAAGTATCTTCGGTATTTTTAATGATTTCAGGTTCCCTTTGAGGCGAAACAACCATTGATAGTGGTTTTGTTACAGGTTCCCTTATCAGATCAGATGCATTGTTGATAGTAGGTTTAAGCGCTTCTTTATTAATTTCAAACTGATTTCCATTCGTTTTTAAATGAATATCATCTTTTTCTTCTTCGTCAACAGCAAATTCCTCCAAGTTGTAATTACTATTGGATTCATTTTTTGTTGAAGAATTTATTGAGTCTATTGTACTCTCTTTAGATTTATCAAAAAAGGATTGAATGGTTTCCGGCGAAAGTTTCATTTTGAAAATGATATAAATCACTAATCCGAAAATTAAGGTAAGCAAGGTTCCTGTTTTACCCAAATAATCTTGTAAGAATAAATTGAGTTCATACCCAATAATACCTCCTAATTCTGGTAGTGAAGTAGCAAAAAAGCCAAAAAGAATTGATAGCACAATAATTGCAAATAAGTCCCAAAACCAAATATTCTTTAATCTCTTAACGGGAATTCCCACAATAAGATACATACCTGATAAGAAAAATAAGCGAACAAATATAAAAGAAGCAACACCAAAGCCTTTATAAACAAAAGTGTCTGCTAATAATGCTCCAAATTTACCAAGCCAGTTTTGAACAAGTTCTTCTCTATTAGTTATTTCTTGAACTGCACTTTGATCTTGCTGTCCGTAAATGAAAAATGAAATAAAGGCCAATAACAAGGCCACAGAGAATAGTACTAGCATGGTGCCAAAAACTATTTTCTGTTGTTTAGAAATTTGGATTTTTTGGGTGCTCGTAGAAGTAGTTTCCTTCTTTTTATTGATAGGTGCTTTTACTGTTTTTGCCATTGATGTATTTATAAATTACCTAGAAAAGAAACGGGATGTAAATAATTAGCCCAATAACAAATGCTGTGATTGCGGCAAAGAAAACAGCACCAGCAGCAATATCTTTGATAAACCCAATTTTTTCATGAAAATTAGGATGTATAAAATCAGCAATCTTTTCTACCGCAGTATTTAACCCTTCTATGCTTATTACCATACCTATAGCTAGGGTTTGTATTAACCATTCCGTTTTTGAAATACCAAAATAAAAACCAGCTATGGTTACAATGACTCCAAGGAAACATTGTACCATAATGCTGTGTTCTGTTCGTATTAATTTGGTTGCGCCATTAAAAGCAAAACGAAAACTTTTTAATCTCCCTGTAAAAAAAGTATTGTCTTTTTTGAACTCCATTAAGTAAGTTTTATAGAACGCTTAAAGCTGCTTCATAATTAGGTTCGTCAGCTATTTCAGCTACTTGTTCTGTATGTGTAATCACTCCATTTTCATCAACAACAATGATCACTCTTGAGTGTAAGCCAGCAAGTGGACCATCAGTAATTTCTAAACCGTTTGTTTTACCAAAACTACCTTCGGTAAAATCAGATAAATTTACTACATTCTCTAATCCTTCAGCACCACAAAAACGTTTTTGTGCAAATGGTAAATCTCTTGAAATACATAATACAGTTGTGTTTTCAAGGGCACTTGCACTTTCATTAAATTTTCTAACAGATGCTGCACAAGTTCCTGTATCTATACTTGGAAAAATGTTTAAAACTAATTTTTTACCTGTAAAATCTTGTAATGAAGCAACTGATAAATCAGTTTTAACTAATTTGAAATCAGCGATTTTACTTCCTATAGTTGGTAATTCGCCCGAAGTGTGTATTGGATTTCCCCCTAATGTTATTGTAGCCATGTTTATTGTTTTTTTATGAAGTTCAAAAGTATGAAATTTATTTAAGAATAATGATGCATTGACAGTTCTAAAATTGATGTTTTTTTATAATTAATCTTGTATTTTTTTTGGTTTAACCAAAAAAAAACGCACCCTAAAAAGTGTGCGTTATATTCTTATTTTAGTACTGATTATTTATCAATAGAGCCTAAAACTCGTTTCATGAAGGAGTTTAAAGCTTCTTTTTTATCAGTGCCATTTTTAACAAGTTTGTGGACTTCTAAAGCACCATACATATTTGAAATTAACTCTCCTATAACATCTAGCTCTTCATCTTTTAAGGACGAAATCTCAGTCATAGATTCAAGAACGTCAATGGTTTCAATTAAAAAGTCTTCGTCATTTTCTTCAATAAATTGAGTTAAATGTTTTATAACGGGTAGTTTCATTTTTTATAAATTTTAAGTGTCTGATTTTAAAGTATAATATTCTAAATTACATTGGCATTAGACTTATAGATAATGCATGGAAATTTTAAATTTTAAACTAAAAAAAATAATTACACTATTTCTTTTACCAATTCGTTTAAAACTTCGGCTTTATTGGTCTGAGTTTCGTTTACCAATTGTCCGTTTACAAATGTTGCAAATGTTGGTAAATTGCTCACGTTAGCTAGTTTTCTTGATTCTGGAAAATTTTCAGCATCAACAAGAGCGAAAGTTATCGTTTCATTTTCCGAAGCTAATTTCTTAAACTTTGGTTTCATGATACGACAGTTTCCACACCAAGAAGCAGAAAATTGAACTACCACTTTTTCCTCTTTTGCAATTAAATCTTTAAGCGTATCATCGGTTAATTCGATTAACATATTTTTTTATTTAAAATTCAATTGCAATTTCAAATTTCAATTTTTTTTAAATGAAATTCGAAATTGCAATTGATATTGTATTGATATTAGTTTAAACTCAAGTATTCAGCAGTACTAATTCTATCAGCACTCATTGCTTCTTTACCAGCTTCCCAGTTAGCAGGACATACTTCACCTTTTTCTTGGATGTGTGTATAAGCGTCTACCATACGTAAGTATTCGTTTACGTTACGACCAAGTGGCATATCGTTAACACTTTCGTGAAAAATTTTACCAGTCTCGTCAATTAAATAAGTAGCTCTGTAAGTAACATTTGATCCTTCAATGATGATTGAATCTGTTTCTTCGCTGTATCCAGTTGATTCTATATCTAAAATACCTAAAATGTTAGAAAGGTTTCTGTTTGTATCAGCAAGAATTGGGTAAGTAACACCTTCAATTCCACCGTTGTTTTTTGGTGTGTTCAACCATGCAAAATGCACTTCGTTAGTATCGCAAGATGCACCAATTACAATTGTATTTCTTTTTTCAAATTCAGGTAATGCTGCTTGAAAAGCGTGTAATTCAGTTGGACAAACAAAAGTAAAATCTTTTGGATACCAAAACAACAATACTTTTTTGTTGTTGTTTGTAGCCTCTTCAAAAATATTTATTTTTAAATTATCACCCATTTCAGAGATGGCGTCTACTGCAATACTTGGAAATTTTTTACCTACTAATGACATTTTATTTACTTTTAAGTTGTTTTATTTGATGGTGCAAAAGTAGTTATACTTTATTATAAATAAAACGCTCAATGATTATAAATGTTTATTGATTGATAAGGATTTCTTATGACATTAAATTTAAAATTATAACAAGTTAATTTTTACGGGAAGTGTACCTTTACTCTTGTCATTATTTAAAAGCTGCTCAGCAGTAATTTCCTGAAATTCTTTAAAATCTTGGTAGGTGTGTACTAAACCTTTTGCTTTTTTTAAGTTGGGTATAATCTGTAAAGCATAAGGATTTCCAAAAGTGTACACAAAACAGTTTTTATTTTGTACCAATTCACTTAAAAAATGCAGAACCGAATCTTCGATTTCAAAATTATGCAAAGGTTTTGCTTTCGGTACAAAAAGAGCGACCAAAACCGTTTCAAATGCATCCAACTGATTTTTTAAAGTTTCCAAATTACCATCTTGTATCGTATAGCTAAAACTCGAAGAAGGCAGTTCAGATGCAAGAGCATCAAAAAAATAATTGTTTGCCTCTTTATAAAAACTAACCTTGGCTAAATTGTTTCTTTTATGCGACTCGAAAATGGAATTTGTATTGTCCGAATCTATTAAAGTAGTTACGCTCTGTTGAGCAATTTTATAATTTAAGTCGAATGTTTTATTAAAATCAAAATCGACTTTTTTATTGATATCTATTTGATTGTCAATAGCAAGAATCCCAACTTTTTCTTTGCACTGCATGATGCGCTCAAAACTTGCATTGATTCTTTCAAGAGATGCATTTTTTACAATTTCATCTATTCCTTCGGCTACGTTTTCAGCAAAACACAATACATCATTTCCAGCGTGAAAAGCTTCCCATTCTAGTTGTCCTTTTTTCTCATATAATTTAGAAACACTGTGCATGTTTAAGGCATCAGATATAATAAGGCCTTGGTAACCCAGTTGCTTTCGCAAAAGGGTTTCGATTATGTTTTTTGATAAAGTAGCAGAAGTATTTTGGTTTTCGTTCCAAGACGGTACCGCTAAATGACCAATCATTATAGAATCGACGTTATTTTTAATTCCTTCTATAAAAGGTACTAATTCATTTTCCATCAATTCTTCTCGTGATTCTTGAAGCACCGGTAATCCTAAATGTGAATCTACGCTAGTATTTCCGTGTCCAGGAAAATGTTTAAGACAGCCTAAAACTCCGGCGTCATTTAAGCCTTGTAAATAAGCTATAGCAAAATTAGCTACTTTAATTTTGTCTTCGCCAAAAGATCTATATCCAATTACTGGATTGTTGGGATTATTATTAATATCAGCCAAAGGTGCTAAATTGTAATGAATTCCCACTGATTTTAAATCTAATCCTATTTGTTTTCCAACTTGATAAACCAAATCAATTTCACTCTGTGGTAAAGCGCCCAGTGTAATGGCATATGGATATTGAGGTGTTTTTTCTACGCGCATGGCCAAACCCCATTCGGCATCTATGCTCATTAAAAGTGGAGTAGAGGCACATTTTTGATAGCGGACAATCAATTCTTGTAATCGAATGGCGCTATCATCATTGAATTCTATTTTTTTATTCGATTCGTAATTTGTTGCAGCACTAGCACGACTGTGAAAAAAAGTCAGTCCACCAATGTTGTATTTTTTTATGAGAGACTCCATTTGCTGAATGTGCTCTTCGCTGTCATTGATAAAAACAGCTGGAAAGAAAAATTGACCTACTTTTTGTTCTAATGTCATTTTGAAAGGAATATGTCGCTAATTCTAAACATATAAGTCATATAAATTAAATCATATAGAATAATTAATTATATAAAAACGGATTGTATAAAAACAGTCATTTTAAGAAAGTCTTACCCACTTAAAAGAACTTATATGACTTATATGTTAAAAAATAGCTAGTTTGTTTTTTCTTGTTCTGATTTCTTACCAAAATCCTTTGGAAAAGTTAAATATCTGGACAAAATGATTCCTGGAATGGTTGCTAAAAACACCCAAATAAAGAAATTGCCGTACCCTAAATATTCTTGAATGTATCCGCTCAACATGCCAGGTAACATCATTCCAAGTGCCATAAAACCTGTAGCTATAGAATAATGTGATGTTTTTGATTCTCCTTCGGCTACATAAATTAAATACATCATAAACGCTGCAAAACCTATACCGTAGCCTAGTTGTTCAATAATAACTACTGCAGTGATATATGGATTAAAAGACCAATCGATAGTAAAAAGATTCAAGTCTAAATAAAGGTTAATTAGTGTAGTTGGTTGAAAATGAGCTAACAATACAAATCCAATAATGGGCAAATGCATGATCAAAATCATAGGTAGCATACAATAGCCCAATCCTTTTTTTGAAATAGCAATACCGCCTAAAATACCGCCAATAGTTAACGCAATTAACCCAAAAGTTCCGTAAATAAGTCCCACATTTTCGGTGGTTAATTCGAGTCCACCTACTGTTTTTTTATCTACTAAAAAAGGAGTCAGCATTTTAAGAAGTTGAGATTCTCCCAGCCTAAAAAGCAAAATAAAAGCCAGAATTAAACCGATTTGTTTCTTTTTGAAAAAACTAGCAAAAACGGTGCTGAAATTCTTTTCTTCTTTTACAACGGTTTCTAATGTTAATTCTTTTTTTGGAGTAGAAAAATAATTATAAATCGTTAAGAAAATCATTACTAAACCAACGAAAATCATTGTATAGGACCATGCTTTTTGTGTATTAGCATAGTGTTGTTCTAGGTAACCTGCAAGCAAAATAATCAATCCATTTCCTGTAAGCATGGAAGCTCTGTAAAATGTACTTCTAATTCCTAGGAAAAAAGACTGCTGATCTTTGCTCAATGCTAGCATGTAAAATCCATCACTTGCCACATCATTAGAAGCTGATGCAAATGCTGCTACCCAAAAAATGGATAAACTCAACAAGAAAAACTGACTTGTAGGGATAATAAAGCCAACAAGTAAAAATGCAATGGAGATAAACAATTGCATGCTTAAAAACCATTTTCTTTTGGTTCCATGCAAGTCTATAAAAGGGCTCCACAATGGTTTAATTACCCATGGGAGATACAGTAAGCTTGTGTAGAGGCCAATATCCTCATTACTGATACCTAGGTTTTTGTACATCAATACAGAAACGGAAATGATAATTACATAAGGAAATCCCGATGCAAAGTTTAAAAGCGGTATCCAATACCAAGGTCTATTATCTGTTGCCATAAATCTTAGAAAATTAGTGTTCTGCTACGTTTATAAATGTTGGGTCGCTTTCATTTCCATAATAGTCTATAAAAGTTACTGCACAGGTTTTGTTTTTATGTAATTTATAAGTTGGAACAAATATTTGAAGGGTTTCTAAATTTTCAATTAAAGCTACTTTATCAATAATGTGACTTGAGTCATTAACATCGATTTTAGCATTGGCCGCAGAGCCGTAAATTACTGCATAGCGCATTTTTGAGCCCGTGGGATATACAATTTGAAATCCGGACGCAATTTCATTACTAAAAGCCGCTTGAACTACTGGTACAACTTCATTTTTTTTAATAGCAGCTGGAACCACAGTAGTTAAGGCTGGGTATTTATATTGGTTTTGTGCTAGTAGAGTTGTAACACTTTGATTTTTATTTACAAATGACTTGGCGCTGAAAAAAGCATTTCCTTGCACATTTTTATAGGTTCTGGTTAAGTCAATTTGATTGGGTATTTCATTGGGATTGTTCCATTTTTTATCAGAATCTGTGTTGACTTTATAACTGCTATTTCCGATGTAAATGGCTGTGTTTTTTGAATTCTCAGACCACCAGCGTAACAGTTTTGCATACGATGCTTTAGGATGATCAATGCTCCAATACAACTGCGGAATAATGTAATCAATCCATTTTTGATCCATCCAAGCCAGTGGATCGGCAAATAAATCATCATAATTGGTTTGACCCGCTTCGGTATCAGAACCTTTTGGATCAACTGATTTGTTGCGCCATACGCCAAAAGGACTTATGCCAAATTGAACCCAAGGCTTATTTTTCTTGATAGCAACAGCTACATCTTTTACAAAAGTGTTCACGTTAGAGCGTCTCCAGTCCTCAAGTTTCATTCCGTTTCCATACTTCGAATAAGAAGCACTATCATTAAAGGCTTCTCCAGGAATTCGGTAAGGATAGAAATAATCATCAAAATGGATGGCATCAATATCGTAATTTGTTACTACTTCATTTACCACATTCAATAAATGTGCTTGTACTTCTGGCAAAGCAGGGTTATAATAGATTTTACCACCATATTTTATCATCCACTCAGGGTGTTTGAAATAATCGTGCTCAGAACTTAAAATTTGGGTGTTGTAGTCCATAGTTGCTCTGTACGGATTTAACCACGCATGAAATTCAAAACCTCTAGTGTGTGCTTCAGTAATCATCCATTGAAGTGCATCGTAGTAAGGATCTGGAGCTTTTCCCTCTTTTCCTGTTAAAAAACGTGACCATGGCGCAAGTTGTGTTGGGTAAAATGCATCGCCCACGCTTCTTATTTGCACAATTACAGCATTGTAATTTAGTTTTTTATAAGTATCAAGGAGTTCTAGATAATCCGCTTTTTGTTTGCTTACGCTATCGGTTCCTTTTTTAGGCCAGTCAATATTTACTACAGTTGCTATCCATACAGCTCTAAATTCATTTTTTGGATGAAGAGTTGGTGACTGCGCTATGCCGTTTGTGAAAAAAAGGAGTAAAAGAATAGTGAGAAATATAGGGTTTTTATGAGTCTTCATTAAAGTCAAATCGTTTTAATTTTCAAAAATAGTTTTTTTAGTGAAATAGAACGCCAAATTTTTAAATATTCACTAAAACAACATTGCAATTTGTAGACCAAAATTAGAGCTCCATTCGCTATCTTTCAAATTAAGATTCTAAATTGTTCTTTTATCTTCTCTATTTTTTGGTTTAAAACCAAGTGATATTTTTATATTTGTAAATTAACAAATTTAGCACATATAGATGTCAATATCGCTTCAATTGGAACAATTATCCCAGTCATTTGAGGGAGCTCTTTTACAAGATGAATTACATAAAACTTTGTATGCCACAGATGCATCTGCTTATCGTATTAAACCCCTTCTTGTAGCTATACCCAAAACCGAAAATGACATTATCAAAATCATACAGTTTGCTGCTCAAAATAAAATTTCAATCACACCAAGAACCGCTGGTACATCACTAGCTGGGCAAACGGTAGGAAACGGAATCATTGTAGATGTTTCTAAACATTTTACAAAGATAATTTCATTTGATGCTACAAATAAAAGCGTAACGGTACAGCCAGGAGTGATTCGGGATGAACTTAATTTGTTTTTAAAAGAATACGGTTTGTTTTTTGGTCCCAATACGTCTACTTCAAACCGATGTATGATAGGAGGAATGGTAGGTAACAATTCCTCTGGCACCACTTCCATACGCTATGGAGTAACAAGAGACAAGGTTCAGGAGATTCATGCCATTTTAAGTGATGGCTCGAAAGTTGTTTTTAACGAAATTACTTCTGATGCATTTATCGAAAAAACAAAAGGAAATACACTTGAAAGTGCTATTTACAGCTCTTTATATGAGGAACTTTCAAATGTTGAAAATCAAAAAGAAATTATCGATGAATTTCCAAAACCTGAAATTCATCGAAGAAATACTGGCTATGCAGTTGATTTGCTTTTGCAGTCAGAACTTTTTGGTGGAAACCAAAAAACTATAAATGTAGCCAAGCTGATTTGCGGAAGCGAAGGAACTCTTGCTTTTATTACTGAAATTACATTAAAAGTAGACGTACTTCCGCCTACCAATAATGTAATGGTTGTAGCTCATTTTCATTCTATTCAAGAAAGTCTTGAGGCCGTAGTTACTGCTATGAAGCATCATTTGTACACTTGTGAAATGATGGATGATACCATACTTGACTGCACAAAAAGCAATAGAGAACAGGCCAAAAATAGGTTTTTTATTCAGGGTGAACCCAAAGCAGTGATCATGCTTGAAGTAGCCTCCTATGAAAGTATGGAAGATGCAGAAAATCAAGCAGATCTATTGATAGCGGATTTAGAAAAAAACAATTTTGGCTATGCCTTGCCTAAAATTTATGGGACTGATATTGATAAGATTAATGATTTGCGAAAGGCAGGTTTAGGACTTTTGGGAAGCATTGTGGGTGATGATAAAGCTGCTGATTCTATTGAAGACACAGCGGTTGAATTAAGTGATTTACCGCAATACATTGCTGATTTTTCAAGTATGATGGAACGTCATGGCCAAAGTGCTATTTACTATGCTCATGCCGGTGCTGGTGAATTGCATCTTAGGCCAGTATTGAATTTAAAGACCAAAGAAGGCATTCACCAATTCAGAAATATTGCTACAGAAGTTGCAATATTGGTCAAAAAATATAGAGGTTCTTTAAGTGGGGAGCATGGTGATGGTATTGTGCGAGGTGAGTTTTTGCCATTTATGATTGGGCAAAAAAATTACGAATTGCTTAAAAGAATCAAATTTGCTTTTGATCCTCATTGTATTATGAATGAGGGTAAAATTGTGAATGCTTTTAAAATGGATGAAAATTTACGGTTTGAAGCTGGAAGATTAGAACCTGAAATCAAAACGATTCAAGATTTTTCGGATAGTATGGGAGTGCTTAGAGCTGCCGAAAAATGCAATGGCTCTGGTGATTGTAGAAAACTACCTTCGGCAGGAGGAACCATGTGTCCCAGTTATAGAGCAACCAGAAATGAGAAAGATACTACCCGAGCAAGGGCTAATGCATTGCGTGAATTTTTAACACAATCACAACAAGACAATAAATTTGACCATAAAGAATTATATGAAGTTTTTGATTTGTGTGTAAGTTGTAAAGCATGTGCG
Organism: Flavobacterium tiangeerense; assembly: GCF_007830355.1. Lineage (GTDB taxonomy): Bacteria > Bacteroidota > Bacteroidia > Flavobacteriales > Flavobacteriaceae > Flavobacterium > Flavobacterium tiangeerense. Next base: position 207,494 of record NZ_VLKO01000004.1, on the reverse strand, counting down.
AGCGAATGTCCAAGTAATGTAGATGTTGCTGCATTGAAATCGGAGTTTTTATATCAATATCAAGAAACGAATGGCTATTCTTGGAGAAATAAAGTTTTTGCTTACAATGCTAAACTTAATGGGTTGGGAAGTCTTTTTCCCAGACTTACTAATTACATGGTTAATTTGCCATTTGTAAAAAAAAGCATGGGAATTGCACCCAAAAGAGAAGTACCATTATTAGCTAAACAAACTTTTAGAAAGTGGTATGAGAAAAATAGTGAAAACGAAATTACTCGTGTTTTTGAAAACGGAAAAGTATTCTTGTTTTGTGATGAGTTTACAAATTATTATGATGTTTCAGTTGGTATAGACGCTTATCAAGTATTAACAAAATTAGGGTACCAAGTAATTCTTTTGGATCATGAAGAAAGCGGACGTGCGTTTATATCAAAGGGTTTTTTGGAACAGGCCAAAGCAATTGCAAATTACAATGTTTCTGTTTTTTCTGAATATATTTCTGAAGACTCGCCGTTAATTGGTATCGAACCATCAGCAATTTTGACTTTTAGGGATGAATACCTTCGCCTAGCAGATGATAAATTAAAAGCGAAAGAGTTGGCTGAAAATGTTTACACTATTGAGGAATTCTTTAAAAATGAGATCACAAAAGGTAAAATTACAAAAGCTCATTTTTCAAATAAAAAACAAACCATAAAAATACATGGGCATTGTCATCAAAAAGCATTAAGTACTACACAAGCTACATTTGCCATGCTAAATCTTCCTGAGAATAGCACGGTTACTATCTTCAATTCGGGTTGTTGTGGTATGGCAGGTTCTTTTGGTTATGAGAAAGAACATTATGAAGTTAGTATGCAAATGGGAGAGGATACTTTATTTCCAAAAATTAGAACCGCTGATCCTGAAATAGTTCTAGTTGCAGCAGGTACAAGCTGTAGACATCAAATTTTTGACGGAACAGGAAAAAAAGCAGAACATCCTATCACAATTCTGAAAAGTTTCTTAATCTAAATTATTGAAATAACATCAAATAAGTTAAAATTAAGTGAATTTAATTTTTTATAGAATATTAAATAATTTATTTGACTTTTATTTTCATAATTCAAGTCATTTAAATTAAAAAATATTTAAAAAATACGTGTATAAAACCGTATTAATTCAATTAGTTTTATACTTTTGAATCCGCAAGCAACTTTTAGGAACATTTTACATAGAAGTTTTGCATGAATAGTATCAATTAAAATAGTCAACATGTCATTAAAGGGTTTGTTTAGAAAAAAAACAGTTCAAGATATATTAAATCAAGTTGAAAAAAATAATGCAGAAGGTCACAATGCATTAGGAAAACATTTAACAGCTAGGGATTTAACAGCTTTTGGGATTGCTGCAATTGTAGGAGCTGGTATTTTTAGTACCATTGGTAAAGCAAGTGCTGATGGTGGACCAGCAGTAATTTTCTTGTTTCTATTTACGGCAATTGCCTGTAGTTTTGCTGCTTTTGCTTATGCTGAATTTGCCTCTATGGTTCCTGTTTCTGGAAGTGCTTATACGTATTCTTATGTTGCTTTTGGTGAAATTATAGCATGGATTATAGGTTGGGCTTTGATCATGGAGTATTCCGTCGGGAATATTACAGTGGCCATATCTTGGAGTGATTATTTTACCAGTTTACTCTCTAGTGGAGGCATTCATTTGCCCCAATGGATCCAAATGGATTTCTTATCGGCATCTCGAGGATTTGATGAAGCCACAGCTCTCATGCAAGCAGGAAAAAGCTATGCAGATTTAAGTCCTGCACTTCAGGATGCTTATACTGCTTGGAATACATCTCCAGTAATTGGTTCTTTTCATTTCGTAGCTGATTTACCTGCTTTATTGATTATTGTTTTGATTACTGCCTTGATTTACCGCGGTATGAAAGAGTCGCGAAATGCAAGTAATATAATGGTTGTTGTAAAATTATGTATCGTTCTTTTAGTAATAGCCGTGGGTGTTTTTTATGTAGATACTGCTAATTGGCATCCGTTTGCTCCAAATGGAGTTTCGGGAGTTTTAAAAGGAGTTTCAGCCGTATTTTTTGCTTATATTGGTTTTGATGCTATTTCAACAACTGCAGAGGAGTGTAAAGATCCTCAACGTGATTTACCTCGAGGAATGATGTGGGCTATAATTATATGTACACTATTGTATATTGCAATTGCACTTGTACTTACAGGTATGGTAAGCTATGACCTTCTTAATGTAGGTGATCCGCTTGCTTTTGTTTTTGAAAAACTAGATTTAAAATGGATGTCTGGTATTATTGCGGTAAGTGCAGTAGTAGCAATGGCAAGTGTTTTATTGGTTTTTCAAATGGGACAACCTCGTATTTGGATGAGTATGAGTCGTGATGGCTTGTTGCCAAAACGTTTTTCTAAAGTGCATCCTAAATATCAAACTCCTTCGTACGCTACCATCGTTACTGGTTTTGTGGTTGCTATTCCGGCTTTGTTTTTAAACTTAACATTGGTAACAGATTTATGTAGTATTGGAACTTTGTTTGCTTTTGTGCTAGTGTGTGCGGGTGTCTTGGTTTTGCAAAATAAAAAAGATATTCCTCGTGGTAAGTTTAAAACACCATATGTGAATTCAAAATTTATAATGCCTGTTTTATTACTTGTAGGAATTGCTGCTACATTTGGATATAATAAAAAAGCAACAATGGATTTCATTACCAATGAAACTCAACTCAATAGTCCATCTTCTATAATTACTGCTCTAAATAAAGAAGAAACTCAAAAAGTGTATCAATATTTAGTAACTGTTGATCCAAAAAATAGTACGGTTGAAACACCAGATCTAGAACAATTATTGAGTCAATATCAAGGTGATGATGTGCAGTATTCAAAAATCATCTCTGGACTTCCTGTTGACGACTCTATTAAATACGAAAGTGGTTTTAGCTTGTTTAAACATAAAATTCCAATGTGGATTTTTATTATTACACTACTTGGACTTACAGTTTGGTCTTACAAAGCAAATTTATCATTAATACCTTTACTGGGTTTAATTTGCTGCCTGTACATGATGGCTGAATTAAGTGTATGGAACTGGATTTATTTTGGAGTTTGGTTGCTAATCGGACTTGTAGTTTATTTTGGTTTTAGTCGAAAAAACAGTAAACTCAACGTATAATTTATGTGCTTATAAAAACAAGAAACCTTTATTTTTATAAAGGTTTCTTGTTTTTAACCGTAAATAGTTTTTAACGAATTAGATTTAAGAAACATTTTTTTCAGGTTCTTGCTAGCGCACATGAAGGTACTAGAATTTAATTGGTTTTTTATAAATTGAAATTTCAACATCAATTTTACATATATTTGTTGACTAAATTTTACGTAAAAAGTGACTCAAATTAATAAACTCAAAATATTTAATGACCCCATTTATGGATTCATTACCATACCAAACGCTTTAATATATGATTTGATTCAGCATCCGTATTTTCAGCGTTTGCGAAGAATTTCTCAAATGGGATTGTCATATTTAGTATATCCTGGTGCCAATCATACTCGTTTTCATCATGCGTTAGGGTGCATGCATTTGATGCAAAAAGCAGTTGATGTGCTACGCTTTAAAGGAGTAGAGATATCGCTAGAAGAAGAAAATGCACTTTATATTGCCATTTTATTACATGATATTGGGCACGGTCCTTTTTCACATGCTATGGAAAAAAGTATTGTAGAGGATGTGCACCATGAAGCTATTTCATTGCTTTTTATGAATAAATTAAATATTGAATTTAATGGGCAACTCAGTTTAGCAATCCAGGTTTTTAAAGGAGAATACAACCGAAAATTCATGTTACAATTGATTTCTAGTCAGCTAGATATGGATCGAATGGATTATTTAAAACGAGATAGTTTTTACTCTGGTGTTGCTGAGGGTAATGTAAATTCGGAGCGTTTAATCCAAATGATGAATGTGGTAGATGATTATCTTGTCATTGAGGAAAAAGGTATTTATTCTGTGGAAAAATTCTTAATGTCTAGAAGATTAATGTATTGGCAAGCCTATTTGCATAAAACAAGTCTTGTGGCTGAGTTAATTTTAATGAAAATCTTAAAGCGAGCTAAAGAATTAACTTTAAAAGGCATTGAGCTTCCTTGCAGTGACCCACTTTTATATTTTATGCAAAATAAAGTTACCATAGATACATTTGATGACAGTACGTTAGATTTATTTGCGCAATTAGATGATTTTGATATTATAGGTGCTTTAAAAAGTTGGCAAAAAAATGATGATTTTATATTGTCTAACTTGAGTAAAATGATAATAAACCGTGATTTGTTGAAAATAAAGTTAACAACTGAAAAGGTAACCCAAGAGGATTTGCAACCCTTGCAAGAGCGATTTGCGGCTCTCAAATCTATTTCATTATCAGATACAAATTATTTTATTTTTAAAGGAAAAATCAAGAATCAAGCCTACAGTAAAGAAGCGGATCCGATACGAATTCTTAAAAAAGATAGTACAATTGAGGATGTAATTGAGTCATCTGATCAGCTAAATTTGAAATCATTATCAAAGTTGGTTACCAAGTATTATTTATGTTTCCCAAAACAACTGTTATAAAAACAGCATTTAAAATCTATTTTTTTATATTTTTGTCGCAATGAAATTTACAGCAGCACAAATAGCGGAGATTCTGGAGGGAGAGGTTGTAGGCAATCCTATGGCTGAAGTTTCTACATTATCAAAAATTGAAGAGGGGACAGAGGGGTCTCTAACTTTTCTTTCAAATCCAAAATATAACAATCATATATATTCAACTAAAGCATCTATAACTATTGTAAATCAAAGTTTTGTGCCTGATAATACGGTTTATACAACCATGATAAAAGTTGATGATGCTTACGCATCGTTTACAAAATTGTTAGAGTTTTATGACCAAGTTAAACAAAATAAAGCAGGAGTTGAGCAACCTTCATTTATCTCGAAAAGTGTAAAAGTAGGTGCTAATTTATACTTAGGAAGCTTCAGTTATGTGGGCGAAAACGTAGTTTTGGGTGATAATGTAAAAATTTATCCCAATTGTTTTATTGGTGATAATGTAGTTTTAGGAGATAATACAACTCTTTTTGCTGGTGCAAAAGTGTATTCTGAAACGATTGTTGGAAAAAACTGTACCATTCACTCTGGTGCCATCATTGGATCTGATGGTTTTGGTTTTGCTCCAAATCCAGACGGAACGTACACAAAAATACCTCAAATAGGCAATGTAATTATTGAAGATAATGTTGATATAGGTTCTTGCACTACTGTTGATAGAGCTACCTTGGGATCTACCATCATTAGGAAAGGTGTAAAGCTTGATAATCAAATTCAGATTGCTCATAATGTTGAGATAGGAGAGAACACCGTTATTGCAGCTCAAACTGGTGTAGCTGGTTCTACAAAAATTGGCCGAAGCTGCATGATAGGAGGTCAGGTTGGGATATCTGGCCATTTAACAATAGGTAACAATGTTCGCATTCAAGCGCAATCAGGCGTGGGACGTAACGTAAAAGACAATGAAGTTTTACAAGGAAGTCCTTCATTTGGGTATAATGATTTTAGTAAGTCCTACGTGCATTTTAAAAATTTACCTAAAATTGTTGCCGAAATACAAGAATTAAAAAAGAAAATTTTAAACCAAAAAAATGGAAACAATGGTTGAACAGAAAACCATCAAAACAGAAATTTCACTTACAGGAGTGGGCTTACATACCGGAAAAGAAGTTAAAATGACTTTCAAACCAGCTCCCGTGAATAATGGTTTTACTTTTGTAAGAGTTGATTTAGAAGGACAACCAGTTATTGAAGCTGATGCAAATTATGTAGTAAACACGCAAAGAGGGACAAACTTAGAAAAACTAGGTGTAAAGATCCAAACTCCTGAGCATGTTTTAGCAGCACTAATAGGTTGTGATCTTGATAATATCATCATAGAACTAAATGCCTCAGAACTACCAATTATGGATGGTTCTTCAAAATATTTTGTAGAAGCACTTGAAAATGCAGGTTTTGAAGAGCAAAACGCTAAGCGTAAAGTATATGTTGTAAAAGAAGTAATTTCTTATCTTGACGAAGCATCAGGAAGTGAAATTTTAGTAATGCCTAGTGATCAATACTGCGTAACAACAATGGTTGATTTTGGAACTAAAATCTTGGGTACTCAAAATGCAAATCTAAAAAGCATTGCCGATTTTAAAAATGAAATTGCTGATTCGAGAACATTTAGTTTCCTTCATGAATTAGAGTCATTATTAGAAAATGGTTTGATTAAAGGAGGCGATTTAAACAATGCAATTGTATATGTTGATAAGGAAATTTCAGCATCTACTATGGAAAATTTAAAGGTTGCATTTGGTAAAGATGAAATTTCGGTTAAACCAAATGGAATTCTAGACAACCTAACTTTACATTATCCTAATGAGGCTGCAAGACACAAATTATTAGATGTAGTAGGTGATTTAGCTTTAATAGGTACTCGAATTCAAGGGAAAGTAATTGCAAATAAGCCAGGACATTATGTGAATACACAATTTGCAAAAAAAATGGCCAAAATCATTAAAATTGAACAAAGAAATTATGTTCCTGTTTATGATTTGAATCAAGAACCTTTGATGGATATCCATAAAATTATGGCGGTGTTACCTCATAGACCTCCATTTTTATTGATTGATAGAATTATAGAAATGTCTGAAAGTCATGTTGTAGGTATGAAAAATGTTACAATGAATGAAAATTTCTTTGTAGGACATTTTCCAGAGGCTCCAGTAATGCCAGGTGTTTTAATTGTTGAAGCAATGGCACAAACCGGAGGAATACTTGTATTAAGTACGGTGCCAGATCCTGAAAATTATTTGACTTATTTTATGAAAATTGATAATGTCAAGTTCAAGCACAAAGTATTACCAGGTGATACTTTAATATTTAAGTGTGATTTAATTACGCCTATTCGAAGAGGGATTTGTCATATGCAAGCAAATGCTTACGCAAATGGTAAGCTTGTAGCCGAGGCTGAACTTATGGCGCAGATTGCAAAAAAACAGTAAAATTGGATTGACATGTTTTAAAACATGAAACCTTCAATTGCAATAATTTAAAATAAATAAAAAAGCTGATGAATCAACCACTAGCCTATGTTCATCCCGGTGCTAAAATTGCCAAAAATGTTGTAATAGAACCTTTTACAACCATTCATAATAACGTTGTTATTGGGGATGGAACTTGGATAGGTTCAAATGTTACCATAATGGAAGGTGCAAGAATTGGAAAAAATTGTAATATATTTCCTGGTGCAGTAATATCTGCAGTTCCACAAGACTTAAAATTTGGAGGAGAAGATTCATTAGTAATCATAGGAGATAATTGTACTATAAGAGAAGGCGTAACTATAAATAGAGGAACAATTGCATCTGGACAAACAGTGATTGGTGACAATTGTCTTATCATGGCAACTGCACACATTGCACATGATTGTCACGTAGGGAATAACGCCATAATTGTTAATGGTGTTTTACTAGGTGGACATGTTACCATTGGGAATTATGCCATTATAGGCGGATTGTCAGCGATACATCAGTTTATTAGTGTAGGAGATCATGCTATGATTTCTGGAGGTTCTTTATTAAGAAAAGATGTACCACCTTACACTAAAGCTGCCAAAGAACCGCTTTCCTATGTGGGTATTAATTCTGTTGGTTTAAGAAGACGAGGTTTTTCTTCTGATAAAATTAGAGAAATTCAAGATATTTATAGAATTTTATATCAAAAAAATTATAATGTTACCCAAGCTTTAGGAATTATTGAAGCCGAAATGGAAGCAACTCCAGAAAGAGATGAAATAATTGATTTTATTAGGAACTCTTCTCGAGGAGTTATGAAAGGATATTCAGGAAATTATTAATGCTGTTGCAATATGCTTCTGATAGAAGAATAATGAGAATAGCAATGATTGTGCATAGATTTTTAAGAGAATTAAATACAAATAATTAACAAGTTTTCATTTTGACTTTTGTACTTAATAGTAGAGTACTTGAAATGGAAAAAATAAATAAATGATAAAATGGCATCTACTTCAGATATTAAAAACGGATTGTGTATCAAGTACAACAACGATATTTATAAAATTATTGAATTCTTACATGTTAAACCAGGAAAAGGACCAGCATTTGTAAGAACAAAATTAAGAAGTTTAACAAATGGTAAAGTATTAGACAATACTTTTTCGGCAGGTCATAAAATTGACGAAGTTCGTGTAGAAAATCATAAATTTCAATTTTTGTATCCTGAGGGTGACGAGTTTCACTTTATGAACACGGAGACTTTTGAACAAATTACATTGAACAAAAATATTTTGGATTCTCCTGATTTATTAAAAGAAGGTGAAAATGTAATGGTAAGTATTAACACTGAAACTGATTTGCCATTATCTGTAGATATGCCAGCTTCTGTTATTCTTGTAGTTACGTACGCTGAGCCGGGAATAAAAGGAAATACTGCAACCAATGCTACTAAATCTGCTACGGTAGAAACAGGTGCTAGTGTGAATGTACCTTTATTTATCAATGAAGGTGACAAAATTAAAATTGATACAGCAAGTGGTTCTTACATGGAGCGCGTGAAAGAATAAGTTATTAGTTGTTCTATTTTTCAAAATATTTTGATTTTAATAAAAAATAGTTAATGAAGTTCCAAAAAAGACATGCTTTACAAGAAATAGCAAGCATCATCAATTGTAAATACATTGGTGATGCTGATTTTCCTGTTTACGGTATGAATGAAATTCATGTTGTAGTACCAGGAGATATCGTTTTTGTTGACCATCCTAAATATTATGATAAAGCATTACAATCTGCGGCAACCATAATATTAATCAATAAAGAGGTTGCTTGTCCTGAAGGTAAAGCATTGTTATTATCTGATGATCCGTTTCGAGATTTTAATATTTTAACAAGGCATTTTAAACCCTTTCAATTTTCTAATGTTGCTATTTCTAGCACTGCTGTAATTGGTGAAGGAACAGTTATTCAACCCAATACTTTTATTGGAAATCATGTTGTCATTGGAAATAATTGTTTAATACATTCTAATGTTGCTATTTATGACCATACTGTAATAGGTAATAATGTTATAATACACGCTGGTACTGTTTTAGGGGCTGATGCTTTTTATTATAAAAAACGTCCAGAGGGTTATGATCAATTGGTTTCTGGCGGTAGAGTTGTTATTGAAGACAATGTTGGGATAGGTGCCCTTTGCACCATTGATAAAGGAGTGACTGGAGATACAACTATTGGTGAAGGAACAAAAATTGACAACCAAGTGCATGTAGGGCATGATACCGTTATTGGTAAAAAATGTTTAATTGCATCTCAAACTGGTATTGCAGGTTGTGTAATTATTGAGGATGAAGTAACCATGTGGGGACAAGTAGGAACTACAAGTGGAATCACAATTGGTACAAAGGCAGTAATAATGGGTCAAACTGGAGTAACAAAATCTGTTGAAGGAGGAAAGTCATATTTTGGGACTCCAATTGAAGAATCAAGAGAGAAATTAAAGCAGTTGGCCAACATTAAAAAAATTCCCGAAATTTTAAATAAAATTAAATAATATGTCTGCTAAAGAAATTGTTCAGAATTTTTACAAATCAGATGCTTTTATTGATAGTACAGTTTTAAAAGATTTTTTGCATCCAGAAATTGTTTTAGAGTGGAATAGTAGCAAAGGATTTGTAGAACACAATTTTGCGTCTTTACTGTTACTTTCGGATGAATTAAGTAAAGCCTATGTACGATCAAAAGTTCGAATAAATCATGTTGTTGCTGAAAATGATTTAGTATCTGTGCGTTATTCGCATTTTGTAAAAACAATTGAAAACCCTAGAGAAGAGATGCTTTTGGCACATTTTATTGTGATTTGGCAAATTAAAGACGATAAACTCTATCGAGGTTTTCAAATGAGCCAATTATCATAATATTTAGTGTCAAAAAAAAATATTTTTGAATACCAATTACTGATTAGTATTTTATACTTTTGCATAACGATTTTAAAAACTACATAAATAATATATCATGAGTGTTTTAGTTAACAAAGATTCCAAAATAATAGTTCAAGGTTTTACAGGAAGTGAAGGGACTTTCCATGCTTCTCAAATGATTGAGTATGGTACCAATGTTGTAGGTGGTGTAACTCCTGGTAAAGGAGGAACAAGTCACTTAGACAGACCTGTATTTAATACTGTAAAAGATGCTGTTGACCAAGCGGGAGCTGACACAACTATCATTTTTGTACCACCAGCTTTTGCTGCTGATGCTATTATGGAAGCTGCTGATGCTGGAATTAAAGTAATCATAGCAATTACCGAAGGAATTCCTGTTGCTGATATGATAAAAGCAAACAGTTATGTAAAAGAAAGAAATGCAAGATTGATAGGACCTAACTGTCCTGGAATTATTACTCCAGGTGAAGCTAAAGTAGGGATTATGCCAGGTTTTGTATTCAAAAAAGGAACTGTAGGTATTGTGTCTAAATCAGGAACTTTAACTTATGAGGCAGCAGATCAAGTAGTTAAACAAGGTTTAGGAATTACTACTGCAATTGGTATTGGTGGAGATCCAATCATTGGAACTACTACAAAAGAAGCTGTTGAATTGTTAATGAATGATCCAGAGACTGAATGTATCGTAATGATAGGTGAAATTGGCGGTCAACTTGAAGCTGATGCTGCAAAATGGATCAAAGCGGATGGAAACCGTAAGCCAGTTGTAGGTTTCATTGCGGGAGTTACTGCTCCAGCAGGGCGTACAATGGGTCATGCAGGTGCAATTGTTGGTGGATCTGACGATACAGCTGAGGCTAAAAAACAAATCATGAGAGAATGTGGTATTTACGTTGTGGATTCACCAGCTGAAATTGGTAAAAAAGTAAAAGAAGTTTTAGGATAATCTAAGCTTTTTCTAAATAATAGTAAAGCCTCACAATTTGTGAGGCTTTTTTATGATAAATAGAATTAAAAAAAATACCTTTGCACTTTATTGAAAATCTGATTTTATATCAAAATCAATAAAATGCAAATGAACTTGTTATGGTTTATTTTACTACTCGTAAAGTGATGTTCATGGCTAGTTCCTAATAAAAAATATATATGTACAAAGAATTAGAAAAATTCAAAGTTACCAATCAATTTTCTTTCACTATTGAAGATAGTCTTGCTGAAGTTTGCAATGCTTCGGATGGATCAGGGGTGTTTTTAGTGTATGCCGTAGGTGATTCAAAAGAGTTGATTATGGTAGGTTCTACAGGAACTGTTCAAAATAATGGTGCTTTAAAAGCAAAAAATGGCGGGCTTTATGACAAGATTGTAGAGGGGCATCAATTTGCTAAAACGGGAAGAAAATATTCTTGGCCTGCACAAATGAAAATTGAAGACATTACCGCGCTTGAAGTAGTTTGGTATGAAACTTTTAATACAGACTCAAAAGGAATTCCAACTGCAGTTGAAGGTGTGATTTTACAAAATTTCTTTGATGAAAATGGAAGATTACCAAGATGGAATGTAGCTTTTTAAGTTCATTTTGATTAAAAATTAAAAGTCCCCAAATGTAGATTTGGGGACTTTTTTGTTATTTAAAAGGTGTTGACCATTTTGTATCTACATAGACATTTGTTCCAGTTAAGGTTTTTACAAAGGCGATTAAAGCATCTACTTCTGTGGCTGTTAAATTCAATTTTTGACCAAAACCATTTGGCCTTAACCTAGGGTCAAGATTTGTATTTCCAGGTGCTAGGTTTATTGTGCCGTAATGGCCTATTACATTTTGAAGTGTATTCAAATTAGCAGTATGCATGAAAGCGCCATTGCTACTCCCATCAGCTTTTACCAAGTCTCTAAGTGATGGTGATTTAGTATTTGTGATGTCAATTCCATTTTCATTTAGAATCCCGATTATTCCATTATTTCTACTGTTTGGGTCAATACTAAATTCAGGAGCTTGATGACAACCTGCGCAACCTACACCTCCTGCTGTTCTGTTTCCCGTTGCGTCAAATACTGGAGGAGCCAAGAATAAGTTTTTACCCTGGTTTTCTTGATTAGTAAAATTAGGAAACTGTTGGTTGTCATTTGTAACAAGTGCTCGACCAGCATCGTATTTTGCATCGAATGATTGAATGCTTCTTACAAATTGTGATAATGCTAATTGAATTTTATTTTCGGTAATATCTTCTGATCCATATACAAACTTGAACAATTCTTTATAATACCCTATGTTTTGTAGTTTAGTAATTAATGCAGTAAAGTTGCCATCGCCTAGTGTACCACTAAAACCCATTTCTACGTGATCTTGAATAGGTTGGGTTACCTGATTTTCTAAAGTTGCCGCTCTCTCATCCCAAAAGAATTTATTTTCATTTGAAAATCTGGTATTTATTAATCTCATAGAGTGTTTACTAGTTGTCCCGTTTACTCCTGTACTAGCTGCTGCAACATCTCCAAAAGCATTTGCTTGAATGTGACAAGAGGAGCATGAGATGGTGTTTTTTGATGACAAATTCTTATCATAAAATAAGACCCGACCTAAAGTAGCGCCTTTGTCTGTTATAGTATTCCCAGCTGTATTATCTTTTGTGATATAGCTAGGAATCGTTTGGTTAGCATAATTATCCAGTTTGTTAACATTTATTTTGCCGCTAAATGTTGTTGTAATATTAGGATACGGATCAATAGCAACATATTCATTTGCGTCATCATTTTTACTACAACTTAGAACTAAAATAAAGCAGATTGATGACAGGTGTTTTTTCATAATAATTCTATTAATGTTAATATTATATGAATTGTATCATTTATTTTGATATTCATTAGACTATATTTATTAAAGATAGTTTAATTTATGATAATTTTTAATTTAATAATACTTTATTTTATGAGATTTTTATTTTTAAATAAAGTTCTGTTTGTTAAATATTGCATAATATTCTAAATTTTAAAGTGTTTGTTTAATTTGTTATAAAATATTAATTACTTTTGCACCCGTTATCACGAATCCTTCAATAGGATAGCAACCTGCAACAACAAGCAAGGTGCTAAAACGATAAGCCAAATCTTTTGGAAAAAATGTTGTTTACATTCCCAATACCAGCTTTGTTTTTCGTCATAACACTTAATTTAAAATTATTTTTATGACAAATTTTACTAAGGAATCTGGAAATCCTTTTGCATTGATTCCGCTATTTATTTTTATTTTTACTTTTTTAGGAGCAGGTATTTTGCTTAATGATTTTTATGCTTTTCCTTCTCCTGTTGCTGTTTTGGTAGGTATTGTTGCTGCTTTTATTTTATTTAAAAACAGTACAGAAGATAAAGTTGATACTTTAATTGCTGGTTGTGGTGATAGTAAAATTATAACCATGTGTTTGATTTATTTATTTGCAGGCGCTTTTGCTGTGGTGAGTAAAGCCATGGGTGGAGTTGATGCAGTTGTGAACCTAGGTATTAATACCATTGATGTAGCGTATTTTCCATTGGGAATTTTCTTAATAGCCTCGTTTTTATCAACTGCTACAGGTACATCTGTTGGAGCTATAGTTGCAATAGGACCTATTGCAATATCACTTGCTGATAAAAGTGGTGCTTCTATGCCATTGATAGCAGGCGCTTTACTTGGTGGCTCTATGCTAGGAGATAATTTATCAATGATATCAGATACTACTATAGCTGCCACTCAATCCCTAGGTTGTGATTTAAAAGATAAGTTTAAGATCAATTTGTTTATCGCACTTCCGGCGGCAATTGTTACTATTTTAATTTTCTTTTATTTGGGATTTAATTCAGATGTTATTTCTGTGGATATTGCAAAAAGTGATTATTCATTATGGGCTATCTTGCCTTATGTTTTAGTGATAATTTTAGCAGTTGTAGGTGTCAACGTTTTTTACACCTTACTATTAGGTACCATAATTGCGGGTTTTATTGGTTTTTATAATGATTCTTTTACAGTAATGGAGTTTACTCAGAAAATTTATGAAGGATTTACGAGCATGACCGATATTTTTCTACTTTCAATGTTTACAGGTGGATTAGCAGCTATGGTGGACAAGGCTGGAGGTATTACATGGGTTTTGAATCAGATAAAGAAAAGAATTAAAAGTAAAAAATCAGCACAAACAGGAATTGGTGTTTTAGTAGGTTTTGCAAATTTAGCTATTGCAAATAATACGGTTTCTATTGTTATTACGGGGCCCATAGCAAAGGAAATTAATGATGAATATGGGTTGAGTGCTAAAAAATCGGCTACCATTTTAGATATTTTTTCATGTGTAATACAAGGGATATTGCCATATGGAGCTCAGATATTGTTGATATTAAACTATGCAAATGGTAAATTAAATTTTATAGATATTTTAAGTAATGCATGGTATCATTTGTTTTTGCTAGTATTTACATTGATTGCTATTTATGCTGCTTTTTGGGATAAACTAGCATATCGTTTTTTGAAGGTTTAATTGTAAAAATTATTGTTCATAATCAAAGCTAAATTTTTTTTAAAAAAGGAAATAGTATATATTTGGCAAGTCGTTTTTAGCCCTGATAGCAACGGAAATCCTTTTGGGTACGCGACAGCGGACCTAAAAGATTGCAGTGAATAGCAGGAATAGCTTCAAATAAAAAATAAACTAATTTTTGAATATGAAATTACTAGAAGGAAAAGTTGCCATTATCACAGGCGCAAGTCGCGGAATTGGAAAAGGGATTGCAGAGGTTTTTGCTAAACATGGAGCCAATGTTGCTTTTACATATAGTTCATCAGTAGAATCTGCGATGGCTTTAGAAAATGAGTTAAACGCTTTAGGTATTAAAGCAAAAGGATATCAATCAAATGCAGCTGATTTTAACGAAGCGCAAACATTTGTAGATGCTGTTTTGGCTGATTTTGGAACGGTTGACGTGTTGATTAATAACGCTGGAATTACAAAAGATAATTTATTGATGCGTATGTCCGAAGAAGATTTTGACAACGTGATGGATGTGAATTTGAAATCGGTTTTTAATATGACAAAAGCGATTCAACGTACTTTTTTAAAGCAACGTGCCGGATCGATTATTAATATGAGTTCAGTGGTAGGGGTAAAAGGTAATGCAGGACAAACTAATTATGCAGCATCTAAGGCTGGAGTTATTGGTTTTTCAAAGTCTGTAGCACTGGAATTAGGATCTCGTAATATTCGTTGTAACGTAATCGCCCCTGGATTTATTGAAACTGAAATGACTGCGAAGTTAAACGAAGATGTAGTAAAAGGATGGAGAGATGGAATTCCGTTAAAAAGAGGTGGCTCTACAGAGGATGTGGCTAACGCGTGTCTTTTCTTTGCTTCGGATATGAGTGCTTATGTTACAGGGCAAGTATTGAATGTTTGTGGAGGAATGCTTACCTAGGTTTGCGAAATGAGTATTTAATTCATTCTACACTTTTATTGAATTCTAGATTACATTTAAGTTTTCAAATTTAAAATATTTTAATAAACACTACATGACAACATCTACCTTGCTACTATTAGTTTTATCATTATTAATAGCGGGCATATTGTCATATTTTCAATATTTATACAAAGCTAAAAACAAGCCAAAATTGAGTTTGTTTTTAGCTTTTTTTCGTTTTACCTCTATTTTTTGTCTTTTTTTATTATTACTAAATCCGATAATATCTCGTGATAATTTAGTCATTACAAAGACCCCTCTTGCTATTGTGGTTGATAATTCAAGTTCTATAGCTTTTCTTAAAAATGAAAATAAAACTAAGGCAATTCTCCAAAATATTCAGAGCAATACGGCTTTGAATGATAAATTTGACGTTCAAGTTTTTCAATTTTCTGAGGATTTTAGTCCTTTGTCAAATATTGATTTTAGAGGCAGTCAAACCAATATTGATCTTGTAGCGAACAATCTAAAAAGTATATTTAAAAATACAATTTTTCCAACGGTATTGCTTACTGATGGAAATCAAACATTAGGTAACGACTATGTTTATAGTTTTGATCCATCAAATAGGGTATTTCCTTTTGTAGTAGGAGATACTGCTACTTATCTTGATTTTAAAATCAATCAGTTGAATGTTAATAAGTATGCTTTTCATAAAAATAAATTTCCAGTAGAAGTATTTTTACAGTATTCAGGTTCCAAAACTATGGAAGCTGATTTTTCATTGTCTCAAGGGAAAACTATTTTGAATAAGCAAAGCATGCGTTTTTCTCCTTCAAAACGAACACAATCCCTAACGTTGTTTTTACCTGCGGATAAAATTGGACTTCAACTTTATAAAGCGACAATTTCTTCAAAAGTAAAAGAAAAAAACACCTTTAATAATGTAAAAAATTTCGCGGTTGATGTTATTGATCAAAAAACAAATATTGCAATAGTCTCAGCAATAAATCATCCGGATTTAGGAGCTTTAAAACGAGCAATAGAAGCTAATGTACAGCGTAAAGTTACTGTTGTTAAACCAAACGATATTAAGGATTTAACACCATATTCGGTTTTGATATTGTATCAGCCAAATTCAGAGTTTAAATCAGTTTTTGATGCCAATACAAAATTGAGAATTAACAGCTTTATTATCACTGGTAATAGCACTGATTTTAATTTTTTGAACAATCAGCAAACGTCACTTAATTTTAAAATGAGTGGACAAAAAGAGGATTATTTACCAGTTTTTAACACTCAATTTAAATTGTTTGATGCTGAAAATATTGGCTTTGAAAATTTTCCTCCCCTCCAAAATCCATTTGGCACCATAACTACAAATGCTGGTGTTACCGTATTGTTGTCGTCAAGAATTAGAGTAATTGATACGCAAATGCCTTTACTTGTTTTTGCAGAAAGTCAATTCGGTAGAAATGCTTTTTTAATGGGAGAGAATAGCTGGAAATGGCGTTTACAGTCTCATGTGACTAACAAATCTTTTGAAAAGTACGATGTATTCCTTGATAAAATTATTCAGTTTCTAGCTTCAAACAATTCCAAAAAATCTTTAGTGGTAGAGCATGAACGTTTTTACAACTCAGGAGAACCTATTGAGATAACAGCTCAGTTTTTTAATAAAAATTATGAATTTGATGAAAAAGCTCGACTATCTATTTCTTTAAAAAATAAAGGCAATAAGCAAACTAAAAATTACGATTTAGTTAAAGGGAATAATACTTTTAAAGTCAATCTTGATGGTTTAAAGGCGGGATCTTATGATTTTACAGTTCAAGAGTTGAATTCCAAAACATCTTACACGGGTAGTTTTGAAATTTTAGATTTTGATATTGAAAAGCAATTTGTAAATTCAGATGTTGAAAAACTAAGCCAATTAGCAACTCATACTAGTGGAAAAGTATTTTTTGCAAATCAAGAAGAACAATTAATAAAAACCCTACTCGATAGTCAAGAATACAAAGCCATTCAAAAAAGCAATAGTGTTAAAACACCATTAATTGACTGGATTTGGTTACTCATAATTATTGCTATTTCACTTGCTACAGAATGGTTTGTCCGTAAATACAATGGTTTACTATAATTCAGATTTATTATGGATTTTAGACTAAAAGTTTTTTATACCGTTGCCAATCGATTGAGTTTTACCAAAGCCGCAGCTGAATTGTTTATCACTCAACCTGCCATTTCAAAGCACATACAAGAATTAGAAGAACAATACGGAATTAAATTATTTGATAGAAACGGTTCTAAAATAGCATTGACACACGCCGGAACTGTATTGTTAAAACATGCCAAAAATATTTTTGAAATGTATCGCGAGATAGATTTTGACATGAGTACGCTGATTAACCAGCGCTCAGGATTACTACGGTTAGGAGCGAGTACAACAATTTCACAATATATTATTCCGCCTTTATTAGCTAAATTTCATTTAAAACTACAGGACGTCAAAGTAAGTTTGTTAAACGGCAATACGGAACAAATTGAGCATGCACTGGTGCAGCAAGAAATTGAAATGGGCATTGTAGAAGGGCAGTCTAAAAATAAATTGATAAAATACACCCCTTTTTTAAAAGATGAATTGGTTTTAGTTTGTAATAGCTCCAATCCGCTGGTGCAACAAGATGAGATTGAGCTAACTGACCTTAAAAAAATGCAATTTTTAATACGTGAACAAGGTTCAGGAACACTTGAAGTAATTGAGCATGCTTTAAAACCTTTTGAAATTAAAGGTTCTGATTTGCAAGTAGAAATGCAATTGGGAAGTACTGAAAGTATTAAATCGTATTTATTGAACTCTGACTGTGTTGTTTTTATGTCAATTCATGCGGTGCAAAAAGAGCTTAAAAACAATGAATTGGCTATTCTAGACATTAAAGACTTAGTAATCGAACGTTATTTTTATATCATTACATTACAAGGAAAAACAGATTCTTTGTCTGAATTGTTTATTCAAAATATTTCGAACCATTATAATTTAAAGTTATAGTAGATTATAATTTGCAATTGGTGCTTTTAGATTAATGTACGCACCTTTGTAAAGTACTAATTCAACAACTTTACATTGGAAACTCCTCATAAAGATATTCATAAACAATCCTATTTATTTTTTAGCGAAAGTATACTTGTACAACAACTGTTTTTTGTTGGGACGCTTTTATTTTGTACCACCGTTTTTGTTTCGCCTCCAATTGGTTTAGGATTAGGATTGATTGTGGCTAATGTATTTGGGCATCCTTTTTTAGCATGGAATCAAAAAGCTACCAATTACTTATTGCAATTTTCAGTTGTTGGTTTAGGATTTGGTATGAATGTTCAAAGCGCAATGGCTGCAGGAAAGGAAGGCTTTTTATTTACTATTATTTCAATTGTAAGCACATTGATTTTAGGAACTTTGTTGGGTAAATGGTTTAAAGTTGAAAGTAAAACATCGCATTTGATTTCTTGTGGAACAGCAATTTGTGGTGGAAGTGCTATAGCAGCAATTGCACCCGTTATTAAATCTAACGAAAAACAAACCTCAGTAGCTTTAGGAGTCATATTCATATTAAATTCGGTTGCTTTATTTCTATTTCCAGCTGTTGGACATTATTTTAATGTGTCTCAAAGTGATTTTGGAATGTGGTGTGCCATCGCAATACATGATACCAGTTCTGTAATTGGCGCAGCTAGTAAATACGGTCCAGAGGCTCTACAAATAGCGACAACCGTAAAGTTAGCTCGGGCATTGTGGATTATTCCAGTTGCTTTATTCACCGCTTTTGTATTTAAAAACAAATCGGGTAAAGTTAAAATTCCATACTTTATAGGATTCTTTATTTTAGCATTAGTTGCTAATACTTATCTCCCAGAGGTACAAACTTTTGCACCACAATTGGTTTCCGTTTCTAAAATAGGACTAACGATTACTTTATTTTTGATTGGAGCAGGTTTAAATAGAAAGGTTTTAAAATCGGTTGGATTTAGACCCCTTGTTCAAGGAATAGCGCTTTGGGTTTGTATTGCGAGTTTAACTTTTATATGGATTGTTTTGTTTTAAATTTTAAAATAAACATTTAGCTAATTATTATAGTTCATTCAAAAATTATTTAGAAAGGATTTAACATAATCTCAAAATGTTTTTCTTTATTATCACAAATTAATGAAATACATTTGCTTTTCTAAAAAAATAACATTTAATGAAAAATTTTAAATTTAAATCTACATTTATTGCATTATCGACAGTTGGACTTGCGTTTTTTTTAATTTCATGGGGCGTTATCGGTCATGAACGCATCAACCGAGCAGCTGTAATGGCATTGCCTAAACCACTACAGACTTTCTTTTACAATCATATTGATTTTATTACTCAGGAATCAACAGTTCCAGATTTAAGACGTAATGTTTTGAATGATAAAATGGAACCACCACGTCATTATTTTGATATGGAAAACTTTGGTGATGTGGCTGCTTTTCCTAAAACAATGGAAGAAGCTAAAGCAAAATATGACGAAAAGTTTTTAACCAAAAATGGTATCTTACCTTGGCATATTCAAGATTTGATGGTCAAATTAACAAAGGCTTTCAAAGAAAAGAGAAAAAACGAAATCCTTTTTATTGCAGGTGATTTAGGGCATTACATAGCAGATGGTCACATGCCTTTGCATACATCTGACAATCATGACGGTCAAAATACAAACCAAAAAGGAATTCACTCTTTGTGGGAAAGTCGTTTGCCAGAGTTGTTTGCTAAGGATTATAAGTTCAACGTTCCACAAGGCGTGTATTTAGAAAATGTGGAGAAAGCAACTTGGGATTTGATTTTTGATACGCACAGTTTAGTAGAGCCGTTATTAGCGATTGATAAAAAACTACGAACAGCCACACCCGAAAACAAAATTTTTGTCACTGATGCTGCTGGTGAAATAGTAAAAAATAAATACGGAGGAACCCTCTATTCCGATGAATATGCTAAACAATTGCATGCTGATATGAACGGAATGGTTGAAAAGCAAATGCGAAAAGCCATCACCGTTACGGCAAGTTTTTGGTACACGGCTTGGGTTAATGCTGGTAAACCAGATTTGAGCAATTTAGATACTCCAGAATTGACTAAAAGAAACAGTAAATTGCTAAAAAAAGACGTGAAGACGTACTTAAAAGGGAATCTTTTTGGTTTAACAAGTGATAAAGAATAAGCTATATTAATTTAAAAAAAAGCGGGTGATACTTAAGGTTCATCCGCTTTTTTATGCTAATTTATTTTTTGGTATTTTTTATTCTTTAGTATATCTGATGCCGATTGGTAATAGGAAATTGTTTCTTTAACAAGATCGGTTCTCTCTTTCTTTATTGGAAGTTGGTCGTAATAAATTTGAAAAATTGGCGCTACTTTTTGGTCTGTTTTTAAATGCAACTCAAATTGTTTAACCTTCTGTTTTGGAGAAATAATGGTTAGAACGTTATCCTTAATTAGGCCTAAATCTTGATACGTTGCAATCAAAGCTCTTGGTTTATAGTCTGCTTTTAGTATGTCTTGTCCATAAAATTTACTTTGGTAATCAAAATTGAGAAGACCAAAAACGGTAGGCATAACATCTATTTGTGACATTAGGTTAGTGTATTGAGTTGGTGCAATAAAACCAGGACTGTAAATCATAGCTGGAATACGGTATTTATCAACCGGTAATTCTGTTTTTCCTGCACTTGATGCACAATGATCAGCTACAATCACAAAAACGGTGTTGCTAAACCATGGCTGTTTTTGTGCCATTGCAAAAAATTTGCGCATAGCATAATCCGTATACTTCACGCCGCCATCACGAGATTTAGCATCGCCAGGAATGTCAATTTTACCATTCGGATACGTAAATGGCCTGTGATTGCTAACAGTCATGATGTGATTGAAAAACGGTTTCCCTGTTTTTGCTTCCTGATTCATTATTTTAATAGCCTTGTGATACATATCTTCGTCACAAACACCCCAAATATTGGCAAAAGTGATTTCCTTAGGTTCAAATGTTTTTTTATCTACAATATCATAGCCATTGCCTGTGAAAAAATCCTCCATATTATCAAAAAAAGCATCACCTCCATACATGAATTTAACTGCATATCCCTTTTGCTTGAAAATGCTCCCTGTTGAAAATTTATTTTTATTGTCTTCGCGCTTCACAACACTTTCGCCTGCAGTAGGAGGAAAGCATAGGGTTACGGCTTCAAGGCCTCTTACGGTTCTATTTCCAGCCGCATAAAGATTGGTGAAAAACAAACTTTTTGTCGCCAAACTATCTAAAAAGGGAGTAATACCATTTTCGTTACCATACATTTTCATAAATTCAGCACTGTAACTTTCAATCGTGATTAAAACAACATTTTTATGTTGTTCAGCAGCTACATTTTGAATGTCTCGTAAAGAGCTATTGTCTGTAATATTTGGAATTTGTTGCTTTAGCTGAGAAAATGCTTCTTGAGTTGGTATCGTTTTATAAAATTTGAAGTAATCCAATTCGCTATGTACGAAAGCAAAATAAAATTTATAAATGCCGTTGGCTTGTAGCTCATTCGCAAATACATTTCTTGAATTTTCTTTCGTCGATAAATAAGGCAAAGCAAGCAATGCAACACCAAAAAGGAAGAGATAGAATCCTGATATTTTAATTTTTTGTGCAAAAGTGGGAATGTTTTTTATATAACTTTTTGTTTTCTGGACAATGAAATAAGTAATGATACCTGCTAATGCAAACAAAGCTGAAAACAATGGAATAATGGGATAAGATTCCATTATGTTTCCTATTACTTCATTAGTATAAATTAAATAATTGACTGCAATAAAATTGTAGCGAACACCAAATTCATTCCAAAAGAAATATTCACTGATACCATTTTGCAAAATCAACAGAACATATAGTAAAATAACAAAAGAGAACAACCAAAACCGAATAGTATTGCGATATTTCGGTAGAAAAAGTAAAAGGCCAAAAAGGAGCGTTTTGATAGAAAGAAAACCAATTGCAATTTTTGGTAACGCGCTACCATATTCGTTCAAAATAGTATTTCCAAAAGCTACGTAACAAAGTAGCGCCACAAAGAATCCCAAAATTACATATCCGTATGGGGAATAGTATTTCGCATTTGATATAAATATAAGGTAAAGCCATAAAAATAAACTTAAGGGCACAAAAATTAATGCATCCGATAGAAATCCTAAAATGAATATTGAGAAAGTTTCAATAACAGTAAAGGAGCTTTGAGTAATAGGATGAAAAAATAATATCAACCGGACCATAAAGCTAATACTTACAAAAAACAATACTAAATAGTTGAAAGGTGACGTTATCTTAAAAAGCTTCATATTTTATTTTTATCGTAAAAGTAACTGTTATTAAGATAGTGTTATTTTAAGATTTGCTTAATGTTAGCAATAAGATTAATATTAACTTAAGAATGTCTGTTGGACAAATTAGTAACCAATAAATTAAATAATTTTACAAAGAATTCAAATTCAAGTTCAAATGAAAAAATACAGTATTTTTTTATTCCTTATGATAGGAACAATAGGTTTTTCGCAAAGCTGGAAAACATCTTTTACAGAAGCAAAAGCTCAAGCAGCCGCTGAAAATAAAAACATACTTTTAGTTTTCTCAGGATCGGATTGGTGTGCTCCTTGTATAAAATTAGACAAAACCATTTGGCAATCGGAAGAGTTTAAAAGAGAATCTGCTCAAAAATGGGTGATTTACAAAGCTGATTTTCCAAAGAAAAAAGCCAATTTATTACCAGCAGAGTTAACGGAAAGCAATAAAAAGTTAGCTGATCAATACAACAAAGCAGGGAATTTTCCGCTAGTACTTTTATTAAATCCTGCAGGTTCAGTATTAGGAATTAGTGGTTATAAGAACGTGAGTCCACAAGAGTATATTCAATTGATTCATTCTTTCGAACAAAAATGAAAAAAATAGTCTTCTTAATAGTAGTTATTTGTAGTCTTTCGGCACAGTCACAAATCATTCACAAACGCAAGTTGTTTATGTTAGGGAGCCCATTTGAGGTTACTGCTGTTGCAAAAGATACTATTGCCGCAAACGTTTACATAGATTTGGCTATAGCCGAGTCAAAACGAATTGAGAATTTAATCTCAGATTGGATTCCCACCACCCAAATTTCTCAAGTCAATAAGAATGCGGGCATAAAACCCGTTAAAGTCGATGCTGAAGTTTTTGAATTGGTCGAAAGAGCTATAAAAATTTCGAAGTTAACTAATGGAGCTTTTGATATTTCCTATGCCTCTATGGATAAAATCTGGAAGTTTGATGGGTCGATGAAAGTAATGCCAACAGAAGAAGCAATCAAACAATCAGTATCGAAAATTGGGTATCAAAACATCATATTAAACCCTAAGGAGCAGACTATTTTTCTGAAATTTGAAGGAATGAAATTGGGTTTAGGAGGAATAGGACAAGGATACATTGCCGACAAAATAAAAAGTTTATTATTTTCTAAAGGATGTTTGTCAGGAATTATAAATGTTTCGGGAGATATTAATGCATGGGGAAAGCAACCTGACGGGAAACCATGGACCGTAGGAATTGTAAACCCCGTAAATAAAAATAAAATTTTCGCTACTTTTCCACTTACCGATAGCGCAGTTGAAACGTCCGGAAGTTATGAGAAATTTGTTGTTTTTAATGGTAAAAGATATTCACACATTATCGATCCAAGAACGGGTTATCCTGCCACTGGAATTGTTAGTGTTTCTGTCTTTGCAAAACAAACAGAAATTGCAGATGCCTTAGCTACAGGAATTTTTGTTTTGGGAGTAGATGTAGGTTTGGATTTAGTCAATCAAATCAAAGGAATAGAATGCATTATTGTAGATGATAAAGGTAAAATTCATTCATCAAAAGGAATAGATGCAAAAAATACAATCAATTAAAAAGTAGTTCAATGATAAAGAAATTAGGATTAATACTCGTAGGCTTGTTTGTTTTGCAATCTTGTAGTGCTGTAAAGGAATATGAAAAAGAAAAAATTAACGATCCTGATATGAAACTATCAGCGAGAATGGCAGAGCGTTACGAAACTTCTTTTCAAATCTACCGGGAAGCTTCAGCTGGAGCCAATGGCGGTAAATCAGGTGGTGGTTGTGGTTGCAATTAAAATTGCAAATATTTTACTTTAATATCAATTCAATTAAAAATGAAGATAAAAATTGTAGCACTTTTGCTAATTGGAACGGCAACTGCATTTGCACAAGATACAACCAAGGAACCAGTATTTAAAAAACGCGTATTAGAAACTACCGAAGTTGATTTTTTGGCAAGTTACTATGCCCAAGATGGTTCAAGATCTGCTGTTTCTGGTGGGCTGGGTTCTGAAAAACTTTCTGATGTAGCTTCAAATATTATAGTGGCAATGCCATTAAACGATGACGATGTTTTGACTATTGATTTGGGTATTTCGGCTTATTCGTCAGCGTCTTCTAGTAATATCAATCCGTACGATACTGCAAACGGCACGCCTTGGCAAGCTTCCTCAGGTGCGTCACAAAGTGATCAACTTACATCTGTCGTAGCTAATTACAGCCATAGTAGTGACTCACGAGATGTTATTTGGAACGGAGATGTGTCTTTTTCTAATGAGTATGATTACACTTCTATTGGAGTAGGTGGTGGAGTAGCACGTTTGTTCAATGAAAAAAATACAGAACTTAGCGTAAAAGTGAATGCCTATTTGGACCAATGGAGACCTATTTACCCAAAAGAATTATCTGATTTTGATGGTAATGGAAATGGTTTTTTAAACCAAGGTATTTTTAATGGAAGAACTATTTGGAATCAAAACGGACAAGCATCGACGGCTTATTTACCAAGTGCCTTTAAGCCAGTTACGGCAGTTAATAGAAATTCATTTTCGGCTTCATTTGGATTTTCACAGGTTTTAACCAAGAAATTACAAGTTTCGTTTTTCTTTGATGTGTTGCAACAACAAGGACTTTTATCCTCACCGTATCATAGAATGTATTTTGCTGATAAAGCGAACTTTTATGTAGGGCAGCCGCAATTTATTGCTAATTATACCAATGAAAACAATAAAGGAGCGTATCAATTAGCCGATGATATAGAGCGATTGCCTGATACTCGTTTTAAACTTCCAGTTGGAGCACGATTGAATTATTATGTAAATGAACGTGTTGCTTTGCGAACCTATTACCGTTATTATTCAGATAATTGGGACATTCAATCTCATACCGCGAGTATTGAAGTTCCAGTAAAACTGACGGAGAAGTTTACGGTATTCCCAATGTACAGGTACTATACACAAACTCAGTCTAAGTATTATGCTCCTTACGAAACCCATTTGTCAACTGAAAAATTTTATACCTCAGATGCTGATTTAGCTACTTTTGATGCCAATCAATATGGTTTTGGAGTGAATTATACAGATATTTTTACAACTGCAAAAGTTTGGAAATTTGGACTAAAAAATATTGATTTTAGATTCAATCATTATAAACGAAGTGATAATCTAACAGCTGATATTGCAACCGTTGCATTTAAATTTATAATGCAATAAAGCTTAATTTTACAAAAAAAAGAAACATGCACTTATTAATTGTTGAGGATGAGGCAGGAATTGTTCAGTTTTTGCAACAAGGATTAGAAGAGGAAGGGTATACTGTTAGCAGCGCTGCTGATGGGAGTCTTGCATTTGAGAAAATCCAAAAGCAAAATTTTGACCTTATTTTATTAGATTGGATGCTGCCCAAAATGACAGGTTTAGAGCTGTGCAAAGCCATTCGGTTAAAAAACAATACTACACCTATTATTTTTTTGACAGCTAGAGATACTGTTCAAGAAACCATTGAAGGTTTGAAAGCAGGAGCCAATGATTATATTAAAAAACCATTTAGTTTTGACGAATTATTAGAACGAATTAAGATCCATTTTAGGAATCAAGGTGAAGTTTTAAAACTTACTTTGGGAAGTATAACAATTGACTTAGCGCAGCATAGGGTTTTAGTAAACGATGCGGAGGTTGCCTTTACACAACGTGAATTTGAGCTTTTGACTTACTTAATTAAAAATAAAGGTAAAGTATGTACAAGAAGCCAAATTATTGAGGATGTTTGGGACATTCATTTTGAATATGATACTGGTGTTATTGATGTTTTCATGAATGCTATTCGTAAAAAATTGAATTTAAAAAATGAACAAGACAATATAAAAACTGTCCGAGGAGTAGGCTATATTGCTAATGATTAAATAAAAATGCAACAACTTTCATTTAAAAATAGAATTGCTTTCAATTATATTGTCACCACTGCTTTATTGATTTTTGTGGTGTTTTGTATAATATATTCTATTGTAAGATTTAGTGTGTACAGTCATGTCAATACTGATATTAATAGCGAAGCGGACAAACATATAAGTGAAATTGAAATCGTTGGTAATTCATTTCATTTGATTCACAAAGAGGAGTGGAAGGAGCGCGAACACAATACACTTGATGTGAATCCCGTTTTTATTCAATTTATAGATCAAAATGGAAAATTAATAGAAAAATCACCGAATCTTAAAAAAATTACTTTGTCTTTTAATTCAAAGTATGGTGCAAATGTACTTTTTGACACCACTTTAGCCAATAGTGCCATCAGGCAAATACAAGTTCCTATTTACAATAAATCTAAAATTATTGGATATTTAATCGTTGCTATGTCTCTTGAGGATTCAACAATGGTACTCGAAAATATATCTGAAGTATTGATTATTACTTATCCCATAATTTTAATTGTACTTTTTTTTCTAGCTCGTTTTATTGCTGGTCGATTTATAAAGCCCATCAGTTCTATTATAACAACCTCCAATGATATAACAAAAGACAATCTATCATCGCGTATATCGCTACCTCCACAGCAGGATGAATTGTATGTTTTATCACAAACAATCAATAATTTGTTGGACCGCATTGAAACCGCTGTAGAACGAGAAAAACAATTCACTTCTGATGCATCGCACGAACTCAGAACACCGTTAACTGTGATTAAAGGAACACTTGAAGTGTTGATAAGAAAACCTAGAGAGCATGCTGAATATACTGAGAAAATAAACTTTTGTGTTAATGAAGTAAACCGCTTGAATAATTTAGTAGATCAATTGTTATTGCTGGCACGATTTGAAAATCAAAAGCAGACGATAAAAACAGAAAAAGTATACTTAAATGCCTTATTTTTAGATACTATTTCTCGATTTTCATCGATCATTCAAAGCAAGAAAATCAATGTTAGCACCAATTTTGCTGCTGAATATTACACAGAAACAGATGGGTATTTGTTTTCGATAGTAATAAACAATTTAATATCGAATGCTTTAAAATATTCGCATCAATACGGAAACCTATTAATTGTGTTGAAAGAAATTGATTCAAAAATAGAATGTCATATTAGTGATACAGGAATAGGAATTCCTGCCGAAGATGTTGATAAAATTTTTAATCAATTTTACAGATCTCAATCCAGTAGTCATCCCGAAATTAAAGGGACTGGTTTAGGACTTTCTATTGTAAAAAGACTATGTACTTTACTCAACATTGATATTGCAATTAGCAGTCAAGAAAACAAAGGAACCACAATTATTTTAAGATTATTTGAAGCATAACTTAAGTAGTTCTTAAGGAAATTGTTATCTTTCAACCTTACTTTTGGGGTATAAAAAAGATTAAAATGCTTGAAAAAATAATTGCTTTCAGTTTAAAAAACAAACTCATTGTTTTACTATTCACACTCGGAATTTTTGGATTTGGTCTCTTTTCTGTTTTCCAAATTTCAATCGGTGCTGTTCCAGATGTGACCAATAACCAAGTACAGGTAATTACAACTTCACGTAACCTTTCTACACAAGACATTGAACAATTTATCACTTATCCGGTTGAAATTGAAATGGCTAATTTGCCTGGAGTAAAGGAAATTCGATCGATTTCGAAATTTGGTTTATCTGTTGTTACCATTGTTTTTGATGAAAATCTAGGAACGTATCTTCCAAGACAACTTATCGCAGAGAAAATTAAAACAGCCTCCGAAAAAATTCCGCAAGGTTTTGGAACACCAGAAATGGGTCCAATTACTACAGGACTTGGCGAAATCTACCAATACACTTTAGAAGTAAAACCAGAATTCAAAGACAGTTATTCGGTAACTGATTTGCGCACCATACAGGATTGGGTGGTAAAACGTCAGTTATCAGGAATCAAAGGGGTGGTAGAAATCAATACTTGGGGTGGATTTTTAAAACAATATGAAATTGCTATTAGTCCGTCAAGCCTAAAAGCTATGAATATTTCGACCGCTGATGTTTTCACCGCTCTCGAAAAAAACAACAGTATTGCTGGTGGTGCCTACATCGAAAAAGTGAATCAAAGTTATTTTATTAGAGGTGAAGGAAAAGTAAATTCACTGGAAGATATTGGCAATATTGTGGTAACAAATGTTAATGGGTTGCCCGTTTACATCAAGAATGTAGCGCAAATTAGTTACGGTCATGCCAACCGTTTTGGTGCCATCACTGGCAATGGCGAAGGTGAAAAAGTTTTGGGACAAGTAATGATGCTCAAAGGCGGAAACTCTAAACAAGTTATTGATGATGTTAAGAACAGAGTTGCCGAAATCCAAAAATCACTGCCTGAAGGGGTTTACATAAACGGATTTTTAGAACGAAGTGAATTAGTAGGAAAAACAACTTTTACCGTTGCCGAAAACTTGATTTTAGGATGCTTAATCGTTATTTTTGTTGTGGTGCTATTGCTAGGAAACTGGCGTTCTGGCTTGGTAGTGTCCTCTGTAATTCCGTTGTGTTTGTTGTTTGCCATTTCGTTCATGAATATATTTGGTATCGATGCCAATTTAATGAGTTTGGGTGCAATAGATTTTGGAATTATCATCGATGGTGCTGTAATTATTGTCGAATTTATTGCCTTTCAAATAGCTAGTAAATCAGCTCATTTAGTTAATCTTAGCAGGGAAGATCGACAGCTAGAGATTGATCAAATCACCTATAAAAGCGCTTCTAAAATGATGAATTCGGCTATTTTTGGCCAATTGATTATTCTAATTGTTTTTATTCCAATTTTATCCTTATCCGGAATCGAAGGTAAAATGTTCAAACCAATGGCATTAACCTTTAGTTTTGCATTATTGGGTGCTATGATTTTTTGTTTTACTTACGTTCCTGTCGTTTCTTCTTTGTTTTTGAAACCAAAAGAGGAAAATCCAAACTCCTTATCCAGCAGGTTAATCCGTAAGTTGAACTCATGGTATTTGCCTATTATTACTTGGGCTATAGCCAATACCAAAAAGGTTTTATATGGTGCTCTTGGTTTATTATTGCTGGCTGCAGGCTTATTTGCAACCATGGGAGGAGAATTTATTCCAACATTAGACGAAGGGGATTTTGTAATTCAGCCCGTTTTAAAAACAGGAACTTCATTGACTAAGACGATTGCAATAACTACAAAAATTGAAAAAATAATCCTTAAAAACTTTCCAGAAGTTACTCAGGTTGTGAGTAGAATTGGTGCTGCTGAAGTGCCTACAGATCCCATGTCTATGGAAGAAAGCGATGTCATTGTGAAATTAAAACCCAAATCAGAATGGACTTCGGCTGCTACCAAAGATGAATTGGCAGATAAAATAAAAGAAGCTTTAGAAAATCAAATTCCAAATATGGAAATCGAATTTACGCAGCCGATTGAAATGCGTTTCAACGAATTAATTTCGGGAACGCGTTCTGATGTTGCTGTTAAAGTTTTTGGCGAAGACCTAACTATTTTGGCTGAAAAGGCTGAGGAAATTAAAAATGCAATTGCAAAAGTAGAAGGTGCTTCGGATATTATCATCGAAAAAACGGAAGGTTTACCGCAAATGTCCGTCGTTTATGATCGTTCTAAAATTGCCCGTTATGGGTTGAATATTGCCGATTTGAACGAAATGATTGCGCTTGGCTTTGCCGGAAAAACCGTTGGAACTGTTTTTGAAGGCGAAAAACGTTTTGATATGGTTGTGCGTTTGGATCAAACAAACCGACGAGATATTGAGGATTTACGTAATTTATACGTTCCAACTCCAAACGGCGAACAAATTCCCTTGCGCGAGTTGGCTTCTATTGAATATACTGAAGGTCCTGCGAAAATTTCTAGAGATAATACCAATAGAAGAATTGTAGTGGGAATCAACGTTCGGAATCGTGATTTACAGAGTGTAGTTACCGATATTCAGCAAATTGTTGAAAACAAAATCAAATTACCAGCAGGTTATTACGTAAAATACGGCGGGCAATTTGAGAATTTACAAAGTGCCAAAGCCCGATTGATGATAGCAGTTCCTATCGCTTTATTTTTGATTTTTATCCTTTTGTATTTTGCATTTGGATCCGTGAAAGAGGCGTTAATGGTCTATTCAGCAATTCCGTTGTCAGCAGTGGGTGGAGTCTTGTTTTTATGGATACGCGATCTCCCGTTCAGTATTTCAGCAGGCGTTGGTTTTATTGCACTTTTCGGGATCGCAGTATTAAACGGAATTGTACTAATCGAACATTTTAAAGAACTCAAACATCAAGGAATGAAAGATATCGATGCATTAATTTTAAAAGGAACTACCGATAGATTACGTCCGGTTTTATTAACCGCTTCTGCTGCAGCATTAGGATTTTTACCTATGGCAATTTCATCTTCTGCAGGAGCCGAAGTGCAGCGGCCCTTAGCAACGGTTGTCATTGGCGGTTTGTTTACGGCAACTATTTTAACGATGATTGTATTGCCTATTTTATACAAAGTTTTTGAGAATCAGTCTTTCAAAAAAGCGAAACTAAAGAAAACTCAAAATGCAACTTTTGTCATTATGTTACTGCTGAGTTCTTCATTTGCTTTTTCACAAAATACTAATCCAGAATTGGATAGTTTGATATTTAAAGCAATGCAAAATAACAAAGGCATAAAAGCAGCTCAATTGCAAGTGGACAAGACTAAAGCCAATATCAAAACGGCCAATACTTTTGATAAAACTAATATTTATTACAGCTACGATCAAAATAATTTAGCGCTGAATAATCAGCCATTGCGTGTTTTTGGTGTGCAACAACGATTTGCTTTCCCAACGGTTTATGGGGCGCAGAAAAAAGTTTTTTCTTCTGAATTCGAAAAGGAGAAAGCCAATTTTGAAATTCAAAAAAACAAACTTTCTTTGGCTGTAGCCAAATCCCATCAGCACATTGTTTATTTGCAACATCAAGAAAAACTGTATCAGTATTTAGATAGTTTGTACCAAAATTTCTCGAAAGCCAGCGACAGACGTTTTGAATTAGGAGAAACAAATTATCTGGAAAAAATTACGGCTCAAGCCAAGTTCAGACAAATAAGAACCAAGCTTTCGCAGATTGAAAATGATAAAAAAGCACAGTACGAACTGTTGCAATCCTTACTTCAAACCGATGAAACCATAATTGTAAAAAACAATAAAATTTTACCCCTAGCATCTTCTATGGATGAAACTAGTAAAACACTATATTCTACTTATTTAGAAAGTATTACATCTAATTACAAAAGCCAAATTATGTTGCAAAAACAACATTGGCTACCGGATATTAACCTGGATTATTTTCAAGGAAAGAATAACGGATTATCGCAGTCGTTGTATGGTTTTCAAGTTGGAGTTGCTGTACCCATTTTATTCTCAGGACAAGTAGCAAAAAGTAAAGTAGTACAACTTGAATTGCAAAGTTGGGAACAACAAAAGCAAAATGAAGCCACAAAAATAGAGAAGTACATCACTCAAAAAAAGAATGAATTAGCAAAACATCAGGAGGCAATAAACTACTACAATCAATACGGAAAAAAATTATCGGATGAGATTATAAAGGTGGGAAATAACAGCTACAAACATGGTGAGATTGATTTTTTCCAATACATACAAAGTTTAGAAAATGCCACAACCATTCAAGTGGATTACTTAGATACTATTTTGCAATTCAACCAAATCCAATTAGATATACAATACCTCAATTTTTAATATTTTACCAATGAAAAACGCACTCTATATAATCACTATTTCACTTTTTTTATTTTCTTGCAAAGAAGCGAAAACGGAAGAATCAGAACCAAAAGATAATGGTTTAATCACAGTATCTGCAACCCAATTCAAAACCTCAGGAATGGAGATTGGGAGTCCAACAGAACAGGATTTTGATGTAACAGTAAAAGCATCTGGGAAAATTGATGTGCCGCCACAAAACCGAGCCAAAGTGAACACTTTTATGGGTGGTTATGTGAAATCGACAACGCTTTTGGTTGGAAATAGAGTCACAAAAGGACAAGCTTTATTGACTTTACAAAACACTGAATTTCTGGATATTCAAAAAGAGTATATGGAAGTAGCGGAGCAGCTAAATTTCTTGAAATCAGAATACGATCGCCAAAAAACCTTGTACGATGAGAAAATTACTTCGCAAAAAAATTACTTAAAATCTGAAAGCGACTATAAAAGAGCCAAAGCTATGCATCAAAGTTTAAGAGCCAAATTGGTGCTTTTGAACATTAATCCTAGAAATGTAGAAAGAGGAATTTTGACTTCAACAATTACTATTTTTTCTCCAATAACAGGCGATATTGTGATCATGAATGCCAATGTAGGCATGTATGTAGCGCCTTCGGATGTGATTTTAGAAATTGTAGATACGGATCACTTGCATTTAGAATTAGCTGTTTTTGAAAAAGATATTTTGAATGTGAAAATTGGACAAAAAATACATTTTAAAGTTTCCGAAGCATCCAAAGATGTTTTTAATGCCGAAGTACATTTGGTAGGAAAATCAATTGAAGGAAACGACAGAACGATTAATATTCATGGACATTTAGACGATGCCATAAAGCAAAAACTCTTAACAGGAATGTTTGTAGAGGCTGAAATAATTATCGATTCTAAAA
Source organism: Flavobacterium tiangeerense (assembly GCF_007830355.1). Classification (GTDB taxonomy): domain Bacteria; phylum Bacteroidota; class Bacteroidia; order Flavobacteriales; family Flavobacteriaceae; genus Flavobacterium; species Flavobacterium tiangeerense. The sequence continues at coordinate 174,034 of NZ_VLKO01000004.1, read as the reverse complement.
AAGGATTAGCGATTCCTGCTGAAGCATTGGTGACAGAAAACAATAAAAATTTCGTACTTTTAGTCAAGAATGAAAAAAACGGATATTCGTTCCAGAAAGTAAGTGTTATAGTAGGATCGAAGTCTGAAAAGTTTGTCGAAATACTTCCAAATGCTGAAATATCTGCTTCTTCAAGGCTATTAACAAAAGGAGTTTTTGATTTGGTTAATTAATAAAAAATGAAATAATGGACTTGAATAAACTTAAAGATCAATTGCAAACAGAGGTTGATACCGCCTTTTTGTACGATAGTATTGCTGCCATTCAGTCTGATGAAAATCTTTCGAGAGTTTTACTAAGCTTAGGCGAAATCGAGAAAGGACATGCAAAACACATGTTAGATAAAGTTCGTACCATAGAACCCAATTTCAACATGCCTATGCCATCAGGTAGAGCCAAATTTCAATTGAAGTTGGGTAAAATTTTTGGATACAGTTCGATAATTAGCTCCTTATCTTCAATAGAAAAACAGTTTGCCGAAAATTCGGTTCGAAATAAAATTAAAACTGGTGAAAAACCAACCGGGTTTGAGCACAATCACCTAAATATCATTGAAGCTGTAAATAATAATGCTGCTCTAAATGTTTCTGGGGGGCTGCTGTCTAAATTTGAAAGCAGGCATAAATCCGTAGGAGGAAATGCCTTACGAGCGGCAGTTTTAGGTTCTAATGATGGATTGGTTTCTAATATGAGTTTGGTCATGGGAGTTGCCGGAGCAGCCGTTTCTAATGATACGATATTGTTAACCGGAATTGCAGGACTTTTGGCTGGTGCGATATCAATGGCGTTGGGCGAATGGCTTTCGGTACAAAGTTCCAGAGAATTAAACCAACGCCAAATTGATTTGGAAACCGAAGAATTAGAAGCTTCTCCCGAAGAAGAAAAAAAAGAATTGGTTTTATTGTATCAAGCCAAAGGGATGAATGCGGTCGAAGCACAAAAATTGGCTGACAAAGCTTTTGAAAATCCACAAACTGCGATTGATGCCATTATCACGGAGGAATTAGGAATTGACAAAGAAGAGTTAGGAGGATCAGCCTGGGAAGCAGCCACTGCGTCGTTTGTACTTTTTGCTATCGGAGCGATTATTCCATTATATCCTTTTATGTTTTTAGACGGAAAAAATGCTATTTTATTAAGTGTAGGAAGCAGTGTTATTGGTCTTTTTGGGATAGGAGCAGCTATCACTTTATTGACAGGAAAAAGCATTTTATTTTCGGGATTCAGGCAAGTGGCTTTCGGTTTGTTAGCTGCAGCAATCACTTATGGAATTGGCTCTTTGATAGGAGTTTCGTTAGCAGGATAACATTTTTTAAATTACATATTATTAACAAATACTAACTAAAACTATAAAATTATGAATGATGCACACTTACACCTAGTTGTAAACCACTTTCCTATTATTGGAACAATCCTTGGACTCGGAATTTTAATCGCTGGAATAGTGCTTAATAACAAATCCGTTCAAAATACAGCTTATGTATTATTTGTTATTTCAGCTGTTTTTGGCTTTTTTAGCATGTCTACCGGCGAAGGAGCAGAGGAAATGGTGGAAGATTTCGCTGGAATTGGAAAAGCAATTATTCATGAACACGAGGAAATGGCTGAAAAATTAGCAATTGTTTTGTATGCACTGGCAATTACATCATTGTTTGGTCTCTATTCTAATTTGAAAAACAAACCAAAAGCGAAGCTAGTTTCATATATTGCTACAGTAGTTGCAATCATTGCCGTGTTTTTTGCGCAGCAAACGGGTACAACAGGAGGTGAAGTTCGTCATACTGAAATTAGAACCGATAGTGCCGCTGTAGACAATAACATAGAGAAAATAACCCCTGCTATTGAGGAGGAAAAGGAATAAAAAAAGTATTTTAACAAAAAAACAATATTAAGTTAAAGTATTAATTGCTTTTTAATTAAAAAAGACTTTATCTTTGCAAAGAAAAATAAAACACATGTTTACAATACAATTACATCATCATCATTTTCATTATTGCTCTCAAGCGATGTGTTAATGATATGCATGTAAATCATCATATTTAAAAACCCGTTTGAGTACATCAAACGGGTTTTTTATTACCTCAAATTGTACTCAAACATTATCATTCTAAAAAAAAAAAAAACAAAAAAATGAGTACATTAAAAATTGCAATTCAAAAATCAGGTCGTTTAAACGAGGACAGCATTCAAATTCTAAAAGATGCTGGTATCTCCATTGATAACGGAATCGACCAATTAAAAGCCGAAGCCTCTAACTTTCCTCTTGAAGTTCTTTACTTAAGAAATTCAGATATTCCACAATATTTAATGGATGGCGTAGTAGATATCGCCATTGTTGGGGATAATTTATTGGTTGAAAAAGGCGGAAATATTGAAGTTATTCAAAAATTAGGGTTTTCAAAATGCAAAGTATCTGTTGCTGTGCCTAAATCTTTTCAATACAAATCTGTAAAAGATCTTGACGGAATGCGCATTGCTACATCGTATCCTAAAACGGTATTGGATTTCTTTAATTCTAAAGGTGTTACGGTTGACATTCACCAAATTTCAGGTTCGGTTGAAATTGCTCCAAACATTGGTCTTGCTGATGCTATTGTAGATATTGTATCCAGCGGAAGTACATTGTTTAAAAATAATTTAAAAGAAGTTGAAGTTATATTTAAAAGTGAAGCAGTTTTAGCTGTTTCTCCAAAAGTAAGTCCAGAATCTCAAAAAATTATCGACACGTTGAAATTCAGAATCGAGTCGGTTTTGAGAGCTAGAAAGTCAAAATACATTTTGATGAACGTTCCTAATGATAAGATTGAAGCAGTTGGTAAAATTTTACCGGTATTACGTAGTTTAACCGTTTTACCATTGGCACAAGAAGGTTGGAGCAGTGTACACTCGGTAATTGACAAAGATACTTTCTGGGATGTGATTGATCAGTTGAAAGAGGCTGGAGCCGAAGGAATTTTGGTATGCCCAATTGAGAAAATGGTACTATAACAATTTTGAATTATAAGTTATGAATTATGAGTTTAAGAACTGAATAATTCTATTTTTTAAATTTTGAATAAAATTAAAAATGAACAAAATATACAATCCAAAACCAGAAACGTGGTCCAGTATTTTAGAACGACCTACAAAAACGGTAGATGATATTGAGGCTACTGTAAAAGAAATTTTCAAAGAAGTACAGAAAAAAGAGGATGAGGCTGTCGCCAAATATACGTCGCTTTTTGATGGAGTTACAGTTGATACAATCGAAGTTTCAAAAACTGAAATTGATGCGGCTGTTGCGAGTGTTTCAGATGAATTAAAAGCAGCAATTGCTTTAGCTAAAGAAAATATAACCAAATTTCACACAGCTCAAAAAACAAACCGAGTAGCAGTAGAAACTATTGAAGGAGTAAGCTGCTGGCAAGAAAAACGACCTATTCAAAAAGTAGGTTTGTATATTCCGGGAGGAACAGCGCCCTTGTTTTCAACAGTGTTGATGCTTGCTGTTCCTGCTAAAATTGCAGGTTGTAAAGAAATTGTTTTATGCTCTCCACCTGATAAAAATGGGCAAATTAATCCTGCCATCTTATTTGCAGCACATTTGTGCGGAGTTACAAAAATTTTAAAAGTAGGAGGCATTCAGGCTATTGCAGGATTAACATTTGGTACAGAAACGATTCCTAAAGTATATAAAATCTTTGGGCCTGGAAATCAATTTGTAACCGTTGCAAAACAGTTGGCTACACAATTTGGCGTAGCAATCGATATGCCAGCAGGCCCCTCAGAATTATTGATTGTTGCCGATGACTCAGCGGTTCCGGCTTTCGTAGCATCTGATTTATTATCGCAAGCAGAACATGGAGCAGACAGTCAGGTTATTTTAGTTTCAACATCTAAAAAACTGATTGATGCCGTTGAAGATGAAATTCAGCTTCAAATAGAGCTATTACCACGTAAAGAGATTGCCGAAAAAGCAATCGCCAATTCCAAATTGATTTTTGTCGAGAATGATAAAATCGCTTTGGATTTAATAAACGAATACGGACCGGAGCACTTTATTGTATGCACTGCCAACGATGATTTTTACATTGACGAAATAGAAAATGCGGGTTCTATTTTTATAGGAAATTATACACCAGAGAGCGCAGGCGATTACGCATCGGGTACTAATCATACCTTACCTACAAACGGATATGCAAAAAACTATAGTGGTGTAAATCTAGATAGTTTTACAAAAGCAATGACGTTCCAAAAAATTTCTGAAAAAGGAATTCAAAATATAGGTAAAGCTATTGAAATCATGGCCGATGCCGAAGGTTTACAAGCTCACAAAAACGCAGTTACATTACGATTAAATGCAATAGAAAATGGAAAATAATTTTGATATAAATATTTTGATTCGGGAGAATGTAAAAAACATGAAACCGTATTCATCTGCTCGCGATGAGTTTGAAGACTTTGATACTGCCGAAATGATATTTTTGGATGCCAATGAAAATCCGTTTGAAAATGGAGTAAATAGATATCCAGATCCACAGCAAGCGAATGTAAAAGAGGTTTTGGCAAAGCAAAAAGTTGTCAAATCAAATCAGATTTTATTAGGAAACGGAAGCGATGAAGTACTTGATTTACTTTTTAGAGCTTTTTGTGAACCAAAAATAGACAACATAATTACATTGCCACCAACGTATGGAATGTATGGTGTTTTGGCCAATTTGAACGCAGTAGAAAATAGAGAAGTACTTTTAACCGAAGATTTTCAGCCAGAGATTGAAAAAATCATGGAAGCGGTTGACGCCAATACCAAAATGATATTTTTATGTTCGCCAAACAACCCAACGGGGAATTCGTTTTCTGACGAGAGTGTAGCGTATCTTTTGCAAAACTTTAAAGGGTTAGTGGTTATTGATGAAGCCTATATTGATTTTTCTAAAAAGGACAGTTGGATCAATGAATTAGATGAATATCCTAATTTGATCATTACGCAAACGCTTTCAAAAGCATATGGTTTAGCTGGAATTCGTTTAGGGATTTGTTATGCTTCTAGCGCGGTTACTACCATATTAAACCGCATAAAGCCTCCATACAATGTAAACGAATTGTCGCAAAATAGAGCGGTAGAAAGACTTGAAGATCAGCAAGTTATTTCTGCTGAAATTGAGTCAATTATAGCACAAAGAGAACTTTTAATTGAAGCTTTATCAGAAGTGAGTTATGTGGAAAAAATTTATCCTACAGAAGCCAATTTTGTTTTGGTTAAAGTGGATGATGCCAATAAAAGATATGCTGAATTAATTGCAAAAGGAATTGTAATTCGAAATAGAACTACACAAGCACTTTGTGAAAATACATTGCGTTTGACAGTAGGAACTGAAGAAGAAAATAAAAAATTAATAGTAGCTTTGAAAGCTATTGGAACCTAGTTAGGAACTTTGTTTCCGCGTGAGGGATAGTAGTGGAGCTCTTTGTAGTGCCGCGAAGCTGGGCAGTACAAAAGCGGGAACGAATAGCCCGACCCGACTTTTTTTGGAGGGTCACGCCCAAAACTTGAAATATTAAATTAAAATAACAGAACGCAACCGCACATGCCAATGCGTTTATTAGTAGGAATACCATGAAAAAAGTGCTTTTTATAGATCGTGATGGAACGATGGTTTTGGAACCGCATGACTACCAGTTGGATAGTTTTGAGAAATTAGAATTTTACCCAAATGCTTTTCAATATTTGGGAAAAATTGCCAAAGAATTGGATTTTGAATTGGTTATGGTTACCAATCAAGATGGTTTAGGTACCGCTTCTCATCCCGAAGAGAATTTTTGGCCCGTGCATAATTTGGTGATGAAAGCTTTTGAAAACGAAGGTGTTGTTTTTAGTGACGTTTTAATTGATAAAACGTTCCCACATGAAAATGCTCCTACACGCAAGCCTGCAACGGGTTTACTAACTAAATATATCAATAGTTCAGACTATGATTTGGTAAACTCATTTGTAATTGGTGACCGAATTACAGATGTGGAATTAGCGAAAAACTTGGGTGCAAAAGGGATTTTCATCAATACAGATGAAGCATTAGGGAGTGACGAAATTGCTTCAAAAAGAGAAGAATTGGATTCGGTTATTGCCTTACAAACTACAGATTGGAAAACGATTTATGAGTTTTTAAAACTCGAGGAACGTTCAGCAACCATTTCAAGAAAGACGAATGAAACTGATATTTACATCAATTTAAATCTAGATGGAACTGGGAAGAGTAAAATTGAAACCGGAATTGCGTTTTTTGATCACATGCTAGACCAAATTGCACGTCATGGTCAAATGGACTTGGAAATCCTTGTAAAAGGTGATTTAGAAGTTGATGAACACCATACAATTGAAGATACTGCGATAGCGCTTGGAGAAGTTTTTGCAAAGGCATTGGGTAACAAATTAGGAATTGAGCGTTATGGTTTTTGCTTGCCAATGGACGACTGTTTAGCACAAGTGGCTATTGATTTTGGTGGTAGAAATTGGCTGGTTTGGGAAACCGAATTCAAACGAGAAATGGTAGGTAAAATGCCAACCGAAATGTTCTTTCACTTCTTTAAATCATTTTCAGATGGTGCCAAAGCCAATATCAACATTAAGGCTGAAGGTACCAATGAGCACCACAAAATAGAAGCGATATTTAAAGCTTTTGCAAAAGCGATAAAAGTAGCTGTGAAACGCGATACAGAAAAAATGATTTTACCAAGTACGAAAGGGATGCTTTAATAAGTCATAAAGTCAAAGGTCTAAAAGTCAAAAGTCCCTTAAAAGGATTTTGCAAATGACTTTAGGACTTTCGACTTTCGATTTTAAGACTAAATAAATGAAAATAGTAATTATAAACTACGGAGCCGGAAATATACAAAGCATTATGTTTGCTATAGAACGTTTGGGTTTTACAGCTGCGCTTAGTAACGATTGGAAGGAAATAAAAGCTGCAGATAAAGTGATTTTTCCAGGAGTTGGTGAGGCAAGTTCTGCGATGAAAATGCTTGTAGATAGCGGTCTAGATGTATTAATTCCAACCTTGAAACAACCTGTTTTAGGGATTTGTTTGGGTATGCAATTGATGTGTAACAAATCCGAAGAGGGAAACACTGCTGGTTTGGAAATTTTTGATGTAGATGTGGTCAAATTTACTTCAAAAGTAAAAGTGCCGCAGATGGGCTGGAATCAAATTTATAATTTGAAATCAGATCTGTTCAAAGGAATTGCTGAAAAGGAGTACATGTATTTGGTACATAGTTTTTATGCGCCAAATTGCCCCGATTCGATTGCTACTACAAATTATGAAGTAGAATATGCCTCAGCATTAAAGAAAAATAATTTTTACGGTACACAATTTCACCCCGAAAAAAGCGGTGATGTTGGCGAAGAAATTTTAGCAAATTTTTTAAAACTTTAAGTTGAGTCTTTTTGACTTTCGACTTTCAAACTTTAAGACTAATTATCATGAGAATAATACCAGCAATAGACATCATCGACGGGAAATGTGTACGTTTGTCCAAAGGAGATTACAATACCAAAATTATTTACAACGAAAACCCGCTAGAAGTTGCTAAAGAATTTGAAGCGCACGGAATTGAATATTTACATTTGGTGGATTTAGACGGAGCAAAATCAAGTCAAATCGTGAATTATAAAATATTGGAACAAATTGCAACACAAACAAGTCTAAAAATTGATTTTGGAGGTGGTTTGAAAGCAGATTCCGATTTGAAAATTGCATTTGAAAGTGGTGCCAATCAAATTACTGGTGGAAGTATTGCTGTGAAGAATAGAGAACTATTCGGAAAATGGATTGCAGAGTATGGTGCGGATAAAATTATTTTGGGAGCAGATGCTAATAATGAAAAAGTAGCTGTTTCAGGCTGGTTAGAGGATTCAAATGAAAATTTGATTCCCTTTATTCAAGACTATCAAAGTAAAAGAATTCAATATGTAATTTGTACCGATATTGCTAAAGACGGTATGCTTGAAGGACCATCATTTGATTTGTATGCGAAGATTTTGGCGGAAGCCAATGGTATAAAATTGATTGCTTCTGGTGGAATTTCTACTTTTGATGAATTACCAATACTAGCGGAACTGGGTTGTGAAGGTACTATTATTGGCAAAGCTATTTACGAAGGACGTATTTCATTGAAACAATTGGAACAATACATATTAAACAAATAGATTATTTCGCAAAGTAACACAAAGAAAACGCAAAGATCCACTAAAAATTTTGTGTGTCTCTTTGCTTTCTTCGTGAATCTCTGTGTAAAAACAAAAATTATGCTTACAAAAAGAATAATCCCTTGTCTTGACATAAAAAACGGAAGAACCGTAAAAGGTGTCAACTTTGTAGACTTACGTGATGCTGGCGATCCGGTTGAATTGGCCAAAATCTATTCGGATGAAGGAGCTGATGAATTGGTTTTTCTAGACATTTCGGCAACGGAAGAAAGAAGAAAAACATTAATTGATTTGGTTCGGAAAGTAGCTGCAACTATTAACATTCCATTTACAGTTGGTGGCGGAATTTCCTCTGTCAAGGACGTTGATGTTTTATTGCAAAATGGAGCTGATAAGGTTTCGATCAACTCATCCGCAGTAAAAAATCCGCAATTAATTAATGATTTGGCGCAAAAATTTGGAAGCCAATGTGTTGTAGTAGCCATTGACGCTAAGCAAATTGACGGTCAGTGGATTGTGCATTTAGTGGGTGGAAAAGTACCTACGGAATTGAATTTATTTGATTGGGCAAAAGAAGTGGAGCAACGTGGCGCAGGTGAAATACTATTCACCTCGATGGATAATGACGGAACTAAAAATGGTTTTGCTAATGAAGCTTTAGCCAAACTTTCGCAACTAGTTAATATTCCAATTATTGCTTCTGGAGGTGCAGGTAGCATCCAGCATTTTGTAGATTCATTCCTAGAAGGAAAAGCCGATGCAGCCTTAGCAGCAAGTGTATTTCACTTTAAAGAAATTGAAATCAAAACATTAAAAGAGGCTCTTAAAAACAATAATATTGAAGTTAGAATATAGAAACAGATACTAGAATAAAGAGAAAAGAGAATCGTACTAGATAATCTTTCAATTTTTAATCTTTCAATCTTTAAATTAAAAAAATGAACATAGATTTCTCAAAAAATACAGACGGATTAATTCCAGCCATTATACAAGACAGCGAGACGAAAGCCGTTTTGATGTTAGGGTACATGAACGAAGAAGCATATCGTAAAACTATTGACACACAAAAAGTAACCTTTTTTAGCCGTTCTAAGCAAAGACTTTGGACAAAAGGTGAGGAGAGTGGTCACTTTTTAAACTTAGTTGATATAAAAAATGACTGCGATGGTGATACTTTATTAATACAAGCAAAACCAGTTGGCCCAACATGTCACACTGGTGCTGATACGTGTTGGCAAACGGTGAATAAAGCTGATTATGGGTTTATTTCACAATTAGAGCAAACTATCGAAACCCGTAGAGAAAAAGCTGACTCTGAAAAGAGTTATGTTGCTTCATTATTTCAATTAGGAATTAATAAAATAGCCCAAAAAGTAGGTGAAGAAGCAATAGAAGTTGTGATTGAAGCCAAAGACGATAATGATGATTTATTCTTGAGTGAAAGTGCTGATTTATTGTTTCATTATTTGATTTTGCTTCAAGCCAAAGGATTCAAATTAAATGATGTAGTAGATGTATTGAAAAGTCGTCAGAAATAATCTGACAAAAAAATAAATTGTAACCCAATAGAGAATTTCAATCTATTGGGTTATTTTTTTAAAGTAGTTTTCATTTGCACCTGTCTTATTAAAAGAGATAGAGAAACGGTATGTTGACCTTTTTAATAATTTTGTTAAATAACATTTAAGCAACATTGCTTTTAAGTTTCTGTCAAAAATGTTTTTATATCTTCGTGCACATTAATTGAATAACGTTAATCGTTAGATACCTCTTTTTATGAAAAAATTTGTTTGCATTTTTAGTTTTTTAGGATTGTTAAGTTGTAATTCGCAACTTCCTTCAATAGCAAGTCAGCCATTAAAAACTAATGAAAATACTAGCTATACCATTGCTTTTGGTTCTTGTAACAATCAAAAAATTAAAAATGAACTTTGGCCTGAGATAAATAAAAACAATCCGTCGGTTTGGATTTGGGGTGGTGATAATGTGTACTCAGATACCAATGACATGGAATTTCTCAAAAGCAATTACACTATTCAGAAACAAGATCTTGAATATCTAAAATTTATTGAGGGCAAAATTATTCTTGGAACTTGGGATGATCATGATTACGGTGCAAATGATGCTGGAGAAGAATATGCACACAAAAAAGAAAGTCAGCAATTGTTTTTAGATTTTTTAGATACTCCAAAAGATGCTCCAGAACGAAGTAGAGAAGGAGTTTACAGTTCAAAAACCATTGAAGTTGATGGGAATAAAATTAAAATTATCGTATTAGACACCCGTTATTTCCGAATAGCGTTAACCAAAGATCCTAATTCAAAAAAGCGTTTTAAGCCTAATAAATTTGGCGAAGGAACTATACTTGGACAAGCGCAGTGGGAATGGTTATCAAAAGAGCTATATAATTCAGATGCGCAATTCCATGTTATTGTGAGCAGTATTCAATTTTTATCAAACAAGCACGGCTTTGAAACATGGGGGAATTTTCCACATGAAGTTGAAAAACTAGAACAATTACTGGTTTCCTCAAAAGCCAAAGGAGCTTTTATTATATCAGGAGATAGACACATTGCAACCTTTTCATCAAAAAATGTAGCGGGTTTGTCCTATCCTCTTGTAGATTTTACTGCAAGCGGATTAACTCACACCTATACTGCATTCTCTGGTGAAGAAAATCCTTATGTACAAGGAGAAGTTGTAAAAGAGATTAATTTTGGTTTATTAAAATTTGACTTTGCAAATCATAAAGTACAAATGGAAATCCGCGGAAAAGAGAATAAAGTACTACAATCTTATACGCAAACCTATTCAGAAAATTAAGAAAAAGTAGCTCGTTTTTTGTTTCTAAAGTCTATTTTTGTATTAAATAATTGCACTATGAAAAAATATTTAGGTTCTATTTTTATATCCTTTTTACTTTGTAATTCGGTCAATGCTCAAGGTTTATTAGATCCAAAAACATCTTTATTTACTAGACAAGATACCCTTCGAGGGAGTATTACTAAGGAAAGAGCTTGGTGGGATGTAAAAAGGTATCATCTTGATATTAAAGTAAATCTTAAAGACAGCACGATAACAGGCTCAAACACCATAAAGTATCAGGTTGTTCAGGAATACAACAGCATGCAAATTGATTTGCAAAATCCAATGAACATCTACAAGGTTACCCAAAATGGGAAAAACTTGGAGTTCAAAAGAGAAGGCAATGCTTTTTTTATTGCATTACAGGAACCTCAAGTAAAAGGAAGCATTAAAGAACTTACTGTTTTTTATGGAGGAAAACCTAAAGTTGCTGTAAATCCGCCGTGGGATGGAGGAATTACTTGGAAAAAAGATAAAAATGGCAATCCATTTATAGCCTCATCATGTCAGGGTTTGGGAGCAAGTGTTTGGTGGCCTAATAAAGATCACATGTATGATGAAGTAGACAATATGCTTATTAGTGTTAATGTTCCTGCTAATTTAACAAATGTTTCTAACGGGCGCTTGCAAAGTGTAAAAACCTTGAAAGATGGAACTAAAACCTATAATTGGTTTGTAGCTAATCCTATAAATAATTATGGTGTAAACATCAATATTGGGGATTATGTTACTTTTTCTGAAAAATTCAAAGGTGAAAAAGGAAATTTAGATTGTACGTATTTTGTTTTGAGAGACAATTTGGCGAAAGCTAAAAAACAATTTCAAGACGTTCCTAAAATGTTAAAAGCGTTTGAACATTGGTTTGGACCTTATCCGTTTTATGAAGATAGTTATAAATTAGTTGAAGCTCCATACCTTGGAATGGAACATCAAAGCAGTGTTACGTACGGAAATGGTTATCAAAATGGGTACCGTGGTAGAGATTTAAGCGGAACTGGCTGGGGATTAAAGTTTGATTTTATAATCATACACGAGTCTGGTCACGAGTGGTTTGCCAATAATATCACCTATAAAGATATTGCAGACATGTGGATTCACGAAAGTTTTACGAACTATTCTGAGAGTCTCTTTTTAGAATATTACTATGGAAAGGAAGCTGGATATACTTATGTTAGAGGTCTTAGAAATATTATTGAAAATGATAAACCTATCATTGGTAAATACGATGTAAACAATGAAGGTTCAGGGGATATGTATCCTAAAGGAGCAAACATGTTGCATACTATACGTCAATTAGTGAATAACGATGAAAAATGGAGAGGAATACTAAGAGGTTTGAACAGTACTTTTTATCACCAAACGGTAACTACCAAGCAAATTGAGGATTATTTAAGCAAGCAAGCAGGTATTGATTTGTCGATGGTTTTTAATCAGTATTTAAGAGATACTCGAATACCAAAATTAGAATATACAGTAAAGAATAACCAGTTAGCATATCGCTGGACAAATAGTGTCACAGGTTTTAATATGCCAGTAAAAGTAACTCTAAATGGTAAAGAAGAATTGCTTCATCCAGAAACAGAGTGGAAAACTATTCCAGTAACTAGTGACAACCTAAAACTACTAGTAGATCCAAACTTTTATGTTACTAATTTTTATGTTAAAAATTAATTAAAAACACATTACTGATAAAAAAAGGGATGCATAAAGTATCCCTTTTTTTATTCGTAATATCTTATAATCAATATCTAATATTGATATTTTGTGTATTCTTTTGTTAAGTTGAATACTCTATTTTAAAACTGGATTTTCAAACAGTTGTACTTGACTTTTTAACCTTTCAACCAGCATGCTCATCATTCGTTTATTTAAATTAGAGCTATTATTGGTGTAGATTTCATATTCAGAAATGGTAAATAATCCTGATATCATTCCTTTGAGCGCATTTCTAAATTTAATATCTTTTTGAACAGCATTATCTATAGTTTTCATTTTCTTGTCTAAAGAAAAATTACTAAAATCTATTTTATTTTTTTTCAAATAATTAGAGAATGAAGCACATATTATTTCGTTTTGCAATTTTAAAATAGGTCTCAAAACCTCATTCTGAAAGGATTCTTCGGTTGTGGATTGACTAGTTATAACGCCTAATGTTTTTCCTCTAAATTCAGCTATAAATTGATCTCTTGTATCCATTTTTTTCTTTAAAATTAAAAAATATAAAAGTAAAAAAGGTTTATTTTTACAAGTAAATTTTAAACGATGAGATTTCACACTAGGAAATGGGTAAAACCCGAAGATTTAAATCCCAATGGTACTTTGTTTGGTGGAAAACTGCTTGCTTGGATTGACGAAGAATTAGCTTTGTACACTATTGTGCAGCTAGAAAATGCAAGAATTGTAACCAAATATATGTCTGAAATAAATTTTAGAAGTTCAGCAAAACAAGGGGATATCATAGAAATAGGTATAGATGTTATCAAGTTTGGAACCACATCAATTACTTTAAAATGTGAAGCTCGTAATATGATGACTCGAGAAACCATTATTTCTATTGATCAAACCACAATGGTTAATGTTGATGAGCATGGAAAACCTAAACCCCACGGAAAAACTTCAATTGAGTTTGTAAAAGACAGGTTGTAGAATCTGTATTTTAATTGTTCAATTCAATTTTAGATTCGAAAATTTCTAAATCAAAATAACCAACAGCAGCTATGATGTGATCAAAAATATCAGACATGATGTATTCATAGTTTTCAAAACGTTTGTCATAAGAGAATGCATATACTTCTAGAGGAACACCATGCTCTGTAGATTGCAATTGTCTACAAAGCATGAGCATATCTTTGTTAAGTCCAGGATAATTGAATAAATATTCGGTAATGTATTTTCTAAACAAGCCTAGATTGGTCAAATTACGACCATTTATAGCTAGTGATTTATCTATTTTATTTTCAAGATTGAATCTTTCAATTTCATTTTTTCTTTCGTCAATGTAGTGGCTAATCAAGTGTATTTTTTTTAAATCAACCAGCTCTGCTTCTTCAAGAAAGCGAATGCTACTTGTTGTAATTAAGATGTGTCGTTTAATTCTTCGTCCATCTGAGTTGAGCATTCCACGCCAGTTTTGAAAAGAATCTGAACTCAAACTATAGGTAGGAATTGTAGTGGTAGTATTGTCAAAATTTCGAACCTTAACGGTAGCTAAATTGATTTCAATTACATCTCCGTCTGCGCCAAATTTATCCATCGTAATCCAATCCCCAATTCGAACCATATCATTTATAGAGACTTGCACACTCGACACAAAACCTAAGATTGTGTCTCTAAAAATCAAAATGATCACCGCAGACACGGCTCCCAAAATAGTTAAAAGTTCGCCTTTGTCAATATCAAATAGCTTGGATATAATTAATGTAGTACCGATGACCCACAATAAAATCATGATTACCTGAATAAAACTATCTATCGGTTTGTCACTGTAGCGAGGTTTTAGTTTTAAATAATCTCGTAAAGCATTAAAAATAGTTCTGATAATCCACAATACGAGGACAATAATATAAATCCCAACTATTTTTGCAAAAATCCCTTCCCAATATTCAAATCGGTCTAAAATTACGGGTACCGATTTGTAAATAAATAAAAGCGGTATTAAATGCGCAATGTATTTTGCCGTTTTATTTGAAACCAGTAAATCGTCAAATTTTGTTTTAGTTTTTTGAGCAATTATAGCTAGAATAGTTACTAGTAGTAGTCTAAAAATAAGGTAAATAACATAAGAAAGTACACAAAGTACAATAATATTAAGCAGCAAGCTTAAATAAGATGCAGCGCTACTTCCCAAACCTATTTTTCTTAGGAGAGGATAAATAAAAGTGAAAATTTTCTCGATGTATTTAAACATTTTTCAGGTATTTTCTTTCTATGTAAAAAGTACCAAAAGGAGGAATAGAGGCTATGCAAATGATAAAATATTTTTTAAAATCCCATTTTTCAGTAAATTTTAAAACAGTAGCTAAAACTATATAAGCAGTAAATAATACGCCATGAGCCATTCCTATGTGTTTTACATAAATAGGATCATTAAATATATATTTCATTGGCATGGCAAAGAAAAACAGCAATAAAGCAGAAATTCCTTCAACGATAGCTGTGATTTTAAAAATTTTAAGCATTTGTATTTTTTTATTTTGAACACAAAATTAAGTATAAACATTGATTTTAGATGCTAAAATCACAAAACTAAATTACTTTTGTATGCATAAACTTTGATAATGAGCAAGCGAGATTTAAAAAAATACGTGGCACAATTGACTAAAGAACAACTCGAAGAGCAAATCATAGAGTTGTACGAGAAATTTAGTCCCGTAAAAGTCTATTATGATTTCGTTTTTAATCCAAAAGAAGACCAGCTATCAAAAGAAGCTAAAGTAAAAATTGCTTATGAATATTTTCCAGTAAAAAAATCAGGTAGGCGAAGCCGACCTAAAATGAGACGTTCTGTTGCTCAAAAATACATAAAGCACTTTATATCCTTAGGGGTTGATCCTTTTGTAATAGCTGATTTAATGCTGTATAATATTGAAATTGCACAAACTTTTGCTTCAGAAAATGCAATCAAACAAGATCTTTTTTATAAAAGTATGTTCAATTCCTTTGAGCAAGTCGTAGTTTATTTAATAGCAAATGCCATTTTAGCTGATTTTAAGGCGAGACTCAACCAAATACAGCTTGCTGTTATAGATCAAAAATGGTACAATATCTCTGAATTTGATGCTATTATGGACCGATTAGAGTATTAAAAACTTTCCTTAATTTAAATTAATTAATCAGCTACGGTTTTTTTTAAATAAAATTGACAATTAAACTGTTTTTTAGGTGTATTTTTGCAAAAATCCAATAATTAGCAATGTCCCAAAACACCTTAGAAATAGAAATAGAAGACAAAAAACAACTCTACGCATACCAACAAGGCGATATTGATGCCATTTTTGAGCGTATAGATAATGCACCTCCACAACACCATTTATTATATCAGTTGCCTACTGGTGGTGGAAAAACAGTTGTTTTCTCAGAGATTGTTCGCCGTTATTTATCTCAACATGATAAGAAAGTTGTAGTCCTAACTCATAGAATTGAGTTGTGTAAGCAAACTTCAAAAATGTTGAAAGGTTTTGATGTAAAAAATAAAATCATCAACAGTAAAGTAAAAGAGCTACCAGATCAAAATGATTATTCTTGTTTTGTTGCCATGGTAGAGACTTTAAAAAACCGTATCAATGATGATAAATTACACCTAGATAACGTAGGTTTAGTTATTATTGATGAGGCACATTACAACTCTTTTAGAAAATTATTAAGTTCTTTCAAGAATGCTTTTATACTAGGAGTAACCGCAACTCCATTGAGTTCTAACATAAAATTACCTATGCACGAGAGCTATGATGAATTGATAGTAGGTGATACTATAAGTTCATTAATAGAAAATGGTTTTCTTGCAAAAGCAATTACGTATAGTTATGATGTAGGTTTGACTTCTCTTAAAGTAGGTATAAATGGAGATTATACCGTAAAATCTTCGGATGATTTGTATACCAATATGGCTATGCAAGAAAAATTATTGCATGCTTACACCGAAAAATCATTGGGCAAAAAAACCTTGATTTTCAATAATGGTATTAATACATCACTTTATGTATATGAAACCTTTAGAGAAGCTGGTTATGCCATAAGACATTTAGATAATACCAGCAGTAATGAGGAACGAAAAGACATATTACATTGGTTCAAATATACTCCGGATGCTATTTTAACCTCAGTAGGGATTCTTACAACAGGTTTTGATGAGCCTACTGTTGAAACCATTATCTTAAATAGAGCTACTAAATCTTTAACTTTATACTATCAAATGATAGGCCGTGGATCTAGAAAATTACCTGGCAAGGACAGTTTTAATGTAATAGATTTAGGTAATAATGCAGCCCGTTTTGGACTGTGGAGTGAACCTGTAAACTGGCAACATATCTTTAAATCTCCTGAGTTTTATCTAGAAAACTTAAGAGACGACACTGAAATCGAAATGTATTTTAAATACACGATGCCACTAGATGTGCGAGCTAAATTCAGTAAAACCGAAGTTGTAACTTTTGATGTAGAAGAGGAACATAAACTTATTATAAAACTAAACTTACGTTCAAAGGAGGTTTTGGATAAATCATTAGATCAACATGCAGCTATGTGTGTTGACAATTCCGAAACGTTACAAGAAGCAAAAGCTTTAGGTAAATTATTAGACGATGATATTGAATGCCGTATCAAGCGCTATGCAAAATGTTTGAGTCAGTGCAGTAAAAATTATAGAGAATGGCTTGTAGATGATTACAAACTTAAATTGGTTCTTTTAACAGGTAAAAAATACCGAGAAAAGATCATGAATGAACCTGATGAAGATTAATTTTTTCTTTAGGAGCTAATCCTGCTGTACACTGTATCTTTTGTGGTCTCAAAAAAGAGACCACAAAAGGATGCCGTTCCCATCAGGGCTAAAATTTCGTTACCAAAGAACTATTATTATTAAAATACAAAATCCAAAAACAAATGCAAAAACAATTCTCAGATTTAGGATTAGCAACACCCGTACTTAAAGCAATAACCGAATTGAAAATTGTTATTCCTACTGAAATTCAAGTACAAACCATTCCATTGCTACTCGCAAATAAACACGACTTGGTAGGTATTGCAAAAACCGGTACCGGAAAAACAGCTGCATTTGGACTTCCTATTTTACAATTGATAGATACTAGTGTAGCAGCCATTCAAGCCGTAATTTTAGTGCCAACTAGAGAATTGGGGCACCAAATCTTTAAAAATTTAGAAGATTTTGCAAAATACATACCTCAAGTTTCTATAGCTGCAACTTGTGGAGGAATACCCATAAAACCGCAAATAGAAAGACTTACTTTGCCTACACACATTGTTGTAGCAACACCAGGACGACTAATCGATTTGATACAACGTAATGCCATTAACCTAAAAGAAACGAGATTCTTAGTACTCGATGAAGCGGATGAAATGGTCACGATTCTAAAAGAAAGTCTTGATGAAATTGTGGCACAATTACCTAGTTCACATAAAACATTTTTGTTTTCGGCAACTATGCCGGGTACAATTAAGCAATTGATTCAAAACTATTTGAATAAGAATGTTGTGCAAGTAAGCGCTAACATGGAAACAATAGGAAATCAAGGGATAGATCATCAATACATTGTAGTAGATCCTATCGAAAAGCTTGATGTTTTAATGCATTTCTTGAACTCGAAAGAGGGTGAACGTGGAATCATTTTTTGTAAAACAAAAGCAGCCGTAAACAAATTGGCCAAAAACTTAGCTATAAATAGATTTTCATCAGGTGCCTTGCACGGCAGTTTGTCTCAAGGTATTCGAGATCGAATTATGGAGCAGTTTCGTGAAGGCCACATTAATATTTTAGTCGCAACAGATCTTGCAGCTAGAGGAATAGATGTAAAAGAAATTTTATATGTTGTAAATTATCATTTACCTGATGTATACGAAGCTTATGTACACAGAAGCGGTAGAACAGCAAGAGCAGGAGCAAAGGGTCTAGCCTTAACTGTGCTACAACAAGAAGAAGTTGTTGAAATTGCTGATTTTGAAAAAGAATTGGGCATCAAATTTTTTCCTTTTGCTAAACCGAACAAAGCAAGTATTGAAGAAAACAATACGTTCTTGTGGGCCAAGCAAATTTTTAAGACCAAACCCAATCACGAGGTTGCAGCTGAATTAAAAGAAAAAATAAAAACGGTTTTCCATCATTTAACGAAGGACGAACTGATTGAAAAATTAATAGCAAATCAAGTGCTACAAACTAAAAATGAAGCACAACAAAAATTAGAAAAACCTATCAAAAAACTAAAAAAGTAGGTTTTCTACAAAAAAAGATACAACTAGTACACCCTCAATTTAAATAGAGGGTGTACTAGTTTTTTTTATTCTTTTTTTGCCTAAAATCAAGATTATTAATGCAATTATGGTAGAAGCGGTTAAGATAAAAACCATAGGCAAAATGGAATTCTTAACAAATAAACCTACCGCAAACGATGCCACCGCACCCAAACCTAACTGAATGGCGCCCATTAATGCAGAGGCACTGCCAGCATTTTTTTCAAAAGGAGCAAGAGTGAGTCCCGCAGTATTTGGATTAGAGATTCCTAAACAGGCCAAGAATACAAAAAGCATGGCTATGGTTTCATACAATCCTAGCAAATTATTTACAGCCAATATTAAAAAGACTATACTAATAATGGATTGTATTATTAATGCACCTACAATCATTTGTTCACTTCTAAATTTTCTTAACAATAAAGAATTTAACTGACTTGCACTAATAAAGCTTAAAGACATAAAAGCAAATATCCAACCGTACGTTTTTGCATCTACCTTATAAATGTCCATAAAAATAATAGGAGAGGCAGCCACATAAGTAAACAACCCAGAGAAAGCAATTGCTCCTGCAAACGCATAGGTATAAAATTGTGGTACCTTAAGTATTGAGATAAATCCGCTAACAATTGGTTTAGGTTTTAAGGAAATTGAAGTGTCAGGTACATAAGTATTAGGTAAACCTATTTGTGCAGCTAGTAAAATTAAAATCCCCATACACATCAAAATAAAAAATACGGTATGCCATCCAAAATCTTCTGTGATATAACCGCCTATAGTAGGAGCTAGCATTGGCGAAAGCCCTACCACTAACATTAATAGCGAAAACACTTTAGGAATATCTTTAACTGGAAACAAATCCCTTACCATAGATACAGACGCCACCGTTGCAGCACAACTACCTATGGCTTGAATAAATCGTAAACCAATAAAAGTATCAATATCTGTAACAAATACGCAGCCTAATGAAGCCAAAATATAAACTGACATTCCTATGAATAAAGGCTTTTTTCGACCAAAACGGTCTAATAATGGCCCATATAATAGTTGACCTGCTGATATTCCTATAAAATAACTGGATAATGTCAAGGAAACATTGGCCACGGTGGTATTCAAATCTTTTGCAATACCCGCAAATCCGGGTAAGTACATGTCTATTGAAAAAGGACCAAGGGCAGTTAGAGATCCTAGAATAAGTATTAATTTGATGTATTGTGAACGTGACATTACATTTTGTACCTTCATATTTTATTTTTTGCAAAAGTAGCCAATATAAATGGGATGCTACGGTTGTTTATTTTTTTAAAAGCAAAACAAATCCAGATACAAATAAGAGCGAAAGCATGATTTTTTTTAACATAGTATCATTCAAAAAAAGATATACCTTTTTTCCCAATACTAAAGCCAAAATGAAAAAAGGCAATACATAAAGAGAGTTATACAGTTGTTGCCACGTTAATATTCCTTCAAAAGCAAGAACAGGAATTCTAAATAACGTAATTAAACCAAGAACCCCAAACATTGTTGCTCTCATAATCTTCACATCCGAAGTTTCATTTTTAACAATGATCAAGTATAATGGCCCACCAGTTGAGAAAAGTCCTGAAAAAAAACCTCCTAAAAAGCCAAAGAGAAACTTCATTTTAGAAAACAATTTGATTTCTTTAGCACTACGCAAACTATTTAAGACAAACAAAATAATGAAAATTCCTAAAGCTTTTTTTAATATTATCGGTTGTCCGTAGGCTAAAACAATAATGCCTACAAGCAAACCAAAAAAAGAGGAAACAGCTAATTTTTTTAATAAATCTAAATTAATGTTGTGCCACTCTTTATAAACATGAATTGGAGTAGAAATCATGTAAAAAATAGATAAATATCCCACAGCGTCTGGCAATGGCATGGCAAATAATAAAAAAGGCAATGCAATTAGAGCGCCAGCAAATCCAGTAATTGTTTGAACAAAAAAGCCTGTAAAAATCCCAAGTGAAAGTAAAATCATCATTGTATCCATTTTGCAAAATTAAAGGATGAATAACAGTATAAAAAATGTTTTCAATGGTAAAAAAGTTAAAAAACACATTTTTAAATCGTAATTTTGTCATTTAAAAACTTTTTTATGGTTGACGCATTGGATTTAAAAATTATTGAATGTCTAAAAGAAAATGCACGATATTCATTTGTAGAAATTGGCAAGCAAGTAGAACTTTCGCCATCTGCAGTTAGAGAGCGAATCCAAAAACTAGAAGATTTGGAGGTTATTAAAGGATATCGAGTAAGATTAGACAATACAAAACTAGGATTCGGACTTGAAGTTTTCATCATGTTTAAATTGTACAGTGGCAAATTGAATGTTTTTTGTGAAAATTTAGATCAATTTCCAGAGATTTTTGAAATTCACAGAATTACAGGAACGCATAATATTTTTATGAAAGTGATTTTAAATAATCAGTTGCATTTACAAAAATATATTGATCGATTATTGGTTTACGGTGAGCCAACTACACATTTAATTTTATCCAATCTTAAAGAAGATCTTTAATTAACCAATTTTCAAAACAATTATATGTATTTATATTTGACCTATAATTTATATTATGTAAAATAGAAAATATAGAATTAAAAAAACATTGCTCTTTGCAATGTTTTTTTAATTAGCTTTTTAAAGTTTAAATCTATTAAGTATGATTTATGTTTATTTAATTTGAACTGGAATTGACCAATTATCCCATTTTAAACTAAATGTATTTGAGTTAATTTCATAAGTCAATTTTTCATATGCAGATCTAAGTACTTCTGGTTTTACAACAACTCTCAATTGATCATCTTCTTGCTTGTATTTATAAGCTCCCCATTGTTTGGCTACTTTATTAAATATGATTGTACACTCATTGCCATTTGGAATAATAAAAAAAGAATATTTTCCGGCTGGTAATTTAGATCCTTCTACAGTAAGATCTTTATCTGTTTCAAATGTGGTGGCATCATTTGCACCAGCGCGCCAAATTTTGTCAAATGGTACCAATTCGCCCCATATTTTTCTTCCATTAACAGATGGACTTCCGTAGTCAACAGTTATTGTGGCGTCTTTAATTTTACCCGTGATTGTTTCTTTACTACTCGTAGGCTTACTTTGAGCTCCCATAACATTTACTAGCAGTAATGCAATTATTGCAAAACCGGTCTTGATAATTGATTTCATAATTTTTATTTATTAGTTACTGTATAAAATTAAATAAACTGTGCAACAAACATATAAATAAAGTCTTATTTTATGAAAAAATTAAGGAATGTATAATTTAATGGTAAACCATTTACAAAGCTATTGTATCTGTCTATTATTTGCTATTTTTACACTAGAAAAACAAATATTATGAATTCTATTGCTGAGCAAATTGCAGACTTTTTGAGTGATTACGCGCCTTTTAATTATTTAGCGTTTGAAGAACTTTCACAAATAGCTAGTGATGTAAAAGTTGTTGTTTTAGAAAAAAATCAAACTTTATTTCAAATAAATGATGTCCTTCATGACAGTTTTTATGTAGTATCATCAGGTATAATTAATTTGTCTGTGATCTCTGATTCTGAGGAGACTTTATTGAACAAATGTGCTGCAGGTGATATTTTTGGTTTAAGACCTTTTTTTGCCAAGAATAATTATATGATGACGGCTAAGTCTCGAGAAGAAACTATTGTTTATGCTATTCCTATTGCTTCGTTTAGGCCTTTTGTAGCTAACAATCCGGATGTATTGAATTTTTTATTGGAAAGTTTTGCAGTAAATACTAGAAATCCAAAAGACAAGGAAAATTTAATAGGAAAGTTAATATCTGACAATGTTTTTTATTCTGATCAGCAGTCTGAGATGCAGTATTTTCAGTCCTTAACCTATAATTTAAATCCCTTAAAGACAACATTGTATTCTAGTGTTCAAGATGTAGCACAGCAAATGACTGCTTCTTTAACAAACAATATATTAATTTGTGAAAATGATTTTCCAGTCGGTATTGTTACTGATACTGATATGAGAACAAAGATTGCTACTGGAAGATTTCCCATTACAGTAACTGTTGATAAAATCATGTCCTCACCCGTAGTTACTGTTCTTGAAAATGTTTCATTAGCCGAGGCGCAATTATTAATGCTTAAAAACAATGTAACGCACCTATGTGTAACATTAGATGGAACGGATAAATCACTAGTTAAAGGAATTATAAGTGAGTACGACTTGATTGTTGCACAAGCCAATAGCCCTGGAGTACTTGTTAAAGAAATTAAACGCAGCCAAACTGCAAAAGAACTCAAACAAATTAGAGATAGAGTCGCAGATTTGATACAAACATCCATTTCTAAAAACGTTCCTTTATCTCATGTTTTTAATATTACAAGCGAAATTAATTTGGCATTATTAAAACGCACTGTTGAATTGTCAATATTAGATTTAGGCTCCCCTCCTGCTCGTTTCGCCTGGTTAAGCATAGGTAGTCAAGGTAGAAAAGAACAATTATTATTTACAGATCAAGACAGTATTTTAATATTTGAAGATGTTGCTGCAGAAAAGTATCGTGATGTAAAAGATTATTTTTTGAAATTAGGAAAAAAGACAACTGCTACACTTGAAAAAATAGGATTTTCATCCTGTCCTAATGGTCATATGGGAAGTAATATGCAATGGTGTAAGTCATTGACTGATTGGATTAAACAATACGACAACTGGATGAATACTCCAGGTGAAAACAGTTCAGACTTAAGTAGTATATTTTTTGATTATGAAATCATTTTTGGCGAGCAAAAAATAGAGGATGCAATTACCGATGTCATTTTTAAAAATGTTATGAAGAGTACACTTTTCTTTGATTTCTTAGGTAATGATGCACTGAGGAATAATTCACCATTAACGTTCTTTAAAAAATTTCATGTTGAAGAAGAAGGTGAACATAAAGATAAATTTGATATTAAAATACGTGCTCTTATGCCATTAATTGATGGAGCCAGATTGTTTTGTTTGTCCTTTGAAGTAAAGGGCATTAATAATACTTTTCAAAGATTCAAGCAATTATCTATTACAGATCCTAAACATGCTGAAATCTATTTAAACTGTGCAGAAGCTTTCCTTACATTATCAAAATTTAGAACTTTAGAAGGGCTGAAAAACGATAATGATGGTCAATATATTAATCTTGAGGAATTATCAAAAAATGACAAAGAGAAATTAAAGAATGCTCTAGCTCCGATGCGAGATTTAGAAGAGTTAATTAAAAGTAAATTTCAACTTACACAATTTTCATAGTATGTTAGATTGGTTAAAAAATATAAATAAAGAATATCCTGATTTTTGGAAAGCTTATACAGCTAAGTTTGAGAAAAAGTCCTCCAGATTTGTAGTTTTTTCTACTGAAACAACGGGTTTAAATCCTAAAAACGATGTGATTTTGTCCATTGGTTCTTTTTCTGTAGTTAATAATTCCATTGTAATAGGTGATAATTTTGAAGCTGTATTAACGCAGTATAAATACTTTCATGACAATGGTTTAACAAATGAGTTTTTGGTTGAAAGTAAATTAAAAAAAATAAGTGAACCCGAAGCTTTAAAGTCTTTTTTGGAATACATAGGTAACTCAGTATTAGTAGGACATCATGTTGATTTTGATGTTGATATTATTAATGAATCCCTTGAACGAATGGATTGTGGAAGGTTGAAAAATGAAGCATTAGATATTGATGTCATGCATAGAAAGCTTCAAGATATTACAGATAAAGAAAGTGCGTTGGATGAACTTTGTGAGTTTTATAAAATTCCAATAAGTGACCGTAATTCAGCAGCAAACGATGCTTATAAAACGGCGCTGTTGTTTTTAAAATTAAAATCTAGATTGGGAATTAAATAGTTTTAGTCAATTAACTGTATTCCTTTCCAATATTTACCATGATGCGTTATAGAAATGGGTTTTTCTAGCATTGAATTAGAATCTATTATGAAGGGAATACCATTCTTTTTTAAAATTTCAATACTAGGATTAATACTTTTGATCCTTCTAAAATGCTCCTTATTTGCAACAGCAATAGTGTAAATTGTATTATTTTTAATTGTGCTTTGGGTAAAATAGCATCGCCCCTTTATTAAAACACTTCCTAAAATGGCGTTTTGGTAAACACATTCTAGTTGTGAAGGAAAAAATCCTCTTATTCCTGTTTCCCTATTATAAATTTTATAGGCTGCCTCTTTTCTAGACCATAAATTCCAGACCATTACGTCTGGAAATTCAGTTGATGCTATTAATTTTTGTTCGTTTATTGTAAATATTTTTTTTAAAAAACCTTTTCGCTTCCAATTGCTTTCTTTTGAAGCCAAATCTAAATCGACGATATCGTTCCCTATCATTTTGGAGGTCGGATTACATCTTTTCAGATAATTTAGTTTCAATAATTTCTAAAGCTGCTTTTACGTTGATCATGCGTTCCATAGCTTCATTATCAATAATGATGTCATATTTTTCTTCAATGTCCAAAATAACATCTACTAAATTAGCGGAGTTGATTTTTAAATCATTTATAAAATCGGTGTCTTCGGTAAGTGTGTCAAATGCTTCTTGATTTGCGATATATGGTTTAACGATATTCTTTAATTCTGCAATGGTTTGTTCTTTATTCATAAGTAATATTTTAATAAATGTAATGATTTTTTGTTTTGCTGCAATTAGTTCTGTTTGTATCTTTTGAAAATCACACATCCATTAACATCTCCAAAACCAAAACTAGCTTTTGCAATTATATTTAATTCCATCTCAATAGCTTGTTGTGGTATCCTTGTTTGGTCAATTAATGCTTTGATTTCTGGATGTAAATCGGGACAATTAGTATTCGGAAAAATAAATCCGTGATGTAATTGTAAGATGGATGCTACACTTTCGATGCTTCCGGCACCTGATAAACAATGACCTACCATAGATTTTAAGGAGTTGATATATGGGAAATCTATACCATTTCGATCTAAAGCTTCACTCCAATTCTGAATTTCTAAACTATCTTTTGATGTAGCTGTTAAATGTCCGTTGATTGCATCTATGTCTTTTGCTGTGATTTCGGCATTTTTTAATGCTGTAGTAATACATTTTTGTACTGCAACAGGATTGGGTGCTGTCATTGTACCAAGTCCGCGCTGACCGCCGGAATTAACATGGCCACCTAAAACTTCGGCGTAAATGGTTGCGCCACGAGCTATGGCCGTTTCTAAATCCTCCAAAACTAAAGCCCCTGCTCCACTTCCAGGGACAAATCCTGAAGCACTTTCTGACATTGGCCTTGAGCCGTGTTGTGGATCTTGATTGTGCTTAAAAGTACACACTTTCATAGCATCAAAACCACCCCATATATACGGACCTGAATCACTAGTACTTCCTGCTAAAATACGTTTGGCTTGACCTGATTTTATGCGGTCATATGCCATCAAAACGCTTTCTGTACCCGTTGTGCAGGCCGAAGAATTTGTAGTGACTTGGTTACCCAAACCTAACTTACCTCCTAAATATGCGCTTACACCACTATTCATAGTTTGCGCTACGGCAGTACTACCCAATCTTCTGGTTTGAAAATCGTCAATTTTATAGATGCTTTCACGAAATTTATCAATTCCAGAGGTTCCTGTCCCAAAAATAGTTCCGCTATCCCAATCTGGATTTTCATTGATAGCTAAAGATAATCCCGCATCTTTCCAAGCATCAATTCCTGCAATTACGCCATACAATATCCCAGTAGAATTGAAATTTCTTAATTCTAGTTCTGAAAAATAATTTAGTGCTAATTCTGTTGAAACTTCAGGTTTCCCAGCTATTTGACATGAAAACTGCAATCGTTCCAATTCTGGATCATGTTTGATTCCTGAAATTCCGTTTTTGATGGCATGAGTAAACGCTTCAAGTCCAACCCCATTTGGAGCAACAACACCTAGACCCGTAATAACAACTCTTTTTTTCATTTATTTAGAAATTATCATTCCTGCAATTATTCCTGTACAAACCTCTTCACCTTTTTCATTTTTCATGATGACTTTACATTTTAATTTTCCGAATCTAAAATAAATTTTCTCGGAAAAAACGGTCACTTTTTCTTTAGGAAAAACAGGTTTTAAAAATTCAATATCTGTTGATGTTAAAGCAATTGCAATATTTTTATTTAAGCTTTCATTTAATAGTAATATACCTAAACATACTAGACCAATTTGTGACATCACCTCTGTCAAGATTACTCCTGGTGTCACTGGATTGTCTTTAAAATGTCCGCTATAAAAGTCAAGATTTTCATCAAAAGTATAGGTTCCTTCTACTCCATTTTCATCAATTGAAATTATTTCATCGACAAAGAGAAACGGTTTAGAATACGGTAATTTGTATAGGATATCTTGGTTTGTCATTGCTTTTAAACGTGAATTAAAATTGTAACAAAACTCTTTGGGCGGAAAATCCTGGACCAAAACTCAACATTAAACCCTTCTCTCCTTTTTTAGGTTGATTGTCCATTATTCGTTCTAAAACATATAAAACCGTTGCACTAGACATGTTTCCGTACAATCGTAAAACCTCTTTGGTATCGTCTATATTTTTACCCAAACTTGAAAACAAACTTTCTACCGTTTGTACTATTTTCTTTCCTCCCGGATGAAAAATCAAATGATCGATATCTTCCATTTTAAAATTATTTTTTTCTAAAAAGGGATGAATAATATCAGGAAAATGCGAAGCAATCGTTTCGGGAACTTCAATATCCAAAACCATTTGTAATCCAGAATTCGTCAATTTAAAGCCCATCATGTGTATGTTGTCATAAAAATGATACATCTCTTCAGCTAGAATTTCCGGTCCCTCATCGTCTTCATGAGAAGATAATAAAACGCAAGCTGCTCCGTCACCAAAAATGGCGGCACTCACAATATTGGCCATAGAAAAATCATCCAATTGAAATGTGGCTGTTGGACTTTCAACTGCAATTACAGCAGCACGTTTTCCAGGATTGGCCTGCAAAAAGTTTTTTGCATAAATAATTCCTGAAATTCCTGCAGCACAACCCATCTCTGTAACGGGAAGCCGCACAATATCTTGACGCAATTGTAACTTGTTGATTAAATATGCATCTAGAGATGGAATCATAATTCCAGTGCAACTTACTGTGATAATGTAATCTAAATTTTTAGGGTTCCAATTGGCTTTCTCTAACGCTTTTTCTAATACTTTTTCGCCTAAATCAATCACTTCACGTACATAGATGTCATTTCTTTCTTCAAAAGAAGTTTTGGTAAACACTTCAATTGGATCCATGATAGAGTATCGCTTATCAACAGCAGCTCCCTCAAAAATTTTCTTTACTTTCCTGATAAATCGATCATCTTGTCCTGTCAACCAAGTGTCTAAAAAAGGAATTATTTCAGCCGTTGATCTGGAATATTTAGGTAGTTGTTTAGCAACTGTTTTAATTTTTACACTCATATTTTCGAAATTATCCATTGGTAGCGAAAAGCCCATTTCCAATGAATTTTATAGTTTATAAAATTTAATTTTTTAGAAAAATGAATCAGTTCTTCTTTTTTAAAACCTCTTAAAATTGAGGTCAGGCCATCCTCTCTAGACATATCATTCAATTGAAATACAAAACACAATGCTTGAAATAAGCGGTAAGCAATTGTACTTCGATGTAAATCATTAATTACTATTCCTATCGATGAATTCGTATGGAAAACTTTTAATAAATCTTCAATTTCATGGTTTTTGAAATGATGTAATGTTAATGTACACAAGACAATACCGTATTTTAATTCCTTAAAAGAATCCTTAAAAATATCTTCACACCGATAACTGATATTCGTATATTTTTCTGATAATTGTATTGCATGAGAAATTGTAAAATTATTAGCATCAATCCCTATTAACTTAAAATTTAGTTTATTATTGATACCAAAATCAGCTAAAGTTCGTAGCATATCTCCATTGCCACAGCCTACGTCAACAATTACAATTTCTTCTTTTTTAGATTGTTGAATAAGTTCTTGCACTCCTCTTAAGGTCAACTGATTTCCACCTAATAGCTGATTGATTTTTGCTATTTTGTCTAAAGCATCTCGTAAAATTTCGCCCTCTAAGGCAAAATCGTCCATTATTTCTGGTTTATCAGTTCTGTACTTAGTATTTAATGCCATTTAAGATTGTAAAAGGATTGGTTTTCCGTGTGTTTTTTTAATAATTTTAGGTAATAAAAAAGGAAATATACTTAATAAACGCATTAATATCCCCGAAAGTTTTTGGTTTTGTAAAATATTTGATAAAAACCGACCCATTTTAAGTCTTTCTTTAAAGTTAAAATTCCATTCTTTTATGTATTTTTCTTCTAATTTTTCTCGAGATTTAATTTCACTGGTATAGTATTTATCAACTAATTCTGAAATAATTTTAGCGCTATGAATTGCCATTGCCATTCCGTTGCCGCACAAAGGATGAATAAGTCCCGCAGTATCTCCAATCATTAAAATATGATTCTCAACAGCTTGTTTTTTTTCAAACGATACTTGGCTTATTGTTAAAGGTTTTTCATAAAGCATTTTCGTTTTATTGAAAATTTCGTTCAAATGAGGGTTTTGCTCTAGAACATTACTTTGAAACTCTTCAATATTTTTATATTTTTTAAATGTTTCATAATCTGCTAGATAGCAAATATTAATACTATCGTTTTCCACTTTAGAAACGCCACAATATCCACCTTTGAAATTATGAAGCCCTACTAAATCATTAGGAAAATCTCCCATGTAATGAGCCTTAACTGCTAGCCAATGAGACTTTTTAGTGATGAAATCCCGGTTCATTTTTTGGTCAATATTCGAACGTTTGCCAAAAGCACCAATAACAATTTCAGATTTTAAAATACTATTTTTTGCTGTGGTAACGTTAAATTCATTGTCTGCAAAGACAATTTCTGCTACAGTATCTTGTAAAAAGATACAGCCATTTTTGATTGCTATTTGATACAAATAATGATCCAAAGCAAAACGACTAATGCCAAAACCTCCAAGTGGTAGCTTACTTTCTATAGTTTTTCCACTTGATGTTGAAAATTCAAGATGAGTAATGTGTGTAGGATTTAAATGAGATATGTCTACATCAAGCCAGTTTAAATAAGGTAAAACTTCGTTAGAAATGTATTCTCCACAAACTTTATGTTTTGGGAAACTATTTTTTTCAATAACCGTTACTTGAAGTCCAATTTTAGACAAATGAATTGCAGCAGTCAAACCTGCTAAACCACCACCAACAATAAGTACTTCTTTGTCTTTCATCTTGAAGTAAATTTATGGATAAGTTTAATACCATTTGCTATATAAAACTTAAAAAAACTTACATAATTATGGTCTAAAAAAATAGAGCAAAAAAAAAAGCCGCTTTAAAATAAAACGGCTATTCTTATATTTAAACTTTTCCTTCTTTAATTTCTTCAACAATTTCAGGATTTAATAAGGTTGTAATATCACCAAAGTTAGAATAATCTCCTTCGGCAATTTTTCTTAAAATTCGCCTCATAATTTTTCCGGAACGCGTTTTTGGCAAACCAGAAACAAATTGAATTTTATCCAACTTAGCAATAGGTCCAATATGATCTGAAATATGTTGGTTGATTTCCTTAGTTAAGTTCTCCTTATTACGGGTTTCACCTGTTTCCTTTAGGATAACAAAACCGTACAAAGCATTCCCTTTGATATCATGAGGAAACCCTACAATAGCTGATTCAGCAACAGCTGGATGTTCATTGATAGCATCTTCAATAGGAGCTGTTCCTAAATTATGACCCGAAACAATAACTACATCGTCTACGCGACCTGTAATTCGATAGTACCCAACTTCATCTCGTAAAGCACCATCACCTGTAAAAAATTTACCTGGAAATGCGGAGAAATAGGTGTCTTTATATCTTTGATGATCGCCCCAAATTGTTCTGGCAATTCCTGGCCAAGGAAATTTGATACACAAACTACCTACGACTTGATTGCCTTCAATTTCGTTGCGCTTGTCATCCATCAAAACCGCTTGCACTCCTGGTAGCGGCAAGGTTGCGTAGGTTGGTTTTGTAGGAGTAACAAAAGCTATTGGAGCAATCATAATTCCTCCTGTTTCTGTTTGCCACCAAGTATCTACAACTGGACATCTTTTGTCGCCAACATGATCGTTGTACCAGTGCCAAGCTTCTTCATTAATAGGTTCTCCGACAGATCCAATTACCTTCAAGGACTTTAAAGGATATTTTTGAACAAATTCAATTTTTTCCTTTGCTAAAGCACGAATTGCAGTTGGCGCCGTGTAAAACTGTGTAATTTTATGTTTTTCGATGACATCCCAAAAACGACTAAAATCTGGATACGACGGAACTCCTTCAAAAATAACGGTCGTTGCACCGTTCAATAATGGTCCGTAAAGTATATAGGAATGACCCGTGATCCAACCGATATCAGCCGTGCACCAAAAAACATCACTTTCTTCATAATTAAAAACATTTTTAAAGGTGTATGCCGTATACACCATATAACCCGCTGTGGTATGCACCATTCCTTTTGGCTTACCCGTAGAACCCGATGTGTATAAAATGAATAAAGGATCTTCGGCATCCATTATTTCTGCAACATTATTATCCGAAGCTTCATCTAAAAGAGGTTGTAACCATTGGTCACGGCCCTCTTGCATGCTGATTTCAGTGTGAATTCTTTTGGCTACTAAAACTTTTTCGACAGATGTACACTTCTCTAGTGCTTCATCAATAATACTTTTCAAGTCAATTGTTTTGTTTCCTCTAAAACCACCGTCAGCCGTAATCACCATTTTGCAAGAACTATCATTAATACGACTGGCTACTGCCGATGCTGAAAATCCAGCAAAAACAACTGAATGTATGGCTCCTATTCTGGCGCATGCCAATACAGAAACTGCTAATTCTGGAATCATGGGTAAATAAATGCAAACTCGATCCCCTTTTTTAATTCCTTGTTCACGCAACACATTTGCCATTTTACAAACTCTTTGGTGTAATTCGGTATATGAAATATGTAGAGCCTCCTCGGATGGATCGTTTGGTTCAAAAATTATAGCCGTTTTGTCCCCTCTTTTAGCCAAATGTCTGTCGATACAATTTTTAACAATATTCACTTTAGCCTCGGTAAACCATTTAATATCGGCTTCGGCCATATTAAATTCGACCACCTTATCCCATTGCTGGTACCAAGTAAAATTCTCTTCTGCTATTTTGCCCCAAAATTTTCTAGGTTCGCGTACTGATTTATTGTAATGTTTGAAGTATTGTTCTAGATTATCAATTTTGTAGTAACTCATAGTTTAATTTTTTATAAAAGTATTAAATCTAGAGCTATTGAGAAAATTATTTAAACCATAAATACTGCCAAAAAAAAGCTAAACTAAAAAATTTTGATTGATTTTATTACAAATACAGTAGTTTTAATTGTTTTTACGGCAAAACTGTAAAATACAAAAAGGCGTTAAAGAGAGTCTCTTTGCGCCTTTGTTGCAAACAAAAATATATAAAAACAATTAAAATAATTCTTTTAAAAATCATTTTCAAGGACAATATTTTTAATCCTCGTGGCAGGATTGACCATTTTAAAATTAGAATTTTTACTTTTTTAAAACTTGACTAAAATAGCGTTCGTCACGTAAAAACAGCATGGGATTAATTCACTTAACTTTGTAATCAACAAAGCTAAGTGAATGTAAAAGCAACCATATCTGTCGATCATTGTAACACTTTTTAACTAACTCAAGACATTATGAAATCAAATGATATAGTGCCAATCCCGCCACATTCTCGTATGTGGAAATTTATTTTATTTTTAATCTAATTTTTTCATCGCTGTCATCGAAGCACGCAGCCATTCTCCAACTTCCTCAATAGGATGTTGTCTTATGGTTTTGTTAACTGCAATCAAAACGCTATTTTCTACTCCGTTTGAGGTTGAAAATGGTTTCCCAATTACATTTGTTTGTACCGTTTTCATAAAATCAACCAATAAAGGTTTACATGCATGATCAAATAAATAACATCCGTATTCAGCAGTATCCGAAATAATGCGATTCATCTCGTATAATTTTTTTCGAGCGACAGTATTAGCAATCAAAGGCAATTCATGTAAAGATTCATAATACGCTGATTCTTCTATAATTCCAGATTGGGTCATGGTTTCAAACGCTAGTTCAACTCCCGCTTTCACCATTGCTATTAATAAAACTCCATGATCAAAATATTCTTGCTCAGAAATAGGAGCTGTAGTTGGTGCTGTTTTTTCAAAATTAGTTTGAGCTGTTGCTGCTCTCCAAGTCAATAAATTGATATCGTCGTTAGCCCAATCAATCATCATATTTTTAGAAAACTCGCCCGAAAGAATATCATCCATGTGTTTTTGAAACAACGGACGCATAATTTCTTTTAATTCATCCGCCAAACGAAAAGCTTCAATTTTAGCAGGATTCGAAAGGCGATCCATCATGTTCGTTATTCCACCGTGTTTTAAAGCTTCAGTAATAGTTTCCCAACCGTATTGAATCAATTTTGAAGCATATGCTGGTTCAATTCCTTCTTCAACCATTTTATCAAAACACAAAATAGATCCCGTTTGTAACATGCCACACAAGATGGTTTGTTCTCCCATTAAATCTGATTTTACTTCGGCAACAAAAGACGAGTTTAGCACACCTGCTCTATGACCGCCGGTAGCTACTGCATAGGCTTTGGCTTGGGCCAAACCTACATTATTTGGATCATTTTCGGGATGAACTGCAATTAGAGTTGGAACTCCAAAACCACGTTTATACTCTTCACGAACCTCTGATCCGGGGCATTTTGGAGCACACATAATAACAGTGATATCCTCACGGATTTGCATGCCTTCCTCAACAATATTAAAACCGTGTGAATATGCTAATGTAGCACCAGTTTTCATTAAAGGCATAATGGCTGTTACCACAGCAGTATGTTGTTTATCTGGGGTAAGATTGCAAACTAAATCAGCAGTTGGAATTAATTCTTCGTACGTTCCTATTGTGAAACCATGATCGAAAGCGTTGTTAAAAGAAGCTCTTTTCTCTGCAATTGCTTCCGCTCTTAGAGCATACGATATGTCTAAACCTGAATCTCTCATGTTCAATCCTTGGTTTAAACCTTGGGCTCCACAACCCACAATTACAACCTTTTTACCAGCCAATGCACTAATGCCTTCTGAAAATTCAGATTGGTCCATGAATTCGCAAACGCCTAATTGTTCTAATTGTAATCGAAGTGGTAATGAGTTGAAATAATTTGCCATTTTGTATTTTTTAAGGAAGGTATTATTTAGTTTTTAGTTCGTTTTTTTTAGTTTATTGCTACAGTTGCTCCAGCATCGCAGAAATTTGCATTTTTTCTTTTGATACCGAAATTCGGCCGGATCGAACGAATTGCATGATTCCAAAAGGTCTTAATTTCTCGTATAATTCTTGAATTTCTGCACGTCGTCCTGATTTTGAGATCACAAAGAAATCTCTTGCCACAGTAACAATTTCAGAGTGACTTTCTTTGATGATGTTTTGAATTTGTTTTTCGTCAAAGAGTAAGCTCGATTCAATTTTAAACAAAGCATTTTCTAGAAAAATCGTTTCTTCGTCTACATGGTAGAACGCCTTAATCACTTCGATTTGTTTTTCGATTTGTCCTACGATATTTTGCACCCATTTTTCTGTGGTATTCACCACAATTATAAATCGAGAAACGTTTTCAATTTCTGATTCGGATACGTTCAAACTTAAAATATTGATGTGGCGTTTTAAGAATATACCTGATATTCTATTCAATAAACCCACGTTGTTCTCTGAATATACTGAGATGGTAAATGTTTTATTTTCCATTTTTTTATGTTTAAAGTTTTATGTTTAAGGTATAAAAGTTGAATAAAATTCTTTTGAGGTTCCAAAACTTTATACCTTAAACTTTAAACTGTTTTTATGACAAACGAATGTCCGATACCGATGCTCCTGTTGGGATCATTGGGAATACATTATTTTCTTTTTCGACCATCACTTCTAGGAAATAAGAATCCTTAGAAGCTAACATTTCTGCAACTGCGCTATCTAAATCTTCCCTTTTTATTACTTTTTTCGCTTTGATGTAATAGCCTTCCGCAATAGCAATAAAATTTGGATTGATCATTTCGGTAGAAGCGTATCTTTTGTCAAAAAACAATTGTTGCCACTGACGCACCATTCCTAAAAATTCATTGTTTAAAACAACAATTTTAACTGGAACTTTGGTCTGGAAAATAGTTCCTAATTCTTGAATTGTCATTTGAAAACCACCATCACCAATTATAGCTACTACTTCGCGATTTGGCATTCCCATTTTAGCTCCAATTGCTGCTGGCAAAGCAAACCCCATAGTTCCTAATCCACCTGATGTGACATTACTTTTGGTAGTATTGAATTTCCCGTAACGGCAAGCAAACATCTGGTGTTGCCCCACATCCGAAACTAAAATAGCGTCTCCTTTAGAGTGTTTGTTAATCATTTCGATAGTTTCACCCATTGAAATTCCTTCTTTTTTAGGTTGTAACTCCTCATTTATGACGGCCTCTAATTCAATTTCATATTTAGCCTTAAATTCATTGTGCCAAGATTCATGTGTGCTGTTTTCAATAAGCGCTAGCAAGGCTGTTAAAGATTCTTTCAAATCTGCTAAAACGGCTACATCTGTTTTTACGTTTTTATCCACTTCAGCTGGATCAATTTCAAAATGTATTATTTTAGCTTGTTTGGCATATGTGGCAAGGTTTCCAGTTACGCGGTCATCAAAACGCATTCCTAGAGCAATCAATACATCACATTCATTTGTGAGTACATTGGGTCCGTAATTACCATGCATTCCTACCATTCCTACGTTAAGTGGATGGGAAGTTGGTAATGCTGATAAACCCAAAATAGTCCAAGCTGCGGGAATACCTGATTTTTCTATAAGTTCTTTTAATTCGGCTTCAGCTTGACTTAAAATTACGCCTTGACCCCAAATAATAAATGGTTTCTTTGCATTGTTAATTAAGGCTGCTGCTGATTGTACTTTATTGATATTAAGGATTGGTTTTGGATGATAACTTCGAATACTTGTACATTTTTTGTAACTGAACTCCATTTCATCAAATTGCGCATTTTTTGTAATATCAATTAAAACTGGCCCTGGACGACCCGATTTGGCGATGTAAAATGCTTTCGCTATTATTTCTGGGATTTCAGAAGCTTCCGTAATTTGGTAATTCCATTTGGTAACCGGAGTCGAAATTCCAATAATGTCGGTTTCTTGAAAAGCATCTGAACCCAATAAATGTTTTCCTACCTGCCCTGTGATACAAACCATTGGTGTTGAATCAATTTGAGCATCAGCAATTCCAGTAACTAAATTAGTTGCTCCAGGTCCTGAAGTTGCTATTGCTACTCCTACTTTACCGGTTGCACGGGCATATCCTTGCGCAGCATGTGTAGCTCCTTGCTCATGACGCACTAATACGTGGTGTAATTCGTCTTTAAATTTGTAAAGTTCATCATAGACTGGCATAATGGCACCACCCGGATACCCGTAAATGATATCCACACCTTCTTCTAATAAACATTTGATAACGGCTTCTGCGCCAGATATTTTTGTATTTCCCATTTTTTATTTTTATTAAGCCACTGCCTTTTTAAAATTCCTTGGCAACAGCACTTTCAATATCAATTTCAAAATTCGGTGTAATAACAATCAAATTTTTTTTTGCTATTGATATTGCCTTTTGAAATTCCTAGTGGTTTTTATTTATCAGTTACGCAGCCTGTAGAAGCGCTCGAAACTGATCGTATGTATTTAAGTAACACTCCTTTTTTTATTGGCGTTTCTGGTTGGACCCATTTCGATTTTCGACTTGCAAATTCTTCATCAGAAATTTTAAGATCGATGGTGTTTTTTATGGCATCAATCGTTATGATATCGCCATTTTGAACTAATGCGATACCGCCACCATCATAAGCCTCTGGAGTAACATGCCCAACTACGAAACCATGTGAACCACCAGAAAATCTACCATCAGTAATCAAAGCGACACTTTTGCCCAAACCAGCACCCATGATTGCAGAGGTTGGTTTTAGCATTTCAGGCATTCCTGGCCCACCTTTAGGTCCACAATACCTAATGACGACTACATTTCCAGGTTTAACCTCGCCGTTTCGGACTCCTTTTATAACATCATGTTCATTTTCGTATACAATGGCATCTCCTTCAAAATACTCGCCTTCGTTACCACTTATTTTTGCGACACAGCCTTCAGAAGCCAAATTGCCGTATAAAATTTGAATATTTCCTGTACTTTTTAATGCTTTTTGAATTTCATGAATTACATCTTGACCGTCATTTAAGTTTGGTACAGAAGCTAAGTTTTCGGCCAAAGTTTTACCTGTGACCGTCAAACTATTTCCGTGTAATAGACCTTCTTTTAATAAATATTTCATAACTGCAGGAACTCCGCCCACAGCATGAAGATCCTCCATCAGGTATTTCCCACTTGGTTTTAAGTCGGCTAGCAAAGGCGTTTTGTCACTAATTCTTTGAAAATCATTCAAAGTTATTTCAATATCAACCGAGTGCGCCATCGCTATCAAGTGCATGACAGCATTGGTTGATCCTCCTAAAACTGCTACCATCGTAATGGCATTTTCAAAGGCTTCGCGTGTCATGATATCTTTAGGTTTGATATCTTTTTCCAATAATATTTTGATGGCTTTTCCGGCATCAAGGCATTCTTGCTTTTTTTCTGGGCTTAAAGCTGGATTTGAAGAACTGTAGGGTAAACTCATCCCCAAAGCTTCGATGGCTGATGACATGGTGTTTGCTGTATACATTCCACCACACGCACCTGCTCCAGGACAAGAGTTTTGAATCACACCTTTGAAATCTTCGGGTGAAATCGTATTGTTAAACTTTTTTCCAAGGGCTTCAAAAGCCGATACAATATTTAGCGATTCTCCTTTCCATTTTCCAGAATGGATGCTACCACCATAGACCATGATCGAAGGGCGATTAAGGCGTCCCATTGCCATAACAGAACCTGGCATGTTTTTATCACAGCCTGGAATTGCAATTACTGCATCGTACCATTGTGCGCCAACAACTGTTTCAATAGAATCAGCAATAACATCTCGTGATACCAATGAAAATCGCATTCCATCCGTACCGTTTGACATTCCGTCACTTACTCCGATTGTATTAAAAATCAATCCCACTAAATCTTCTTGCCAAACCCCTGTTTTAATGTCTTTAGCTAAATCATTTAAATGCATGTTACAAGGATTTCCTTCGTAACCCATGCTTACAATGCCTACTTGAGCTTTATTCAAATCAGCTTCGGTTAAACCAATTCCGTACAACATGGCTTGCGCTGCAGGTTGTGTTTCATCTTGTGTAATCGTTTTGCTGTATTTATTTAATTCCATTTTTTTATGTTATAGTTGAAATATTGTATTGATAATTAAACAATTGTAGACTGTCCGATGTATACATTATCACTTTTAAAATAAAGATCGTCTTTGCTTAAAATATAGTTGGCTATAAAATCGCCCACTTCATTAGTTCCAAATTTTGAATACGGATTCAAATCAGCGGTTACGACATTTAGTTCAATTGCTTTTTGCACAGCTTCGAATACTTTTAAGGATTCGGCATGTAGACCAAAATGTTCCAACAGCATGGCCGCAGAAAGTATAGAAGCAATAGGATTGGCAATATTTTTATTTTTTCCTTCTGGAAAAGAACCGTGAACTGGTTCAAAAAGTGCCGATGAACTCCCTAATGACGCAGATGGTAACAATCCAATTGCGCCTGTAATCACGCTGGCTTCATCAGATAAAATATCTCCAAATAAATTTTCTGTTAGAATCACATCAAATTGTTTTGGATTGATTATAATTTGCATCGCTGCAGCATCTGCCAATAAAAATTCTAAGATAACGTCTGGGTAGCCTTCAGCTAATTCAGTAACAACCTTACGCCACAAACGTGAGGTTTCTAAAATATTTGCTTTATCAACTAAGGTTAATTTTTTGTTTCTTTTTTGAGCAGTTCGAAAAGCTAAATGACTGATACGGATAATTTCTTCTTCGGAATACTCGCAAAGGTCTGAAGCAAAAGTGCCTGTTTCGTTGCTTTTTTTCTCACTGAAATACGATCCTCCTGATATTTCTCTAAAGATGATGAAATCAGTATTTTCAATTATTTTTCTTTTTAATGGAGACAAATCAAGTAAGTCGGCATAAGGCTTTACTGGTCTAATGTTTGCATATAAACCGAGAGCTTGACGCAGATTCAATAAACCTTGAATAGGACGTAATTTAGTACTTGAAACAGTATCGTCTACGGCTCCAAATAGCACGGCATCCGTATTTAAACAAAGATTTAAAGTTTGTTCCGGTAATGGATTTCCTGTCTTTTCTATTGCAATCGACCCAATTAAGGCATCTTCGAAAACAAATTCATGATCGAAAACGACACCAATAGCATACAAAGCTTTCTTGGCTTGTAAAATTACTTCTGGTCCTATTCCATCTCCTGCAAGTGCTGCTATTTTTAAGTTCATAATATTTGATTTTAGTTTAGGGGCTTTGTTTAATTTAAAACCAACTCCTTATTGATTTTACAAGCTTCAATTATTTGATGAATGTCTTGATCTACTACTTCTTTTTTAATATCAGCAAATTTTAAGAATTCAATATAAACCACATCAAGTTGTATTTTAGTCAATTCATAACCTACTTTTTTTGCTCTGTAAGCCAATGCTGCTCTACCACTTCGGGCGGTCAATACAATCGAAGATTCATTTACACCCACTTCAAGCGGATCCATGATTTCATAAGTAGCTCTATTTTTTATAACACCATCTTGATGAATTCCTGAGCTATGGGCAAAGGCATTTGCCCCTACAATTGCTTTGTTGGGCTGTACAATCATTCCCATACTTTCGCTAACCAATCGACTCATTTCATTAAGCTGACGAGTGTTAATATTGGTATCTAAATTTAAATACGGATGCTGTTTAAATACCATTACCACTTCTTCAAGTGCCGTATTTCCTGCTCGCTCTCCTATTCCGTTGATTGTACATTCTATTTGTCTAGCTCCATTTATAGCCCCTGCAATTGAGTTTGCAGTTGCCATTCCTAAATCATTATGGCAATGACAAGACAAAATGACGTTATCAATCCCTTTAACATTTTCCTTTAAATATTTAATTTTTGCACCGTATTCATCTGGCAAACAATACCCAGTTGTATCTGGAATATTCAATACGGTAGCTCCTGATTTAATAACTTCTTCGCAGACTCGTGCTAAGAATTCATTATCGGTCCTTCCTGCATCTTCAGCGTAAAACTCTACATCTTCTACGTAGGATTTGGCGTGAGCTACGGCCGCTTTGGCACGTAAAATAACATCTTCTTTTGTAGTATTTAATTTATGGAAAATATGCGAATCAGAAGTTCCGATGCCCGTATGAATTCTAGATCTTTTGGCATATTGAAGCGCTTGTGCGGCTACATCAATATCATTTTTTACAGCGCGAGTTAATCCGCAAACTACTGCATTTTTAACAACCTTACTTATTTCTGAAACAGATAAAAAATCACCTGGACTAGAAACAGGGAAACCAGCTTCAATAATGTCTACACCCATTTCATCCAATCGATTTGCAATCACTAATTTTTGGTTGGTGTCTAACTTACATCCTGGGACTTGCTCTCCATCACGTAAGGTGGTATCAAAAATTTGAACTTTCTCTCTATTCATTTTAATTTATTTAATGTAATTTGCACAACTTGTAACAAAAATATCTTTCATTAGTTGGATAGAAAACACAATTTCCTGAAATATACTGCTCATAAGGGGTATTTAAACTTTATAAAATACTGATTAACAAAACATTAAGTTACACTATTCTACAATGGCTAACCATCAAAAAGATTTTTTATTTGTATTAATAAAGTCCCTTTCTAAATCTGAGAAAAGACAATTTAAAATTTTTGCAAGTAGATTAGAGACTAGTTCCAATACAAAATTTATTGAACTCTTTAACATACTTGATAAATCAGATGCATATGATGAAAAGCTAATTTTGAAAAGTGGCAGTATCAAAAAAGTGCAATTGTCTAACCTCAAATCGTATTTGTACAAGCAAATTTTGGTGAGTATCCGATTGAACATTCCGAGTCAAAACATGCGTTATCAACTTAGAGAACAAATTGATTTTGCTGCAATTCTATACAATAAAGGCTTGTATAAGCAAAGTTTAAAACTCTTGGATAAAACCAAAATACTGGCCTTAGAAAATGATGAAAAATTAATGGCCTATGAAATTGTAGAATTTGAGAAACTCATTGAATCCCAATACATAACCCGCAGTATTCAAGGTCGTGCAGATGAATTGGTAGTACAAGCTAAAGAGTTGAATTACCGCAATACCATTTCTAGTAAATTATCTAACTTATCACTACAGCTATATGGTATCATGCTCAAAACCGGTTATGTAAAAACCGATGCAGAGTTTACTTATATTGATGACTATTTTAAAAAACATATCTCCAAATTCGACGAAAAAAAGTTTGGTTTTCGAGAAAAATATTGGTTTTATAATGCCAATTTGTGGCGCAGTTTTTTAGTTCAGGATTTTTTATCATGTTATAAATATGCTTTAAAATGGGTGACCCTTTTTTATGATAATCCCAATATGATTTACTTGAATCCTGTATTTTTCTTAAAAGGGAATCATTACTTACTGGAGTCATTGTACATGTTGAAGTACAAAACCAAGTTCAAAAAATACTTAGATTTATTAGAAGAAACCATAAAAGATTCCCGCTTTCCAGTGAATGATAATATTGCGAGTTTGTCCTTTTTATATGTGTATAACAACAAACTTAATTTACATATTTTAGAAGGTACTTTTGCAGAAAGTGAATATTTAATTCCTGAAGTATTGCATAAATTAAAAATGCATACGGATCACCTTGACGAGCATCACGAGATGTTGTTTTACTACAAATTTGCTTCTATTTATTTTGGTAACGAAAAATATGCTGAAAGTATTTTTTATTTAGAGAAAATCATCAACAATAAAAACCTTTCCATGCGTGAGGATTTAATGTGTTTTGCGCGCTTGCTGTGCTTGATTGCACATTACGAATTAGGGAAAGATTACTACTTAGAAAATCAACTCAAAAATACGTACAAGTTTTTACTCAAAATGAACGACTTGCATGAAGTACAAAAAGAAATTATCAAATTCCTGAAAAATTTAAACTCTATTTATCCGACAGATATCAAGAAAGAGTTTATCAAAATGCGAACTCGTTTTGTCGAATTAGAACAAAACACCTATGAAAAGCGTGCTTTTTTATATCTAGATATTATTTCCTGGTTAGAAAGTAAAATAGAAAATCGCAAGATTAGCATCATTATAAAGGAAAAAGCAAAACTAAACAATCGGTAAAAAACAAAAAGGAGGCTAAAGCCTCCTTTTCTATTCAATTTCTTTGCGACCACGCATTATATCTTCAAAACTGGAACATTTTACAAACTCTTGTTCACCATCAATTTGCATGGGCAAAAATATAAATTCAACTTCTGAAAGATCTTCTTTCAAATAAAAAGCCATATCATCTAATTTGTAAAACCATTCTCTGTCAAATTGTACTTTATTTATAGTGGCATCTTTGACTAATAATTTTTCGTTAAGCGGCTTCATGAGTACTTTTTAATTTTTTTTCAAAAATAGAAACATCATTTTGTTGCTACAAATACAAATGAATTATTTTCAAAAAAAAATAGATAATTATAAATAGATTGTAATGTAAAAACTAATGGTTACTTTTATTAAAAAAATTATGAACGGATTCTTTAAAACAATACTAGCGGGCTACGGAGCTAAAAAACTAGGTGGAGGTTGCTTTGGCACCATTCTAATTTTTATAATTATCTATTGGATTTTAGGTTATTTTTAGAATTAAAATACTAAAAACAACCTAAAATAACTTCCATATTAATACGCCAACAAGGCATTAAGTGCATTTTCAAACCTGCCTTTAGGTAAATATTGATCCTCTAATGCTTTAGTAAAGGGAATTGGGGTGTCTAAACTTGCAACACGCTGAACTGGTGCATCAAGATATTGGAAACAATTCTCCATAATCATTGCTGATAAATCACTAGCAATTCCGCCAAACATGGAATCTTCCTGATAAATAATAGCTCTCCCCGTTTTCTTTACAGAAGCAAAAATAGCTTCGGTGTCTAAAGGTTGAAGCGTTCTTAAATCTATTAAATCTGCTGAAATATCAGGATTTTTTGATAGAGTTTCTAAAGCCCAATGAACCGCAGCACCAAATGATATTATCGTAACATCATTTCCTTCTTTCAACAGCGCTGCTTTCCCTAATGGTAAAGTATAATAATCTTTTGGTACATCCTGATACACGCTTCGGTATAATTGTTTATGTTCAAAAAACAACACTGGATTAGGATCGTTTATAGATTCGTTCAACAAACCTTTTGCATCATACGGAAAGGCTGGATATACTACTTTTAAACCGGGTGTTTTGGTAAACCAAGCCTCATTAGTTTGTGAATGAAAAGGTCCAGCTTGTGTCCCGCCACCGCATGGCATTCGCACCACAACATCTGCTTTTTCTAACCAACGGTAATGCGATTTCGCTAATAAATTAACTATCGGATTAAATCCTGTCGAAACAAAATCGGCAAATTGCATTTCTACAATCGCTTTGTAACCATTAATAGATAATCCCATTCCTGCTGAAACTACTGCACTTTCGCAAATGGGTGTATTAATCACGCGCTCTTTGCCAAATTGCGCTACAAATCCATCTGTAATTTTGAATGCTCCACCGTACTCAGCAATGTCTTGCCCCATGATAACTGAGTTCTCATGACGTTCCATTGATTGTCTTAAACTGGCAGAGATAGCATCTATAAAGCGGATGTTTTCTTTTTCTGTTGAAGGTTTAACTTCTTCATATACAAATGGTTTGTACACATCATTTAGTTCTTCGGTTAAGGAAGCCTCTATTTCAGGTTCTGCATTGGCTAGAGCCAAACTTTCGTCAATTTCTTTCTTAATTTCAGTTCGTAAAGAAGTATCAAATTCAGCCGTGAGTATTCCATTTTCACTTAAGAAATTACGATAATTTTCAACAGGGTCTTTTATCGCCCACATATCCATTAATTCCTGCGGAACGTATTTTGTTCCACTCGCCTCTTCGTGCCCGCGCATTCGGAAGG
This sequence comes from Flavobacterium tiangeerense, assembly GCF_007830355.1. Taxonomy (GTDB): domain Bacteria; phylum Bacteroidota; class Bacteroidia; order Flavobacteriales; family Flavobacteriaceae; genus Flavobacterium; species Flavobacterium tiangeerense. Next base: position 129,618 of record NZ_VLKO01000004.1, on the reverse strand, counting down.
TTTTAAATTCCAATAAAACAGGTCTTGGATTATCTTTCATTGAAGCCTTTAATTCAGATAATAAATTAAATACTTCCAATATATTATTTCCGTCTACAACATGACTTTCCATTCCGTAACCAATGCCTTTGTCAGCTAAATTTTCACAGCGATATTGCTCATTTGTTGGTGTAGAAAGTCCATATCCATTATTTTCAATTACAAATAAAACAGGTAATTCCCATACCGAAGCAATATTCAAGGCTTCATGAAAGTCTCCTTCACTTGTTGCTCCTTCTCCAGTAAAAACAGCGGTAACTTTACCATTTTTCTTGAGTTTATTGGCCAAAGCAATTCCGTCAGCCACACCCAATTGCGGTCCCAAATGTGAAATCATACCAATAATTTTGTACTGTTGCGTTCCAAAATGAAAACTACGATCGCGACCTTTTGTAAAACCATTGGCTTTACCTTGCCATTGCGAAAAAAGGCGGTACAACGGAATATCTCTTCCAGTAAATACTCCCAAATTTCTATGCATTGGCAAAATGTATTCATCTGAATCTAAAACTGCAGTAACCCCTACAGAAATTGCCTCTTGACCAATTCCTGAGAACCATTTTGAGACTTTACCTTGACGGATAAGGATTAACATTTTTTCCTCTATTAGTCGTGGTTTTAGTATTCGTTTATATAAATCTAATAATTGAGTGTCAGTAAGATTTTTTCTGTCGAAGATCATGGTTGCGGTTTTAATGTATGGTTCAAAGATAAAAAAATATAACAGTTTTGTATTATTTTGTTATATTTTTTCATGTTGTTTCTAAAATTTAAAATTCAAATATAAAATTATTCTTTACATTTGTAACTGCAAGATTTTGATCTTGCAAAATATCAAAAAATATTTAAAAGTATGCAAAACATTCCTAGTGTTGACTTGCGTGATTTCCTGTCGGATGACCCGGCACGTAAACAAAAATTTGTAAATGAAATCGGAAGTGCATTTGAAGATATTGGCTTCGTAGCACTCAAAGGGCATTTTTTAAACGACCAATTGGTTGATGAATTGTATGGTGAAATTAGAAATTTTTTCACTTTACCCTTAGAAACAAAGCGCGGTTATGAAATCCCTGGAATTGGCGGACAAAGAGGGTATGTTTCTTTTGGAACAGAACATGCCAAAGGCAGAAAAGAAGGAGATTTAAAAGAATTTTGGCATTTTGGACAGTATGTGTCTGCAAATTCAAAGTACGCTGCAGAATATCCTGAAAATGTTGAAGTAAAAGAATTACCCCGTTTTAATATAGTAGGAAAAGAAGCCTACCAAATGTTAGAAAAAACAGGTGTTTTTGTGTTAAGAGCTTTGGCTCTACGATTAGGATTAGATGAATTTTATTTTGACAATTATGCCAAAGATGGAAATTCTATCTTAAGACCTATTCATTACCCTCCAATTACATCAGAGCCTGAAAACGCTATCAGAGCTGCTGCTCATGGTGACATCAACTTGATTACCTTGTTAATGGGTGCTCAAGGAAAAGGCTTACAAGTGCAAAACCACAATGGAGATTGGATTGATGCAATTGCTGAACCAGATGAATTAGTTATTAATGTGGGTGATATGTTATCACGTCACACAAATAATAAATTGAAATCAACCATTCACCAAGTGGTAAATCCACCGCGAGAGTTATGGGGAACTTCAAGATATTCTGTTCCATTCTTTATGCACCCTGTGAGCGATATGCCACTAAATTGTTTAGAAAATTGTATTGATGCTGAAAATCCTAAAAAATTCGATGACATTACAGCTGGCGATTATTTATACGAGCGTTTGGTAGACTTAGGTTTAATTAAAAAATAAATATCTTAATACAGTTCAAGAAAGACATCGAGTTCGCTTGATGTCTTTTTGTTTTTAAGTAGTAAGAAATTAGGAGCTGTAAAACTTAAATTTCTTAATAGTTAAATAATCAATAATTATAAAGTTATGGACTTACAAGACCAATTAAAAAACCTATTCCCTGACCATGAACCTTTGCCAGATGAGCAAACGGAGGCTGTAGCACATGAATTATACGTTCAAAAAGAGCCGATGATCTGTAAATTTGAAAAACGTAAAGGAAAAGCAACCACCATCATTGAAGGTTACGAAGGAACGGATGAAGATTTTAAAATCTTAGCCAAAGAAATTAAAACTAAACTGAGTGTTGGCGGTACTTTCAAAGACGATTCGATTATCATTCAAGGGGATTACCGAGATAAAATAATGGAAATATTAAAACTAAAAGGATTCAAAGTAAAACGTGTTGGCGGATGATAATGAGCAGTTTGCAGTCTCAGTATACAGTCTCAATTTTAATATTCAGTTGAGCAACTTGAAACCTTAAACCTTAAACAAAAAAATAATGATACAATCATCAGAATTAATATTAAATCCGGACGGTAGCGTTTACCATTTGAATTTAAAACCTGAAAATATTGCGCACGATATCATCTTTGTAGGAGATCAAAATCGTGTAGAGAAAATCACTCAATTTTTCGATAGTATTGAATTTTCAACTCAAAAAAGAGAATTCAAAACCCAAACCGGAATTTTTAAAGGCAAGCGTATTACCGTGATGTCTACCGGTATTGGACCGGATAATATTGACATTGTAATCAACGAGCTTGACGCTTTGGTTAACATCGATCTTGAAACGCGTAAGCCAAAAGAAAATTTAACTTCCTTAAACATCATTCGCATCGGAACCTCAGGTTCTTTGCAAGCTGATATTCCCGTGGATAGTTTTGTGCTATCTAAATTTGGCTTGGGATTAGACAACATGCTCCGCTCCTACTTAATTGACGAAGTTTCAAATCTGGAGATGGAAGATGCTTTTGTGAAACACACCAACTGGGATTTAAAAAAAGGAAAACCATACGTGATTGCTTGTTCCGAAAAATTGGAAAAAGTGATTGAAAGTGACAAAATGCACAAAGGAATCACAGCAACTGCTGGAGGTTTTTACGGACCGCAAGGGCGAGTTCTACGTTTGAACATTCAAGATGAAGCACTGAACTCAAAGATGGATAATTTTAAATATGGAGACAACCAAATTACCAATTTAGAAATGGAAACCGCTGCAATTTATGGCCTTTCGGCACTTTTAGGACACAATGCATTGTCTTTAAACGCTATCATTGCCAATCGTGCATCTGGAACTTTTAGTGAAGATCCTTATAAGGCTGTAGATGAACTAATTGCTTACACGCTTGATAAACTAGCAAAACAATAATTTTATAATAATAAGGAGCTGTTTCCTGCTATCCGCTATATCTCTTGTGTTCGCTAGCGCTACCACAAGAGGATGCCGCTTCTATCAGGGCTAAGGCAAACAGTGCTAAAGATTTAAAATTAATTTACCATGGACTTAATTCTAGAAACTGACCGATTAGTTTTGCGAGAAATGAAACTTTCAGATGCTGAAGCGTTGTTCGAAATGGATCGAAATCCTAATGTGCATCAATACCTTTGGAACAAACCTGTAAAAGATATTAGCGAAGTACACGCAACTATTGAATCTGTTAAAAAGCAGTACATCCAGAATAATATCGGACGCTTTGTGATTATTTTAAAAGAGAGTCAAGAACTTATTGGTTGGGCTGGACTCAAATTCAATACGGAAATGGTCAATAACAAAATCAATTTTTACGACATTGGGTATCGCTTAGATGAAAAATTTTGGGGTAAAGGGTACGCCAGTGAAGCTAGTTTTGCGTGGTTGGACTATGGTTTTAAAACTATGAAAATTCCGGTTATGGAAGCAGCTGCACATTCCGATAATATCGCTTCAAACAGAATATTGCAAAAAATCGGACTGAAAATGACAGAAACCTATTTAGAAGACGGCGTTTCCTGGAATTGGTACGAATTAAAAAATCCCAATCTATAATGAAAACTATAAAAATAGCAGGAGTTCCAGAACACTTTAATTTGCCTTGGCATTTAGCCATTGAAAACGGCGATTTTGAAAATGCAAATATCGATTTGCAATGGACTGATGTTCCTGAGGGAACTGGAAAAATGTGTCAAATGCTTCGGGATGGTGAAACTGATATTGCAGTTATCCTTACAGAAGGAATTGTTAAAGACATCACGGCTGGCAATCCCAGTAAAATAGTGCAAGTATATGTTGAAAGTCCCTTAATTTGGGGTATTCACGTGGCTGCGGAGTCTCGTTTTAAAACCTTAGTAGATTTAGAAAACGCTAAAGTTGCAATTTCCCGATTGGGTTCTGGTTCGCAATTGATGGCTTACGTAAACGCAAATAATCAAAATTGGGATACAACTAATTTACAATTTGAAATTGTAAATACCATCGACGGAGCTGTTGAAGCCTTAACAAAAGGAACCGCAGATTATTTTATGTGGGAACGTTTTATGACCAAACCATTAGTAGACAAAGGCATTTTCAGACGAGTTACAGATTGCCCTACTCCTTGGCCATGTTTTGTAATTGCAGTTCGCGACGAAATACTGCTAGAACAACCCGAAACTGTTGCGAAAGTATTAGAGATCATCAATCAAACCACTCAAGAATTCAAAGATATACCAAGCATTGACAAAACATTGGCTCAAGCCTACTATCAAAAAATAGAAGATATTCAAGAGTGGTTACGATTAACGCGTTGGTCTCAAAAAGGATTAGAACCTGAAATGTTAAACAAAGTTCAAAATCAACTTTTTGAACTCGGAATTATTGATAAAAAAGGTACTTTTGAGGACATTGTAAAAACAGTATAGGAAACTGTTTTTATTGTAACTATGATACAAAAAAAAGAAATTAATTTTCAGGGAATTAAGCATCGTTTTCAGGTCAAAAAACCTTGGGACGATGTTATTATTTTTGTACTGAATGTATTAATTGCTATTCCACTTTTTATCATTTTACATCAAAACTTAATTAATCCCAATTGGTTTTTGAATATTGACAGAGTGATTATTTTTATTGTAATGATTGTCCTGATACAACTTGTATTGCGGCTTTTAAGAACAATAATTATACTTTGCATTTTTATATATGTACTTGTTTTAATTTATGGATCAACCATTGGAAATTATGGATTTAATAACGTTTTTGAAGACTACAACTCCATGATGTACACTATGTCTGACAATCCGTATCCCCAAGACATTATTATTGCTAAGTTGCTTCCGTTTCCAAACAAATCAAAAATTGTCAACGCAATAGAATATCAAAATCCAAAAATTAGAAATTTTGCCTTAATGGCCACGAATAAGCATTTTAAAGGATTAAAAGGTTATTCGGATTATAGAACAATCATTCAATGCTTTGCCGTTTTTAAAGAAATCAACAGCCGTTGGAATTACGTAAGTGATCCCAAAGCACGAGATTATATTGCTTCAGCCTCAGAGTCTTTGCTATATTTGTCTGGGGATTGCGATGATCACTCTATTTTAATGGCGGCCAGTATCAAATCTATAGGTGGTACCCCAAGATTGATTCATACTACCGGGCATATTTATCCTGAGATTTTAATAGGTACTGCAACTGACTTAGAGCAAGTGAATTTTTTAATCAAAAATATTCTTTTCCCCAAGGAAAGTACAGATCAAAAATTACATTATCATGTTGATGAACGCGGACAAATTTGGTTAAACCTAGATTATACAGCTAAATATCCTGGCGGCCCATTCATGTCTGAGGAGATTCTAGGGGCTTTGACATTAGATTAAACGAACATCTTTTTGGTAATTCTTTAAAATTAGTCAAATCAAAAGTGTAATTTGTTTCAGTAAAAAAAGTAACGACAATAGTGGAAAATACAAAAACTTATTGGACTCTTTGTCTCGAATGTAAAGGACGTGGTAAAAAAAGTAAAGGGCTAAGTAAGAAAGTCCGAAATAAATATTTACTTAAACTAGAGGTTTTTAACAAAAACAATCAAGTTAAACCAGCTCCAACACCACCCAAAGGACACTTGTATGCTTGCTCACACTGCAGTGGATCTGGCTTAGTTAAAACGTTACATCCACCAAAAGCAGACAAAAAAAATTACCCACATGTTGCTATTATTGGCGGTGGTATTGGTGGAGTTGCTCTTGCTGTTGCTTGTTTACATCGTGGAATTCCTTTTACAATATTTGAACGCGATAACAACTTTGAAGCAAGATCTCAAGGTTACGGGCTTACTTTGCAACAAGCCAGCAAAGCTATTGAAGGCTTGGGAATCATTTCATTGAATGAAGGAGTAGTTTCAACAAGACATGTAGTTCACACGATTGATGGAACAGTTATTGGCGAATGGGGAATTAGAAAATGGATACAATCGGATGCTAAAACTTTTCAAAAACGCACCAACATTCATATTGCACGGCAATCTTTGCGCTTAGCACTTCTGGAGCAGTTAGGCGGGAATGATGCAATACATTGGGATCACCAATTAACAGATTTTAAAATATGTAATGATGAAAGTGTTGATTTAAACTTTCAAGTGGATGGAAAGATAAAAAGCTACAAAGCAGATCTTGTCGTTGGGGCCGATGGCATTCGTAGTTCGGTACGAAGGTTACTTATTGGTGATGATAGTAGTACTTTACGCTATCTCGGTTGTATTGTTATTTTAGGCATTTGTCCTTTAAAAGCACTTGAAGGTCTCGATAGTCCTCTACTTGATTCGGCTACTGTATTTCAAACTGCCAATGGCAAAGAACGAATCTATGTTATGCCTTATGATTCAGACTCGGTAATGTGGCAATTGAGTTTCCCAATTCCCGAAGAAGAAGCTAAGGCTTTGAGTGCTCAAGGAGCTCAAGCATTAAAGGAAGAAGCGTGTCGTAGAACGCTGTGGCATAATCCTATTCCTCAAATTTTACTAGCAACACTAGAATCTCAGATTTCTGGCTATCCTGTTTATGACCGAGAATTACTTAAGTCGGAATTTTTGGCGAAAGCCGGACCAGTAACCTTAATTGGAGATGCAGCTCATCCTATGAGTCCATTTAAAGGTCAAGGTGCGAATCAAGCTTTGCTTGATGCAGTTTATTTGGCTCGCGTAATAAAAAGAGGATGCAGGCCATTATCGCAATGGAGAAAAGTTGGAATAAGGGAAAGTATATTAACCGAGTTTGAATTAGAAATGTTAGAACGTAGTGCTACAAAAGTAAATGACTCTGCAGCTGCAGCGCAGTTTTTGCATTCCGAAATTGTGCTTCATGAGGGTGATGAACCAAGAGGAAGATGTTTGAACAGATAAATAGATTTGTTTTTTTAGTACAGTGAGGACTTTCTATTTTTATAGTTTATTGGAATTAAAAAAAAACCAAATGAAAAATAAAAAAACTCCATTATTTCTAATGGAGTTTATCTTTTGAAATGTCAGGGACTATAATCAAACATTCTATTAAAAGATTCGCCTCTAGTTTTATTGTGATTTCTTTTTATTCAAAAGAAAAACTGCCTTTGCAAATTCTTTTCCCAAATCAATATAACCGTCACTTTTATAATGGTATTTATCTGAATATTTATAACCGTTAGTACTCCTTACAATTGCTACATTGGATTCGGTTGCTGCAAATTTTTCTTGCCCATACTGCACCAATTCTCCAAAATCCCAAACTTTTCCATCGACATCATCACCGGAATCTGATATTTTCCCAATGACTATTGGTAAATCATTGTTTCTAAAAGTCGCTCGCATAAGTTCCATCAACCTTTTCAAATTTGCATAATATTGATTGGCTACCAGTTCTGTTTTATCGGCATCACTCTCTCCTTGCATCCAAATAATACCACTTGGAATCAAAACATCTTCAACTCCATCTCCGTTTATGTCTTGTACAGCCATGGCATTGTTGACCGTTTTCAGAAAATAATCGTATTGATTGATTCCCTTTCCTGCTCTAAAATCAGGCTCCCAAGCACCAAAATAGGCAGTCCCGCTACTATCAATCGATGATCCATTTCTAGCATATTTTTTAAGCATCATTTTTTGTTTTTTCAATATAAAAAACCTTCCATGACAAGAAAGGCTCCGTTTCTATTAGGTTAATTTAGAGTCTACAATTAAACTATTTCTGAATTGAATAATGCTTTACCAAGCAGAATTCTCTAGCGATAATTAAGCATTTTGTAAGCACTTTTTCTTATTCATGCTTCAAATGTATTGAGTATTGTAACTGATTCCCAAATTATTTAAATATTTTTCCAATAGTAGACAAATCTTTAGTTATTTAAAAATAAGCTGTAAAGTTTTAGATTGGCATTTCTTTGATATTTTGTTTGCTCATATAAAATATTCAAAATATTACCTAAACAAAAAAAAGACCCATTCCTTTCGGTTTGGGTCTAGTTGAATGTAGTCTTACAACTTAAAAATGCTGTCTTAATTTTTTATATCCAGTCCGTTGCAGCAAAGAAACTCTTGTTTAATAGATTTAATTGACACCAACAACAGCTTTAAATTCTATATATTTTTCAAGAGTTTTAAAATTATGTCCCTTTTCTTTCATCGATTTTATAAAAGATGGCGAAACTCCCATAGCTTTAGCACCAATAACATCATCTATATTCAAGTTGTTGAACCCTATATTTTTGTATTCCTTGATTAAATCAGAAGTTATATTTTGTGATTTCATGGCAACTAAATCGTCTATCTTAATGTTATTGAAACCCGCTTTTCCAAAATCACTGATGTATTTTGAGGTAACATTAAGTGATTTCAAAGCAAATAGATCATCTATTTTGATATTTTTGTAACCCAATTTTTCAAACTCACTGATGTAATTTGGGGTAATATTTAAAGATTTCAAAGCCATAAGGTCATTGTTAGAAAGATTAGTATATCCAACAGCTTTAAAAGAATCCACAAATGCCGCATCGATATTCATTGATTTAAATGCAATAACGTCATCCCCAGTTTCATCATCGTCATTACCGTTAGTTGAAGCATGAAAATCACTAATGAATTTGCCATTAATACCTTGAGATTTTAAAGCAATAATATTATCAGCAGAAATATTTTTATAGCCAGCCTGACGAATTTCGTCGATGAACGCTTTATCAATCCCCATTGATTTAAAAGGAATTAAGTCTTCTAAATCAAAATCAGGAATATCGGCCTGTTTAATAGAGGTGATATATTCCTCATTTGCACCTAATGCAGCCAACGGAATCAATTGATCTTTGTCAACGTTCTTGTATCCATTTTTCTTCAGCATTTTTACATATGAAATTTTCACGTTTACCATAAAAAAAGCCATGAGGTCACTTTCATCTGCAACTGCAACTCCCTCTTGTGCGATTACGGTATTGAAATTTTTATTGGCTATAAAGTTATAGCTTCCCATTCCATTGTTACCTTCAAATTTCCCTTCAAATTTCATGGTTCCTGCCTCGCGTGTTATTGTAAACTCGCCTTTCATGTCCTTTGTAAGTCCTGTTAATTCGCTCAACTGGAAAGTACTTGAAGAAGTATCTCCACCATCATTCCTAAACTGAATATTTACAGTATTCCCTTTGATAACGGCAAACCAGCTGCCCTCGGTATCCATCCCGTTTTGAATGTTTGATTGCACTTTAGTTATTTCATTTAAATTTGTTGTTTGACCCTGCGCTACAGGCTGATTAAAAAGGCAGGCAAACAAAACCAATAAAGGCAAGAGGAAAAAATATTTCCAAGTTGTGTGTACGTTTGATTTTTTTGAATTCATCATAATGATTCGTTTTTTGATTAATGATTGATTATAGTTAGTTGTAAGACTCAACGGAAAATGGGGCGCCGCCACTTTAAGCAGGCTAAACTGATAGCTCTCTTTTTCAACAGTTTCCTGTTGTAGCATTTTATTATCAGTCAAAAATTCAAGATTACTTTCTAATGCTTTTCGCCATTGCCAGGCAAAAGGATTAAACCACTGAAAAATAATAACGGCTTCAGCAAGTAATAAATCAATAGTATGTTTTTGCTCAATATGAATTTTTTCATGTAGCAAAATCTGATTGTACGTTTCCCACTCGTACTTTTCGGGATTGATAAAAATAGTATTGGCAAACGAACAAGGTGCATTGTCACCAGTGATTTCAACAATTCGGAATTTCCCGTCCTGAATTGAAGATGAAGAATACGCTCTGTACAGCAACACACAAGCCTGCATTAAAAAGTTAAGACCAAATAGCAGTACACCAAACCAATACAAATACACCAGCCATTGTAGCAATGAGCCTACATCAAAAGTCTGTCTGGCTTGTTCGACAATAACCTCCTTCACTGCCGGTCCTTTTAGCCCAATAATTTGACTTTTGTCACCAGCCGCTTTCGCCAGAGGAACGTGTGCTTGTACTGCAACTTTTCGCAAGGATAATTGCTGCGGAATAGGAAGCAATGGCACAATAAAAGCCAAAACCATACAAGCAAGCAAGACAAATCTGTTCAATTGAAAAAAAGTTTCTTTCTGTAAAAGCAATTTATAAAACAAAAGGCAAGCACAAAGAATTAGGGCTGTGTACAAAATATATGGTATCATACGTTGTCTTTTTTAATGATGTTTACAATGTCATCCAGTTCCTTTTCAGTAAGCTTTTGCTCTTTGGCAAAAAAAGCGAGCATTCTAGGATACGAATTATCAAAATATTGGCTAACAACATCCTTAAGTGCAAACTGCTGATATGCTTCCCTGCTGATAATCGGAAAAAAACAATGCATATTCCCTGTTGTTTCATGATTCAAAAATCCTTTTTCTTTGAGAATCTTGACAATTGTTGCTACACTATTGTAATGCGGTTTCGGGTCTGGCAGCAATGGAATTATATCTCTAATAAAGCCTTTTTTCAAATCCCAAAAGACTTGCATAATCTGTTCCTCGCGTTTAGCTAATTTTATCATAGTATAAAAATATTTCAACAAATATAACTACTAATTAATTAGTAGCAAAACTAATTGGTTAATATTTTAACTAAATCGTTAGTATTTAGAGTAAACTAAGACAAGAAGTGATTTTGATACTATTTTTCAAGCTCAGCGAAGTTGTGTCTTGCCCGTGCTTGTAGCTATCGATGAATGCTTTACAAATTATCCAAAATGAAAAAGCCAATAAATTTTTAAATTTATCGGCTTGTACTAGTTAATTTTTTAAAATTATGAATTATTAGGGACTGCAAACGAACAGTTAATCCTAATTTTTACTTTTTTTAGAACTTAAAGCATGTTTTCTAAAAATTAAAATCTAATGTTTTTGATACGCCGTCAATTCAAATATTCTCCTTTGGTTTTATTGGGATTTCTTTTTATTCAGAAGAAAAACTGCCTTTGCAAATTCTTTTCCCAAATCAATATAACCGTCACTTTTATAATGGTATTTATCTGAATATTTATAATCGCTAGTACTCCTTACAATTGCTACATTGGGTTCAGTTGCTGCAAATTTTTCTTGACCATATTGCACCAATTCTCCAAAACCCCAAACTTTTCCATCCACATCATTACCGGAATCGGATATTTTTCCAATGACTATTGGTAAATCATTGTTTCTAAAAGTCGCTCGCATAAGTTCCATCAACCTTTTCAAATTTGCATAATATTGATTGGCTACCAGTTCTGTTTTATCGGCATCACTTTCTCCTTGCATCCAAATAATACCGCTTGGAATCAAAACATCTTCAATTCCATCACCATTTATGTCTTGTACAGCCATAGCATTGTTGACTGTTTTTAGAAAATAATCGTATTGATTGATTCCTTTTCCTCCTCTAAAATCAGGCTCCCAAGCACCAAAATAGGCAGTCCCGCTACTATCAATCGATGATCCATTTCTGGCATATTTTATAATCGCAAGTTTTTGGTTTGGATATAATTCTTGTAGTTTTTTTGCAAACGAAAGCTCAACACCAAATCGATCCGAAAGTGTATTGTTTTTTCCATCCGAAGCAAAACCAGTTCCGTTCCCTGGCTGAAGCACATCCCACTTTCCTAAACCTCCAGTTGCATCATTATCTCCGACAGGATTTCCTTGGTAAATAAAAACATTTTTATTTTTTTTATTTAAAGAATCGGGTAGCTCTTTTACATACCCATACCCTTGCATGTTCGACTGACCTCCCAAATAAAATACTCTGATGGTATCTTTTTTGGTTTGTGCCAAAAGCAAATAAGGCACTAGAAAAAACATTAAAATATATTTCATATAAATTATTTAAATTATTTTACCAATTCAAAACTGTCTCTCAAACGGATATCTGCCGAAGACGACCCAATCATCAGATCGAAATCACCCGGTTCTGAACCGAATTCCAATGCATTGTTATAAAAAGACAGTTTTTGATTGTCTATCGTAAACTGAATGGTTTTGGTTTCCCCTCGATTCAAACTGATTTTTTGAAAATCTTTCAGCTCGATAATTGGGCGCACTACCGAACCCACTTTGTCTCTCAAATACAACTGAACCACCTCTTCCCCTTTCACGCTTCCCACATTTTTTATGTTTACCGAAACCGAAATGAATTCACTATTCTTCATTGTTTTTTTAGACAATTTCAAATCCGAATATTCAAAAGTCGTATAACTCAATCCGAATCCAAATGGGAATTTTGGGGAATTGGGCAAATCAATATAAGCCGATTTATACACTTTATCTTCATTAATAGAAGGTCGTCCAGTATTGAAATGATTGTAATAAATCGGAATTTGTCCTTCGGTTCTTGGGAATGACATTGGTAATTTTCCAGAAGGGTTATAATCTCCAAAAAGAACATCGGCAATGGCATTTCCTGCCTCAGAACCTAGCCACCAGGTATAGACCATTGTCGGCATATTATCGGCAATCCAATCAAAAACCAGTGGTCTTCCCGCATTTATCAAAATCACTATTGGCTTCCCCGTTTTTTGGAGTTCTTTGATTAAATCTTCCTGAACTCCGGGTAATTGCAGGTTGCTTTTGCTTTTGGCTTCCCCGCTTTTATTGAAATTTTCTCCAATACTCAAAATAATCACCTCGGCTTGGCTGGCAACTAATAAAGCATCTGCAAAACCTTCTTTGCTTTTGCTTTCTACTCCGCAACCTTTGGCATATAAAATTTTGGTTCTTTTACCTACTTTATTCTCCAAGCCTTCCCATTGTGAAACGATATAAGTCGAATCCACCTCTTTTAAATCAACAGCCCAAAATCCGTGATTGTCTCTTTTGGATTTTACCATTGGTCCAATAAAAGCGATCGTTTTTAATCCTTTGGATAATGGCAAAATATCTCTTTCATTTTTCAAGAGAACAATACTTTTGGCAGCTATTTCTCTAGCCGCTTTGGTATGTTCCGGATTATTTAGTTCTCTTTGTTCCCTTTCTGGATTACAAAATTTATAGGGATCATCAAAAAGTCCCAATTCAAATTTCTTGCGCAAAATTCTTTTTACAGCATCGTCAATTAAAGCTACAGAAACTTTATTTTCTTTTACCAATTGTTCCAAATGATAACGGTAGGCATTACTTTCCATATCCATATCGCTTCCGGCAGTTATTGAGGCTAGAGCTGCTTCTTTGTTGTCTTTTACGTAACCGTGATTCACCATTTCGCCTATCGAACCCCAATCAGAAACCACAAAACCTTGGAAATTCCATTTTCCTTTCAAGATATCCCTAAGCAGATAGGTATTTCCACTCGCCGGTATTCCGTTAAGGTCATTAAACGAATTCATGAAAGTGGCAGCGCCCGCATCCAGAGCTGCTTTGAAAGGCGGTAAATAGGTTTCCCAAAGCATTCTGTTGCTCATGTCAACCGAGTTGTAATCGCGTCCGCCAATGGCTGCTCCATAGGCCGCAAAATGTTTGACACAAGCCATAACCGAATTCACATCGCCCAAGTTGCCTTGAAATCCTTTGACTCTGGCATAGGCAATTTTTGAACCCAAATAGGTGTCTTCACCGGCACCTTCCATCACTCTGCCCCAGCGCGGGTCACGGGAAATATCCACCATTGGCGTAAATGTCCAGTGAATTCCTGAGGCAGCAGCTTCGGTTGCCGCTATTCTGGCTGAAAGTTCTATTGCAGTTAAATCCCAACTTGCCGCTTCGGCCAGCGGAATTGGAAAAGTTGTTTTGTATCCATGAATCACATCTTGACCAAAAAGTAAAGGGATTTTCAATCGGGATTGCATGGCTAATTCTTGGTATTGCCGTGTATATTTTGTTCCTAAAATATTCAACATCGAACCAATTAATCCTTTTTTAATTTCACTTTTCTTATTGGAATTAATGGTAATAGGTGCGGTAGCGGAATTGTCTCCCGTGTATTGGTTGAGTTGCCCAATTTTCTCTTCGAGCGTCATTTTATTTAGCAAAATTTCCACTTTTTGGTCTGTAGTTTGTTGCTGTGAAAAGGCAAAAACAGAGAAGAATAGTATTGCTGATATTATTGTTTTCTTCATTATTAAAATTTTATATGCAATTAGCCAAATCGCTAGTATGACTTAGCTTCTTTTTTAAACTCCAAAAAATCAAGATTAAAATTTCCTCCTGCGAATTATCCGCGAATTTTATTGATTCTATGTTTAAGAATTATATTTTCTGAGTGTAGCGTGTTAGCAAATAAATAGAAAACATTTTGCTATTACACTTCAACTTTGAATTTGCATTTGCTCCCAGAGCGATGGTTATAAAGCATCGTAATTAGATATTGCAGCATCTTTTTCTAGGTCTCCGGGAGTTTTATGCAAGTATTATAGTATGTCTGTTTTGTTGCGATAGGTTATTGAATTCCCTTTATTCTACTTACTTTAGAATAAATGAACGTACCTAAAATCACTTTTAACGACTTTTCTTTATTACGATTGCAGATTTAACTTCGAGGTTATTGGTCAAGCGTAAAATATAAACTCCATCAGGTAAATTATTCATGTCTATTGAATTTGTACTTTCTTTTGAATCTATTTTTGTGATTGAATATTGTTTGCCAGTAAGGTCAAAGATTTGTGCAGTGTATTTGGTAAAGCCTTCTGGAACACTAAAATTTAATTTATCAGAAACTGGATTTGGAAATACGGCAAACTCATTCTCATTTATTAGAGTCTTTTCAACCGATATTTTTGCAGTAGTTGAAGCGTAATTAAAAGATTCCCAACCAGACACGGATTCTCTGTTACAATTCATGCCAGTAACTGCGCCTCCTTCTGAACAAAGAAATTTTCCATTGAATCCTTTTAAGGCTACTTGTTGTCCAATATTAATCCACTCAAATGATTCCCATCCACTAACAGCAGTACTATTAGACGTAACAGGTGAAGCTCCGTTTTGCGAATTCATATATTTTCCATTACTGTCTTTTAGAGCAATTTTATTGTCCCCCGCATTTACAACTGTAAATTTTTCCCAACCTTGAGCTGTACCTCTATCTGCAGTTACCACTCCCACGCTATTGTTTGAAGAAACATATTTACCGCTATTTTGGAGTGCTATTACGCTGCCAATAGGAGCAATAGGTCTGAGCCTGTCTTGTAATGTGCTGACTAAATTACAATTGGCTAATAAAGATTTATTACAAATTTCATTAGTTGCTGTTATTGCATCAGCTATACTAGGTTTGGCACTTCCAAATTTCACATAATTACAAAGCGCATCCCATTTTGGAGTACCAGGAAAAGAGTAAATAGATCGATCGGTGTATTGTCTTTTCCAAGCCCAAAATGCCCAACCAACGTTGGCAGCATCATAATCTATTCTGGCATCACGAATCCAATCCAAGGTATTCTCTCCAAATTCTCCCGCCCATACAGGAATATTCAATGCGGCACCTTGTCCTTTTATTAAATTCAAATCAGGATTGGGATCTAACTGCCCTTGTGGTCCATAATAATGATTTTCGAATACGAGGTTTGAGTCCCATCGTTGCAACATATCATAAAAATCACTGCCATAATAATTTCCTTGTGCAAAAATGAGATGATTTGAATCGACCTCTCTGATTCTTGCAGTCATTACTTTATAAGAAGCCATTAAACTACTTTTTTGACCATTTCCATTGTCCAAAACTGGTTCATTAAGTAGGTCATAGCCCGCAATCCACTCATTACCAACAAAATTTTTATAATGATTTGCTATATGATTCCAAATACTCGCAGCAATGTTAACATTGTTCCAGTTGTTCCAAAAATCTGGTATCGCACCGTTTGGATTGTCGCAAGTATAACTTTTACTTTGATAACCTGGTGCTGTATGCAAACAAAGAATTACGTGTATATTATTATTTTTGGCCCAAGTCACTGCTTTATCTAGCCAAATGAATCCATCATTAGTAAGAGTACCAGTATTTTGATTCCAAAACATATTATATGCAAACGGGATTCTAACAACGTTATAACCTAGCGCTTTTGCTTGAGCAAAATCAGAATTTGTGATGTATGAATTTCTCCAATTATTTTCAAAACTTACTGTTTTTGCTTCATCATTTCCAAATAAGTCTTTAAATAATCCTCTAATTTGAGTAGGCGATTTTTCTCTCACATTGCCACCTGGCTCAATATTCATCATGTATCCCTCCCAAACAAGCCAATTGCCAAAATTCACACCTCTTAAGGTTATAGGGTTTCCGTCTTTGAGTATCTTGGCTCCTGTGTTTGAAACAGTCAGTCTCTGGGAGTTTACTTGTAAACAAAGAAATAAGAGCATCATGCTAATACTACTTTGTTGAAATCTAAGTTTCTGGTTTATTCTGGTTTTTGGTTTATTGTTCTTCATAGTTTTTGGTTAGTTAATATTATATAAAGATTATACAAAAGAGTTGATCTCAAAAAAAATCACTTTTCAACCAGACATCAATATATCAATACTAAAAATATGTAGCATTAATGAATATGATCTGTAAGGAGCAATTCTAAAAGGTCATTAAGACCTTTTAGGCTATATTTTGTAATTAGTTTTATACTTAAATCTATAAGAAAAAGATTAGCCTATTACCTTAATAAACCAATGTTTGAATTGCATTTGGCAAAATAGTAATTTGGGTAGCTTGAGTTCCTACACACAAATTGTAAATTACACTAGCCTCACTTTGATTCATTACAACAGTTACCATTTTACCATCTTTATTTAAAAATGAAGTACTCAACAAACTACTTCTGCTCACAGCAGTACTCACTCTTTTAGCTTCTGGACGAATGAATTTTGAAAAATGTCCAATATAGTAATACGATGGTGTATAAATTAATTCACCCGTTGTAGTGTCCGCATGAATGGGTGCAAAACAAAAATTTCCAACATGATTGGGTCCCCCTTTTTCATCCAAAAGAATATTCCAATCTGTCCAACCTACAGTTCCGTTATTAAAATCGTTTATCATAGAATTTCCATAACGCTCTCCATTGGCCCACAGTTGGTAGTTTTTGGCATCAAATTTTTCGACACATCCTTCGGTAAACATCAAGTTTTTATCAGGATATGCTTCATGCACACGGGCTACATTATCAAACATTGGGGAACCACCTGCCCAAGTTTCGTACCAATGAAAACCCATTCCCCAAGCATATTTGGCCGCTTCTGGATCTCCAAAAATAGTATTGGCACGTTGCACCATCAAATCTCGATTGTGGTCCCAAACTATTATTTTTTTTGCTCCTAAGCCTTCTTTTTTCATTGTTTGACCAAGAAAATTCTTCAAGAAATCCCGCTCAGCTTCGGCAGTAAACACACAGGATTCCCAAGTTTGAACTGCCATTGGCTCATTTTGTATTGAAATACCCCAAATTGGAATCCCTTCTTTTTCATAGGCTTTTACAAACTTGGTATAATACGTTGCCCAAGACTGGAAATACTCTGGCAAAAGCGTCCCTCCTTTGAGCATAACTTTATTACTTTTCATAAAAGCGGGAGGGCTCCAAGGACTTGCATATAAAGTCATTTTTCCGCCAGCAGTCTCTATTGCTTTTTTGATCAAAGGGATTTTAAATTCTCTATCATGTTCTATAGAAAAAGTTTTCAATTCAGTATCGCCTTCCTTTACATAGGTATAACTTGCAGAAGCAAAATCTGAACTGTGAATCGTAGTTCGCATCAAAGAATATCCAATTCCTTTGTCCTTACTGTAATATGCATTCAAGAATTCTTGTTTTTTGTCACTCGATAATTTGGCAAAAACTTCGGCACTGGCATCCGTAACTGCACCTCCAATTCCCAGAAATGATTGAAACGTTTTCTCTGGATTTACAAAAACACAAATCTGTGTTTCAATAGGCTGAATTAATTCTGAAAACGTGAGATTATTCGTTTTTGTTAATCTTAAATTAGTACTTTCGGCTGTTGTATAAACTGTAACTGTTTTGCCAATTGATTGAAAAGATTGATTTTTTGATTTACTTTTTTGCTGCGCAAAAACAAAAATTGAGGATAGCACCACTAACGTGGTAGTTATTTTTTTCATGATTTTAATAGTGAAAATTAATTTTATAGATGCTTTATTACCAGATATATGTTCCTACTGCTCCTGCTTCTAGTGAAGTAGTAATCCATTTTCCATTGTATTTAATATTGAATAATTCTGGAGCACTTCCGTCGTTAAGAACTAATAGTACTTTCTTTCCCTCAGGAGTTTTAAAAGCAACATTTTGTAAATTGCCTACAATAGCACTACCAATTCTAATAGAACCCGCAGGGATGAATTTAGAAGCATGAGCTGCAATGTAATAACCAACGTTACGCGTTAATGATTCCGTGCTGTTTATCGTTATTGCTCCCTTACACGTTGAACATCCTCCTTGCGTATGAGGACCAAAAGTACCGTCATTAGCAAGATTCCACTGTAGTGCAATTTTACTCCAATTTCGCATGGAACCAATAATTACATTTTTTACTTGCCATTTTAAATCTCCGTTAAATGATCCTGTAGATGAAGTGTATTGCTCTGTGAAATAAACCTCCTTATTTGGAAATGCATCATGAACGGTTGTAAGTGCGCTAATATCACCTCCATACAAATGAAATGCAGAACCAGTTACAAAAGGGTAAGCTACAGCATCTTTTAAGATTGTTATTGGATATTGGGGATTATCACAATTATGATCGTAAGTAATAATCTTTGTAGTAATGTTGTTTGATTTAAATGCTGGACCTAAGTTGTTTTTTATAAAATCGGCCTGCTGTAAGGCAGTCATTACCATACTCGGATTGTTACCCCCGTGTAAAGGTTCATTTTGAGGAGTAATCGCATCAATTACAATTCCTTCCCCTTTCATTTTTTGAATGAATTTTACAAAATACTGAGCATATACATCATAATATTTAGGCTGTAGACTACCACCCACAAAATTTGAATTGTCTTTCATCCAAAGTGGTGCGGTCCATGGTGATCCCATTATTTTAATATTCGGATTGATTGCCAAAATTTCTTTCAGCAAGGGAATCAAATCTATCTTATCAGGAGCTAGACTAAAATTAGTCAAACTAACATCTGTTTGACCTGATGGCATATCGTCATAAGTAAAAGGAGCTGCATTCAAATCAGATGCACCAATACTAATTCTTAAGTAACTCAGTCCAATTGAAGCATCACCTGAACCAAATAATTCCTGCAATAAGTCTTTCTTTTTTTGAGCAGTCAACTGATTGATCACTTGCGCACTACCTCCAGTCAATGTAAACCCAAAACCATCCACGGTTTGATATTTTTGAGTATCGTTAATTTCAATATTCTGATAAATATTTGCTTTACTACCAAAAGCTAAAATATTGGTTTGCTTTTGCAAAAGAACTGATTGATTACCTTTAGTCAGCCAAAAATCAACTTCATTCTTTACTACCGGAGTTGGCGTAGGAGTTGGTGAATCTCCTCCATCATTTGAAGAGGTACAACTAATGTTCATGGCTGAAAAAGCTATTATAAAAAATAACTTTCCTATTTGATGTATTTTTTTCATTGTTTATTTGTAATTAATTTCGATAAAAACAGGGAAATGATCTGATGGGTATTTTAAGTCTTTAGCATCCGATAAAACAGCATATTTTTGAACAGTAATAACGTTGCTTTTTGATAAGAAAATGTAATCAATCAAATGTGTTGATGCTTCGTTGTATTTAAAATTATTAAAAGTTCCGTACGGCCCAAAAGGTTTTTCTTTCGAAATACTTTTGGCGTCATTCATTATTTTTTTTAACTTAATAATCCGCTCTGTTTCTGGTTCTGAATTAAAATCACCCATCAAAACAACGGGATATTTATTCGTATTTAATTTCTCTATTTTCGAAAGTATTAGATCTAATCCTTTGGTTCTAGCATCTTCACCTATATGATCTAAATGGGTATTAAAGACCCAAATCATATTATTTGTTTGTTTGTTTTTTAAGAGTGCATACGAACAAACTCGGTTGCAAGCTGCGTCCCATCCCATTGAAATGGATTCGGGTGTTGCCGATAGCCAAAATGTATTGGATTCGATTACTTTAAATATTCCTTTGGCATAAAAAATATTCGACGATTCTCCTTTTCCTACTCCGTCTCTTCCAATCCCAACATAACTGTATTGTGGAAGTGCAGTTGCTATATCCAATACCTGATTGGGTTTTGCTTCCTGAATTCCAAAAATATCGGGTGCATAAAATCGAATCTGCCCATTAAAAAAATCTTTTCTGTGCGTCCAGTCATTCTCTTTGTCAGAGTCAATATCTAGACGAATATTATAGGTCATAATTTTTAGAGTCTGAGCATTCGAAAACAGACTTGCCAAACAAAAACAAACTATAACTGCTACATTCTTTTTAGACATTTTTTCTATTACTTAGGAATTAATCATTTATTTATTAATACGTAAATCAGTTATTTAAAGTCAAAAATATAAAACTGCTTCTCTAATTATAAACCCTTATATAATCCACTTCCAAAGTAGAAGAGGTAAAACCAGGATCTACAGGACCTCCCCAAATGCCTCCCATTGCTAAGTTTACAATTAGATAAAAGTTCTTATTGAATGGGAATTTATCTGAATTTGCAAAAGTGTAAAACAACTTATCATCTACATAAAACTTTATATAACTTGCTGTCCAATCTGCCGTATAAACATGAAATTCAGTATTATCATTAGGTACTTTTATGGTTCCTGTATCTGGAGTTGCTCCGGAACGTCCAGGAGAGTGTACAGATGAATGATTGACATTCAACTCTTTTCCAACAGATTCTAAAATATCTATTTCCCCACATGCAGGCCATCCAACACTACCTATATTACTACCCAGCATCCAAACAGCAGGCCAAGTCCCAACGCCAGTAGGCACTTTTGCCCGGATTACTACTTTGCCATACGTAAAATCAAATTTTCCATTGGATTCTAATCTTCCAGAAGTGAAGTCGGCCTTTCCATATTTTTCTCTGATGGCTTTTATTTTCAAAACACCGCCTTGAACAATAGTATTTTCGGACCGATTGGTATAGGACTGTAGTTCGTTGTTAACTCTCCCATGATCCCAAATTTGGAAAGTCCATTTACTTGCATCAGGTGCACCATCAGTGTTAAACTCATCAGACCATATCAACTTAGGCTCTACTAAAACTGTAATAGATAATGATTTGCTAACAAATTTACCAGCATTATAAGCAGACACATATAAAGTATAAGTAGTAGTACCCGATGCAGTATAGGTGTAAGAAAAGCTTCCGTTTGTTATTTCCTTTGTTTCTCCATTTCCTAAAACTATTTTATAAGATGTAGCGTTTGTTGCAGTTAAATTAAAATTTACCATGCCACTTCCATCTCCGTTTGGATTTTGATCATTGGCACCAACAATTGTGGCTGTTACTTTTAGATTTGCTGGTTTTTGATCAACAACAGGTTCCTCCAAATTTGAACCGCTACAGGAAATAAACAGAAAGCAGTACAGTACAATAATCAAATTAATTTTAGAAAAATATTTTTTCATTTTTTCACTATTCGTTAAAACATTACATTAAAGAAATGGCCCATAATCATAGAGAATGGACCATTCTACAAACTCAACCTAACTAAAACTTAACTAAAAATTAATTTCTTTAATTTAAAACTACTACATAGACAGTCTCATTTCAATATCTTGAATTTTAATACCGGCCTTCATATCTTCACCACCGCCTCTTATTACAAGGTATGCTGTACCTGTTTTAGTAGCAGTGAATATTCCTAAATTGTTTTCAGCCTTACAGCCTACAGCTGAAATTTTTCCTGAAAAAGCAGCTGTTGCACAACCGTCCCAAGTACTTAAAGCTCTTAATTTTCCTCCTTCGGAATAATCAGTTCCAGTAACTGGTGCAGCATAACCGCAATACACTTCGAACCAAGTATTACTGCCACCTGTTGTTGAAGAAGTAAGCATGTCAATTACGTATTTTTTACCTGCGACAACATTAATTGCCTGATATATTCCGTTACCAGCCCATCCAGTAGCTGTCAAAGTAGCCGATCCGCTGCCAAAAGTTATACTGGCACTAGAGGCTGGATTTGTAACTGTCCATTTAGACCAATCCTCACTATTGGTT
The DNA here is from genome assembly GCF_007830355.1 of Flavobacterium tiangeerense. Classification (GTDB taxonomy): domain Bacteria; phylum Bacteroidota; class Bacteroidia; order Flavobacteriales; family Flavobacteriaceae; genus Flavobacterium; species Flavobacterium tiangeerense. Next base: position 107,164 of record NZ_VLKO01000004.1, on the reverse strand, counting down.
AATCTTCCTCCTTTAAGGATATTCCCTTTCACTGGATCTGAGGTTGCTACAATTATATTTTGCGTTGCTAAAGCTGTTGCACCGCCAGCACCTATAGCTTTATGAGAGATAGTATAAGTTCCAGCGTCTGGTAATGAAATTTCAAAATTCATTTTCCCATCTGCAAATCCTGAACCTGTATCCCAAATAGATCTTAACACTCCTTTTGGTTGTGCTACAATATTATATACATTAGTTTTACCTTCAACTGGTGTAACTTTAAATGATGCATCAACACTTGTTGGAGTTAAGCCATTGTCAGTAAACGAGTCCTCGGGCTGACAACTTGTGAAATTTACTATGGCAGCAATAGCAAACATTAGTACAATTCCCTTCTTTTTAATTATATGTAAGTTCATAAAATTTCATTTTAATAATTAGTATTTAGGATTTTGAACGATTTTTGTGTTCGGTAAGTTACTATAAGGTATTGGCCAAATTTCATTTTTACCGGCTATAAACCCTTTATCAGCAAGAGCTGTAGCTGCTTTTCCTGTACGCACTAAATCAAACCAGCGATGTCCTTCACCTGCTAGTTCTTTTCTTCTTTCTAACATAATCGCATCAATAGAAACTGGCACAGATGCTAATCCTACTCTCGCTCTAACCGCATCTAATAATGCTTGTGCTCTAGCTCCTGTTCCGCCAAGCGCCTCTGCCTCCATTAAATAAGTATCGGCTAAACGGATAGCATAAACATCCTGTTTGTAATTCAAGGCTGTTGCTCCTCCTCCTGTTGAAGTATCAGAGTTTAACGGTGCAAATTTTTTCAAAAAATACCCTGTGTCTTGATAATGGGGTTTCCATTTAGCATCACCTGCAGCCTCCAATGCTTTCATATCTATTATTGTTGCATCAAAACGAGGATCACCTTTTAAAACATTATATAAAGCGGGTGTCACTGTATTGAAACTCCATCCAGAAACGTAGTCTGGAGCAAGAGCAGTCTTTTTTTCGTAGCCACGAGGACCTACCATAATATTTATACTATTTCCTTCATCGGCACCACTACCCCAGAATCCCCAATCAGCATCACTTTTGTCTGTATGCATAATTTCAATAATGGCTTCTGAATTAAATTTATTGCTAATTTTCCAAAGGTCTGCAAACTTGTCTAATAATTTATATCCATAAGCACTTGTGCCTCCTGGCGTACCATTTACTTCTGCAAGTTCAGTTGCAGCTAGATTATTTTTATTTTCATACAAGTACACTTTACCTAATAAAGCTTGAACAGAACCCTTAGTTAGACGACCTGCTTCAGTTTTAATATCTACCAACTTATTAGGTAAAACGGCTTTCGCTTCTATTAAATCTTTCTCGATTTGAGCATAAACCACACCTGATGAAACTTGTACTATATTATAAGTTTCTGATGGTGAAACAGGTTTTAAAATCAAAGGAATATTTTTGAAAGTACGCACTAACTCAAAATAATAATACGCTCGAAGTGCTTTAGCCTCTGCTACAAAGCGTGCTTTTTTATCAGCATCCATATTAGTTCCTGGTAATTTCTCTATTAAAATATTAGCACGTGAAATTCCTTGGTAGAAATCACTCCAAAAGCTTTCTGGCATATTGATTTGATCTAAAGTATAATTATCAAATGCATGAATTCCTACTCCATCTCCAACGTTACCACCACCAGCAAAAAAATCATCAGAACCTGCATTCATCATACAGATCATATTATCAAACCCTTTAGATTGTTTGCCTATAATGTCATAAACAGCGATTAATCCAGAGTATGCTTGATTTTCGTTTTTATAATAATTTTCAACTAATTCAAGACCCTTAGGATCAACATATAAGAATTCTTCACTACAAGCTCCCGCTGTAAAAAGTAAACTAACTGCAATACCTATATATTTTATATTTTTAAATTTCATAACTTTTAATTTTTAAAATTGTAAATTAATTCCGAGCATAAATGATTTTGCCTGTGGATAATATCCTTTATCAACACCAATTACACCACCCCCAATTTCAGGATCATAACCTGTGTATTTAGTAAATGTGAACAAGTTTTCACCTGTTACATAGATTCTAGTTTTTGATAATCCTATTTTACCAATTTTCTCACTCGGTAAGTTATAGCCAAATTGTATCGTTTTAAATCGTAAGTAATCACCATCTTCTAAATAAAAATCAGATGCATTTGTGAAGTTTTTATTGCCGTCTGCTGTTGTTAATCTTGGATAAGAATTACTAGTTCCTTCTCCATTCCAGCGTCCTAAAGCAGACGTTTGATAATTAGCATTTACAACATCTAACCTTCTCAATCCTTGGAAAATTTTATTTCCAACAGCCCCTTGCGTAAATACTACTAAATCGAAATTTTTGAAATCTACATTTAATGTAATACCATAAGTAAATTTTGGAAGTGAATTTCCGATGAATGTTTTATCATCATCTGTAATCTTCCCATCAGCATTTGTGTCTTGCCATCTAAAATCTCCTGGCTTAGCATTCGGTTGCACTAAACCTCCAGAAGCATTTGTATAGGCATTAACCTCATTTTGATTCTGAAAAATTCCTTGTGTTTTATAACCGTAAAATGAATTTATGGGATGACCAACTTGTGTTCTGGTAATAGTACCCATACTTTGAAATGAAGCGTTTCCATCAATGAATTTAATATCATTACCTAAAAAGGTTACTTTATTTTCAACATAGGAAATGTTACCTCCTAATTTAAAATTAACTTGTCCAATTTTTTTTCTATACCCTAATTCGATATCAACACCCTTGTTTTCCATGTCAGCAATATTTGCAGAAGGATTTCCAGTAGTTCCTACATAACCAGGAAGCTTAATATCTTGAAGCATTCCAGTAGTCTTTTTATTGTAAAAATCTATTGCAAAGTTAAGACCATTGAAAAATATTGCATCAAATCCAATATTCCCTTGGCTGGTTTCTTCCCATTTTAAATCAGGGTTGGCTGGAGCATTTGGACTATTCCCTATTACAACTGAACCTTGGTTACCTACAGTGTAATTTCTTCCTCCACTGATAGTAGCCAGATATTTAAAATCACCTATAGCATCACTCCCTACAATTCCATAACCACCTCTAAGTTTAAGGCTTGTTAAGACTTTGTTCTTTGGCCAAAAATCTTCATTTGTTGGAACCCAACCTAAAGAGAATGATGGAAAAACACCATATTTGTTGTTAGCTCCAAAACGAGATGAACCATCACGACGAATATTCCCAGTAAATAAATATTTTTCTTTATAATCATAAGTCGCTCTAGCAAACAAAGATGTCACAATGTGTTCATAACCATTATACGCACCTGCAGTAATATCATCTTTTACAGCACCATAACCAAATGAGGCATCATCAAAATTATTAGCAGGAATATTTTTATAAGTTACATAAGTCCCAGAGGAAATATTATCAACATAAGCGCCCTGACCAACCAAAACCGTAAAATTATGTTCGCTAATTTTTTTGTTGTACGTAATTGTATTTTCAACATTCCATCCAAAACCTTTATTAGTTCCTCTACTCAGACTGTTTACTGAATTTATAGTAGAAGAGTTAAAGTACGATACAGGATTAAAACTTTCTGAACCCCAATATGCTAATTTACCACCCACGGTACTTTTAACCTTTAATCCTTTAATCACTTCCAGCTCTAAATATGCATTTCCAACAAAATTATCAGACCATCCATAATTTCCTAATCTAGATTGAATATATGCCAGTGGATTACTCATTTCCTGACCTACAACCTGAGATATTCCATATGGATTTCCATTTGAATCTCTAAAAATCCCTGTTTGATTTACATACGGGTAAAGATTAGCCTCTACAGGATCAGTAACTACAAGTGGCGTAGTAGGATCAAGATTAATTGCCGAACTTAAAGGTCCACCAAATTCACTATTTGTATTCCCTAATCCGATATTTTTCTCATGAGAGTACCCTAATGTTTGACCAAAAGTCAATCCTTTTAAAATTTTGTGAGTAGAATTTAAACGAATATTCTTTCTATTGTAATTAGAAATTTGTGTCGCAACAATTCCTTCTTGATCTAATAATCCAAAAGACAAATAAAAAGTAGAAACATCATTTCCACCGCTTAAACTTAATTCATGTCCAGTACGCAATGCACTGTCATTAAAAATAGCATCTTGCCAATTAGTTCCTTTTCCGTATGCCGTAGTAGATGAATAAGGAAGTATATAAGGATTGTTAGGTGATTGAACGTAACCATTAGCATAACGCTCGTTCATTAATGTAGTGTATTGAGTAGCATCAAGTAAATCTAGCTTTCTAGCCGCTTGAGAAAAACCAGTATATCCATTATAAGACACACTCATTTTACCTGATTTCCCTTTTTTTGTAGTAATTAGAATTACTCCCGCTGCAGCACGTGCGCCATAAATTGCTTGAGATGCAGCATCTTTTAAAACATCCATAGTTTCAATATCTGCTTGGTTTAAATAACCAATACCTCCATTGTCAACTACAACACCATCAACTACCCAAAGAGGATCATTGTTACCAATTGAAGTAATACCCCTCACCCGAATTGTTGAAGAAGACCCTGGCTGTCCAGCATTTGCAGCTATAGTAACTCCAGAAACTCTACCTTGTAAAGCTTGTTCTACTCTACTAATAGGTAAATCTTTTAGCTGAGCAGCTTTAATTCCAGATATTGCTCCAGTTAACAAAACCTTCTTTTGGGTACCGTATCCTACTACCACAACTTCATTTAGATCTTGTGATGATTCATACATTTTTACCTGTACTGCTGTTTGACCATTTATAAAAGTCTCAACAGTTTTATAGCCTATAAAACTAATTGTTAAAACTCCATCTTTTGGAGCTTTTATTTGAAACCCCCCATCAAAATCTGATGTAACTGATGTAGATGTTCCTTTTAATACTATGGTTGCCCCTGGAATTGGCATCCCCTTATCATCAATCACTTTCCCCACCACGGATGCTTCTTGTGCATGCACGTGTAGTGAGAATAAGATTGATGAAATACAAAAAATAAATGTTTTTAATAATTTCATTTTTCTGATTATTTTGGTTATACGTTGGTTATTTGATACAATATTATGTTTTAAATTTCGGAATTCAGAATTTAGAATCACTACAAAATCACATCATCAATACCATACTAGTATTACAAAATATTATCAAAAAAATATTAAATACTTGATTTTAAATAAATTAAAATTTTAAAAACATTTCTTAAAAAAAATATTAATTAAAAAAATAATTACAATTACTATAAATTAAATACTTTAGCTCAAAATCTGCAAAAGAGCCTTAGATTCAGCTCAAAAGACATTTGAAAATGCAATTTATCTCATTCCAAATAATTAAATAAATCATATGCAAACCCAAAATAGTAAAAAAGATCATGACATTAAATTGGTTAAGCTTATATTGATTTATATTTTACTTTGCCTACCAGCATCATTTTTTGGACAAGTAAAAAAAATTGGTCTGCCCCTTATAAAAAATTATACCAGAACAGAATATAAGGGAGGAACACAAAATTGGGATATTGACCAAGATAAGAATGGCAATCTCTATTTTGGAAATAATGACGGTCTTTTGCAGTTTGACGGATCGAAATGGAACAAATACAAAGCAAAAAATTCGGATGCAATTAAATGTTTAAAAGTAGATTCATCTGGAAAAATATACGTAGGCTGTTATAATGAGTTTGGTTATTTTAAAGCCAATTCTAAAGGGAAACTCGAATACTTTTCTATTTCCAGTTCATTAGATAAAAAAACATTAGGCATAATTGACTTTATCTGGAAAATACATCTCTATAAGGATGAAGTTGTTTTTCAATCATTCGACCGAATCTTTATCTACAAGAACAACAAAATTAAAATCATAAATGCACCAAAAAGATTTCAATTCTCATTTCTAACCAAATCCAAATTGTATATTCAAGATATTTCATCTGGAATTTTAGAATATAAAAATGGCAAACTGAATTATCTTAAAGGATTAAACACTTTAAATAATTCAGAAATTTGGGGCATGGTTGAATTAGAAAAAAATAAGATCCTAGCCACTACTTTGGATAAAGGTCTTTTTATAATAACAAACAATCAGGCAGTGTCATGGAATACCGAAGCAAATACTTTTATAAAAAAGAATGGCTCTCTAGGATGTGTCCTTTATAAAAATAAATACATTGTAATTAATTCAGTCCTTGATGGCATCATAGTTTGCGATCTAAATGGAAACATCATGCAGCATATCGACCGCACCAAAGGGCTTCAAAACAATACAGTTCTTACTTCATTTATAGACAAAAGCAATAATCTATGGCTGGGATTGGATAATGGAATTGCATATGTAAACGAAAATTCATTTCTAACCTATTTTGGATTTAGCTATAATTTAGGTACTGTTTATTCATCTGTTGTGCATAAAGGGAATTTGTATGTTGCAACCAATCAAGGTGTTTTTTATCATCCTTGGAACACAGATTTTAAAGAGGACTCCTTTAGGCTTATAGAAGGAACTACTACTCAAGCCTGGAATGTACAGGTAATCAGTGGAGAATTGATATGCGCCAGTAACAAAGGAGCTCTACTCATACAGAATGGAAAAATGATTAAGAACCTTGATCCTAAGGGATATTATGGATTTAAATCAATACCTAATCATCCTAACTTTTTCATAGGGGCAAATTACAATGGTTTTTCTGTTTTTGAGAAGACAAGTTCAGGAATGAAATTCAGAAATAAAATAGAAGACATCGACAAATCATCCAATTCATTTGAAATTGATAAAGAATATTTATGGCTAAAAAAAGACCAATATATACATCAGATTGCCCTGAATAATGATTTAAGAACAACCAAGAGCATTAAAACCTTTACTCAATTTTCTAAAAAAAATATGGGCGTTGGAAGTCTTCAAATAATAAATAATAAAGTATTTTTTCAATCTAATAATATTTTTTACACTTATTCAACAACACAAGGTACCTTTTTAGAAGATGCAATAATGACCAATATCTTTAAGTACATTCCAAAAATTAAAAAATTAACTGAAGATACTAATGGAAATCTTTGGTACTTCTATGATGAGTCAATGGGAACGCTGATAAAAGTGGGAAACAACAAATATAAACATGTCATAACTCCTTTTTCAAGTTTGACCGGAAAATTAGTAGCCAATTATATGTCTATAAATACTATTGATTCTAAAAACACTTTTATAGGATTAACTGATGGTCTGGCACACTATGATGCTACTCTCGAAATCAAATCTATATCAAAACCGATTGCTCATATAAGAAGTTTTACATTTCCTGGAGACACCATTTATTTAGGAAATAAGCAAGACGAAAGTATGAAGTATGAGTTGCCCTATGACTCAAATCAAGTAAAGTTTACATTTTCGTCCCCTTGTTATGAAAATCTTGAAAATATCGAATTCTCTTATCAACTGGAAGGCTTTGGTGAAAAGTGGAGTGCTTGGTCAAACAACACCATTAAAGAATATACCAATTTAAAAGAGGGCAATTATAAAATGAAAGTGAAAGCACGAAACAGCTTTAAGATTCAATCGGGTGAAACTTCTTTTGAATTCAGAGTGACTCCTCCTTGGTATAGGCACTATTCAGCTTACTTATTTTATTTACTGATAGCTTCTGGTTTGGTATACTATATTCGATTTAGAATAAGAATGAAAATAAGGAAAAACAAATATGCTGAAACCTTAGAACAACGAAGATTATATTTAGAAAAAGAAACTAAGATCAGGTTAGAACAATATAAATTAGAGAAAGAAATAGAAAAACTAGAAAATGACAAGTTGCAAATGAAACTATTATCAAAAGACAAAGAATTAGTAAACAACACGTTACAGGTAGTTAAAAAAAATAAAACATTAAACGGAATTATTCAAAGGCTAAAAGATATCAATACAAGCTCATTTGACGAAGCAGCCAAGACTCAATTTACTAAATTAAACAAAAGCATTATCAAGGAAGTTAGTACTGATAAAAGCTGGAAGGATCTTGAAAAACACCTGAAAAATGTCCACTTTGATTTTCTAAAAAAATTAAAGGAAAAGCACCCTACTATTACTCCAAGAGAAATGGACCTGTCAACTTATTTATTAATGAACATGTCTACAAAAGAAATTGCTGAATTCATGAACATATCAACGGGAGGAGTAGATTTGGCCAGATATCGATTAAGAAAAAAACTGGAATTAAATCAAAAAGAGAATTTAATTGGATACTTTATGAGTATAAAATAGAAAAAAAGAGGCTATTTGGTTAAAGTTGTTTTTGACTGCTTGGACTATAAATACTGGAGCATTAACACCCTGCTTTTTGTAGTCAATAAAAAATAGCTGTATTTTAGTTTAACTATCTTGCATAGTCTTGAAATAAATTGATAATTATTGGGGCGTTATAGATTAGAAAAGTGCCTTATAAAACCATTTTAAATACTAAATATTTTGAAGTAGCTTTTGAAAATTTGAAATATTAAATGAGTTTGGTCGAAGAAAAATTGATTTCTTATTATTCAGACTATCCAATCTTTTTGCTTTACCCTTAACTTTTACACCTGATACTGGATCCCATGATCCTTAATCTATTATTATAAAAAAAATAGACATAAAAAAACTCCATTATTTCTAATGGAGTTTATCTTGTGGGCGATGAGGGGTTCGAACCCCCGACCCCCTCGGTGTAAACGAGGTGCTCTGAACCAGCTGAGCTAATCGCCCTATTTTATTAGGTTGCAATCATTACCTGATTGCGAGTGCAAATATAGTGTTAGAATTTGATTCTGCAAGGCCTTTTTGAAAAAAAATCAAAAAAAATTTGAATTAAATTGTAATAATCTAGCAGACAGAATTCTACAAATTTAACGAAACACATGATATGTTTTGTATTGATATCTGTTAGTCCTACATTTGCAGTATAAACAAATATCAATGGCTAGGTTCAAAGAAAACGATTTACCAAAATCTAAAATTACGGCATCATCTCTGCAAAAAGCAACTGTAATTTTTCGTTTTGCTGGAAAGCATCAATGGAAATTTTATGTAGGTTTACTTTTTTTAGTTTTTACGGGGGGTACGGCCTTGGCATTTCCTAAGCTGATGGGAATGCTAATTGATTGTGTTAAGAATAAAGACAATGACCAAGCAAACCTAATTGCAGGCGGATTGCTTGTGATCTTGTTTCTTCAATCTATTTTCTCCTTTTTTAGATTGTCCTTATTTGTGAATTTTACTGAAAATACACTTGCAAATCTTCGGTTAGCACTTTATTCAAATTTGGTAAAATTACCTATGTCATTCTTCTCCCAAAAACGTGTAGGAGAACTTAATAGTCGTATTAGCTCAGATATCACGCAAATACAAGACACACTTACATCAACCATTGCTGAATTTTTACGTCAATTTATTTTAATTGTTGGAGGAGTTCTTCTATTAGCTAATGAAAGTATAAAGCTTACCTTATTGATGTTATCTGTTGTACCGCTGGTTGCAATTGCAGCTGTTGTATTCGGTAGATTTATCAGGAAATATTCTAAAAATGTTCAAGATAAAGTAGCAGAAAGTCAAGTTATTGTAGAGGAAACGATGCAAGGTATTAGTATTGTAAAGGCCTTTGCGAATGAATGGTATGAAATTGCTAGATATAATTTTAAAATAAAAGAAGTAGTATCAATTGCTATTAAGGGTGGAAAATACCGTGGTTATTTTGCTTCCTTTATAATTTTCTGTCTTTTTGGGGCTATTGTGGCCGTAGTTTGGTACGGAGTTCAATTGAGCATTAGTGGTGAAATGAGTGTTGGCCAATTGATTTCATTTGTATTATACTCTACCTTTGTAGGCGCTTCTTTCGGCGGTATAGCAGAGCTTTATGCACAAATTCAAAAAGCTATAGGAGCTACAGAACGTGTTTTTGAACTGCTTGACGAAACTCCAGAAAAAATAAACTCTAACAAAGAAAAAGTTGCAATACAAAAAATTAAGGGTACAGTAGAATTCAGAAATGTTGCATTTAGTTATCAGTCAAGAAAGGAAATAAAGGTTTTAAAAAATGTAAATTTTTCAGCTAATTTTGGTCAAAAAATAGCAATAGTAGGACCTAGTGGAACAGGTAAATCTACAATAGCATCACTCCTACTTCGTTTTTACAATATTGACAATGGTGAAATTTTAATTGATGGAAAAAACATTTACGACTACGATCTTGAAAACCTTCGCGGTAATATGAGTATTGTTCCTCAAGATGTTATTCTTTTTGGAGGAACTATTAAAGAGAATATTGCTTACGGAAAACCAAATGCAACGGACCAAGAAATTTTAGTAGCAGCAAAACAAGCTAATGCTTATCAATTTATAGAAAGTTTTCCAGAAAAATTTGAAACCGTAGTAGGTGAAAGAGGAATAAAGCTTTCAGGCGGACAACGTCAACGCATTGCAATTGCTAGAGCTTTATTGAAAAATCCTAGTATTTTAATCTTAGATGAAGCAACTTCAGCTCTTGATAGTGAAAGTGAAAAATTGGTTCAAGAAGCTCTTGAAATTTTAATGGAAGGTAGAACTAGTATCATTATTGCACATAGGCTTTCTACCATTCGTTCTGCAGATCAAATATTAGTTTTAGATAATGGTATAATTGCTGAACAAGGAACACATCAAGATTTAATTGTCCTTGAAAATGGAATTTATAAAAATTTAAGCAATCTGCAGTTTAGCAATTCTTAATTTTTTTTTTAGAGCCAAAAAAAAACTCCAATTTGATAACAAATTGGAGTTTTTTGGTTTTATTATTTTCCTTTTCTTCTATTTCTTTCCGCTTTAATCATCATTAACTCTCGGCTTGTTTGACCTGCTACGGATGTGTTTTCTTCCGCACGACGAATTAAATAAGGCATAACGTCTCTTACAGGACCAAAAGGTAAATATTTAGAAACATTATAAGTGGAATTGGCTAGATTATAACTAATATTATCACTCATGCCGTATAATTGTCCAAACCATATTCTATTATCATTTGATTTAATCCCTTTTTCATGCATTAAATTCATGAGTGTATACGTACTTGACTCATTGTGAGTACCAGCAAATATAGACATCATATCTAAGTTTTCAGTCATGTAACTAATGGCCGCATCATAATTAACATCTGTAGCTTCTTTTGAGGCACAAATAGGTGTAGGATATCCTTTTTCTTGAGCACGTACATTTTCTTTCTCCATATACGCACCACGAACTATTTTCATACCTATATGAAATCCTTCATTTTTAGATTGCTCATGTAATTTTTTCAGGTAATCCAATCGGTCCCAACGGTACATTTGCAAAGTGTTAAAAACAATCGCTTTCTCTTTATTGTATTTGCGCATCATTTGAGTCACAAGATCATCGGCAGCATCTTGCATCCAACTTTCTTCACCATCTATTAATAGTGATACATTTTTTTCATGAGCTTCTTTGCAAACCAAATCAAATCGAGCTACCACTCTATTCCATTCAATTTGTTCTTCTTCATTTAATTTCTCATTGTTACCTAGCTTTTCATACAATTCAAATCGTCCAAAACCAGTTGGTTTAAAAACGGCAAAAGGAATAGCATCTCTTTTCTTAGCAAAGTCGATTGTTTTTAATGTCATTTTCAAAGCAGCATCAAACTGATCTTCTTCTTCTTTTCCTTCTACTGAATAATCCAATACAGAAGTCACGCCTTTAGTAAACATTTTATCAACAACGTTAAGACAGTCCATTTCGTTAACACCTCCACAAAAATGATCAAAAACCGTTGCTCTTATTAATCCTTCTACTGGTAAATGTGCTTTGATTGCAAAATTGGTAACTGCTGTTCCTATTCTAACAAGAGGTTGATTAGATATCATTTTAAATAAAAAATATGCACGATCAAGTTCTGTATCGCTTTTTAATGCAAAGGCAACTTGTGTATTATCAAATATCTTTTCCATTATCTGTTTTAATTTTATACAAATATAGGCAGACTTTGAATATTTTTATAAAATTTGATGTCAAAAAAAAGAAAAATGCAATACGAACTTTTTTATGGTATTAAATAATTTAAGAATTGATAAATTTATACATTTGGCAATTAAAATTTTATATTCAAAAATGCGAAATGACCAAATGCCTTTTAAAAAAAATAAAAGAGTAAATTAAAGTGTTTTGAATTGAAATAAAAATAGTATAAAACTAGCGTATCTCTTTAGATATTAAAACCAATTCTTACCAAAATTAAAATGAATACAGAAATTAAAAACGATACAGTACAAAACTCATTTTATGAAAATTTCATGGCATTATTTTTTCTTTTTTGTTATTTTTTGATTGATTTTTTGCCTCATTTTAAAAGTATTGAAATATTAAACACGCAGTTTTTTTACATGGCTGTGATTAATATTGTTGCATTACTCTACCTTTTTAGCAATAAAAAAGTAGCTTTTAAAAAGACTAAAATTTTCTCTAGCGAGGGTTTAGTTTTAAAAATCTATTTTTTGTTTATTATTCTTTGTGGTTGCTCCCTATTTTTTACAAAAAACCTTTCACTGTCAATCAATAGTTTTATTCAATTACTGGTTGTTGCAGTGATGATACTTAACTTGATTCTCTTGTTTAGAGATAAATTGCATTTGCTGTACTACATTACTATACTTGTGGGAGCAAGTGTTTTTTTACAAACTGTTTTGCAATTAAGTACAGTATTGAATGACTTTGCAAGTGTAACTAGTGCTTTAAATAACTTAAAAGGGAATACAGGAAACGTTAATATTTTTGCAGCGAGTCTTAATGTTAAAATTCCTTTTTTAGTTTTAGGAATTTTACACTATAACAACTGGAAGAAATGGTTTTTAGCTTTATGTTTGTTGCTAGCAAGTTTTACAGTAATCTTAATCAGTTCTAGAGCTGCTTATTTGGGATTGTTTTTTCAAGTTGTAGTCTTTCTAGTAGTCTATTTCAAAATACATTCATTCGCAAAAAAAACAGTAGAACAAACCACCTATATTTTAATTCCAATAGCGTTGGCTGTTTTTTTAAGTACTATCGTTTTTAAAAATAGTAATAGTGTTGGAAGGTTTGAATCCGTAAGTGCTAGAATTATGCAAATTGCTGATACAAATGAAGCCTCTGCGTCTGGGAGGTTGAGTTATTGGAGCAATGCAACGCAAATGATTTCAAAAGACCCCATAACGGGCATCGGTCTAGGAAACTGGAGAGTTGAAAGTATTCCTTATGAAAGAACCACCACAGATGAAGCATTAATTTCTTCACATACTCACAACGATTTTCTTGAAATAGCAGCCGAAACGGGAATTATTAACGGCTTAGTGTATTTGAGTCTTTTTATTTTAATATTTTTTATCAACATTAAAAATATTTTTACAAAAAACGATACCGATAAAACTATTTCTTTACTTGTTTTAATGCTTATTACAGGGTATTTTATAGATGCCTTTTTTAACTTTCCGCTGTATAGACCTACAATGCAACTGGCTTTTGCATTGATGATTGTATTTACAGTCTTAAATTCAACCAAGCATTCAGGTTTAAATGGTAACTCACAAAAGGTAGGTTTGTTTTTAATTATAGTTAGCGTGGTTACAACTTGTATCTCTTTTATGGACTGGAGAGCAGCCCAGTTAGAATACAGAATAAAATTTGATAAAACGCCGGTATCTTCTAATGTAATCCTTAATGAATTCCCAACTATAACAAGAGTAGGTATTTATGGAGAAACATTTTACCAACACACAGCTATTGCATTGTTTAATGAGAATAACTTAGAGGAAGCTGAAAAATATTTTAAATTATCAAATACAATAAATCCTTATATGGGAATTTCAAACTGGTATTTGCATAAAATAGAAAAATTAAAAGGCAACCAAAAGAAAGCGTATGAGTATTTGAAATCAGCATTTTATGCCAGACCAAGGACACTTAATTTTTATTTAGATGGCCTTAGAATGGCAGTTGTACATAAGGATACCGCCGAAATATTTAAGCTACACAAACTTTTTAGTCAATATAGAAGCATGCCTTCAAACTGGAAAAACACTGCAGTTGCTCTCAAACAGGCGGGTTACAATCCCCAAAAAATAGAGGCCTTTATCAAAGAAGGGGTGAGAATTTATCCTAATGATTCTACATTAAATAAAAAAATAAAACAAGAATCACCAACTTCTACTATTCAAAACAATCCATCTGAAGATATAGAAAATGCCCCAAAAGCAATCAATTATATGATTGAAGCAAAAAAATTGGGAGACGCTAAACAATTTGAAAAAGCTATTGTACTTTATGAAAAAGAACTAGCGTTACATCCCGAAAAAAAGGTAATTTACCAAGATATAGCCGTTTGTTATTTTAGTTTAAATAGAAGTGAAACCGCTATTAGTTATTTGCTAAAAATAGTAAATGAACCAACACTAAATGATGGTAAAACCGAATATTTGCTTTCAGGTTGTTATTATAAAATGCAAGACAAAACAAATGCTTGTAAGTACCTAGGGATTGCAGTCAATAAAAATTATCCCGGAACAATAGACCTTTTTAATAAACTTTGTAAATAAAAATAAAAATGCAAACCATACAAGCCAATAACTATCCCATATACTTCAATGAAAATGCTTATGCAGCGCTTAATGAATATATTAGTAATAAAAAATTTTCTAATATTTTTATTATTGTAGATAATCATACAAATGAACACTGTTTACCAATTTTTCTATCAAATTTAGAAACTGATTTAACGATCGAAATTATAGAATTTGAATCTGGAGAGGAAAATAAAAATATTGAAACATGTGTTCAAATTTGGAATGTTTTAACGGAATTAAAAGCCGATAGAAAATCACTAGTTCTCAATGTAGGTGGTGGTGTAGTTACAGATTTAGGAGGCTTTATTGCATCTACTTTTAAAAGAGGTGTTGAATTTATTCACATCCCTACCACTCTTTTGGCTATGGTTGACGCTTCTGTGGGTGGAAAAAATGGTGTTGATCTAGGTAATCTCAAAAATCAAATTGGGGTTATTAATGTTCCTAAAATGGTATTGATAGATACACAATACTTAGAAACCGTACCACAAAACGAAATGCGTTCTGGTCTTGCAGAAATGCTAAAACATGGCTTAATTTATGATGCAAGTTATTGGAAAACATTTACCGATCTTGATGCATTTGATTTTGCTGACTTTGACAAACTCATATATCGATCTGTTGAAATCAAAAATGAAATTGTAATGCAAGATCCAACAGAAAATAATATTAGAAAATCTCTTAATTTTGGACACACATTAGGCCATGCAATTGAAAGTTATTTTCTAGAGAATGAATTAAAAACAACACTGTTACATGGTGAGGCAATAGCAGCTGGTATGATTTTAGAAAGTTATCTTTCATGGCAAAAAGGACTATTGAAAGTAGACGAATATTCTCAGATAAAAGCATGCATTAAACACATTTACGAGGATATAGTATTTGATCAAAAAGACATCGATCCCATATTTGAATTACTAGTTCATGACAAGAAAAATGAATATGGGGAGATACAATTTGCCCTAATCGAAGGTATTGGTAAAATTAAAATAAATCAATTGGTTGAAAATGAAATGATTCTTAAAGCCTTTGAAGATTATAAAAACTAAATATTTTTTATAAAAAAGGATTGCATTACGTATATATTATTTTTTACATTTGCACCAATGAAAAAAAGTCGAAATAAATTCAAGTATTGCTCTAATAAAAACAGTAACAAAATGTCTTTTTTAAGGATGTTAAAGCGTTTTTATTCTATAAAGGGAAATTTTAGTTTTGATGTTTTTCAATACATGAAATCAGATACTGAAAAACTTCAAATTGTGTATGCTAATATTAGGGTTTGAATGATAGATTAATCTATTTTATTTAAATATTTAATCTACAAAATCCATATCCATGAATACAAAATATTCTGACTTAATAAATCAAACATACTATTTTCCACAAGAAGAATTTACTTTAAATAAAGATCATTTACTTTTTCATAATATTGATTTAATGAAATTAGTTGAGCAATACGGTACGCCTTTAAAATTTACCTATTTGCCTCAAATTTCTAATAACATCAGTAAAGCAAAAAGCTGGTTTAGAAAATCAATGGAAAAAAACAAGTACGAAGCAAAATATTACTATTGCTACTGTACTAAAAGCTCTCATTTTGAATACATTATGAATGAGGCTTTCAAGAATAACATTCACATAGAAACCTCTTCGGCTTTTGACATTAATATTGTTGAAAACTTAATGGAGAAAGGTAAGATAAACAAAAGTACCTATGTAATTTGTAATGGTTTTAAAAGAGATCAATACATAGAAAACATTGCTCGTTTAATTAATAACGGACATAAAAATACAATACCAATCATTGACAATTTTGAGGAATTAGACTTGTTACAAGGTCAAATCAAAAATAAGTTTAAAATAGGTATTCGTATTGCAGCTGAAGAAGAACCTAAATTTGAGTTTTATACCTCTAGACTTGGTATTGGATACAAAAATATAGTTCCATTTTACAAAAAAGAGATTAAAGAGAATAAAAAATTGGAACTGAAAATGTTACACTTTTTTATCAATACTGGAATCAATGATAATGCATATTACTGGAACGAATTAGTAAAATGTATTAAAGTTTATGTAGCGCTCAAAAAAGAATGCCCTACACTTGATGGATTAAATATTGGTGGAGGTTTTCCAATCAAAAACTCATTAGCATTTGAATATGATTACCAATACATGATTGATGAAATCATTAATCAAATAAAAATTGCTTGTGATGAAGCTGAAGTTGATGTTCCAAATATTTTTACTGAATTTGGATCCTTTACGGTAGGTGAAAGTGGTGGAGCTATTTACCAAGTTTTGTATCAAAAGCAACAAAATGATAGAGAAAAGTGGAATATGATTGATTCTTCATTTATTACCACTTTACCAGATACTTGGGCCATTAACAAAAGGTTTATCATGTTAGCAGTGAACCGTTGGAATGATACTTATGAGCGGGTATTACTAGGTGGAATGACTTGTGATAGTGATGATTATTACAACTCTGAGCAAAATATGAATGCTATTTATTTGCCAAAATACAATAAAGAGAAACCGTTGTACATTGGGTTCTTCAATACTGGTGCCTATCAAGAAACTATTGGAGGTTATGGTGGTTTACATCACTGTTTAATTCCACAACCGAAGCATATTTTAATTGATAGAGATGAAAACGGAATTCTAGCAACCGAAGTGTTCTCAGAGCAACAGACCTCTGAAGATGTTTTAAAAATATTAGGTTACGATCGAAAATAATCTATACTAATAAAGGGACGAATTCAAAAAAATGTTAAATTTGAGATAATTTTAACATAATTCACAAAAATATTTTAAAAATTTATATAAAAATGAGTAAAGGACCAATCAGTCAGTTTATCGAAAAGCATTATTTGCATTTCAACTCTGCATCTTTAGTTGACGCCGCAAAGGCATATGAAGACCAATTAGCAAATGGTGCAAAAATGATGGTGAGTATGGCTGGCGCTATGAGTACTGCTGAGATTGGAAAGATATTCTCTGAAATTATCCGTCAAGATAAAGTACATATTATATCATGTACTGGAGCAAATCTAGAGGAAGACATCATGAATCTTGTAGCGCATTCTCATTATGAAAGAGTTCCAAACTACCGAGATTTAACACCTCAAGATGAATGGGATTTATTAGAGCGCGGTTTAAATCGTGTTACGGATACCTGTATTCCTGAGCATGAAGCTTTTAGACGTTTGCAAAAGCATATTTATAAAATTTGGAAAGATGCTGATGATAAAGGTGAGCGCTATTTTCCACATGAATTCATGTATAAAATGTTATTATCAGGTGTTCTTGAAGAATACTACGAGATCGATTTGAAAGACAGTTGGATGTATGCTGCAGCAGAGAAAAATTTACCAATTGTTGTTCCAGGTTGGGAAGACAGCACTATGGGTAATATTTTTGCTTCTTATGTATTAAAAGGAGATTTGAAAGCATCTACCATGAAATCAGGAATTGAGTATATGACTTTCCTTGCTGATTGGTACCCAAAAAACAGTTCAAATGGAATAGGATTTTTTCAAATTGGTGGTGGTATTGCAGGAGATTTCCCTATATGTGTGGTACCAATGTTGTATCAAGATATGGAAATGCATGATGTTCCTTTTTGGAGCTACTTCTGTCAAATTTCTGATTCAACTACAAGTTATGGTTCGTACTCAGGAGCAGTACCAAATGAAAAAATTACTTGGGGTAAATTAGATATCAAAACACCTAAATTTATTATTGAGTCTGATGCAACCATTGTTGCCCCATTAATATTCGCTTATTTATTAGATCTATAATATACATTTATGAAAAGAGTAATTGTTGATTACGCAAAACTTACCAATGAAATTTTAAACCTTCTTGTTGATAAATTTCCAGATGGTTATGATGATTCAAACATTATTAGTTTTAGAAACGCAAAAAATGAATTAGTTGAAGCAGTAGAAGTTAGAACTGAAGATACAATTTATTTAGTAAAAGTAAGTACTAAACTAGCTGATAGAATTGAGAACTATGACGAAGATGATGAAATTATCTTAGATGATGTAGTAGAACCAATCAAAGGCTTAGATCTAGATGATGATATCGATGATGATGAAGACGAAGCTATCGATAAACCTGATACAGATTCTGGTGATGATGAAGATGACGAAGATGATAATGACAGAGATTTTTCTGATGAAGATGAAGATGACGAAGACGAAGATTAATTAGTTTTTAAAATAATAAAAAAAGGAACTCCTAAAACGAGTTCCTTTTTTGTATAAATAGGTAAAACCAACCATGACTCAAGAAATTTTACACGCCAAATTGAAAGAAAATTTTGGATTTGAAAAATTTAGACCTAATCAAGAAGACATAATTAATAGCATTCTTTCAGGACAAGATACACTTGCCATTATGCCTACAGGTGGCGGAAAATCTATTTGTTTTCAATTACCGGCGCTACTTTTTCCGGGGATTACAATCGTTATATCACCTTTGATCGCTTTGATGAAAGATCAAGTGGACAGTTTAAGAGCTAATGGAATTGAAGCTTGCTTTATCAATAGCAGTCAAACAGAAAGTGAAAGGAATTTTTATACAGAACGTTTACAATCAAATACTATTAAACTAGTTTATGTTGCACCTGAAAGCTTGTCTTTTTTAGACAATCTCTTTAATACTTTAACTATTAGTTTGATTGCGATTGATGAAGCTCATTGTATTTCATCGTGGGGGCATGACTTTAGACCTGCTTATACTAATTTGGGTTATTTAAAAAACAGGTTTCCGTCCACTCCTATTTTGGCCTTGACCGCCACGGCTGATAAAGCAACTCGAAAAGACATTAGCAATCAGTTGAATTTAAAAAATCCTCAGTTATTTGTAGCTTCTTTTGACAGAAAAAATTTAAGTTTAGAGGTTCGTCCCGCACTTGATCGGGTGCAGCAAATAATAGAATTTATTCAAGATAAACCAAATGAAGCCGGAATAATTTACTGCTTGAGCAGGAAAACAACTGAGGAACTGGCGGAAAAACTTCAAAAAAACGGTATTCATGCTAAAGCTTATCATGCAGGTTTAGATAGCTCCGTTCGTTCTAAAACGCAAGATGAATTTATAAATGATGATTGCAATATCATTTGCGCTACTGTTGCATTTGGTATGGGTATTGACAAATCAAATGTTCGCTGGGTTATTCACTACAATTTACCTAAAAATATTGAAGGATATTATCAAGAAATTGGTCGTGCAGGAAGAGATGGTTTGCCATCTGAAACAGTTATGTTTGAAAGTTACGGAGACGTTATTCAGCTTCAAAAATTTGCATCACAAGGATTAAACGCTGAAGTACAATTGGCAAAACTGGAGCGTATGAAGCAATATGCTGATGCACTCAGTTGCCGAAGAAAAATCCTCTTATCCTATTTTGGAGAATTAGTATCCGAAAATTGTGGAAATTGTGATATTTGTAAAAATCCACCATTATTTTTTGACGGAACTGTTCTGGCTCAAAAAGCACTTTCTGCTATAGTTCGATTGCAAGAATTAGAGCCTTTACCCGTAATTATTGATTTTTTAAGAGGATCCAAAAATGCTTATATTTTTGAAAAAGAATACCAAAATTTGAAAACCTATGGTGTGGGTTCTGACCAATCTTGGTACGATTGGAACCAATACTTAATTCAGCTAATCAATTTGGGATATTGTGAAATTGCATTTCATAAGCAGAACAAGATTAGACTTACCACTTTAGCAAAAAAAGTATTATTCGATAATGAAAAGGTACAAT
The DNA here is from genome assembly GCF_007830355.1 of Flavobacterium tiangeerense. Classification (GTDB taxonomy): domain Bacteria; phylum Bacteroidota; class Bacteroidia; order Flavobacteriales; family Flavobacteriaceae; genus Flavobacterium; species Flavobacterium tiangeerense. The sequence goes on along the minus strand of NZ_VLKO01000004.1, from coordinate 86,731 downwards.
TAACTGCTGTTCAAAAAATAAATGTAGAGAAGCAAGAAACTAAAGTAAGTAAAAGCAAAACTGTAGCAAATTCTCTTTTTGAAAATTTAAGGAAATTGCGCTACGAAATTTCTAAAGAAGAATCAGTTCCAGCCTATGTGATTTTTAGTGATGCAGCTTTACGCCAAATGGAAACCGAAAGGCCTACTAGTGAAAATGAATTACTAGCCATAGATGGCGTTGGTAAAGCTAAATTAGAAAAATACGGAGTTGCCTTTATTCAAGCTATACTTGATTTTCAAAAAGTCAAAGGGGTTAAAAAGAAAAAAGAGGCAACAACATACAGAGAAACTTTTGATCTATACCAACAAGGATTATCAGTTGAAGAAATTGCACAAAAAAGAAAACTGGGTTTAAGTACAATTATGTCCCATCTTGCAAAACTTTTTATTGACGGTAAGGAAATTGATTTAACTCCATTTATATCTGATGATGAAGTTATAGAAATTGCCGTGGCCAAAACGAAACTAGAAGCACCAAGTACATTGAAACCTTATTTTGATTACTTTGAAGAAAAACTAGATTACGGAAAAATCAGATTAGGATTGGCAATTTTAGAAAAAGAAAATTCAGTACTTTAAAATTTAATATGATTCATTCATTCCCACCTTTTGTAAATGCACAAACTAAAATTTTAATTTTAGGAACTATGCCTGGAATTGCGTCATTAGAAAAGCAAGAATATTATGCGCATCAAAGAAATCATTTTTGGAAAATAATGTTTACGCTATTAGATAGTTTTCCTGCAACTGAAGAATTTGAACTAAAAATACAAGTGCTTCAAGCAAATAACATTGGGCTTTGGGATGTTTTAAAAAGTTGTGATAGAAACGGAAGTTTGGATGTTCATATAAAGAATCACGAAATAAATGATTTTGAAACCTTATTTGCACAATTTCCATCCATAAAAACAATTGTATTCAACGGAAAAGAGAGTCATAAGTACTTTTTGAAGAAATTTGGACAAATAAAAGACATCACCTATTATGTGATGCCTTCTACAAGTCCTGCAAATACTATGTCGTTTGATAATAAGCTTAAAATTTGGTCAACAGGTTTTTGAAATTCTATAAATATCTTTCTTCGAAAACTTTTTGATGGTGTTTTTGATGACCAATCATAATGAATCCAATTGCTCTAACTGATATTGCTGAATTGGATGCAGTTCCAATTCTTTGAAATTGATCTGAACTTAAGCTTTTAAAAAACAATAAATTAGAATGGCGTACTGCAGATAATTCTGTAAGTAATTCTTGAATGCTTCTTTTGGTGGCCTCAGTATTGATAACATAGGTGTTTTCATCAAAACCAGGCAAAGGCGTTTGATCGTTTCTAGAGATTCGTAATGCTCTGTAAGCAAAAATTCGTTCCGTATCAATTACATGCTGAATAATTTCCTTTATATCCCATTTCCCATCAGCATACCTGTAGTCAAACTTATCCATAGGAATGTTTTGAACAAATTTAATAAAGTCATGTAATGAAATTTCTAATTCTTCAATAAGATCTACCTCTCCTAAGGCTTGTATGTATGGAGCATAAAAGGCTGCATATTCATTAATTGGTAATTGTGTTGATTTCATATCTGTGTTGTTTAAGCTGAGTTTCTACTAGCGTTTGTATTTCCAAATAAAGAACGGGTTACTATTTTCTCATATACTTTTATTAAGGCTTCGTCTGGTTGCGATTCTTTATTCAATTCATTAATTCTTAATAATGCATATTGCTGTATTGTCAACAATGGCAGTACAATACGTTCTCTTATTTGAATTGATGCTTTACCATCAGGGTAATTCTCCATCAACTCTTTATGACCAGCAATTTTTAATAATAATCGTTTTGTCTCTAAAAATTCATCATATATAATTTGCCAAAAAGGACCAAATTTAGGATCTTTTTTCATGTAAGCGGTCAAAGGGAAAAATGATTTTGCCAGTGACATCATACTGTTTTCAAGCAATGTTTTAAAGAACAACGAATTATCATATAAATCTTGTACTTTATCCCACTGATTTGAATCTTCAAAGTATTTTAAGGCTGTACCTACTCCAAAAAAACCAGGTACATTCTGCTTTAATTGACTCCAAGAACCTACAAACGGAATTGCACGTAAATCTGCAAAATCTAATTGAGCTGACTTACTTCTCTTTGCAGGTCGACTCCCTATATTAGTCTTAGCATAATATTTAAGCGTACTCATTTCTTCCAAATAAGGAATAAAATGAGGATGATTTTTAAAACTTAAATATTTATCGTAACCCAAATTTGCCAACTGATTTAGAATATCCTTATCACTAATGGATAATTCGTTCTGATTTTTATCAAAAACTTGATTACTCACTCCGGCACTCAATAAGTTTTCTAGATTGTATCGACAAGAGTCTAAGGTTCCAAAATTAGAACTAATTGTCTGACCTTGAACAGTAACTTGAATTTCATTGTTCTCAATATTTGGTCCTAATGAAGCGTAAAACTTATGCGTTTTTCCTCCACCACGAGCTGGAGGTCCGCCTCTACCGTCAAAGAAAATTACTTTAATGTTGTATTTTCTCGAAATCTCAGTAAGCATTTCCTTCGCTTTATAAATACTCCAATTTGCCATTAAATACCCACCGTCTTTAGTCCCGTCAGAAAAACCTAGCATAATAGTTTGCTTATTGCTCCTGTTTTTCAAATGCTCAGCATAAATGGTATTAGTATATAATTTTTCCATTATTACATCAGCATTTTGCAAATCATCAACTGATTCAAAAAGAGGAACAATATCAACAGAAGGATTTTCCCAGTTACTTAATCGAAACATTGCCAAAGTTTCTAAAACATTCAGCGCACTTTCATTATTACTAATGATATAACGATTTGCTCCAAATTCACCATTATTTGATTGTATAATACGAATAGCATTAATAGATTCTAACGTAGATTGGGTAATTTCATTTTGAAATATTTTTGGGTCTACATTTCCTTTGATAGTTTCCAAAGCTGAAATCTTTTCAGTCTCAGAAAGATTCTTGTAGTTTTTTGGAAAAATAGTCGATTCTATTCGGTGAAAGTGATCAACGATATCACTAAAAACAGCATCATGAATTTTACTGTTTTGCCTAATGTCTAACGTAGCAAAATGAAAACCAAATAAGTTCAACTTAATTAGCAAAGCATCTAATTCGTCCAAATATAAAGATTGGTGCTGCTCAATAATAATTTGTTTTATTTTTAATAATTGAGTGTTGAAATCTTCAAGAGTTATAAAAATATCCCCTTTTGAATAAAAAACAGAACGATATAGTTTTTGTTCAAGTTCCGTAATCAAAGTATCTACACCAGAGAACGTTAACTTTCTTTTCAAATTTCTTATTTCGATGTAATAACATTTTAAAATAGAGGTTCTTAGACGTTCAGCGACCTTCAAAGTAATCTCAGTAGTTACAAACGGATTGCCATCGCGGTCACCTCCTGGCCAAAACCCTAATTTTATTAAAGGATTTTTTATGGATAAGGAATTGAAAATATTTTTTTGCAAGTACTGAACAATCTCTCCAGAGGTTTGATAAAAAACGTTTTCAAGAAACCAAATCAAACTCACAGCTTCATCAAATGGACTAGGTTTATCTTTTTGAATAAAAGGAGTTTTACCTAATTGCGCTAATAACTGTTTGATATCAAGAAGATCATTTTTACGAATGGCTTCTGTAAGATCATTAATAATTCCAAGAACTGCTCCAGGATAAAATTGAGTAGGATGAGCCGTTAAAACTGTTCTAACATTGAAATTTTCCAACAATTCAATTAAATCATCCTCATTGTCTTTCGCGTCGGACTTTTCCTTGATATCTCGCAAAGAACCAATTCCCTCCATGTTGTTCACAACCGGAAATGCAGCGTCTTCAATGGCATCAAAAAGCACTATTTGTCGTTCGATGTATTGAATAAAACGAAACATAATGTCAATTTTCTCTTGCTCTGTTGCGTTGTGCAAATACCTTTCTGAAAAGAAATCAACAATTTCTTTAGGAGTTTCTTGTTTTTTAAACCCAGTATCACAGATATCTGTAAAAAGCGGTAATAAAGCACCTGTATTATCTATAGAGTGAAAAGGTAGTGTTATAAAAACACTATTATAAATATGGTATTTAGATAAAACATCTTGATTAAAACGTTCTATTTTGGGTAAAGTATACATAGTTTGTGTAGTTGGTTTAGTTAATTTTCATAAAAAAAACCCCAAGAATAAACTTGAGGTTGTATTTAATTACAGCGCATTCAAGAATTACATGTTTTTGAATATGGTATGCATTAAGCGCTTTTTATCATTGATGCTTTCTTCAAGGGAAATCATCGTTTCTGTACGGTAAACGCCATCAATATCATCAATCATAAAAATAACATCCTTAGCATGTTTAGTGTCTTTGGCTCTAATTTTACAAAAAATATTAAACTTACCAGTAGTTACAGATGCTACGGTTACAAATGGAATTTCATTAATGCGCTCTAAAACAAATTTTGTTTGAGAAGTATTATTCAAGAAAACACCTACGTAAGCAATAAATGAATACCCTAATTTATCATAATCCAGAACAAGTGATGAACCCATTATTATCCCAGCATCCTCCATCTTTTTTACCCTAACATGAACAGTCCCTGCTGATATCAATAATTTCTTTGCGATATCTGTAAAAGGTACTCTTGTGTTGTCTATCAACATATCTAAAATTTGGTGATCTACTTCATCTAAACGAAATTTACTCATAACTCTCTAATTAACATTATTAATTGCTTTAACAAAGCATAAAATTATACATAAAAACAATAAAAAGACAAAAATATTAAATATTTATCATTCCATTAACAAATTTTATGTTATTATCTAAATAAAAATCGGCTTTTTGATTCAAAACAGGCAAAAAACCTGTGTTGTCAGAATATTTTGCACCATTTGCATCATACTCATAATGACCATGATAATCTTCCAATTCGTCTATTTTAGAAAAATAAGCATTAAAAAACAGCTGATTACCAACAATTTCTTCTTTATATTGCGCTGCAAAATTCGTTATTTTTTCAATACCATCATAATTTATCTTGACATTTTTATAAATAAAATCATAAAAAACGACCTTATTTTGAGGAATATTCAAATATTTATCGATTCCATTGCTAACTATATCGTTTTCGCTTAGCGCTTTAAAACCTAAAATAAAAGACATGAAAACAAATTTTCGTGATAATTCTCTTTTATAGTCGTTAGGAAAATGACCAGCTTCGAATAAAAGTGTAGGAACTCCTAAAAACTGAAAAGTATCGCCAATGCAGTTGATATTAAAGGAATCGTCAAATCTACCTATTCGACCCGGCAAAAACTGCTGCATTCCCTCATTAATAGTAGCAATTAAGTATATTGCTTTTAACCTACATTCATTAATTTCACGCGCTTCGTTAAAAGAGGGAGCTAAAAATGACAATGTAGCAGGCTGACCACTATCAGCAACTCCAAAAATGGTTCTTTGATCATGTAGGTTAAAACAATAATCGGGCTTAAAATCGTCAAACACTTGTCTTAAAATATTACTTTCTGGCTGAGATAAAAGTTGAGAATCTCTATTTAAATCAATACCGTTTGCATTTTCTCTAGTGTACGCTTGCGCTCCATCAGGATTTAACATCGGTAAACATAAAAAAGTGATGCTATCTAGCATTTGCGTCGCTAAAATGTTATCACTCTTTAAAAAACACAAAAAATCAAGCAATGCTTTTGTAGTAGTACTTTCATTCCCGTGCATTTGTGACCAAAGGAAAATTTTAATTTTACCCTTACCAATTGTATAGGAATAAATAGGTTTATCTAAAACGGACTTACCGATAATTGCCAATTCATCTGAAGTATTCAAATCAGCTAATATGTGCTCAATATGATCAAGCGTTATGTATTTCCCTTTAAGTGATTGTACTAGGTTGTGACTATGTAAAGCTTCTAAATTCATAATTACTATTTAATTTACAAAAGTAAACATCTTTAAAATTACAATTGTAAACAAATAAAAAACAATTATTTTTAATATTGTAAACACTTTTGTTTCTCAAAAAAGACTCCTATAAGAGATATTTGTAAACAAAAGGATTAACTTTAGTTTACGATTATTAAAATACTTATTATTAAGCACTTATATTGTTTTTAAAGTACTGTTACTTTAATACAAATGGTAATTTTAAATTCTTTTTAGACCTAATTTACTGTTTATTCACTTATATTTGTTACATTTGTAAATAGATGTAATTAAAATATAATTTACAATGGTAAACATCGAAGATTTTATTAAAAGGTTAGAAATTATATTGGATTATTACGGACTTAATGCCTCTTCATTTGCAGATAAAATAGGTGTACAACGTTCTAGCTTGTCACACCTCCTATCTGGAAGAAACAAACCAAGTTTGGATTTTATCTTGAAAATTTTAGATGTTTTTCCCGAAGTTGATTTGTATTGGATTCTAAACGGTAAAGGAAGTTTTCCTAAATTGTCAGAAGTTGATACAAATAATTTAAATATTAAAGAAAATAGAAACAGTTCCAATTTTGATACTGAAATAAAAAGCAATAGTTCCACTGCCGATTTGTTTACTGACTTTATACCTCCTATTCCTAATATAATTTCAGAAATTCCATTTCCTGCGAAAAATACAACTCATTCAGATCAGGAAGAAATTGAAACGATCATGATTTTTTATAAAAACGGAACCTTTAAACAATATACTCCAAAATAAAAATGCTTTTCCAGAAACTCTAGAAAAGCATTTACTTTTGTGATCATTCAATCTTGTATCAATTTCTAAATTTTAATTTTAGAATTGAATTCCATTTTCGGGAATTTTACCCAAGACTCCTTTGTAGTGTTCTTTCAGAATTGTTAAGTCTTGTTCTATATTGCCCGACGGATTTAGCGGTTGACCTAAATGAACTTGTTTTCTCCCAAAATCAAACGAAACTGGAACAATAGGAACATTAGCTTTTAAAGCGATATAATAAAATCCTGTTTTTAATTCACTTACTTTTTTACGAGTCCCTTCTGGTGCCACAGCCAATCTAAAAGTATCTTTTTTATCAAATATTGCAGCTATTGAATCCACTTTGTTCAATCCTCCACTCCTATCCAGTGGTTCCCCGCCCATATATCTAAAATAAATTCCGAGTGGAAAACGAAACAACTCTTTTTTACCTACCCAATTCATTTCAAGTCCTGTAATTCCTCTTGTAAAAATGCCCAAGTAAAAATCATGCGCGCTGGTGTGTGGCATAACCATCATGACGCACTTTTTAAAATTAGGATCTATTCCGCCTACTATTTTCCAACCCATTAGTTTAAAAAACAGGAATTGGTATATTATTTTTTTCATTACTTAGATTTTGTGACAAAATAAATGATAAAAAACTTATTTTTGGTTAAAACCATTCGTAATGATCAAAAAAATATTGAGCTATTTAATTCCTGTTAAAATTTTTGAAACAAAATCAAGCATTAGCCATTCAATTGAAGTTACTTGGGCAAATGGAGAATTGGTTTTAGATTCAAAAAATGCGAACTACTCTTATGGTAGTTTACAACGTATTTTAAGACTCGGATTAAAAAGTATTGGTTTTGAAAAGATAGTAAAAATGGAACGCATCTTAATTCTAGGTGTTGCCGGAGGAAGCGTTATTAAAACATTAGTAGACGAAGTGAAATTTAAAGGCAAACTAACGGGAGTTGAGATAGATCCCGAAATTATTCATATTGCAAATACCTATTTCAAATTGAATGAAGTTGAAAATTTAGAAATTGTAATCGACGACGCTTTTGAATTTGTGTTAAAAACTAAAGAAAAATACGATTTAATCATTATTGATATATTTCAAGACACTACGATGCCTTATTTTTTATTCGAAACCTTTTTTACCAATAGGCTTTGTTACCTCCTTAAATCAAAAGGTTTTATTCTATTCAACACCATGATTTTGAACGATGATCAGAACAGTAGAAATAAAAAATATATTACTGATTTCGTCCATCCGCAATTTAAAATTAGAACTATTCCCCGAATAGAAATTCACAATGAACTCATTGTAATTGAAAAATTAGCGTAGTAACTCGTTATTTTAGAGCATTTTTCTAGCTTTTTCTAAATCTTCAAGAGTATCAATCCCAATTCCTACGTGTGTGGTCTCGACCATTTTGATTCGTTTGCCAAATTCAAGATAGCGCAATTGCTCTAGTTTTTCGGATGCTTCCAAAGATTGCATTGGTAAACTGTAAAAATCTAATAAAGCTTGTTTTCTAAAAGCATAAATACCAATATGTTGCATGTATCGAACACCTACATTTTGTTCTCGTGGATAAGGAATTACAGATCGGGAGAAATACAAAGCAAAACTGTTTTGATCTACTACAACCTTAACATTATTTGGATTATTGATATCTTCTTGATTAGTGATTTCGCGCATTAAGGATGCTAAATCTACTTTTTTATCCAAATCGTTTCTAAAAACTTCAATAACTTTTGCTAGCGGTTCGGCATCAATAAAGGGTTCGTCACCTTGTACATTAATCACAATATCTACATCTAGATTTTCGACTGCTTCGGCAATTCGATCACTTCCAGATTCATGTTCTTTGATGCTTCGGATAGCTTTTCCACCATTAGAAATAATTTCGTCATAAATTAAATCGGAATCCGTCACTACAAATACATCATCAAACAATTTCGTGTTTATGGCTGCTTGATAGGTTCTTAGTATTACGGTTTTCCCTCCAAGATCTTGCATTAGTTTAGCGGGGAATCGTGTAGAGGCGTATCGTGCGGGAATGACTGCTATTATCTTCATATGGTTTAAAAAGTTTGAGTTCAAAAATACATCATTGCAACCAAGGATGAAATTATTTTCGTGCTATTTTAGAATTGGTTTTGATTGGTTTGGTTTGCCAATGTTACATTATTTTCACTGAAGTCATACTCAACGATCCTCCTAATAACTTATCATTGAACAAACTGAGTTCTTCTTGTTTTCCTTTTAAACCCAAAGTATAAATCAAAGGCAAATAATGTTCTGGAGTTGGGATTGCTAATTGAAGCGCCTTACTTTGGTTTTCAAAATCTAAGAGTGGTTGAAAATTTCCGTCTAATAAATGCGAGTTGATAGTTTCACGAGCTTCTATTGCCCAATCGTAACCGTAATTATCTTTATCTAAATTTGGAAAATCAACTAATCTCAAATTGTGAATAATGTTACCGCTACCAACAATTAAAACTCCTTTGGTACGTAAAGCACTTAATTTTTGTGCCAAATCAAAATGGTATTGCGCAGGTTTTGTATAATCAATACTTAGCTGAATTACAGGAACATTGGCCTGTGGATATAAATGTTTAATTACACTCCATGCACCGTGATCTAATCCCCAATGTTCATCGAGTTCAACCGCGACTGGCGTCAATAATTGTTTAGTTTCTACTGCTAATTCCGGACTACCTTTTGCAGGATATTGCACGTCAAATAACGCTTGCGGAAAACCTCCAAAATCGTGAATAGTTCTTGGCATTTCCATTGCTGTAACCTTGGTTCCGTTGGTATACCAATGCGCCGAAATACACAAAATAGCGTTGGGTTGTGGTAAGGATTTGGCTAAATTCCTAAATCCAGTTACAAACTGATTTTCTTCAATGGCATTCATGGGACTGCCATGACCAAGAAACAAAACTGGCATTTTTTCGGTGTTTGAAAAAGAGCCTGAAATTTTATGTAAATCGTTTAATGAATTCATAACTAAACTATTTTATAATTAGTGAACGATTTAAATCTTATGACATCAATAAAGTTTTTTATTGAATTTAGCTTTCATGACTTAAATGTTTATTTGATTTACTCTACAAAACTATCATCCTTAAAACCAATTAAATACAATTTGTTTTTGGCACGCGTCATTGCGGTGTATAACCATCTAATGTAATCACGGTTAACACCATCTGGCAAATAAGGTTGCTCTATAAAAACAGTATTCCACTGCCCTCCTTGTGATTTATGACATGTAATGGCGTAGGAGAATTTCACCTGCAAACCATTAAAATATTCATTTGCTTTTACTTTTTGGAATTGTTTGAATTTAGTTTCGCCCTCGTAATCCTTCAAGACTTCTTGATAGAGTCGGTTTGATTCTTCGTAGGTGAGTGAAGGAGATTCGCTTTTGATGGTATCTAAAAGCAAAACAGTTTCTATTGGTTTTTGATCTGGATAATCCACCATTCTTATTTTTACTTTGGCAAATTTGAAGCTGTACAACTCCTTGATGCTAAAAATTTCAAGTACTTCAATAATATCACCATTGGCGATAAAACCTGCCTGGTCAGAATCCTTTAGCCAAAAATAATTGTTCTTCACCACCATTAAAAAATCTCCTGTAGAAAGCTCGCTCTCTTTATCGAGAATTTTGGTTCGAATTTGTTCGTTGTATTGATTGGCTCTTTTATTAGAGCGCACAATAAATGCGGTATCTTCAATGCTGTAATTACTGTAGGCAGAGTTGATGGCGTCTTGAATATCGTAGCCGTCTGTCAAGCGCACAATATCTTTGAATTTTTTGAGGTCGAATTTAAAATCAGTTATAAAAGATTCTTTGAGTACTTCGCGTAATTCTGTGGCGTTGAATAAAATTCCTGAATTTTCTTCTTGACGCATGACTTCGTCCAATTCGATGTGTTCAACTTCTTTATCGTAATTCATACCAAGTGTTCGAATATCAAGCGCTGGGCTGATATCCAAATTCACCGGAGGCAACTGAGCCGTATCTCCTAATAAAATCATTTTGCAGTTCGCTCCTGAATAAACATAGGAAATCAAGTCATCTAATAAGGAGCCGTTTTCATACAACTTAGAATCCGAATTCGTATCCGAAATCATGGAAGCTTCATCGACGATGAAAATGGTGTTTTTGTGTTTGTTGGGTTGTAAAGTAAATGATACGCCACCACCAGAAGATTTTTTAGGAAAATAGATTTTTTTATGAATGGTAAAAGCAGGTTTGTCAGAATAATTAGCAATTACCTTGGCTGCACGACCTGTCGGAGCCAGTAAAACATATTTTTTATTAATGTCTATTAAGCTGTTAACAATGGTAGAGATTACAGTGGTTTTTCCTGTTCCTGCATATCCTTTGAGTACAAAAATGGTCTTATTCTCTGTTTCAGTCAAAAAAATGGCTATTTTTTGAAAAAAAACATCTTGTTTGTAAGTGGGCTGATATGGAAATTTTCTCTGTAAAAGACTGTAAAACAAGGAGGAATTCATAGGGATTTTGTTGGCATAAATAAGTATCAAAGGTACATATTAACTATCATTTACACTACAACAACTTTTTACATATTGATTGAAACGCGAAACAAAATTGATAGCATCTTGTTTTAGATTTTAAAAATTTTGTTTCGCAAAGCTTCTTTTTTTAAAATAGTTTATGAATACGGTTAATAGGAATCATCACTCCTTGTTTCAAGATGATATTTTTGTCCGTTACAGCCCAAACCGTAGTATCCACCACTTTTTTTGATTCAACATCTTCAAAAAATATTTTTATTTTAGAATGTTCCAGGTTTCCTAATGATAACGCTCTGTTGACTTCGCTAATTCTCATTTTTATTTGGTCGTTATCCTCTAAAACATCGGTATTAGGGAATTTAAGTGCAGCAATAGCTTCTTTGTCGATAGTTATAAAATCTTCGGTCATGATAGTACTGTTTTAATTAACAATTAGTTAGGGTGATATTTAATGTTTTTGAAAATAAAATTATTTGTTCTTACAATTTACTAAACAAAGTGTACTATTAACGTACTTGTAGTCCTAATTTTTTATTAAAGTTTAGGATAAAAATCTTTATTTTTACAATACAATTAACTAAAAAAAGTGTCTACATATTGTATTTAAACAATTTTAATTCAAATATGTCATATAGTAGTTTAATGAGCGTTAAGGATGGAAGCGGCATCCTTTGCTTTTTTTCTTTAAAAAAGCAAAGATACAGCGCACAGCCTGACCTGACGAAGTTTACGAAGGAAAGGTAACGCCCTATTTGTAGTTTTAAATTTTTAAATAGTTTTTTTAGGGAACAAATATTTTAAAGTAAAAATTATAATAAAATTAGCACGCTTGACACTTTAAATAATGTAATTTGGCACAAAAATTTAGAGTAATACACACCAATTGCATACCATATGGATAAGATAAAAATACTTTGGGTTGATGATGAAATTGACCTTTTGAAACCACATATATTATTTCTAGAAAAGAAAAACTACGAAGTTACTACCTGTAACAATGGCTTAGATGCAATTGCGATATTTGAAGAAAACAATTTTGACATCGTTTTTTTGGATGAAAATATGCCTGGAATGAGCGGATTGGAAACACTTTCAGAAATGAAAGAAAAGAAATCAGCAATTCCTATGATCATGATTACAAAAAGTGAGGAAGAGTATATCATGGAGGAGGCGATTGGGTCTAAAATTGCAGATTATTTGATCAAACCCGTAAATCCAAACCAAATTTTACTGAGTTTGAAGAAAAACTTAGATCATTCGCGATTGATTTCTCAAAAGACAACACTCGATTATCAAAAAGAGTTTCGCAAAATAGCAATGGAAATGGGGATGGTGAATTCCTTTGAAGATTGGATAGAATTGTACAAAAAATTGATTTTTTGGGAGCTTGAGTTAGAAAACATTGATGATCAAGGGATGATTCAAATTCTAGAATCTCAAAAAGTAGAAGCCAACTCGCAGTTTGGTAAGTTTATAGAACGAAATTATGAAGATTGGTTTGCACCGATGCCTAAAAAAGTCACAAGTGTTACCGATGCCGACCGACCAATACAATCGCATACCTTATTTAAAGAGCTCGTTTTGCCGGAACTTAAGAAAAAAGACAAGCCTATTTTATTTGTTGTGATTGACAACTTGCGCTACGACCAATGGAAAACCTTTGAAACGGTGGTAGGCAATTATTATAAATTAGAAAAAGAGGTTCCCTACTACTCTATTTTACCAACTGCCACGCAGTATGCAAGGAACGCAATCTTCTCGGGTTTAACGCCGTTAGATATGGAAAAACAGTTCCCACAATACTGGAAAAACGATCCAGAAGAAGGCGGTAAAAACTTATTTGAAGCCGAATTTTTGACCGCACAAATCAAGCGATTAGGACTTACTATTAAAGAAGATTATTTTAAAATTACGAGTCTTGCTGGCGGTAAAAAATTATCTGAAAGTTTCAAAGCTTTAAAAGACAATGATTTGGTTACTATTGTTTATAATTTTGTGGATATGCTATCACATGCCAAAACAGAAATGGACGTAGTGAAAGAATTAGCATCTGATGATAAAGCCTATCGTTCCCTGACTTTGAGCTGGTTTAAAAATTCGCCTTTGCTAGAAATTATTCAACAGGCACAAAAAATGGGCTTCAAATTAATTATTACCACAGACCATGGCACTATAAATGTAAAAAACCCATCAAAGGTTGTGGGGGATAAAAATACGAGTCTAAATCTGAGATATAAAACAGGCAGAAGCCTTACTTACGAATACAAAGATGTATATGCTGTAAAAGATCCAAAAAATATTGGCTTACCTGCTATTAATATGAGTAGTTCGTTTATTTTTGCAAAAAGTGATTTGTTTTTAGCTTACGTTAACAATTATAATCATTATGTGAGTTATTATAAAAACACGTATCAACACGGAGGAATTTCTCTGGAAGAAATGATTATTCCGTTTTTAGTTTTTAATCCGAAGTAAAAAAGCAATCAGTCTCAGTTTTCAGTCTAAGACCAAAAACTTAAATTGTCAACTTTAAATAATTTTATCAGAATGGATATCCTTTTTTCTATTGATCAGCTAGAAGAAGTAGCACAACAAATTATTGCCCAAAACCCGAATAAAGTCATACTTTTTCACGGTGAAATGGGTGTTGGAAAAACTACTTTGATCAAGCAACTTTGTATATCATTAGGCGTACAAGGCGCTACAAGTAGTCCAACTTTTTCTTTAGTTAATGAATACGAAGCATCTCAAAATCAACTGGTTTATCACTTTGATTTTTATAGAGTAAATAAAGAAGAGGAAGCTCTAGATATGGGTGTTGATGAATACTTGTACTCTGGGCATTGGTGTTTTATAGAATGGGCTGAAAAGATTGAAAACTTAATTCCTGAAACACACTCTGTGATCCAGATCGTTGCATTAACAGATGGAACTAGAAAATTAACTTTGACATAAAAAAGTATGCTACAAGACAACTTGGTTACTATAATTCCTTTTTCTGATAATTTGGCTGCGCCAATAAAGGATTTAAATTTAGAGTGGTTGCAGAAATATTTTAAGGTAGAGCCTAAAGATGAAATTGTACTTTCGGACCCTAAAAAAGAAATTATTGACAAAGGGGGAATGATTTTTTATGCCAAGTACAACAATGCAATAATTGGAACCGTTTCTTTAATCAAAATAGACAACAGCTGTTTTGAGTTGAGTAAAATGGCAGTAACTGATAGATTGCAAGGATTGGGTGTAGGAAAAAAATTGATTTTACACTGTTTTGCTATAGCAAAAGAAAAAGGAATAGAAAAAATCATTTTATACTCCAACAGAAAATTGAAATCAGCAATTCATTTATATGAGAAATTTGGCTTTACTGAAATTCCACTCGAATCAGGAATTTATGAAAGAGCCGATATCAAAATGGAAAAAATAATAGCTTAAATTTGAGTTTTAATTTACTAAAATGTAGTGCTTTAATTAGTGAAATTTACGTAAATTGGACGCTTAATTCATAATAAAAAAATGTCAATTACTACTACGCCATTCACCAAACAGCAGCTTTTACCACAAGAAGAAAAGCTAGAGATTGCTAGACATAAAAGTGAACTTTTTATTGGTATCCCAAAAGAAACTAGTTTTCAAGAACGACGTATTTGCCTTACACCCGATGCCGTAAACTCCTTAACTTTTCAAGGACATCGCGTGATGATTGAAGCTGGTGCTGGGTTAAGCTCTAGTTATACTGACAAAGAATACAGCAATGCTGGTGCCGAAATAACTAGTGATACCAAAAAAGTTTTTGGATGTCCCATGATTTTAAAAGTTGAACCTGCCACACTTAGTGAAATTGAAATGATGAATCCTCAAACGATTATAATTTCGGCCATTCAACTAAAAACGAGAACAAAAGCATATTTTGAAGCTTTATCCAAAAAGAAAATTATTGCATTAGCTTTTGAATATATTAAAGATGAGGATGGAACCTATCCTGCAGTAAAATCATTAAGCGAAATAGCAGGTACTGCCTCTATTCTTATTGCTGCCGAATTAATGATTACTAATGACCTTGGAAAAGGCTTGTTATTTGGTAATATTACAGGTGTCCCTCCTACTGATGTTGTAATTCTAGGAGCTGGAACTGTAGGCGAATTTGCTGCAAAAACAGCCATAGGTCTTGGAGCCAGTGTCAAAGTTTTTGACAATTCTATTACTAAATTGCGAAGATTACAAAACAATTTAAACCAACGCATTTTTACTTCAACCATTCAACCAAAAGCACTTTTAAAAGCTTTAAGACGTTGTGATGTAGCCATTGGTGCCATGAAAGGAAAAGACCGATGTCCAGTGGTAGTGTCAGAAACAATGGTAGAACACATGAAAAATGGTGCCGTAATTGTTGATGTCAGTATTGATACTGGAGGTTGTTTTGAAACTTCAGAAGTTACCTCACATGAAAAACCTACTTTTATAAAGAGTAATGTATTGCATTACTGCGTACCTAACATTCCGTCTCGTTACTCAAAAACAGCTTCCTTGTCCATTAGCAATATTATTTCACCCTACTTAATGAAAATTGCCGAAGATGGTGGCATTGAACGCGCCATCCGTTGTGATAAAGGCCTAAAAAATGGAGTTTATATGTACCACGGTATCCACACCAATAGCGCCATTGCAGACTGGTTTGACTTGCCTCATAGCGATATAAATTTAATAGTTTTTTAAGAAATTTTTCAAGTACCTTTGCACAAAAATATTTTATGAAATTTTTTCAGCGTTTTGCCTATTATTTAGTTGGTTTAATAATCGGACTTTTTTTTGTAGCCCTAGTTTTCAGTGGGAAAGACACCCGTTGTAACTATTTTCCAAATGCTAGAGTCTTAAATGACTTGAGAAACAAACCTTTCTATTACTCTGATAAAGCATCTGCAATACTAGCGCAAAAATGGATTGATACCGCTGATATAAAAAACTCATTGCAATATGGTGATGTTGATTTTGACAACAGTAACCTAATTGTAAAAAAAGGAAAAATGTACACCATTGAAGGCAAAACAATCAAAAATCAAGAAGTTGTTTTAAAAATCATCAATTACAGTGATAAAGCTGTACTAGAAGATATCATCAAAAAATAATTTTCTCAGCATATTCATTTTTTGGGCGTGCCCCTACGCAAAAGCTTCGGGTCCTGCTGTACGTTCCCGCTTTTCTAGTCGGGCAAAAAAGCCCGCCTAAAAAGAGCTCCACTACCATCAGTCACGCAAAACGACTTATAAACATTAAACATCTTGACTTAGACTAATTATCGGTATTCCAAACGATAGCTTTTTTATTATTCGCTTCAAGGTAATCATTCACTTGACTAAAATGCTTGTTGCCAAACCATTTCCCTTGATTAGCACTCAATGGCGATGGATGACCCGATGTTAAAACTAAATGTTTGTTTCGGTCTATTTTCACTCCTTTTTTTTGAGCAAAACTGCCCCAAAGTACAAATACAATACCTTCTTTTTTAGAATTAATGAATTCAATTATAGCATCAGTAAACTGACTCCATTTTAAATGCTTATGACTATTAGGGCTATCTTGTCTCACTGTTAAAGTAGCATTGAGCAACAAAACACCTTGTTGAGCCCACGACTCTAAGTTACCTGATGTAGGCAAAAAAACCGTTCCTAAATCGTCACTCATTTCTCTGAAAATATTTCTTAATGATGGTGGTATGCGCACCCCATCAGCCACTGAAAAACATAGACCATTAGCCTCGCCCACTCCATGATAAGGATCTTGGCCAATAATTACCACTTTTACAGTATCAAAAGAACATTGGTTGAAAGCCTCAAAAATCAATTCTTTCGGAGGAAAACAAGTATGTTGTTCGTATTCTGAAGCCACATGGCGCATCAATTCTTCAAAGTATGGCCTAGTTATTTCTTCTTTTAAAATTTCTTCCCAGGACGGGTCTAAATCGTATTTCATTTGATTTCGTTAAAAACACAAATATACTTTGAATTCCACGAAATCTAGCTCTGTAAAACGCTATAAACATTATTTAATTCTTTGTGAAAGTCTGTTAAATAGTCTTAACTATTAGCTATTTTTGTAGTTCAAAAGACTGAACTATAAATGATCTCCATTACCGAAAAAACATTACAAGATTTACAATTTCCAACTGTACTAGAAACAATATCTTCTATTTGCAATACTGATATTGGAAAAGAAAAAGCACTTGAAATAACTCCTTTTAAAGACAAAGAAACTTTGATGCAAGCTTTATTGCAAACCTCAGAGTATGTTTCGTCTTTTCAAAATAACAACGCCATCCCAAATCATGGTTTTGAAGCCATATCACACGAGATCAAATTTCTTGCTATTGAAGATAGTTTTCTTGAAGTAGGTAGTTTTAGAAAAATTGCAAACCTTTCGAGTACCGTAAATTTTTTATTGCAATTTTTAAAAAAATTCGAAGACTACTATCCAAACTTAAATCTTAGAGCTAATCAAGTAGAATTGACCAAAGACATCATCACTATGATTGACGATGTGGTTGATAAATACGGTGAAATAAAAGACAATGCTTCTCCAGATTTATTGAATATCCGTCGGAGCATGAATGCAGTGCGCGGAAAAGTGAATCAGAGTTTTGGGACAGCACTTACGCATTATAATTCGTTGGGTTACTTGGATGACATTAGAGAGAGTTTTGTACAAAATAGAAGAGTTTTGGCTGTTCTAGCCATGTACCGCCGTAAGGTAAAAGGTTCTATCATGGGAAGTTCAAAAACGGGTAGTATTGCGTATATTGAACCCGAAGCAACTTTGCAATATTCCAGAGAATTGAGCAATCTAGAGTATGAAGAAAAAGAGGAAATAACCCGAATTTTAAAGCTTTTATCCAATCAAATCAGACCTTTTTTGCCTTTATTGGTTGAATATCAAGATTTCTTAAGTGACATTGATGTTATTGCTGCAAAAGCCAAATATGCCAATAAAATAAACGGAATTCTTCCAACTATTACTGAAGATCGCAGATTGTATTTTAGAGATGCTTTTCATCCTATTTTGTATTTAAATAACAAACAAAAAAACGAAATAACACATCCACAAACCATTGAGTTAGGACAAGAAAATAGAATTATTGTTATTTCGGGACCTAATGCTGGTGGAAAAACCATCTCATTAAAAACAGTTGGTTTATTGCAATTGATGTTGCAATCTGGTATGTTAATTCCTGTACACGAGCGCAGTGAAACCTTTTTATTTGACAGAATCCTTACGGATATTGGTGACAATCAATCTATTGAAAATCATTTAAGTACATATAGCTATCGATTAAAAAACATGAATTACTTTCTGAAAAAATGCAACAGAAAAACTATGTTTTTAATTGATGAATTTGGTACCGGATCAGATCCTGAATTAGGAGGTGCTTTGGCTGAAATTTTCTTAGAGGAATTCTACCATAGAGAAGCTTTTGGTATTATCACAACCCATTATTCGAACTTGAAAATTCTTGCAAATGAATTGCCTTTTGCTACGAATGCCAACATGCTTTTTGACGAAAAAACACTCGAACCATTATATAAATTAGTGCTCGGTCAGGCGGGAAGTTCATTTACATTTGAGGTTGCACTCAAAAACGGAATTCCTTTTAGCTTGATTAATCGCGCCAAAAAGAAAATTGAAGTTGGGAAAGTCCGATTTGATAAAACCATTGCCACCTTACAAAAGGAACGCTCTAAACTTGAAAAAACGTCGCAAACGTTAAAAGAAGAAGAAAGCAAAGCACGTGAAGAGGGCAAAAAAATGGAAACTATCAATGTAAAAATCAAGCAAAAACTGGAAAGTTATCAAGAGTTGTACGACAGCAATCAAAAGACCATTTATATTGGACAAAAGATTGAAGATATTTCTGAAAAGTATTTCAACAACAGAAATAAAAAAGAATTACTGGGTGAGTTTTTGAAAATTATTGAAATTGAAAATTCCAAGCGTAAAAAAGCTACTGCTAAAGAGACAAAAGCGCAAATTGAAAAAAAGAAAGAAGTCATCCAGGAAGTAACCGTTCAGGTGGAAGAAATCCGAAAGGAGAAGAAAGAGAAAAAACAAAAAATAGTGGTTGAAAAGCCGAAACCAGTTCTAAAAGTAGGTGATCGTGTGCGTATGTTTGATGGAAAAGCCATTGGTACGATTGATAGTATCGAAAAAAACAAAGCCACAGTCAATTATGGTGTTTTTACTTCAAAAGCAAGTTTAGATGTTTTAGAATTTGTCGAGGCAGGAAAAAAGTAAATACTAGCTAAAAAATACAAAAAACACTCTATAATTCTTTTTAGTAATCTAATTTAACTGATTTTTCAACATGCAAAATCTTCCAGAAAATAAGAAAATAATACTCTTTGATGGTGTTTGCAATTTGTGTGATACCTCGGTACAACTTATTATTAAGCATGATACAAAAGATATTTTTAGGTTTGTAGCTTTACAATCTACTTTAGGGCAAGAGATCACTAATTATTTAGGAATTGATTCTCAAAAAATGGATAGTATCATCTTATATCATCCAGGAGTTGCTTATTATTACAAAGCAGAAGCAGCATTAGAAATTGCCAAGGAATTAGGAGGAGTATTCTCTTTAGCCCGCATTTTGGGATTACTCCCTATTTCATTTAGTAATCTTGCTTATGATTTTGTTGCTAAAAACAGATACAAATGGTACGGTAAAAAAGAAAGTTGTATGATACCTACAGAGGCTCTTAAATCAAAATTTTTAAATTAAAATAGTATCTCGTTATCATTTCATTTTAAATAAGTTACTTAGCTTTATTTAATTAATTACTTAAATATATATTATCATGAAAAAGGCTGTCCAAATAGACAGCCTTTTTATATAAAATAGAAGAAAATTAGTTGCGGATTAATTTTCTATATTTTAATCGTTTTGGAGTTAAATCACCCCCTAAACGTTTCTTTTTATTTTCTTCGTATTCAGTAAAACCTCCTTCGAAATAATATACTTCAGAGTCGCCTTCAAAAGCTAAAATGTGCGTACAAATTCTATCTAAGAACCATCTATCGTGCGAAATTACCACAGCACAACCAGCAAAATTCTCTAAACCTTCTTCTAATGCTCTTAACGTATTTACGTCCAAATCATTGGTTGGCTCATCCAGTAAAAGTACATTTCCTTCTTCCTTTAATGTCATGGCCAAGTGCAAACGGTTGCGTTCTCCACCTGAAAGCATTGAAACTTTTTTGTTTTGTTCGCCACCACCAAAGTTGAAACGAGACAAATATGCTCTAGAATTGACTTGTTTTCCACCCATCATAATTAGTTCCTGACCATCAGCGAAATTTTCCCAAATTGATTTATTAGGGTCAATATTAGAATGCGATTGATCTACATAAGCAATTTTTACAGTTTCACCAACAGAAAAAGAACCACTATCTGTAGCTTGCTCACCCATTATCATTTTGAAAATAGTAGACTTACCAGCTCCGTTTGGCCCGATAATCCCAACAATCCCTGCTTGTGGCAACGTAAAGTTTAGATTGTCATATAATAATTTCTCTCCAAAAGCTTTAGCTACATTTTTAGCTTCAATAACATTGGTTCCTAGACGAGGACCATTTGGAATGTAAATCTCCAAGTTTTCGTCCAATTGTTTTTGATCTTCGTTTAACAATTTATCGTAGTTCTGTAAACGTGCTTTTTGTTTGGTTTGACGGCCTTTGGCACCTTGACGAACCCAATCCAACTCACGCTCTAAGTTTTTTCTGCGTTTTGAAGCTACTTTTTCTTCAAGAGCCATTCTGCTAGATTTTTGATCTAACCAAGAAGAATAATTCCCTTTCCACGGAATACCTTCTCCTCTATCCAACTCTAGAATCCAACCTGCTACATTATCTAAGAAATACCTATCGTGAGTTACAGCAATTACTGTTCCTGCATATTGTGCTAAATGCTGCTCTAACCAAAGTACGGATTCTGCATCCAAGTGGTTGGTAGGCTCATCTAAAAGCAAAACGTCTGGTTGTTGCAACAACAATCGGCATAAAGCTACACGACGACGCTCACCACCAGAAAGATTTTTAATTGGCGTATCACCATCTGGAGTACGCAAGGCATCCATAGCTATTTCTAGTTTGGTATCGATTTCCCAAGCTCCCAGCGCATCAATTTTGTCTTGCAAAGCCGCTTGACGATCCATCAATTTGTCCATTTTGTCTGGATCAGAATAGTTTTCTTCAAGTCCAAACAAATCATTAATTTGATTGTATTCTGCTAAAACAGCCATGGTTTCTGCTGCACCTTCTTGAACAATTTCTAAAACGGTTTTAGTATCGTCCAAAATTGGTTCTTGCTCTAAGTATCCTACCGTATAACCTGGTTGAAAAACAACATCTCCTTGATAATTTTTATCAACACCTGCAATAATTTTTAAAAGTGATGATTTTCCAGAACCATTAAGTCCTAATATACCTATTTTGGCACCATAAAAGAAACTCAAGTAAATATTTTTAAGTACTGGTTTATCTGCACCTTGATAGGTTTTACTCAATTTTTGCATTGAGAATATTACTTTTTTATCGTCTGACATAATTTATGTTTTTCAGTTATCTTTTTATTTATTTTTCTCTTTGTGTTTGTACTTTTACAACCTTCCTTTGAGTGAACTAAAAACCCATGCATTTGCTAAAAATCCAATTCCTACTGCTGCAAATCCCCATCCAGCAACATCATCATATCGAAACGCGCCCAGAGCAATAAGCAATAATCCTATTAAAATCATAATGAGTGTTGCCCAACCTAAGATTGTATTTTTATTCATGTTACTTTATTTATAAATGTTTTGTTACAATTTGAGTTGCAAATATCGGAATTTTTATAATTTTAATTGAATATTTTAAAAAGCATCTCTCGTAATAAATCCGATTGTGAAATTGCATTTGCACCTACACCTTTACTTTTAACATCAATATCCCGAAGTGCTCCTACAATTTGACTCACTTTTTTCATTGGATAATTTTTCAAAGCAACATCATATTCTTTCATGAAAAATGGATTTACACCTATTACGGCTGCTACATTTTTTGGGTTTTTATCCTTTAAACCATGGTATTTTAAAAGCTGTATAAAAAATCCAAATATTAAACTAGTGGTCACCACCATAGGGTTTTCCTTTGGGTTTTGAGCGAAGTTTTCAGCTATTTTATACGCTTTCAACTGATTGCGCTCTCCAAGTGCTTTTCTAAGTTCAAAAACATTATAATCTTTACTAAAACCTATATTATCCTCAATATGTTGGGGTGTTATTGTACTTCCGACAGGTAAAATAATTTGCAACTTTTCTAATTCATTGTTTATTTTACTCAAATCAGTACCTAAAAACTCTACAAGCATTGCCGTAGCTTTAGGCTCTATCATGTATTTCTTACCAGAGAGTACTCGCTTAATCCAATCGCCTACTTGGTTTTCATATAATTTTTTACTCTCGAAAACCAATCCGTTTTTCGCAATAAGTTTGGTTACTTTTTTTCGTTTGTCAACCGTTTTGTATTTATAACACAATACTAAAACGGTTGAAGGCATTGGGTTATCTGCATAAGCTTCAAATTTATCAAACGTTCGATTTAAATCTTGAGCTTCTTTTACAATTACTACTTGGCGGTCAGCCATCATAGGATATCGTTTTGCAGTAGCAATCACATCTTCAACAGTTACATCTCGTCCGTATAAAACAGTTTGATTGAATCCTTTTTCTTCCTCAGACAATACTTTTTCTTCAATAAAATCTGAGAGTTTGTCAATATAATAAGACTCCTCACCCATTAAAAGGTAAATGGGTTTTATAGAACCACTTTTAATATCATTTACAATTTTTATGACTTCGTCCATTTCAATTTAATTCAAGTTTTAATAAGCAAAGTATCTTTTTATCAGAATGGATCTTTAAACTTTACTTTTTAAACTTATTTAATACTTTTGCACCATGCAAATTCTCAATTTTCCACACTATACTTTTCGGTTCAAAAATAGCGAAAATAAAACAGCTATTTTTGATGTCATTCGTAAAAAATTTATAATTCTTACACCTGAGGAATGGGTAAGGCAGCATGTAGTTCGGTTTTTATTGGAACAAAAAGAATACCCCCTTTCTTTAATAAATGTTGAAAAAGTCTTAAAAGTCAACGGCTTACGCAAAAGGTACGATGTTGTTGTTTACAATACTGACGGTACAATCAATATCCTTGTAGAATGCAAAGCCCCTCAAATTCAAATAGCACAAGTCACATTTGACCAAATAGCCCAATACAATATGACATTACAAGCCAACTTTTTGATGGTAACCAATGGATTGAATCACTACTTTTGCCAAATGGATTTTGAAAATGAAAAATATCAATTTCTGAAAGATTTGCCCAATTACGGGCCACTTTAGCACATTATTACACCATGAAAATAGCCGTTGTTATCCTTAATTGGAATGGAACCAAATTATTAGAACAATTTTTACCCTCAGTAGTACAATTTTCAAAAGAAGCGACTATATATGTGGCAGATAATGCTTCTACAGATGCCTCAGTTGCTTTTGTAAAACAAAATTTTCCCGAGGTTGAGATTATTCAAAATTCTGGTAATTTTGGTTTTGCGAAAGGCTATAACGAAGCACTTCAACATTTGAATGCCGATGTGTATGCACTCATTAATTCTGATATTGAA
The DNA here is from genome assembly GCF_007830355.1 of Flavobacterium tiangeerense. Classification (GTDB taxonomy): domain Bacteria; phylum Bacteroidota; class Bacteroidia; order Flavobacteriales; family Flavobacteriaceae; genus Flavobacterium; species Flavobacterium tiangeerense. Next base: position 62,645 of record NZ_VLKO01000004.1, on the reverse strand, counting down.
GTTACCGAAAATTGGTTGCAACCTATTTCAAAAATCTTTGAAAAAGAACCAAATACCGCTATTATTCAACCCAAAATACTAGATTTCAAAAATAAAGAATATTTTGAATATGCTGGAGCAGCTGGAGGCTTTATAGATAAGTACGGATATCCATTTTGCAGGGGAAGAATATTTGATACTCTAGAAAAAGATTTAGGACAATATAATGATGAAACAAATCTATTTTGGGCTTCTGGAGCTTGTTTTTTTATCAGAAATGCTGTTTATCATGAACTCGAAGGGTTTGATGGAGACTTTTTTGCCCATCAAGAAGAGATAGATCTATGTTGGCGAGCAATAAATAAAGGATATACAATTAAATATTGTTTTGAATCCGTGGTGTATCACGTAGGAGGTGCTACTTTACAGCAAGGAAACCCTCTAAAAACGTATTTGAACTTTAGAAATTCCTTGTTGATGCTAACCAAAAACTTACCTAAAAAACAACTCTTTGTTATTTTGTTTCCTAGAATGATTTTAGATGGTGTTGCAGGAATACAATTCTTAATGCAAGGAAAAGGGAAACACTTTTGGGCTATCCTCAGAGCACATGGGGCATTTTATAAACTATTTAGGGAAAATTACGCTAAAAGAGACAAAACACAATCACCTAAATACTATAAGACCAAAAGTATCGTTTATAATTACTTCATTAAAGGACGCACTGTTTTTAACGATTTATTTAGAGTATAGTGTTCCAAAAAAACTAAATTTGTTTCAGTAACAAAAAAAATAATACCTATGAAAAAAATAGCATTAACCCTTACCGTTTTAGCCCTTATGACATCATGTGTTTCAAAAAAGAAATACACCGATTTAGAGGCGAAAAATAAAGAAACACAAGACTTATTAAATACTGCCACTGTAAAGCTTAATTCTTGCTTAGAGGAAAAAGCAGGACTTGCCGCAACTGCAGCAACTTTAAAAGAACAAAATCAAGGTTTGATTAGTGTTTCAAAAGATATGACTGTTTTATCTACAAAAGGTGCTGAAAATATTGAAAAAGCATTAGAATCAATCAAAGAGAAAGATTTAAAAATAAGCAGAATGCAGGATGCTTTGACCAAAAAAGATAGTGTGACACTAGCGCTTATTACTAGCTTGAAAAGTTCTGTAGGAATATCTGATCCGGATATTGAAATAAATGTTGAAAAAGGAGTAGTATTTATTTCTATTGCAGATAAATTATTATTCAAAAGTGGAAGCTATGATGTAACAGATCAAGCTAAAGGTGTACTTGCAAAAGTTGCCAAGGTTGTAAATGACAAACCAGATTTTGAGTGTATGGTTGAAGGACATACAGATAATGTACCTTACAACGGTACAGGTGTTTTACTTGACAACTGGGATTTAAGTGTTAAACGTTCTACTGCCATTATTCGCGTACTTACAAATCAACTTGGTGTAAAACCAGAACAATTGATAGCTGCTGGTAGAAGTTCATACATACCACTTGTGGCTAATGATACACCTGAAAATAAATCAAGAAACCGTAGAACAAGAATTGTTGTTTTACCAAAAATTGATCAATTTTATGAAATGATCGAAAAAGAAATGAAAAAACAAAAACAATAGTTTTTTATTCAAATCATAAATCAAACGCCTCAATTAGAGGCGTTTTTTTTGTTATAAAGATGATACCCTTATTTAGTTTAAAGTATTAAAATATATAATTAACAATCGAAATCATTTCCATTGTAATGAGATACTTATTACTGATTAAATTTGTAAGTTTGCGAGGTCAAAAAAATATGTGTTTTTATGGATGTAATCGAAAAAAATTATAAAAAATTATCTATTCAAGTTTCCTTGACTGGACTTTCTTTTTGTTGTTTTGACACCTTGAATGATACGGTTTCTTCGTTTAATGAGGTATATTTTGATGCTTTTCCAAAGACAACAAAAATTGAAGATTTATTTGCAAATGCTTTTAAAAACCATTCGGAATTATCTCAAAAATATGACGAAATTCTTGTTGTACACAATAATAATTTAGCAACATTTGTCCCTACTCTATTTTTTGATGAAGAAGCACTAGGTAGTTACTTGCAATACAATACTAAGGTTTTTGAAACTGATTTTTTTGCTTTTGACACATTAGAGAACCACCAAATGAATACAGTTTATATCCCTTATGTGAATATTAATAATTTTTTTATAGATCATTTTGGTTCCTTTACATACAAGCATGCACACAGTATTTTAGTTTCAAAATTATTAGAATTAACAAAAGACAAGCTCCGTAAAAAAATGTTTGTTCATCTTAATACGGGTCATTTTGAAATAGTAGTTATAGAAAATCAAAAACTTATATTTTTCAATTCTTTTGATTACAAAACCCCCGAGGATTTAATTTATTATATTCTTTTTACTGCAGAACAGTTAGGAATGAATCCTGAATATTTTGCATTAGAATTTATTGGAAAAATAGATGTAGAAAGTGATTTTTACACAATTGTTTACAAATACATTCGAAATGTATCTCTCATTGACGTGGAAGATTTACGTTGGAATAATTATTTTTCTGTTGCCGAAAACAGAGCCCATTACATACTTTTTAACTCATGAGAATCATATCCGGAAAATATAAAGGAAGAAGAATTTCACCTCCAAAAGGCTTACCTGTTCGACCTACAACAGACATGTCTAAAGAGGCGCTATTCAATGTTTTAAACAATCATTTCAGTTTTGAAGACCTCAAAATATTAGATTTATTCGCAGGGACAGGAAACATTAGCTATGAATTTGCTTCTCGCGGTAGCACGCCAATAACTTCTGTTGATGGTGATTTTGGTTGCGTAAAATTCATCAAACAAGTAGCCTCTGAATACGATTTTAATATAGCCGCTACAAAAAGTGATGTGTTTGCTTATTTGGAAAAATGCAAGACATCCTATGATATCATTTTTGCAGACCCTCCATATGGTTTAGACCAAAAAACGTTTGAAAGAATTGTAATGTTGGTTTTTGAAAAAGATTTACTCAACCAAGATGGAATGATGGTTATTGAACACTCTAAATACACAAAACTCGATCATATGATGCATTTTTCTTTTCAAAAAAGTTACGGAGGATCTATTTTCAGTTTTTTCGAAATTGAAAGCCAAGATGATGATGATGATACTAAAGTAATTTCTTTGAATCAAGAAGAAGAGTAAATAGTAGTGTTTTAAGTCAATTTCTTTAAAATTTGCTGATACTTAGGCGTAAGAACCCCGTATTTTAATCCTTCAGTAACAACATATTCTGTAAGTGATTTCACTTCTGTAGTATTTCCAGCTAAAACATCTCTGTGCATGGATGAAGTATTGTCTTGCGGCGATTTTTCTAGTTTTGTTATGGTTTGAGCAACAATATCCATGGGTAAGTTGATCCCTTTTGCCAAAGCAACAGCCGAAATTTCCTTTAACAATGTAATATAGAGTTCTTTATTGGTAGGATTATTTAAAATACCGCCAATATTTTGATTCAAATAGGAAGTTGCAGAGGCCAAAGCGGAGATGAAAATAAATTTTTCCCAAACCGTTTCCTCGATATTTTCTACAAGATAGCTTTCGATTTTTGCATTTGTAAAAATAGATTGTAATCTTTCTAATTTTGAAATTGGTACTGTTGTAGAACCAAAAAATAATTTTTCATAAGAACCAATTTTCTTAATATTTCCAGGAGCGGTAATCATAGAAACAATATAAACACAAGCTTTCAAAATTGTATTTTCAGGAAATAATGTTTGAATCCGCTCCGTTCCATCAACACCATTATATAATGGCAGAATAATAGTGTCAGAGGTAATACAATCTTTTATCGACATCAAACTGTTTTCAATATCATAGGTTTTTGTAGCACAAATAAGGACATCTAGAGTTCCAATCTCTGCTGGATCATTGGAAACCAAATTAGGGAACACATTACTTTCAGTGGTATCGGTACTTATTTTTAATCCATTTTGCGCTATGGTATTTTGAGTATTACCACGGGCAATAAATACAATTTCGATTGTATCTGAGTCTAAGTAAGCCTTTGCTAATAATCCACCAAAATATCCTCCTACTCCACCAATTCCTAAAATTCCAATTCTTTGTTTCATAAGTTGTTTGTTATTAAGATGAATGCTTTAAAGTAGATTCGAAATTACAATAATCTTTATAATTAAGTATTGCATTAAAAGTATAAATCCCATTGACAAAATTAGTTTTTTTACCAAAAAAGTAATACATTTCACTATTCTTTTAACAAATACTAATTCATTACTTTTTCTATTCTATGTCAATAAAAGCAATCATCGTTGATGATCACCAAAAATCGAGAGAACTCATTCAAAGTTTTTGTGAATCGTATAGTAATGGAGTTATTCAAATTGCAGCCCTTTGTCCTTCCGTTGATTCCGCATTGATGGCCATCAAAACCCACAAGCCAGATTTAGTATTTTTAGATATCGATATGCCAGAAAAAAATGGGTTTGAATTGATTAACAATTTTGATGTACTGCCTTTTGAAGTCGTATTTGTTACTGGACATGCCAACGAATATACAAAAGCTATTGAGATAAGTGCCATGAATTATTTAATGAAACCTATAAATCCATTAAACATCAAAGCCATTATTGAACGATTCGAGACTAAAACCGCTTTGGCAAACTCTATCAATAGGAACGAGATATTAAAGAATAATTTGAATGGTGAAAATAGTACCATTTTATTCCCTTCCAATGACGGTTTTACAGTAGTTGACACAACTGAAATTATAAGTTTTCAATCACAAAATGGAACTGGTAAATGTACAATTGTAACAACTAATGATACTATCGTAATTCATAAATACTTGAAGGATGTGATGTTATTACTACAAGAAAGTAGATTTATTAAAGTAAGTAGTAGCGCCATTATAAATAAGAAAAAGATAGCTTCTTTTAACAGTAAAACGTATACTTTAAAAATGTCAAATGGTTCCAACATTAAAGTTTCAGATGCTTATTATAACAAAACTAAACTTATAGATGCACTTGCCAACTAGAGTTTTACTTTTTCTTGTGTGTTTTTATGGTTTTTATTGTTCAGCTCAATACAAGCCATCAATAAATTATACTACTTCAAATGGATTACCTAATAATGCAGTACGGGCATTGTTTTTAGATAAAAATGAAGACCTATGGATCGGTACCGAAAATGGAATTTCAAAGTTGGAAAATGGAGCCTTTTCAAATCTAATTTTACCAAAAACAATAAAAAATAACAGTTGCTGGGACATCGCTCAAGATCACAATGGCAACTTATGGTTTGCTAGTTATGGGGGTGGTGTGTACAAATATGATGGTTTACAATTTACTGTTTTTAACAAACAAAGAGGCTTACCATCTTTACGAACTCGAAAAGTATTAGCTTATAACGACAAAATTTATGTAGGTACAGAACTAGGAGTTGCCATTATTGATCTTAAGACTAACGCGGTAGTAGTTCCAAAAGGAATTATACCTCATTTTGGAGTGTTTATTGTTACGGATTTTGTAGTTTATAAAAATGAAGTGTTTTTTTCAACGGCTAACGAAGGTCTTTTTAAAATTGTAACTAATAAAAACAAACCAGAAATTGTACCAGTAAATCAGTTTAAATATGCCTACAGTTTGGGATTATTTGAAGGAACTTTATTCAGCGCCAACAAAGGATTCCTACAATCCTTTCCAATGGACAAGTTAATACAAAATCAGCCAATTTCAAAATCTCTTGGGCAATCTACTTTTTGGGACTTCAGTGCAGATAGTGATCGTAATCTTTACGCGGCTGCTTGGGGTGTGTTTGACAACAGTGGTGGTTTGTATGCAATTGCAAATAACCAGATGAAAAACATTTCGGAATTGTACGGAATTGATTCTAAAAATTTATTGAATGTGGTGCACGCTCGTAAAAAAAACATTCTTTACGTAGGTTCAAAAGACAAAGGAATATACGAAATTCAACTCGATAAAACCATTAACTACAACCCATTTGAAAATAAATCGATAGTGGATTTTACCACCATCGGAGCAAAAAAAGTAATACTGCATCAGGATGGAGTCTCCTTTTTAGAAAAAGACAATACCATTACCACATCAGTTTCATTAACTGATTTTAAAAATGCAGAACTAGCGTACATTAAAAATTCAAAACAAAAACTGCCTTCACATGCTGACGGTTATTATGAATTAAATTATAAAATACCCGCAAACCAAATCGAATTTTACGAAATTATAAAACATCAAAAATCGTTTTGGATCAGCAGCAACATTGGCCTATTTGAGATTAGCTTAAATGGTGAATTAATCAATTACGTACCCATTCACAGTTATAAAATTGGGTTTACCTATGATCACCAATTTATAGAAACGATTCCCTACGCGGGCGTTCGGGTATATGATGATCTTACTAATTTAAAAGTCAAACACTACTCGGAATTTAATACGAATACCCCTTTGGACGTAGTTGGAATTTTAAATTCAAAAGACAAAAGCTACCTCATTTCAGTGTTCCAAGGATTGTTTGTTTATGAAAATAAAGTTTTCAAATCGCTACTAAAAGAAGGTATTTGGAAGGGAAGCAAACTCAAATTTATTACCCAAAACAAGCAAGAAAACTTGATTATTGCATCAGAATTTGGTGCTGTTTATGTAATTGATAACACCAAATCTTTTAAAATACTAAAAACAATTCCAAAAAATCAGTTGATCGGTACTACAATCACGTTTCTAGAAAGTTACCAAGACTATATTTTTATAGGTACCGAAAAAGGAATAAACTGCTATCATAATGGAGTAATACAGTTATTTGATAAGGAACAAGGTCTGAAAGATGCCGTCATAACTAGTTCAAGTATTATTGAAAATCAATTGTGGCTTGGCACTAAGAAAGGTTTTTACACTATCGATTTAAACAAAATTACAGCAACTAAAAATTCGGTTACCGATATCAAAATCAGTTCAATTGCCATTAATTCGGTTCCTATTGATCCAAAAAATTACCGTTGGTTTTCGTATCAATCCAATCAATTAGTTACAGATTATGAACACAATACAATAGCATTAGACTTTGTACCAAAAGGACATTCGTTCCCAAACAAATTAAAGTTTAGATACCGCTTAAAAAAAACAAATCGATGGAGTCCTTATACAGAAAAGCCATTCGTTTATTTGTCTTATTTACCAAATGACACCTACAATCTAGAAATTGAAGTTTTAGATTTACATGCCGGAAAAACAATGCGTTTTAGTGTTTTAAAAATTATCATTGAACCTCCATTTTGGAAAACAGGACTGTTTTATTGTGTAATCGGAATTCTTATCATTCTAGGAGCAACGCTATTAATTTTCAGAATAAAAAAACGAGCCCAACAAAAAGCAGCAACCGAAAATCAACTTGCTAAGGCAAAACTAGAAGCCTTATTAAGTCAGATGAATCCGCATTTTACATTCAATGCTTTACAAACCATTCAAGGTTTTGTTTTTAACAATGACAAACTAAATTCTACAATTTATATCAGCGAAGTAGCCAGTTTGATGCGCCAAACATTAGACAATTCTACCTACCAAACCATAACAATTGCTGATGAAATTAAATATTTAGAGACCTACATTGCTATAGAAAACAAACGATTTGACAACCGTATTCAATTTGCAATTGAAGTGGATGAAAGCATCGACAGGTATCAAATAGAAATACCTACAATGTTATTACAGCCTTTTGTTGAAAATATTTTTAAGCATGCTTTTAATGAAGAATCTCCTCACCCTTCTTTCACAATTTATTTTACAATCACGGTTGATCAGCTGCTTCAAATCCAAATTTTAGATAACGGGAAAGGCATAACCAAGAATATAAACACCCACAGTTCAAAAGGCATTGCCATTGCCAAAAAGCGCCTTCAAATTATGCAACCTAGCAATATAAATCCTATCGAAATTACTTTTTTGGAAACAGGAACTACAGTAATTATCCGATTAATTATGTAGCTGAAAAAAAATCATAACACAGATTACCCATTTTATAGCCTAGAAACCCCGATTTATAATTTCGGGGTTTTTTGTTGTTTTAAGTTTTTTAGTTTTGACTGATAACCATAAATCAACACCAAAATATGTCAAATTTTTATTGTGCCAATTGCGGATCGAAAAGTTCTAGTATTTCGAGTTTAACCACTAACTCCTGTCCGCGTCACCCTCTTGGACCAAGCAAGGGAAAACATACGCTTTATGAAGGTTCCGAAAAATCAAAATACAGCTGCAAATACTGCGGTTCATCATCAAGTAGTATATCAAGTTTAACTGCTAATTCCTGTTCAAGACATCCAAACGGATCAAGCAAAGGAAAACATTCACCAGCATTGTAAATAAAGGTTAATAAGTAGATTTCAAAATGATCGATCCAAAAAGACCTTACAGCAGAATAGCAATTGACAAAATTTTTGCAACAAGGAAAAAAGCTATGCAAAAAGAAGCATTAATTAGAGGAAGTGATGGAATAGCACTTTATACCGATTGCTACACTGGACAAATTTTAAGAGGCGGCGAAAGATATGACTATGAACACATACGTTCTTCTGAAATGTTACATTCCAAATTCAAACATATCTTGACAGATGAACAAATTGCATTAGTGGTGAATTGTCCCGAGAATGTTTCGGTAACTCTGAGAACAATTAACCAATCAAAACTAAAACAACTTATGGAGGATTGGATGACAAAATCAAATAATATTACGAAACACAATATCAACTTGAAATTGACTCTTTCAAATTTAAAAATTGCAGATGAAGGTATTGAGCGAATGGTTAACAGTTTAATGAAATAAAAAATAGAGCGACAAAAATTGACGTTTTGGAAGGGTAGATTTGGTCTTTAAATAATTGATAGAAAAAAAAAGATGTAAGAATAGAAGAGTGAAAAATTACTTAAGCTAAAGTGTGCTTTTATTAATTTTTGAGATTATTTAGGATTAATGTAATTTTTTTAAACGCGCAGCATAATAAACTTTTATAAAAACCAATAAAACATTTTTAAAATGGAAAACAACGAATTTGACCAAAAAAGTTACGAAGATGCTTTCAAAAGATCATATGATGAAACGCATACTGAATTTGAAAACATTAGTAACCAAAAATTAATTATTAGCCTTATTGGTAGCGTAAATGCCGGGAAATCAAAAACAATTAATACTCTTACAGGTATTGACTATACAGAAGTAAAAGCTCGTTCAGGTTGGACTAAGGAAGTTTCACTTTATGAATTAAATAAAGGAGTCTTTGTAGCTGACACTCCTGGATTATTTGATATTGATGCTGATATAAGTAAAAAAGCTTCTGATTTTGTAGCAAATAGCGCTGATATAATTTTATACTTTTTAAACGCAGGAGTTGGTATAACCAAACACGAAAAGAAAGCTTTTGAAGAAATCGCCGCTTTGGGTAAACAAACATTAGTTGTTTTGAACAAAATTGACTCTTTAGAGCAAAATGAAGTTACCGAGGTAATAAATCAGATAAAAGAGGAGCTTGGTATTTTTCCAATTCCAATTTCATCTAAAACAGGAGAAGGTATTCAGAATTTAAATAACGAAATTGTCAAAATTCTAGAAGCTAATGGTAAAGATTTAATGTTTTTAAAAATTTCTAAATTTAAAGAGCAGTCAGTAAAAAAGTGGATTAATGCAGCAACTGCTGCCGCTTTTGGAATTGGAGCATTACCTATTCCTGGTTCTGACATAATAGCATTGTCAGCATTACAAACTGGACTTGCATTTAAAATTGCATATATTTATGATATTAAGCCTACAAAAGAAGATATAATGAGCCTTGTTGCGTCAACTGTAACAGGAAGTATTGGTAAACAAGTTGTTAGATGGGGAATAACTACACTAAAAGCCGTAGGTTGGATTCCGGGTGCACAGCTTTTAGAAGTTGCAACCATGGCAATTGCAGCCTCAATTGCAGCTTCACTGACATATGCTTTTGGATGGGCAAGCAATGCCTACTACAAAAGCGGAATGGCTCTCGATTTAGGAGAGGTTGGTAAAATATTTAATGAAAAATACGAAATGTACAAAAAAGAGAAAGAGCCAGCCAAAGTATAAAATTACTTTAGCTACATTTTGGTAAATAGATTGGGTGAATTAAAAAACGAGTGTTTCAACTTCTATTCAATAAGTTGAAGCACTTGTTAATTTTATGTGTCATTCAATACCCCTCAAACCCCTTTCTCAACTCCTCCTTAATTTCATTCACCAACCATTCGGGCTCCAAAACTTTAACTAAACTTCCATACTTCAAAATCTGTTGGCTAAATTCGAAATTAGGGTGAATAATCATTTCAATATCAAAAGTCTTCTCGTTTTCTAGGTTAATTTCTTTTTGAGTGCGATGCATAGGAAGCGAAACAAGATAAGGTTTCTGAGAAATATCAAATGAAAGTTTTACAATTTGTAATTTATGATCAACATAATTTAAACCTATAACATGACTAAACTTGTCTTTGGCTTCTATGGTTTTTGATTTGAACTTTTTAGTACCAACACTAATATTTTCTATTCTGTCAATTCCAAAAGTACGATATCCTTTTTCAGTTTCGCCAATAACATACCAGCGGTTTTGGTATTGTTTCAAGAAGTAAGGTTTTAAAGTGTATTCTTCCTCTTTTAAATGGTAAAAACTATAGTGTTCAAAAGTAATAGGTAATGCTTGGTGAATGGCTTCTAAAATAATTTTAAAATTTAAAATTGATGACATAGACGCATTATTTTCAAATTCAATAAAGGCTAATGCGTTATTTGTTTCGTTAAAACTAGACTTTATAAGTTCAGCTGTTGATAAAATCTCAATGTGACTTAAAAAGGACTCAATATTAACCGATTTTTCCTCGTTTAAATAATAGTGTTTATTGCCTTTATTAAAGGTAATGACAATCCCATAATCCTCATTTAAATCTTTTACATATCGTTGTATTGTACGTACAGATATATTCCTAAGATCCTTTGCAGATATTTCTTTTATAAGTACATCACGATGCACAGATAGATTTTTTTTTAAAAGTTCCACCAAAATTTTAGTGCGATAAACTTGTGTTGAATTCAGATGCTTTTTATTGTCTTTTTTCATGCTGTTTTTAATTATTCAAAAATAGAAAAGAAAAGCGTCAATTACTGTCGCAATATTTTTTTTTCAAATCATTTTTAAACGACACTAATTGTCGCGTTTGAAACATAATTTAGCCCCGAAATTTAAAAACAATTATCATGAAAAATTCATTAAAAAAACAAAGCACAGAAATGGACTTTAGTAGCTTAAGTACCATTTTAACAACAAGCGCAGCGGCGGGTATTGCTATTGCTAATTACTTAGGGAAAAAACCTCAAACCGGAGGTATGATTGGCGCTGGACTATCATTACTGATAACAGGACTAGTCACCGCATTAGAGGATGATAAAACAACTACAAACTTACAAAATTAAAGTACAACTATTATTAAAAAAACACTTAGTAACCTGACAAAAGTCACTTAAAAAATCAAAATTATGCTTTTTCAATTTTTATTAAATACAATCGTTTTCTTTATCAAATGTCTAGTTTGGATCGTTGTCGTTTTGGCAGCTATTCCTTTCGGTATTTACATGTTTTTAGTAGAATACTTTCCAGAATTTACATTAGCCTATGGTTTTGGATTTTGGTCTGTTTTTTCCATTCTATCAATTATAGGCTTTATTGTACTTTGGAAACCAATTATATGGATTGTTGGCATTTTACAAACATTAGGACTAGGAATGGAGTAAGATGTAAATACAATGTAACCAAAAAACGCTAACTCCTATTAGCGTTTTTTTTATATCCCATTTTAACACAAACTTCTAAACTGTTGCATCAAAAGAACAAATCAAAATGGTAACTTTGCTTTTTTGCAAAAAATTATGCTAGACAAAGACAATACCATTGAAGTTCAGGGCGCTCGCGTGCACAACTTAAAAAATATAGATGTTTCCATTCCTAGAGAAAAACTGGTTGTAATTACCGGCCTTTCGGGATCTGGGAAATCCTCCTTAGCTTTTGATACCATTTATGCCGAAGGGCAACGCCGTTATATAGAAACTTTTTCAGCTTATGCGCGTCAGTTTTTGGGTGGACTAGAACGTCCTGATGTTGATAAAATCGATGGGCTTTCACCTGTGATTGCTATTGAACAAAAAACAACCAGTAAAAGTCCGCGTTCTACGGTAGGAACTATTACTGAAATTTATGATTTCTTGCGTTTGCTTTATGCTCGTGGTGCCGATGCGTATAGTTACAATACCGGAGAAAAAATGGTTTCCTACTCTGACGAGCAAATTAAGGATTTGATTATTCAGGATTTTGCAGGAAAACGAATCAATATTTTAGCACCAGTTATCCGAGCTAGAAAAGGACATTACGCAGAACTTTTTCAACAAATTGCCAAACAAGGATTCTTGAAAGTTCGTGTCAATGGCGAAGTACTTGATATTACTCTTGGGATGAAACTTGACCGTTACAAAACTCATGACATCGAAATTGTAGTCGATAGAATGGTAATTGAAGACACACCCGATAATGCCAAACGTTTGATGGAAAGTATCAATACCGCCATGAATCAAGGTGAAAATGTACTGATGGTTTTAGACCAAGATTCGAATGAGGTGCGCTATTTTAGTCGGAACTTGATGTGTCCTAGCACCGGAATTTCCTATCAAAATCCAGAGCCCAATTTATTTTCTTTCAATTCTCCAAAAGGAGCTTGTGATCATTGCAACGGACTTGGAACTGTAAATGAAGTCAACAGCAAAAAAATTGTTCCAAACCCAAAATTATCTATAAAGGCGGGTGGTTTTGCTCCTTTGGGCGAATACAAAAGCTCTTGGATTTTTAAGCAATTGGAAACCATTGGTGAAAAATTCAGTTTTAAATTGACTGATGCCATTGAAACCATTCCTGCAGAAGCGATGGAAATGATTTTGAATGGTGGTAAAGAAAAATTTAGCATCGAATCGAAAACAGCTGGAGTTACTAAAGAATATAAAATTGATTTTGAAGGAATCTCGCATTTTATAAAAAACCAACATGATGAAAGTGGATCGGCGACAATCAAGCGCTGGGCAAAAGAATTCATGGACGAGATAAAATGTCCTGTTTGTGAAGGTTCCCGATTAAAAAAAGAAGCCCAATTCTTTAAAATCAACACTAAAAATATTACCGAATTGTGTGACATGGACATTTCGGATTTGACTGCTTGGTTCAAAGATTTAGACAACCATTTATCTGATAAACAAAAGCGTATCGCTACTGAAGTAATCAAAGAGATTAAGGACCGTTTACATTTCTTGATGAATGTAGGTTTGGATTATTTGGCTTTAAGCCGAAGCTCTAAATCACTTTCGGGAGGTGAAGCGCAAAGAATTCGTTTGGCTACTCAAATTGGTTCGCAATTGGTTGGTGTATTATATATTTTAGATGAGCCAAGTATTGGTTTGCACCAGCGAGACAATGAAAAACTGATTCATTCGTTGGAACAATTGCGCGATATTGGAAATTCTGTAATTGTGGTGGAACACGATAAAGACATGATTGAACGTGCCGATTATGTGATTGATATTGGTCCAAAAGCCGGGAAATATGGTGGTGAAATCATCAGTAAAGGAACTCCTGCTGAAATCCTCAAACATCATACTATTACTGCGATGTATATGAACGGAGAGATGCAAATTGAAGTTCCAAAAAAACGAAGAGAAGGAAACGGAAAATTCTTAAAACTAACTGGAGCAACGGGGAATAATCTAAAAAACGTTTCAATTGAGTTGCCTTTGGGTAAAATGATCTGCGTGACGGGAGTTTCGGGAAGTGGAAAATCGACTTTGATTAACGAGACGCTCTACCCTATTTTGAATGCCTATTATTTTAATGGTGTCAAGAAACCGCAACCGTACAAAAAAATTGAAGGTTTAGAACATATCGATAAAGTGATTGATATTGACCAAAGCCCGATTGGTAGAACACCTCGAAGTAACCCAGCAACCTATACCGAAGTTTTTACAGAAATCAGAAATCTGTTTACGATGACTTCTGAAAGTATGATTCGGGGATACAAAGCGGGACGTTTTAGTTTTAATGTAAAAGGCGGACGTTGTGAAACCTGTGAAGGATCAGGTGTTCGAACAATAGAAATGAATTTTTTACCTGATGTTTACGTAGAATGCGAGACCTGTCAAGGAAAGCGTTTTAATAGAGAAACACTAGAAATAAGATACAAAGGAAAATCTATTTCGGATGTATTGAACATGACTATTGACGAGGCTGTTCCATTCTTTGAAATGATTCCGAAGATATACAGAAAAGTTAAAACCTTACAAGATGTAGGTTTGGGCTATATTACACTTGGCCAACAAAGTACCACACTATCTGGAGGTGAAGCACAACGCATCAAGTTAGCAGGAGAATTGTCTAAAAAAGATACTGGAAATACGTTTTACATCCTTGACGAACCTACAACAGGGCTTCATTTTGAGGATATTAGAGTTTTGATGGAAGTGATTAACAAACTAGTTGATAAAGGAAATACCATCTTGATTATTGAGCATAATATGGATGTAATTAAATTAGCTGATTACATTATTGATATTGGTCCTGAAGGCGGAAAAGGTGGCGGCCAGTTGATTGCCAAAGGAACGCCCGAAGAAGTAGCGAAAAGTAAAAAAAGCTATACCGCTCAGTTTTTAAAGAAAGAGTTGGTTTAATTTACCTCCAAAATAGGAATTCCAAACTGGAAATTTATATCGAAAGTAAATTCATATAAAATGACAAAAACTGCTAAAGCAGTATGTGGCAGTTTTAAAAAAAGAATTACTTTAGCAGACTCGATTTTTAGCCCTGATGGAAGTGGCATCCTTTTTATTTTTTTTCTTTAAAAAATAAAAAGATAGAACGGACAGCAGGATAAAGCTCCTGAAAAATAATAGAAAAGATAATTAAAAGACAGAATATGAGATTAGAAGATTTTGATAATGACGAGGATAAGGTTATCCAAGACCGATTGAAGCAGAAAGATTGGAATGAAATACGTACTAATGACA
Source organism: Flavobacterium tiangeerense (assembly GCF_007830355.1). GTDB lineage: Bacteria > Bacteroidota > Bacteroidia > Flavobacteriales > Flavobacteriaceae > Flavobacterium > Flavobacterium tiangeerense. Next base: position 47,517 of record NZ_VLKO01000004.1, on the reverse strand, counting down.
GCTGGGCGATTTTTAAAATCATGTCGGAGTTTGTAAATGGGTACGAAAGCATGGGGCGAATAGGTCCTTGTGTGTCTATTTTTGGATCGGCGAGAACCAAACCAGAGGATCCGAATTATTTATTAGCAGAAAAAATTGCTTACAAGATTAGTAAAGCGGGTTACGGGGTAATTACTGGCGGTGGTCCTGGAATTATGGAAGCTGGAAATAAAGGAGCGCATTTAGGCGGTGGAACCTCAGTAGGATTGAATATTGAGCTGCCATTTGAGCAGCATTTTAACCCGTATATTGACACGGATAAAAACTTAAACTTTGATTATTTCTTTGTTCGTAAGGTGATGTTTGTGAAATATTCACAAGGATTTGTGGTTATGCCAGGAGGTTTTGGTACACTAGACGAACTTTTTGAAGCGATCACTCTGATTCAAACTAAGAAAATTGGAAAATTCCCTATTATTTTGGTAGGAAGCAGTTTTTGGTCTGGATTGTTAGACTGGGTAAAAACGGTACTTGTAGAAAAAGAAAAAACAGTGAGTCCGCAAGACTTAAACTTAATTAAGATTGTAGATACCGAAGATGAAGTTGTGGCAGTAATTGATGCCTTTTATAAGAAATACGATTTATCTCCAAATTTTTAAATTGAAAAGAAGCTGCTCACAACAGCTTCTTTTTTTTGTCAAAATTTAAAAAAAATAAGAATTTCGTGTTGAATAATACTTATATTTAGCCCTTTGAGTGCAGCTGGTTTATTTTCAAAAGAAATGATTTTGATACAGAATCTTAAATATTTAAACCCTTTTTTACAATAGGCACTTGATTTTTTATTGGCATTAATCTTAAACAAAGGAGTACAAATTTGAAAACCTATATAAGAGTTACGTTAACATTTTTTTTGTTAATTGGAATACAAAAAAATTACAGTCAGCATTTTACTAAAATGCAAGCGGTTGTCAATCCTGAAAGTAAAACTATAACCGTGGAACAGGAATTTGTGTATCATAATGCGTCGAATGATACGCTTACATCTTTAGTTTTTAACGATTGGAACAATGCATATGCTACTAAATTTACACCACTAGCCAAACGGTTTTCGGACGAATTTTACAGAGGTTTTCACCTAGCCAAAGAGGATGATCGTGGAAGTACTCAAAATTTAAAAATACTAGATACAACCACCGAATTACAATGGAACCGGCCTGAAAAAAACCCGGATTGTGTTGTTGTGACATTAACCAATGCCATTTTGCCTTTTCAAAAAATAAAACTCACACTTACTTACACGCTAAAAATTCCGAATGCGAAATTTACAAATTATGGCATTGATAATGAAGGGAATTTTAGTTTAAAAAACTGTTTTTTAGTCCCAGCACGATATGAAAACAACAAATTTTTACAATATAGTAACAACAATCTTGATGATAGTGCAAACGGCATTACCTCATTTGAAGTTTTAATAACACTACCCTCCAAAAAAAAACTATCTACAGACTTAAATGTACTGCAGTTTGATGAAAAAGGAGAGGAAACCACACATCTTTTAAAAGGAGATAATCGTACAAACATTAATTTGATAATTACCTCAAAACCAGAATTTACAAGTTTTAAAAATAATATTGTTGATGTTGTCACCGATTTAAAGAACACCAAGTTAAACGATGTTCAAAAAGCGTTAGTAATTGATAAAGTAGTCACCTTTACCAATGCATTTATTGGAAAATATCCACATGAAAAAATCATTATCACTCAAAATGATTATGATAAAAATCCGTTTTATGGTTTGAACCAACTACCCTCTTTTTTAAGTCCCTTCCCTGAAGAATTTTTGTATGAAATTAAGTTTTTAAAAACATATTTAAATTCATTTCTTAAAACAAGCTTGCACCTTGACCCTAGAAAAGAAAATTGGATTTATGACGGCATTCAAGTCTATGCTATGATGAAATATATTGACGAGAATTATCCAAATACAAAAATGATTGGCAGTCTTTCCAGATTTAAACTGTTGCAGAATTTTAATATTGCAAATATTGATTTTAATGATCAATACAGTTATTTTTATATGTTAATGGCACGTAAAAATCTAGATCAACCCTTAGGAGAGTCTAAAAATAATTTGATTAAGTTTAATGAACAAATTGCCAATAAATATAAGGCTGGATTAAGCATTAGGTTTCTGGATGATTTTCTTAAACAAGACATTATGATGCAAAGTATTCAAGAATTGTATGCAAAAAAGCAACATATACTAGCAACAAGAACTGATTTTGAAACCCTTTTAAAATCCAAAACAAAAAAAGATATAAGTTGGTTTTTTACCACCATGATCAATTCAAGAGACATTGTTGATTATAAATTTACAACTCTGAGTAAGACAAAGGACAGCATTACATTTTCTGTAAAAAACAGAACAGGAACTACAATTCCTATTCCTGTTTATGGCACTAGGAAAGGCGCAACTGTTTTTAAGCAATGGCTCGATATTGAGGCCTGTGATAGCACCTTGACCATTCCTAGAAAAAACATTGATCGCTTGATTTTAAACTTAAAAAACGAAGTACCAGAATTTAATTTGCGAAATAACTGGAAAAAGTTAAATGGTTTTTTGCCTAATAACAGACCAATAAAATTTGTTTTTATGAAAGATCTTGAAGATCCGTATTACAATCAAATATTATATGTACCTTCTATTTACTATAATTTATATGATGGCCTTACCCCGGGCATTCGATTACATAATAAAACCATACTTGACAAACCTATTATTTTTGATGTCAATCCATCTTACTCTACTAGATCACAAAATATATCTGGATCAGCAGCATTTGTGGTGAACCAAAATATTAGGACAAGTACTCTATACAACATTCGCTATGGGATAAGTGCCAATTATTTTAATTACGCACAAGACGCAGCGTATTTTAGATTAAATCCATCAATTCAATTGCGCATTCGTGAGCCAAACTTTAGAGATAATAGAAAACAATTAATTCTATTTCGACAAGTCATTGTTAATAAAGATGAAAGTGCAATTCTTACTGAGAATACTGCAACTAATTATTCTGTTTTTAATACTCGTTATATAAATACAAAAACTGAAGTTACCAATCATGTAAACTTTGCCATTGATTTACAGGCTTCAGGAAAATTTAGTAAACTTACAGCAGAAATTGAATATCGAAAACTTTTTGAAAATAACCGTCAACTCAATTTACGATTTTATGCCGGAAGTTTTTTGCATAATAAAACACAATCTAACTTTTTTAGTTTTGCGCTAGATCGTCCTACCGATTATTTATTTGACTATAATTACATAGGAAGATCAGAGAATAGTGGACTTTTTAGTCAGCAATACATTATTGCTGAGGGTGGTTTTAAATCAAAAATAGACACTCCATTTGCAAACAGATGGCTTACAAGTTTGAACGCTAGTTACAGCATTTGGAATTGGATAGAGCTATATGGAGATGTAGGATTAATGAAAAATAGTGGTTCAAAAGAGCGTTTTGTATACGATAGCGGCATACGCTTGAACCTGGTTACCGACTACTTTGAGCTTTACTTTCCAGTCTACTCTAACAATGGTTGGGAAATTTCTCAGAACAAATACAACGAAAAAATACGTTTTATTGTAACTTTTTCACCTAAAACATTACTCAATCTTTTTAATCGAAAGTGGTTCTAAACGAAAGCTATCTTGTCAAATTGTTGAATTATTATCAAATATTTGATAATAAAATTACACATAATAAAAAAATAAACTTCATTTACTTAGAATAAATTGCGAAAATTAAATTCTATTTTTTTCAAAGCGCTATGATAATAGGTTGTTTTTAAGTAAATTTGCAGCATAAAGTTATACTTTTCTATTATGATAAAAGAAAAAACCAATTCTGCATTGACATTTGAAGATTTCAAAATCGAAGTTTTAAAAGACTATACCACAGCAATAATAAGCCGTGAGTGCAGTTTATTAGGACGAAAAGAAGTATTAACAGGAAAGGCCAAGTTTGGAATTTTTGGTGATGGCAAAGAAGTTCCTCAATTGGCTATGGCCAAAGCTTTCAAAAATGGTGATTTTAGATCCGGATATTACCGTGATCAAACCTTTATGATGGCAATAGGTGAACTTACAATTCAACAGTTTTTTGCTGGACTGTACGGTCACACTGACATCAAACATGATCCAATGTCTGCCGGAAGACAAATGGGCGGGCACTTTGCAACACACAGTCTTAACGAAGATGGATCTTGGAAAGACTTAACAAAACAAAAAAATTCAAGTTCAGATATATCTCCTACTGCGGGCCAAATGCCACGTTTGTTAGGACTTGCTCAAGCCTCTAAGATTTACAGACAAGTATCAGGCATTCCTAATGCGGCAAATTTTTCTAACGAAGGAAATGAAATTGCTTGGGGAACCATCGGAAATGCAAGTACATCTGAAGGATTATTTTTTGAAACTATCAACGCGGCAGGTGTTTTACAAGTGCCAATGGTGATGAGTGTTTGGGATGATGAGTACGGAATTTCGGTACATGCAAGACATCAAACCACAAAAGAAAATATCTCTGAAATCTTAAAAGGATATCAAAAAGAAGCAGATACCAACGGATATGAAATCTTTAGAGTAAAAGGTTGGGATTACGCTGATTTGATTACTACTTATGAAAAAGCAGCTACAGTAGCTCGTGAAAATCATGTTCCCGTTTTAATTCATGTAAATGAGTTAACTCAACCCCAAGGACACTCGAGTTCTGGATCACATGAGCGTTATAAAAATGCAGATCGCTTAGCCTGGGAAAGAGAATTTGACTGTATCAGACAAATGAAATTGTGGATGATAGCTATAAATATAGCCTCTCCAGAAGAAATTGATGCTATTGATGCACAAGCAAAAAAAGAGGTTTTAGAGGGTAAAAAAGCAGCTTGGACAGCTTTTCTTGAGCCTATAATCGAAGATCAAAAAGAGTTAATAGTACTATTGCAAAAAATCGCAACTACTAGTGCACACCAAGAGTCTATTTTGAAGTATGTAGCTGAACTAAGTGGTATTAAGACACCATTGAAAAAAGAAATTTTAGTTGCAGCTAGAAAAGTACTCCGATTGATTTTGAACGAATCTGGAAAAAATGAGCTTTCACAGTGGATCACAAACTATACTAACAAAGAGCAGATAAACTTCAGTAGCAATTTATTTTCAGAAACAAAGGAAAATATATTTTCATCAAAAATGGCATTACCTACTTATGCAGATGATGCAAAAGAAGATACTGATGGAAGGATGATTTTGCGCGATAACTTTGATGCTATTTTTACTAAATATCCTGAAACATTGATTTTTGGTGAAGATGCAGGAGCAATTGGCGATGTAAACCAAGGTCTTGAAGGAATGCAAGAGAAATATGGAGAACTTCGAGTAGCTGACGTTGGTATTAGAGAAGCAACTATTTTAGGGCAAGGAATAGGACTTGCATTGAGAGGCTTAAGACCAATAGCCGAAATTCAATACCTAGATTATTTATTGTATGCGATTCAAATCATGAGTGATGATTTAGCTACTTTACGATATAGAACAGTAGGAAAACAAAAAGCGCCGCTAATTATACGAACTAGAGGTCACCGTTTAGAAGGAATTTGGCACTCTGGATCACCAATGGGAATGATTATCAATGCAGTGCGTGGAATTCATGTTTTGGTACCTAGAAATATGACACAAGCCGCCGGATTTTATAACAGCTTGTTAGAGTGTGACGAACCAGCTCTAGTAATTGAATGCTTGAATGGATACCGATTGAAAGAAAAAATGCCATTGAACTATGGAGAATTCAAAACTCCAATAGGTGTTATAGAAACTTTAAAACATGGAAACGACATTACACTTGTTTCTTATGGATCAACATTGAGACTTGTACAACAAGCTGCAATAGAATTACAAGAAGTTGGCATTGATTGTGAAGTTATTGATTTACAATCACTTTTACCATTCGACATCAACAAAGACATTATAAAAAGTATTGCAAAAACAAATCGTTTACTAGTAATTGATGAGGATGTACCAGGAGGAGCTTCGGCTTATATCATGCAACAAATTCTTGAGGAGCAAAATGCTTATGAACACCTTGACAGTAAACCACAAACTTTAACTGCAAAAGCCCACAGACCTGCTTATGGTACTGATGGAGATTATTTCTCTAAACCATCTGCTGAGGATATTTATGAAAAAGTTTATGATATGATGCACGAAGTAAATCCATTGAAATTTCCTTCATTATATTAATTTTTTAAATAAGTTAAAAACCAATCTAAATCAGATTGGTTTTTTTTTAACCTAATTTTTCTAAAAAAACAATCCTCAACAAAAGTTAAACTCTACCGCACAACTTCCCATTTAATTATCTTTACTAAAACTAAAATAATTATGGAAAAATACGCATTATTAGCTCGTCTAGAAGCCAAAGAAGGAAAAGAAGCTGAAGTGGCAGCATTTTTAAAAAGTGCCCTACCATTAGTATTGGATGAACCCGAAACGGTGAATTGGTACGGATGGCAAATAGGAACTTCAACATTTGGAATTTTTGACACCTTTGAAACTGAAGAAGGTCGAAAAGCACATTTGGCAGGTAAAATAGCCGAAGCTTTAATGGCAAATGCAGGAACGCTTTTATCAAAAGATCCTGTAATAGAATTTGTAGACTTACTTGCAGTAAAATAAGTATGTCAAAAAAATATTTGATTTAAGAAAACGTCTTAATTAATTGTTATAATGCCAATATAGCCTCGCTATATTGGCATTTTTTTATATTTTTAATGAAAAAAAAACATGCAACCGTTAGAAAACATACTAAAAGATATTCATGATTGTAAAGTAATTGAAAATACAATTCCATATAGTGATTATATTCCACTGGATTTATCAGTAGACAATACTCATTTTCAAAACCTACAATTGAAAAATGCCCCCGAATTTGAGAATTACATAGACCATTATTTATTAGAAAAAAATGCTAAAGTAGCTTATGGAGGTTACAATGAAACAAGAGATTTGTACAAGCGTTCTGGTATTTTTAATGATCCTAATATTGAAGAAAGGAACATTCACTTAGGACTAGACTTGTGGATAAAAGCAGGAACGTCAGTATTAGCAGCTCTTGATGGCACTGTTCATAGTTTTAATTACAACACTGGTCTAGGAGATTATGGACCTACAATAATTCTAGAACACGCTCTTGAAGAACATTTATTCTATACTCTTTATGGACATTTAAGTCTAGATAGTTTAAAAAATATTGCAGTTGGTGATTTCTTTGCAAAAGGTCAGTTGCTAGCTACACTTGGTGAAGCCGCTGTAAACGGAGATTATGCTCCTCACCTACACTTTCAAATTATAAAAAACATACAAGAAATGCATGGAGATTATCCAGGTGTTTGTAGTAAAAAAGATTTAGATTTTTATCTAGAAAATTGTCCCGATCCTAACCTATTACTTAAAATATGAAAAAATTAATTTTTCTTACAGCTATTCTATTGGTTGTTATTGGCTGTAAAACCAACAAAAATATTACTACGAATCCTAAAACGGCATCAACTATAATAAAAATAGCTGTAGGTGATATTAATGATACTCAAAAGATCAAGGCTTATGAACTGGGTAAACGTGTTTTAATGACGTGTAACACCTCTAAATTTAAACCTTTTACGCCTGATGAAGCAACACCATCAGTGATTCAAAATACCACACAAGAAAGACTTACTAAAACGTGTCAACGATTTAGACAATATTACGGCACATTTGAGGATTTAAAACTTATCGAAGCCTATACAATTAAAAGCGATAATTCCATTATTTTTAGATACAAAGCACTTTATTCTAAAAATGTTGCCAACAAAGAATTAAGGGTCACAATGACATCTACTAATAAGGTTTCCTCCATAAAATCATTGGACTGGAATGATACTATTAATATAAATTAATAATTCATTTAATTTCGAAGTATCCTATTTTGATATATTTTATCTTGTAAAGAATTCAAAATCAAGTGCTATTTTCGATTTTTCTGAAATATTTAACCTAAATTATTTCACAAATTTTCACTTTAATTATATAACAAATAAAATGTTGACTTTGTATAATTTTACATTATCGAAATAACGAACTAAATATTTGATTGAATTATTTCGATAATTGTATTGTACTATTTTTTTTATACGGTTCTAAAATTAATTTTCTGAATAATTAGTATTTGTGAAAATTAAATTTATTTGATAGCTGTATAAAATTAATTAACGTAACTTACATAAATTAAACACGTTACTAACACAACATTAAATAAATATATTTGAAACTATACATTAAATACATGGTGAGCAATCGTTGTAAAATTGCTGTCAAAGAAGAGTTAAAAAAGCTGAAACTCCATTTTGTGGTTGTTGATTTAGGAGAAGTCGAAATCATGGAAAACATATCTATGGAGCAAAGACAAATCTTAAAAGCTGCACTTCTTGATTCAGGACTTGAATTGATGGATGATAAAAAATCTATGTTGATAGAAAAAATAAAAAATGTCATTATCCAGATGGTACACCACTCAACGGAGGTCATTAAAATTAACTTTTCAGATTATTTAAGTCAGCAGTTAAACCATGATTACACCTATTTATCAAATTTATTTTCTGAGGTTCAAGGTACTACTATTGAACAATTTATTATTTCACATAAAACTGAGCGCATTAAAGAGCTTATAATTTACGGAGAATTAAACATTACTGAAATTGCTTGGAAAATGAATTACAGTAGTGTAGCCCATCTTTCGAGCCAGTTTAAAAAAGTGACAGGCTTATCTCCTTCACATTTTAAAAAATTAAAAGATAAAAGGAGAAGTCCAATTGAAGAAATTGGAAATCACAAAAACAACTTATAGATATGTATTGCAAAAATGGAAAAATCCAGGAAAATAACGATGTTCAGTATAACCGAAATTTAATAGAGTCTATACTAGAGCCTATATTTATTGTAAACATAAAAGGTGAAATTATTGATTTCAATAAAGCAACTTCATTAATTATTGGAAAAGAACGTGAAAATATACTGTATTCCAATTTTGAAGATTATTGTCATCCCGTTCAGCAAGTTCGAAATCTTATATCAATAGTTTGCCAAAAAGGATCTCTATACGATCAAGCATTAGAAATTAAAGGTGAAGCTGGTAATTTAATACCCATCTTATGTAATGGAACACCTTTTAAAGATAACGAAGGAAAATTAATTGGTGTTATTTTTGTTGTACGTGAAACCTCAAAACAAAAATGGTCTATTGAATTAGAGGAAGCTCATAAAGAAAAAGAAAAACAACAAGACCTTAATAAAGAACTTGAAAAACTTAATAACTCTGCAATTCTAGCATCTCAGTATACTTTGAGTTTAATTGAAGCCAGTCAAGATCCGCTAGTTACTTTGAACACCAAAGGTAAGATTACGGATATGAATCAGGCCTTGGTAAACAGTACTGGAATGTCTAGAGAAGAACTTACTGGATCTGATTTTTTTGATTATTTTACCGAAAAAAAGAATGCTCGCGAAGTTCATAAAGAGGTATTTGATAAAGGAAGCGTTTCTAATTTGCCGCTTACCATCAAGCATAAAAATGGAAAATTAACTGATGTACTTTGCAACGGTTCTGTATACAAAGATGCGCAAGGAGAAGTGGCTGGTGTAGTTATAGTAGCGAGAGATGTAACAGAACAAAAAAAAATAGCATCAGCCCTGATAGAAGCACGAGTATTTGCTGAATTAGCTACCGAAATCGCAGAAGAAGCTAAAAAAAATGCCGAAAGTGCTGCTATAATTGCAGAGAATGCAGTAAAATCAAAACAACAATTTTTATCTAATATGAGTCATGAAATTAGGACTCCGATGAATGCTATTATTGGATTCACAAAAGTTGTTTTAAAAACCGATTTGACTGTAAAACAATTAGAATACATCAATGCTATAAAAATGAGTGGTGATGCATTAATCGTTTTGATTAATGATATCTTGGACCTTGCCAAGGTAGATTCTGGCAAAATGACTTTTGAGAAAAAACCTTTCAAATTGAATGCTTCGCTTGAATCCATGCTTCATTTATTTGAAAATAAAATCCAAGAAAAAAATCTTAAACTTATTCAAGATTATGATGATCACATCCCTGATGTATTAGTGGGTGATCCTGTGCGATTGCATCAAATTATCTTGAACTTAGTCAATAATGCTGTAAAGTTTACCCAAAAAGGTAAAATAACAGTAAGTGTGCAACTTGTTTTTGAAGATGTTGACCGTGTGGTTATTGAGTTTACTGTTTCAGATACCGGAATAGGAATTCCAGAGGATAAATTAGACCATATTTTTGAAAATTTTAATCAGGCATCAAGCGGAACATCAAGAATGTATGGCGGTACAGGATTAGGATTAGCCATTGTTAAACAACTTGTTGAATTACAAGGCGGTAAAATAAGAGTAAAAAGTAAAGTAAAAAAAGGTTCTAGTTTTAGCTTTTCATTGAGTTTTCAAAAAACTAATGCCGACGCTGCTCTTGAGAATGATTTACTCGAATTAGACTCAGAAATTAAAAATATCAAAGTACTAGTGGTTGAAGACATTGCACTGAACCAATTGTTAATGAAAACTGTTCTAGATGATTTTGGTTTTGAACGTGATGTTGCAGAAAACGGAAAAATTGCCATTGAAATGCTAAAAGATAAAGCGTATGACATCATTTTAATGGATTTACAAATGCCTGAAATGAATGGATTTGAAGCAACTGAATATATAAGAATTAAAATGCAGTCACAAATACCTATAATTGCACTAACTGCTGATGTAACAACAGTAGATTTAGATAAATGTAAAGCTGTAGGAATGAATGACTATCTTGCAAAACCCGTAGATGAAAGGTTGTTGTATAGTAAAATTGTTGGTATTCTTAAAAAACCAAAATTGGCTAAACTATCGGCTAAATTAAACGAGAATATAGATAAAACAGTAAAAAAAATTCGCTGTATTGACTTGGTATACTTAAATCAAAAAACAAAATCAAATCCAGAACTTATGATGGAAATGATTGATTTATATCTTGCTCAGACACCCACATTAATAAATACAATTAAACAAAGTTTTGCAGAACAAAATTGGCAATTATTGGCTGCAGCGGCACATAAAATGATTCCTTCATTCTCTATTATGGGTATTAGTACTGACTTTGAGGATATCGCCAAAAGAATTCAGGAGTTTGCAAATTCACAAGAAAAATTAAATGAAATTGACGAATTAGTATTACAATTAGAAGAAATCTGTTTGCAAGCTTGTGGAGAATTAGAAGAAGAATTAAACATTATAAAAAATACAAAAAAGTGATAAACGAAAATAAAATTAAGATTTTTCTAGTAGATGATGATGCTTTTTTTTTAAAATCATTGGAAATTGAATTTAATCAAAACACAAATTTTGTAATAGAAACCTATCCTACTGGCGAAAAGTGTATAGAAAATTTAAATCATTTACCAGATTTAGTTATCCTTGATTTTCAACTAGATGGCATTGTAATTGGTGCTATGAATGGCTTGCAAACATTAGATAAAATAAAAGAATTAAATTCAAATATTCCTGTCATAATGCTTTCATCTCAGGATAAGATAGAAGTTGCAGTGCAATGCATGCATCACAAGGCATTTGATTATGTGGTAAAAAGTGAAACTGCTTTTTTACGATTAGAAAAAATAATTTCTACGATTTTTAAGTATCAAAAATTAGAAAAAGAACTTCAATGGTACATGGATAGAATGTAGATTTTTCTCTTCTATTATATTACAGTTACGCTTTAGCTTTCAATTTTAAAAATATTTAAAATTGAAAGCTAAAGCGTTTTTTTTTACTGTAAAAAAGACCTTAAATCATTTTGTGTGAATGATATAAGTAATATAAAAAATTGTACAACAATAACGGAGTTCTTTACAACTATTTTTGTTTAACTAAATTATAAAAAAATGAACATCAAAAGAATTTTTGGAACAATACTCACCGTCCTTGGGATAGGTGGATTAATTTATACAGCTATGTTATTCTCATCAGCAAATTCTGATTTTGAATCTGTAAAACCTTTACTGATATACGGTATTCTTGGTGCTGTATTTTTTATTTCAGGAATCAGTTTAGTTCGTACTACTAAGGACGAATCATAAATTGAATTAACCTGTTTGATTTTCTATGAATCAAAATTAAATTAATTGTAATATGCTATTTTTTTAAAATATCAATTAATTTAAAAGAACTTCAAGATGTTTTGTATTTAAAATGCGTGTAAATAGGATTTTTTTTAATTATTCATAAATTCCAAAAAGTTCATAAAATGAGAAATTCAAAAATTAATAGGCTTGAATTATTGAAAAATAATTATCCAAATAAAAGTGATTTAGAGTTTGTAGGACCTAAAAATCAAACCTGTCGAAATATTTATCTTGAGGAATTACAAGACATATACTTTTCTGAAAAATCACTTTTAATTTCGATTCCCATATTGATCCAGAAAGCAGCGAGTAAGGAAATTTCGGATGCACTTACAACTCATTTACAATTTACAAAAGAGCACATTCAGCGTCTTGAAGATTTTTTTGATTCAATTGGAGAAAAAAATATTACAATAAACTATTCTTCTTTATATGAAAACGAATCTAATACTCCATAATCAGGACCTACTCGATTGGTATTAATTTCAAGTTCATTGAAAAAAATCACAAATAAACAATTAAACAAGGAATAGAAAATGTTAATCATATAACTTTTTGAATTAATAATGTAATATAAAATTACTATACAATATTCACCTTTGTAAAAATTTAATTCTTGATTACAGGACAAAAAATATCTGGTTAAAAACAATCAATAATTATTTATAAAAAAACTCATTATGAAACTAAACATTGGAATCACCGAAGCGCACTTAAAAAGTAGTATTACCATTTTGTCATGGCTTTTAGCAAATGAAATGACTTTGTATATAAAACTTAGAAAATTTCATTGGAACGTATCTGGGCAAAGTTTTATGGAATTGCATCAATTATTTGAAGCTCAATATACTGAGCTTGAAGTTTCGATTGATGAAACGGCCGAACGAATAAGCAAATTAGGCGGAAAAACAATTGGGACTATGAGCGAGTTTAGTAAATTATCTGTTATAAAAGAATCTCCTAATGTATACCCAGTTCAAAAAGAAATGCTACAAGAACTTGTAAAAGATCATGAAACGTTAATTGTACAGTTAAGAGAAGATATTGATACCTGCGACAACAAAAATAATGATGCTGGAACAGCTGATTTTCTTACAGGATTAATGAAAGATCATGAAACAATGGCTTGGAAGTTAAGAAGATATTTAGAATAAAAAATTAAAAAAAAGTTATGATCAATTTAAAAAATGAGGTTTTAAAACCATCAAATAGTAATTGTAGAGTGGGAAAAACAGCCCCTTCTCAAAGATACAATTATACACAAAGAAATACAGTTTCTATAAATACAAGTAAAGTAAAATTTACTTAAATAGAAATTATAAATTCCTTTTTTTATAAAGTGAAATTATCAAAAATAGGTTGAGTTTTGTTTGGTTTGGGCTGTTGGAAACAACAGCCTTTTTTTTACAAATTAAATAAAACATTCTCTTACAGATATAAACCTCAAGAATTGAATTGAATTATCTTATGCTTATCTATAACAAGGCTTAACCGTAAATATTGCAACTTTTCTGTAAAGTTGTGTAACAAGGTTTATGGTTATTTATATGAATTTTGCAAACAGAAATGTATTGAAATGTGGTAGTTTTTACAACACCCTTTAATGCCCAGCCTGAAACATAAATAGCACAATCAAAATCATAAGATATGAATATTAAAAAATCAGTTGATGTATTAAACAATTTAATAGCATCTCATAAAGATAGGGTAATAGCATATCAAAATGCCAAAAAGGGATTTAATGAAAATGACTTAGTGCAATTATTCAATGAGTTTGAAAAAACAAGCAATTTGTTTAATGAAGATTTGATATTTGAACTGAGTAAAATAAATGGTGCCCCAAAAGAAAATGCTAGAAATCATACTTTAATAGATAAAATTTGGGGAAATTTAAAAATAAACTTTCTCATAAAAGACAAAGAAGAAATTCTAAATAGATTGGAATATTCTGAGTTTGAAATACTCAAAGTATATAAAAACTCATTGACGAACAACACTGATTTTATTCCAAAAAAACTGAATCAAATTTTACAGCAGCAACAAATACTATTAACCAATCAACATGACAAAATTAAAGATTTGGGAGATAGTATGATTGCAAAATCAAGTATGAGTTTTTAAAAGGAAATTGTATTTTTTTTAAAAGATATAATTCCTGTTAAATTTAAAAATAGAGGAATGAACCAAACATTAACGATACAAAAAGAACGATTGGGAACTTATCTCAATCAAAGTTTTATTGAAGTTGGCCGCGCTACTGAATTTGCTATTCGTTTTTTTAAAGAAGCCATTAGGCCTCCTTATGAATTCAAGGAGCTGCTCAAACAATGTTACTTAATAGGATATAAATCTTTACCATTAGTAACTATTACTGGTTTCATAATGGGGTTGGTTCTTACCTTACAATCGAGACCAACTTTGGCAGAATTTGGAGCCGAATCTTGGTTGCCTAGCATGGTTGCACTGTCTTTAATTAGGGAAATTGCTCCTGTTATTACTGCTTTAATTTGCGCTGGTAAAGTAGCTTCAGGAATTGGAGCTGAATTAGGCTCAATGAAAGTAACTGAGCAAATTGATGCAATGGAAGTTTCAGCTATCAATCCATTCAAGTATTTAGTTGTAACTAGAATTATGGCAACTACATTAATGATTCCATTACTTGTAATTTATGCTGATGGAATAGGAATAGTTGGAGGTTACATGGGGATTAATATTCACGGCGATGTAAATGTAGTCCGCTATTTATCACAAGTGATTGAATCCATAACATTTTTAGATATTTTTCCCGCAACTATAAAAACTTTTTTCTTTGGATATTTTATAGGAATGATTGGTTGCTATAAAGGATATAATGCTGAAAATGGAACTGAAAGTGTAGGTAAAGCAGCAAATTCTGCGGTAGTTACGGCCTCATTAACCATTTTTATAATTGATATGATTGCGGTACAAGTAACTGATTTATTTTTTTAATATGGAAAAAAATTACACACTTCAAAATAGTAATCCGGTAATTGAAATCAAAGACTTACACAAATCATTTGGTACAAATGAAGTTTTAAAAGGAGTAACATTTAACTTGAATAAAGGAGAAAACCTGGTAGTTTTAGGTAAATCCGGTTCAGGAAAATCAATTACTATTAAATGTATCGTTGGACTAATTAAAATAGACAGCGGCATTATTACTGTGTTCAACCAAGAAATCAATTCATTAGAAATCGATGAACTAAACAAAATTAGAACACGCATTGGATTTCTTTTTCAAAATGCTGCTTTATATGATTCTATGAGTGTTCGAGAAAATCTTTCTTTTACATTGAGAAGACATGATACCACATTATCAGGTGATGCAATTAATGAACACGTTTTAGAAGTACTCGAAAGTGTGGGATTGAAGGAAGCCATAGACAAAATGCCCTCTGAATTATCTGGAGGAATGCGCAAACGAATAGGACTTGCAAGAACGTTGATTCTTAAACCAGAGATTATCTTGTATGATGAACCCACAACAGGACTTGATACCATTACCTCAAGAGAAATAAGTGAACTCATCTTAGAACTTCGACAAAAAAACAAAACATCTTCAATAATTATAACGCATGATATGCCCTGTGCAAGACTTACATCTGATAGAATTGTAATTTTAAAAGAAGGTGTAATACATGTTGAAGGAACATATGATGAGCTAGAAAAAAGTGAAGATGAATGGGTTCGCTCATTTTTTATTTAAATTAAAAATTAAAAATCATGGTTAAAGAGTCAGGATACCAGTGGAAATTAGGAATGTTTGTAATAGTTGGATTGTTTTTATTTGTAGGTACCATCTATTTTGTAGGCAAACAAAAAAACTTATTTGGATCAACTATTGAGTTGTATTCAAAATTTAATTCGGTTAACGGTCTTGCAGTAGGCAACAACGTTCGATTATCAGGTATAAATATTGGAACTGTTGAAGATATTGAATTCCTCAATGATACTTCGGTTGTTATTAAAATGGTTATCAAAGATGAAGTTCGTAAATACATCAAGAAAGATGCCGTGGCAAGTATCAATTCGGATGGTTTAATGGGCGATAAAGTCTTGACAATAACTTCAGGAAAGAAATCTACTATATTGATTAATGATCAGGATTATATTAGATCTAAAAAAGCCATTGAAATGGATGACCTTATGGTGAGTGTTAAGAAAAGTGTAGATAATGCAGGACTGATAACTGCTGAGCTAGCGCAATTTAGCTCAAGTATGAATAATGGTGATGGAGCATTATCTAAACTGGTTTCAGATAAAAAATTCGGGAATAGCGTGGACAACATGGTAACCAGTTTAGAAGCAAGTGCATCAGAGTTTGAAACTTTTACTACTAGTATGAACAATGGTAAAGGTGCTCTATCAAAACTTATAAGTAACGAGCGAATGGGGAATTCAATAGATTCTTCTTTAACCAATGTAAAAACAGCTACAAAAGGCTTAAATGAAGTAATTGAGGCAGCAAAACATAATTTTTTATTGAGAGGTTTTTTCAATAAGAAGAAAAAAGTAGAAGATAAAAAACTCGAGGAAGAGCAAGAAATTGAAGAAGCCGAAATGAAAAAAGCTTTGAAAATGGATCAAAAAAATGATTCTATCAACAAATAATACTATTGTTTTATTATATCCAAGCTATTTTTAGAAGTCTAAAACTATTTTGAATAAAATACTGTAAAGTCTAAAGGTTATTTTAAAAATCAGTGAAAATCACAACAAATAGCCATAGTTATATAATTTAATTAGTTAGAATTTTGGGAACTTTGGAGGGTGAAGATTATTTCACTATTAATAACCAAAATTATGAATTCAAATGATTTAGAGGGGAACTGGGAACAGCAGAAGGAGAAATTAAAAGAAAAATTTGTTGCTTTAACTAGCAACAAGTCATTATTTTCAGAATCTAAGAAAGAAGAAATGCTAAAGAAATACCAAGACAAACTAGGAAAAACTAGAGAGGAACTTATTGTTATTTTTCAATCCTTATAGTTTTTTTTTATCTCTTACTTACAGGATATAAAATTAGGTTTAACTAAAACTGTAATTTATAAAATCCTTTTTAATCAAAATAAATGTGACTAGAATACAAGAGACTAAAATTGATTTTTTTGTTTCGTTAATTTTAAAATACACAATATATTATAAAATGCAAGTTGTAAAAACTTGCATTTTTTTTGCTTAAATACTGTTTATCAATGTGTTAATTATTAAATTTATAACCTGTAATTACTAAAGTGTGAATCTTGAAACATTCACTAAAAGTAATGTAACAACTAAACTGTGTTAATTAATGACCTTTGTAATATATAAATCAATAAAAAAAATAAACAATGAAAAAGTCTAAAAAATTAATTTTCGCATCAATAACATTAGGATTATTATCTTTCACAGGAATCCAAGCACAAGAAAAAACTCCAGCTTTTGGTTTTAAAGGAGGTCTTAACTTTTCAAACTTATACACAGATACTGTTGATGACAATAATGTATTAACAGGTTTTAATGCAGGTTTATATGCTAAATTCCCAATTACAAATAGTATCGCAATTCAACCTGAAATTAGCTACACTACAAAAGGATCTGAATTAGTGTACAACAGTTTTGGAGTAAATGGAACAGCAAAATTCAATATCAATTATATAGAAGTACCTATTTTACTTGTTGCTAATTTAACTGATAATTTCAATGTACAAGTAGGTCCATATTTAGCATACATGGTTAGCGGTAAAACAACTAATGATTCTAATCTTGGTTCATCAGTTCGTACATTAAATACTGATGATTTCAATAAATTTGACGCTGGTATTTCAGGAGGTTTAGGTTTTGATTTAGATGCAGTAAATTTTGGAGTGCGCTACAATTACGGATTAACTAAGATTGGTAAAGATGATAGTTTTACATCTTCAGATGCTAAAAACAGTGTATTTAGCGCATACGTAGGTCTTAGACTAAACTAATAATTAACATTAAACATATTTATCATGAGCAATCTTCTTTACACAATAGCAGTTATTTTAGTGATTTTTTGGGCAATCGGTTTTTTTGCATACAGTGTTGGATCCATCATTCACATTCTACTTGTTCTAGCGGTAATAGCTATTCTATTCAGATTAATTTCAGGTAGAAAAATATAATATTCAATACTAATTCTAATCATTAAAACTATAAAATATGAGTAATCTTCTTTATACAATAGCAGTCATTTTAGTAATTTTTTGGGCAATCGGATTCTTTGCTTTTAGCGTAGGTTCAATAATTCATGTCTTATTGGTAATTGCTGTAATAGCAATATTATTTAGGCTCATTTCAGGTAGAAACGTATAAATTAATAATTATAACTTTAAAAATTTGCATTATGAAATCAGATAAAATAATATTAGGAGTTTTAGGCGGAGTAGCCGTAGGAGCATTATTAGGAGTTTTATTTGCACCAGATAAAGGTGATAACACAAGAAAAAAAATTGCTGACAAAAGCAGTGATTATGCTGACGAATTGAAATACAAATTGGACAACATTTTGGGTACTATTACTCAAAAATATGAAAAAATTTGGGCAGAAGGTGAGAAACTTGTTGCTGAGGGCAAATCTAAAATGAATGAAGTTAAACATGATGGAGAAGATCTTTTAGCTCAAGGTAAAGCATCTTTTAACGAAGTAAAAAAGGATATTAATTCAATATAATTTGTATTACTTCTTTAAAAAATTAATTTTGATATAAATTTCAGGAAAATGGAAAACAATGCATCATCAATAGAAATGCTTTTTGAAAGAGCAGAGAATTATACTAAAACTTCAATAGAGTTAGCTAAACTTAATGCGATTGATAAAACTGCTGACGTGGTTTCATCACTAATCTCTAGAATGGCAATTTCTGTTGTTTTTGCGATGTTTGTTTTTCTTTCAAACATTGGTCTCTCTCTTTGGGTAGGCAAGCTTGTAGGACAACTATACTTTGGTTTTTTTATTGTTGGTGCCTTCTATCTAGCACTAGCACTTTTACTATACTACTTTAAAGACAAATGGATAAAAATGCCTATTAGTAATTTTATAATTGTCAAAATGCTTAAAAATAGTTAATATGAAAAAGAGTACTGAATCAGAGATGCTAAAAGAAGCTATTCAATTATTGAAAGAAAAACAAGCTTTTGAACTTGTACAACTTAAAGACCAATATCATGTAACTTATGAAAGTTTACAACCTGTAAACCTTATAAAAAATGCTTTTGGACAGTTAACAAAAACTTCCGAGTTTAAAGGTAATATTCTTAACAGTGTTATTGGTATTGCATCAGGATACTTATCAAAAAAAGTATTATTAGGTTCTTCCCATAATCCAATCACAAAGGTTCTTGGTACTATTTTACAATTTGCAATAACTAACTTTGTAAGTAAAAAAGCTGAGACTTTTACTCAAGACAAGCACTCTTGATAGAAACTTTTTATAAAGATTTAAAAATTCATTAGAGGATAGCCCAAAAAGCTATCCTCTTTTTTATTACATCAAATTGTCCAATAGGTTTTCAATTTGTATTTAAAAACCAAACACCCATCTATAATAACAAATACAATAGCTTTTCTAAATTCAAAACCAACACGGATACCGTACATACAATCACAACATTCTATACTGCCTTAGCTCATTTCGATGCTTCAAAAATGTGTAAATATAAGTTAATCTTACTACTTCATTATTTAATTGTATAACTCTTTAAGCCAATAACATAACAACCTTTGCTATGTAGAATACTTAATCCTTAAAAATTAAAAAAATGAAAACTAAAAATTTACTATTACTCTTTGCAATACTGTTTATTGCATTAATTTCTAGTTGTGCTGAAGACGATTTTGTAGAAACAGTAGGTGTTTGTCCAGTTGTAGAATCTACTGTTCCTAATAATTTAGCGCTAAGCGTACCTTTTAATCAAATTATCTCAGTCACTTTCAATGAAGAGATAAATGCTTCAACTATCAACTCCTCTACTTTAATTATTTCAAAAGCAGATGGCACGGTAGTTTCTGGTGCAATTACGTACAACGGAAGAACAGCAAGGTTTACTCCTACTAACCCTCTAAGTCCTAATACTACCTATACTGGTAGGATTACAACTGGAGTAAAAGATGTAATGGGTAATGCTCTTCAAACAGATTATTTGTGGACATTTTCTACTGGAATGATTATTGTTCCTGTTGTAAATACTACTGATCCTACAAACAATCAAATTAACGTTGCTCTTAATAAAACAATAACTGCAACTTTTAGTGTTCCAATGGATCCTTTGACAATAATTAATTCAACATTTACAGTTAAACAAGGTACTAACACAATTGCAGGTGCAATTACTTATTCTGGATCAACGGTTTCTTTTGTACCTACAAATCCTTTAACCGTTAATTCTGTTTATACGGTTACTATAACATCAGGTGCTAAAAGTTTACAAGGAACACCACTAGCTGCTGATTACGTATGGAATTTTACAACTGTTCCTGTTCCAACAGTTACATCTACTGATCCATTTAATAACGCTATAGGAGTTGATTTAAACAAAACACTTACTGCAAACTTTAGCATTGCTATGGATCCGCTAACTATTAATACAACCACTTTTACTTTAAGACAAGGGACTACAGTAATTCCAGGCGTTGTACTGTATACTGGTGGTACTACTGCTTCATTTAATCCAGTAAATGCTCTTAATCCTGGACTTGTTTATACAGCAACAATAACAACTGGTGCTAAAAGTTCAGCCGGTATTCCATTAGCTAGTAACTATGTATGGAATTTCACAACCTCAAATGTTGTAGTAACACCTCCTGTTATAACAAGTGGTTTATTCTTTGGAGTTTTTGGAGGGAATGCAGGAATAACAAATCAAGGATTATTAACTGTAATCAACGGTGCTATCGGTACAACTGCTGCTGCAACCTTAGTAACAGGTTTTACTGATGGAACAAGTGGTGATGTATATATCGTAACTCCATTAAATAATGGAATTGTAACTGATGGTATATTTACAGATGCACCAGCGCCTGGAAATGCTACAAAAGCAACAACAGCATTAGCTGGATTAAATGCAGCGAGAGATCTCTACAACAGTATTTCACCTGCTTCTATGCCTGGAGGTGTTGCTAATCCTGGTGCTGGTGAATTAGGAGGATTAACATTAGCTCCTGGTATTTACACCGCTTCAAGCTCTTTTAGTATAACCAACGGAAATCTTACCTTAAATGCAAATGGAGATCCGAATGCAAAATGGTATTTTCAAGCACCATCCTCTTTAACAGTAGGTGATTCAATGCCAAGTAGTGTAACGTTCTTAAACGGCGTAGGTAATCCTAATAATGTGTATTGGTATGTAGGAACTGAAGCAGTTATTAATTACGCTGGTGGTGGAGTTATGGTAGGAAATATTATAGCCAACTCTGGTGTGACTTTGTCATCTCCTGCTAATAGTACAAATCCGTTTTTAACAGTTTTAAATGGTAGAGCAATTTCACTTGTAGCTTCAGTTACTATGGTTAATACAACTATTAACGTACCGAATAACTAAGCCTTTAACGATACATAATTTAGAATCAAACTAATATATCTCAAAAAGGATAGATGCATTAAAAATTAATTAAAAAAATATATCATGTACAATATTAATAATTTAAAAAAGGGACCAAGTAATTCTTGGTCTCCTACTAACCTCTCAATTAAAAGACTTTTAGTAGTCTCTTTGACATGGTTAGGTGCTCAAACAACTGTTCAAGCACAAGAAGTTCAATCTATTAAATATACTACTCCTTCTTGGTACTTCGGTGTTGCTGGTGGCGCCAATTTCAATTTTTACGAAGGGTCTACTAATCAGTTAAATGCAAGCTTTACTCCTCCTGCTACTTTTCATGAAGGAAATGGCACAAGGCTTTTTATTGCACCACTTTTAGAATATCGTCCTGCTACTTCAAGATGGGGAGTTATGTTGCAAGCCGGGTTTGATAGCCGTAAAGGTTCTTTTGACCAAGTCCTTACTGCATGTGACTGTCCTGCTGATTTAAAAACTGATCTTAGTTACATTACTGTAGAACCTAGCGTACGTTTTGCACCGTTTAAATCTAATTTTTACCTTTATGGAGGTCCAAGATTGGCATTCAATCTAGACAAATCATTCACCTATCAATTAGGAATTAATCCAGCTTTCCCTGATCAAGCTCCTTCTGCTGCTGTAACGGGTGAATTTAGTGAGATTGAGAAAACTATTCTGTCCGTGCAAATTGGCGCTGGTTATGATATTCCACTTTCATCGGATCGTAACAAAACACAGTTTGTATTATCCCCTTTTGTTTCGTTCCAACCTTATTTTGGTCAAAATCCACGTGCTACAGAAACTTGGAATATAACAACTATTAGAGCTGGTGTTGCGCTTAAATTTGGACAAGGAAAAGAGATTCAAGAAGCAACAGATTTATTTAAAGATCCTGAAGTACAGTTTTCCGTAAATTCTCCTATCAATGTTCCTGGAGAAAGAAGAATGACTGAAATTTTCCCCCTTAGAAATTATGTTTTCTTTAATGAAGGGTCTACACAAATTCCAAATCGTTATGTTGAATTAACGAAAAACCAAGTGAAAGACTTCAAAGAAGACCAATTAGAAACTTTTGCTCCAAAAAATTTGTCAGATCGTTCAAAACGACAAATGACGGTTTATTACAACGTGCTGAACATACTGGGCGATCGTATGCAAAAAAATCCTTCATCAACAATCATGTTAGTTGGTTCATCAAATAATGACAATACAGATGGTCTAGCAATGGCTGAATCTGTTAAAACGTATTTGGTAAATATATTTGCAATAGACGCCTCTAGAATTACTACTAAAGGTCAAAGTAAACCAAATATCCCATCAGAACAACCTGGAGGAACATTAGAACTAGTGTTACTTCGTGAAGGAGATCGTAGAGTTTCTATAGAAAGTAATTCCCCTGATTTATTGATGGAATTTCAAAGTGGTCCTGATGCACCATTAAAACCAGTACAGATTATTGCATCGCAAGAAGCACCAGTTGATAGTTATGTTACTTTTAATAATAAAGGAGCTGGTGAAGCATTGTCTTCATGGTCCTTACAAATAACTGATGAACAGGGAAAAACACAGCCTTTTGGGCCTTATACTCAAGATGAGGTAAGCATACCAGGAAAAATGATTTTAGGTACACGTCCCGAAGGTGATTATAAAATAAAAATGATTGGTCAAACTAAAAGTGGTAAAATTATAGAGAAAGAAACTCCCGTTCACATGGTTCTTTGGACTCCTGCAAAAATGGAAGAAGGTACCAGATACAGCATCATCTATGAATTTAACACATCTAAAGCAATTTCATTGTATGATAAATATCTTACTGAAATAGTTACACCTAAAATTCCTATAGGTGCAACAGTAATTATCAAAGGTCATACAGATGTTATTGGTGAGGTGGCTTACAATCAAGAATTGTCTTTAGCTCGCGCCAATGATGTAAAAACCATACTTCAAAATAGCTTGAGTAAAGCTGGTAGAAGCGATGTGAAATTTGACGTTTCTGGTTATGGTGAAAACGAAAATAACGCACCTTTTGACAATAAAACTCCCGAAGAACGTTTTTACAATCGTACAGTAATAATTGATATCATTCCAGCTGTCAAATAAAACTAAGTAATACAGAATACCATTTATTAATTCCAAAAAGAGGACAGAAACTTAACAGTCTGTCCTCTTTTTTTTACATAAAAATTTATTTTTATAAAATGAAATTACAAATATCAATCCTGAATGGCGCTTTGTATATTGAATTAAGCAATTCAAATTATACATTAAAAGTATTTCATTTTTCTATATTCCTATTTTAACAACTAAAGTATAACATAAAATTATTATTTTTACTATTAAATTTTTGTAGCTATGACACCAAACGAAAAAACCATAATTAAGTTTTATACTGCTTTTGCTAATGCCGATGCCTCAACAATGTGTGAATGCTATCATTCTAAAATTGAATTTCGCGATCCAGTTTTTGGTTTATTAAAAGAAAATGATGTTTGCCAAATGTGGAAAATGCTTTTAGAACGAAGCAACGGAAATTTAAAAGTGATTTTTTCTGATTGCAAAGCAAATGAGTTCACTGGATCAGCGCACTGGCAAGCTACCTATTTATTTACCAAAACAAATAGAACTGTAATCAACAAAATTATTGCCCAATTTCAATTTAAAGACGGTTTAATTATAAAGCATACAGATGATTTTGACCTCTATAAATGGTCTAAGCAAGCCTTTGGTATTACAGGATTTTTATTGGGATGGACCGGATTTTTTCAGGGAAAAATTCAGAATCAAGCTCAAGAATCACTTCAAAAGTATATTTCTAAAAATACAAAATAGTGACATTTACTTTTTAATTATTACAACAATTTTGAAAAGTCAAAGTCCCAATCAGTTGTAAGTTTATACCATAAATGACCATTTGTAACATCAAGCGGACAATCAAAATTATTAGTGTACAAAGCTCCAGTTCCTAATCCTTGTGGCATAGCACTATTTTTCTCAAATGTCCATTGTGCTATGGCATTTAATCCAATGTTACTCTCTAGTGCAGAGGTAATCCACCACCCTATTTGGTGCTTTTCAGCCAAATCAATCCATTCTTGCGTGCCTTTAAAACCGCCTATAAAACTAGGTTTAAGAATAATGTATTGTGGTTTTATTTGAAGTAATAATTGCTCTTTATCCTCTTTCAAAAAAACTCCTATCAACTCTTCATCTAGCGCTATAGGAAATGGAGTTTTCTCACACAGCTCTGCCATCTTTTCAATTTGATTTTTTTGAATTGGCTGTTCAATACTATGTATCTTAAATTCATGAAGTTGTAGCAACTTATCTAAAGCGTTTTCTACCGCAAATGCACCATTAGCATCAACCCGAATTTCTATTTGCTCTGGCGAAAAATGATCTCTAATAAACTTAAGCAATTGAAGTTCTGCATCAAAATCTATGGCTCCTATTTTAAGTTTAATACATTTAAAACCATCTGCCAGCTTCTCTTCTATTTGCTTTTTCATAAACTGCTCCTCACCCATCCATACCAGTCCATTAATTACCATTGCTTTTTTACCAGCTGTAAATTCAGATGGGAATAACAAAAAAGGATGATGACTCTCTATCGATTGAAAAGCCATTTCTACACCAAACTGAATGGAAGGAAATTCTAATAAAGCTTCCCATAGTTTTACCTTTCCTAAGTGAATGTTTTCGCAGGTCCACTTTAATTTTTCTTCATAATCAGGTCTATCATCTATACTTAAACCTCTTAAAATGCCACACTCGCCAATTCCTTTTTTGTCATCTTGTTCTAAAACTATAAACCAAGTTTCTTTATCGTTCATTACCCCGCGTGAAGTACCAGATGGGCGTTTAAAATTAAGAATGTATTTGTGATAGGTTGCTTTCAAAATATATTTTTTTTTTGTGTAAGTGAAGATCTTGATTGATTTAATCTACTATTTTTAAAACTTTTTCAAAATCATTAGACACGATTCCAGCTTTTTTAAAGGCTTCAAAATCTTGCTTAATTTTTTGTGTCCAACTCAAACTATCCGTTACGTTTTGAGACTGGTATTGTTTGTAAATGGCTTTGGCCAAGGAAAAATTTTCGTTTAACAAATACGCATGCGCCAAATTAAGCTGAATTAACAATTCTGTTTCATCCTTTTTTTGGCCTTCTTTTAAAAATTTCAATGCCTTTCCATATTGTTTTGTCACTAAATAACTGTATCCAATAGCATTGTAATCTAGTGCAGTAGCTTTTCCATCATTGATAATGGTAGTCAGTTTTTGTATGGCTTCACCATGTTTGCCTTGATTTGCTAATGCAGCAGCTTGTTTTCTTAAGTCTTCATAAACAGCAGTCGAAAGGTTGCTTTCGCCAAAACAACTACTTCCAAAATCTTTATACGCTTTTGCACGCTCTACAGCTAATAATTTTTGAAACTCGGAAAAGGTGTATTTAGTTTGAATTTTATCTAATATACAAACACAAAAATCATCAGAATTACTCATTTTTTGAGCCAAGTTTGATGTTTTACATTGATCAATAATAGACTTTCTGTTTTCAATTGTCCAGCCACGACTTAACTTTTTATTAACCCAAGGAACAACTTCTAAAATTATTTTCTGGTTCATAATCCAGTTTTTACTTTCAAAACCAAACCACAAGTTGCCCTTGTTGCTTTGCATACAAGCCGATTTATCAGTTGAAAGTCGTTTGGCATCTTTGCTTATTGGTGTGTTTTGAACCAAACAGGCAGTATCTGTTTTTCCGTTTTCTTTGTATTGTTTTGCTAAATCAGCACTTGTAAATATGGCATACTTACAGGTATCATCTCCTGAAATTTTAGACAAAATAAAAACAGCTCCTGCTGATCCTTGACTAATTCCTGTAGGATCTGGAATTGATTTTAAAACAGAAACCAAACTTCCAGCCATTTGCTGGTTTTTATCTAAGAGGGTAATTCTAAAAACGACCTCAGTGGTTCCCTCTGGAAAATCTTGAGTTTTGATGATGATTCTGTCTCGTGCAGATACCGTGATTTCTTCTGTTGTAGCTCTGGTTTTATCCCAATAACCATCTTGTTGTGCAAAAATAGTGTGGAAAGAAAGTAAGAATAGAACAAAAACAAATAGCTTTTTATTTTGCATGGTAAGATAAAATAATGGATAACATGATATTCTAAAACGTGTTTAGGAGTACGCTTAGTACTTATGAATGGTATTTTCCTAGCCCTGATAGCAGTGAAAATCCTTTTATAAAGCCGTAAGCCCATCAAGGCTTACGGCTTATAAAAGATTGTAACGAATAGCAGGAAATAGCTCCTAAAAAAAATTACAAATCAATAGAGTTCCCAATTTCTAGCAACATTAAATCTTTTCCTTTATTGAAAAACTTTCTAATGGCGTCTTCTTTATTGATTTCGATGTAGCCGAAAGTGTCAAAATGGTATCCTAAAATTTTATCACATTCTACAAAATCTGATGCAATTATAGCATCCTCAACATCCATGGTGAAGTTATCACCTATTGGTAAAATGGCTAAATCAAGTTTAGTGCGCAATGGAATGAGTTTCATATCCATGGTAAGTGCCGTATCACCTGCAATATAAATATTTTTGTGCTCGCCTTCTATGACAAAACCACCAGGATTCCCTCCGTAAGAGCCGTCTGGAAAAGAGCTGGAGTGAATTGCATTTACGTATTTTACTTTTCCAAAATCAAATTTCCAACTTCCACCGTGGTTCATTGGGTGCGATTGAAACCCTTTTGCACCATAATATCCTGCAATTTCAGCATTGGATACAATTACAGCGTTTGTTCTTGAAGCTATGGCTTCTACATCAAGAATATGATCTCCGTGTGCGTGAGTTAATAAAATATAATCCGCTGCAAGACTGTCAATGTTGATGTGGGCTGCTAAAGGATTTGCAGATATAAATGGATCAACAAGTATGTGTTTGCCACCAACTTCTATTCCTAATGATGCGTGACCGTAAAATGTTATTTTCATTGTTATTGTTTTAAAAGTTTAGTTCTTAAATTATCTTCCGCCAAGGAATAAATTTACAAATAAATCTTGAATGAATGAAACCATACATATTGATAATAAGATAGCTAAAGCAAAGGTACTCAAGGCTAATTTTTTAAGTTCAGGGTCAAGATCTTTGTGATTTTTATTGTTGTAAACTGTTTTCAAATGTTTTAATAATGGAATAAATGCTATGATAAATAAATACTGATCAAGTCTGTACTGACTGATTACAGCAAAAATTACAACAAGCAACATGGCTGTTATAATTAAAAAATAATGGTATTTCTTGGCATTTTCTCCACCTATTTTAACCACTATCGTATTTTTATTTGATTTTCTGTCTGAGACTTCATCGCGCATGTTGTTCAAATTCAAAACACCGGTACTTAATAATCCTATTGCAATGGCAGGTAAAAACAAATTGAAATCCAATTGTTTAGTATACAAAAAATGAACGCCTAAGGTACTCACTAGTCCAAAGAAAATGAACACAAATACATCTCCCAAACCATGGTAGCCATAAGCTGATTTTCCTACTGTGTAACGAATGGCCGAAATAATGGCCGCTACCCCTAGCACTAAAAAAAATAGGGAGTAGAAAATATTTGTATCTGAAAAGGATACATAAATCAATAAAATAGCTGCAATCAATGTGGCTATTGAAGTAATAATAATTGCCTTTTTCATGGCCTGTGGTGTAATTACTCCGCTTTGTATAGCACGTTTAGGCCCTATTCTATCGTCATTATCGGTTCCTTTAACGCCATCACCATAATCGTTAGCAAAATTAGACAGCACTTGCAATCCTAAAGTAGTTAAAAGCGCTAAACCAAAAATGGCCCAACTAAAAACTTCAGTAGGTGTTAAAATATTTTCGGTAGGATTTGCAAGAGCATACATACTTCCTACGATTATTCCAGATACTGATAATGGCAGTGTGCGTAAACGCGCGGCCTCAATCCAATGTTTCATATTTTTTTTATTTTATTCCTAATTCATTTGAATTAGGATTTTTCTTTTACATCCAGTTGCTATCGGACTTTTCCATTCGATACAACCACAAATTTACTTTACTTTTTAATATTGAAAAATTACCCATCTGGAACGAAATAGTTCCTCCGGCAGTGTGCAAAATAACAGAACCAAGATCTAATTTTTTATGCCAAAAATATTGCGATGTGGTAACGGCTTGTATTTTATGAGGCTCGATAATTGCCGTGCTGATATCCCAACCACCACTTTGCTTGATGATAAAATTATCATGAATGAACAATCTATTATTTTTGAATTTAAAATACTGTAGTAAACCTATAAAAATTACATAAATAGGAACTAAATATGCAAAGTCAAATGCAACGGGTTCCACCCAAGCTCCTATGGCGTAGAACAATAAAACAGGAAGAAGGATAAACAACAATAACGCTACAGCTAACACTCTAAAATTAGGTTTCAAGGATAAACCTTTTTCAGGTATTTGATCATACAATAATTGTAAAACCGAACTGCTCTCTAAATCACTGCATCCTGGAATTTCAATGATAGATTTTCTATCTTCGGCAGTACCGCTAGTAGCTTGTCTTATTCTTAATTCTAATATACCGAGCTTTTTTTGGAAAAAATTTCTTTTAATGGTTGTAATTTGGACTTTCTCAGGCTTAAGAATGGTGCTTTTAGAATTAAATAATCCATAAGACAATAACATAGAATTTTTTTGACGTGTAATTGTATACCCATAATATTGAATAATTACCCGTGCAATATTCAGCACCAATACACCTGCTAATACAAATGCAAAACCAATTACAAGAGATTGAGAAGCTAAACCTTTATCAACATAAGAATTAACTTGTTCTTGATACGCGGAATCAGTTTCACTGAATTTTCTAAAATTTTCATAAATAGTACTTCCAAAAATGATAATTAATCCGATAGTTTTACCGTAGTTTGAGGTTATTCCTAACTTTAACAAACTCAGCAACCCTATGGTTACAAAAGGCGCCTCAGTTGCTGCTGCTTCTTTATCAGCAAGGTTTAAATTCATATCTAAATCTTGACTTATTTTTAAAGCCGATTGGTCAAGCAAACGCGATTTTAATTCTAACGCCACTTCATGAGAAATAGCTTTAATATGACCCTCTTTTTTTGCACTTCCTGCAGTATCAACATGCAATTCATAAACACCAATTAATTTTTGAATAAAAGACTGGTTGATGTTTACTTGTTGAATTTTATCCAGCTGTATGGCAGTTTTGGTTTTGTTTAAAATCCCATCAGAAATAATAAATTCATCTTTTTCAGCATCTAAAAAAAAGGTGAAACTGCGGTATTTCAAATACGATATAACGCCTATCAATATTAAAAACAACACAATACCCGTAACCAGGTACAAAATATTTAACTCCTTGAATTTAAAAGCATATACTACAATTAGAGGCCAAAAAGCGCGAGCATTTTTTTGTAAAGTATAAAAAAACAACACTAAGACTCCCACTGGAGATTGTCTTTGCGGCGCACTAAAACTTACATCCATTACAGTTGTTTTTGAATTTTAACCATCAATAACTGTTTGATATTTTCGGCTTGTTCCTTTTCAATTCCGGGTATTTGAATGTCACTAGAACTTCCGCCAGCTGTAAATATTTCTATTTCGGCTAAGCCAAAAAAACCAGGTATAAATCCTTCATGTAAGGCTACATGTTGCACTCTATTATAAGGAATTATGATTGTATTGGTAGCCAAAACTCCATATCGATACAAAACATCATGTTCTCTAAATGCAAAACCTTTTTTTCTAAAACTAAGCAGCGCAAATAAAACGATAAATAGAAATACAAATGGAGACATTAAACCTAATAAAAATGATATTTTACCTGAAAAACCATCGGGCTCAAAGTACAAATAAATAAAAGGAGCTGTAATTAGTGTAATAATCAAAATAGCAACCTTGATTGCCACCACAAAAAGATATTTGGGATGCAATTTTGTAAAAATTACTTCCTCATATTTTGGGAGTAAATCGGTATCAATTATTTCGTTCGAAAAGTTTTGCATTTTTTTATTTTATTTCAGTTTTAAAGTGTAATGTTTTAGGTTTTCGTCTTGAAAACCTGAAACTTAAAACTTTTTATGGCAACCATTTTTTTTCAAAATTTGGTTTTCTTTTCTCTAAGAATGCATTTCTACCTTCTTTTGCCTCTTCGGTCATGTACGCTAATCGAGTAGCTTCACCCGCAAATACTTGTTGACCCACCATTCCATCATCAGTCAAGTTCATAGCAAATTTTAACATTTTGATAGCCATAGGCGATTTTTGCAAAATTTCTTGTGCCCATTCGTAAGCCGTAGCTTCCAATTCATCATGAGGCACCACAGCATTTACCATACCCATATCCATAGCTTCTTGAGCCGAATAATTACGGCCAAGGAAGAAAATTTCTCTAGCTTTTTTTTGACCTACCATTTTAGCTAAATAAGCTGATCCATAACCTCCATCAAAACTAGTTACATCAGCATCAGTTTGTTTAAAAATAGCGTGCTCTTTACTAGCAAGTGTCATATCGCACACTACATGTAAACTGTGTCCACCACCTACTGCCCATCCTGGCACTACAGCAATAACGACCTTTGGCATAAAACGAATTAATCGTTGTACTTCTAAAATATTCAAACGATGTTGCCCGTCATCACCCACATAACCTTGATGACCACGTGCGTTTTGATCGCCACCACTGCAAAAAGAGTACACGCCATCTTTAGAAGATGGTCCTTCAGCTGACAACAAAACTACACCTATTGAGGTATCTTCTTGGGCGTCATAAAAAGCATTGTACAATTCGGCAGTAGTTTTTGGTCGAAAAGCATTGCGTACATCAGGTCTGTTAAACGCAATTCTAGCGACTCCATTACATTTCTTATAGGTGATATCTTCGTACTCTTTGGCAGTAATCCAATCCATGGTAATTGTTTTAAATTATTTCAGTGTAAAAATAAATCATTTTTTACATTATATCTAGTCTATTTTGAATAAGCTTATGGTAATCCTTCTCTGATGAAAGGAATTAAAATGTTAAAAATCAGAAAAAAAATGATATTCTTGATGATTATTAGCGTACTATTTTTTAACTTTATAGTAAGTTAATCATCTTTATTACAAGATATAAAGTTGACTTTCTTATTATTCTTCACTGAGTTATTAACCTAAAAAAAGAATGTATTGTTTACCATTAAAAATGTTACCGCTCTTTTTTCTAAGGAAATTATTCGCTTTATTTTTTCAGAATTCCAGAGCAAAGAATCTATGAACAAGTCATTAAAATTAGTCGAAATAAAAATAAAGTAGCACCTGAGGTTTAAACGAAGTATTATTTTTCTTGTTGATGCTGTGCAAAACGGTACTAAAAACATTTTTTAGAAAATAATCAAATCTATTAAAGAAAAACTAAGGTCATACCGCGAAACTATTTTTCACGTTAGTGCAATGAATTGAACATATTAATAAAATCGGTCAAAAGCAACTAATGTCGCAGTTACATCTTAAAAATTGGTACACAACTACTATTGATGAGCAGGCACATACCGTTTCTTTTAACCATCATTCCATTTTAATACTTGTACTATTTTTTTATTGTAGTATTAAAAAGAGAAAGACTAATCTTTGTAGATTAGTCTTTCTTTTTTTTACTCTTTAACTAAATAAATTCCGTCTTCTTTAATTTCAATCAATTGCTCCCTGTATAAAGAACCAATTGCTTTTTTAAACGTTTTTTTACTCATCTTCAATACAGTTTTAATGTCTTCGGGATGAGAATTATCGGTCAATCTCAAAAAACCTCTGCTTGCGCGCAGTTCATCCAGAATTTTTTCGGCATTGGGTTCAATACTTTGATAACCTTGTATTTGCAAGGAAACATCAATTTTATTATCTGGCCTGATTGTTTTAATGTAACCACGCATGCGGTCTCCCGTTCGAATGGCATCATCATACACTTCATCCTTGTACATCAATCCTTTATACTTTTCGTTGATAATCACGTTGATTCCCAACTCCGTAATATGCGACACAATCAAATCAACTTCCTCACCTTTCTCAACAGTTAGGTTTTCATTTTTCAAAAACTGATTCAATTTACTAGAAGCGACTAATCTATTGGTTTTTTCATCCATATAAAGGTACACCAAATAGCGTTTTCCTTTTTCCATAGGGCGCGCCTGCTCTTTAAACGGAACCAAAATATCCTTTTCCATTCCCCAATCCATAAACGCTCCTATTTGATTGGTATAATTCACACGCAAAAGTGCAAACTCATTCAATAAAATATACGGTTCCAGAGTGGTAGAAACTGGTCTTTCTTCATGGTCCAAATACACAAACACGATCAACTCCTCACCTATCTCAAATTCGTTGGGAACGTATTTATTGGGAAGCAAAATGTCATGAATTCCCTCAGGATCTTGCTCTGGATTTCCCAAAAACAAACCCACTTTGGTATCACGTAATATCGTTAGCGTATTGTATTTTCCTATTTCAATCATTATATTGTATTTTGTAAAGTGCAAAGGTACGAAGTTTGAAAGTAGGATATTAAGAAACCGTCCACAAAAAAACTAATGCGGAAATTGCTATTGTTTTTTATTTTTAGGAGCACCTACCTTCGTTGTTTCATAACGTGTAGTCCCGCTGTACGCAGTATCCACGCCCAAAAGCGTGGGATACTCACTTCCATCGGGGCTAGATTAGGAAATATCGTTTTCATGACACAAACAACAGAAGCACCTTTTTATGAGGTTTTTGTTCTCGTTGGCTGCTTTACAACACTATGACAATTAAAAAACCTAAAAGATTATCAAACTTTAATATTTTAACCTCCGAGACCTAACAGGTTTTAAAAATCTGTTAGGTCTTTGACTTACAAAGAAAATAAACACTTTATAAAAACGATATAAAATAAGAACTCATTAATATTATTACTATTGAATTATTATAAAGGTTAAAAAAAAGGATTTAGTACTGCTCTATTTTTATGGTTCTAAACTCTTTTTCACGAAGTAATCAACAATCTAATTCTTGCAAAAATTTATTTTTTTGTAGTTCAAATCGACTATATTTACAGTAAAAAATAAGTGTGTTTACACCTGTCTGACATGGACAAACATCTTGACAGCAATCTAAAAGAAAATGAGCTTTAAATTAAATTTAGAGAAAAGTATTAAATATAAATTTATAATCTACAAACTAAACTTTGAATATGTGCTTGAATTATTTTTTGAGACTTTTGTTTATGTAGGTTGGACATTTTTATTAGTTTCAATTTTATCAAATCCTGATAATAATGAGAATGTGTTTTTTACTTTATGTTTAATATTTTTTACAATTTTTCTTTTAATAAGTTGGTTTCTGAATTACAAAATGTTGAAAGTCGAGATTTCAAATCCTAAAATAGACAGAGAAAAAATTGTTGAACTTCTAAAAAAGGAATTTCCAGATTTT
This sequence comes from Flavobacterium tiangeerense, assembly GCF_007830355.1. Lineage (GTDB taxonomy): Bacteria > Bacteroidota > Bacteroidia > Flavobacteriales > Flavobacteriaceae > Flavobacterium > Flavobacterium tiangeerense. The sequence continues at coordinate 13,162 of NZ_VLKO01000004.1, read as the reverse complement.
CTTCTTAATGACAATGGAATAAATATTTTACGAGGAAAATATAGAGGTGGAATATTTAGTTCTGGAAAAAAAATATTTGTAATATTTACAGAAGACAAAATACTTTTGAACTTAACAACATATGGAAGAGGAGAATCAAATATTCCTTTTTATTCAATTATTAATCACCACAAATTAATTAAAATACGAAAGGATTTTATAAAAAATAAAAAAATATTATAAAATTAAATATCTCACCGTCAAGTCATCACACAACACATCACAATCCATGAATAAAAATAATAAAATCCAAGTGGTACAATCCTGATTTGCAAAATATCTCTTGGTAAATACTTCTAACCTCAAACAATTCCTAAAATTAAAAGGATAAGAAAAACTCTTTTTCTTTTTTACTAACTTTGAGGAAACTAAAAAAACAATTAATGAAACCAAATCCTATAACAACCTTTATTCTATTTGTCTGCTTTTCGATTACAACTTTTGCACAAACTACAGTTGATGATCCCGAAATTAAAAAAATGTTGACCGAAGTTAAATCGGAAAATATGGAAGCTACCGTTCGGAAACTCGTTTCTTTTGGTACACGCCATACGTTGAGCGACACCAAAAGCAATACCCGCGGTATAGGTGCTGCACAGCGCTGGGTAAAATCAGAATTTGAAAAATATGCTTTGGCTTCTGGAGGCAGGCTTACCTCTGTTATTGATTTTTTTACCATCAAAGCCGATGGAAAACGAATTGCAACGGATAGCCAATTAGGAAACGTTATGGCAACTTTAAAAGGTACTGATCCTACTGACGATAGAGTTATGATTATCAGTGGTCACTTAGATTCTAGAGCTTCGGATGTAATGGACGCAAAATCTGATGCACCGGGTGCAAATGATGATGCTTCAGGAGTGGCTGCCATGATGGAACTAGCCAGAATTATGAGTCAAAGAGAATTTCCTTTTACACTCATTTTTGTAGCTGTAGTAGGTGAAGAACAAGGTTTGTATGGTGCTAAACATCTTGCTGATCTTGCCAAAGAAGGCAAATGGAATTTGATTGCTATGCTTAACAATGACATGATAGGCAACAGCTTATCAAGCGGCACTTTATTACGTGACAATACCAGAGTGCGTGTTTTTAGCGAAACTATTCCTTATCTAGAAACAGAAGCCGAATCAAAAATGCGAAAATCAACCAATCGCGATAATGATAGCCCATCAAGACAGTTAGCACGTTACATTAAAACAGTAACCAACCAATATGTTGATCAATTGGATATTAACCTGGTATACCGCAACGACCGTTTCTTGCGTGGTGGAGATCATACTCCTTTTAGCCAAAATGGTTTTACTGCGATTCGTTTTTGCGAAATGAACGAGAACTACGATCACCAACACCAAAATGTGAGAAAAGAAAATAACATTCAGTATGGAGACCTTCCTGAATTCATGGACTTTGAATACATGAAAAAAGTAACCTGTTCTAACTTAGCTACTTTCAGCAACTTAGCTTGGTCGCCAAAAGCGCCTACTAATGTTGGAATTGAAGTAAAAGATTTGACCAATTTCTCTACTTTACTTTGGACTGCGCCAGAAGGAAAAGCTGTTTATGGCTACAACATCCTTATTAGAGAAACGGGATCACAACACTGGGAAAAAACTATTTTTGTAAAAGATACTAAGGCCGAAATTCCGTATTCTAAAGATAATTTCTTCTTTGCAGTACAAGCAGTTGATGCTTTAGGACATTCTAGTTTACCTGTTTTTCCAATACCAATTCGTTAACTTTCAAGAATGAAATCAATTTAATTGAAACTAATTCTCGTGTTTCTGATTAAAAAAGTGATTTAACAAAAAAGCGTTTGTCTCAATTCGACAAACGCTTTTTTATACCTAATTTTTTACAATCAATAATTAATTGTAAACACTCTCTTTCTTGAAATGAACTGTTAGTAAATAATAAATAACGGCTCTGTACTTATTTCTATTAGATCTTCCATATTTTTCCATTACTGCATCAATGGCAGCGTCTAATTCTGGTCCATCAGTTAGGCCTAACTTCTTGATCAAGAAATTGTTTTTAACTGTGTCCAATTCTGACTGCTGACTTCCAGCTACTGTTGCAGCATCAGCATTATAAATTGACGGTCCACAGCCTATTGTAACTTTAGTTAATAAATCCATATCTGGATCTACGCCGCATTTTTCTTTCAAATCTGCTGCGTATTTTACAATTAATTCTTCTCTTGCACTCATAAATAAAAGTTTTTTGTTGGTTTTTTAGTTTATAACAGACTAAAATTAAACATTATATCTCAGAGTTGCATTAAAAACAAGAAAAAAATTACACTAATTCTTTAAAAAATTGCAATAAAATACTATCATTTTGTAATGTAGGAGTAAACACTTCTAGAATACATGGCGTATCATTTTGTGCATACATTGTAGCCAAACCACTTTCTAGACTTGCTTCATCACTAGCAATTGTATATTCTAAACCATACATTTTGGCTAAATGTTCGGCGGTCAAGCAATGGGATGTCTCAAAAAAAGTGTTAAAAACTGGTGTTTCTTCATGTCCGGGTAGAATTCTAAAAATTCCGCCACCACCATTATTAATGAGTATAATCTTGAAATTTTTAGGAATATAGCTGTTCCATAATGCATTGCTATCATACAAAAAACCAATGTCACCCGTTATAAAAATGGTCGGTTTTGTATTGGCCACAGCCGCACCAATCGCAGTTGATGTACTGCCATCAATTCCACTAGTTCCACGATTACAATATACCTCAATTGTAGGGTGAATGTCTATCAGTTGCGCATAGCGGATTGCCGAGCTATTACTAATTTGTAAATGGCTGTTTATTGGTAAACCTTGAATAACGCTCTCAAATACTTTAAAATCCGAAAAAGGAATTTTATCTAAATAAATTTCGCTTTTTAACTTTCGCAATGCTTTTACTGCGTCTAATTGATTGAAATAATTACTTTCTATTGCATTTGTAAGTGGCAGAAAGGTTTCAAAAAACACATTAGGATTTACTTCAAAATGGTGTGTCAAAGCACCAAATGTATCATACGCTCTCCAGGAATCAATATGCCAATGGTGTTTGGGTTTGTATTTGCGCAAAAATGCTTTAATTCTTTTTGAAACGACCATTCCTCCGAATGTTACTAAAATCTCCGGACGAAAATTTTCAAAATCTTCATTCGTAAAAGGCGTAATTATCGTGTCAATATTGTTGATAAAAGTATCATGGTGCAAGTTGGAAGTCGTTTCGGTCAACACCACAATCGACTCGTCTTTGGCGAAAGCCTCAATTACTTTTTCGTTAACGGCATTCGGTTCGTTGACGCCCACTAGAATCATCTTCTTAATTGCATTGTTCCAAATCGTTGCAAATTCTGAAACATCATCAATGGAAATCGTCTGAGTAAAATTTGCGGAAGCGAAAATTTTAACTTTGACTGAAAGCTCCGAAACGGTTTCATATAAAGGTTCTTCAAAAGGAGCATTGATGTGAACGGGACCTTTTTGAGAAATAGCCGTATTAATGGCCTCGTTGATTTTTAAATCATTCTCGGCCGAAACATCCTCATGCAAATTAGCATTGTATAAGGAATGGTTTTCGAATACATTTTCCTGTCTAATGGTTTGTCCATCACCAATATCGATCTTACTTTGAGGCCTATCTGCTGAGATTACCAGAAGTGGAATTTGACTGTAAAAAGCCTCTGCAAAAGCGGGATAATAATTCAATAAAGCGGATCCAGAGGTACAAACAAGTGCCACTGGATGTGCCGTTTGTTGTGCCATTCCTAAACCAAAAAAGGCTGCGCAACGTTCATCAGCAATACTGTAACATTTAAAAGCAGGATTGTTTACAAAACCTATGGTAAGTGGTGCATTTCTGGAACCCGGGGAAATAATTATGTTGGTGATTCCCTTGGCTAAACAAATTTCAATTATGCTTTGCGCCAAAGGTATTTTGGGGTATATCATTGTATCTAATTTCTTTGATACAAAGTTACAAATTCGCTGGTCTTTTTCCTTGAATTTGAACTGTTATTTGCTATTTTTGAAGCAAATAAATACCCCATGAAAACTACGATACGCGCATACAAAACTGAGGATACTCAAGCTATTTTGGAGATTATAAATTACAATATTTTACACTCTACAGCTTTGTATGATTATAATATTAGAACACTAGAGCAACAAATGAGCATCTTAGCCGATAAAGAGAGTAAAAATTTCCCAGTGATCGTGGCTGAAATTGACGGAGTTGTTGTAGGTTTTGGTATGTATAGTGAATTCCGTTTTCGAGAAGCTTACAAATTTACAGTTGAGCATTCTGTATATGTAAGTCAAGATCATCATGGTAAAGGAATAGGTAAATTACTTCTTGAAGAATTAATAGTTCTTGCAAAAAGACAAAATTTACACACAATGATTGCTGTTATTGATTCTGAAAATCAAAGTAGCGTAGAATTTCATGAAAGATTTGGTTTTAAAACGGTAGGGATAATCAAAGAATCAGGATTTAAATTTGATCGATGGTTGCACTCTGTGTTTATGCAGTTGATTTTAGAATAAGATTCCTTAATTAGTGTTAGTGGCTTGAAAAAGGTACCTTTGCATTTTTATAGTACTTATGAGTTTTACATTGCTTTCTTCCCCCTTACAGGGTTTTACCGATTTTAGATTTAGAAATGCCCAAAACAAACTTTTTGGAGGTATTGATACTTTTTATTCGCCTTACATTCGCCTAAATGGAAAATTAGTGATCAAGCCCTCTTATGAGCGCGATTTACTTTTAGAAAACAATCTTGAATTAGAGGTAATCCCACAAGTCATTACAAATGATGCTGATGAATTTTTATTTGTTGCTAAGTATGTGCGAGAACTTGGTTACAAAGAACTCAACTGGAACTTAGGCTGTCCTTACCCGATGGTAACTAAATCCGGTATGGGATCAGGGTTGATTAGCAACACTGAAAAAATCAATCACATACTAGAAAGAGCACACAATGAAACAGATATCCTAGTATCTATGAAAATGCGATTGGGTTATGAATCTCCACAAGAAATTATTGATGTACTCCCTATTCTTGATAAATATCCCTTAAAAAATATAGCCATCCACGCCCGTTTAGGAAAACAATTGTACAAAGGCGGAGTAGATCTTGATGGATTTCAAAAATGTATTGATACTACCAAACACAAATTGTATTACAACGGAGACATAACCTCAGTGGCTAAGTTTCATGAAATGCAAGAACGTTATCCGAGTATTGATCATTGGATGATAGGGAGAGGATTAATCTCTGATCCCTTCCTGCCAAGTATGATAAAAAATAATACGCATGAATATCCGCAAAATAAGATAGAACTTTTTAGTGCATTTCACGATACTTTGTATGCTATATATAGTGAGTCTCTTTCGGGTCCAACACACATTTTGTTAAAAATGTATCATTTATGGGAATATTTTTCGGCTACGTTTTCAAATCCACATAAGGTTTTGAAAAAAATAAAAAAAGCGCAAAGTATTCGGAATTACGAAGCTGCTGTCGCTGAAATTTTCAAAAACGAAAAATTCTAGAGGAAAAAATAAACCATTAAGAAATTAAGAAAAATTAAACGCTGATTCTTAATGTAACTTAATTTCTTAATGGTGCAAAGTTTAGAAAATATTCGACACTTACTTAAACCACAAAAAAAAGAGATTTTCATTTGACTGAAAATCTCTTTTAAAATATTTTACTTTATAAAGTTAGCTAACTGCTTATGCTTTAATCCAATTCAATACTTCCGGATCTGTTACAAGAACTCTAGGTGAAATAACTTTTTCTAGTTCTCCATTTTCATTAATTAAGTATTTTTGAAAATTCCATTCTACAGTTGAATCTTGTAAACCATTTTTAGATTTTTGAGTTAAAAACTGATAAATAGCAGCCATATCATCTCCTTTTACTGAAACTTTATCCATCATAGGGAAAGTTACCCCATAATTCATTTGACAGAAAGTAGCAATTTCCTCGTTTGTACCTGGCTCTTGCGAAGCAAAATTATTTGCCGGAAAACCAACAATTACCAAACCTTTATCCTTATATTCTTTGTAAACTGCCTCTAAATCTTTATATTGAGGTGTTAATCCACATTTTGAAGCGGTATTAACCACAATAATCTTTTTGCCTTTTAAAGTTGCAAAATCAAAAGTCTTTCCAGACAAATCTTCAACTTTAAATTGGTATATCGATTCTTTTGTCATTGGTGTTGTGTAATTACTCGTTTCTAATTTTTTTGGTTGTGCTTGATTTTGACAACTGTAAAGAGAAAAAATAACAGTTGTAAAGAATAATATTTTTTTCATGGTATTTTTTTTTGGTAAAATTAATCAAATATTTGTTTTACTGATAATTATCTTTGTTAAACAGTAGTTAAAAAAAAGAAGCTTGGCTTTATGATGAACCAAGCTTCCAAACAAATAAAACAACGAAACTAATGTGGTATTTAAATTTCTATTGCTAAACCTAATGTTTAACTTGTTTATGGACATTAATTTATAAGCTTCAGTTTTGCTTTGTTATATTCAGTTATCTGTAAATACTTTTAGTTATTTACGTAAAGAGTTCTAAAAAAGTTTTATAAAAAGCTGTTTTTATTCTCATATCTCATTGTATGCTATAAAATTACACCCGGAATAAATTCATTAAAGATAATTTTACTATTTTTATGGATAGTAAAGTTTAAGTTTGTAGTACTAAAAATAAAGAAACATATGAGTCAAGAAGAACTATTGGTATTAATTTATAAAAAAGACGAGAGAGCTTTTACACATCTATATGATATGTATTCTAAGAGTTTGTTCTCTGTCATTAATGTTTTAGTAAAAAATCGAGAAGAAGCAGAAGATGTGCTTCAAGAAGTATTTGTTAAAATTTGGAAAAATATTGATACGTACAATGAAAGTAAAGGAAGGTTTTATACCTGGATTTTAAATATTGCAAGAAATACTTCTATTGATAAACTTCGCTCTAAAAACTTTAATAACAGTCAAAAAAACCTTTCTACAGATAATTTCGTAAATCACTTTGAAGACAGTTCGAAACTGGCAGACAAAATGGATACTATTGGTTTACAAGATTTTGTAAAAAAATTAAAACCAAAATGCATTCAGATTATTGATTTACTTTTTTTTAAAGGCTACACCCAACAAGAGGCTAGTGACGAGTTGGCAATTCCTTTAGGAACCGTAAAAACGCAAAATAGAAATTGTATTAACGATCTAAGAAATTATTTGAAAATCTAATGGAAACAAAAGAATATATAGAATCAGGAATTCTGGAACTTTATGTTTACGGCTTACTAAGTGAGTCTGAAAGCGAAGAAGTGGCCAGCAAAGCAAAAAATTCTGCTGAAATAAACTCAGAGATAATTGCTATAGAAAAAGCAATTGTAGCCTTATCATCAAGTTTTTCTCCATTTCACTCAGTAGTCAACTTTGAGAAAATTAAAGAAAAACTAGAATTAAAACACGCTCCTGTGATAGCACTTGAAAGGAGTAGTAACAAAATGCAGTATTTGGGTTGGGCTGCAACTTTACTTTTACTTTTAGGCGTAGGATATCAATACAATGAACTCAATGTTACTTCAAGTCAAGTAGTTGCTACAAAACTTGAAAAAGCAACTTTAGAGAAAGAATTTAAAAGTTTAAAAATTAAAAACACAGCAGTTGAAACCAGTTTAGCAGTAGTAAGAGATACTAAAAATACTGTTGTAGGTTTGGGAGGTCAAGCAGTAGCACCAGAGTCTTTTGCCAAAGTGTATTGGAACCAAGACACAAAAGTTGTTTATGTTGATGCATCGGGATTACCTGAACCTCCTGAAGGAATGGTGTATCAAGTATGGGCTTTAAAACTAGATCCGTTAACCCCTACAAGTATTGGTTTGTTAGAAAATTTTGATAAAAATGATCAAAAATTATTTGCTGTAAATAATGCAAATGAAGCACAAGCTTTTGGGATAACACTTGAGCCTGCTGGCGGAAGCGTATCCCCTACAATGGAGCAGTTGTATACTCTAGGTAAAGTTTAAAAAATTTAAAATCACATCAAAAAGGTTCAACTTACAACAGTTGAACCTTTTTTTTATTCAATTTATAACATTCTACTTTTAACGTACCCAATACCAAATAATTCCTGGATTATCATTACCACAACAACCCATCCATGGCGCAGGAGAGAATCCGTTTGTGGAAACTAAAGTACCCCACCATGCTCCATTGGGGTCGCTACTTGTTGTTATAGCTCCTTGTGAACCATTTGCATACCAAGGCATAATCTGTTCAATTCCATCATTATTGTAATTCCAAGAATCAAATTTTGTATTTAAAGTAATATCTGTTTGAGTATTATTGGTGTTGACAAAACTATACGCTTGGTTAGCAGTCCAAATACCACCCCAACGACCTCTTGCTGAAGCTTCGATCATATACTGAAAACCACTAGTACTCTTTTTAAGATAATCTGCATAGGCTATAATTGAATATTGACCATTAATCGTTGGAACTGTTTCATTTCTTAGAATAGCATTAGTTCCATTCCATCCAGAATTATTGTTATTACACAAAATCAATGTCCATCCACCACCATCGGTAGTCATATCTGCATATATTTGAAATGGCGAACCTCCATTAATATTAGGATTTACAATCCAATACAATCCATCCGTTGCAGATGGATAATCTGTTTTTATTTGTAAAGCACTAGTTCCAGCTGAAGCTTGTGTTAACCCATCGTTTGATTTTGTAGCTACTGGATTACCAAAAGGAGTTAAAGAATTACTCGTGCTTAAAGCACCATTTTTATTTACATAATTAACATCGGAAGTAGAAATTTTCCCATTTCTTGTTAGTACAATAACGCTATTCACCGTTAATGATGCAGTTATAGTTCCGGCAAAATGAGTCCCAGTAAGATCTTGCGTAGCAGTAATTGTAGTAGTTCCAGGACCTGTTATTGTCACATTAGATCCGCTTACGGTGGCAACGCTAGGATTACTACTGGCGTATGAAATGCTTCCATTACTTTGACTTGTTGGTGGCATAATAGTATAAGATCCGTCAAAGAAAGTCTTGGTTACATTTCCAAAACTACTAAGGTTAGGATCTTTTAAAACTGTTACTGTTACAGAATTATTTACTACACAAGCACCATTTAAAGAAAAACCAGATACATAGTATGTTGCTGTTTCAGTTGGAGATACATCAATAGAAGCTGTAAGTCCCAAGGGAATATTTGGAAAAATTCCGTAATAGTTTCCTGTGCTTAGCTCTACCTTTATTCTGTCTACTTCTGAAAGTACGGAGTCAAAGGCAAAAATATCTGCAACATCCGCATCAGACGGTTCACTTTCATTAATTCGTAACCCATTAGGACTGCCATTACCTCCATTTTGAGAAATCGTTTTAACAATACTATTTTCAAAAACAAATGACGCTGACCCGTTTCCTGTTCCTGAGTATACATAAGCGTTATTGTCTGCAGGAATTCCGTTTTCTTGTGAAACCCAACCCTCAAAATAGGCCTGACTTTTACTTCCTCCCCACCATCCTAAAAGCCAATTGTTATTAGAACCATTTAAAACTCTACCTCTACTAGGACCTGTTTGTTTTGCTGTATACACAACCGAGTAAGGAGTAGAAAAAATAAAATTATTTTTAATACTTTGTGACGTATTAAACCTTAAAATAGGTTTTGAATTTAATCCAGATGCAACGTAAAGTGGTTGTGCACTAGTTGAAGGCGCAACCATGTCATTTCCATTTCCTGACTGGTCATACAGTTTTACACAATATCCAGCTGAAACTCCGAGCCAAGAATCAATTGCTGCTGTATCTAGATTTTTACCTGAAAAGCCAAAATCAGCTTCAACATTATCACTTGCACGTCTTAAGCGAACCGCAAATCCCGTATAATTAGATTTCAGCAATCGCAATCCAACAGCCAACTTAGCAGTTGTTACTTGATCCAAAGGGGTATATAAAACGCTACTCCATGAATAAGTAATTGCACCAGATGCTGTAAGGGTTGCCGTATCTCCCGCATTAATGGTAACTGAAGCTGGATTTATGGTAACAGGCCCTAGTTCTTCAACGATTACAGGCCCCGAAATGAGACTTATCGCTGGTAAACCCAAACTTCCAGAAACAACAACATAATAATATGTAGTGCCATTATTTACGGTTGGTGGAATAAAAGTAGCTGAAGTAGCATTAGCAATTAATGTACCACCCACAGTACTTGGAATGGTGTTGCTATACCATTGAAAAGTTAGGTTCTGACCTGTAGCTTCAACGCTTAATGGGGTTGCAACGGTTCCTCTACATTCAAACCTATTTAGTGGTGAAGGACTGGTTAGGATTGCTGTTGTGCATAACGTTAGTGGGATTCCATAATAACCTCCTTGATTACACTCTAATAATTGTCTAACTCCTACCGTATTTAACGTAGAAAAACCAATTGCTTCGTTTTGTAAAATAGAGCCTCCATTAGATCCACCATCATAATTCCCTATGAAAATTTGGCTCAAATTATCCGTACTGGTAGTAATTGACAATACCATGCTTTCATTTGTAGGTCCTAATGAACTCGAAATCAATTTTGAAATTCCGTTTCTCCAAATAGCTACAGGAGACACATTAGAATGAAAATTAGTTCCTCCGTTTTCTAATATTCCCCCAATTCTAGGAGTCCCATCTAGAATACAGTGATAACCTGGCCAGTTAGTAGATTCTGATCGTATTACTGCAGTAACACTTGCCAAATTTAAAGATCCAGAATAAACCAAGCCTTTGTTCCCCGAAAAATCAATTGCAATCTTAGTCCCTATATATTTAAAGGTTCCGTTTGATACAATTCTAGGCTGTTGACTTAAATCTGGTTTTATAAGGTGTCTATTATTCCCACTTTGATCGTACCAAATACTCACATATCCATCTTGTATTCCAACGAATGTTAATATTGCAGCAGAATCTATTGAGCCATCACCATTAAAGCCAATGTCTAAAGTAGCGTTGTCTAAACTACGACGAACTTGAATGGCACTTCCAGTATACGAACTACTTAATTTTCTTAAGCTGAAAGCAACAGCTGCTGGATCAGTAATGCTCAGTCCTAAGATATCCAAACTATTTTGTGCATTTCCTTGAAATGTAAAAAACAGTGAAAGAATAAAAACAATTTTTATAAAAAACTTCATATTGTTTTGGTTTTAGAAGCTGCTATTAATAAAAATAATCAAATTGAATTCGGTCATTTACTGACAACGAGTAAGATCCGTTATTAGAGGGTATGTAAGTTAATGTATTTCCTGATGCGGAATATGCAGTATTACTAATTCGTATTCCATTGATATACATTTTAACCTTGCTGTTGGGTGATTTAGTTTGCGTTAAAGTAAATGAAGTTTGAGCCGCAGTTGCACTAAATTCATCGGCGACTTCTCTAACCGGATCAATACCAGTAGAAACCGAACCATCAGCCATTAAATATTGAGAAGCAGTACCACTTGGAATTTTATAACCCGAAGAAGTCATGGTTCCATTAGTTTTCACATCAGTAATAGAAGTATTTCCCAATTGAATGGTATTTGATCCATTTCCTATTGCACCATAGCCAATAACTATTTGATTAGATTCATTTATAGCGTTTGGTCTGCTTTCTGCACCAATTAATATCGAACTATTTATTATTGTATTTGGACTTCCGTCTCTAACATATCTACCTGCAAATGCACCCAAGATAGCATTATTACTCCCTGTAGTATTTTGGTCTATTGCAGCCACACCTATAGCAGTATTCGCATTTCCGGTGGTGGTTTGTTCTAAAGCTTGTACACCAAATCCGGAATTATATGTACCACTAGTATTGCTCGGTAAAGAGTTATATCCAGAAGCTGTATTTCCACCTCCAGAAGTATTAGAACCCAAAGAATTATATCCGCTAGCCGTGTTATTGTTTCCACCAATATTTGATCTTAATGCCATAGAGCCTACTGCTGTATTATAACCCCCAGAAGTATTATCAAACATAGTTTCAGAACCTATTCCAACATTATAACTACCCGTTGCATTATTCTGTAATGTCAAATAGCCAACTGCAGTATTGTCATATGCGTTGTTAAAGTATAAAGCTTTACTTCCTAGCGCTGTATTTCTTGAACCCACGATATTATTATGAAGAGTTTCCAAACCAAAAGCGCTATTTAAAAAACCTGTTGTGTTTGATACCATGGATTGAGAACCAAAAGTTGTATTTGAAACTTCTGCTCCATTACCCCTACCAACTGTAACACCATTAACAGTTATATCTGTTGCTGAAGAAGAAGTAAGATAAGTACTTGTATCTAAACTGCCATCAGCTTTTAAAAATTCCGTAGAAGTACCACCTGGAATTTTGTATCCTGCAGCAGTTAAACTACCACTAGTCTTCACATCTGTTATAGGTGCATGTGAACCGCTACCATCTGATCCTAATTGAATTGTATTTGAAGAGGTAACAATTGCATTTGCTCCAATTGCAACCGAATTAGAAATTCCATTTGCGGCAACATCTGCATTTTTACCAATGGCAGTATTTTGTGATCCTGATACATTTGACTGTAATGATTGAGTACCTATGGCAACATTGTCTGTTCCTAAAACATTATTTGATAATGCAATGTAACCCAATGCCGTATTTCCTCCGGCCGCTCCATTTGAGGCTAATGCACCTCTACCTACTCCAGTATTAGCATATCCAGCATTATTTGCTAAAGTTCCTAGTCCCACAGCTGTATTTGAATTTTCATTAAAATTCCCTCTACCTACTGTAACGCCATTAATAATGGCATCAACGCTAAAACTTTTAACTCCTGAAATTGTTTGATCTGTAGTTAAATTTACAAGATTTGAACTCGTATTTGCAGAAGCAGTAGCCACGGCATTAGTTACAAATTCTGTTGTTGCTATTAAGCCATTAGAAACTCCTGCGGTTGGAGTTGGTGCTAGAGGTGTTCCTGTGAAAGTTGGCGAGTTCAATGGTGCTTTTAAATCCAAGGCAGTTTGCACAGCAGACGAAACAGGTTTGTTGGCATCGCTGGTGTTGTCCACATTTCCAAGTCC